>CAWHDO010000047.1:0-161417 GCA_963828085.1 uncultured delta proteobacterium
AACGTATAAACCCTCACCCGCAAAGCCTATCAATTCACTGTTAAATTTCTCTTTTTCTTCCAAGAACAAGCCATGCCCACTATTTTCGAAGCGAATGATCTTTGCCGTCCTTATTGCTTTGGGACATCTCCTCGGCAAGAGCAAACGGGCAGATCTTGTCACCGACCGCATGAAAGATCGCGGTTGGCACGTTGATCGCTGCGAGATCAGGGCGAAGATCGGCGTCACGAAGAGCCACGAGGCTTTGAGCCACAGCGTAGGGGGACGCTTGCATCCCCATAGAGTGAAGCCAAGCAGCATGTCCCGAATTCAGGGAGTTTTCGTGAAGGCCAAAGATCTTGCCGAAATCCGTAAACAATTGGGGGCGGTCAATGGATACAGCTTTAACGACGCGTGTCCACTTCTTCCGCCCTTTCGATGCCGTAAGGGTAATCATCCCGCTTTGTCCAGCTCGGCGCTGCGGCCCCGAAGAGCGCAAGCTTGGCAACTCTGCTTGCTCCATGGCGAGCCATTAGTGGATTGCAATTGAGCCGCCCATAGAGAAGCCACCCAAAGTTGCGTCGTTCAAACCAAGTTGGTCGAGAACTGCCTTAATGTCGTCGGCATAAACGTCGTAGTTATAAGCTCCCAAGGCTTGTCGGATTTACCGAAACCACGCAGGGTAGATGCGAATTGCCCATAAATCCGCTCGCGGCCCCAAATCCATCATCTGATAGTCGTACATGTCATTCGACAGTGGCCAGCCATGAATAAGAACAACTGGCCTGCCTGCTCCCCAATTGCGGACGTGCAAATGGATTCCGGGAGCAACTTCAATGCAACTCAAGACGAGTTGGTTTAATGGTAATACTTCTATCGCGATTCTCCTGCGTCGCGGCAAAATTGCCGCAATTTGCTGTTTTTCCCAAGCTATCCGATGGACCGCTTCGAGGGCTCCTCGTCCGTCAGGGCATGCCCCTCAAAAAGTCCAACGGCGATCATGGCTGGACCCGCTCGATCTTCCCCAATTTTATAGGACTCCCATGGTATTTCCGCAGTTCCCCATCAAATCAGCAGTCATGCCGGAGCAACTCTCCGGAAATAGGCTTATCAGGACGATGGATCTGTGGAACATGAGCCTTCGCCTCCGCAGCTTTCGCAAGACACGCCCATAAGCCTCGCTAACAACTTGCGATCCGGATTGAAGGCCGGGCCCAATTCCTCAAGTTCAGAAGCGTGACACACGGGGCATTCGCGGGGAGCATTTCCCTCCGCGACAAAAATTTTCGCGAACTCTTTGCCGCACTCGCGACACTTGTAGTTAAGAATCGGCATGAGATGCCTCCTTTTGCGGTGACTCAGTCACCTTGGGCGCCACCGTTCCCTTCTGAAACATTTGTGGCCGGAAATGGCTCGTCACCCAACTCTTTTCTGAATTCTTCCAATCCTATTTCGTACCGGGCGGCAATCTTGAGGCGTTTTTTCCACTTGGGATCTTCGTCGAACACTTCCATGTTTGCTGCAAATTCCAAGAGCTTATCCCGGTCAGGTTCACCGAGCTTCTCCCAGAGAGCAGCGTTGATATACTCCCAAAGCTGCGACCCGGCCTTCATTGACTCCTCGAAAGCCATTGCCAGAAGATAAGGATTCATCGTCAGCTTGGCGGAGATGATCCCTTCCGGCCATTTTTTTGCTGCCTGTGATTGTGCCACCGAACAAGTTGACATGCCGACCTCCTTACTCACACTCCACCTATTAAAGAGAGATGCAGATCCTCCGACAAGAATTCAAGAAAAGAAATTTTATGTCAATTACCTGAACTGGAAATGATTATAAAGACCGGTTTCACGCAGAGGTGCGTGGTGATCGCTTCTCTATCACTTAAAGAGAAAGGGGATATCGACACCTACAGAGGCGGGATCGGCAGTGCGGAAACGCACCATTAAATACCAGTGGTCAGAACTACAATCGGACTTTGGGGCCATTTTAAAAGCAAAACTGGGAAGAAACGACCATTGCCGCATTGGCCGTACCCCTAGCGCGGGTCACAGCTATAGTCGCGCTGCTGACGTCGCGACGGGGCATCTATTGAAGGATGCCCCGCCCACACCACAAACTTACTTCTTTTGCCCTTTTTTGCCCCAAACTCCAGGACAATCTTTGCAATCGCCTACGACTATCCCGGTTTTGAGTGCGCAGTTGTCTTTCTTTGTTTTCAAACATTGGCCGTCTTGAAAGCAGCAGTTGATGTTCGGCTCAGCCTGCCCCTCCTGCTCCGGTTCGCGGGCAAAAGCCGGGCTAACGGTAACAACGAAAGCCAGCATAGTTAAAATGACCAACAACTTCTTCATCACAATTCCCCCTTTATAGGAATAATAAACCCCTTGTTCAAATCTTCACCGGGGCCTTTAGAGACTCATTCTGAATGAATCACTTAACGGATCGACTATATCAAATCGGATTCCGGTGGTCCAGAAGAATAAAATAGGCATAACACAATAAGTCGATTTTATGGGTAATATGTCTTGAGCTTCAAAGCCGATGTTACGAAATTGTTAATTCAACCTGTACGTATGAGGGTGAAGATTCTATTCCACACAACAGCGGACCCGGTTCCACACGTCGAATGGCGGGAGCGCGCTCGCACAATCTACCGCTATACAGAAAGGGCTAAATTCCGGGCCGGATCAGCAGATCACAGCAGTTCGCTGTTTCCTTCGCAACGGCATCAAAATTGCTTCTCTATGTGGGAGCTTTCGGTTGAAGTCCAACCACTCTAAAGGAGGTGGCACATGTCGGAACCGTTGAGCTTCCCGCGAAATTCGGGAGTAGCAGACCTCGGGTTTCACAGTGGATCAACAAACGAAATAATGGACCATCCTCACAGATGGACCGTTGATGCCATGATTCAGAAACTGTTCGGGTACCTGATGACATCGAGTATGGCCAGGCCTTCCGCAACGTGCGGTCGCTACTAAGTGTTTTCACAGAAATGGGAAAACCGGTCAAGATGGACGACTCTATCCTTGATTTCGGTTGCGGCGAAGGCAAAATGGTTTACCACGTTCCGAAAACTCGGCTACCGAGCATTCGGAACGGACATAGTGCCTGCTACCGGGGAAGCTGAGCGTCTCATTGAGGCAGAGGGATTGTCCAGCCCGGGAGAGCAGCCGCTAACTCTCATACGAGCAAAGGACTACAAGATACCGTTCGACAACGAGCACTTTGACTTTGTCATATCTTGGGACGTCGTGGAGCACGTTCAACACCATGCCGAGGCTCTGTCAGAAATTAATAGAGTTTTAAAACGCGGCGGAAGAAGTCTCCACTTTTTCCCCTCTCGGTACTGTATCCTGGAGCCGCACATAGGTGTTCCCTTTGGAACCTTGTTTCAAGCTTACAGTTACCTGTACTTGTGGGCTTTGCTAGGGTTGCGGGACAAGTCTCAGCAAGCGTGCACGGCCCGAGAGGTTGCAAGAAAGAACCACGAGTTTCTTAAGGCGGAGACCAAGTATTTGAGTAAGAAGCGCCTTGTGAAGCTTGCCGACGGATCTTTCAGGGGCATAGAGTTTGTTGAAAAGCACTTTTGGAAACACAGTGGCGGAAAAGGTCAATTCATTCACAGGACACTCTCAAGATTAGGACTGGTAAAATTGGTCCCGATTGCTGCCGCCCTTCTCAGCCCCTTCGGATACCGCGCTCTGTTTTTCGTGAAGCCGTAAAATTCGATTGCATGGACGGAATTCTCGTGCAATTCTGGATACTCACCGAGTCAAATCATGATCGAATGAGCATTCACGCGCCAGAGCGCTTCCGCCTGAGAAAAGGCATAGCGCGTTCATCCGATCGCCCATTTGTGAGATCAAGCAATGGAACCTCGGCCTTCCTTGCAAACAGTTTGTGCGCGGGATTCCTCTAGATGATCTTTAATCTGAGGCCATTGGCGCGTTTAGAAAAGTGGCAAATCATAGCGGCACGCAGGTGGATATAGTGGAGCGCTTCTATCCAGGCTTCTCATGGGAAAAAAGGGTTATTTTACTTCTCATCGGATCGGTGCTGTTATTGGGCATCCAATGGGGCCTCCCAGACGTGAAGCGAATGGGATTGCTCCTGCACGGACAATCTCTTTCTGATCGACAGAAAATGCTTCTCACCACAACGTGCGTGAAGATGCTCTTAAAAGGCGCGACTTTGAGGAGAGCGCTAAGGCACAGAGACTGAGGCAATCCAAGGCGCTGTCGGCTGACTTGAAGATTTCCGGTCAACGGGGGTTCCCCAATGTTTCTAGTGAGGAAGACCGTGTAATAGATTTGCGTTCATTCATTGTCTCCGGGAGTGCTTGGGATGAAACTATTACTTATAATACCTTGTCGAGGATGAACCCAGGTCAACTGAATTTTGATCCCGGGAGTTGGTTCTACTACGGAGGATCTTACTTATATCCATTAGGATTTCTTATCTACGTAGCTAAGGTAGTCGGTTTGTGCCACGTGACCACCGACGTATCTTATTATCTTGAGCACCCGCGGGATATTAGCATCATGTAACACTGCGGGGCGCGGCCTTAATGTTGTGGCCCTGCTGGGAATACTCGTTTTATTGGGCAAGCTTGGGGACAAGATAGCAGGGCGCTTGTGTGGAACCACCGCGATGCTCACCTTTGCGTGCTCAGGATTGGCCCTGAACCAAAGTCTGCTGAGCAAACCACATATTTATGCCGCTTTCTGGGCCGTTCTGAGCCTCCACTTGTTCATTAGCTTTCTTAATGGCTCTTCCACAAAGCATCTTGCCTTAGCGGCATTTTTTGCCGGATGGGCGACCGGGGCCTCTCTGCCGGCTGGTCTTATTGGGCTCTTTTTCCCAGTGCTTCTCTTTGACCGGAAAGACCCACGCGGAACAATTCTCAGGATTACAATAGTTTTTGGCGTTATGATTGTCACTTTTCTGCTCACTAATCCGTATGCAGTGATTTCCTGGGACAGATTCCTTCTATGTCTAACTCGCGGGGGTGCGGGTGGTGGTTACGGATACGCTGTCATTTCGTTGAACAAGGCGGTCAGCTTCTTTGACGCGGTATTCATTCGCGCGGTACTGCTTTCCGGTTGCCTTAATTGGAATTTTCGGGTTGGCGCATGCAATTCTTCGTGGGGACGGAGTGATTAAACGGTTGGCGATTGTTACTAGTTGTCTCCTGTTGTTCATTTCATTATCACTCGCTAGCGAGCGAATATCCGTTTTTCTTGGCCCACTGGTGTGCCTGTTTGCCGGATATGGGCTTTGCCGAATCTTTCATTGCTTGCCTAGTGGGGCAAGGTCTTTCAAGACAGCCATATTGGTCCTATTGTTTCTCCCGGGGTGTTTTTTCACCGGACTCTTCGCTAGGGACACGATTTGGGATGAGCCGTGGTATGAACAGGCGCTTGCATGGAGCAATTCTTTGCCTACAGGTCGACGGCCTATTTTCGGCGTTTTCACTAGACCCAACCCCATCAACGATCCTCCTTTCCCATTCGTGAATGCAACGGTCGTGAACATGCACGATAAAATCTCCGCGAACAAGCTTCCCGACTATGTTATTCTTGGCAACTTGATTGACGGCAAAGGCGTCTGGGAAACTCACCCTTTGTACCCGCGCTATCAGGCCCGCCTTCAATCTTGGGTACCGGGATTCCTATGCTTGGTTTTCAAAATTCAGGGTTGACAATTTGTCCCAAGTGGCAGGGTGGGTTTACAAGCGCCGCGAAGATTAGCCTTTCGAGGAAGATCTGCGGTAACCTTAGCTTTGCCCGAAGTTGCTCACCAGGAGAAGGGCGGAAGAGAGAAAGCAGGTAGTCCATTGCGAGATGCGCGTGCAGCATCGACCGGGAAGTCGAAGGTTCGCACGGCCATCCGCAGCGAAAAAGACAAGAGGGGCCAGGGATAGCGCTCTGGAAAACTCTTCGAGGGTTCCGTGCTTGGCACTCGACTCCCATCCAACAGATCTTCAAAAGCGCAATCCAGGATACGGTATTACAAAAGTTTCATTGGAGAGAGCAAAAAAAACGTCGCCCCTTTTTACAGTATTTACGCCAACGTACAATCGCGCGACACACTCTGGGAAGAGTGTACCACGCTTTGAAAAAACAAACGCTGCAGGATTTCGAATGGGTCCTAGTCGATGATGGGTCATCGGACGATACGAGAAGCCTTGTCGAGAGTTGGCTACACGGCCCTTCTTTTTTTCGCATAAGATATCTTTCTCAGTCGCATTGCGGGAAACACTTTGCAATAAACCGTGCAGTTCAAGAGGCTAACGGCTTTTTTTTCATCATATTGGACTCCGATGACACGTGCGTATCTGAGGCTTTGGAGCGTTTTGCTTACCACTGGCAAACCATTCCTGAAGGCGAACGCTCCCTTTTTTGCGGCGTGACATCTCTGTGCCAAGAACAGGACGGCCATCTTGTCGGGGTTCCATTACCCGGCGATACTATGGTGTCCAACCATCTGGAGATGATCTACAAATTCAAAATAAAGGACGAGATGTGGCTTTGTATTCGAACGGATGTGATGAGAGAATATCCATTTCCGGAGATTGAGGTCAGATACTTTCCTGAGGCAATCGTATGGACGAAAATTGCCAGAAGGTACAAGACCCTATATGTCAATGAAATGCTGCGCGTGTACTGGCAGGATCAGCCATCGCTAATGCGCGGTGGCTCTCCTGCCGACAATGCTGCTGGAGGCCGGTTCGCGCTCTTGTCAGTATTGACGGAGCAAATTGACTGGTTTTTTGACGATCCCTTGTTTTTTGTTCGCTGTGCGATTCACTATTCACGATTTTCGTTTCATTCCAACTTCGGGTTAAGATCACAATTTTCGGCTTTGACCAATATACGAGCCAGATTATTGTGGATCGTCGGCTTGCCCATAGCATGGGCCGTGTTCCTGCGTGATCAGAGCAAAGTTGGACATAAGAAAACGTAGCGGCCTTGTTGTCGTGAGGAGCAAGAGCATTAGATTTTCGAAATTCTCCCAATTCAATGAGATCAGCGAGGTCTTGCAAGGGGTGTACACGAGACGCCGCGGTCTCGTCCTCGCAATCATCATCGTCTTGCAGTTCTTCCTTATTGTAAACGATTCCTGGAAGGCAACACCTGACAGTGCGCTCTACCTGGAACTGGGGGAGTCTCTGGCCGATGGACGCGGATATGTTTTTAACGGTGAGCCACATACGTACGTCCCCCCCGGTTTCCCTGCCATCGTAGCTGTTGGAGCGCGCCTTTTTGGCGAGAGCTTCCTAACTTATCGAATGCTCATGGCCTTGATGGGGCTATCGACCGTGGAGCGGGGTTCTCGTTAATCTTCAGGCTGTGCGGCCCTGATGCAGCCGTTTTGGTCGGGGGGCTCTTTGCTGTAAATCATGTACTCTCTGCATAATTCGACGTTCACCTCTTCAGATGTTCCATTTGCCTTCTTCGGCCTTTGTAGCCTACACGCCGCCCTTTCCGCGGCGGGGAATCCGTCCAGCTTCAGATGGACATTATTGGCCGCTTTGACTGCGGGAATACCCCCTCTCATACGGGTCAACGGACTGGGACTTGTGGCCACCACAGGGTTCTTTCTTTTTTGCGCGTGGAAAGATCTGGTGCAATTACGGCGTGTAGCTTGCACACTCCTATTTCTACTTTTAGCCGCGGCTCCTATCGCAGTGTGGGAATCTTACAAGGCTTTCTTTCCCATCTCAGTCAACGAGGGCACTTATGTCACTGCAATAACGGGAAGAACGTTGGCATATCAGATCGAGGTCACATTAACGTCCGTTTGGGAATATGTTCAGGAAACGAGCTACGCACTCACAGGCGCAGTTTTCAAAACCGGCGTCGTAGAATGGATTGCTCCTGTACTGGTTCTTGTCGGGATGTGGGTGGCATTTAGACGGAGAGAACGCCTTTTTCTTCCAATGATTGCAATTCAATTCTGCGGGTTGTTCCTCATGCCGGCTGGCAGCCGATATTTAATCCTACTCATCCCCGGGCTATACTTGTTTCTTGCGCTGGGGGTGCTGACGGTTTCCAAATGGATAAATGAAAGGTTCCAGAGTCCTACTGGCAGATTTCCCAGACCCGAATTTATACTGGTTGGCCTCTTTTTGCTCCTTGCGCTTCTTAACCTCGGACACAACTTGATTACGATTTACCAGGCACGGACCGCAATTGAGACAGGGGGCGCGGAATCTGAACGAGACCTGCCGTATTTCAAAGCCGCCCGTTGGCTCCGGACACAGACCTCAGATGGAGTCGTTATGACCATGCATCCAAGAATTCTTCATTATCTATCCGGCAGACCCACCATCGAGCTGACACGCTCCGGAGTCTCTTATGAGCAGACCTGGGTCAGAGGTCAAGGAGAGCTACAGAACTTGATCACAACTCGAAGGCCGGCTTACTTTTTCTCGGACGCTCTCGATCAGAGTCTCTTCAATGAGACCGTAAGAGCATTGCACAGCCTCGGATTGGACCTTGAAGCAATTCCGGAGGCTGATGCGTCGAGACGGTTCCGGTTGTGGAGAATCATTCCGAGACCTAAGAGTTCCTAATATCGCCTGTATGATCGCTCATTGGTGTGAGCCAGTGCCGCTCCTTCCCCGGATACTGGATAGGCAAGCTCGACAGGGGTCCTGCCACCGACGGCACTATTATGGATTACAAACCTTCTCTCCAGGATAACCGATTTTGATTCTGAGACAATTCTGATATGGTGGATGCACCATACTGGGGGGCTGTGGTTCGCATAACACGCCCTGATGAGGGAAGGGGGTAAGCACAATGGTTCCGAAAAAGATCCTTCTTTGCACTGATTTCTCAGAAAACTCACGGCCCGCACGTGAAATTGCGATTGATTATGCTCAAGCATTCGGAGCGGGACTTGCAATTCTCCATGTGGTTAATTCGTCAAGGCTCGGGTTCCCGGCATTCGAGATGGCTGTCCCTGTCAATGTCCAGGAAGTGCTCAAGGCTATAGAAGAATCCGTTGAAAAAGGCTTTCTGGCACTCGTGGAAGAGTGCAGAAAAACGCTCCCTGATGTCACCACCCATTCTCGTATCGGTGTACCAGCCAATGAAATTGTCCGTTTCGCCGATGAAGAGTCTGTGGATCTTGTAGTGATGGGGACTCATGGGTGGACGGGCTTCAGACATCTAATCCTGGGCAGTACAGCAGAAAACGTAGTGCGTACAGCCAAATGTCCGGTATCGACCGTAAAATCATCGTCAGACTAGTATCAATCTATAGAGCCACCCGTCTGAGATTTGGCACTTTTGCCACCTTTTACGCATGAACGTGCTCGTGGACTTCGACCTCATGTCCTAAATGGACATGCTCGTGGGGACCGTGAGCGCCGGTATGTTCATGAGAGTGACCGGATGCCCCTACTAGGTGCTCATGCTCGTGTAAGTGAGTGTGCGTATGCTCGTGGCTGTGGACATGCTCATGTTCGTGTGTATGGACCTCGTCGCCATGGGCGTGCTCGTGCACATGGCGGTGTGTATGCTCGTGGCCATGTTCATGGCCGTGCTCGTGAGACCCTTCCATTTTTGTCTTCTCCTTTCCGAGCCCCATTTCGGCCTCCTCCGTTGTTGAGGCTGTTCTTCAAACGTTAGTTCCGGACCGGTTCGCGGTCAAGTGCATGCTACAATTCAGCCCAATTATGACACCAGTGACATGACAAAAACTATCGAAATCATTCGCCGGGCACATACTGCGACTGTCATTGCGAGGGCGCAAGCCCGTGGCAATCTCCCAAACAGCAAAAACAGATTGCTTCGTCGCTTCACTCCTCGCAATGACACTGCTCTTATGCGTTACTTCTTTGGCAATGGCAAAATTCCCAAAACTATTGCCAAGGGGTATAAAGAAACGTCGCACTTTAGAGTCCGGGGAATGATATGGACAACGGGCATCGCGAGGAGAATCGGATGAAAAAAGGCTTGCTTATGGTCCTGAGCGGTAATGCCGAAGACAAAACCATTTCAGCCTTTGGGCAGGTTTTTCGGGCGCTGGGGCAGGGAGTTAATGTCTGCGTCATCGAATTCGGCGGCGAGTCTTGGATCATCAGATCTCATTTTTCTGAAAGATTCAGAGACTTGTTGACCGTGCATGCATTGGGAAAAGACCTGGCAGCAAAATCCGAAAACTCTCTCCCCGATCCGGAGGCCGCGCGTAAAGCCTGGCAATTCACCAGGGAGACTATAAGCTCTGGACACATTCCAGATGGTAGTGCTGAACGAGTTCATGTATTTGCTTGCTCACAAAGCTATTGACGCACACGAAGTTGTCGATTTCTTGTTGAACCGTCCGCCGGAACTGCATGTCATCATAACAGCGGCGGATCCGCCTCAATTGCTAATGGACGCAGCGGATCTTGTGACAGCAATAAATAGGACGAAGGGCTAAGAGGCAGTCGCGCAACCCTGCGTCCGCGAGTTCAGGCGAGTCCCGATTTCGTGTACTCTTCCAGTATTTTAATCATTTGAGGATACCTGCGCTCGGAAGCTACAGCAAACGGCGTCTTTCCGCCATGATCGGCCACTTGAACAGCCGCCCCCCACTCCAGCAGCATTTTGACCACTTCCGACTGGGCTTTATCGCACGCCCAGATGAGAGCTGTTCTGCCATCATTGTCAACGGCTTCAAGATCCGGTCCCGTGGCAAGCACTAGCTTCACGACATCGGGCCTGCCACCGATGCAGGTCCATATCAAGGTCGTTCGGCCATTATTGTCCTTGGCATCTATGGCCACTTCTTCGTCCAGCAAGATTTCCAATATTTCCGGTGTTCCGTAGAGCGCGGCCCACATCAAGGCTGTCCTTCCGGCATTATCGTGAACATTGACGTTCGCGCCGTGGCTCAATAATAATTTCACAATCTCGCTGCGATTCCGATAACATGCCCACATCAAGGCCGTCCTTCCCGCCTTATCTTTCGCATTGATGTCCACAACCGCGTGCAGTAATCGCTTCACATCCTCCGAAGTGCCCCCTATGCACGCCTCAATGAGAACTTCAGCGTCTATTTCGACCTCTCCGGTATCGTCATCGCTTTTCATGAAACTGGCTGGAGTTTCAGTCTGGGCAGTTTCGAAATCGGTACTCAAAGAGGCATCTGCAATCTGAGTAGGAAGATCAGTTCTGGCACCTGCATCGACGAGCAGCCGGACCACATGGGACCGGCCTTTGATCGATGCCCAGGTTATAGCCGTAAGTCCTGCTTTATCTTTGGCTTCAACGTCAGCTCCCTGTTCCAAGAGAAACGCCACCACTTCACTCAGACCCCTGTAAGAGGCTCTCATCAGAGCAGTGAGTCCATGCTTGTTGGCTGCGTTTATCTCTGCGCCATGCTCCAGCAGAATTCTCGCGACCTCCATTTGCCCTGTGGCACACGCCTTCATGAGAGCGGTCTTGCCGCTGTTGTCTTGAGTGTCAACTTCTGCGCCACGCTCCAAAAGGAGCCGTACCACTTCCGCGTGGCCCTTGTATGCAGCTCTCATCAGAGGCGTAAGGGCATATTTATTCCGAACGTTTACATCTGCGCCTTGGTCCAATATTTTCCGCACATCCGTGTACCAGTCCCGCACCTGCCGCATCGATCAGATCTCTGTTGCCATATTTGACGTCTGCTTCGACAAGGAACCCGCGGTCCAAGGTCAGTTCCAAAGTATCGGTGTCACCTTCATCAGAAGCCTCAAGCATGGTTGTAATGGTCTTTTCGGCTTCAGGTGTGATTGTTGCTCCTCTTTCCAAGAGCAGTTCCACGATCTCCCCGTGGGATTCCTGTGAAGCCCAGATCAGAGCGGTCATGCCGGCATTGTCCGCAATGTCAAAGTCCACCCCCCGGTCCAACAGAAGGTTAACCACTGATGTCCGACCCACCCGTGCAGCCCACATGAGGGCCGTGCGTCCTGCCTTGTCCTGGCGATCGATCTCGACGTCTCTGTCGAGAAGAGATTTCACTACAGCCAGATGTCCCCTGTCAGAGGCTACCATGAGAGGGGTCCATCCGGCATTGTCTGCAATGTCAGGATTGGCCCCCTTTTCGAGTAGGATCTCGACTACTTCCCGAAAACCTTTATGCGCAGCCTTCGCCAGTGCTGTTCTTCCCGCTTTATCAACGGCATTCGCGTCCGCTCCCCGCTTCAAAAGCAGGTTCATCATGCCCAAATGGCCATCAAATGCCGCAATCATCAAGGGTGACCGTCCGGCATCGTCTTGAGAGTTGACATCGGCCCCCTTGTCCAAAAGCCTCGTGACAATCATGGGTCGGCCGGCTGTCAATGCCACCATAAGCGCAGTCTTGCCATCCGACGTTCGCGCTTCTAAGCTGGCGCCGGCATTTAGAAGCATGATCACTAGTTCCGTATGCCCGTAATAGGCCGAGGCCATCAACGGAGTGTAACCTTGATTGTCCTTGGCTTGGAGGCGAGCCCCCCGTTCCAAGAGTATTTTGGCCACCACTGTTTGGCCTGTGAGGCAAGCCACCGTCAAGGCGGTGAGGCCCTTTTCGTCTTGGGCGTTCAAATCGGGTCTCCACTCAAGAAGTTCTTTGACCACTCTATAATAGCCGGCGTACATGGCCTTCATCAGTGGAGTAGCCCCTAATTCGTCTCGTGAATTGACATCCACCCCCTTTCCCAAAAGCTGTCTCACCTGCTCAGGTCGATTTTTTTGAACGGCCTCAAACAGAGCTCTGCTTTTGTCTCTTGCAAAAAGCATCGGCATTTCACCGTCCTTCTTCTGCAGTCAATAATCTTGGGGCAATGTAAAATGATGAGACCCCGGCACATTGCCCGGGTTACCCCGCAAGCAATGCATCTGCGCTGGGGCCGACAAGCGGGATATTGCGGAAAGAGAAAGCGCAGGAAGCAAAATCTTCTGTCGCCACTCCTTTCTCACATCTCTCAATCCCGGCTCCTCAATTTTATGAGCAACCGCAGTACCTCGATGTAGAGCCAGATCAGGGTCACCATTAGGCCAAAGGCGGCATACCATTCCATGTACTTCGGCACCCCGTGTCGTGCTCCGTTATCAATAAAATCAAAATCCAGGACGAGGTTCAGCGCGGCAATGATGACCACAAATACGCTGAATCCTATGCCAAATAGGCCGTTGTCATGGATGTAGGGCATACGCACCCCAAACAGGCTCAAAACGATCGTCGCCAAGTAGACCAGAGCAATTCCCCCCGTGGCAGCCACCACTCCCATTTTGAAATTCTCAGTTGCTTTTACGAGTCCGGAGGTGTAGGCCATCAATACCGCCAGGCAAGTCCCGAAAGTGAGTCCCACTGCCTGAATTACTATACCGGGATACTGAGATTCGGCCAAAGCCGACATGCCGCCTACGAAAAGGCCTTCAAGAAGCGCATAGATAGGTGAGGTCACCGGGGCCCACTGTTGTTTGAACACAGTTACAATAGCAACTACTAACCCCCCGATTGCGCCTCCCATCATCCAGGGCATGACGGAAGTCGGATTCGAAGTAAGGAAAAAAAGATGCCACGTCCACGCCGTGGTCAGAAGCACACAGGCCAACAGAAGCGCGGTCTTGTTTACAGCCCCCTGAACGGTCATCGCTTCCCCGGTTTGTACGTAACCGAATTGGGTAAACGTCCGGTCATTAAGCGCGGGATTGCTCGTTCTCATCTTTCCGTTACCCCCTTGTATTTATCTACTGTTATAGCACTCCCCCCGATTGCGTCAATTATTCCGTTCGGGTATTCCGGCTCAAGATTAATTTGCAGGTATGGAAAAAAGCGGTTGAGAAAATAGTCGGCTTTGTGTAAATCCCATGAACAAAAAAATGGCCGAGACGGAGCCGTTTCTTCCGATTGCTTGAACTCGTGTAAAGACCAGAAACGGCTACTGAATAGGCGAGGACCGGTGCCACAGACCTAAGACTTACACTCCCCCCGGAGGAGCAGAGCTATGAATGAAAGAAAGCCTCTCCGCAGGCTTCCTCAGCGTCCTAAGAACGGCCAAACGAAAGCCATGATGTTGGGTCCCGTTTCCAACCTCGAAGAGCACGTCAGCCCTGACTGGTGGCGTTCAATTTTTAACGCCCTCTATCTCAAAACAGATGCGGATGTCGTAGCGGACGAGCAAATAACCAGCGGCGAAGTAGAGTTCTTTGTCAGCGTGGCCAAACTTTCGCAGGACTCGAGAATACTGGACTTATGCTGCGGACAGGGACGCCATTCATTGGAACTTGCCCGCAAAGGCTTCAGAAACGTCGAAGGGTTGGATCGTTCCCGCTATCTCATCACAAAGGCCAGAGGGCTCGCGAGCAGAGAGGGCCTTGGTGTCAAATTTAGAGAGGGGGATGCCAGAAAAACTCACTACTCGCCGGACGCCTTCGACTGTGTCATGATACTAGGTAACAGTTTTGGTTATTTCGAAACCGTTAGGGATGATCTGCGGGTGCTCAAAGAGGTGTTCAGGATTTTGCGCCCCGACGGTCTATGCCTCCTCGACGTAACCGACGGAGATTACTTGAGGGATAGGTTCCAGTCCCGTTCTTGGGAATGGATTGATAAAAAGCACTTCGTCTGCAGAGAGCGTTCTCTTTCAGCGGATGGAGAGCGCCTCATATCGCGAGAAGTAGTTACAAACTGCAGCAAGGGAGTGATAGCCGATCAGTTTTACGCGGAACGGCTCTATTCAAAGGAAGGTATTATCGGATTACTCAAAGAAGCCGGCTTCACCCATTGCACGGTTCACGGGCAAATCTCGCCTAATTCGCTGCGAAATCAGGACCTGGGGATGATGGAGCAGCGCATAATAGTTACGGCCCGAGTCGAAAAGGTCTGCACCCCGATCAGGTTGAAACGAGGCTCAAGGTGTGACCAATGTTGTTGTCCTCTTCGGCGACCCCACCAAACCGGATCCTTTAAAGCCCTCAGCAATTTTCGACGACGATGATTTCTACACCATCGAGCAAGTAAAGTCTGCTCTCGAAGGGCTCCCCCAATACAGATTCAAGTACCTGGACAATCACGATACGCTCATACACGATTTGAAAAAAATAAACGGCAAAAGTGACCTGGTGATGAATCTATGCGACGAAGGGTACAAGAACGACCCGCGCCAAGAGCTGCATGTCCCGGCACTGCTGGAACAACTGGAGCTTCCGTACACGGGCGCCGGTCCGCAATGTTTGGCTTATTGCTATGACAAATCACTGGTGCGTGGCATTGCCAAGGAGATGAAGATCCCCGTGCCGCGGGCGTTTTTTGTAAAGCCGGAAGACACGGCCTTCGAGCTGCCTTTCTCTTTTCCAGTCATGATAAAACCTAACTTTGGGGACTCCAGCTTCGGCATTACCCAGCGAAGTGTGGCAAGCAGCCTGGAAGAAGCTTTGAATGCGATCTCAGAAATTCGATACAAATTCGGGTACGACAAACCGATACTCGTGGAGGAATTCCTCACAGGAAATGATATCAGCGTGGGCATCATTGGTAATCCGCTGGAAGGTTACACGGTACTGCCGGTTTCAGAAGAGGATTATTCCGCGATCCCCGATCATTTACCGCGCATCTGCGGTTATGAAGCAAAATGGCGGCCGGATTCCCCCTATTGGAAGGTCAAGTCAGTGCCCGCTTATCTGCCCGAAGATGTGGAGAAATCCATAGTGGAATGGTGCCTGAGACTGTTCGAGAGGCTCGAATGCAGGGATTATTGCCGTTTCGACTGGAGGCTGGACGGGGAAGGCAATCCGAAACTGCTCGAAGTAAACCCGAATCCAGGCTGGTGCTGGGACGGCCATCTTGCCAAAATGGCCGGTTTCGCAGGTATTTCTTACAGAGAAATGCTGGAGGCGATTCTTAGTGCAGCGGAAAACAGACTGGGCATCCAGCCGAATGGCAGAAAAAATAGCAACAAGCATCCCATCTGAGAGGACGACAGAGGGCTGCCATTTGGGATAAACCTATCCCTTTTCACACAGGCCGGTCAACGATCCATGCTTTGCCGACCCACGCGGCGGATTGATATGTACTACCGGATTGTTGAAGAAGCCGTCGGAGGTTCAGTTCATCGGTACCCTTGACGGCTTCTCCAAAGTCACAACAACTACTTCTTGGTCTTCGGTGGTTTGCAGTCCTTGGTGCAGTCTTTTACCACCTTACCCTTCGCTTTCTTGCACTCCGCCTTGGTCATCTTTTGACAGTCGCCTTTAACACAGCAATTGATTTCCTTGTCCGCGGCCATTGCCAAAGGAGCAGCCACCATGAAAGCCATCAAGGTTAATAGCATGAGAAACTTCTTCATAAGACGCCTCCTAAACCAAAGGAGATCTAACCGCCACCCCATGCAGAGGTTATTTGGGGGGGGGGGAATCTTGCCATCCTACCCCCCAATATCTGACCGTTGCAAGGGTTTTCTGAGACCTCGGAGAATTTTGGCCTGATTAGAAAATGACGCAAGGACGCTGGTCAGAGTTGCTCGAGGTTCTCGCAACACTCGATCTGCAAGACGAGACAAATGCGAGCATACTCGAATAGCTGTTGAGTCGCTGTAGTCTGAGGTGTACCCCTCTATCAAGACAAAAAATGGACTTTCTTTGGACGGTGAAGCCGAACACGGCAACCGTTATTTATTTATCCTAGCAGCCATTATCTGGAGACGCCTTTGCGGAAGTTCAAGAATACTATGAAAGCATCCACGCCGTAGTCGCGCTTGAACTTGGCCACAAAAGCGGGAGGGCGCTCCCTGCGTCAAGACAGGGTCCTTGGACAGAGTTTCTCGATTCGCAAGGTGATCGGCCAACCTTCTGCAGGTTGCTCGGCGGATTTTAGCCTGATGACACCGTAGCCCTTCTGCCGGTAATTTTCGTCATCATGCATCACTACTGCCTTTGGAACAAACTTCAATTGATATCCCGCGTCGAACAATCTTTTTGAGAAGGAGACATCTTCGCCCTGATAAAAACCCAGATCATCGTTCCAGGCGTGTTCGAGGAATATAAAATCTTTGTATATGCCGTACCCTCCGGTGACATATTGGCATTTGTCGAACGCTTCATGATAAGCCCGGAGAAACGTATAGTTCTCAATAATATTTACCCAATCACAATATCGGGACAGATCCGGATTCACTATTATGCCTGTGGCGATGTCAAAATCTCCGCTGATCTCTTCCACAGCTTCCGCCCACTTTGGATGGAGCAAGAAATCGTCATCTAAACTCACGAACTTGTTGAATACAGCTGCTTTGGCGAGAACGTTGCGCATAGCCCCCAGCCTCCCCTCAGAGGCTGCTTGGGCCATGGAAAACTTTCTGATTCCGTCATAGCCCCTGATCTCGTCAACACAACCAGCGATCAGGATCTCGTAGCGTTCAACGGACAGATTCTGATTTCGTATTGATTCTATCAGATTGGCCAATTTCTCATTTCGTTTACCGTTGGTGATGATCCCAAAGCTGTAGCCATGCGGTTTCAGGGACTTCTTGGTTCTTCCCGGGACGGTTGGGGGGAGTGCCTTCCCAAAGTCATTGAGCAGGGAGATTCTTTGGGATAGCGTAAGAATTTCGAGCCTGTGAATGGCAGCAATGTCTTCCTGAATCTCGTTACGGAGGATGTCTATTTCCTGTCTCATTAGGCACAAGTCTTTATCGTCAGCGTCCTGCAGATCCGTGCGCAAGGACTCAATTTCGCGCCTGACGGATTTTATCTCACCCCATTGAACGGCTTGCAGGCCCTCCTTCAATTCCTTTAGCTCTCGTTTCAAGCTTTCTATTTCTAGGTTTTCGGGTGCCGGAAAAAATCTCTTCAGAAACTCGGCCACCCTGTATCTAAGATGCTGAGCAATCATGTCCTTTCTCCTACAGCTACAACTCCGGCAGAAATTGAAGTGTCACACAACCGGTGCGAACTCGGTCATTTCGGCCATCTCACCGCGCCACGAACATCTTCCGAGATCTTAAAAAGGGATGTCAGATCTGCTTCGAATTCAACCCCAGAACGAGTGCGGGTACTATAATCGGCCCTTCTGAAAGGCCAAATTCTAAGTTGCGGTCTCATGCAGAGCCTCTGCCCAGTTTGGCGTGACTGCTTTTGTCGCGAGGGCTCGACCGTCTACAATGTGGCACTCATCCTAACCCCTCATAATAGGGAATAGTTCTGCTAAACTCAAGAACATTTTGCTGCTGGCCCAAACCTAATTTTACGCGATGGCGTCAATGTATTGAACACTCGCAGTTCAATAGATTGGAGGAGAGAATTGCGCGAAGCCTTCCCACGCGGGAAGCTTATGTGGGACTGCGGGAATCTCTCGATGTTGAGGCCCCTCCCACTAGTGACAGCGACTGTTCGATGATTTTTTCCTGTTCGCTTGAACTCAAGCCGCCGGCTTTGCCCGCCTCTGAAATTATGTCCGCAGCTATGCGTTGGGCCAGTCTGGACTTCTCCTCATTAACGATGCCGAAACGTATGCAAAAACCTTCAAAAAGACCCGGTAGCAACTCCACCGTCTGAACCGAGATACTGTCGCGACCGCACTTCCAGTAAAGCGCTCGGACCTCCTCGCAGTCTGCTTCGCTGAGACGAGGATCACAAGCCATCAGATTGCGGTTGCTCACACGCAATGCATTCGAGAGCTGAACGTCGAAGTTTTTGACAGATGCTTGCGTGCCTTGCTCCACCATGCGGTAAAGATACAGAAACATCAGGTATGATGGTGGTGTTGTGCCTTGTTGAAATACGAGACCAGAGGTCGTAATCCTGGGCGTATGAGAGACTTTCATCATACGAGCCGGCATTCAGTATCGACTCTTTTCTGAGCATCACCGTGCCATGTCCGTAATTGTTATGGAATTGTAACCGCCAAAGCCTGTAAACCGGATCGGTGATCAGCTCTTTTCTTTCGATGAGCCGGTTCTCGTCATCGACAATGTCAAAAAAACAGCCTACCAGATCGAGTCGCTTGTCCAAGTCAAGTTCGTGCACTTGTGCTTCCAGCCTGTTCGGCAAGCTAACATCATCCGCATCCATTCGTGCGATGTATTTCCCGCGTGCCAGAGCGAGGCCTTTGTTCAAGGAACGGGTAAGCCCCATGTTTTCATGACGTCGAACCGCAATTCGTTTATCTTTGTACCGGTCGGCTAAGCGATCAAGGGGTTCGGTGGAACCGTCGTCTATAATAAGGAATTCAAAATCCGCGTAACTCTGGTCCAAAATGCTCTGGATTGCTTCTTCGAGAAAATCTTGTCCATTATATACGGACATCAGCACTGTGACTTTGGGATCAGCTATGCATGAGGCGTGGTCACCTCTTTGACAGCGCATTGGCATCAAAGGCGGGCTGTCTCCTCCAGCAGAGCCACTTCCGACTCCGCGATTCTATCCAGAGCGTAATTCCCCATCACGTACTGTCGAGCATTGCGTCCCATCCGAGCAGCTAGAGTCGGGCGGGCAAGCAGGTCCTGTATTGCGTTGCGGATGCTCGCCGGGTCCCCGGCGCACAAGTATCCGGTTTCCTCATGGCGAATCAATTCTCTGATACCGGGAGAGTCGGCACCGATTACCGGCAATCCGCATGCCATGGCCTCAATCAATGCCTTCGGGTGCCCCTCGTAAAACGAGGGCAATATGAATAGTCCAGCGCGATTCAGTACCTGGGGAGTTCAGAATTCGGCACATTGCCCTCCCAGCTAATCCGGCCATCGAGCGACGCAAAGCGCTGTTGCAGCTCAGGGCGGATCTTCCCTTCACCAATTAGTGTCAGCCTTACCTCAAGGGGCTGAATAGCTTCAAGCAGGGCCGGAAGGTTCTTTTCAGGCGCGATACGGCCGACAAATATCAGTGTGCTTTCGTCCCTGACCGCGCAGTCTGGACGAAAGACATCTGTATCCACATAGTTAGGGATCACCGCTATTTTGGGAGCCGCGTCCGGAATTCTTCGCAGCACATCGGATCGCATTGCGGGAGTGGTTACGACCACCCGATTCGCCCCTCGGAAGACTTTTTCTTCAATTTCACGAGCATGGATGGCGGCTTCAGAGTCGATACCGTGTTCTCTCGCGGCATTCTGCGACCACATGTATCCGCAACGCGCGACCAGAGGCTTCTGGAAAACCTGGCTCGCCGCGAGTGCCAAGTCGGCTCCGTAGATTTGGTTCGTTTTTATTATGTGGCAACTGTCCAGAGTATCTCGATGGAGCGAGCAGAGACTATTCTCGTAGACTTCCGGCGGCAGGTCGGTTTGGTTGCACAGGATGCGAATGCCGTCCACCTTTTCTGCGTAGACCAGATCCGCCGCGCTGCCATACGTCACAAAGGTCACCTCGAATCCGCGGCGGACGAGCCTTTTGTAGATAGCGACTTCCCTTTCGAGCATGCCCATCATGCTCCAGGTTCGCAACGAGACGCCGCGAGTGAAAAAGAGAACCAGGTGAATATTCATTGCACCAATTCTCTAACCAGTGCCAGATATTTCTCAGCTACGTCTTCCATTCCGGGAACCGCTATCAATCTCTGGAAAGACTCGTAATGCTCAACAAGCCTTTCTATCTGAGGCAGAATCTCCTCTTCATCGTCGAACGGCAGACCACCGCTCCCGACCAACTCGGGATGCCCTCCGTCATTCAGGTATAGAGCCGGAAGCCCGCAAGCCATAGCCTCGATCAACGCGTTAGAACACGGGTCGTTTCGGCTGGCAGTAATATAAATGTCATGGTTGCGCAGTATTTCGGCCAACTCGTCAGATGAAACCGGGGGTATATGCCGAATTCGCTCGAAGTTCTCCGAAGCGTTGCCCACAAAAGTGTATTCAAAACGCCCCCAATCGAGGTGTTTCTCGATCCACCCGTACGTGGGTCCGCCCTTGCGGGGATTGTTGGACCAACTCGTAGATATCAGGCGAACCTTCCGGTCTCGGTCAAACGGTATGCGGCCGTGTGAGTGAAAGATGTCCGAATCCACGGCATTATGAATGATCATCGGGCTCACAGGGTTGTACCCCATGTCGACTATCCGCTGATACGTCCAGGCGGATTGCAAAACTGTGGCCGATGCAAATCGCTGGTTCAGTTCAAAGCAGAGTTCGTCCTTTTCTCGGTCATAACCGCGGATGAGATGAATCGGCCCGTCGATGCGATGAATTACGTTTAGCCTGTGCCGAAGGCTGAATTCCATGAACCGGTCCACATCGAAGTGAATCGAATTGAGGACATAGGCGTCTATGCCGTCCCGAAGTTCATTTTCTCTGACATCCAGTTCACGTTTTGTGAGAGCTTTGCGAAGAGCCAACATGAACTGGTTGCCGCCTCCGTACGGCGGTTTGAAAAAGCTATGCCACAGACCTATGGTGAGCTTACCCTTTGGAGAGTGGCTCTCGTGATTGGAACGGCTCGAGATGCGTCTCAGTGTGGACCCGGTTCGAGGTCCACGTCGTTGGCCCAGATGGAATTTTGGCACCTCGTGAAGTCTTTCGTAAAGCCTTTCAAACAATGGCTTGACAGCCTCCGGGCGATGATTCGAATGCATGCGTTCATAGTTGGTTTTCACCATTGGTGCGAGAAAATCTTCGGTCATGTCTTTGTTGATAATTTGGACCGCTTGAGCAGGGTATCCGAAAAGGCATGAGGGGTCCAGAATGTCCGGGGCAGTGCCGACCGGGGTGCTTATTATTTTGCAGCCGCATGCAGCGGCTTCGAGGATCGAGTGCGGTCCGCCTTCTGAGCGGCTTGCAACAATGTATAGATCAACCAGGTTGTATAGAAGGTTAAGCGTTGACCGCGGCACAGCATTGGTCTCAATGTCGTCAGTCTCAGTTAGTCGGCCTACGTATGTAAACGGAATATCCCATTCCCGAAGCTTGCTCAGGAGCCAATGCCTGCGCGGCCCAGCGAGTAATACATGGAAATTGACGCCCTTCCTATTAAGACATAACAGGATTTCCAAGAAGATATCCGGCCCCTTCATCAGCTTTGGTGAGCGCAGATCGGATCCTTCGGTGTCGCGTTGAAAACTCCCGATGATGTAAGTATTCTCCGGTACATCCCACTCCCTCCGCAGAGACCTCAGAGGATCACTGTCGGGTGGAAGCGGCCTAAACGTGTCCACATCCACAAGATACGGTATCAGATCGCTGCGAATTCCTATTCCGGCGAGTTGAGAAGCGGCCTGTCCGGTCCGGGTCACCCATCGGCCCACCATAGAGATGGCCACGCGATGCCCCGGCATCGTGAAATAACGGAAGGGTTCTCCCGGGACGTGACAGATGATGCGCTTACCCACCAAACTTTCCTTCGAACACATGGTCAAACCTTGCCACCAGGCTGTATGTACCACCTCGCACTCTGGGAGATCCACCAGTTCAACCATGTTTTGAATGGCTTCTCTGATGAGCTTCAGGTCCTCATCCAAAGCCCAGCCGATTTCGTCGCCACCGGTCAAGAAAACTTTAGGTCTATTCATTCCTTCCTAGCTCTAATACCGAACCCTGTCGTAAATCCGTTGAGCGGTTGGTGTTCCTTTGCGTCATGATCGGCGGCCTGTAACTTGGAATCGAACAGAGAAAGCTCCCACTGGCACGGACCTGCCACGATCCCTCGGGCTCGCCGCGGGCCGATCACAGCAAAGCTCACTATTCCTCCAGTCTCGTTCGAGTGTCTCGAAGGCGGCACAGCCTCGGGCTGCAAAATGCACCTCATAAGCTCCATTCATCAAATGATTTTCCGGATACCACGCGCGGCAATACATAAGTGCCGCCCTCCTTTGCCTCCGCGACGGCGCCGGCTTCCGAGGCGTTGCACTTGCACAATATCCCTGCGGCATTCAGAATCCCAAGAGAGAACAAGGGCTTTTCCAGCGGTCGATTGATCTTCAGATTCACCTCGATGCCGAAGGGCTGGCCCGCGGAAATTTCCTGCAAGGTTCGGCCGTCATCTCCAAAGATGCGGGCATTGTGGACGCTTACTTCTTCACTGAAGCTTGGATTCAGCGCTCAATGCTCGAGCCGCTTCTGTTCGGATCTAAACACGAGCGTCTCGTAAGCATTAATTGCCTCCAGGGAGGAACCAGCAGTCAAAAGTTGTCCTTCTTCCAGTAGGATACCGTGTTGCGCGACAAATTGCAGTGTTTCAAGGCTGTGACTGACGAGCAGCACAGTCGCGCCTCTCTCCCGCATTTCTTTAACTCGTGCGAGGCTTTTGTTTCTGGAACTTAAGGTCTCCTACTGCAAAAGTCTCATCAATAAGCACCACGTCGCTCTCTATGTTGACAGCGACTCCGAACCCAAGACGCCCCAACATTCCAGTTGAATACGTCCTCACCGGCTTGTCGAACCAGACCCCCAGCTCGGTAAATTCCTCGATGTCAGGCAGTCTGGATTCCATTTCGCGTCGAGACAGCCCCATCACTGCTCCCAACAGCCGCACGTTTTCGCGGCCGGTCAATTCCATGTGAAGACCCGCGTTCAACTCTATCATCGGGAAGATCCTGCCGCGAATCTCGACTCTTCCCCTTGTAGGAGCGGTCACACCGGCCAGCACTTTTAGAAGAGTGCTTTTGCCTGCGCCGTTACGGCCGACTATTCCGACAGTTTCGCCTCTTCGGACCTCAAGGTTAACATCTCTGAGGGCCCAGGGACCGTGGTCTCCATTTCCGGATTCCAAATGCCCGTGTCGAACCAGGTTCCATCCCTTACGGATGACGGCCGGTAATGGCAGGCCATAACGTTTCCAGAGGCCTTCAATTCTGATAACAACATCATCGGACATAGGCGCCTCACAGAACATCTGCAAAATATCCCGAGAGCCTGCGAAAAACCGGCCAGGAAATAGCCAGTAGAATCGCTGTCATTATAACAGAGATCCCTAGCGCCTCCGTGGGTGGAGCGGTAGCTTTCAGCAGCACGTTGCGAAAACCTTCAATCACGCCCACCATCGGGTTGAGCATATAAATAGACCGCCAGTTTTCGGGTACAGTGCTTAGTGGGTAGATCACCGGCGTCACGAACAGCCACGCCTGGGTAAGAAACGGAGTAGCAAAAATAAAATCCTTTCGGAAAGTGCCAAGGCCGGCAAGGAGTATTCCCACCGCGTACGAGACTGCGACCATAAGAACTGTCAAGATAGGCAGCCAGAGAAGCGCCCAACTGACGGGAACCCTGAACCAAACCATCATGCCTGCCATCACGATTCCCGACATGCAGAAATCAAAGAGCGTGGCAGCGACGGCCGCCAAAGGGAAGACCTCTCAGGGAGGGCAATCTTTTTTATTACTTCCGCGTTTGGTGATTATGCTTGGCCCGCACGCGGCCACCGCATTGGTAAAAAAGGTCCACGGGACCAGGGCCGCGTAGCTGAAGAGAACATAAGGAAGCCCGTCACTGGGGATGTTGACGAATCCCCGCAACATGTTAAAGAGTAGCATCAAGATCATCGGCTGGAGAAACGCCCACCACATGCCCAGGGCGGAACGTCGATACCGACTGGTCACGTCTCGAACTACCAGCGCCTGCAAAAGGGTTGCGAAACGGGAGCCCCTCTGTCCCTTGGGAGCTACATTGATGTAAACGCCGTTGTTCATAAAACCAACTTTGCTCAATTCCCGATCCTGGCTGAAAATGTTGATTGCCGCCCCGCGAACGGACATCGCAGCAGCGCATTGTGGGTGGATTCTCGGGAAAAGGCTTGTGTTTGTCAAGCATCGGAAGATCTTGAGTCGGCAAAAGCGGCCCACCCGAACCTATTCAGCCGGCATAAAAAACTCTTGCCGTGCCGCCCCATCGTGGTAATCTTGCCTCCCAAAACCGATAATTGGTAGGCGAGCGAGAAGCAATTCTCAGACTGTGTTGAAAGGAATTTATCATGGCCGTCCGAACGTTCTGCGTTGCTCATATCTCTCATCAACAGCACCGACAACCTGGGACTCAAGTACATTCACTCTTCCCTCCAACACGAGGGATTTCGATCAGAGATCCTCTTTCACACTGCCGACGATACCTCTTATTTTACTGCTGTGGCCGATTTCGTAAAAGAAAGCAAAGTCGATGCGGTCGGCATCAGTCTCATGAGCCGTTTCTTTTTCACCGCCGCTGGTTTGACCGACGCTATAAGGAAGAAGTGTGGTGATAGCGTTCCGATTGCATGGGGAGGTATTCATCCCACAATTGACCCCAAAGGATGTGAGGGCCACGCGGACTATATCTGTGTGGGGGAAGGGGAGGCTGCCTTTGGAGATTTCCTAAGGAATTTGCAAGGCAACACCCTGTCGCAACAAGTCTCCGGAGTCAGCGCCTGCGGTATCGACCAACATTCTGTGAGTCCGAGAATCGAAAACCTGGACGATTTGGTTTTCCCCGAGTTTTTGCCTCGCAATGCATGGGTTACGGACCAGGGCCGAATAAAGCCGCTAACCCCATCGCTACTCAAGAAGAACAATCGCCACAACGGCACGTATCTGTCCGTAATGACCTCCAGGGGATGCCCGTTTAGTTGCAGTTATTGCTGTAATAACCTGCTCCATACTATATACGGCAAGAAAATAAGAAAAAGGAGCCCCGAGAGTGTGATTGAAGAGATTGACATGAATTTGAGCCGGACCGGCTTAAGTTTTCGTTACCTCAATGTCTACGACGACTGTTTTACCGCGCATTCCCCGGAGTGGCTCGACACCTTCGTCAAGGGTTACAAACAGATAGGTATTCCCGCTGATTTTTAGGGCTATTCCTCAATTCATCACCGGAGAGAAGATCACGATTTTAAAAGATGCGCCATGCGGATTCGCGTTGATTGGCCTTCAAACCGGCAGCGAGCGAACGCTCAGAGATGTTTACCAGAGGAAGCATTCCCAAAAGGCTTTTCTGAATTGTGCGCAACTGCTTGATGAGAACGACATTCCGGCGATTTATGACATCATCGTAGATAATCCTTATGAGACGACAGCCGACACGAAAGAGACGGTTGAGGTGATCTCCGAACTGCCCTCCACGGCGTATCTGTCCCTTGCATCGCTCACGTTCTATAAATACACGGGTTTGTACGACAAGGCCAAGGCAGACGGTTTTGCCGTTGATGACCATTTAACCAAGAACCAGGACGCGTGGAACAAGTCCAGCAAGGAGGTTCAGGCAATAAAATTTGCTGTTTTCCTCGGCAAAAAAAGCGCTCTGGAAGTGCTCAATGGCGCTAATGCCCTTACGCAGGTCAAGTTCAGGCTGCTCAATGTTTTTATTGCGAAGTTTCTGGAGCCCCTGCGGTATTTGAAACTCATGTACTTATCGCACGGCAGGAAAAAGATGGCCTTCCTGGGCTTCTGTTGGCCCACGCGAGGGACTTCGGGAAAAGATACTTCTCTTTGGAACGGACAAACAAGCACGCTCATTGAGTTGGTGCTCTTCTTGCGGTCAAGACGAGAGGAAGAACTGTGATCCTGAATAGTGGTGCCACGGATGTGCGCTCTGGCTCATCCGTGACGGCCTGAAGATCGCAAAGCACGGATGAGTCCCACGAAGCGTGGAACACATCCGTGCCACTAGCCGGCTGCTCCTTTAATCGTCAGATTTGCCAAGCCGTTTTATGATTTCGGATAGTTCCAGGACCTCAATGTGCTCCGGGCACTGTGCCCAATTGTGACGCCAGCACACTATAACATCGCAGCGATCTACGGCATGACCATGATCACGGAAGTTGCGGCTCTCGTATTCAAACTCAATCCGAACTCGCTGCCACTTGCCCACTCCAACTAAGCGCTTAGCTTCACAATCAGGGAAACCCTGCTGAACTGCTTCGACGGAATAGCCAAGTTCCCGAGCAACTATACCGAATAAGAAGATGACTCCATTTTCATTGACAGGCTCATGCCGAAGTCCTCTAAAGTCGATAGGATTGCCGTAAACCGGACGATCTTGGAGTTTCGAATGGGTGGACTTGGCAAGAAGCCCTGAAAATTTATCGCTGGACCCTGGGATGATTTCATGCCCTAGAGATTCCTGGGCGGCCATGGCCTAACGCTAGGAATCGTTACGGGCAAGAGCGGAAGCACATCGATCCATTCTGGCTTACCGTCGGCAAACTGCCTAAAGGCTTCAGGTATCCTTGACCATGGCCCGAAATGTTTATCGAATGTGTTAGAGCCGAATTTACCGCGGTGCCGTACTCGAGTTCTCGTTGGGATTTGACGCAGTTCACGCACAAGTCTTCCCCAATCTTCTAAAAGGGTAGCGTCATCAAGCTTAACGTTCGACACATCCGGATCAAGCCCCGCGGCCTCCACCGAACTATTCCAATTTGGAAAGTGTGCCAGAACTTGGTATTCGGTGATACCAGTATGGCGAATAAACGCCGAACGCGGAAGGTCGTTGGCCCAATTCCAGGGCAGCGCGTCTTATAACATCGAGTATTCGTTCATCTGTAATTAGTTTGCGCATCTTTTGCCGGGTTCCGCGTGTTGATAAGCGCTGGCTATCATGTTCAGTCACGGATAGTTGGTTGTCAAGCCCACTCTTGGGTGATCTGTGATCCTCCTTATCGAGAGAGAGCACAATACAGGGCAAAAGCAAACTGACCTCCCTGGCCAACACTCTTTGCCTGGTGCCACGGATGTGCGCTCCGGCTCATCCGTGCTTTCCAATCCACGTCCGTGGCACCAATTTGCTGCGGCCTCACGTTCACTTGAATCGCTCGTCCCACGAATCGATGACCAAAACCTCATGTTCTGCATGGCCGAACTCCAGGCTCCTATAACTCGACCACTTCCAATCTGCGGGATTTGTCACCAAACCCCGCGCGACGGGATTCCTATGGCAATAGCTGGCTTTTTCAATCGCTTTCTCCAAGCTCCAGATGTTTCTTGTCATAACCGGGCCCCGCTTGCCAGAAACGGTAAAGTGAGTCGGCCCCAACTCCTTTGGTTTGCAGGTCATCCAAGGTTGGGGACTGTTGTTCGCGAAGGCTGTTCAGAATCCGTTTGCCGGCAGAATTTTTGGTTGACCTTAGAAAACCCGAAATATCGTAGGCTTCCCTTCTTGGTCTCACGAGTAGGTGAACATGGTCCGGCATGAAAACGTAAGCCCAAAGTCCCATGTCATGCTTTTCAAGAGATCGGCTGATTGATTCAGCCAGCAAGCAGCACCATAGATCATGGGTGAGTAAGGGCATGCGCCGGTAACAGGAAAAGGTGAGAAAATGAACGTGTCCAGGCAGATTGAAATGCTTGACGCGGTTATACCAAATGTCCTTATGTGCAGGACTCGTCATGCGAACCACTTTTCCTACTCTCAGGGAATAAGCAAAAGGCACGGATGAGTCCCACGAAGCGTGGAACACATCCGTGGCACCAGCAGAAGCAATGACCACCTCTAATCCGGCGAGGCCAACTACGCACCTAGACGAGACAGAATCATTGGTCAGAACTTAGGACAATGAGCCTTGACACCCGGGCATTTTGCTTGATCTTCAGCCCTTGCGGCCCCACGTGAATCGGTACACAGACTTTTTGATCGAGGTTTTCTATGGCTAATGGGGCGTGCGATCCTCCAGCCGCGAGCAATCTCTGGTGGGGGAAAATCATGATAAGACCTGTCGCGGGGATCTTTATTCTCTCATTGTACCGTATCAGGTAGTCTCCGGGTTCGAGGTTCCACCATCCATAAGGCTCATCAGGAGTCTTTTTCTTCGGCTCCAGAAGCGAAACCGAAGCCTCCTGGTATTCGCTCCCACCGAAGTCCAGGGATCCCCCCAGATTTATAAGACCGATGCTCTGGACGGTAAGATCAAGCGAAAACTCGCCTTGCTGCTTCTTTGCGGAAATTAGTCCCTCGACTGAAGGAACTATCTCTTCGCCTTTCAAGAGGTTCTCATGGCACCCCCCAAGTAACAAAACGCCGTCTCAAGTGACTGCTCTGTCACGCATTCCCATAATCTCTTTGGCCGCGGCCACCGGGTCCGCCGCGTTAAAGATAGCTGATCCCACGATGGCCGCAGAAGACGGACCGACGATGGCTGCCCATTGTCTGAACTGCTCTTCGAGGTTTCTACCATGCCGGTCCTGCCGGCCGAACCCCGGACACCATATCCGGCGCCGGGTTATGGAACGATAGCGTTCAAGATCAAGCGGACGCGTGGCCGGGCCAATGTAGCCGTCGACGTCCAGAGCTTCGCCCATTACCAGTATCCCTTCCGTAACGTCGCGGCAGATCTGCTCTTCCGGGAAGCGAACATCCATTCCGGCTTTTATTGTGGCGTACGTCAACGAGGAATAGTCGAGGGGTCTGGAAAAGAACAAGCCAGCGCCCGCATGGCTCATCAGGGGGAGGAGCAGTACCTCCTATTTCAGCTTCTCGAGCCGTGGCGACTGCTTCGGCCACGGAGACAGGGCCAGGAAATCCGTGAACAGTGACGTGAGTGGCACCCGAGTTCTCCAAGGCTCTTGATGATCTTGGCGTTTGTCCCCTGCCAGACGCCATCTGCCAGAAAGCCGATGTCCGCAACCTTGAGGTCTACTAATAGAGGGCTATCTTGAATGACATCACGGATTCTGCTCAGAATGTCCTTGCCGGCCTCGAGGCAGTGTGGTCACGCCGACCTTGACTCCGTCAACGATGATTCCTACCTCTTTCACCACGGAAAGAACTTCATTGGCTGTCGGAAGGTCCGCAGCCAAAACAATAGCATAGTTCCTCATCTCACCTTCCCTTCGAGGCTCCGGAGGGGTTATCACTCGACGTTTTCGTCACTTTCCATACCAAGCTTCAACAGCCGATAGCGCAGCGACCGAAATGAAATGCCCAACAGTCGGGCCGCTTTGGATCTGTTACCCCCTGTGATGTGGAGCGCTCGACTGATCAGCTTTCTTTCCGTGTTTTCCATGGTCCGGTTGATATCTATACCGGCGGGCGGTATGTCCATTTCGTCGGAAATGCCAACCGACCCTGCTGACTCGAAGAGTTTCGGTGGAAGATTCTCCGCGGTGAGCTTGATCGGACTGTTCCAGCGTAACGCAGCGCTCAATAATATTCTCCAGCTCCCTTACATTTCCGGGATAACTGTAATTGCAGAGCACCCGCATGGCAAGAGAGGATACCTTGTGAATTTTCTTGCCCTGGTCTTTGGAAAATTTTTTCAGAAAGTGATCTATGAGGAGAGGAATATCTTCTTCACGCTCCCTCAATGGTGGGAGCAGTATCCGAATGACATTGAGTCGGTAATAGAGGTCTTCCCGGAAATTGCCCGCCTCCATCTCTTGTTCCAGTTTCTTGTTCGTCGCTGCAATCACCCTGACATCTATCTTTTTGTCGTCAGTGCCGCCGACTCGTCGGAATTCCCGCTCCTGAAGGAAGCGCAGGAGTTTCACCTGGATAGACTGGGGAATTTCGCCTACCTCGTCTAAGAACAACGAACCTGTATGGGCTGCTTCCACAAGACCTGCCTTGTTTGCGATGGCTCCGGTGAAAGAACCCTTCTGATGGCCGAACATTTCCGATTCGAGAAGATTCTCGGGTATCGCGGTGCAATTGATGGTCACAAATGGTTTGTCGGCCCTCGGGGAGTTATAGTGGACCGCCTTTGCGATCAACTCCTTCCCGGTTCCCGACTCCCCAATTATAAGTACGCCCGCTTTCGACGGAGCCACCCTCGAGATTAGATCGAAGATTTCAACCATCTCATGCGACTTTCCGATGATATCACCGAATCGGTATCGTCCTTCTATGGATCGTCTCAGTTCGATGTTCTCGTGTCGTAGTCGTCGAGCCTCCAGCGCATTACGGATGATGATACGCAAATCTTCTATCTGGAATGGCTTGGAGAGGTAATCGTAAGCCCCTTCGCGAACCGCACGGACAGCATCGTCCGCGGATGCGTAGGCCGTTATAGCGATGATGGGGGCTGCTGGATCCAAAGCATGTATTTCTCTGATCAAATCCAGACCGCTCATACCTGGCATCTTCACATCAGTAAGCACCAGATCGGGCTCTTCCGCTCTGTACGCCTTAAACCCCTCCTCGCCCGTGGATGCGGTCCGAACCTGATAGCCTTCTTGCGAAAGCATAATCTCGAGGAATTCCCTCATACTTGGCTCGTCGTCCACTACCAGCAGTCGCTCAGCCATTCTCAGGTTTCCTTCTTCGACACCAGCTTTCGGTGAAGCCAACGGGAGTCTGACAATGAAAAGGCTGCCCGTCCCCGAAGCGCTTTCTGCTTCGACTGTCCCATTGTGTGCTTCCACTATACTCAGCACTAGCGACAAACCCAGTCCTGTCCCCTTTCCCTTTGTGGTGGTGAAGGGTTCGAAAATGCGATCCCTGATTTCCGGGGGGATTCCCAAACCCGAATCTTCCACTTTGAGAATTGCTTGCCCCGATTCGGACTCAAGGACAACTCGGATCACGCCACTATCCGGCGTCGCATCCAGGGCATTGGCCAATAGGTTCCACACGGCTTGCCTGAGCCGTGTAGAGTCTCCTTCTATTTCTACTCCTTTGTGGATCAAAGTTTCTAAAGATACCCCGAGTCGGATCCCAGGTTCGCTCGCGAAGAGATCCACTGTTTCCTCGACAAGATTGGTGAGCATCACCCTGGCTTTCTTGGGTTGCTGGCTGCTCACGGTCAGAAGAAAATCCCCCAGCAGGGAGTTCAGGCGGTCCGATTCCCGTATGACGATCCCAAGGAGTTTCTTTTGGTTACCGAGGCCGGAAGAGGTCTCGGAGAGCAGTTCTGTGGCTCCTCGCAATGAAGCCAGGGGATTTCGTATTTCATGAGCCATGCCCGCGGCGATCCTGACAAATGCGGCTTGTTTTTCGCTGAGTTTAACCCGATCTTCCATCTTTCTAATTTGAGTCACGTCCTGAAATATTACCAGTCTACCGCTAGGCACATTGTTTCCTTTTCAAGATCCGATACAGTCAATTCCAAGTGTCTTGTGCCACCGCTTATCTCCTTGACGGTCAGATAAGTCCTGCGGTTTTCACCCTTTCTCCTCAGCCCATCGTCCACAACGGGAAAAACTTGTCTCAAGGGGATGCTGACCAAGTCCGACAGAGATGTCCCCAGCAGCAAAACGCCTGCGGAATTGACGAAGGTGATGCGATCGGCCTCATCAGTCGTCATTATTCCGCTTGGAATTGATCGCACGATACTCGTGTACAAGTCCGAGAGCCTTTGATAATCGGTCTCTCGCCGGGTCAAAGAAATTTTAATTCTCTGGAGTTGCTCTGCACCGGTACTGGCGAGAATCGCAACAAGAAAAAAGAACGTGAAATGAACCACCAGGACCCAGAGTAAATAGCCGGGGGTCGCTCTACTCCAGGGGCTCACCCAAGGCCAGTCGCTTTGCGGAATGAGCCGATAAAATTCGAAATTGACAAGAAGCCCGAACAGCACTGATGTTGCGGCCGCAGTTAGGAGCGCACCGCGTCTCATGTGTAAAATGCCGGATGTGATAATGGGGAAAATGTACAGTAGCGTGAAGACGCTGGAAGCGCCGCCGGTGAAGTGAATCAAGACCGTGGCGTACACCACGTCCACCATCACCTGGAAATAAGAGAACACCCAGAGATCCGGAATCAACGGAAGGGAAAAAGCATAGATAAGACTGAGAAGAAACGTGGTCCCGATGAGGATATAGAGGGGCGTGGCCGGATGAATAAAGAACTCGCGGCTTTCACGAAGCTGGAAAAAAATAGTGATCCCCAGCAGGAGGGTGGTCACCATGAGCCTCAGCAGCATCAGCCATTCGACTCGTCTTCGGAAATCCGGCCCGTCCCAGGGTCCATCCGGTCGAATGAGATCAATGATGCGCTGGCTGAGATTCACTCAGAAGCCCTTCCTGTGAGGAACACTCCTAGGAATTGATAATGGATTGACCCAATCCTTATGAGACAAATTCTGCGAGTGCGGCAAAATGCTTCATAAGTTCGAGTAGCCTTCGGTCAAAGGCTATTAATGCGAATGACGCAGCCGCAGAGACGTACTATTTTACCGGGTCCAAAGAGGTTTTACCATGAAGCGCGCTGAGCAAATGTGTCGCCGTTTGTCCACAGCTTCTAAGAGCATTGCGCGTGGCCCCGCTCGTCAGGCCGGTGGGGCGAAGAATTCGGGAAAGTCCCGCGGAAACGCGGGAATACTCGACGGCCTCCTAACTCCAGCGGAGAGGCTTGCCGTTGGCGTCTCTCACGATTTCTTTGACAAGAATGACCTTTCTGGGACACTTGTACCTGGAAGTATTCCTGCAAAACCGGATGATCTCTCGCTCTTCTGGCTTGGTGCCTCTTTCCGGCACGACCAAAGCTTCGATGACCTGGCCGCGGATCAAGTCGTCGACGCCCCTGAGGGCGACATCTGCCACGTGGGGATGCCGGATAAGAATCTCTTCGACCTCCTGGCAGTACACGTTGAACCCGGAAGTGATAATAAGGTCCTTTTTCAAGCCGGTTAGGGTCAGATAGCCATCATCGTCCAAGTGGCCGATATCGCCGGTATACAGCCATCCGTTCCGGATCACCGTGGCCGTTTCGGTGGCTTTACCCAAGTATCCCAGCATGACATTGGGCCCCTTGACCGCGACTTCTCCTTGGGCACCCGCAGGCAATGGCTTGCCGGCATCGTCATGGACCTCAATCGTAACGTCGGGCAAAGGCTTACCCACTGTAGGGGGTTTGTTCGGGATTCTGATGTTATTCCAGGAGACCACAGGTGAGGCTTCCGTGAGGCCGTATCCTTGATAGATGTCTATTTTGTATCGAGCGCAGAACTTTTCATATATTTCCATAGAAAGCGGCGCGCCCCCGCTTATGCCGATGTCGAGGCTGGAAAGGTCCAGGTCCTTGCAAGAAGGGTGGTAGAGAAGACCGTAATAGACCATGGGAACGAAGCCGCTGAAGGTTATCCTGGCTTCTTGAAGCCAGGGAATCAGCTTGGGAAAATCGACGTGCTCTACGAGATAAACCGTACCGCCTACCTTCATTATGTTCAACAGGTTCACCGCTGCGCCGAAGGCGTGAAACATGGGAATAAGCGCTGAGCCCGCGAGTCTCCGGACCTCGGCCGCATTGATCGCGAAGCAGGTTGGAATTCGTATCCAAGTTATGGTGACTGAGCGTTGCTCCAAGAGCCCGTCCCAGGAGACCTGCCGTGAATATCACCACGGCCGGATCGTTAGGATCCAGCGATAAGGCGGTGAAGCGGTCTGAGAAGTCTTTTTCGATCTCGTCGAAATGTACTGCGCCGTCCACCCGTTCGGTGCTGATAATTGTTTTTAGATAGTCCGCACGATCTCGGATGGTTTCGATCTTTGGGATTTGATCCCCTTTGCACAGGACTGCAGTAGGCTTGCAGTCGGCGAGATAATGGCTGAGCTCGTAAGCGGTAGACAAAGGATTAAGCGTAACGACTATCGCCCCGATCCTCATGCATGCATAGTAGCCCTTAACAAATTCGGGCCTGTTTCCCATCAGGATCACAACGCGGTCACCCTTTTTGACCCCCGCTTTGACAAGCGCGTTGGAAAGCTTGTTTATTGAACGAAGCAATTCTGCATAAGAGATGGTCTGGTCTTCGAATACTAAAGCCGGTTGGTCGGGCATATCCTGCGCATAGCGATCCACAATCTCGCTAAGATTCATGAAACTCTCCGTGGTGATTGGGTTGGAACCATCTGAATTTATCACGCGTATGGGCTTTATTCAATCACTCGTGATGTCATCGGCATTGAATGTGAATAGTCGGCTGACCTATCGAACCTTTGAGACCTTGCGCGGATTCCGAGGCTCTTCAGTAACCGCGAACCATTGGGGAAGCATAACAGGGCGTGTCACGCATTGCGGCGCGAGTTCTATCCCGGGGACGCCTACGGGGACAACCATAGGAGTTGGCACGTCTTTTGACCCAGGTGTGCAGGAGGGCATCGGCCGGCATTCAACACATGGTCCTGAGCCCTGCGCGGAGCCCACCGGGGTTTCAGTAATAGTTATGGGTTGCCGTTGCATAGCAGGAATGGGAAGCGGGTACGTCTGAACGACTCGCCTAGCCACAGGGAGATTCTCTTGTGCAACACACGGAACCATTTTTTGGTAGAACGTCACGTCCCAGCCGGGGACTGGTCTGATGAAAAAGGTATACTGACCTGTGAGCCCGAGCATGTCCTCTCCAAATGCCAGAGCCTGAGATGTCGGAGAAAGTGAATAAAACACCAGCAACAAGATTATCAACAACAACTTCTTTGACATGATAAACCTCCGATATAATAATTTATTATAGCATGTTGTGCACAATTCATCAAGCAATTTGTAGCCAAAATGCCATGACTATCCTTATCTCCGTTGCATTGCCTCAAGAAGCTGTGGTAAACTTGCAATTGATTACTGAAGTGCGGTGAAATAATGGCCCGTTCAAAGAATGCTGTTACCCTAATGCTCGTCATGCTCTTGGCAGTAGGGCCATTTGCGGTGGCCTGGGGGGGGCAGGTAGGAACGAAGTGTCATATAACCTGCCGCTGTTTGCAGGATAACACTGTGGGCAATTTCGCGTTCGTCATACCCGTGGACCAGTCTCCAGACATCGGTTACGAAGCGGATCTCGCTTGCAACACGTATGGCAATCGCGTGTGTTCAGACGGCTGCAACGGCCTGAAGTTTTCTTATACTTATCAGGTTACCAGCCCCTGAGTTTACAGCAGTTCGTCCCGTTCCGGGAAAGACTCCTACGCTACCAACGCCATACCAACGGCGAGATTAATTGTTTGACAGCGCATTGATATCACTTGTCTCTGTCGCTCCTTTTGGATCCCATCAAAATGAGTACAAGAGCTAGAAGGAGTATCGCTGCCCCTAAGACTGCCTCCGTAGTTTGGCCGCTCACATAGAGCAAAACCAGAGAAACGGCTGCAACCACCAGGACCAGAGCAGCAAGCCAGTTACTAGTGAGGATTCTGGCAATCATGAAAACCGGAACCGACCCTATGGCAGTTGAGGCTTCGGAGCGTTTTGTCACCTTACAAAGTGTCTTGACTGGTCAAAACAACCGAAAATGCGGGTCCCTTTATTGACGTGACAGGGTCTTTGGTACGCGTAGCCTTCTCAACAGATTCAGGTAACGCGAATAATCCAGCTTCTTAAAAGATTCCAATGCCTCGTTGTACGATTGCTCCGCCTGATTGGTCTTTCCAATCTTCTCATAAATTCGAGCCTTGTCCGCGAGCATGGAAGCCGATGAGCGCTCGTAATACTTAAGGGCCTCGGTGGGCTTTTCCGCGTTTATTGTACAACGTGCCTATCATGTACAACGCCTCGGTTTCTCCGTGGTTATCTCCTCCCATGCGCGCTTTCCAGAGGAGCCGAAATGCTTGAAGTGCTGCGTCAGATTCAAGCCCGATGGAGTCGGCCAGCTTCCTAGCTCTGACGACCTGTGCTCTTTCCGCCTTGGATGCGCCATTTGGGATGGCCTGGGCCATTGCACGAGTGAGATCTTCCAAGGCACCTGCTTTATCCCCTAGTTGCTCTTTCAGAAGGCCGCTCTGGCGAAAAACCCTTTCCAGCCCCTTATTCATCCCCAGGTTTTGCCGAAATGCAAGTGAAGCTGTCAGGCCCGCGAGAGCTTTCCGGTATTCTTTTTGACGAGCGTACCCGTCTGTTAGCCGCTCCAGGACTATAATCATTTTCGGTTCGTCATTGGTTTCCTTAAGTTTTTTCAGTTCAGCGAGATCTTGCCGCGGACCCTTTTCTCTGGGCCTCCCCGCCTCATTCAAACCAGGCGCTTCTCGATGGACACGACTCTCAGCAACGAGCGCTTTTGGGGACGGGACTCCCTGTTCATGGGACAAGGCACTATACGAACGGCCTTTTGGTTCAGTCTGTCCGGGCTTATCTTCCGTTATGGTATTCTTTCCCCCAGGTGCAACTATCGGCTGCTGAAGTTTTATTGCGGACGACTGACCTGTTCTTCGAGTCTCGTTATCCGTTTCCCGAACGCCTATCACGTGCCTCATCGGAGCCGCGCTCCTTCCGGATTCACTCCAAATCATAGGCCCACGACCGACATTAGCCAGATTTTCAATTTTTGTGCTCCCTTGGCCAGGCTTTTCTTTTGACGCGTCGGTTTTGTCCTTGGGCACAACTACCGGCTGCTGATTGCCCTGGGAAACTTTAGCCGGATTCGAGGGAGACATCTTCTGATGATTATCGGAAACGGATCTCTGCGGAATGGCTCGCTGCTCGGCTGGAGGCGATGCGGGTTTGGCCACGCGCTCGGGGGAGCGGCCCTCGACCAGGTCAGATACCGCCTTTGCCAACTTGTAATGCCCCCTGGAAGCCGCCTCTTCTATGGCCTTTGAATATAAAGCCGAAGCCTTATCTTTGTTGCCTGTCATCCTTTTGTTCGACGCCAATTCCACTAGCGTCAGAATTATTTCGTCACCTGCCTTGAGGCGGCTGAAAAGCTTCAGGGCCTCTTCAAAGAACGTCGCGGCTCTAAGATGATCCCCCATCTTTGAATAGAGTCTTCCTGTTTCAAGACTACTCCAGGCGATGCCATGTGAGTTCTTGTTTCTTTTCTCAAGTTGGAGAACATCCTCGAATCTGATCAAAGCTTTCCTGATCTCAGATCGCTCCCAAAATTGGACTCCCTGACGATAAATTTCTGCGGTGCCAGGGGAAAATTTTTCCAGGGCACGGCTGCGAGATCGACTGTTCAATGTATCGAGACTTTCAATCCCGGATTCCTCTGCCACAGAGGGCTTGCTCGTTGGTTTGTTCCCCGGGTCATGAATTGGTTTCGCAGGGAGTATTTCTCGTGTGCGGCTTGGCTGCTTTTCAGCTGGCTGATTAGAGGCGGTCTTTTCCCGGGAAGAATCGAGGGCAACATTCCCGCTCTTCGGAATTGTGGCAGCGGGTACAGATTTCCGTGAGAACGAACCTTTCTCAATATTGGTTATCCTTTTCTCCACCATGTCCATTGTGGCAGGATCTAAGGCAAGACCTAGGGCCAACTCGTACATCTTCAAGGCTTTTTCTTTGTCTCCTAACTGTTCAAGAGACTCTGCCATGAAAAGGAAAGACCGGTAATCCAGCGGTTGGAACGATACCGCCGATTCAAACTCTTTTATCGCCTTTTTGTGGTTTCCTTGGCGAGCATAAGCGATTCCGAGGTTCGTGTGTATCTTACCTTGCAGTCCTCCAATCTTCAGGGCCGCTTCGAAATCTTGTATGGCTTTATCATAACTTCCCTGCTGAACGTAGAGCATGCCCCGGTTGTTCAATGCATGGGTATAATCAGGCTTGATTTCCAGAGATTTGGTGAAATCCGAGAGGGCCTTTTCCAGGTCGCCAGATCTCTTATAAGCCACCCCTCTGTCATTGTAATAACGGTAATTATTAGGATCCGCTTTAATGGCGTGCGAAAGCAAGTTCACAGCGGTCTGAACGTCGCCTCCCTGGAGAGCCCGCAAGGCCGAGTCGTGACTATCCTGGCCTCCTCGCACTGGAACTGCTTCACAGGAGGCCGCGTCGAAAATCGACAGCAACAAGAGGAGAATCACCGGCATGATTTTCATTGCAGCGTCCTTCATGATCGTGGGATGTGTTGCTTGGCCGGTCTCCGGCAATTCTGTTTGTGCCGCAGCTTCATCCGGTGTATCAATCAATTCCCGAAATACCCCAGGTTCAAAGTCATCGAGCCCTGTTCGCAGGGAGTCCGAATTGAGCAAGGATATCCTTGATAAAAGCAGCTACCCCATCGAGCACCGCCGGGGCCTTCTCCACAAAAGAGGCTTTCTTCACGGCCGTGCATAAATCGGTAATACCACTGGCTTTTGACTTGACACGAGCATCAGACGGAGCTTGAACGTTGTAACGTTCATAGCCCACTGCCAATGCCCCTCCAGAGGCTATCAGCACGATCAGTATACCGATTGCGACAATCTTCGTTCCATACCTCATAATTAATCCTCCAATCTTTGGCCCAAAAATATCTAGTTTAACGTTATTATTATACCATAACGTGCTGAAAAAGAGAAGCCTTGCAGTTCAAGATCGAGCCAGTCCGAAATTTCAGGCTAATGGCCCGTTTGCGAAGCCATCATCGAACATCCGGTCCAAGAAAGTAGGAGAGTAACGCGGCAGTCTCCGAAACCTTTCGAGCGGTTCTGCATCAAAAGAATCAGAGTTGTCATTTGTGGCTGGTCCGCGCATCGTCAAGAAAGGATTACGCCTGTGAAAAGCATAAGAGAAATCATGCAAGACCGGAACATCGCAAAACTAGTTGACTGGGACCTTCATCCTTTTGACGCCGTGACCAGGTACTTGGAATGGGGCACCAACTGGTCTCGAGGCATAGATCACGCGAAATCGTGTAACGAAGAGTGCGTCTATTTTAAGATAAACGCCGTGAAGAAGCCACCCAGGTTAGTTATCGTGCGGCAGAGTCACAAGGACTACGAGGTAATCTCGGAGGTGGAAGCGCCACAGGACCTCATTGACGAATCGGTAAGGTTTTTTGCATGCAAAAACCGAGCGTGCGGTATTACTGAGGAGTTGAAAAGGTGGCTGAAGCACGAAGCCGACAAGGCCGCATGAAAGACCTCTGGTGGTTGCGGTCTAAACATAGATATGCCTTCCAATGCCTTGGCCAATGATGTGTATCACATGATAACCGTCAAACTGAGCACCAATTTTAGTTTCCGAATGCGGCTGCTCGTAACGCACCTCGAATCCCTTTCTTTTGGCCTGCATCTGTAATAGTATGCTGTGGTTTTCGGTTGAACGTTGTCGCCCAAAATTTGTCGAAAGGAGCACGATTATGAGAGAAGAGGTTCAGGCAGCCCTCGATACGGTTCGTCCGCAGCTTCAGGCTGATGGCGGAGACGCAGAGATCGTCGAGGTCACCGAAGACGGAGTCGTCAAGCTTCGTCTTAAAGGGGCCTGCGGGGGATGCCCCATGAGTCAGATGACTTTGAAGATGGGAATTGAAAGGATCCTCAAACAGAAGGTTCCAGCGGTAAAGAGCGTAGAATCAGTAGCTTGAAAGCCGAGTACCGACCTCTCCTTCTGTCGAGTCCACGTCCCGCGTGAAGTTGCTTGCTAGGATTTTCCGGAAATTGCAGCGGGCTTTGCAACAGGGATTTCGCCGCGTGATCGTTGACAACTCATGACAGATGGATGTAATCTATAGATCGACTTACCCGGAAATCCATAAACCTTATTCTTGGATCTTCTCATAAAGCGAAGGAGTATTCTAGATGCCGTATCGAATCGTCGCGGAAGAATGCAAGGGCTGCCAAACGTGCGCCAGAGCATGCCCTACTCGGGCCTCCAGCGGGGAAAAGAAACAACCACACAGCATTGATGTCACCAAATGTATCGAGTGCGGGGTCTGCGGGAGAGGTTGCCCTTACGGAGCCATTAGAGACGCGCAGGGAAATAAACCCCCAAGAATTAAGCGAGCTGACTGGCCTAAACCTTACGTTTGGACGGAGGATTGTGTCGGTTGCGAAATCTGCTCCGCAGTTTGCCCGTTCCAGGCGCTCGGTATGGGAGAATTGGACAACGAGACGATTGCCGGTCTGTACGATCCAAAGGCATGTGTAGGATGCGGCCTTTGCGAACAGGCATGTCCGGTTCACGCCGTCCAGTTGGTATGGCCTCAGGCCGCCAAGAAATCAGCCTGAACAAAGTCCCATGGGGGAAGCTTTCTCGATATGGGAGTTTCCCCCGCCCTCCTCACACACCCCTTGCGTTGACAACTTTTTCAACGCCCGTTATCATGGATAATGTGTTTGTATATTGAAATGAACGAAACGAGGACATCCAATTAGTTTGCTTTGAATTGAACAATAAACATGAGGGGAGGAATAGTAATGTTGTACGGGACGGTTCTGGTAGGTCTCTATATTTGAATAGTTATAAGCCCCTTGCTGCTGGTAGCAGCACTACGCATTCACAGTCCTAACCTCCTCGTCTACGAAATAGCCAGAAGCTTCGGCCTGGCCGGCTTTGTCATTTTGACAATGCAGCCGGTACTGGTTGCCAGGCTGAAATGGATTGAACGAGTCTTCGGCATGGGCACGCTCACCCGCTTTCACATGTCCATGGGTATTTTCGTCACCGCCATGATGGTGTCCCACCCGATATTGATGGAATTTGGAGGCGGGCAGGTTCTCGCGATCACCCAGCCCTGGTATATTTGGGTTGGCAGAATCGGCCTCGTGTTACTGCTGATCTACACCTTGATAAGCGTGTATTGGAAGGAGCTTGGGCTCACATTTGACCAATGGCACCGCATACATTACCTGTTGGCCCCCGTCATTATAGCGCTTGTATTCGTTCACAGCTTGGAAACGGGAGATGATCTGAAGTTGCATCCTATGCAAATCCTCTGGGTGGTTCTTGTGGCCGCGGCGTGTGCGGCCTACATTTACCGCAGAATTATTGTTGCGCCACGCGTCCGCCGCTCCCCGTCGCGCTCGGAGAAGTAACTGCTGGAACAGCATGCTTGGGACAAGGAGTTTTGAACTGCATCTTAAGGGATGAAAGCTTTTGCAACCACCTCTAGAGTGGAATACCGAGAATTGGATGGGGGATGTTCGAGTTACCCAGAGGATCCAACCGAACAATTTGTGGAGAATTGCTCTTGCTGGTGTCGTTGAACTTATGACATCGGAATTGACTATCGTGACCGAAAAGGGGGATCATCATGAATGGTATCATCCACGAATCTGCAAACAGTAGAGAATTCCTCAGAAGGACAGGCACTCTCCTCACCAATACCACCGTTCGTACGTACCTGATCGCAGGTGCTATGAGCTGCCTGGCGGTCGCTCTGCTCTACGCAAGCGCTTATGCACAAGCACCGGACCCGTTCTCGACTGCCGCGGAGCATGCGGCGAAGGCCGCCGATGCCAAAGATCTGACCGAGATTCATCTGCACCTGCAACATGTACTCAACTGCCTGGAAGGTTCCACAGGTCGAGACTACAAGAAAGTAGCCGACAATCCATGCACTGGTAAGGGTGCGCTGCAAACCTTGCCGAAGGGGTCAGCGAATCTGGTACGGTCGCAGAAGGCCATTGCCATTGCCCGTGTGGGCGTGACGCTCCACGATGTGCCACCGGCCCATTACGTGGCTAAAGCCATTCACGCCATTCTCACCGAGGAGCAGCAACGGTAGGGCTCAACAGGTCGGGTGGCAACATCGCTCTTCTTACAGTCGTACGGGCATTTCTACCGTCATGAGCAACGAGTCTCCCTGTGAGAGATATGTCTGAGAGAAATTCGACATTTCTGCTGGAAGATAGGGGCAATCGTGGCTCTTCTCCCGCAAATGCCTCGCAGACCGGGTACAGGCTGGCCGGAGATCACACGTATAAAGATACAGAAGGCTGCTAGAAACGGCTTAGCGGAGGTGCTTTATGGAAAGAAAGCCAGACTTCCTTTTGGGACGTAGGAATTTTCTCAAGCTGGCAGGTACTGTCGGCATGGGCCTTGTAGCATCCGGCGGGATTCCGAGTTCAGCAATCCCTGCCGAGACCTCGAGTTCACCCACGCCAGTGTCACCAGAGGGTAAGGCCGATGTCACACTTCGCATCGGACCGGTCCTGGTGGAATTGAACGAAGACTACACCCTCAGCACTATCGGCTACAATGGACAGGTGCCTGCGCCTGTGCTGCGGCTTCAGGAAGGAAAGACCATTACAGTTGACCTTTTCAATGATACCGACACAGAGGAATTTGTACACTGGCATGGACAGATCATCCCGACAGACGTGGACGGCGCAATGGAGGAAAAGAGCCTGGGAGTCCCACCCCACGGTCATTTGCGTTACCAACTGACGCCACGTCCGGCGGGTACACGTTGGGTTCACACCCATGCCAGAGCGAATCGGGATCTGCATCGAGGTGCATACACCGGCGAATTTGGGTTCGTCATCATCGAACCGAATCATGAGCCTGGTCAATACGACCAGGAGGTGCTTATCGCAACCCACGAATGGGAGCCTTTCCTCACAAACAAGATGGAAGAGGAGGAAAAGGGAGAGATCGAAGACAAGAGGCTCCAGGAAGAGGCAGAGAAAACGGAACACGCTCAGGGCAAACCCAATGGGTACGAAATCGGCTATAGGCTCTTTTCTATGAACGGTAAAGCACTGGGGTTCGGCGAGCCAATAAGAGTCCGCGAAGGGCAACGGGTGCTTTTTCGCTTCCTCAATGCCAGCGCCACCGAGAATATCGAACTTGCTCTGCCAGGTCACACGTTCCATGTCGTCGCTCTGGACGGCAATCCAGTGCCACGCCCCCACGATCTGCGAGTGCTCCATCTGGGTGTCTCGGAGAGAGTGGACGCCATCGTCCACATGAACCGCCCCGGCATTTGGATTCTCGGTACACCCAAGGATGAGGACCGCAACCGTGGCCTCGGCATCGTAGTTGAATATGGTGGTAAAAGAGGGAAGCCACAATGGCATTCTCCAGGCAAAAGCGATTGGAACTATTTGCTTTTTGGTGAGGAGGGAAAGGCAGCACCGAAGCCTGACAAGACGATTCCCCTGGAATTTGGCAAGATCAACGGTGGAATTGGGGCATTCAACCTCTGGACTATTAACGGCAAGACTTATGAAGAAAGTGAACCCATTCCCCTGGAGAAAGGGTTGCGCTACCGACTCGCATTTGTGAACAAGACCGACGATCCTCATCCTATGCACTTGCATCGGCACAGCTTTGAGCTGGCGAATGTGCATGGGAAGGCCACCTCAGGAATTCTGAAGGACACCGTGCTGGTGAAGCCGTTCAGCAGGATCGACGTAGATTTTGTGGCAGACAATCCGGGTCTCACGCTGTTTCACTGCCACCAAACGCTACACATGGACTTTGGCTTCATGAAGCTGTTTCAGTACGTATGAGAGGAATTATCGAGAAGCACCAAGGTAGAAGTCAGGATGTATTGATACATACGCACATTTAACTTATCCGAGGAGTCGAAATGAGAACGAAAGATTTGGCATGGCTCATTCTGCTCATTTTGGCGGTGTTACTCACCGCCTGCCTCAAATACTTCCCGTATTTTCCAGGGGATGTAATCAGTACTCGACTTGTACAGTCTGTACTGCCTGAATCCAAACACTGGGCTCAGGTGATTTCGTCCACAGCGGAAATGCCTTGGATTTTGATTCTAATCGCAGTTACCTTCATGCTTTCCTGGAAGATTGCAGGATGGCGCGGGGGGTTGCTATCTCTTGCCAGCTTCATCGGTCTGTGGCTGCTGGGAAAATGGCTTGGTCCGGCTATTGGTCAGCCCCGTCCTTCTTCCGAGCTGGTTCAGGTCACAGGCTCACTCTCCGGCTCTGCATTCCCCTCGATCTTCGCCTTCAATTATATATCGACAGTGGGATTCCTGGCAGTCCTGGCGGCGGTCAAAACATCGGGAAAGCTTCGAACGGTTATACTGGCCATCTGTTCTTTGCTGCTTGTTGTGGGGTGGATTGCCAGGGTCGAACTGGCTGCTCATTGGCCCAGCGACGTGGCCATATCATACCTCATAGGGCTTCTATGGGTTACTTTGCTCATTCGGTTCATCTAAATGAAATTGTGAAGATCTATCAATGTCCCAGAGATTGACTGAAGTTGCCGCGCTGTTTCTCAAACAAGGATTTACAGCCTTTGGCGGCCCCGCTGCACATATTGCCATGATGCACGACGAAACCGTGAAACGGCGCAAATGGTTAGAGGACCAGGAATTCCTGGATCTCATGGGGGCTACAAATCTTATTCCCGGACCCAATTCTACCCAGATGGCAATCCACCTAGGTTTCTTGCGGGCCGGGCGGCCTGGTCTGATCGTCGCCGGCCTATGTTTCATCGTGCCGGCCATGCTCATCGTGCTGTTGCTTGCCTGGCTGTATGTGCGCTATGGGGCTACCCCACAAGCCGAGTGGTTGCTGTACGGCATAAAGCCTGCGGTGATTGCAATCATCCTCCAAGCACTTTGGGATTTAGGGCCAAAGGCCGTGAAAGGTCCCCTCACTGCGGTTGTGGGAATCACTGTTTTGGCGCTCTATTTAGGTGGTATCAACGTAATCGCCTTGCTTTTTGCTGGTGGATTAATCGTGATGCTGGCTGCCAATTTCCAACAACTGCGAAGGCGGCCACCGGGAATTTCTCTTGTTCCGGTCAGCGGAGCAGGGGCCCTGTCGTTGGCTTCCACCTCTTTCAGCCTTCCGTTGTTGTTTCTCACCTTCTTGAAGATTGGTGCAGTGCTTTATGGGAGCGGATATGTCTTACTCGCCTTCCTCCGTGCTGACTTCGTTGTGCGCCTTGGTTGGCTCACCGACCAGCAATTGATTGACGCCATCGCGATCGGGCAGGTTACGCCCGGCCCGGTATTCACAACTGCCACATTCATCGGCTTTCTCCTTGGTGGCATGCCTGGTGCGCTTCTCGCAACCCTCGGTATTTTCCTTCCGTCTTTCATATTCGTAGCTATCTTGAACCCGCTTATTCCTCACGTACGTGATTCTGCATGGATGGGCGGTTTTTTGGACGGCGTCAATGTGGCTTCCCTCGGCTTGACGGCTGCTGTGACCTGGCAATTGGGGCGGGCTTCGTTGATTGATCCCCTTTCTATTCTGCTTGCGATTGTTTCTGTCGGGTTGCTACTCGGATTTAAAATCAATTCGACATGGGTGATAGTGGGGGGTGCAGCGGTAGGGCTGCTGAACACGGCCATACGGCTCTAATGCAAGGCGCTGAGAAATCCCTGTGGGCTTGGATGAAAATCCTGGCAACAGAATCAGCAGGAGTTAGTCATGCGATCCAAATTATTGAGGATTGTTACTTGGCTGGTAGTAGTGATAGTTTTGTGCGTCGCCATCGGTGTCGCGCTTCTGAGAGTGTTCGTCTTTACCGGCGGTGAGCAGGGCCACATCTCTGTGGTTACGGATACGGCCATCGCGGTAGCTGAGGCCCAGCCGGACATCAACACTTACGCTCGCACAGATCCGAGGTCGAGCCGCGGACGTGATGTGTGCGGTGGTCGAAAGACGGATATTGATGCGCGTTCAAAGGAGTATTCTTCGAGGTGGACCTATAATGTCATTGCGAGGGCGCAAGTTCGACACAATCTCCGGTGATATGGGCGTCTTGCCCGCAGACATTCCCGCGTACGCGGTCCCGCGAAGCGCGGGACAAACTGGACCCCGGATCGGAGTCCGAGGCGACGAATGACCGGCAAAATGGCTGTCCCGCCGGTGAAATTGCTTCGTCGTGCAACTCCTCGCAATGACCAGATAAGTCTCTTCCTAGTTCACTTGCTTTGAAATTGCTTTTGTCACATACGCTGCAAGCGGATCGCACAACAATATGTTGATGGTTGTATTCTCTGTCGAGAAGATGTTTGTTTTGGGATTAGGTACAAGCAGAAATTAGCAACGCTGCATTACATAGAAGACATTGCCGTAGTAGCTCGAATACTTGCGGTAGATTTCGATTTCTCTCTCAAAAGACTCGATCATCTCAATTCGTTCCGGATCTGCGGCATATTTTTTCCGAAATGATTGAAGCCGCTCTTCAAGGGGACAATAGTATGGCTCCCACCAGGCTGATTGCGGGAGCGTGAAATGCCCGAGAACCTCATACCCGCAGCTTCTTATGGTGGACAAGTTGATATCTTTATCCACCATGACAGGATACACATTGGCAAAATACCGTCGGCACTCTTCCGGCGGATGGGTAGCAACCATGACAGCTCGGAAATCGCTAATCCACCCCATGGGGCCAGCAAACCGTGCCATGCCTCAAGTCCCTGCCGAAAGCCCAGGATAAAGATCGCTCCCTCCGACCAGATCAAATCAAAGGGACCTTCGTCCATTGCCAGATGGCGCATGTCTTTCAGGCAAAGCTGAATTCTCTCGGAAACGCCTTCAGCTTCAGCACGGCGCCGCAATTCGTCCAAGAATGGCTGGTGATTGTCGACAGCCAGAATTGTTCCGTCTGTGTGTTTTGCGAGTTGAATAGTCTGGGCGCCGTTCCCGCAGCCGATATCCAAGATCTTGAGCATTCCGGGGCCTGGTGTATCCTTGGGTTGAGGCATTGCCGGGAGCAGCATGTTCAGCGCTTTTCTCGTTGAAGCGTCGTCTCCGGGGCCAAGGCGGGGCAACGATGAATCGAAAATCTGGTAAAAGAACCGCATCTGTTCCGGTTGGTCCATTGTCTGTATCTCCTCTGTGTCAGGAATCGGAATTATGCCACTGTCCTGCCAATTCTGGGGTGTTTCCCGCGAAATCCGGTCTCGCCAGCGGGCTCCTGCCACCTCGAACGACCCTGGATGGTGTTTCAAGAGGCAGGAGCGCGGCAAAACCGTCGTCACGTTGATGAGAAAGCCTGTGTTTTCCTCTTGTTGAGCGTACCTCACCCTCCATCACCCGGTCAATTAAGATTTGGTTGGCCCTCACCCGAGCACAGCGCGGTAATATTGGGCCAAAGAAAACGCCGACGCCACATGGACTTGCCACCTCCTGCCGTGATACCCGACCTTCGCTCCAACCTTGATCAAACGCTTGATAAGCCATTCCATTGACCGTTTGACTTCTTCCCTCATGAGGGAACCTTCGAGAACCTGCAATCCGGCTTCAGTCCCCAAGACCTCATTCTCAAGCCTCGATAGCCTGGACTGACCCGCTCCGGCTTCGTCGCACTTACCAATAGCGAGCCGAAGAGCGGGATCAATTCGCAGAAAGTCAGCGTCGTTGCAGTTCTCATATCCGGCTGCTATCTGATACACCCTCTGACGAGCCATCTGAAGCTGAGAGTGTTTGCTGTGAACCCAGGACCTCGAATCCTCCAGCTCACTGCCGATTGGACCCAAGATGCCGAAACGCTCGTCTATCTCTCTCAGCAACAGGAAACCCGTGTCCGAGGTAATCCTGGCCCCCTGAAAATCTACCATGATCGAACGATTGAATTCGGGTCGAATCGCCTCTCTTTGCTCTTCACCACTCCCGGACATCCCATTACCCTCGGTAGCTGGCTATTTCCTTCACCATATCAAGCGGTTGACCGGAAGAACATACATTTGTTTGTATCGCCGCCGAATAATCCGGGTTGAAATCTCATTCGAATAACAGACTAGTGGCCGATTCTCCGGTCGTCCGCGCGGCAAATCGTCATTAGCCGGCAGAATTGAAAACCCACAGTCAGGCGATCAGACGGTTCGCGAGACAACGCAGCCTTCATTTCCATGACCCATCTCCCGATATCATCAACTGAGTCCCCTTTCTGGACACGGGAGATTATTTCACTCCCAACCACAACCCCATCCACATAAGGGCTCAACTGAGAGGCCTGGCTCGGACTCGAAATCCCGAATCCCACCGCGACTGGAAGGCGGCACATTTGCCTCACGTGATCGCATTTCTCCGCAAGGTCGTTTGGCAGCGAGCCTCTGGCCCCCGTCACTCCTGTTACAGATACGTAGTACAGGAATCCCGAACCATCCTGATCCATTTTCTTGATCCGAAAATCAGGGGTCGTGGGAGTTGCGAGAAAAATCCACGCGAGGTTTGATTTGTCTGTGAGCGGCTTTAACCAGCCGGCTTCGTCCAGAGGCAGATCGACCACTAGCACACCGTCCACGCCGGATTCTTTCGCCCGAGCGACAAACCGTTCGGTTCCATAACTATGGATTGGGTTGAAGTAGCTGAAGAAGATTATCGGGACCTGGCTTTGTGCCCTGATCTCTCCTATCATATCCAGAGCCTTGTCCATGGTTATCCCGTTTCGTATGGCCTCAGTCGCGGCCTTCTGTATGACGGGACCGTCAGCAACAGGATCTGAAAACGGGAAGCCGAATTCCAGCACATCCCCTTCTGCAAGTTTCAGGAAAATATCCAATGACTTCTCAACGTTGGGGAATCCTGCCACTGAAAAAGGGATGAATGCCGTGTCGCCGTTTTCCTGCAATGATTTAAACTTTTCTGAAATTCGTTCCATGTTTCAACTCCCAACAAGAGCTTTTTCGATTATCGGCATGTCCTTGTCACCTCGGCCCGAGAGATTGACAATACAGACGTCGTCCTTACCGAGACCGGGAAGCTCTTTCATGGCCCAGGCCAGCGCGTGCGAAGATTCCAGCGCCGGAATTATCCCTTCAGTGCGGCAAAGCATAGAGAAGGCGTCAAGCGCCTCATCATCTGTTATCGAAACGTACCTGACCCGCGCAGTGATGTGCAGAAGCGCGTGCTCTGGGCCCACACCAGGATAGTCCAGCCCCGCGGATATCGAGTGAGCCTCCTTAACCTGGCCCTCCTCATCCTGAAGCACAAAGGACCGAGACCCATGAAATACGCCGGCCCGGCCTGCACATATTGTGGCGCCATGTTTTCCTGAATCGAGCCCGTGGCCGCCGGCTTCGACCCCGATAAGCTCCACATCATCCTCTTTGAGGAATCCGTGAAAAATACCTGCAGCATTGCTGCCGCCTCCTACGCAGGCTATCACTTTTTTCGGGAGCTTACCCTCCACTTCAAGGATCTGCCGACGCGTTTCTCGACCGATCACCGATTGAAACTCCCTGACCATGAGAGGGTACGGATGCGGCCCGGCAACGGAACCGATAACGTAAAAGGTGTCATGTATGTGAGCAGCCCAATATCTCATGGCTTCGCTCATGGCATCCTTGAGCGTCGCTGTGCCAGCCGTGACCGGGATTACTTCGGTGCCCATAAGTCTCATACGGAATACGTTAGGGGCTTGCCGCCGCATGTCCTCTTCGCCCATGAAAACTCGGCATTCCAGGCCCAGGAGGGCTGCCGCGGCGGCAGTTGCCACACCATGCTGTCCCGCGCCCGTCTCTGCTATGACTTTGGGCTTGCCCATGTATTTGGCCAGCAGTGCCTGCCCCAACGTGTTGTTTATCTTGTGTGCCCCTGTATGCAGAAGGTCCTCCCTCTTCAGGTAAAGTCTCCCTCCGCCAAGCTTCTCAGAAAGCTGTGACGCACAGAACAAAGGCGTCTCCCGTCCCGCGTAGTCTCGAAGCAGGCTGTCCAACTTACGTGCAAAGTCTGTGGACTGTCTGCACGCGAAGAACGCTTCTTCCAGTTCCAACAAAGGGGTGACAAGGGTCTCAGGCACAAAGCGCCCGCCGAACTCTCCAAAATATCCGCGTGAATCAGGCCACAGGGTCTGGGTTTCTACTTTTGCACACTGCATTCATGAACTCCTTGATCTTTTGATGGTCTTTAATTCCCGGCTCGACTTCAACTCCTGTAGACACATCAACAGCAAACGGTTTAACCAGACTGACAGCGTCTCTAACGTTATCTGGAGTCAGGCCGCCGGCCAGCACGAGCCGTTGCCGGACGGAATCGGATTCAGTTTCCAAGACGTGATTGAGCAGCTTCCAATCCACGGGCACTCCCATGCCCCCCACGATCCTGCAACTCTCGCATCAACGAGAAAGGACGAAACCGCATACTCCGACAAGCCGAGGTCTTCTTGCGCGGGGTTGAAGCGAACGGCCTTGATCACGGGCCGCTTATCCGCGGCACATTGCTGAGGGGATTCCTCTCCGTGAAGCTGAACTGCATGAAGACGACATCGATCGGCTATTATCTCCACTTCTAGAGCGGGAACGTTTACAAACACACCGACAGCCATCGTGAAAGGGGGTAGAGTTCTGATTATGGCCGCGGCCTTTTCGGGAGTAATAAAACGCGGGCTGGGCGGATGAAATACAAAGCCCAGAGCATGAGCCCCTGCGCTTACCGCAGCTTGAGCATCTTTGAGTCGCGTGATCCCGCATATCTTGACGCGAACGGGACGATCATGAAGCGTCATGTAAAAAGCCCCTTATCTGAGCGGCCGGATCTGCCGAAGTTACCAGGCTTTCTCCAATGAGAAACCCTCTGAATCCTGCTTCCGCAAGTCGGAGAATCTCATCACGCGTTTTGATACCACTTTCGGAGATGGCAACACATTCGGACGGGATGTGCTTAATCAATTGGAGGGACACATCCACGTCGACGTGGAATGTATCGAGATTGCGGTTGTTGACCCCGATAACTCTCGCGCCGGCTTTGATGGCCTTTTCAACGTCATCGACATTGCGAACTTCGACCAGCGGCTCCATTCCCCACTTTCGGCCCTCTTTCATCAAGGAACCCAGGGTTCGACCGTCTAGCAACGCGGCGATGAGAAGAAAAGAGTCGGCTCCCGCGGCTCTTGTCTCTACTACTTGGTAAGGGGCCAGTATAAAGTCCTTACGAAGCACCGGCAACGAGACAGACTCCCTTAGCTATTGTCAGCGAGTCTAAGCTGCCAAAAAAATGATCGGCCTCGGTAATGACTGAAATCGCTGAAGCCCCCCCCTGCGCGTATATCCGCGCAAGCTGTTCGACGTCTAAATTAGGCCGGAGTATTCCTCGGGAAGGCGAGCCTTTCTTGATTTCCGCTATCACATGTATGCAGGACCCGGCGAAGACTCCAGCAAAAGCCACAGCAGATTTTATCCCGAGAGCCCTTTGTTCAAGCGTATCCTGGCTGGTTGTCTGCATCTCCTCGGCCAGCCGAGTAAGGCGCATGTCCACAATTTTGCGCAGTATGGTGCTCATTGAGTCTGCTCTGAATTGCAGGAACTCATCCAGTTTGTGGCGTGCCTTGCCGGAATCGACTGATTCGGCGGCAATATGGAGACCTGCTTCCAAATCGTCCGCGACCTCAGCCACCACCAGCGCGGCAGCCGCGTTTAGCAGGGCCACGTCTCGGCGCGGGCCGAGCTTCCCGTCGAGCACGTCAAGAAGGTGCCGAGCGTTTTCCGGGGCGTTCCCGCCTTTAATCTCTTCAAGACTGCATGGGGAAAGGCCTACATCACGGGGTTCAATTTGTGAAGTTGTTACGGTGCCGTCCTTGAGACGAGAAATCTTCGTGGGGCCGGAAAGAGAAACTTCGTCAAGACCGTCCAGGCCGTGCACCACCATGGCCGAACGCGTTCCAAGGCCTTGCAAGGCCCATGCAATGGGTTCGGTCAAGTCGGGGTCGTATACCCCCACGAGCTGGTACGGCGCGCCCGCAGGGTTGGTGAGAGGGCCCAGCACGTTGAACAAGGTCCGAATCCCCATCTCCTGACGTGGGCCGGCCGCGTGTTTCATAGCCCGGTGGAACACCGGAGCGAAGAGAAAACCGAAGCCGGTAGTGTTAATGCATTGCCCCACGGTCTCTGGGGTCTGATCCAAGTCCGCGCCAAGTTCCCTGAGAACGTCGGCGCTGCCACAGAGCTGGAAACCGAACGATTGCCATGTTTGGCGACCCTTAATCCCGCTCCGGCAAGGATAAATGCTATGGTCGTGGATATGTTGAAGCTTCCGGCCCCGTCTCCGCCGGTGCCGCATGTGTCAATCAATGGCACGCCGTTCTTTTCCACTGGAACGGGCGCGGCCTTGCGTCTCATGACAGTTGCAGCACCGGTGATTTCAGCAACCGTTTCCCCTTTCATTTTCAAGGCAGTCAGCAAACATCCTATCTGAGCCGGCGTGGCTGCTCCCGTCATAATCTCATCCATGGCCCCTTCCATTTCTTGACGGCTCAAATCTTTTCCGTTTGTCGTTTTTCTGATGGCCTCTTTGAGCATTTTGTGCCTCCTTTTGGAAACCGCTGGAAAGCAGTCATTTCAAGCGTTCGTGGCCATCTCTCTTGCAGAGAGGGTCACTTTCGACAGCTTTTGATCACCGAGTTTTGCCTTAGCTGCCGGCTTAGAGTGGAATTTTGCCGCCATATCCAAGAAATTCCCGAGCATGTGCTTGCCTGCCGGGGTGAGAATCGATTCCGGGTGGAATTGGACCCCTTCAATGGGATAGTCCTTGTGTCGGATGCCCATGATCTCCCCTTCATCGGTCCAAGCAGTTACTTTTAAGCAGTCCGGTAAAGTCTCCCATTCCACGATCAAGCTATGGTAACGGCATGCCTCAAAAGGGGTGCTTATCCCTGAAAACAAAGCGCTGCCGTTGGCAAATATCCGAGACGTCTTACCGTGCATCAGTCGATCGGCTGAAACTACTCGTGCCCCGAAGACCGCGCCAATGGCCTGATGACCCAGGCAAACTCCAAAGATGGGGATCCTGTCTCCCAGATCACGGATTACTTGCATGGATATGCCCGCGTCCCGAGGACCACCTGGGCCCGGAGAAATGACCACTGCACGCGGATTGAGATCAATAATCTCCTCGAGCGTGACACAGTCATTTCGCCGAACCAGCACCGTTTGTCCAAGCTCTTGAAAATACTGAACGAGGTTATAAGTAAACGAATCGTAGTTATCGATGACAAGCAGCATCAGGGTCTCCTTTCCAAGTTGTAAGCCAGAGCCAAGGCCATTCTCATCGCTTGGGCCTTGTTCATGGTCTCTTCATATTCCTGTTCCGGGACGGAATCCGCCACAATTCCTGCCCCCGCTTGAAAATATGTCTGGGAGCCTTTCATCATCACCGTGCGAATGGTGATCGCCATATCCATGGCTCCTGTGTAAGAGAAGTAACCTACGCAGCCGCCGTACGGTCCTCGCCGTTCGGGTTCCAGCGCTTCGATGATCTCCATGGCTCTGATTTTCGGAGCGCCCGTAAGCGTCCCCGCGGGAAAAGAAGCTTTGAGCACATCGAAAGAGTCTCGTCCGTTGGCCGGTCTGGCTCGGACATTGCTCACCATGTGCATAACGTGAGAATATCGCTCGACAGTTTTGAAGGCGTCTACGCTCACGCTACCGGGCTCAGCGATGCGTCCCAGGTCGTTGCGCGCCAGGTCCACCAGCATTACGTGTTCGGCGGACTCTTTGGGGTCGTTGAGGAGTTCGCGTTCCAGCTCCCGCGTCTTGAGAGGGTGTCTTTCCTCGCGGCCGAGTTCCGGCAATGGGTCTTAATACGGCCTCTCCGTTTCTCATCCGTACCATGACCTCAGGAGACGCGCCCGCCAGCACTTCATCCCCCATGCGTAAGAAAAACATGTACGGGGAGGGGTTGATCATTCGCAAGCCCCGGTAAACACTCAGAGGATCCGCGAGGCCATCTCCCCGGAATCTTTGCGAAAGAACTACCTGTATGATATCCCCTGCTTTTATGTGCCGTTTGGCCTCATGCACCATCTGTTCGAAGGCGCCTTGAGACATGTTTGGAGAGAATGCGGGGGAATTCGGCTGGGGTTTGCGGACTGCCGCCTGTGGGCAGCGGGAGCGAAGCGACTCTTCGAGGTTTTCCAGTCTGGCGCAGCCTTCCGCGTATGCTTTCTTGGCCGACGAGGCTTCGTCCAGCGAGACGGTTGTTATCAAGAGTATCTTGTGTAGGAAATTGTCGAAGACAACCAGGTCGCGGGTAACCATGAACCACGCGTCATAAAATCCCGGGCCGGGTTTGCCGAGATCCGGGATCCGCTCGAAATCGCGCACAACATCGTATGAGAAAAAGCCTACGGCTCCGCCGAAGAATGCCGGCAGGTCGGGAACACGTGCGGGACGGAACTTTTCCATTATTCGTTTCACCAGACTGGTCGAATCCGAAACTCCGACTATGGTTTCGACAGTTTCGCCGGCGTGGATCTCGACTCTTCCATTCCTGGATTTGATGATCGCCCTGGGATCTGAACCGAGGAATGAGTATCTGGCCCATCGCTGGCCTCCTTCAACGCTCTCCAGGAGAAAAGAGCTTTGCGAGTCGTCAATCTTCAGCAAGGCCGAAAGAGGGGTGTCGAGATCTCCCGGGATCTCGGTGGCTATAGGGATCAGATTCCCCTGGCTGCAAAGTCTTTCGAAGTCTTCATAGTTAGGTTTGATCATGTTATTCAGCCTCTTATATAGACCGGTGGGACAGGCTTCCAGCCTGTCTATTGGGAATGACGGGCAAGATGCCCGTCGCCACCAAATCATTTTCTTTTTCGGCCATTACTGTTGGGAACCGCTGTGGCTCCGATGTGACCACCTTCACGGACATTTCATCACCGGCGACAGCAGGAGGTCCCAGGCCCAGAACGCGAAAAGGCCAAGGGCTGCCTGCCCTTGGCCTTTTTTGATTCAGATGCTTATTTCAGTCTTTTATGACTTTAAGTCGCGGCTCAGGCAGACCTCCCGTGTTCGTTTTTCCAGCACCACCACCAGTTTCGGTTGCTTATGGATATCATGGGTTTGCTACCTGTGGCTTTCTACCATACAAGACAGGAACTCTGCTGTCAACACTCTTTTTCGCCAAGGCGGACAACGCCACGTGAAAGCCCTTTGAATCCAGTCTTTCCAGGGAGGACAAGATCTAACGCTTTTGCAAGCGTCGTTACCGCGTGTCAGATCTTTGTACTCTCTGCGGAAGCTTCAACTATTGCGGCTAACCCCAGGTAGTAAGAATTTGCCCCAAAGCCCGAAATCTGACCCAGACATACCCCCGCGATGACAGACCTGCGGCGAAATTCCTCGCGAGCGTAAATGTTGGATAGGTGAACTTCCACAGTCGGGATTCCTGTTGATGCAACCGCGTCTCGCAGGGCCAGACTGGTATGAGTAAATGCCCCTGGATTGATCAGGATTCCGTCTGCCCACCCCATTGCCTCGTGGATGGCGTCAATCAAGACACCTTCATGATTGGACTGAAGGCAACGGAGCTCGACTCCCAGCCTTTTCGAACGGGCGGCAAGTTCCTTGTCGATCTCGTCCATAGTCACCCGACCGTAGATGTCGGGCTCTCTGGCGCCTAGCAGGTTGAGGTTCGGACCGTGCAAAACTAGAATTTTCATCGCCATTCCTTAACGATTAGAAGCCAGTGATATAATGTATCCCACAATCCTTTCGGCACAGGCCGGCAATTTCAAAACGTCGGCGCCAAGTTTAGCCGCAGGGGTTTGGCTAAGTCAATATAAAGGGCGGGTAGTACGAGGAGGTATCGTGGACGAGATGGTGTTCGTTGCTCAAAAAGTTATTTTAAGGCTCCTCTTTCCAGTCAGTGTGTCGTTACTGCTGGGGTTCGCCGCATTAATTTTCTGGCGCCGTCGAACGTGGTCATTTTTCTTTCTCGTCTCCTCTCTCTTATGTCTTCTTGTCACTTCGTTGCCACTCACCGGCTTGTGGTTGCTGGCTCCTCTTGAATCTCAAGCAGGGAATTACGCCGACGCCAAACAACTTGCCGATAGGGGGGTGCAATACATCGTGGTTCTGTCCGGAGGGTTCCGAGACGGCAATTTAACTCCTGCGGACAAGCTGGATTATTCCGTCCTCCGGCTAATCGAGGGGGTACGCCTTTGGCGAGGCGTTCCAGGGAGTAAACTGGTGCTCACAGGCGGCACAATTCCAGGATTGAGCCATGACATGAGCATCGCTCAGGGTTTGTCCGACATGGCACGAGAGATGGCAGTTCCCGCAGAGGCCATTATTCTCGAAGACAAGTCGTGGACAACGGAAGACCAGGCAAGGCTGGTGGCGCCAATTGTCAACAATGGCGTGTTCGCCCTGGTTACTTCAGCATTTCACATGCCCAGATCCATCCTGAACTTTCAGCAGGTTGGACTCAATCCCATTCCGGCGCCGTGTGATTTCCTAACAAGGGAAATTCTCGTCCATTACGACACGCTGATGCCTCGACCGCGAGGACTCGAGTTTACCGAGATCGCGATAAAAGAGTACGTGGCAGCGTGGTGGGTATCATTGAGATCAAAAGTCCTGGGGCATTGACCTGTGTTTTGCTGATACCAGATCGCGACCAAACCATGAACAATCAGCTCAATCCAGCACGGATCTGACAAAGCCTCCCGCGAGACGCGGGATGGCACCCAGGACCTGATGTTGATCGAATGCTGGGTGCCACTGACCTGGGCGCCAGGTCAGTGCTGGTTTTTCTGCCAAACGATTTTCATTGTTTGAAGCCGAACTGGTATTTGAGGCAAAAAAAAGCCCGGTCAATGCCGGGCAACACAGGGTATGGTGTTTGATTTGCTGATAATGTTTATCTCATAAAAATAAGGCGTTGTCAATATTTTTAATACATAACATTAAAATAACTATCTATCTCTTTATTATTGCATACTAATATTGCCACTATGTTAACGAAGGATCACACTCGCCCTGTCATTCGCCAGCAGGCAGAGGCCGACTTGGAAACGATCCAAGCACTTTGACCATGGTCCTTTTGTCGGCGATTTCTTTCAAACAGGTTGCCACTTCTACATCATCTCTGTGCCCTTCCAGATCTACAAAGAACGCGTACTTCCAGGGAACGGCTCCTCGATCTGGGCGCGATTCTATCCTCGAGAGGTTTATTCCATGCTGGGCAAATTCCGTCAGTATCCTGTGCAGAGCGCCGGGTTTGTCTTCGGTCCAAAACACTATTGACGTCTTGTCAGCACCGGTTGGCACGGGTTTTGCGCGCCCCAGTGCAAAGAATCTCGTAATATTTTCCGGGCTGTCTTGAATGCCACGTCGAATTATTTGCAAGCCCAGTCTTATGCAAAGTCTTTCGCTCGCGATTGCAGCGGTTCCTTCGTTCTCCATCGCCTGTTCCGCGGCCTTGGCGGTGCTGGAGGTCTCTCGCAGCGGAATACCCGGAAGTTTCTCGGCCAACCAGCGGCGACACTGGGCCAGGGCCTGCGGGTGGGAGATCACTTGCCGAATATCCTCGATTCTTCCGGTTAGGTTCATCAGTGCGTGACTTACCCTGAGAGAAACCTCTCTGCAAACGCCGATCGAGGAGGTCATTAAGAGGTCCAAGGTCTCCCTCACAGAACCTTCGATGCTGTTCTCTATCGGCGCTACGGCATAGGTGACGCCTCCGTGAACGACCTCCTCAAAGACATCCCGTACAGTGACGCAAGGGAGAAATGAGGCTGAATGCCCGAACATCTCTATAGCGGCCTCATGGGTGTACGTCCCGGCCGGACCGAGGAAGGCAATGGTCACGGGACTTTGCAAGGCCCTGGACCCTGAGAAAATTTCTCGGAATACGGAAGACAGGGCCTGCTCGGAAAGGGGGCCGGGATTCTCGGACGCAAGTCGTCGAAGAATTTCCGACTCACGCTCCCTGTCAACAACGTTTCGCGCGGCAGCGGACTTGAAATGCCCGATTTCCAGAGACAGGGTCATTCTTCGATTGAGAAGTTTGACGATATCGCGATCCACTCGTCTATTCTTGCGCGCAGCTCTTCAAGGGTGTGTTTGCTCATTGTCCGCCTTACTCAAACAAGAGTCCTGGATGACATCGTCTGAATTATTCACGGAAAGATGGATGAATTCAAGCTCCGGCACAACTCTATAGGTGTGCCGGCGAAAAACATCGGAATTATTAAGTTGACATAACATAAAGAATTGGAAGAACAAAAGAATAAGGCAGTGCCAATTGGGTGGCAGTCCCGAGAAAGGCAAGAGCAAACAGCAGGAATCGGTAAGTCCTCAGTTCCCCGTCGCTAAAGACTGTCGTTGCGAGAGCAGCGAAGCAATCTACCGCATCGGCAAGGCTTAGATTGCTGGTGGGACCGTCCCGCACGGAACGCGGGATTGCCGGTTATCCCTAATAGACAGGCTGGAAGCCTATCCCACCGATCACTACTCGCAATGACAGAGGATCAGCGATTCCCCCGCGTAACTGAGGGATTAGAGGAATCGTGAATACGAAAGGGATACGGCATGTCCGGAGAGGGGTTCAGTTTCTTCAACCGGATGAAAGCAGGAACTGTTCCTATCTTGATTTTGCTCTCGGTTACTGCTTCGGGTTGTGGTACTCTAACCACTTGGTTGAACTACAGAGAATATTCCAGATGTCTAGAAAAATGCGAGGAAAAATTCGAGGCGGACGCGGCCAGGCAGCGGTGCAAGGATCGCTGCTATTCCAAATTCGACTGGAGCGAATCCCCCCTTCTCGATCACATGCCTAACTTGGATAACCGGAGCCGGGAAAAACGAGAAGCCAACTAGTAGAGGAGAAAATGATGGACGAACCGCAGAAAGCAATTTCCCTTAGGCTTGAAGGGCTCAAGGACCGCTACAGTGTTCAAAAATTCCCATACAAGGGAAAGATCGTAATCGTGATCGCACTCCTGATCCTCGCGGTCATTCTGTATAGAAGCTGCCTGGTCTATGTCCATCCTGACGAGTTCGGCATCAAGGTCGTGAAACTAGGGGCTCACCGAGGCGTTCAGAAAAAGATATACGGACCGGGGCTGTACTTTGTGGTCCCTGGGATGCAACAGATGCACCGCCTCCCCATGGGGGTGCAGGTGCTCGAACTCACCAATTCTCCAACCACAGCAGCTCTCTCCTCTCGGCAAGAAAAGGCGGCCCATATCCAAACATCCGACGGATTCTTCGTTGATGTCGATGTGTCGATCCTTTACCGGATTTCTGACCCGTACCTGGTTTTCACCATGATCGGCCCGGGAACTCTTTACGAGGACAATGGAATCATGCCCAAGGCCGAGCCCATTCTGAAGGCGACGCTGGGCGAGCTGACCACGGAAGAGTTTTACAACAGTCCGCTGCGAGTGAAGAGAACCAACTCTGCCAAGGGGATCCTAAACCGGGAACTGAACCCGAAGGGAATCAAGGTGGAGGAGGTCATGGTGCGCTATTTCAGATACAGCAAAGAAATTCAGAAGAAACATCGAGGAAAAGAAGCTCAAAGACCAACTCGTCTTCAAAAACCGGGCTGAAGCGCGGGCTGCCACGGAAGAGGCAATCATCAAGAAGATCAGCCAGGAAGGGGAAGCCACGGTGGCGGTCAAGATCGAGGAAGGGAAAGCATACATCACCACGAAGCGGGCTGAGAAAGACCTCTACGTCCGCAAGAAGAATGCTGAGGCCGACCTGCTGGTGAAGCTCGCGGAGGCCGAGCGGGTCAAACTCAAGAATGAGGCGCTGCAAGGCGAGGGGGCCGAGCGCATGGTCGGACTAAGAATGGCTGACGTGTACAAAGGGTTGCAAACGATTATTCTGCCAAGCGACGGAGCGAACGGGGTCAACCCCTTGAACCTCGGTAAGACCCTGAATCTGTTTGATGTACGCAAAGAAGGTGCACGATGAAGAGGTTACTTTCAGTGTTGGTACTCGTTACGGCCTGTATGATGTCGGCAGGGTGCATTATGCGCACCACAGGCGATACGGAAGTAGGGGTAAGGACGATCAAACTGGGCATATTCACGCAGAAGGGCGTCGAAGACAAAGTGTATGCGCCAGGTTCCACCTATTTCTTTTTGCCCTTTGTCAACGACTGGCACACCTTTGATACTAAACTGCAGAATCTGGAAATGACCCTGGAACCGACCCGGGGAGATCGAAAAGCGCGGGATGATCTGCTCTTCAAGACTGTTGATGGAAATGACATTGGACTCGACGTGATCATCGCTTATCGGATCGACCCGAACAAAGCGCCATATATCCTTCAGCACGTAGCTCGAAACGACAAAACCCTTCGGGAGAAGGTCGTGAGGACAGTGGCAAGAAGCAAACCGAGAGACATTTTCGGAGAGTTGAAGACCGAAGAATTCTACGTGGCGGAGAAGAGAGAAGGCAAGGCTCAGATGGCGAAAGACGTGCTGCAGGAGATACTCGGCCCCATGGGAATTATTGTGGAGCGCGTTCTGACTAAAGACTACCGCTTCAATCCCGAATACCAGAAGGCCATTGAGGACAAAAAGGTTGCGGACCAGCGGGTCGAAAAGAATAGATCGGCCCAGCACGCGGCTCTGGAGGAATACAAGCGGAAGCTTGAAGAGGCCAAGGGTGAAGTCAACAAGATGGTAGCCAATGTCGATGGCGAATATCGGAGGGCAAAGATCGAAGCTGACGCCTACTTTGAAAAACAGTCGCTCTTGGCCCAGGCGACCAGGGCCGAGGGGATCGCCGAGGCCGAAGGTATCCGCCAAATGAATAGGGCGCTCACGGGGTCCGGAGGAGAGGCCCTGGTGAAATTGAGGATTGCGGAAGCCCTTCAGGACAAGAAAATTGTGTTGTTGCCGGTATCTGAAGGGGGCATGAACCTCAAGACAACAGATATCAACAAGCTCATCGAGTTGATGGGCATAAGAGCACTATCTTCACCAGGGCAAAAGAAGTAGGACCCGCGAGAAGATGACATGAAACCGTTCTTCCCCATAGCGGCTTCAAAGCAGGCATAACGTTGCCCCGAGTAAAAAAGTCTTGACAGAGTTTCCGTTCAATCGTATTTCTATAAATTACGAGGTAGTTTAAAACTATGACTCAGTTTCAGCAGTTCAGCGTGTTTACCCTTTATTTTTGGTGGTACCATTTTGTACCCGTCGTGGGTGACCGCGCTCCTGCTGCTAACTAGCCATACCAACGAATAAAAAGATGCGGAGCAAGCGCTCCGCATCTTTTTTTTGGAGGAAAAGAAGATGGTGGTAGTGATGAAAAAGGAAGCTAGTGAGGGTCAGGTGGCGCGAGTTCTGACCAAGGTGGAAGCCATGGGATTGAAATCGCATGTCTCCCGAGGCAAAATACGCACCATCGTTGGGGTCGTCGGCGATAACAGCGCGGTAGATGGTGATACCTTTGAGTGCTTGGAAGGGGTCGAGCGCGTGGTCCCGCTTTTGGGGCCATTCAAGCTGGCCAGTCGGGACTTCAAGAAGGAAGATACCGTCTTCTCCATCGACGGGTCCCACATTGGGAGCAAGAAGATCATCATCATGGCCGGTCCCTCCGCGGTTGAAAGCAGAGATCAACTGATACAGACGGCCCTGGCCGTGAAAAAAGCCGGGGCGACCGCTCTCAGAGGAGGCGCTTTCAAGCCCAGGACCTCCCCGTACAGCTTCCAAGGCATGGGGGAAGAAGGCTTGAAGCTTCTGGCGCAGGCAAGGGACGTGGCGGGCCTTGCAGTAGTGACCGAAGTCACGACTCCGGAACAAGTCCCTCTGGTGGCCCAGTACGCGGACGTTCTACAAGTCGGCGCGCGGAATATGCAGAATTTCGCGTTGCTCAACGCTGTGGGCGAAGCCCACAAACCAGTACTTCTGAAACGCGGCCTCATGAGCACCATAGAGGAGTTCCTTAACGCCGCGGAATACATACTGAGCCACAACAATCCTCGCGTAATCCTCTGTGAACGCGGAATACGCACATTCGAGACTTGCACCCGCAACACGGTAGATATTAACACGATCCCCGTTTTGAAATCCCTGAGTCATCTACCTGTGATAGTAGATCCGAGCCATGGCACCGGTAAGCGCGGTAGCCCGCGGTGAGTCGTGCTGCCATAGCCGCGGGAGCGGACGGACTCATCGTAGAAGTCCATCCGGATCCTGAAAATGCCATGTCTGACGGCGCTCAAAGCCTCCGTCCCCATGAGTTTGAAGCACTGATGAACGAACTCCGTCCCGTAGCCGAGGCAGTGGGGAGAACGATCTAGAATAGAAGCTGTTGGATACGATTCGTCCATCGCTTGGACCGGCGAACAGGTTCTCCATTCAAGAGGATCTAAATAGAGGTTTCTTGCTGCAATATTTTTACCCGCTAGTTAATGCAAAAGGATAATCGGTGAGGCTTTCGGATGCTACAATTGGTATTGTGGGCCTGGGGCTCATGGGAGGCAGCCTTGGCAAAGCCTTGGTGAATGGCGGAGCATGCCGGCAAGTCCGGGGACTCGTAAGGCGTCAGGCTGCCGCGCGCGAAGCCGTGGCCGTTGGAGCGGCGCATATTGCAGGCACAGACCCACAACTGCTCATTGGGGACGCTGACTTGGTGGTTTTTGCCACCCCTGTCCGCACCATTGAGCGGCAAATCGCAACAATGCACCCGCTCATGAAAACTGGCGCGATCATAACAGACATGGGTAGTGTCAAGCGGAACATAATGCAGGCTATGGCAGAATTGCCATCCCACTTTGGAGCCGTGGGAGGACATCCAATGTGCGGAAGGGAGACGCCTGGACTCGAAGCCTCCGATCCTGGCCTGTTCCTGGGCAAGACATGGGTGCTCGTACAATCGGAGCGGAGGGATCCCGAGGCATTGGCTGTTATCGAGGAAATGATTAAGGTTGTCGGCGCACAGCCGCTACTCATGAGCGCAGGATGACCACGACCTGATCGCCGCATGTGTAAGCCATCTCCCCTATCTCCTTGCAACGACCCTCGTAGCAGTCGCCGAGGAAATCGCTCGAGAGAAGCCTGACGTCTGGAACTTGGCCTCCAGCGGGTTCAGAGACACTTCAAGGGTCGCGGGAGGCGATTTGACCATGATGATGGACATACTCGCGGCCAACAAGGACAGCGTACTCAGGATGCTCGACATTGCCCAACGAATAATGAAAGAATTTGCCCGGTCAATGGTCGAAGAGGATGAAGCGGGCCTGCATAAAGCCCTGTCGCATATACACGACCGCAGAGCATCAATGTTTAAGGAACAATCGTCCCTTGAGGAAGGAACCCGGAAACATGGCTGACCCCAAGCCTCTACGAATTCGACCTGCGCGTCGTCTGTGCGGTACCGTATCGCTGCCTGGTGACAAGTCTCTGTCGCACCGGGCTCTCTTGATCTCATCGCTCGGGGCCGGGGTATCACGAATCCGTAATTGCGCGATGGCCGGTGTCACTCTTGCCATGATCGAATGCCTACAAACATTGGGCGTGCAGATCACGGAAGAAAACAAGCCGAACCGCCAGGCCGGGGCTGCGGATCTGTTGATCACAGGCAACGATCTAGAGGGGTTTACGACCCCCTCCAGACCGCTCAACTGCCAGGGCTCGGCCACCACAATGCGGCTAATGGCCGGTGTTTTAGCAGGCCAGGCATTCCAGTCCACGCTTGACGGAAACCAGCGGCTCCGAACTCGTCCCATGGACCGTGTTGTGGAACCACTTCGGGCAAAAGGAGCGATAATCGAGACCGACAAAGGAAACGCTCCTCTGACTTTTTTCCCATCTCTATTGCAGCCATCCGAGCATCTCCTTCCAGTGGCCAGCGCGCAGGTAAAGTCCGCTCTTTTGTTGGCCGGTCTTTTCACCGATGGTCCCACGACCGTCATCGAGCCGCACAAGAGTCGAGACCACACCGAACGCATGCTAAGGGGCCTGGGTGTGCCTATAACAGAATCGGAAGACCCTGACGGACGTCACCGGGTGACCGTCTCTGGAGCGGAGGCCTCTTTGCCTCCATTGGATGTGCAGCTTCCATCAGACCCGTCGTCTGCCGCGTTTCTTCTGGTAGCGGGCGTGCTCATTCCCGATTCAAACATTGAGGTGACGAACCTATGTCTGAATCCGGGGAGGACAGGATTGTTCGAAGTCCTTCGCTCGATGGGTGGGGACTTGCGCGTGAACCGCGTTTCCGAATCCAACGGTGAGCCCACAGGAACAATAGCCGTAGGGCCCGGCAGCTTGCGCGGAGCGACGATTCAGGGCTCACTGGTTGTAAGGATGATAGATGAATTTCCCATACTCGCGGTTGCGGCCACGCAGGCCCGCGGCACAACCACAGTGTGTGATGCTGAAAGACTCCGAGTCAAGGAAAGTGACAGGATTGAGAGTCTTGCTGAGGAGCTGAACAAAATGGGGGCCGCCATCGAAACCATGCCTGATGGTTTTGCCATCAATGGGCCTGTGAGGCTTACCGGAGCCGTCGTGAACGCCAAGGGAGACCACCGGTTGGCCATGAGCCTGGCAGTTGCCGGTTTGATTGCCGACGGAGAAACCATTATAGAAGGATGGGAAAGCATCAACGATTCGTTCCCGGAATTTCCGCGCATCTTGAAACAGCTTGGGGCTGACGTGCAATGGTAACGGGGGCTACGCGATTAGTCGGCATAATAGGGAATCCTGTCTCTCATAGTTTAAGCCCCGTGATGCACAACGCCGCATTTCAATCACTGGGAATGGACTGGCTCTATGTGCCGCTACCTGTGGAAGTGTACAACCCTTGAGAAGGCCATAAAAGGGTTGCCTGCGCTCGGATTTCAGGCAGCCAATGTAACTGTTACATTACAAAGAGAAAGTTATCCCGTTTCTGGAAAGTGTTTCCACCGCTGCTTCAGAGATCGGGAGCTGTCAACACAATCACTGTTGGGCCCGACGGTAGTCTTGCCGGGGAGAACACAGATTGGGCGGGTTTCTTGAGCCATTTATCAGAAATCGGCTTTGGGCCGGCCGACTGTACTGCGATAATACTGGGGTCAGGCGGTTCTGCACGGGCAGTGGCCTATGCTCTGGTTTCGAAAGGCGCCAAAGTAGTGGTGTGCGGCCGAAACGCTGCGACGTCTGCGGCTCTTGTTGAGCGCCTACTGGCACTGCCTTACAAAGAGCCTCCACAGGCATGTACGCTTCAAGAACTCCAGGAGCGGGACCGTCATGTAGATATGATTATCAATACCACGCCGCTGGGCATGGTTCCCCAGATCGATTCTTCACCGTGGCCGGAGGGGGCGCTGTTTCCTGAATGCAGGCTTGCCTATGACCTTGTGTACAACCCGCCTCGCACGCGTTTTGTCGAACAGGCGCTGGCCGCGGGGATCGAGGCTACAAACGGACTGGGAATGTTGGTCCACCAGGCAGCAATCGCATTTTCATTGTGGACCGGCAGGCCGGCCCCTCTAGCCGTGATGACACAGGCGATAGCACTATGCTGAGATTCCTCACCGCGGGCGAGTCCCACGGACCTGAACTTACAGTAATTCTGGAAGGTCTTCCTGCGGGCATTTCGGTGGACCGCGCAGACCTGAATCGCGAACTGGAAAGGCGCCGCCGAGGAGAAGGATACCGGCGGTCGTATGTCTATCGAAGATGACCGCATAAGAATCACCGGCGGCGTCATGGCAGGGCAAACCACCGGCGCCCCGGTTTCAATGATAATTGTCAACAAGGACTTTAGCGCCTGGCGTGACCGGGCTGTTTCCCCCATGACAATCCCCCGGCCCGGTCACGCGGATCTGACTTCAGCCATAAAGTATCGGGTACAGAGACCTTCGCTTGGGCCTTGAAAGAGCCTCAGCCAGGGAAACTGCGGCCCGTGTGGCCATGGGAGCGCTCTGTAAAAAATTTCTTGCTCACTTTGAAGTCACAATAGGTTCTTATGTGCTTTCCATAGGCGCGGTTGAGGCAAAAATTCCTGAACAGCCTCTTTTTGAACCGCTTCTACTCCAGGCCGAGGCATCGCCTGTGCGGTGTCCTGATGAAGCGGCCGGTATGGCAATGATCGAGGAGATCAAAAAAGCGAGGGCGGCCGGCGACACTTTAGGTGGAATCTTTCAGTGCGTTGCGCTTAACGTCCCACCCGGTCTCGGCAGCCATGTGGAGTGGGATCGGCGGCTCACTGCCAGGCTCATGGCCGCCGTGGGCTCCATCCCGGCCATTAAGGGCGTCCAGTTCGGCAATGCGTTCTCGGACGCGCGTGCGCGAGGCTCTGAGGTTCACGACGAAATCCTCCCCGATCAACATGGGTCCTCAACCGCTTTGAAACACGGGTCGAACCGGGCTGCAGGCGTAGAAGGGGGGATAACCACCGGAGCCGCACTTCTGATTCGAGCAGCCATGAAGCCCATCAGCACCACTCTCAAGGGGATCGGCTCTGTTGACCTGGCAACAGGAAAACTTGTCAAGACGGTGTACGAACGTAGCGACATTTGCGCCGTCCCTCGGGCATCCGTTGTAGCTGAAGCGATGGTGGCATTTGTGCTTGCAGACGCGCTGATAGAAAAGCTAGGCGGAGATAGCCTTGAAGAGATGATTCCAAGATTTAGGAGCCTCAGGTCCTCCCGACTCGAGGACCTTCCCATGCACAACATTCCCTGGAAATTCGGATACGATTGAAGAAAACTTGGCTCTGCGTTTCAGAAGTATAGGGCCATGTGCACAGTAGGACCGGCATCTTGCCGGTCAGGGAAAGCGAATGACCGGCAAGATGCCGGTCCTACTGGGTGTTGCCGCCGCAGATCAGCTTACGTGACTGTGCAGTCCCCAGTGGTGACCTGCGAAACACGTCACCGGCGTAACGGAACAGGGTCATTAGAAAACCCAATTCAACCCTAATCTTCTAAATATTTTTGAGCATCATGACGGCATACGCAAACATAGTTCTTACGGGCTTTATGGGAACCGGGAAGACCACTATAGGCCAAGCCTTGGCCCTGCGGTTGGGCTGGACATTTCTGGACACGGATCTGGAAATAGAGCGACGAGCCGAAATGTCAATTCCGGAGATTTTCTCCCGGCATGGTGAAGAGCACTTCCGGGATCTGGAGAGGCAACTCTGCCGGGAACTAATCTCACAGCAGGGAACCGTGATCGCTACCGGCGGGGGCATGCCTCTGGAACCGGAGAATCGCAAGCTTCTAAATTCATCCGGCGTCGTCATCTGCCTGCGTTGCTCCACCGAAGAGATTTTGGCGCGGGTCGGCAATGACAGGGGCCGCCCTATGCTCGATGGCAAAGACCCAGCGGAGCGTGTAAACTTGCTTCTACGTGAACGGGAAGCCTCGTACTCTTCATTTGCATACCAGGTGAATACTACGGACCTAGCGGTCGAAGATTCGGTGAACCGCGTGAACGAAATCGCTCAAAACGGGAAAGGCGCGACAAGGTTCCTGGCGGTTAATCTTCCCGGCGGCGGAGGTTACTCCATCGCGATTGGACCCGGATGTTTGGACCATCTCGGGGAGATGCTCCGAGACAGGGGTCTCACCTCGCGGATAGCCGTAGTCACAGACTTCAACGTTGCGAAACTTTATGCCGATCAAGTTGTAAGCGCACTTGAAAGGGGAGGATTCAAACCGTTTCTCTGCACGGTTCCACCGGGCGAAAGGAGCAAAAACCTCGAGCAACTGAGCTTGCTCTATCAGTCCTTTTTGGCAGGCCGACTGGATCGCCGGGGCTGTGTTGCCGCGCTGGGCGGCGGGGTAATCGGAGACCTGGCCGGATACGCCGCGGCAACCTATATGAGGGGCGTAGCCCTGGCTCAGTGCCCGACCACCCTTCTGGCCATGGTTGACTCCAGCGTGGGCGGTAAGACAGGTGTGGATCTCCCGCAGGGGAAAAATCTCGTAGGCGCATTCAAACAGCCTATTATTGTTGCGGCAGACACTCAAGCTCTCGCCACGCTCCCGGAAAGGGAGGTCCGCATGGGCATGGCAGAGTTTATCAAACATGCTGTCATCGGTGACCCGGAACTCTTTGAGGCCCTGGAGCGTTCGGACAATGCCTCCGGTCTGGATGCAGACCTAATTCCGCGGTCAGCCAACGTCAAGGTTCACGTGGTGGAGTCAGACCCCTTTGAATCAGGACCGCGCGAAGTCCTGAACCTTGGCCATACCGTAGGCCATGCAGTCGAAAAATGCAGCAAGTACACCATGGGGCACGGAGAGGCCGTCTCCGTCGGCCTGGTTGCCGTGGCCAGAATTTCGGAGAAAATGGAGATGTGTGCCCCTACCGCAGCGGAGAGGCTGGAATCGCTGCTCATCCGAACCGGCCTGCCGGTTCGACACAGTGCGGATCCTGATGAACTTGTCGAGGTCATGGCCGCGGACAAGAAGAGCGTCGACGGCCGTGTGCGATTCGTGTTGATCAGGAAAATTGGCTTGGTAGAGCACGGCATCGAAGTGAGTCCGGGTCTTCTCCGCCAGGTTTTGGAAAACCTTTTAAAAGCGCACGTGCATGAGAGCACTACTTAACTCTAAACGTCGTGAAGTGGTCGCAATTATATGGTTTTAATATCAATGACAACTTGATAAAGACGCACAGCGATTCCTTCTACCAATTCTGACTTCACTTCCCTTCTACACGGTACGTGCTAAAGGCTCCTTGAAACCTGAGCAAACCTGGTGCATAATTCTATTACTACGGGCTGGTGGGCGAGTTGCCGTTCTTTCTCGCGATGTCAACTACTTCACCGAGACGGCAGGCAACAAGCCCTGCCTCTGTGCTAAGCCATATCGCCTCGCAATGGTTCCTCTTGGCCGCGCATGACGGAGTTCTCATGATTTTCTACCGCTTCTTCATGATTATCGTCTTCCCGCTGGCCCTGTTGGCTGCTTGCTCGTCAGAGCCGGAGCAGAAGCCACCCCCTCCACCTATGAATGTGGGTGTGCTCAGTGTGGACCGAGGTGCCATCAAACACACCCTTGATATGTCCGGGACCCTCACTTTCATAGCCAACACCACTGTTTCTTCAGAAGTGTCGGCCCAAATAAAGTCCTTGGAAGTCACCGACGGGCAGCCCGTTAAGGAGGGAGACTTGCTCTTGGTTTTCGATGAGACCAAGATCAGGGAAACCGCTAATCAAGCGCAGGCAAATCTTCAAAAGGACGAGGCGACTCTAACATTCAATAAAACCGAATGGGAGAAAAATCTGGGGCTGTTCAAGACCGGATCCGTGAGTCACACTCAATTCGAACAAAAGCTCTCCTCTTACCAAAACTCAGTGGCGCAGGTGGAGGCAGATAAAGCGGCTCTCGCCAAGGCTAGAGAGGATCTCAAAAAGACGAGAGTGATATCTCCCATCACCGGCCTGCTTTCCAATCGATTCATAGAAAAGGGCGACTGGGTATTCGAAGGCGGAAAGCTGTTTCTGGTCAGTGATTACAGCAGAATTTATCTTGAGGCCTTTCTCTCGGATATAGAGGTAGGCAAACTGGACGCAGGAAAAGTGGTCAAAGAAGGGGTGGACGGAGAAGTCACTGTCGATTCCTGTCCCAGCAAGATCTTCAAGGGCAAGCTGACTTACATCCAACCGGTGGCCAGCCAGGCGCGTCTTTTTCAGATCCGTATTTACCTGGACAATCCGGACATGGCGCTGCTGCAAGGGATGTTTGCTCGCGGGCGAGTTGTGGTGAAAACCATACCGGGAGTGCTCAGGGTCCCGGTTGGCGCTTTAATGGAGCAAGTCCGCGTCAATGACACGAACACGGTCTTTCTGGTCGATCAAGACAAAAAAGCCCAATTGACCCGAGTGAAAATCGGTGCGACTGACCCACGCTACGCCCAGGTTCTTGAAGGACTTAGTGAAGGTCAAATGGTGGTGGTACAGGGGAAGGAGATTCTCAACACTGGCCAACCCTTGAAGATCACCGAGTTGCCGAGTCCCCGAAAAAGTGTTGCGTGTACCGACGAGGAAACATCCGAGAAACCGATCAAAAGTAACGGGCCTTTCGAAGCAACCCCTTCCGCGGCCAGGCCAATCTCCGCTGTGGGCTATCGTCAATGAACGACTGCCTCGGCCATAAAGACAACCAGAGGCAATTTGCAAAATAGAATGCGCCGGAGTTTTCCACCGGCATGGATTCAATCTAAGAATAGCCGGCCTGTCTACTCCCCGAACGTGCCTCAAACTAACATGCGGTTATACGTGTAGCGACTCGACAATCAGTTGTACAAAGGCCGATCCCTGCCGTCGGGATAATAGGAACAACTACAGGAATGTGGTTTCGGTTCTTTGGAGTTGAAATCTTGAAACGGAATGCATATTATGCAAGTTTGCTCGCCGTACGGCAAACCTAATCATTTGCAGAGACAAGAGGCATTCGAGATGCAGAGCACCCCCCACCCGGTCGATGGTTCTCACCGTATTATGACCACGCAACTGGACATGCCGCCCAGACTGTTACTGGGGCCCGGTCCCTCGAACATTCATCAGAGAGTGCGTCAGGCACTGGGAGCGAATGTTGTGGGACATTTGGACCCTAAATTCATCGAGCTGATGGATGAGTCTCAGGAACTTCTGCGATACGTCTGGCAAACAGACAACCCTTTCACAATTCCAGTCAGCGGCACGGGAAGCGCGGCTATGGAGGCGGCGCTTGCCAACTGCGTCGAACCAGGAGATGTAGTCCTGATCGGGGTTAACGGATACTTTGGCCAAAGGCTTTGCGAGATAGCTTCTCGCTACGGAGCCGATGTGCGCAGAATGGAAAAGCCGTGGGGCGAAGTTTTCACTCTGGCTGAGATTGGTTCGGCCCTGGAAACTCACAGACCCGCGATTTTCGGCCTCGTTCACGGCGAGACATCTACAGGTGCGCTTCACCCCATGCAAGGGGTTGGAAAACTGTGCCGTGAATTCAACTGCCTGCTGCTGCTGGATACTGTTACGAGTCTCGGAGGTGTGCCGGTCTTCCTTGACCGGTGGCACGTGGACATCGCGTATAGCGGCGCCCAGAAATGCCTCAGTTGTCCGCCGGGCATCTCTCCACTCACTCTGGGCGAGCGCGCATTAGAGAAGCTCAGTAGTCGAAAAACACCGGTGGCCAACTGGTACCTGGACATGAACCTTGTAGGAAAATACTGGGGGAACGAACGGACCTACCACCACACTGCGCCAATCAATATGAACTACGCGTTTCGTGAAGCCCTTCGCCTCGTAGCAGAGGAAGGTCTTGAAGATCGATGGGAAAGGCACCGCGCCAATGCAGAAATACTCTGGGAAGGGCTTGCAGAGCTAGGAATAGAGTGCCACGTCGATAAGGAGTTTCGCCTCCCCAGCCTTACAACCGCGCTGGTACCGTCCGGCGTAGACAGCAAGGCCGTGGCAGCTTACCTTCTTCAGCAGTACAACATAGAAATTGCGAACGGGCTTGGCGAACTCGGGGGAAAAGTATGGCGCATAGGACTCATGGGCTTCAACAGCCGTGCCGAGAACGTTATGCTTTTACTCGAAGCGTTGAAGAAAGCGCTGGAAGTGATGAGTTAGGAGTGAGAAAGTTTACGACATTCTTTCCCTGAGCGTCCGTCGCGCGGGGCGAGGAAGTCTCTCTAAACGTCTCTGCCAACTAATCTGCTTAAAATCGGCCACAAGATCCGCGATGTCTTTTGCCCAAGAGTGAAGAGGGCCGGCGTTTTTATCCCCACGAGCGTACCCGGCCAATGCAGCCCTTTCAATAGGGGACGTGAATCCTTCGTCCACTCTACGCTCACGCAACATTTTCAGCAGCTTCAAGAGCGGTACCTTTACCGGACAAACTTCCACACAGGCTCCGCAGAGCGTGGTTGCGTCTATAAGAGGGTGAGCTTTGTCCATTCCGTCGAGCAGAGCGGTCAAGACAATGCCCATGGGGCCGGAGTAAGTCGAGCCGTACGCGTGCCCGCCCACAACCCGGTACACCGGGCAAATGTTCATGCAGGCGCTGCACCGTATGCATTTGAGTATTTCACGGAACTCCCCGGCGAGTATTTCGGATCGGCCGTTGTCCAGAATTACTATATGGAGGTCTTTGGCGCCGGTGGCTTCGTCCGGTTTTCGCGTTCCGGTCACTACAGAGAGATAACTGGAGATAGACTGCCCTGACGCGGACCTGGGAAGCAAGCGGATGAACGACGGAAGGTCCCTGAGCGATGGGATCATCTTCTCCATGGTGAGGACTGCTATGTGGAGCGGAGGCAGGGTGGTTACCATACGTCCGTTCCCTTCATTCGTGAAGATGACCAGGCTGCCGGAATCGGCAACCGCAAAGTTGGCGCCTGAAATTCCCGCATCAGCGGCGAAAAATTCTTCTCTCAGAGCCTGTCGGGCTATTCTTACCAGAACCGTTGGATCATCCGAGTAGTCCACGCCAAGCTTCTCTGCAAATAATTGCCCGACCTGCTGACGGCTCTTGTGAATAGCAGGCGCCAGAATGTGGGAAGGCGTTTCCCCTGCAATTTGCACAATGTATTCCCCAAGATCCGTTTCAACCACTTCCATGCCTTGAGCTTCGAGGTAGGAATTCAAGTGGATCTCTTCAGTGACCATGGACTTGGATTTCACAATCTTTTTTACGCCGTGGTCCTTGAGTATGTTGAAGACTATGTCTCTCGCCGTTTCAGCTGTCTTTTCGCGCGATGCACCACCGCACCTGCCCTTACTGCGCTTGCAGAGAAGCGGTCGAGGTAAGTCGGCAGATCATCCAAGACTTTCATCCGAATTGCCGAAGCCTCATCGCGCCAGGCATCCAGCGGAACAGACCTAGCTCCCTGCGCTCTCATGAAGGCGAATATGTCTGTGGATGTCCGCATGGCGGCCCGCAAAGATTTGTCCAGAACAGCGTCAGCGGCATTTTGACGAAAGCGGAGACTTGACAGTCTTTCACTCATAGATCCTCCGTATAAGATCAGAGCCTCTTTTTGCCTCCGCACTGTGTACCTTTTTCGGGGAATCTTCAAGAGGCGTCGGCCCATCTGAGAAGAGAGGCCGTCTGCAAGTTCGGCAGGCCTGACATTTGTTTCCGGATAAGTGAACGCCATCGGTGGCGTTCACTTATCCGGACAAATCAAACGGCTCCGTTCAGAAGTTTCCACTTGCCTTCCGGGATGTTCAGTTGATCTAATAAAGCTTTTGCCTTGTCATTGATGTAAAAGTTGTCGGGTGAGTCTGGGCCGACTAAAACGAGAGGCCCGTGGAATTTTCCGGCAAACTCTTCGATAGTGGTCGTGCCTCCGAAATCGGCCCCCTTGGCTTGGTAGCCTATTACGAGGACTTCATAGTCACCTCGTTTGAAGCATTTCTTAAGCTCCCATTCATCAGCGCCCTCGCAAAGACGGAACCCTACGTCCACGTAGTCTCCCAAGCGATCGTCATACTGAACGCGCAGTTCCTTGTCCTTTTCAGCGATCAGGTCAGGCGTGACAACAGCGGTTTTCTCCTTTTTCTCATCAACGAAAACTACATCGCGCCGAAGAGTGTAAGGGGATTCGAGAAAGTGAAAAATGTTTAGTTTCGCGTTGTGTTTTCTCGCAAGGGAAAGGGCATAGTCAAAAGCCCAATCGCCTTGCTTGGAAAAGATGGCACAAAATCCTATTCCGTGCATTGTTCCCTCCTTCATTACTCTATTTGTGGTTCAAACAGGAAATCAGCCGGCCGCGCTACGCGCAGTGGGCTTTTGCGCGGACCCCAGCGGTATTTCAATAAAAAAGCTTGTTCCCCGATCTGGTTCGGACTCCACCCTTATCGTACCGCCATGCTCCTCGATGACCTTTCTCGTGATTACCAGTCCGAGTCCTGTACCCTTGGATCCCTTGGTAGAGTAGAACCTGCTGAATATCTTCCTCTTGACTTCTTTAGGCATGCCATTTCCGTCGTCCGTTACCTCCATGAAGAGTACTTCCCCTTCAAATAGGCCGGACACTGTAATTCTATGTCCTGCTGTATCACTTGCTCGGCAAGCCTCGACAGCATTGGAGACGAGGTTGGACAGGGCGCTGTGAATCCCGGCCGGGTCCAGAAAACAATTACCCATCTCCTGTTCGAATTCTCTCACAATTTGAATGCCCTCGCCGAGTGCCGTCGCTTCATACAGATCGCAAACTTCCGTTAGCAATTGACCGGGGTCGCATTCCTGGTACATCGGGCTCTCTTTCTTTGGAGGCGTACAGAATTCCTTTCACCAGTTCCGAGACCTTTGCCACATTTTTCTTGACCATTTCCCAACCGGCACGAACTCGATCCTCTTTTCTTCGTTGGAAGCCGGAGTCGAGAAGGTACACGCCCCCCTCAAGCCCACACAAAATGTTCTTGATGCTGTGAGACATTCCCGCGATTGTTTCGCCGAGAATTGCCAACTCGCTCTCAAGACGTTTTACCTCGGTGATATTCGTAGACATCTCCATCACCGCGCGTATTTCCCCTTGTTGGTCGGTGACGGGAGCCGTATACACGAGAATGTGAGTCTCCTCACCGTTCCGGCGCCAGATCTCCTGCGAATTGTGGGTTTGGCCGTCAAGGAAAGTCTTCTCGACCGGGCAATTGTCGCACCTGGTATCTCGCCGCTTGTATACCCTGAAGCACTTCCTGCCCAGACCGTCTCCAAAATCCCGATCGAAAAGTTGGTTGGTCTGAACAATGTTGAAATCCCGGTCCACAACTGTCAGGTAGCAGGGGACGTTTTCAAAGAGGTATTTGAATTCTCGCTGCTTTTTCTGAAGTTCGAGCTGGAGTTGTTTCAGCCTCGTCACGTCTACGGACATCTCCAATACTTCGGCAACTTCTCCTCGGTCATTAAAGATTGGAGACGTCTTGACCATGACGTATACCGTGTTTCCGCCAAGCTTCCATTCTTCCTCAGATTGATGCGACTTGCCATCCGAAAATGTTCTTTCTACCGGGCATTCGTCGCACTTGGAACTGAGCCCCTTGTAGCCCGTAAAACAGTTTTTGCCCGTCTGGACACCGAATTGATCTCGAAAGGTCCTATTTGTTCTAACGATTAGATAATCTTGGCTGACCACTGTGAGGTAGCAAGGCGCTTCTTCAAACAACGACTTGTACATCTTGCGGCTGGCATCCAACTCGGCCGTGCGCTCGTTGATTTGCCGGCTCATTTTGTCGAAGGATCGCAGAAGTTCTGCCATTTCGTCGGATCCGGCGCTGCGGCCCTTGGGATCATATTCTCCGCGGGCCATTTTTGCAGCCCGGCGTTGAAGCCTCCTGATGCTCGGTATCACGAGATATGTGACTGCCATGCCGCTGATGGTCGAAATCAACAAAAAAAGAAGGAAGGCGAAAACCACGGTCTTTCTCGTAGTCTTGGCGATTTCCCGAGCAACACCTTCCAGTGGGAGCTTCACTTCCAATGCACCCAACACCTTTTGAGATTCAGGATGAGCGTGGCATGAAGCGGCGGCGCAACTCTTCTCATTGAGAAGAGGGTTCACGACAAAAAGTGAGTTTCGACTCTGCGAGATGGCGTGTCGCACCGAGGTGTTGGTGCCGATATCCTCTAGCAGAGGATTTTTCGGGTATATAAGGCTTTCTTTGGCCGGATCGGGTTTGCTCGTGTAATGCAGAACACCTTTCGCATCATAAATATTTATTTCCTTGAACCCCTCTTGCGCCCCTATGGCCTGGACAATCTGTCTGATAACCGCACGATCTTTGGTCAACATTCCGTTCCAGATCGCAGCCTTTATGACTTCGGAATCTTTGAGCGCCCCCTGGATCATTTTGATTATAAGGTTGTCTTTTTGCGCGGATATGCTCTGGTAAGCAAAGGCGAGCAGAGCAAGGAACATGATGAATGCGGCATAGAAACTGAGCTTGAAGCTCAGACTGTGAGTGAATTTGGTGAGGAACCGGGTTGCCGCCTTGAGCATAGTAGCACTTTCCGCAGGAACGGCACGAGGAGTTTCAACAGTGCCCCCCAGGCCGTGGGACGTGTCATCAAATCATGATGTTGTAGCTTCCAGGCCGGCGCGACGCATCGGTGGCCTCTCCGACAGGAGAATAAACCTCATGCGCCCTTCATGCTCATTCGAGGTATGATGCCGCAGCACGCGGGTCCAGCGGCATCACCCTTTTCCCTCTCTTTTGAGGGGCGATAGCTTAGAGCACTAGAGCCGGAGCAAGCAATTCTGCGAGATTCATCACTTTGGCGTTGATGTGGTAGTGCTCGACTATTTCCTTGAGTTGGTCTGTGCAGTTGTGACAAGACTGGAGCACCACGTTGGCTCCGGTTGCCCTTATTTCGTCGGCCTTGATTTTGCCGGCAGCTATACGCCGCTCCGAGAAACTCGGGCATAGCCAGTGCGCCTCCTCCTCCACCGCAGCAGAAGCTCTCTTCGCGGTTGTGCTCCATTTCCACAAAATTATCGACCGCTGCTCTAATCACAATCCGAGGTTCTTCCATCACACCGCCGGACCGAGCAATGTTGCACGAATCATGATACGTGAAACGCTTTTTCGCCCACACGCTCTTGTCCAGCTTAAGCTTCCCTTGTTGAATCAGTTCGGCCATAAGCTCCATCATGCTGGTAAAGTTGAACGGAACTCCTCCGAGCCAGTTCGCCAATTCCCAACGAAGGCCGCGGTACCCATGGCCGCACTCACCTGAGAGGAGAGACCCGCACTCCAGCCGCTTCGTTTCATCGAAAATCCATTGCGCAAAACAGTTTAGCGTCGGGGTCGATGCCGTTAAACATGGCATAGTTTGTCAGGTCCCAGTACCGCGAAGAGATAGTGAAGTCGACTCCCGCTGCATTAAGCACTTTTGCGCTCGCCTGAATTGTCAGGGGATAGTACTTGGGTTCTCTGGGATTCAGCGTAAGAAAGTACTTGGCTCCTTTCTTGTCGATGGGAATTTTGAAATTCGCACAACCGTCCTCATCCTGTAGTTCTTCCTCGATCCATTCAATTGTTTCGATGAATTCATCCTGCGGAACCGCCATGTTATTGCCGTAGTTGTAATGAGTATCAATGGTGTCCTGCAGATGCTTCGCGGGCACCTTCCTACTTGGGTCATGATGCCTCTCGCGGCCCGGGTCAACATCCCGTAGTCAACACCCATAGGACAGTTGAATGTGCAGCGCCGGCACATGGTGCAACCGCCCCAAAGTTTGTCGTACATTTCGTCGGCAAGCTCTTTAGTAAGGGGTTGGGCCCCCACGAATGACGGAAAGACCTTGGCCATCCAGTCATATCTGCTTTTGTACCACTTCCGGAATCTGTCGGCCTTATAGGCAGGCAACAGAGTCTTGTCCTCGGGTATGGACACACTGTAGTGGCAGGCATCGGTACACATGCCGCAATGAATGCAGCCCGCCAGTGAAGTCTGGACTATTCTGTTGAGCTTGGAAGGGAGAAGCTTTTCCATCTCCGCCAACATTTCGGGGGTGAATTCCGGTTTTACGGGCCACTTTCTATCTTCCTGAGTCCCTAATTTTTCCGGTTTCTCCTTTTTTACCTCAAGAGCCTGTCTTTTCTGCCGGCTCGGCCATTTCACTTCCTCCGATTTTCTAAACCTTGTATTTATTGGCTTTCGTCATCTTGCATGTCTGTTCAAGACCCCGCGGCCCCCGAAAATCTGACCGAACATAACCCGCCCGAACGGATAGAGGACGTAATGGGAAATCTTGCTGAAAGGCACGTAAAGAAGAAAGAAGGTGGTCATCAAGAAGAAAATCCACATGAAGCCGGTTTCAGGGCTTCCCTGAATCCAGAGCCACATTGCCCCGAAGCCGATGGCAAAAAAGATCGTCATGAGCGTTATGGCGAAAAAATCATCGGGACTGCTGATGATGCGTATTTCGGGCACGGTAATTCGGCGGTAGATCCGCCGCAACCCAATAAGAAACGCCAAGCCCATAAAGCCCATGATGACCTTGGAAACCGTCGGGCCCATCAGCTTGGGAACCAGCGGAATAAAGAAGGTCGATCCGATGGTCAAGGCAACGGCTATGTGAAAGACCACAAATTCTGTGTAGAAGTAGAGGTTCTTTCGAGTGCTCTCCATGCCCCAGGGCCTAAGCACATTGGCCAGAGAGTGCAAAGCGCCTGCGAAGCGATCCCCTTTGAGTTCCGCCTTTTCCGGCGGGCCCGGCTTCTTCATCATTAAGTAAATCTTGATGGCATACATCAGAGCCATAAAAGTAAGGCAGATGTATTGCACCGGTTCCTCCAGGATAGACATGGCGTGGCTCACGGTGTTTTCCATAATTCGTCTTTCTCCCTTCGATAATCAGTTATTCCCGGTCCTTCCAGGGACATCTTATCCGTCTTTTTGGTGTTTATATGTGCGGTCGGTAAGATTCACACCCGACTTCCATCCTGGTTCTCTCGCCTGAGGCGGGTCACGCGATAATGTCCGCAAGCGTTGCGCCAGCAGGGATATGTAACCCACCATACTGTTCCCTAGCGATCAAGTCAAGATTAATTCTGACAGGGCACGTAATATTAAAGTGCTCACGGATAATGAGCAAAAATACAGAGAACTGTAGGGAATGTCAAGATATCCAACGCTTTTCTCGGAGCGTTTTTCTCGTAAATCAGAGCACTTGCTTTCAACTGGGAGAGTCTCAGCGCGCCTGAATTAAGCTAGGAGTCTGTCGCGTAACCTCAAACATTGGCGGAATTGTGCTACGGCGGGGGCTACACCCAGTGCGTTGGTATGCCACCCAGGCTCCTATGAGTCTGACATACTAAGTTTTTTCCTGGGTAGCCTCTGAGAGATGCCGACGCAACAGGCAGCAACGTGCCACGAGTTCGGGAAAGCATTGCGTTGCGCAGCAGCTTCCTAGGCTTCCACATTCCCCATGAATCCTTTACGGCCATCTGGCATCTAATTCGTATAGATAATGAGTGCATGGACCGGGGGCTCGGGAAAATGAAAGCGATACTGATGAACGGGTGGTTAGTTGCAGCTCTCATAGCATTACTCGGCGGTGTGCCTCTGCGTGAAACGGTTTTTGCCGGCAATTTAATAGTTACTGCGGAGCAACAGTGGGAGCGGACCCAGCACAGGCAGCAACTAATTTGGGAGCGGTTTGATAAGCCTCTGCTGCAAGCGCGGGCTCAACGTGAAGTGATAATGGCATGGCAGAAGAACGCGCGGCTACAGCAGGCAAAACAACGTAGCCAATTCGCTTCCAAACGCGGAAAGCAGCAGGTTGCGGCGGCCGTATCCCGATGAGCCTCGAGCCGGGGATTCCTTATAGCGATTGCCAAAAGCAATGTCCGCGACTGGCGGAGATGAGGTGCGGACTCCCCGCGCGGAACGCGGAGGTTGGCCGTCTCACCAATCTGTGTCCGGAGCTAATCAGCCGTCGAGGCTTGGGGTCTGCAGAAATAGTCAACGTCCAGGCTATAATTTCCCTCCAAGAAACTCTTTGCAAGAGCCTCGACAGCATCCTCGCACTGCATGAGCATGTCCATCTGTCGGGTGAACTGGAGGAGGCGGCCGACCATGTCCAGTCTGTCTTCGATCATAGAAAGCTCATATTTATAGAATCGTGCGTCAACTCGATCTTCACGAACCTCTACGGAAAAGTCCGAAGCTTCGAAGATCGCGGCAATAGTCCGAGCTCGCCGGTTCCTTCGCACATCGTCGGCTGCGCCCCCTTTGAAGGAAAACGTAATATAGTTCTTGTTGATAGTTTCACCGGCATAGGCGTCCAGAACGCTGTAATGGTATCCGATCCTTGAACTGAAATTCAGGTATTTATCGGAAATGAGGGCATAACTTCGCTCTCCGAACCGTTCCACCATGTTGTTTGGCGCCAGCATCTGCTGCCTCATTACGGAGAGAAATCCTCCCAGGTCAATTGGTCTGGGGCCCTGGTTGCGTAAGTCTTCGTGCAGCATCCCTTTGAGGAGCGCTTTGAAGGGGATCGACGTGACCTGATCCACGGTCACCCACTTTGTATAAGCATCTGTTCCGGTCAGACCGTCTCCCAGATCAATGATGTGTAGGTCGAGGGGGATCGGTGCCCTGAGCTTCATGGCGCCGGCACCCTCGGTATCGGACACAATGTCGCTAATTCGGAACATCTCCTTGTAAGAGAGTTCATGCACTAGCCGCATGACGTCGTGCAAGGTCTTGCAGAATTCGGGCGAAAAATTCGCTGCTCTCGGATCCACCAGGTAAAGGGGCACGATCCAATCGGCTACGCGCCTAAGCGTCTGGTATACGGGGGTATCCTTCATCGCGGATTCCCTGCTTCTTTGCAGCGCAATCAACTCCGGCACCAATCCCTGATAGACCCTACCAGAATATGCATCCACGGTGACTATCGTTCCATCTGAGATGGCAGTGGTGGGAGTTTTGGCCCCCAGCACGGTCGGTACGCCGAATTCCCTCGCCAGAGAAGCCATGTGGCCTGTCACACTCCCCGCATCGGTCACTATGGCCCTGGCCTTTTGCATCACCAGCACAAACTGCGGTGTTGAATGTTTGGCAACAAGGACTGCACCAGGGGGGAAATTCGCAAGATCCTCATCGGAGCGCACATGAAAGGCCGGTCCTGAGCCCACGCCGGGAAAGGCCACAGCGCCCCCCTCAACCAGGACGGTGTACCCCTCTACCCTCGGAAACGTTTTCAAACCGCCTTTTCCCATATGCTCCAGATGAAGCGGTCTCGCCTGAAGCACAAGGAGATGTCCATTAGGATCAAGGGCCCATTCGATATCTTGTGGATACTCGTAGTGCTTCTCCAGTTTCAAAGCATACTCCGCCAGAGTTTTGACCTGTTCGGAAGCAAGGCACAGCGTGTCCTGTTTGTCCGCCTCCACCGATCTTTCAGCGAGACCGCCTCCTCTATCGGCCACCAGTTGGACCGGCTTGTGAGAGCAGGTGGCCTTTAGTATGGTCAGATCCTTGTCTTTAGCAACCACGTAACTGTCCGGAGTTATTACTCCGTCCACTGCATAGGGTCCTAGACCCCATACTGCGTTGACGAGGACAGTGTCCGCGGAGAGATCAAAAGGATGTCTTGAATAAATCACGCCGCTGACAACAGATTCCACCATCTCGATACATGCGACGCTCATGGCAATGTCTTCGTCGCGCATCCCTTTGTTCAATCTGTAGGAAATGGCTCGCGGGGTGTAAAGACTGGCGACCACCAATTTATAGGTTTGAATGATATGGTGTCTGGGCACGTTCAAAATAGAAACATATTGCCCCGCGTAAGAAAGCTCGCTGTCTTCTCCTATAGCACTGCTGCGAAGGGCAACCGCAGGCGCTGCTGCACCGTTCCCCCTCTTTTGCCGAATGGCGTCCACCATTGCGTCGTAAGCTGATAGGATAGCCTCTTCAAGGTCCACGGGTACCCGAGCCGAAATTATGAGCCGTTGGATCTCCTCGCCGACGCTCTCGGGGGCATTTGGGTCATTAGGGTCCAAGTCCATCCGCATTCGGTTGATTTCATCGACAAGATCGTTCTGCTCCAGGAAGAAATCATACGCGCACGTGGTGATTGCAAACCCCTCAGGGATGGCCAGGCCGGCATTATTGACCAACTCGCCCAGATTCGCATTTTTGCCGCCGACCCAATCCACCATATCCTTGGTGATTCGCGAATAAGGGAGCACCCATTCGCAAACCGGAAGTTCTTTTCTTTTCCCCAGTTCCTCTTTTATGGAGTAATTGAATTCTTCCAGCACGTCGAAGAGGAGAGGATACCGGTGGCCTGAAAGATCGTCGAGGCTTTTCACCATTCGGAGGGTATGGAAAACAGCGCGAGTGGCCTGGGACCTGATGTACGACATGCCGAAGACGTCCTGTCCGCGAAGCTTCTCTTCAATATCCGTAACAATATTCAAAAGCTCGGTGTTGGATGCTAATAGGTCTTTAAAGCTCGCATACTTAAACCGGAAGACACGAGACACCGCGGCCTTGGGCGGCCGACCTCTGGATTTCCATGCTCTGATCTTATTGACAATGTTTGAGATGACCTCAGGCATGCCTACTCCGACTCAAAGCTACTGCTTGCGATGAGGCGCTTTGCTCCAGCAAAATCCATTTCGGTCAAGGCAGCAATAATTGTGCCGTTAATCTTTGCCCATCAAAACCGCATTTCCTGTGGAGGGTCGATTGTAGCAATTGCCAAAATTTTTGTCCGCCTTTCGGGAAAGACACCATCACCCCGGGCTCGATCCGGGGTCCAGACTCCGGATTCCTACCTTTGCAGGAATGACGGAGAAAATACCCATCACTGCGAGCCTTCCGGATTCTTCTTGTCGGACGGAGAAATGCACATCATTTTTGACAACTGATTTATTCTTCCTCGCCATAAACAATTTGGCGATTCCGTTTCTTCGTCGCGAGTTTGCAGCTATTTCTCCCTAGTTTTCTCCGACCACCAGAAACTGAATGGGGTTCACATCCCTTTACAGTCTGTAAAAAAAACCGACATGCGAACTATCTGATTCATCATAACAGAAAAATCTGCTCGATGAGCTAAGCTCCGTTTATTTGGCGCGTCTTCCGGCGCGCGTTTTCTCCTTGTTGCTTGGCACGGCGGTTGCAATTCCCTGGTTGGACGTGTCCAGAAAAGTTGTAAAACTTAGCATAAAGCGAGGAGGTTTAACGAAATGAGGGGTATCTACTGCCGCTTACTGGCATTTCTCGCCATGATTTGTCTGCTGCTTCCCGACTTGGCCTTGGCCGCTGGCGGAAAAGCTGAGATGCTGGTCGTCGTCGCGGACAAACGGAGTGGTTTCCCGGGGGCCCACATTGTGGTTCCTGGACATCTACAACACGAACCCGACAATGTTCGGGGTCTGGTGCGTGATTCTCACCGCGGTTATCGGTTGCTCGCTAGGATTGCTCGCTGACTTCATTATGGGTCGCACCGGGCTCGACCTTACATCCCGAAAGATCATAGAACACTGATCGAGAAGCAAGCAAGACGGAGGTTATCGATATGGACTGGATGTACATGTATATGCCCATAGCCGGCGTAACTATATTCTGGCCGGGAATGGTGCTCATCGGGTTTTCCGTCGGCGTTATCGGCGGCTTCTTCGGCATGGGGGGAGCGTGGATGGTAACCCCCGGGTTGAACATCCTCGGATTCCCCATGGCGTTTGCCATCGGGACTGACATGGCCCATATGGCCGGCAAATCCATGATATCTACGTTTCGCCACGCCAAGTTCGGAAATGTGGATTACAAGTTGGGCCTCATTATGGTCGTCGGGACAGTAGCGGGGATCGAGGTCGGCGCCCAGTTAGTCATGTGGCTTGAGTTTATCGGCCAAGTTGGCCCTGTCGTGAGATGGGTCTACGTGGTGGTACTGGCACTGATAGCTCTGACGGTCTTCACCGACTACCTGAAAGCAGTGCAGAAGAAGAAGGCGGGAATCGTCGGGGAACGCGGCGCGGAAGGGCATACGTGGTACAAAACCCTTCACAAGATCAAGATTCCTCCGATGGTCCATTTCAAGATGGCAGGTATCACCTGTTCCATGTGGTTGCCCATCATGGTGAGCTTCCTTACGGGCATCCTCACCGGGTTCCTCGGAATCGGCGGCGGCCTGATCCGCATGCCCACGCTCGTGTACCTCGTGGGTTGTCCTACTCACATCGCAGTCGGCACAGACCTCTTTGAAATCATCATATCAGGTCTATTCGGGACCCTGACTTACGGCTCAAAGGGCAGGATTGAGATCTGGGGCGTGTTCGTGATGCTGGCCGGAGCAGCTGTCGGCGCTCAGATCGGCACGGTCGCCACCAAGTACGCCAAGGGTTTCGGTATTCGCATCGCCTTTGGTATCGCGGTGGTTTGCTGCATGGTCTCAGTTATTTTGAAACAGTACAAGTTCGATATCAGTGCCGCGGTGGTCATACTTGGTGCGATAACCGCAATATCCCTATATATTTGCTGGACCATGTTCAGCGGCGCAGCCAAGGAACTCAGGGAAAAGAAAGCCGCAGCCAAACTTGCTGCCTAAGAGAGCGGGGAGCTTATCGACACAAAGGAGATACATTATGAACAACAAGATATTTTGTTGCGTGATCGCCCTGATCCTCGCCCTTTGCTTGGCTGCGCCTGCAATGGCGGATAGTAGTGTGGCTCAGGGAAAATGCGTAACGTACGACAAGGACAAGAAGGTCGTTACCATAGAAGATTACGACACTGACTTCACGCCGGAACACAAATACGGTAAAGCTACCGGCAAACAGTCAACCTACGACACAACGGGGGCCTTGATAGGAATAGTTCCCTCGCCGGGCGATGTCCTCAGAATAGCGTATGATGTAAAGGGAGATCAGAGACACGCCATCAGGATCATGAACGTTTCTAAACAGGACCTGATGAAGAAATAGAGGGTCTTACCAGGATACTGACGAGCCAGTTTCCATAGTAGTGAACTGGGGAACATAAGGAAGAGGCGGAGGTTGAATTTCCTCTGCCTCTCATCCCACAATGTTGACAGACGCGGCCTATCATACTGAATGTTTCGGTTGAAGAATCGACGTCGATGTGCCACTACCCTACGGATGCAGCCGCCTCTCCAACTCTTTAAAGTCAATCGGTTGCTCAGTTCGGCGCTCTGCGATTACTGCGAGATCGTGCAGATCTTCCATTAATTTCCGGTATCGCTTCATAGGAAGAATGACTCCGGTCTTCTTGCCTTTTGCATCGACCACGAACTGCTCTTGAACCGTCATTGTCCGCCTGCTCCTTTTGTTGAACCGCCCAACGGTTGTGCTCCCGCCGACATTATACGCCTGATGCCTTTGAGCGTTGATCCTTTGTTGCCATTGCCAATCATAAAAATACCTCCGTGCAATCCATTTTTAGAAGTATTTTCACATCGTCTTTCTGTACGCGTGTATCCGTCTGGATAGCCAGCCCACGAGTACGAGAAAAGCGATCAACCCCACAAGGTACCTGCCATGTGGCTGACAAATGGGGTCACCAGGTCCAGAAGCAGCTCTTGGGCCTTATCGATGGACCAGGAAAATGGTAAGATCAGTATCAAGAACGCGACCACCCGATCGCTGAAGTCCACGGAATCCTCGTCCTCCAACGGACTTTCAGCATCGGGGGGTGTTAGTTCATCATGTGTTTTGTCGTTGTCGGGCATTGATGTTCCTCTCACTCTTCGCGGCTGCATCCAAAGGTCGATACTTTAGTTAACGTGCAAAATTACGGCAAAGCTGTTGAACATTACCCACACGTTGTCGCTTTCCTTAACATTGAGCTTGCGTCTGCTCTCCTCGGTCACTAAAGAACACAACTCTGTTCCGGCCGGGATTCGGACAATCAGTTCGGTGGTGCGTTTACCGCGAAGGATTTTGATCACTGACCCGTAAAACACATTCTCGGCAGTACATAACGGTTCCGTCTCGGACTTTTGCAATACAACCCAGGGCGCTTTGACCTCCGCGGTTACCAACGAGCCTACTTTCAGTCCCAGCCTTTTCAGGCTGTTCCTGGTGATCACCGTGGTTATGACTTCGCCGCCCACCGTCATCAGTTCGACTTCGGATTGGATGTCCCCTCTCCGTATTGCGTTGATTTTTCCGAAAAAAGCATTTCCGCGCACTAGTTTTTCTACGGCTTTCCGTCTCAATGAAGTGTCTTGCGACCTGATGAATGTCCTCTTCAGAGAAAGCGATGAACGATGCTGTAAGATTCGGGGTCGAATGACCAAGAACCCGCTGGACTACCGGCAACGGCACATTACTCTGCATCAGCTCGACTGCTCTGGCCCGGCGAATCGCGTTGGGCGAACCAAGATCCTGTGCAAAGCCGCAGGCCACAGCTGCCGTTCATAAAACTTGCGTCGGACATGGCCGGCATCAACTCTTAACAACAATGCCGCCTTTTTCGCATAGGTGGGCTCATCCAACGTCTCTTGAATTTCGGACATCAATTCCGATGATATCTGTACCTCGCGTGCAGGCGAACTGTTGGCCCCGCTAATGTTCCTGTACCGGACAATCCGTTTAGACGCATCTATGTCTTTACGGAGGTTAAGCGCCAACACTTCGTTAAGACGCGCACCGGTGTAACGAATTAGTAGAAAGATCAATAGAATGCGTTTCCTGGAAATACGCACATCAGCGCGATGAGGCTCTTTCCCACAAGCGAAAAGCCTGTTCCAGTTTGGCCAAATCAGTCGGATCAAGGTAGCGAGTTCCCTGTGGGACTGCGTAGATTCTGGCAGGATTCATGAGGCCGGAGTTGGCTTGCATGCCGACAAAATCCGACGCTTCGGAGTTCCGGCCTTCACGCTTGCGTCTAGTTTTCTTCGTCGGCATCCTTCACCAAATCATTTTAGTTTAAGAAATCTTACTACATCCTCTGCTCCAGACCAATAGGCGAGTATGCCAGAAAACGCTTGACAACGACCGTTGAGTCCCTCTATCATACTAACACGAATTTATATAAAAGCGTGCCATTATGGGGATGGTCACTACTACCGTGGAATGGTCCCTCTACCGCTTCAAAACAGAAGGAGGTTCGTGTCATGTTTCCAAAGAGAATCCTCTTTTGTACTGACTTTTCGGAGAAACAGTGAGCCCGCATGCAAATTGGCCGTGGATTATGCAAAGGCTTTTGGATCTGAGCTCCTTATCATTCATGTGATCGACTCAAGTGGCTTTCCCACCTATGCGGACTGGATGATCCCCAGCATTGGCGATGAACTCAATAAAATCCTGCTGAGGGCGCAGGAATCGGCCGAAACTCGTCTGGGAGCCCTAGCGAGAGAATGCAGCCTGGGAATGAAAGAGGTGGGAACTTTTTGCAAGATTGGTTTGGCTCCCAAAGAGATCGTGTCCCTTGCAGCGGCAGAATCGGTGGATCTGATCGTTGTGGGGACGCATGGGCGTACAGGGTGTCAAGCATCTCGTTATGGGGAGCATAGCTCGGAGCGTTCTCAAAACGGCTCATCGTCCTGTGCTGATCGTGGAAGGCCCCCCCGGCAAAGGGGAATCATCGGAGGAACCGTATGAGTTTCCTGTCCCATAGCCGTGGCAATGGTTTCCCGTTGGATTCAAGAACTAAAGAGCGGGCTCTCATCTGAAAAGACTGTGAAGGACTGTTTTGTTCCTGTTAACTGCCCGCTGCGCATCCACATGCCCAACCAGAACATAACGTTTTCACAGATCTCCTGCTGTCATGTATGAGGTGTATATTCAAGTGAAATCAGTCAGAGTACAAACCCATAGGCGTCATTCGTTCGCCTTTCCAGGACGTGGAGGGAGTTCCCATACAGCCCTGCGGGGCTTCGGGAGTCCTGGGAACCATAGAGATGGAACCTCGCTTCGAAGCCGGGCTGAAAGACCTCGCAGGTTTTTCCCACATAATCCTCATTTATCATTTTCATGCCTCAAATGGTTATGTTCTTGAGGTGAAGCCATTTTTGGACGACAGCCTCAGAGGAGTATTCGCCACCCGCGCACCCAGACGCCCAAATCCGATTGGTCTGTCGGTGGTGAGACTTGTCTCCGTGGAAGGGTGCACACTCCGTATCCAGGACGTTGATGTGTTGGACGGAACGCCGTTGCTGGACATCAAGCCGCTGGTTCCGGAGTTCGATTCTCCGCGTGTTGATAGCATCGGATGGCTCTCTGGAAAAGTGCAGGATGCTGAAAGCGTAAGAGTGATGACAGGTTCAAATAATACCGATTGAACATGTTCGGAGGTCGATATGACTTTTCCCGTCTCAGGAGTAGAAGAACCGGTGACGGTGTGCGAGGTGCCGCGGGTTCGGCTATGGGATATCGCCCGCACATTTCTAGGCATCGGTCTGGCGTCTTTCAGCTTGGCTGCTCTGGGAGAAGCCAAGAAGTGGATGACCGAGAAAAGGAAGTGGTTTAGCGACGAGGAATACATGCAGGGGTTGGGACTGGCACAATTGATGCCAGGTGCGCCTACGGTCAACCTGTCCTCTTATCTGGGTTTTAGGTTACGAGGCTTGCCCGGAGCGGCGATGGCTACTGTTTTCTTTCTGATTCCATGCTTTTTACTCATGCTGCTCCTCTCCTATTTGTATCTCGGGTATGGCGACATGCCCGTGATTTCCGGCCTTTTTCGTGGCTTGGGAGCCCTTGTCGTCGGCCTGGTCTTCAACACTATTCTCAACCTTTTGAGGTCCGGCGTTAAGACCGTTTTCAACTGTCTGATGGCGATTGTCGGCTTTGCCATGGTCTTCTGGTTCCATATGGGAGTGATGAGAATTCTGCTCATCACTGGCAGCGCCAGTGTCATGATGGTACTACTCACCCACCGATTTCCGCCTTTGTCTCGTTGGATGGGCAGTTGGAGCTGCCTGTGGAAGAAGGGCATGGTGACTGGCCATCCCCGCAGGCTTGTGTCCACTTCGAAAGAGTCGGCAGGAGCGGCTACCAGCAATTCCAGCCCGAATCAAGCCCCCTCGGCAAAGGTCCGGAACTTGTGGAAGGGACGGAGCCATAACGTTGAGTCATCTCAAGACTCAGATTACGTCTCTGCTTGTAGCCGGGTGCCTTTGCCCCTGCGCTGGAGCCAGATCACTCGGCTAGTCATCTGGCTGCTCCTGATACTGACCCTTGATCTGCTTTTGATCAGCTTGAGGCCGGAGTTGATGCAGATGGGCCGTAGATTCCTTCGGATAGGAGCGCTGGTCTTTGGCAGCGGCTACGCCATGCTTCCCTTCATACAGGATACCGTAGTCAATCAGTTTAGTTGGCTCACCAATCAGCAGTTTGCTGTCGCCCTGGCTTTGAGCCTGATCACCCCAGGCCCTGTGACCATCATCGGCACGTTTATTGGCTACAAGGTAGCCGGAGTGACGGGTGCACTGGTGGGAATGGTGAACATGTATTTTCCAGCTTGGGCCATGACGACCATAGTTGCCGCTCCATACGCCAAAGCTGGTCAGGTCGCCTACGTCAAGCAGGTGATCGGAGGTATCGTGGCAGCCTTCATCGGTACGCTCGTTATTGTGCTGATCAAACTAGCCGCGGACACTCTGGTGGATATACCTACCATTTTCATGGCTGTAGCCGCCTTCCTCGTACAACGATTCGTGAGGATAGATACCGTCTGGATTGTAATAGGCGGTGCCTTGGTGTCGCTTGTGATGTTCCGATAATTGTTCGTGCCGGTCTTTGAAAGAGGCGACCATGTGCAAACAGGCTCCCGAGGACTTACTCGACTTGGTAGAGAAAACCGCCGATCAGGCTGAGCCTGCGGAGACTGCTCAGATATATCTGCGATTGCAGCACCTGCTGTTACGGAAAGGATTCCGGCACTGGAACACAGGATTCCGGCTGCCGTCTTCAACACCGTGTGGAGTTCAGAAACTGGTTGCTGCACTTCATTGAAGGAGGCGGATCCCGGGCAATCTGAGCCGGTGCGAGGTGCCCAAAGTACCGAGCGAAAATACAGTCAAATCAACGTGGGCTTTTGCACATGACAAGGGGCATTTCACTGTGATATGTTCCGCCCGCGCGGGAATTCCCCAATAGCTTTGTATAACAATACGTAATTACACTTTTCGTCATTTGTACGGAGGCTTGGTGTCCAACTTGGCCTTCGCTACGTGCAATGATTTCCGGGCGAGAGTTCGGTGTTGGGAGGAATCATGAAGGCTGCCGGCCTTGTGGCGTTCACTCTGCCACTCGTCATATCCTTGTCAGGCTGCCTCTCGCTGGTGCCTATGGCTCACAATCAACCAGTTGTTTCGCCTGCTCCGATTTGCGCGCAGCCGCCCGCTGGACAGGCAGGTCCTTCCAATAAGGCTCAAGAGCGCCTGACTTTGGAGCAATGCATTGAGATCGCTCGGGCAAATAACCCATCTCTGGCCGCAGGGGCCTGGGATGTGCAGACTACCCTTGCTCAGTGGAACATTGCAGCATCCGAAAGATGGCCGAATCTCCGGGGCACGGCAAGCTATAACAGCTATGTGCAAAATCAACGACTTGTGCAGGTCCGCAAGAACAATGATCCCGGCATGTTCAGCACGAGCCTCTTCGCAGGGGATATAATTCTGAGGCTGCCGCTCTTTACTGGCGGGCGCATCACCAACGAGATCAATGCCGCGGCGCTCCTGAGCCAAGCAGCCCAACATCGCCTCGCCCGAACCTGGGAGGAGTTGATCTTCAATGTTTCCAGCACGTTTTATACGATTTTGGGCCAGCGCCCCCTGATTGAATCTTTGCAGTTTTCCACGAAAGTCTTGAATAAGCAGCGGCAGCGGGTTCTTGATATGATGAGAGTGGGCAAGGCCGCCAAGGTGGACGTGTTACGCATGGAGGTTAGGCTTTCAGACCTCGACCAGCGCCTGGTGCGTGAGCAGACTGTCTTGGAAATACAACGTCGCGTGCTCGGTAATCTTATGGGCATTGGAGACGGCAGCCGGCCTCTCGCAGTTCAGGGTGACCTGAGGCTGAGCCAACGCGCGCCGGACGTTAATGGGGCCATTGCTATGGCTTATGCTGAGCGCGGGGATTATCGAGCGGCAAAGGCATCTTTGGAAGCCCAAATGGCCCGAGTGACCGCGGCTCGGGCGGCCCGATGGCCGACACTGTCGCTGGCAGGGACCTACGGGACGAGGTATGCTTCAGGCATCACAGATAATGGTGCATCTTTCATCAACAGGTTTATTGCCAGCAATCCTCAAGGCCCCCCCGTCGCCCCTGCCGGTCTGGGAGTCAACACCAATTTCCAATCCCCCGGAGTGTCTCCTTCACTACCGGTGGGAAACATCGGAGTCGTGGCTGATTATCCACTCTTTGACGGAGGCAGAATAACCGCGCAGATCCGCGAACAACGGGCAAGGCTCGCATCGGCTCAAGCGAATTTGCGGAAGCTCGAACTACAGATTCGACTCGACGTCGAAACCGCTGTACTGAATGTCAGGCTCCGCGCAACAACGGGTTCGGTTCACTCAGAAGGCTATTGAACAGGCGAAGGAAAGCTTCCGCATCGAGAGCGAAAAGTACGACCTCGGCAAAGGGTCCATCACGGACGTGCTCGATGCCCAGGCTGCCATGCTCGATGCCCAGACAAATCACTACCGGGCCCTGTCTGAATACAACATCGCGCTTGCCCAACTTGGGCTGGCTACCGGGGAAAAAAGGTGACCGAGGTGGTTCACCAAACAGCGGCTGCCAATTGAGGCATTTCTGGAGGACGCATTTATGAAACGTTGGACATTCATCTGTGTTGGCCTGGTTGTTCTATGCTTTGCCGCCTGGGGAATTTTGAGGGAAACCGGCTCCAAGGGTGCAGGCCAACAAAAACCGATGAAGCCTAAATCGCTCGTAGTAACGCAAAAGGTTAATGTGGGCGAAATTTCCAGCACGATAGAACTGACCGGCTCCGTCGAAGCGACGAGGATAGCTCGACTGGCCTCCCCGGCGGAAGGTCCTGTCTGTGCCTGCAATTTGAGGGAAGGCGATCCGGTGAAAGAAGGTGAAAAAGTCCTCAGCATCGGAAGAAAGAAAGCCACTGAAGCATTGCTGGCGTCGGCTAAGCAAGAAGCACAAGCCGAACAGACAGAATTGGCGCGAATCGAGCAGTTGGTTGAGAGCGGGGCGATTCCCAAGGATCAATTGGATCTGGCCCGGACAAAATATCAGCGCGCGAGGGCTCAACGAGAAAAAGTCAAAGAAACCTCAGATGACTACGACGTAGTGGCTCCCTGGGACGGCATAATTTCCAAAGTTTTAGTTGCTGACGGCAATTATGTAATTCCGAGAACCGTGATGGTTGAAGTTTTTGATCCCAAATCTCTCGTTGTTCGCATAGCCGTGCCGGAAGCCCAAAGCCAAGAAGTTCGGTTGGGCATGGAAGTGGCTGTAAAACTGGACGCGTACAATGGCAAGACGTTTCGGGAAAGATCTCACGGATTTACCCGGAACTGGATCGACGAATGAGGACCCGCACCGCTGAGGTGAAAGTCGTGGACGCTGTTGATCTCGTTCCAGGCATGTTTGCCCGGCTGAACCTGATCCTGAAATCCGAAAAGGACACGATAGCGGTTCCATCCGAAGCGGTCATCGTTACTCCAAAGGGGTTGCGCGTGGCTTATGTGGTCGAAGAAGGGAAGGCCCGGCAACGCAAGATCACAACTGGTATAGAAGGGGGCGGCAAAATCCAGATCCTTTCAGGGGTCAAGGCGGGAGACCAGATCGTTGTCGCGGGAAATGAAAAACTGAAAGACGGCATGGAGATACGAGTGCCAGGGGGTGAAAAGAAAGGTGCTGAAAAACCCAAACCCCAAGAGGACAAAGGCAAGGGAGATTCAGGACGATGAAGATAACCGAATCGGCTGTCAAACGCCGCATGGCAACCAGCGTTATCGTGATCGCTCTTGTGGTTCTCGGGATATACGGGTTATGGCGACTCCCTGTGAATTTTGTGCCCAATATCACATACCCATTGATCCGACTGTGCATATCGTGGCCTGGCGCAACCCCCGAAGAAATTGATAAGGACTTGGCCGATCCCATAGAACGCCAGTTGGCAAGCGTAGACGGCCTGGATTATCTGGAATCCTCGTCCATTGAAGGGCTGTACACAGCTCTGGTGAATTTCAAGTACGGCGTGGATGTGAACGTGGCCTACCAGGATTGCCTGGCCGCGATGGCGAGAGCTTCCAAGGACCTACCCAAAGACATCGAAGCGCCATACATGATCAAGGCTGACCCCTCTCAATTGCCCGTGGTCCAGCTCACCATCAGCTCGGATCAATTGGATCTTGTGAAACTGCGGACCTGGACTGAAGACTGGCTGCAGGACAGGCTCATGGCCGTGTCGGGTGTGGCCGGAACTGACATCGTTGGGGGACTAAAGAGGGAAATACGAGTAAATCTTGATGGACCGGCGCTGGAAAAACACCAATTGTCTCTTGCAGGGGTAGTCAAGAGACTCCGCGACGAGAATGTCGAGCAATTTGGCGGGCGGGTCACAGTCGGACCTCGTGAGTTCATCGCCCGGACTACGGGCGAATATAGTTCCCTGGAGGAGATCAGATCGGTCATTCTGGCGCGAAAAGACGAGGGTAAGGTATATGTACGCGACGTGGCCAAGGTCGAGGACGCAAATGAGGAAGTCCGCGTTATCACACGCTTGGATGGCAAGCCGTGCGTGAAGTTGAGCGTGCTCAAGCAGGCGGATGCCAACACTGTCGAGGTTGCCAAGGCGGTCAATCGAAGAATTCAGGAGTTACAACCGTCGGTTCCGGCAGGAATTAAATTGGGGATGGTTGAGAATCAGGCTGATTACATTGAATCCGCTATTGCTGGAGTCCGAAATGCAGCCTTCGAAGGCGCCATCCTCGTTATTCTCATCATCTATCTCTTCCTGGGCAGTTGGCGTCAGGTTCTAGTGATGTTCGTGGCATTGCCCGTCACGATGATCGTCAATTTCGGTTTTATGAAACTTGCGGGGTTCTCGCTGAACCTTTTTTCTCTCGGAGGGCTGGTCGTCGCCATCAGTGTGGTGCTCGACAACTCCATAGTGGTGATTGAGAAACATAACGCGTTTGAAACACAAGAGTCCGGATGTCCCCACGGACGAAATCGCTATTTCCGCTACGGCCGAGGTTGGACCGGCAATTGTCGCTGCCACGCTTTCGTTCATGGCGATTTTTGTCCCGTTCTTGCTGATTCCAGGACTCACGAGCCTATTGTTTAGAGAGCTAATCTTGATTATCGCAGGCGTGGTCCTTATAAGCCTGGCGACTGCGATCACCTTGACACCCATGCTCACGGCCGTGCTTTTGGGTAACAGAAAGAGACTGAAACGGAGGATACTCGTTTCCAAAGGCTGTTTACGCGATTCACGGATAGATACGCAGCCCTTCTAGGCCGGTCCCTGAACCGCAGATGGATGGTTGTCACGGCATCCATATTGTTCTTGTTCGGCGCTATCGTTACCGTTCAGAAACTTGGCAGCGAGTTTCTCCCGCAGATGGACGACGGGAGAGTCATGGTCAAGGTGCGTCTGCCCACCGGAGCCTCGGTATGGCAATCCAGCGAAGCACTTCGTCGGATTGAAGCCCTGATTGCTGACGATCCGCTTATAGAATCTTGCTTTACGCTCGCCGGAGGAAAGGTGTGGGGCATATACACCTATCTCATCGCAAATGAAGGAGAAATCAACATACAACTTATCCCGCGGAACAAGCGAAAACTGAGCACCAAGGCCTATATGAACCGGCTGCGGCCATTAGTGGGCAAGATGTCTATCCCGGGCGGTATGGCGATGGTGATGAGACCTCATGTCAAAGGAATAAGAAGACTGGGAGACGCGGACATCGAAGTCAAGATAAAGGGTGAGGAGATCCCCAAGCTGTTTGAGTTGGCTCAGGGAACGGCAGCGGCAATGAACAAGTTGGCTCATTTTGCAAACGTCTACGTCTCGTTGGACATTACCAAACCGGAGTATCAGGTGCAGGTGGATCGCCAGCTTGCAGCAGACTTGGGCGTTTCCATTGCAGACGTAGCTACTACACTACGGTCACTCCTTACCGGCGCTGTGGCTACTCGATACAGGGATGGCGACAGGTACTATAACATCCGGCGTGATTATCCCGGAAAAAGAGGTCACTTCCAAGCAAGACATTGAACGGCTGATTCTGGAGTGCGCCCAGGGGGGCTATTTGAGGGTTAAAGACCTGGCCAAAGTGAACCAAGCGGTTGGACCGGTCGAGATCGATCGAGAGGACCAGGTTAAACAGGTGATCGTGCGTGGTGACGCTGCCGGCGTGAGCGTGGGCCAGGCCCTTTCAGAACTCCAGGCAGAAATCCAAAAAATGGACCTCCCAATAGGCTACGAGTTTCGTTACGGTGGGCAAGCCCAAATGATGGCGGAAATGAAGGGTGTTGTATTGGGGGTCCTGGCGTTTGCCCTGTTTTTTGCTTTTGTGGTCCTCGCGGTGCAGTTCAACAGCCTCAAACTCCCGAGCCTTATTCTGGGATGCGTCCCGTTTTGTCTGGCGGGGCTTGTGATCGCCTTTTTCATTACCGGCCTTCCGCTTGGAGCCACTGTGCTCATTGGCGCTCTGGTAGTGGTTGCCGCCACGGTCACTGAGGGGGTGCTGCTCATGACCTATGCTGAAGATCTTCGCGTCCGAGACAGCCTCTCTGCTTTCGATGCGGTGATTGCGGCTGCCAAGATCAGGTTGCGTCCTCGCCTGATGACAACCCTTCCCATCATTATGGGTCTCATTCCACTTGCCCTCAACTTTGAGGAGGGCGGTGACATGCTCCAGCCTATGGCGGTGGGAGCTATCGGGGGCCTCATCATGTTGATTCCGGTCGCACTATTTCTGATGCCCTGTATCTACGTGATTTTTACCCGTGAGCGGGCACAGGCACGGTCATAAATAAACCTTAAGTTTTCAACTTCCCGAAGCGTTTTACATCTTGTCAAAAACTTTGACATGCTTTGAGTGCGGCTACTTGGCGCAAGATCGCGTCCACCAACTTTACGCCGCAATTATCGTCAGTTAACCCAAAAGCCTTCCTTTTCGCTTATGGTACAGAACTTGCTTATCATTCTTGACGTTCACGCTATGGGAAGTCACCGTGGTTTGATGAGGAGCATGGGAAAACAAACCACCGCTGGCTGCAAATTCAACGTGATCTATATATAGGAAAAATCGACGAGATCGGCAGGAGGAAAAACGTTCATGAGAAAGACCTTGCCAGCAACTCTCATTCTGAGTTTCATCTTGGCAGTGATGATTTTACCAGCGTCCTACGCACAAGACATCAACAAAAGAGCGCTCCGAGTCAACGGTGCCGGAATGGCAAGCGACCAGGTAGGAATATGGGCTGAAGCATTCATGCAGATTAACCCGGAGATCCGCGTTGTAGTAACAGGGTCCAGCGCGGGGAAAGGATTCGATGACCTTTTTGAAGGGAACGCGGATGTGGCTATGGCAAGCCGCGTTACCTCGCCGGACGAGCAGAAGAAGGCTGCTGCAAAAGGTCTTAAGCTTGAAAACAAACTAATTGGGTACACCGGCGTGGCAGTGATGACAAGTCCGAAAAATCCGATCAACGAACTCACCCTCGATCAGCTCCGCCGTATATTCACCGGAGAATATACAAACTGGAAGCAGGTGCAAGGCCCTGATGTTCCAATAAGACCTCTCACGCGGCGAATTCCGGCGTCCGGCGGCGCGGTATTCTTCATGAAAGAGGTTCTTCATAATCAGCCGTACAGTCCCACTACAGTAATAGCCGACAGTTGGACCTCTATTGTTAAAGTCTGTGCATCGGCGAACGACTTGCCGGTCGGGATAGGTCCCCTCCTGGCGGCCAAAGGAGAGGTCAAGATATTGGGGATAAAACAAGATGAAAACACCCCAGCCGTCTTCCCCACAGAAGAGACCCTGAAGGCGCGGTCTTACCCGATAATTAATCCGATCAGTTTGTACTGGGACGGTCAGTCCCAGGACGACCACATCAAGAAGTTCGTCGATTTTTCCGCGGGCAAAGGGCTCCAGAATGGCCATTAGTGACGGAGTTATGGAACGGGCCGACGTCCCTTCCGCCTATAGCTATAAGACATTTGATGGTTTATTTTCTTTGATCTCGTAGCCTTATATTTAACAACCGTCCCCAAAACCCATATCGGAAAAGAAGAGAGCAAGAAAAGGCGTTTGACGCGGCCACTTGCTCCCCGCGGGCGCTGTGGCCTTATTCGGCGCCTTGCGATTTCAGAACTCCACCACGTTCGCGTAACCCGCGGAGGAAGCCCACATTAATGCAGTCCAGCCGTTCCTGTCCTTGGCATGCTCATCGGCATTGGCGTTTAAAAGCTGCTTCACCACGTCCAAGTGGCCTTCGGATGAAGCAATGATCAACACGGTGGCTCCGTACTGGTCTTTTGCTTCGGTCTCCGCCCCCGATTCCAGGAGATGCTTGGCCACTTTCAGAGTACCTCTGCGACAAGCCCTCATCAGGGCATTCCAGCCGTAATCATCCTTTGCATTGACGTCGGCCCCTTTGTCCAGAAGAAGTTTCACCTCATCCTCGAACCCTCTTCGAGAAGCCTTCATCAAGGCAGTAGCTCCATATTGGTCCCTCGCCTCCAGCTCCGCTCCCTTTTCGATCAGCATGCCCACTATATTTCGATGTCCCGAGGCCGCGGCCCACATCAGAGGTGTCCAACCGTTCTTATCCTTGACTTGAACGTCAGCCCTCACCTCCAACAGCTCTTTGACCACTTTGGAGTGACCTTCGCGGCAGGCCGAGATCAAAGCTGTCCAACCGTCGGGATCTTTCGCGTTGACGTCAGCGCCACCCGCCAGTAAGTCCCTCACGTTTTCCGCATTGCCTACCTTGGCAGCGTGTATGATCTTATTTTCCATCGGCGCTCCACAGTGGGGACACGCTTCAGCAAAACTGGAAACTTTTTCTGCGCATTCATAACATGTGGTCAAAGCCATGGTTCTACCTCCGTGAGATCCTTAAGCCCGCGCTTTTTCGTTGCACAAACCCTTTCGTGGACAAACTCGATTTGAGTGATGGACACCGTCAAAACCCAGCTGTTCTCCGGATTTATGCCTTGCCGTTGCTTAGCCGGATGAGCGATCCTATCGCGGCGCATGCTTCTCCATGAGTTCGATAACATCCTTATTTCGTATGGACTGGGCCCACATTGCGGCTGTCCATCCGTTTTTATCTCACGCTCGCAGATTAGGATTCTTCTCCAGGAGGAGCCTCACCGCTTCTCGCTGCCCCTCACTTGCAGCCAAGATCAGCGCAGTTTGACCCTCTTGATCTATTTCATCTACATCAGCTCCTTTTGCCAAGAGGAGCCGCACCACTTTATTGTGACCCCCTCCGCGGCCCTCATCAAAGCCGTGGACCCGGCCTTGTCGGCCGCGTTGACATCGGCCCCTTTGTTCAGCAACACTTGAGCGGTTTCCGGATAACCGCGACGGGACACTTTCATCAGAGCTGTCGCGCCATGCCGGTCACGTGCATTAAGGTCACCGCCTCGACTGACGAGTAGCTCCACCACCTCTACATGACCCAGTGACGCCGCCCATATAAGTGGCGTCCATCCGTTAACGTCAGCCACATTCACATTGGCTCCTGCGTCCAAAAGCGCCTTGACAACCTCCGCATGGCCTTCGCGGCAAGCCAGGATTAGAGCGGGCCAACCCTCCTCATCTTTGGCTTCCACATCCGCCCCTCTGCCTAAGAGGAGCTTCACCACCTCAGCATGATTCATGAGAGCAGCACGCATAAGTGCTGTAACGCCGGCCTCATTGCGGGCGTCGACGTCGGCCCCATTATCCAACAGGAGACTGACCACGTCAGAGCGGCCGTTGGCTGCGGCCCAGCGGACGGCCCTAAGCTCGGGAGTGGCCCCTTTTCTCAAGAGTAGACCCACGACTTTGGTTCGACCTTCCCGGGCGGCCTTGAGCAGAGCACTTTCACCAGTCTCATCCTTGCTATCAAGTTGAGCGCCATGCTCCAGAAGCACTTCTGCGAACTCCAAATGGCCCCTGCCGGAAGCTTCCATCAATGGTGTTCGACCAAGTTCATTCGCGGAATTTACATCCACATGGTACTGAATAAGAAGTCGAGCCACCTCAGGATACCCTTGTGACGCAGCCCAATTCAGCGCCGTGCTCCCTCCTTCTCTCCTGGCGTTGACATCGGCTCCCGCGTCCAAAAGTTTGCTCATTATTTCCACGTTCCCGGTCGAAACGGCCCACATGAGCGCTGTTGTGCCCCCTTGATCGGCAACCTTGAGATCCGCGCCTTTGCTCAGCAGCAATTCCACCATGTCGATGCGGCCCATTTCAGCGGCTTTCATCAGCGCTGTCGCGCCCATTTTGTCTCCGGAATTTATATCAACTCCTCTGTCTACGAGTTGCTGCAATGAGCCGAGATCGCCGGACTCGACCACGTGTATCAATTTGTTTTGCATGGGAGCGCCGCAATGCGGACAGGCTTTCGCCAGACTGGAGACTTTGCCGTCACATTCGTAACAGGTCATTAAAGCCATCGACATTCACCTCCCGTGGAATTCTAGGCAGAAGGTTTGAGCCGGTCCTGACATATGCGATGTGCGTCTTCACATGACCGGTTATCGCTGGTCATTTTGCCTTCAACCTGACGCATCGATTTTTACATCCCTTGCGATCGAGCCGATGCGTTGCCACTGCCTGCCTGATTCAGTTTTGCCGCGCAAGAGCCGAGTAACTTGATGCATTAATTCAGCAAGTGCTGTGCCAAGACGAATGTCGGGCGCTGGCTAGCCAAATAATTGAAATTTAGAGATATATTTAGTGAATTGAACAATTTCGCTCCCGAATTAAGAGGGGTAGGCTGTTATAGTTTTTTACAGGGTGTAAAGGAAAAAATTTCGGTAGAAGTGAGCAGTCACTTATGCAGGGCACATGTTGTCATTGCGAGCGCGGCGAAACAATTTCCTCGGGCAGACGATTCTAAAATCAAAGATTGCCTTGCCGCCGCGCCCCGCTCAATGACATCGCACGCTCATCGTCTACGCGGAGCACTCTCACCTTTATGGGAAAGGTTCTCGGTACTCCGCACCACGAGCTTTCAGCAGTTTCACCACGTCCGCGTGACCTGCCGAAAATGCCCAAAGCCATGCGGTCCACCCATTTTTGTCTCGGGCGTGCAGACTCGCTCCACTATCCAGGAGCTCTTTCACCGTGTCCAGGTGGCCTTCGGAGGCGCTGATTATGAGTGCGGTGGCACCGCGTTCATCCGGCTCCTCGGAGTCGGCCCGGTTGTCCAAAAGCAGTCTGGCGACCTCTGCATATCCCCTGCGTGCCGCCCTCATCAGGGCTGTGCGCCCCATTCCATCTTTTGCATTGACATCCGCGCCACTGCTGATAAGTATCTTCACCACTTCGGGATAGTTCCTGCGGGCAGCTTTCATCAATGAGGTTGCCCCGTATTGGTCCCTGATTTCAAGGATGGCTCCATTTTCAATACAGAGTTTCACTATTTCCACGTGCCCCAACGATGAAGCCCACAGCAACGCGGACCAGCCATAGTTGTCCCTGGCATTGACGTCAGCCCCTGCATTTACAAGTACCCTTGCCACTTCCAAATGGCCTTTCAAGCAGGCCTTCATGAGCGCGGTTAGACCGTCCCGCCCTTTGGCATTCACATCCACCCCGGCAGCCAACAGGCGTTGAACCTGGTCTCGATTTCCTGACTCGGCTGCAGCGAACAATTGATCTTGCATGGATTCCTCCTTCATGGCTGTCACACGAAAAAGCGCAAGCGACACGACTCGAATATGTTGTGCATTTCCTGTGCCAATGCACTTTCAAGCCCGCAGGATTTCATTACAGCTTCAATAAAGCAAAAAAACTGCCTCCACGGGTCGGTGATCTGCTATACTGATACGACAATAGTCGTCAATTGAACCTTGGGTAACAAGCCTTTGAAGAGTTGCGGGCTTCATTCGGTGAAAGCTCTTTAAGCGTGTACAGGGGGAGGTGATTCAAATGAATAAGAACTGGCGGTTCCTCTCTTTCCGTTGGTGGGTAGCCCATTTTGTCGGATTCAGCATCGTTTATGCTGCCGGTCGTCTGGTATCAAAAATGCTTGTGGGGTGATAATTATGCTTAAGCGCCTTATGTATCCCAAAGTAGGCTTTTGGATCCTCCATGTCGCAGCCATAACACTCTTGTTCCTCCTGGGCTATTCCATACATTTCAAGTGAGGTAAGCCATGACCGCACAGCGCTGGCAATTGTGGATCGCCTTAATAGGGCTCGCTCTCGGGGCGTTCATGCTCCACTACAGGATTCACCCGCCCGCGGCGATCACGTATTTTTGGCCTTCTTTGTTTGCCGGGATCGACGTGGTGTTGGTAAGCCTGCTCTTTTTGTTCAGGAGCACTGCCGTGTGGGGATTGTTGTTAAACAGCTTTCTGGCGTTTATAGGCATCATTATGATGACCGATTTTACCATCTTCTCCGCACTTGCAGGATCGTACAAAGTGAGCTTCGCAGACCAGCCGATGGGCTGGCTTCTGCAAACGATGTTTCCCGACAATTGCGTACTCGTTGCAGACTTCATGGTAGGGCTGGCCTTGTATAAAGTCATCATGTCTGAACCTAAGACTGATGCCAAGGCGCGTTCAAGCCAGTAGTTAGTGCTTCTTCACGGATGGAATTGGGGTGTATTCGTCTGTCAACTCACTCTAAGTGGACTGAATTCCGAGCCGCTTGATCTTTCTCCAGAGGGTCGTCTTGTCGATACCCAGCTCAGCGGCTGTGGCTATTTTCCTGCCCTCGTTTCTACCCAACGCTTCCCTGATGACTCGATCTTCGATTTCTGCGAGCGTCAAACCTGTCGGCAGGCCGTCCCCTGTCGTGCAGGCGTCCCGCAATGGGGGAGGGAGGTGTCGAAGACCGATCAAGCCCCCGTGGCAGAGTATGAACGCGTGCTCTATGGAGTTCTCCATCTCTCTGACATTGCCCGGCCAATCGCAGTGCATGAACGAAGCCAGAGCCTCTCGTGAGAGGCCCGTTATGTCTTTGCCTTTGAGACGGTTAAAACGATCGACAAAGTGCTGAGCGAGAAGAGGTATATCCTCTCTCCGTTCTCTCAGTGGCGGCAACGAAAGCTTGAAAACCTGAATCCTGTAGTATAAATCCTCGCGAAACTTTCCCCCCTGAAGCATGGCGCTGACATCCTTATTTGTGGCTGCCAGCACCCGTACGTCGGAAGTCAGGGTTTGAGTGCCTCCCAAAGGCTGAAAGCTTTTGTCTTGCAGCACCCGCAGGAGGCCGACCTGAAGTGCCGGACTGATATCTCCTATTTCGTCCAGAAAGATGGTCCCTCCGTCGGCTTGAGCAAACCGTCCTGGTTTATCGCGGTTGGCGCCGGTGAAGGCACCGGCTTTGTATCCGAACAATTCAGATTCCAGGAGAGTATCAGGAATGGCTCCGCAATTTACGATCACCAGCGGCTTGGCTCTCCGACTTGACAGATTATGGATTGCTTTTGCCAAGAGTTCCTTACCTGTGCCGCTTTCACCTTCGATTAGGATAGTGCTGTCGCTTAGAGCAACGTCGGGCAGTATGCTGAATATCTCTTGCATCCTCTGATTTCGAGAGATTATATCCTCGAAGGTGAAGGATTTTTCCACTTCTCTTCGAAGAGCCTCTACCAGAGTGAGATCTCGAAAAGTCTCCACTCCTCCAACCATTCTCCGGCCCTCATCTCTTAGCACGGCAGTGCTGATGCTGATTGGGACGCGCTGGCCGTTTGCCCGCACTATGAAAACCGCGTGATTTACAACCGGCTTGCCCGTAAGAATGGTGCGTTTCAAAGCACAATCATCTTCACAGATCTCCGCTCGGAACACTTCGCAGCATGGCTTACCGAGGGCCTCGTGGGCAGGCACTCCAGTAATCTCCTGAGCGGCCCGATTGAAAGAGGTAATGATGAACTTATCGTCAACGGTAAAGACTCCATCGGCGATGGAACTGAGAATCATTTTCATTTCAGCGGAAGTCAGCTCTTTTTCCGATTTCATGTTAAACCCACCGACGTAATCATTCTGCACATTGCAATTATCATATCTGTTTCTGGTGCATTTTGCAACTTATCTGGTTTTGGAAGCCCCGACAGCGAACCGCAATTTGATGTTAAATTAAGCAGATGGGTTCGTAAGGCAATATGGCACGAAATTTGATAAGGCACCTGTGCAGGTGGAAAAATGAGACTCGCCGTTCCCGAACATCAGGGCCGCATAGCCCCTGTATTTGACTGTTGCAAACGATTGATGATTGTCTTGCAACTGCCTCTGGAAGATGAGCTGCTCCAAAGCGAAGATTGGGCTGCAATTCCAAGAATGTTTCGAGCCGGCCGCTTGGCGGATCTTAAAGTAGAGTTGCTAATTTGCGGCGGAATCAGTTGTTGGATGGAAGATCAGGTTCTTGGGCACGGAATACGTATGATTCCCTGGGTTGTGGGCGATGTTTGGGAGGTTTTGGCTGCACTGAGAGAGGGCAGGATTTCTGATCCACGGTATACCATGCCGGGGCGAGGTGCATGCCCGCGACGTCGCCGCGGCCAGAGATGCGGGAGACCGGTTCAAACACAGGAACCGTCTCAAAAGGAGCTTAGGAATGCCTAGATTTGATCGAACAGGACCAGTGGGAGCCGGTCCCCGAACTGGATGGGGCTTGGGTCGATGCGGGGCCTATGCCGCTGGAGGGTTGCGTGCCCTGGGGAGCGTTTTCCGAGGAGTAGGCCAGGGTGGCTTCCCATGGGGCGGAGGCCGAGGACGGTGCTTTGGTGGCCGCGCCATGGGGTTGGGCTCGCGCTCTTTCTCTGGTGCGGCATCCCAGTCGCCCTCGGATGAGGCCGAAGCACTAAGGGTTCAATTGGCAGCCGCTGAAGCTGAGATTGCAGCTATGAAGGCTCGTCTGGAGGAATTGGAAAACAAGGGGTAAGCCCAATGACTCCGGGCGTCGGGACGTGGATCGTTGACCAAGCTGTTGGATTGAGCAAACGCCGACAATAGGTCAACGCATCCACGCCCCTCGCATTTGACCCAATACAAACATTGACTCGTATATGAATCGGAAAGGTCATCAAGTAAATGTCACAAAACAATTCGTGTTCACCCGAAAAATCTTGCGGAAGTTGTGATACGACCGACACGTGTGATTCGCACACTCAGCAAAGGCACATGGACGAGCGACTCGCAGGCAAACTGTCCTCTATCAAGCATCGAGTGGTCGTCATGAGCGGCAAAGGGGGAGTGGGCAAATCCACTGTTGCGGCAAATCTAGCTGTGGCGCTTGCTGCCGACGGCCAGAGAGTGGGGATTCTCGACGGTGACGTCCACGGCCCCAACATACCCAAGATGTTGGGCCTGGATGGGGCAAGCCCTCAGGCTAGCCCTACGGGATTGCTTCCCCTGGAGGCATCGGAGAACTTGAAAGTCATGTCAATGGCATTTCTTCTTCCGGACTCGGACACTCCCGTAGCCTGGCGAGGCCCAATGAAGCATACGCTATTCCAGCAGTTCCTTGCTGATGTCGATTGGGGTGAACTGGATTATCTCATAGTGGATCTTCCACCGGGCACCGGGGACGAGCCAATGAGCATCGCGCAGATTCTTGGAAAACCCTTGTGGACAATCATTGTAACCACTCCCCAGGACGTGGCCCTTCTGGATTCACGAAAATCCGTGATGTTCGCAAAGAGCCTCGATATGAACATACTGGGGATCATTGAAAACATGAGCGGGCTGATATGTCCGCATTGCGCGGGAGAAATTGAATTGTTCAAGACCGGGGGCGGTAAAAGGGCCTCAAGGGATCTTGAGGTTCCGTTCCTAGGGGCCATACCCATTGACCCCAATGTTGTCCTTGCCGGAGACGCGGGAATCCCCGTAGCCAATTTGGATTCCGGGTCGGAGATTTCCGAGATATTCCGGGAATTGGCTGCGAGAACCGACCGTGTTGTGAAAAACGGGAGTGTGCCGCTGCAGTTCGTGGCGGCTGATAATCTTAGTCAGACCGAAACGGAGAGGAGATCACATCACATGCTTTCCAAAACGGTAGCTGTTCCATCAATGCATCCCGGGGGATTGGACGCCGCGCGTTCAGGCCACTTCGGGCATTGCGATGTTTTTACTCTGATACACGTTGAAAATGGAGAAATAGGGGACGTTTCCGTGGTGCACAATCCACCGCACCAGCAGGGTGGATGCCAGGCCCCGGTAAATCTCCTGCGACAGAGCCGTGCGAACGCTCTGATAGTGGGAGGGATCGGCATGAGGCCCCTCATGGGCTTTCGTCAGGCGGGAATTGAAGTCTATTACGGCCCGGAGGGTGAGACTGTGGGAGCTGTTATTGATCATCTGCTTCAGGGGAAACTTGAGTTGATAGAGCAAAACCAGGTTTGCGGAGGGGGCCAATTCTGAACATTCTCACCCGGAGGTAATCATGAAAATCGCAATAACAGCAATGGGAAAAGACGTTGACTGCCAGGTGGATCCCCGGTTCGGCAGAGCACATTACATCCTGATAGTAGACCAAGGCGGAGCCGTGAGCGAGGCTATCGATAACGCGCAGAACTTCAATGCCATGAGGGGAGCGGGGATCCAAACCGCGAAGAACTTGGCAGACAGGAAGGTGGATGTGCTCTTGACCGGTCACTGCGGACCAAATGCCTTCACCACGCTCAAAGCTGCGGGCATAAAGGTGGGTATCGAGCAATCAGGTACGGTGAAAGAAGCTCTGGGCCGCCTCAATCGCAACGAAGTAAAGTTTGCCGACCAGCCCAATGTGGAAGCTCACTGGTAAAGCGTATGATCATAAGCGTAGCCAGTGGAAAAGGCGGGACAGGCAAGACCACCATCGCTACCAGCCTTGCAGCAGTTCTTGGCTCCAGAGCGCAATTGCTGGACTGTGACGTGGAAGAGCCCAATTGCCATATCCTCATGAAGCCGATCCTCGAAACTAGTGAATCAATAACGGTTCCCGTGCCGATTGTCGACATGGACAAATGCACGCTCTGCGGGAAGTGCGGCGAGGTCTGCCGGTTCAGCGCGATCGTGGTGATCGGAGATCAGGTGCTAACCTTCCCCGAGATGTGTCACGGATGCGGAGGCTGCTCGCTTCTTTGTCCCGAAAAGGCCATAGGCGAAGGCCACAGAGAATTAGGTGTCGTTGAGGCCGGTCGGGCCGGGTCGACGGAATTTGTCCATGGAAGGCTGAGAATTGGGGAGGCCATGTCACCCCCGCTCATAAGAGCTGTCAAAGAGAAGATCAACCCTGACAAGATCGCGATCCTGGATGCCCCCCCTGGCGCGTCGTGTCCAGTGATTAACACGGTGATGGGTTCAGATTTCATCATCCTTGTGACCGAACCTACTCCTTTCGGACTGCACGATCTGAGCATTGCAGTGGACGCGATCTTTCACCTCGCAATACCACTCGGCGTGATTCTGAACCGCTCGGATGTGGGAGACGAAGAGGTTCAGAACTTCTGCGTTGAGAGGGGAATACCCCTGCTGGCAGAGATACCCCACAGTCGGCAGATAGCGGAGGGCTACGCGAGAGGCAATCTCCTCGCCGTCTCAGCCCCTCAATATATTAAGATGTTTCTTGAAATGCTTGAGCGGATAAGCGAATTGATCAACGGCAGCCAGCCAGGTCTCACGGTATCGATATCATGAAGGAACTGGTCATAATCAGCGGAAAAGGGGGCACGGGGAAAACGACCTTAACTGCGTGTTTCGCATTTCTGGCCAAAGAGGCGGTGCTGGCCGATTGCGACGTGGACGCTTCTGATCTCCACATTCTGGTCCATCCGAGGGTCATCCACGAGGAAGATTTCAAGGGGGGAGTCAAAGCAGCCATAGACTCACAAAAATGCGTCAAATGCGGGGCATGTTCGGAAGCATGCCGATTCGGGGCCATTTCTCAAGGCTTTGTCGTCAACCCTCTCTCCTGCGAAGGCTGCGGCGTTTGTTCTTATGTTTGCCCGGAAGAGGCTATCTCTCTGGAGGAGGGCTTGAATGGCCACTGGTTCATTTCTGAGACTCGATTTGGCTCTATGGTACACGCTGCATTACTGCCCGGCGAGGAGAATTCCGGCAAATTGGTCGCGCTCGTCCGAAATCAGGCCAAGGTCATGGCGACAAAGCTGAACCGGGAGTTGATTCTGGTGGATGGCGCTCCCGGAGTGGGTTGCCCTGTCATTTCGTCCATCACGGGAGCAGACCGCGTGTTGATCGTCACGGAGCCGACGCTCTCAGGGCTTCACGACATGGAGCGTGCCATGCAGCTTGCTCAAGGGTTCCGCATTCCCGTTGCTGTCATAACCAACAAGTATGATATAAACCTGGATGTGACTGACCAGATAGAGGAATTCTCCGTCAAGGCACAAGCTCGAGTTCTCGGAAGGATTCCATACGATCCCGAGGTGATCCGGATGATGGTGAAGCGCCGCTGCGTTGTTGAGAACGGCAACTCTCCGGCGAACGCTGCCATTCGCGAAATCTGGGAGACTTTGGAACCCGACCTCTCGTCATAAGGAGAAGAACCGTGGAACTGAACGGCCTCGAGACGGAGGTGATGCAGGCGCTCACCGAAGTGATAGACCCGGAGACGGGTTTGAACATTATACGCATGGATCTGATTCACGATACAGCGGTGTCGGCAGATGGTTCCGTCAGCCTTGTGTTCCGACCCTCTTCGCCAATCTGCCCTATGGCGTATTCGTTGGCCAACTCCATCAAGAAAAGGCTTGAGACTGTCAAAGGGGTAAGTTCCGTCAAGATACGCGTCGAGAATTTCGAGAGAGCTGCCCATCTCGAAAGTCTCCTGCAATCGACAAAAAACAGCGTTCAAAGAAAGGTAGACTGATGCCGATCCATGAATACAGATGTTCGGATTGCGGTCACGTGAGTGAACTCCTTGTCGGCATAGGACGAAATTCCGACAACTTGGTGTGCAGCTCTTGCGGCGGATCAGGACTGGAGCAAATCATGTCCGCGCCGGCCGGCCTTGTAAGCAGCGAACCGGCCGGCCACGAAGCCGGCTCGACGTGCTGCGGGAGCAGCCCATCTAACAAAGGGTGCGTGCCTGGAAGCTGCTGTGGCTCTTCCTGAAATAAACAACGGCCTCTACGGAGGGTTGCATATTGCACCCTTCGCCCAGCTCGACGACTGAGGCAGGTGCACAGAAAAGACAGGTTCTGTGCCAAGGCGCCGTCAAACATGTGATCACGCTTCAGGCCTGTCTGACAACCGCTTGGGATGGGTCTCGAGATCGATCTTCACATAGGCAATGGAGACTTCGTGGTCTTCGGCCAGGCCCTCAACACATCTCTCCAAGGTGAATTTCATGAGTAGAGAAAAGGAAATCTTTGACGACATCGAAGGATTGGTAGTGGAAGATGCACGGAAAACTTATTCTAAAAAGGTTATAGACCATTTTATGAACCCCAGAAACCTTGGCATGCTGGAAAACCATGATTGTTTCAATGCAATGAGCGGCATGTGTGGGGACACGATAGGCATATATGTGGGACTGGGTAACGACATAATCACGCGCATCAGCTTTGTCACCAACGGATGCGGCCCGACCATCGCCTGTTCCAGCGCGCTCACGTGCATGGCTAGCGGACTCAAGATTCAAGAAGCCATGAAAATCTCTGGCAAAGATCTGATGGAATACCTGGGAGGCTTGCCTGTGGAGCACACCCATTGTGCTGATCTGGCGGTCAACACGCTCAGGAGCGCCCTTGCCAAGGCGAGGTGAGACATGAGACTCAGGAAACGCATCATCGACATCCTTGAACCATCGTGCGCAGGTCGTATGGTTCGCGACGTGCGCATAGGGCTCGGCTACACGGCAGTCCAACTCGATGACGGCAGCACCGGTGTAGCGTACACCCTGGGAAGAGAACTGTTTAGGGGGTGCACCGCGTTTTCCGGGAAAAGACCTATTGCAGGAAGATCAGCCGTGGAAGCTCTTCGCTATCTCGATTCCGAGGGCCTCGTGGAATCCGCGGTGGGGCTGGCGACGGCGAACGCAATAGCCAACGCAGTTCCTTCGCAAGGTGTGACGGGTGATGTCTTGAAATCCGTGGAGATTTTTCCTACCGACGATGTTGCCATGGTAGGTTTCTTCGCTCCATTGGTGGCGGAGCTTCAGGACAGGGTCGCGGAGCTTGAGATTTTCGAAGAAAGGACCGGGTTGTTGCCGTATCTGCGGCCCTCTGCCGAGGCGCTATCCGCGATACCGAAGTACGACGTGACACTCATAACTTCGACAACCATCATTAACGACACGTGTGACGACCTGCTGAAAGCGGCTCGAAACTGTCGCGAGCTTGTGTTGCTCGGCCCATCCACTCCGCTGATCTCGGAAGCCTTTGAGGGCACGGCGGTGACGTGGCTCTCGGGGATGATTGTCGATGACGCCGCCGGCCTGTTAAGAGTAGTGAGCGAGGGCGGCGGAACCCGTGTGTTCAGACCCTTTGTTACAAAATGGAACATCCCTTTCCGGCGCGACGCGGTAGCTCAAAGCACAGTGAATCGGCCAAATCTTGTGAAAGGGAGGTTGACAAGTGAAGCGCCGCAGCCTTGTTGAGGCGATCAGGCAATTCTTCCGAGGAGCTACGGTGCGCATGCCGGCGCTGGTTCCGATGAAGGAAATGGCAGGAACGGAGCGCCTTTTCTTCCTCACGGTTTTCGGGGACTACCTTGGCATCCCGACCATACGACCTTACTATTCACTACGGTTCTTGCCGCATATGGTCCCACGAATTAGCCCCTGGATGCATTCCCTACTCAGGGAGAGAGACCTGACGGACAGGATGTTCCATTAGAACGGCAGTTCCTCGATCGCTCCGTTTGATATGTGGATCGAAAAACTGGGCCAGGGAAACTTCATGTTGCCTTTTGAAACAAAATCGGTCGACTCTGACTGGGCAAATGGTGATCACCAACCCACCCGCATCACAATTCTCGTTGATAACGACGTGCAACCGGGCCTCAACTTGATGGCAGAACACGGCTTCGCTGCCTTGATAGAACGCGGCCCAGTACCGAATGCTCTTCGACACCGGACAGGGCCCCGCGCTGGCGCATAACGCCAAGGTACTTGGGATTGATCTATCTTCTCTCTCAGCCATCGTATTGAGTCACGGCCATTATGATCATACAGGCGGGCTGCTCGATGCGGTAAGATTGAATCCAGGAGTTCGGGTTGTTGCCCACCCAGCAGTCTTTTCCCAGCACCTGAAATTGCCTGACAATGGAAAGAATTCTCGCCAGTGGGGGATTGCTTCCCCAAGAAAGACCTTTGAAGAGCTCGGGGCAGTCTTCGACTTCACTCCAGTGTTAAAGCAAATTGTGGCAGGATTCTGGTTCACTGGCTCGGTGCCGAGGGTTTACGAGGTCACCCCGGACAAACATCTCGTTACTGTGGAGGGCAGTTTCACGATCCCCGATCCCCTGGAAGACGATTGCTCACTGGTAATGGATACGGCTTCGGGTGCTGCGTTGCTCTTGGGATGCGCTCACGCAGGGGTCAGAAACGTGTTGGCGCATTTACGCAATAAGCTGGCAATGGAACACGTGTATGCTGTAATCGGGGGAACTCATTTGGGCATGTCTCCAGAGTCCGAAACCAGCTCAGCAATTGAGGCTCTCGAGCGAGTCGATGTGCAACTTCTGGCCCCAACCCACTGGTACTGGCCGGGGACCAAAGGCTATTCTGAAATCCTACTTTGGCAGCAAGTTCAGTGCGGTAGGAGCAGGATCTGTTTTTGAGTTGTAGAAGTCTTGAGCAGACATGTCCATCGGTACACTGGACACGTCAATCGAAGAGCGACAAGGAGGGAAGGCTTGGGAGAAATCAGACTCAGAGCGATTGTCGTTGTAGATGCTCACAATGATGCCTCAATGTTGGCGAAGAGCCTTGAGAAACGGGGTCTTGTGACGATTGTGAGAAACGACCCTGATCAGGCCCTTGACGAATGCCGGCGGAATCCTCCCGATCTCGCCATCGTCCAAAAGGCTGTGAGCCGCATGACTGGCGTCCACTTCCTCGCTGAGTTGCTCAAAATTTCGTGGGCAACCTCGACTATTCTGATAGCCGATGAAGAAGAGGAGGTGCTTCATCAGGAAACCGAAGGACTAGGGATTCTTGGCGCTATCAGGACGGTGGACGACGTCGAGGGCCTGGAGAGACTCATCGACAGATTCGTTGGGATGCTCCCTCCTACCCAGCTAACCGCCTATCGACCGGGCACAGATGACGGCCAATGCAGGAGATAGTCTACAAGCCGATAGGAGTGATACATTCTCCCTTTGCCGATGTCGAAGGCATGCCCATTCAGCCGCGGGCAGCATCCGGGATACAGGGCAGCATCCAACTCAATCCGGATCTTGCAGCGGGAATCAAGGATCTTGAGGGCTTTTCACATGTCATCTTGATCTACCACTTTCATCTCTCCAAGCGGTATTCACTCGAAGTGAAGCCCTTTCTGGACGACACACAACGAGGGGTCTTTTCGACCAGAGTCCCGGCACGTCCCAATGCCATCGGTCTATCTGTGGTGAGGCTCACCGGCGTCTCGGGTTCGATCTTGACCATTGAAGACGTCGACGTGGTGGACGGCACCCCTCTCCTTGACATCAAGCCGTTCGTGCCTGACTTCGACAACCGCGAGGCTCAAAGGACAGGGTGGCTTACAAACCAGGCATCAAGAGTAAACGAAGTCAGAGCGGACCGAAGATTCGCGGACCTCTAGCTAACATAAGGGATTTGAATACATTGGTCAGTAACACCTGGTGCCATGATGAAACGGATCTGTTCTTGATGTGGGATCAAACTTGATGTCTCTGGACAGTTTAATTGCCGGCATTAAGGCACACCCTGAGATCGCGCGGGCCGGTATGATACTGTGCCACAACGGAATCGTCCGGAAGTCCGATCGCTCCGGTGAGAAACGCGTTCGCGCTCTGAAGGTGGTGGTGGACCGTGCAGCGATAGAGCGTATCCGATCTTGGGGCGAATCCCAACCGGGGATTGTGGCCGTAGCAATCGAGGCGTTCGAAGGTGAGTTTCACGTTGGAGACGATCTGCTGTTCGTAGTCGTGGCGGGGGACTTTCGGGAAAACGTCTTTGCAGTCACGCGGGAGATTGTTGAAAGGATCAAATCTGAGGGCGTGCATAAGACCGAGCTTTACGAGGACTGACCGAGGTTGGACGGCAACTGGTTTGCCCGAGATGTGGAAGCATGAATATTCACAGGACAGACCTCGGACCGAGACCAGATCGTTGTTGGGGATCGCGCAGACGAATGGCCAAGTAGGAACGATCAGATTGAGGGTATGTACCGGTACGCAACGCCAGCGATATACTCCAGTCTGGTAAACTTGGCTCTCATGGCGCTGAAGCACTATTTAGGCGAGACTTCCGAGAGCCTCGCTTTGAAAGCCGACGTCGTACACTCCCTCGCCGATGTAGTTTCCTCTCTCACCATATTCTTGGGAATAGTGATCTCCGATCGCAAGACTAAAACTTTCCCGGAGAGGCTGTGTAAAGTCGAAAACTTGGTCGGTTTTCAGTCTTCATTGTTCATCTTCCATGCTGCGTATGAAATCGGCTTCGAGGCCTTGCAGGGGATATTCGCCTAATTATATTTGAAATCAAAATGATAGAACTGTCTGTGCAGCCGCATGAGGTTAAATACCATGACGCCTATGGACAGTCGGTCAAGCCAGGCGAGAGCGGCCAGCCAAAATGCACTGTGACTTTTTTGTGGGTCAACTCATATTCAACGACCGTTAAAAGGGCGACTACGTGCCGATAGATGCTTCGTTTGCTCACGGCAAATTTGATTTCAGGAGCGCGCTTCCCGGCCACGAACGGCCCCTAGGCTAGAACGATGACGGGAATGGCGGCTCACAATTCCCTGCCGTGGGGTTTTATCCGGGGCCAGGATTTCGCTTTCGACAAGCCGCAATAATAGCCATTGCCCACCGAGCGGTTTACATGCTAGGTAGTAAGGACTCAGGAGCGTATACTAGGAGGCTGTCGCATAACGCTTTACATTCTTCGTGGGTCGGGATATGAGCGGGGTTCATGAGAGACTACCGCTTCATCCCGTACGAGCCGGACAAGCCATTGTTGCTTCCGCCTGACCTGCGGAAGTGGTTGCCTGAGGACCACTTGGCCCTGTTCATCAGCGACGTGGTTGACACGTTGGACCTCAGGGAAATAACGGCGGAATACCTCCATCTTCAAGGGGGACATCCCGCGTACCATCCTGCGATGATGCTGAAGCTCCTCTTTTACGGGTACTGCGTCGGGGTTCGGAGTTCCCGGCGCATAGAGAAGAAGACCTATGAGGACGTTGCCTTCAGGGTGCTCTCGTGCGACAGCCATCCCGACCACAGCAGGATCTCGGACTTCAGAAAGCGTCATCTCGGGGCTATTTCTCGTCTGTTCGTTCAGATCTTGGAGATATGCAAGGAGTCCGGGCTGGTGAAGCTTGGTTACGTGGCCCTTGACGGGACCAAGGTAAAAGCCAACGCTTCTAAGCACAAGGCCATGAGCTACGGTCGGATGGTTAAGAAAGAGAAGGAGCTTGCCCGAGAGGTGGAGAAGCTTCTGAAAGAAGCGGAGGCTCTGGACGAGAAAGAGGACAAGAAATACGGCAAAGGCAAGAGAGGCGACGAACTTCCGGAAGAGTTGAAATTCAAAGAGAAGCGGCTTGCAAAAATCCGAGAAGCCAAGCAAGCGCTTGAAGAGGAGGCTCGTGAGGAGGCTGCGAGTAAAGGTAAGGGCCGCAAGGGTGGAAAACCGCCCGAAGATGGACCGTCCGGCACTTCCCATGTGAAGCCGAAACCGAAGAAACAGCGCAACTTCACTGATCCGGACAGTCGGATCATGCTTAACGGAGCCACCAAAGCCTTTGAACAAGCATACAACGGCCAAGCCGTAGTGGATTGTGACAGTCAAGTGATAGTGGCCGCTGATGTCACGCAACAAGCCAACGACAAACGGCAACTGGTCCCGATGCTGGAGCAGATCGAGGAAAATCTTGGAGAAATCCCGGACCGCGCGCTCGCCGATGCCGGGTACTTCACTAAAGAAGCCGTGGAATCTGTAGCTAACGGATTCACGGAACCGTTTATCCCTCGTGAGCGTAAAAAACACTGCGACCCACCAGGTCCGGGTCCTCTGGGGCGAATTCCCGACAACCTGTCCGCGGTGGACAGAGCACTGCGCAAACTCAAGACAAAAGCGGGGCAACAGATCTACTCCAAGCGAAAAGAGAGCGTCGAGCCGGTTTTCGGTCAAATCAAGGAAAACAGAGGCATAAGGAGTTTCCTTCTGCGAGGTCTGGCCGCAGTCAAAGGAGAGTGGAATCTCATCTGCCTTACCCATAACATCCTGAAGCTCTGGAGGCATCTGTGGCTGAACAGGGGGAGAAGTGCGCGCGTCTATGCGTAAGAGAGGCGGAAAAAGCTCAAAACCGAGCCCTTTCTGCGTGAAAACCGCGCATTTTGCTCCTTTCAGGCCAATTATAGGACACTCGCGTGCCACAACCTCCGATAATATGCCAACTGTCGTCTGGAGTCGTTCAAATGTGGGAACTAACGCGACAGCCTCCTAGTGCTTCGTCCTGCACATAAAGGGTGCACCAAGGCGGCTGAAGAGAGCGGGGCCGTCAAAGGAGTCGGAACAAGACCAGGCTTTTTTTCTGAGATCATTTTGAGAAGGACATAACTGTGACAGAAGAAGAAGGGCGAATGCCGTTTCTGCAACACCTTGAAGAGTTGCGTTCCCGTCTCATAAGATCGGTTTTGGGAATTTGTGTCGGATTTGGGGTATGCATGGTGTTCAGCGAGCGGCTTTTCGGCGTGCTGGCCAAGCCGATCATCGGGCTGCTTCCCGCTGACACGACGCTGGTTTTCACCAGTCTTCCCGATCCTTTTTTCATTAATCTCAAGATCGCGTTTTTTGGCGGCCTTTTCTTGACACTCCCCTATGTGCTCTACCAACTATGGCTATTTATTTATCCCGGACTCCATGAGCACGAGCGTCGGCTTGCCCTGCCGTTCATTGTGTCTGCCACCCTGCTTTTCTATTTCGGTGCGGCATTCGCATATTTATTGGTATTCCCGGCGGCTTTCAAGTTTTTTCTGGGTTGGCAGTCTGAAGTGCTGAAGCCCATGATAGCAATCCGCGAATATGTTTCCCTGGTTGTACTCCTGATGGCTGCTTTTGGGGCAGTCTTTGAGACCCCCATTGTGATTGTGTTCCTGGGCCTTCTAGGAATCTTCAACAGTGGGCATCTCAAGAAGGGGCGAAGATATTTTATTGTCCTAGCTTTTGTAATCGCTGCAATATTGAGTCCCAGCCCTGACGTAATAAACCAGACCCTGATGGCAGTGCCAATGCTCCTGTTTTACGAGGTGGGAATCCAAGTTCTCGTGATGTTCGAAAAGAAAAGAGAGCGTGAGAGAAAACGAGCGGAGGAGGAAGAAGCTGCGGCGGACGATGCATCATAGCAAGGTTAATTCCGCTTCCGGAATCTTCAGTTTTGGAACTTGGCATCAAGGCGGTCTTCCTTAGGGAACGACCACAACTGATTCGCCTTTCAATCGGATAAGGAGGCTCAATCTTGAGGGCCACAATAGATTGGGGCGCTTGGCTGGTATTGCGTTCATACCTTGTGGGAGATTAAACTACATCCATCCGTGTTCGCGGTACCATCCCATCGTCTTTTTAATAGCAACGGGTAGAGGGGTTCCAGGGCGCCATTGCAGGTCTCGGTAGGCTTTTTCCGGAGAGCAGACCCAGGCTAGCTGTTTCATCTCTTCCAGCTTCTCCGACCTGAAGAGCGGCGGGGTCTTGCGCACTTTGCCGAGCAAATCTCCAGCCAGAGCAGCAAGTCTCATTGCAATCAGAGGCACGCGAATCGTGATAGCCCGACTACCGGCAATTGTGGCAACCTGCAGAACGAATTCTCTCCAGATCACAGGGTTCTGATTTGCCAGAAAGTAGACCTCTCCGCGAGATTTCGCCGCCAGTGCCGAAGTGAGAATTCCGTCCACGAGATCTTCCACGTAGATCAGGCTTACCATCCTGTCCGGACCGGCGAGACAAGGAGCCAATCGATAACGTGTACACTTGAATACGGCAAGGACGTCCGTATCTCGCGGGCCAAATACTGTTGGCGGACGAATTATGGTGACGGGCACTCTGTCCGAGAAGCTGAAGGCAACTTTTTCGGCTTCACGCTTGGACCGTCCGTAAAGGGACACCGGGCAGAGTGGATCAGACTCTGTAATAGGCGTACCATCATCCGGCGAAGGTCCGCATGCCGCCTGGGAACCGACCAGAACGAATCTTTTGAGGTGAGAATTGGCGGCCTGTTTTGAAAAGAGTTCCAGCAACCGCCGTGTAGGCTCGATATTGGCCTCACGGTAACCTCTGTAGTCTCGCGCGGGTTGCCCCGGCCAAATGTATCACATAATCAAATCCTTGATCTTTGCCAATTTCAGAGCCCACATCACCGAGAGGGACGGCGCGGGCCTGAATTCCTGAGAGATGTCGGAGCCGGGAGATATCGCGAACAGGACAGACCACTTCCCACCCTTTTTTCACGAGAAGCTCGGTCATGTGGCTTCCTATAAAGCCCGTGGCCCCGGTCACCAATGCTCTCAATATTAGGCTCCTTAAGCCGGCTCGCGTTCACACAAATGATTTTCGTCAGCTGACTTCGCAGCAATCGAGCTCTGCGATTCTTGAAATGATAGAGCCGGGCCAACAAGCGGGGTGAGACACCCAAAAAATACCCTATAATCACGGCCTGATTGACTGCAGTAGTCCACCAAATCCCCGATTCTCGCCAGCGACGCGCCGATGTCACCGCAGGCTCCGGTATAATGCTTATTCGGCCCCTTTTGCGCAGTCGACGCATGAACTCGAAATCTTCCATTATAGGCATCTCCTCGAAGCCGCCCATCAAGTGGAAGAGGTCTGATCCTATGAAGATTGCCTGGTCGCCATAAGGCATATGCAGCCAGCGCGATCGCATATTGGCCAAGCCTTCGATTATGCGCGACCAGCGCGCATTCTCGTCGAGTGCCAGGCCAAACGCGCCGCCTGCCACGCCCGGCTTGTCCAGTTCCATGCGAACAAGATTTGCCCAGTTCTCGGGCAACCGCGTATCAGCATGGAGAAACAGCAGAATCTCGCCACGCGCTTCTTTTGCGCCCGCGTTCATTTGCGCAGATCGACAGGCCGGGACCCGAAGTCTCCTCACGTTGTGAGCTCCGGCCACTTCCATTGTCTCATCCTCGCTGCCGCCGTCCGCAACGATGATTTCCACGTTTTCACTCTCGCGCACGGTATCCAGCGCAGAGCCGAGGATTGAAGCTTCATTCAACGTAGGTATTACCACCGAAATAATTGCGGGTGTCGCTGCGTGTCTCTCCGGGTCGACTGATTGTGGGAGTCGTGTGAAGCCAAGATGGCCCACTTTTTGGTTCCCAGCCCAGACTTCCAGGTCTTCAGGGCGGTCTATGTCGGTCATAAGCTCCACGAGTTTCACTGAAAGCCCATTCCTACGGGCGATAGCGACCGTGCGATCCAGAACTACCTGCGTTCCCCACGGGATGTTTGAAAAGAGTGAAGGGGCCGGCCGTTTCAAACCAACAAGATAATAGCCGCCGTCGCGTGCAGGGCCGAGAACGACGTCGTGGCAGTACAGGACCTCAAGAGCTGTTTCCAGGAGTTTGTCGGATAGTTCCGGAAGGTCTGTTCCGATAAGAAGCACTCGCTCATTCCCTTCCAAAAACGCTTCCTCGAAGGCCGCATGCATTCGGGCACCCAGATCCCCGGGACGTTGCTCAGAATAGGAAACACGGCATCCCAGCCACTTCTTGAGATGGGCCTCATTGCCGCCTTCGTAGCAGATCTCGACTGAAACCTCACGTCTTGCGGCCAACCCTTGTGCCTGAACGAGAACATGTTCGGCCATGCGGCGCTGGATATCCGCGGCCCCTTCTGCACCGAGCACCGGAATCAGGCGAGTCTTGGTTTTACCGGGTTCCGGGTACCGTGTGAAAATGATAATCTTTTCTCCTGATGCCTTTTCGCTTGGCAAGACTTTTCCTCATGCGTAGACCGGTGTGTCGGCTTATTCTAAGAGTCTTGTGAAGTCTGGGTCTTCAGTCTGCCTCTTGCAGTTTTGCGGTCGTATGCAGCGTCGATTCTTTCCATTAATTCCTCGACAGAGTAGGGCTTGAGAAGATAATCAAAAGCCCCCAACTTTATAATTTCTTTGGCTGTATCTACTGAGGCGTAGCCTGTCATTATGATGACTTCAATTTGAGGGTCTATTTTTTTGATTTCCGACAATGCCTGGACTCCTCCCATTTCTGGCATTCTTATGTCCAGGATGACTACGTCATGGGGCGCGTCACGTAGTTTCTCCAGAGCTACCTTCCCGCTGCCGGCAGTTGATGCGTCCAGGCCTCTTACGGTCAGCAACTTGCACATGGTAGTCCTGAACCTCTCTTCGTCGTCTACGATTAACACCTTGGGCTGCGAGGCCATTTCTACTTAGCTCCTTCCGACTCTCTGTGGATAGGGAGGTGTATAGTAAAAGTTGTATTCTTACCTACATCACTGGTGACGGAAATACGACCTCCCAATCTTTCGATTATTCCCCGGCAAATGGCAAGGCCCAGGCCGGTCCCCTTGCCATGAGGCTTTGTGGAAAAGAACGGTGTAAAGATTTTATTCAGATTCTCTGCCGGAATGCCGCTCCCTGTGTCGGTGACCCCAATTTCTATGGATTCGTTTTCAGTAGATTTTGTGGTGACCATTATTGTCCCGTCTTTCTCTACTGCGTGCGTTGCGTTGATGAGCAAATTGAGCACAACCTGCCGCAACAGAGGCGGATCGCTGTAAATTATCGGCAAGCCCGGATCCAATAGTTTAGTAACTCTTATGTTTTTTGTAGATGCTTCTCGCTCAACCAGCGCGGCCATATTCTCGATCAATTCATTCATATCCGCGCATTGTATCACCGGTTCCATCTCGCGTGCCAGATTAAGTAGCTTATGCACAATTTCTTTGCACCGGTCCACCTGGATAGATATCTCCCGAAGTGAATCTTTCAAGTCCCCCAATGTTTTGGCGTCCTTGAGAGGCTCGCTCTGTAGCAGATGTTGTATCCATTGAGACTCCTGAGCAATTATGCCTAATGGATTATTTATTTCATGAGCGATACCTGCGGAGATCTCGTCAACGGTGGATAATTTCTCGGATCTACAGAGCCTGCTCATCAAGAACGCGCCGCCGCTGCTCGGCCACTTGTGCGGCCCGCAACAAGTTCCTTGTGTGGAAAAAAGCAATTCCAGCGATCAAAATTGCGCCCAGAGCAAAGATACCATTAGCCACAACGGCCAACGGCGCGGCAGAGAAGAGTATCAACAAACTTAGGAGATACGGGTGAAAGTCGCGGTAGGACATTTTGGGTGACCACTGACGCACGGGTCTTTGCCTGGGAGCTGAGGCCAGGGCGTCATGGCCTAAACTCTTTCGGGAACAGCTTCGCCCCCTGTCTGACCGGCTCTCTCTTCCTCGATCAACTTTCTTTCATACGCCTGAGCCATCTGTTTGAGCAAGTCGTTAAGCGGGACAGGTTTCATGACATAATTGTATGCCCCTAGTTGAAGCCCCTGAATTCCCGATTCCACAGAGCCGTGTCCCGTTAGCATGATCACTTCCGTGAGTGGGCTTTTTTTCTTCATGGCCCGCAAGGTTTCGATGCCGTCCATGCCGGGCATTTTGACATCCAAGATGACTACGTCAAAATCCTTTTTGTCCATCAGATCGAGGGCCTCCTGTCCACTGTGAACCCCGTCGACATCCAGACCTCGATCAATCAAACGTTTGACAATGGTTTCTACGAAGTCCACCTCATCATCGACTATCAGGACCCTAAACTTCTCCACGACCCTAACCTCCTCGGGGCTTTTCTCTTCTCCGCGTTACCCGTATGGAATTATGTTGCGAAGCCTCTTGCAGGCACGTAAATCGTAAAAGTGGTGCCCTTTCCCTCTTCGCTGGCTACAGTGATTTTTCCTCCCAGCTTCTGAATGATGCTGTAGCTGATGGACAGGCCCAGTCCTGTTCCGTCCTGAGCGCCCTTGGTTGTGAAAAAGGGATCGAAGATTTTGCTCAGAACCTCTTTGGGGATTCCCGGGCCATTGTCTGATATTTCAATCACGATATTGCCGTGATTCACTCCGTCGTAAATTGTTCTAAGATTAATGGAGCCGCCTTTTCCGACCGCGTCGATGGCGTTGTTGATAATATTGAGAAATACCTGCTGAAGTTGTGCGGAATCAGTCGTGACCCGGGGGAGCTTGTCAGCATAAGCGGTACATATACGAATATCTCGGTAATGGGCTTCATTTTCGAGGAAGGTGATGGTTTCCGCCAAAACCTGATTCACGTCCACCATTTCTTCGGTAGGCTCCATTCTGCGGCCGAAGCGTAACAGGCGATGGGTAATGGTTCTGGACCTATCGACCTGGCGCTCTATCTTTTTGATACAATCTTCGAACTCGGCCAAATTCGGGCCGGCTTTAATATCCTCCTTTTCGAGAAGGTCTTTCATCCAGCCCGCTTTTTCTCCGATTATGGCCAAAGGATTGTTGATCTCATGAGCTATTCCCGCGGCCATTTTTCCCAGCGCGGCCATCTTTGCCGACTGGACCATGAGGTCATCGCTCGCGGCTTTTTCGTGCTCCATGCGTACGAGTGCGTTTGTCATTGACCGGGTAGTAAAAACTGTGCCGACAACAACCAAGAAAATGCCCGCAATCAGGATCATCACCCCCGCGTATTGTGCCTTGAAAAGGGGGGCCATCTCTTCCTGGGGATCTTCTCTGAGGACCAGCACCCACTTGGGGTTAGTGATCGGGCACGTCGCAAAGAGTGTGTGATCGCCGTTAGCACTGATTTCTTCAACGTTTGTCCCCATTGCTGACGAAAAATCCGGCGTGGTCGGGTGTTCAAACAGCTTACCACTAAATCGCGGGGTTGTTTGTAACACGTTAGCCCTGTTAATGATGAACGCGTCTCCCCTCTTCCCTACCTGACTCTGGTGTATAATATTATCAATGATCTCGGAGTTGATCGTGGCCCGAAGAATCCAGCGTCTATTCTTATCCGCGCCTGTTACCGCTATGATAAAATGAGGAATCTTGCGAAAACCCAAAAAGACATCGCTTATGTGAACTCCGTACGACATGGCCGCCTGGAACCAGGTCTCGTTGTGATAGTTGACCGATTTCAGTTTCTCATGATAAGGCCCGACATAGGCCACATGGTTTCCCTCGTCATCGATGACCCCCAAGTCCAGGAAGGATTTTGATCGCGACTGCATCGTATCAAAAACCTTTTTGAGATATTCCTCGTCCTTTAAACGGTCCAGGCTCTGGGTATTAGCTACGGTAATGAGCTGGGCGACACGTTCGTCAAAAAACAGTTCAATGGAATTCCGGCGGTTTTGGCAAAGGGTCTTCAACGCCTCCGTGATCTTGCTGGTGTAGGCTGAATCGAATTGGTAGTATATGGTGACGCCTAGCGCAAAGAGCGGTATGAGCGAAAAAAAGAGCGTCATTGCGATGATCTTTATTCGCAGTATCTGGTAGTGATTCGAAGCCATTAAGACTTGTCCTCCTGAACCCCTCGCCTGTAAGCCGGTTGCGTAACCAAACTATTGGTTCCATCGCGCCCCAAATTCGGGAAAGTCCCACGGAACGCGGGATCACGCAACAGCATCCCACAGTCACATGTAGGGTGTCATAGGCACCTGCCAAGCTTTAATTGCACGGCCTCCGATTCGGGGTTGAGGTGTCCTCGAGTGTTTCAACCATGCCCGCTCTTCTGCATGCTTTCAAATCGACTCGGATAATGCTTGCTGAGCACCTCCGTGACCGTAGTCTTCAAGCAATTAGTGTCTCCCTTCTTTTCCACGAGAGCGGCCGCTTTCTCAAGAGCGGCTTGATTTGAGTGCTCCGCCAGGAAAGCATGAATCACCACCGGCAGTAGCGGGAGACGAGTTAGGAGACGCTGCAAGATTTCCAGACCGTCCCCGTGCGGCATCTCCAGGTCCAGGATCAGCAGATCCGGCGGATTCTCGGCCTGTATGATAGCGAGCACTTCTTGACCGTCTTTTGCCACCAGTGCTTCGTATCCCGCCGTCCCGGAACTCACGCTGCAAGAACTCCCTAACGTGGCGGTTACGGTCAGTTATCAGGATACTGAAGGAATTGTTCATAGGAGTACGCTCTAGAGCAATAAAAGGCAACAGAAAATCACGATGTAGCAATGACCGTGCCAGGCAGGGTGAGCGACTCCGTCAATCTAATGACCCCTAAACACACTGATTTCTTTCACCCCCCTCAATCCCTCCCCGCAGACCAAGCATCTTCTCTGTCAGTATTTCTTACAGCCTGTAAAGGCAACTTTTGCACCGAAGGCTTTCGCTCTGGCGTCATGGCGGATTCGGCATTCAGCGTCCGGGCACGTTGAGTTCTCTCGCTGTTGACGACGACCTTGGCGCAGAACGAGATTCGAGGACATGCAGGTCCGTCAGCGCTATGGGATTGGGAATGTGGCCCCTGGCAAACGGAGCCGGCGTAGCGTTAGGGCAAGCGGTCTTGATATTGATGACAAGAGAGAGTGCCCAAAAAAGTCTATCGTGACGGTCAATCCAAAGACAGCCCGTATCTTTTCATTTTCTTGTACAAAAGTGTCCTGTGTATACCCAGCAGGTCCGCGGCACGAGCTTTATTATTGCTGGTGGCAGCCAGAGCATGGCGAATCGCTTCTTTCTCGGACTCAGACTTCACATCTTTGAGCGAAGACCGGGCGGCTTCTGCCGAATTTGCCCGCTTGCTGTGCAGATAGAATGGCAGATCGCGTGGATGAATGGTATCCTTTTCAAGTGAACAAGAGACCCGTTCGAGAACGTTGGATAGCTCACGCACATTACCGGGCCAGTCATAATTCTTCAGGGCTTCTTCAGATCTAGGGTCAATTCTTATCTCCCGCAAATGAGCGTCCGCCAGGATTTCCCTCAGCATATGATATGACAGAGGAATAATGTCCTCCCTTCGCTCTCTAAGCGGCGGAATATGCAATGGTATTACGTTTAAGCGATAATAAAGGTCTTGTCGAAATCTCCCCTGGCTGACCATTTCTTCAAGGTTTTGATTGCTGGCTGCAATCAGCCGAAAATCGGCCCGCAGCAGAGAAGTGGCACCGATGCGTTCGAACTCTTTTTCCTCCAGTACCCGTAGCAGCTTTGGTTGCATTTCAAGCGGTAGGTCTCCAATCTCATCGAGGAATACCGTGCCGTGGTGCGCCAACTCGAACTTTCCTGGCTTTCCGTCTGATCTGGCCCCCGTAAAAGCTCCTCTTTCATAACCGAAAAGCTCGGATTCCAGCAGATCTTTGGGTATTGCAGCACAATTGATACGGATGAAAGGATATAATCTGCGGCTGCTGGCGCAATGAATGGCCTGAGCAAACAGTTCTTTTCCTGTTCCCGATTGGCCTGTCACGAGAACCGGCAGGCGTGTTCGCGCGGCCTTGAGTGCTTCTTTTTTCAGGTCAACCATGTAATCGCTTACGCCCACAATGCTGTCAATTGTGTAACGGGTAGAGCGCAGAGAGATCGAGCTTCCTGTTCATAGAACTCTACTTTCGATTCCAGGAGAGACAACTTCTTGGCCAGTTTGCTCACGTCGCTGACATCCTTGAACATAACTTGGCCGAAGACGGCGATGACCTTGCCGTCTTTCTTGATGGGGATGCGCTGCACGACCATATTCTGGCCTTTGATCCGATGGCTCCAGCAAATCTCGGGCTGCCCGGTTTCCGCTACTATGTGCATACGGGTATTCTCGATGACATCCGTAACGTGTTTGCCGATCTGGGCTTCCGGATCAACGCCGAGGAACTGTCCGTACGGCTTGTTAAAGTGGGTCACGTAACCGTCCGCATCCGCCACTAGGATGCCGTTATAGATGTTGTCCAGGATAAGTCTGTGCATTTCCAACTGGTCAAGGATCTCGCGTTGCGCTTGGGCGTTGTGTTCAGGTCCCTTTGAGGCTTTGCTGCGACGGGAAGCGATTTTTTGGCCGTGTCCCATGGTGACGTCCCCCGTATCAAAATAAATACATGTATCTATCTTTCTACATTATCCGATCCCGACATCTGCAATCAATTGAAATCTGAGATCCTCGACCAATTTGATCTTGATGGCTTGCATAGCTCACCAGGATCAGCATTGATGGTCCGCCGCGCGGCCAATCGCAGACTTTGGCTCAAAAATTGCTTATGACGACGGCACGTAACCCCTGTGAACGCCGGCGAGGAACGATGGATATCAACGAACCCAAAATAGGTCGAGATGAGATTCTGATCCTGGTAGATGACGATTTCAACTCCAGGAACGTCTGTATAGTAAGCGGCGCCGGAACAGGAATTGGAAGGGCAACGGCCGTTGCGGCCGCAGCCAACAATTTGATGACCGTAGGCCTTGACATCGACCGAGAACAAGGAAAGAGGACGCAGCAGATTGCCCGTGAGATGGGCGGGCAAATGGTCTTCATCGAGACAGATCTTGCCAATGATGCGGATATCGAGCGTGCCGTGCAGGAAGCCGCGAAACTTGGATCCATCAAGTACTTGGCCAATATAGCCGGCATCCAACACATCGACCCTGTGGAAAGTTTCCCCATGGAGAAGTACGATCTTATGCAACGCATAATGCTGCGCGCTCCGTTCTATCTTTCCAAGTTGACAATCCCTCACATGAAAAACAGTTCCAACGGGACGGGGGCTGTTGGTAACATGGCTTCGGTCCACGCTCACATTTGCACGAAGAACAAGCCGGTATACAACATCACAAAGTTCGGGCTCAGGGCGCTGAGTCAATCTATTTCCGCGGAGGGGGAGGGGCTGATCCGTTCATTCACAGTCAGCACAGGTTTTGTCAGGACCCCCCTGGCGCTCAAGCAGATCCCCGCTCAGGCGGAACAGCGAGCCATTACTCCCGAAGAAGTGGTCCGGGACGTCATGATGGGCAAATCGCAGGTAAAGGAGATGATGTCACCTGTAGAAACTGCCAATCTGTTCATCTTCGGGTTTTCGCGGTATGCGAGATACCTCGTCGGGGGGGACCTGTTGTTCGACGGCGGCATGGTCCTGACCTACTGATTATGGCTACAATCTCACCTGCGGGCTGGAAAGGCGCCGGCTAAAACAGCGGTTCGGGCGGGAGGATTCTCGGCCGGCTGACGCTTCATCAGGCCCACAAACATCTAACTCTGGAGGGGATTATGAGACTTAAGGGATCCGGAATCGTAGCAGTTTTCTTGTCTATGTTGCTAATCGGCGGATTGGCCGTATCAGGGACCGCCACGGCAGCCGACACCATCCGGCTGGGATTCGTAGCCGACGTCTCGGGAATCGGGGCATCCTTTTACAAATCCCAGAAAGCCGGGCTGGACATGTTTATTGAAGAGGCCAACGCCGCGGGAGGGGTGCTTGGTAAGAAACTGGAACTGGTCGTCCGCGACGCCCAACTTAAGCCTGACATCGGCGCGAACATGGCCAGGGAGTTGATCCTCAGCGAAAAGTGCGACTTCCTCATCGGCCCCACGCAGCAGCGCGGTAGCACTGGCTGTTACCAAGGTGGCCAAAGAGTTCAAGAAAATCGTATTCTTTCACACCTCAAATGCCGAGTCCATCACCACGACGGATTTTCAGCCTTACATGTTCCAGGTGGTGCCCAACACGGGGATTGAAGGTCGTGGAATGGCCTTGTTCCTTTCGCAAAAGCCGTACAAGCGCTATGGCCTTATAGGTCCTGACTACGCGTACGGCCACGACCAGTTGAGCAGTTTCAAGACGGCAATGACAAAACTCAAGCCCGATGCGGAAGTTTTGGATCCGGTGTGGGTCAAGATAGGCGAATCAAACCTCTCCCCATTCATTCCCACTCTTATGGCCAAGAACCCGGACGCTATCTATTGTGCCTTCTGGGGCGGCCAATTGAGGCCGCTCATAAAGCAAGGCATTCCCTACGGCATCTTCAAAAAGGCGGCCCTGAGTTCGCTTTTTGATCTGGACATGCTCAGGACCACCGGCGCGGACATGCCGGAAGGCCTGACGGGTTATGCACGTTGTCCGTTTTACGCGGTCGACACCCCGGAGATGAAAGCATTCTCCAAGAAATATTTCGACAAGTACAAGGAATGGCCTGCCGACTGGGCGCTCATGGCGTATGACGGCATGATAGCGCTGACCGAAGCCATAAAGAAAGCCAAGAGCGTTGACTCAGAGCAGGTGGTAAAGGTCCTCGGCGGACTCAAGTTCAAGTCCTTGAGAGGCGAGCGTTACATTCGTGCGGAAGATCACATGGCCAACGTGGGCATATATGTCGGTGTGACCACCAAGGATCCCAAGTACAAACAGGTACCTCATTATGAAGGATGTGAAGGAAGTGCCTGCTGAGAAAGTCTGGCTGCCTGTGGAAGAAGTCAAGAAGTTGCAGGCCGAAAAGAAATAACAATGGGGTTTCTGGCTGGCTCCTGGAGCGGTGAGCTTCAGGAGCCAAAATCCGTGCCGCGTAACCCGGCGGTATCAGAGGTGGCGGTTTTTGGGATACCTCACGACAAATGGGGAGAGACCCCTTTGGCCGCGGTCATCCTAAGCGGTTCCAGGGATATGGCCGCAGACGAATTGCGAGATTGGATCAATGACCGAATAGAAGCGCGCTTCCAGAGGGTCTCCTCGGTCGTGATCGTGGAGGACTTTCCGCGCAGTGCGACGGGTAAAACCCTGAAGCGCGTCCTGCGAGAACCGGACTGGTCCGGACGGGACACCATAATATAATTTCATCTCGGTTCGCTTTCAAGGAAGTATCCCCAGGTGAGAGCTGAGGGTGTCAGTCGCCTCGCTTACCTTCAACCGTGACGACCGTCAGACCTTCCTTCTCGGGCAGAAAAACCATGACCATTGAATTCTACATATTCATGCTGATTAATGGCCTCAGCCAGGGGATGCTCTTGTTTATCATCGCGTCCGGGCTTTCTCTGGTGTTTGGGGTGCTTAGGGTGATCAATTTTGCTCACGGGTCGCTTTACATGATCGGGGCATTTGTCGCCTTTTCATTGTCCACCCTCATGACCGGCGGGACTTTATACAGTTTTCTGATCTTATTGCTGGTCGTTCCCCCTGTGCTGGCCGTTATAGGTCTGGTACTCGAGGTTTCTCTTTTCCGCCGAGTATATGGCCAGGAGCACCTCCTCCAGTTGTTGCTTACCTACGCTCTGGTCCTCATACTTGACGACCTGGTGAGAGTAGTATGGGGCGGAGACCCTCGCAACGTGGCACGTCCGGAATTGCTGGCGGGTTCGGTAAATTTCCTTGGGCTGGCTTTGCCGACGTACAACGTGTTTATCCTGCTAGTCGGCCCCGCCATAGCCCTGGGCCTTTGGTTCTTGCTCTATCGCACCAGAGCGGGCAACGTAATAAGGGCGACGGTTTCTTACCCGGATACCCTCGGGTCTCTAGGGGTCAACGTATCGTGGGTGATGACCTCGACCTTCATGCTGGGCTGCTGGTTGGCCGGCCTTGGAGGGGTACTGACGGCAGCACTCGCCAGTGTCGACCTCGGCATTGGAATGGAAAAGATCATCGAGTGCTTTGCCGTAGTGGTGATCGGAGGCCTCGGAAGCGTAGGGGGAGCGCTGTTGGGGTCCCTGATTATTGGAGTCGGGCAAACATTCTTCCAACTTCCTTTTGGCCGGTGGGCGCTGGTCTTCCCCTATGCCCTCATGGCCCTGGTCCTTGTCCTGAGGCCGTGGGGGCTATTTGGAAAGCCGGAACGGTAGGAAATTGAGGGAGAAAGCCATCAATGGACAAGTTACAACCAAACAACAAAATGCGCTGGGTCATAGGGATTGCCGTGGTCGTGGCTCTGTTCGTCCTGCCATTTGTATTGGACCGGCTGGGCAGGACGGGAGAATACTGGATCTGGGTTACTACCGAAATGATCATAATGGCGCTGTTCGCCATGAGCCTCAATTTGATTCTCGGCCTTGGGGGCATGGTCAGTTTTGGCCACGCGGCGTTTTTCGGCGTGGGCGCATACACTGTGGCCCTATTGATGAAAAAAGCAGGCTGGCCTCTATATCTGGCCCTGCCGGCCGCGCCCGTTGTGGCTGCTCTCGTTGCGGCTGTCGTCGGGTGGTTTTGTGTGCGCCGCCTGGGATTGTACTTCGCAATACTAACTCTAGCATTCAGTCAGCTTCTGTACATGATAGTCTTTCAATGGTACTCCCTTACCGGCGGAGATGACGGAATCCACGGCATTCCCCGGCCCGAAGTCCTCAACTCGACAAATTATTATCTGTTCTGCCTTATCCTTTTTCTCATCTGTTTCATGCTCATGAGAATGATAGTGAATTCTTCCTTCGGGCTGAGCATAAGAACAATTAGGGAAAACATGGAACGCGCTAAATTCATAGGAATAAATGTCAAGCGTTACCAGTTGATCAACTTCACGATCGCCGGAGCTTTCGCCGGGCTGGCCGGGGGGTTGTTGACTGAGTCTGAATCGCTTCGCTCAAACGGAATTTCTCCATTGGAGCAAATCCGCGGAGCCTATTTTGGCCGGCCTTGTGGGAGGAATGTATTCCCTGGTCGGGCCTGCTATTGGTTCCGCGGTTCTCATGTTCATTAAGATCATTCTTCAGCAGTTGCACAGTAGCATGGTCGAAATGTGGGCGATTGTCTTAGGCATAATCCTATTGCTGGTGGTGCTTTTTGCGCCAGGGGGCATGGTGGGTCTTTACGAAAAGATGTTCGGCAAATCGGAATCGTGAAATAGCCCAAACAACGGACGGTGAAAGCTAAAATGACCGATCACATTCTACGGATTGAAAATCTGTCAAAATCATTCGATGGTAACCAGATTTTCAATGACGTGAATTTTGCCGTCTCCCGAGGCGAATTAAGCGCGATCATCGGGCCCAACGGCGCGGGGAAAACCACACTGTTCAACCTGATAACCGGGTATCACGTCCCGGACAAGGGACGCGTCATATTCAAGGGAAAGAACATCTCGGGGATGGAGCCTTTTGACATTGTCAGGCTGGGAATGGCAAGGGCTTTTCAGATCACAAACGTCTTCCCCAAAATGAGCGTATTGGAAAATCTGGTCGCCACCATCATCACCAAAGACAACGGCAATCTCAATATGATCACGGCCGTGAGCAAGCTCAAAACCGTGCATGATAGAGCATATCAAGTACTGGAAAACGTCGGACTTGCGGATATGGCCAACCGGCAAAGCGGCACCCTTGCGCATGGAAACCAGAAAAGGCTGGATATAGCCGTGGCGCTTGCGCTGGAACCGGAAGCTGCTTCTTCTTGACGAGCCCATGGCTGGGATGAGCCCCGAAGAGCGCTGGCAGACGGTGGATTTGGTCAAGCAGCTCTGGGAACGCCTGAAAATTACCATGGTTTTCATCGAGCACGATATGGACATGGTTTTCGGAATCTCCCAGAAAGTACGGGTGCTCTGCTACAAGACTCTGCTGGCCGAAGGAACCCCACAGGAGATTTCATCCAACCCCCAGGTGATAGAGGCGTACCTGGGCGAAGAGGTTTAGACATGGACCTGGAGATCCAAGGGATTAATACCTATTACGGACTGAGCCATATACTCTTTGATGTTTCCCTGGAAGTTGACAGAGGGGAGGTCGTGGTGCTCCTGGGGAGAAACGGAGCCGGCAAGACTACGACCATGCGTAGCGTTATGGGTTTGACACCGCCGAAGGCGGGTACTGTAAAATTCAAAGGGCAGGACATTACCGGGCTTGTCCCTTACAAGGTGGCCCGTCTGGGGGTCGGCTTTGTGCCTGAAGACCGAAGAATCTTCCCTGATCTGTCAGTGCACGCCAATCTCGACGTCGGCCGCAAGAGATCGAAGAGCAAGTTGAGCAAATGGACCTTTGAACGGATCTACGAACTCTTTCCCAGATTAAGAGAAGCTTCACATAGACCCGGCGGCACGTTGAGCGGAGGTGAACAACAAATGCTCACCATAGCCCGCACTCTCATGGGCGATCCGGATCTCATCCTCCTCGACGAGCCTTCCGAAGGGCTGGCTCCGATCATTGTCAAAGTCCTAGGCGAATTCATAGACCTGATCAAACAAGAGGGTATGACAGTGCTCCTCTCCGAACAGAACGTGAAGTTCGCACTAAAACATTCGGACCGGGCTTACATTGTCGATAACGGGCACATCAAATACCACGGAAGTATAGCTGATCTGGATAAAAACGAAGATATCAAGAAGCGCTATCTGGCCGTCTGACTGTCCATGTTCTTTCGTGCGGTGGAAACAAGGTCTACTTTTTGATGCGTTTCCTTTCTTCTTCGAGCTTGCGCAATTCCTTACGCATGATCTTGCCAGTCGCTGTCATGGGGAGTTCTTCCACAAATTCGACCTCACGTGGGAACTCGTGAGCCGCCAATCTGATCTTCACAAAGTTCTTGATATCCTCTTCCAGAACTGACGATGGCGTCACACCCGGGTTGAGCACGATAAACGCCTTCACAATTTCCGTACGGACCTCATCCGGACTGCCCACCACTGCGACCAAGCTGACTGACGGGTGTTTCAATAGGCAGTCTTCGATCTCCGCGGGCCCTATCCTGTAGCCCGCGCTGGTTATGACATCGTCTTTTCTCCCCACAAACCACAAGTACCCGTCTTCATCCTTGCGGGCCAAATCGCCGGTCAGGCACCAATCGCCAACGTATTTTTCTTGCGTAGCTTCCAGATTGCCCCAGTACTGGAGGAACATCACGGGGTCAGGCCGTTTGATGGAAACCTCACCCACAGTGCACGTTGGGACCGGCGCGCCGGATTCGTCCACAATCTCAACAGCATGGCCGGGAATGGGCTTGCCCATAGATCCGGGCCGAATTTCCATAATTTCAGCGCAGTTTCCTACAACCAGATTGACCTCGGTTTGCCCGTAAAATTCATTGATGGTTACCCCCATCACCTCTTTCCCCCATTCGAGCAGTTCCACGCCCAGAGTCTCTCCTCCACACCCGATGCTCCGCATGTGAAAGTCATACCGCGCTCTCGGATCCGCTACCTGCCGCATCATCTTCAAAGCAGTCGGGGGCATGAAAGCATTCCGAATGCCGTGCTTCGCTATCAGATGGAAGGCTTCTTCCGGGTCGAATTTCCTTGCTCGGTGAGCCACCACAGGTACCCCGTGATGCCAACTTGGGAAAAGCACATCGATGAGGCCACCGATCCATGCCCAGTCAGCAGGCGTCCAGAAAAGATCTCCTTCTTTCGGAAAGAAATTGTGAGGAAACTCCACGCCTGGAAGATGTCCCAAGACCACTCGATGAGCATGGAGCGCGCCCTTCGGCGGACCGGTCGTACCGGAGGTGTAAATTATCAGAGCCGGATCGTCCGCTCTGGTTTTGGCCGGTTCAAATTCTGTTGACCCTTGGTCAATAAGCTTTCCGAAGTCTATTACCCCGTCGCTCTTTTCCCCGTCGGTGACCGCCACAATTTTCAATTCCGGCAGGCGATCCCGGATTTCCTCGATCTTTGGGAAATTCGCCCCGTCCGTAATGATCCCTCTGGCGCCGCTGTTTGACAATCGATATTCCAATGCGTCGGTACCAAAAAGCGTGAAGAGAGGTATTGCAATGGCGCCGATCTTGTATAGCGCGATATGACTGATTGCGGTTTCAGGACTCTGCCCCAACAAAATTCCGACGCGGTCTCCTCGTTTAATTCCGTGAGCCTTGAGACCATTAGCCAGTTGATTGGAGAGTTTTCTTAGATCTGAGAAAGAATACTTCGTGACCTGTCCTTTATGGTCTTCGTAGATCAGGGCCGTACGGTTTGGTTCACGCGCCCATTTATCGCATATATCCACACCGATGTTGTAAAAGTCGGGAACTTCCCACAGAAACGATCCGTACACCTGATCATACGTTTTGCCTGGCGTTAACATGTTCACTCCTGTAACTATCCGAAAATAGATGGCAAAAACCCTTCAACGTGCATGGAAAAGGGCTAATTGTCAAAGGGGTGTTCCTCGGGCCTTCGTCTCCGTCCTTGGACAATCCCGGGCGAAGATAACGAGCCCGCGGGGCCTAATTACTCTCTTTCTTAAATACGGTCACGTATTCTGATCGGTCGGGTACTCGTAGCCGAACGCCTTTAGAAGTAGGACCGGCCTCCGTGCCGGTCACTGGTCCACGGCCGGCAGGGAGAAACTGTTGCAAAACTCTTTGAACGACCAAGATCGTAGCACGAATACCCTCACCCTCGGTCCCTCTCCCAGGGGGCGAGGGAATTGCAAAATCGCTTTAGACCTGCTCCTTCTCCCTCTGGGAGAGGGCTGGGGTGAGGGCAATAGAATACAGCTTGGCCTCAATCGTGGCACGATTTGAAGTTCGTCTGGAATTTTGCAGCAATTTCGGGACGCCGGCCCTACCAATCCCGCGGAGGCGACGTTGCGTCACCGAACTTGCGAAACAAAGCACTAATGCGTTTGCGACAGTTTCTCTAATTCCTGTTCAGTTTTCTGCAGGTCTCCATCAGCCGCGCACTGTCTGAAGATCTCTCTCGCACGGTTCAAGAATATACTTGACTCGGCCACATCTCCTTTACGTTTGCACAATCGCGCGGAGCAGGGAGTCTCGGCCCAGGTGCACTTTCATGCCTAGCCTTTCATCAGCGACGATGGCTGCTTTAGCCCAATACTCTGCCACGCTTTCGTTATGATCATCTACCTTAATAAGGATCTCGGCGATAAGTCTGGCGATCCAGCCGGAGAGGACGCCGAATCTGTTGTCCTGATAGATCTTGAAGAGACTGATCCGGCTGTACGTCTTTGCGGTTATTTGAAACTTCGGCCAATGCCACCGCTACTTGGTTCAGCCTCACACACGAAGGCGTGATATTTACCGATTTCAGTATGGATGCTGATTTCGAATGACAATCCTGGGAAGCAGCGAAACGACCCATGTCAAAATAGGTAAAACCCAGATAGAGGTAAGCGAAAGCCTCCCAAAAATAATTGGCACGATCCAAAAAGGTGACTGACCTGGAAAGGTGCCCTTCAGCATCGATCAGTGCCCCTTTATAATAATAGCATATCCCGACGCTTTCGTGAGCGATGCCCCTCGACAATCCATCGCCGGCGGCCTCAGCTATGTACAGCGCTTCTCGAGCGGTCTGAAGGCCGAGATCAAGCCTACCTGTATAATTGTAAACAAGAGAACTCATAAGGCTCTTGACCATGGATGTGCTCCACAGTGCTCCTGCAGCCACGTTTATCTCAAGGGCTTCTTCCAGGAAATGGAGCGCTTTTTCGAACCCACCCGTTGCCGACAACGCTATGCCCAGCCACACTTTTGCCGTAACGAGCGAAAGGAGGTCGTTTACGTCCTTCGAGATGTTTAGACCATCTTCCAGGTACTTCAATCCTTTTTCGAAACTCTCCTCAACCAGACAATGATAGGTTCCAACTATGCTATACACTTGGGAGAGCCGTCTTCTGTAATTACCCTCCTGAGCTACCGAAATAATGGGGTCAACAGCCTGTTTTGCCTCCACATGATGATTCATCTGCATCAAATACAGCCCCAGGGCCGTTCTGGCATCAACAAGATAGCTATCCACCATTGGAGTTCGAGGTAACCTATCCAGACATGCTACTCTCTGCCTCGCATAAGCAACTGAATCGGAAAAGGAAGCGATTTTTCTAGCCTTTTTTCCTGCCAATTCTGCATATTTTGCCGCCTTTTCAAAATTTTCGCTCTTCAGATAGTGCTGCAGCAATTCTTCCGAATGTTCACTGAGGTTATCCTCATAGATTTTCTCTATCGCATTCCCTATTTTTTCATGAAGGGCCGTCTTCCTCGCAGCTAATGTGGAATCGTAAATGACATCGCGGATCAGGGTGTGCCTGAAAGCATACGTAGGTTGAGTCGGAACTCCCGTTTCGTCCAAAAGGCCTGAGGCCTTCAGGAGCAAGACATGGGACAAGAGTTCTTGCTCCGGGACCTTCATGACTTCGCTGATCAAATTAAACGAGAATTGTCTCTCGACGACCGCGCCTGTTTGAAGGAGTGCTTTTGTCCCTTCCGGAAGCGTGTCAACCCTTGCCATAATAATGTCATTGATAGTAGAAGGGATAATGAAGTTGTTCCCGTGCCCGGTCAGACAATATCCTTCCACTCTCTTTTCAATTATCTTCAAGTCCTTCCACGACTGTAAAAATTCCTCGATGAAGAATGGAACGCCTTCCGTCCTCCGTAATATCAATTCTTGAAGTTCGGGGTCGATTTCCCCGGTGCCTAGCAGATGTTGCATCATAGCTGCACTTTCGCCTTCGGACAGCGGGTCCAACGTCATCAGTTGATGAAGGGAAAGTCTAGCCCAGGTTGGTGAGAAGCCCGGTCGATAAGTGAGTATCGCCAGGATCTTTAGGCCGTGCATGATCTCCAGCAGATGCTCGATAAACTCTTCGGAGGCTTTGTCACACCAGTGGAGGTCTTCAATCGCCAAGATGAGAGGCTTGGATTCCGATCCAGTGACCAGCACTCTCGCTAAAGACTCCCTGACACGGTCTTTTCTTGCCTCGGGACTCATGGGAATCGAGTCTATTCCGCTGTCACGCACTGACAGAAGCTCCAGGATATAAGGAAGCATCTCGCGGCCGTCAGCGTGTGAGGATGCTAAACCCTTCTCAACCTTTTTTCTGATCTTTGTTTGTCCGTCATCGGCTTGGATTCCAAACCTCTCCTTCAGGTGCCGGATGAAGGGATGATACGAAGTTCCTGTAGCGTGAGACAGACATCTTCCTTCGACGAAAGTCACGTCCCGTCCGGCAACGGCCTTCTTGAATTCATGCAAAATTCTGGATTTGCCCAGACCGGGCCCTGCCTCTATGGAAATGGCGCCACAGCCGCCTTCCGAGCAGACAGCCAATCGCTCCAGCAGTCGATTCAATTCTTTCTGTCTGCCCACAAAGGGTGTCAATCCACGGGTAACCCTGACCTCGAAGCCGGTCATCAATGAGTTGACCGAGAGAAGGCGGTAGGCCTTCACTTGTGGAGTGATCCGAAATTCAATGTCTTTCAACTCTTCAAATACGAAAAAGCCCTCGGCACGTTTGAATGTTTCCTCGGTCACGTATATGGCTCCGGGTTCTGCGAGGCGCTCCGCCTCGCGGGCCAAACCCGCGGTATTCCCTACCCCCGTATAATCCCCCGTTAAATCGTCCTCTGTCGGGCCGACCAGCACAGGCCCTGAGTTGATGCCTATTCTAATCTCCAGACGCACGCCGAACCGTTTCCCGACTTTTTGGGCGTATTCGCGGACCGCTCTCTGAATCTCCAGCGCCACATGACAAGCCCCCTGCGCATGATCCTCTCTTGCCGGCTGGGCCCCGAACAGAGCCAATATTCCTTTACGCGTGACTTGGCTGATTATTCCTCCATTCCTGACGATCGGGTCGGCAAGAATCGCAAAGAGATCATCTATGACCTCGTAGACCTCGGCCGGCTTTAGCTTCTCCGACATAGGGCCGTAGTCCGCCACGTCCGCGCAAAACACTGTGGCGGTCTTCCGTTCTCCGGCCAGTCCATTTTCAGTCGCAAGGATTTTATTGGCGAGGAATTTCGGCATGGAAGTCGGCCGACTAAGTTGCCGCGGTGGCAACAGTTCTATCGCGTCGGTTAATTCGTGGCCGCATTTTCCACAGAATTTGCTCGGTGGAATGTCTTGGAGCCCACACTTGGGACAGTGCCGAAAAATAGTCATCCCGCTCCCGCAACGGAATTTCATATACAACACGTTTTGGCGTCCCGCGACGAGAACTAAAGTTCCAGCTCATGACTACGCGGTTACGCACACGGTAACGTGTGGACGATTTTCAAATCAATACTGATGGTTAAAGTGGCTGATGACGTAACGACAATCTAAAGAGTTTATCCATACCCTATGGTTGACACGCGAGATAACTTATAATATTTCAGCTAGAAAGGTCAACTATCATCTTTTTGAGGCATTAGGACTTGTGCCAAATACTGGCCATAGCCAGACACTATTGTGGGCACAAGCCGGGAGAATAGCGCCTTTTTGAGCAACTTGACGACGGTTCTGCCGCCGTGTAAGCTCATGTCGGACAATACAGCAAACCTTTTTTGGGCTGTGAGGAACGGTCCTACACGCGGTCGCCGGGCCTAAAATATCCGAATTGCTAAGATCGCCACATGATTGGCCGATGGTAGGCTTCTCCCGAGTCAACCCGAGGAAGATATTGTGATCGCTATGAAACGCATTACCGGCACTCCTCCGTCGTCGTGGGAATTTGTCAATCCTGTCAAAATGATGCGCGACATGCACCAGCATCGCAATTTGATCAGACAGTTCCTGTGGAAAGAGGTGATTGGTCGGTACAAAGGTACTCATTCTAGGCTTGCTCTGGTCGTTGTTGAACCCATTGCTGAGTTTGGCTGTATACACCCTGGTCTTTGGGGTGATACTCAAGGCCAAATTCGATCCGGCATCCAAGATCGGTACCGGGGAGTACGCACTTCATCTGTTTTGCGGTATCGTTCTGTTCAATTGTTTTGCCGCTGTTGCGTCCAGGGCTCCATTGAGCATTGTAGACCAGCCGAATCTGGTGAAAAAGGTCCTTTTTCCGCTACAGATTCTCCCTGTGGCGATTCTTGGTGGGAGCTTGGCCAATGCCGGCTTCGGCCTGCTCATTCTCCTCGTCGGGGTGCTCCTTTTTTCCGGAGGCATACCGCTAACCGCCCTCCTGTTTCCGCTCATTTTGATTCCGCTTTGTGCGCTGAGTCTGGCGGCAGGTTGGGTCCTGGCCTCATTAGGTGTTTTCATCAGAGACGTCGGGCAGGCAATGGGGCTTGTGTTGCAGCTCCTCTTCTTCGCTTCGCCGGTTATCTATCCTTTGTCCGCAGCGCCCGATTCGTTCCAATGGGTGCTTCGGCTCAACCCGCTCACCACTGTCCTGGAAGAAGCCAGGCACACGCTGTTGCTGGGCCAGCCGTTAAACTGGGGATGGTGGTTCGCGGTCACGGTTGTATCGATCTTAATCATGCAATTGGGATACGTCTGGTTCATGAAGAGCAAAAGAGTATTCGCCGACCTGATTTAGGAGGAATGACGGAGTAAACGTTCACTCCTCGTGCAAACGGACGGAACCGAATCAAAGGACACAAGTTTGAGCCCACTCGATGCTGGAGTTTCGATGCCACAGACTGAAGAAGGAGGCCATTTGCCCAACGAAGAGACATCCGACATCGTCCTTCGGGTCCACAACCTGGGCAAACGCTTCCGCCTCTATAATTTCCCCAAGGACAAGCTCAAGGAAGTGCTTCTTCTTGGGAGAAGGATGCATTATCGTGAATTTTGGGCACTGAAAGACGTTTCCTTCGATTTGAGGCGAGGCGAAACCTTAGGTATCGTGGGACGAAACGGAAGCGGAAAGAGCACGCTGCTCCAGATCATTTGTGAAACTATGTGCCCAACCGCGGGCATTGTTGACATCTTCGGGCGAGTCTCAGCACTACTCGAACTGGGATCGGGCTTTGATCCGGACTTTACCGGCAAGGAAAATGTGTACATGAATGCGTCTATCCTGGGTTTGTCTCGCCAGGAAATTGATGATCGCTATCCCGAAATCCTTGCTTTTGCCGACATTGGAGACTTCATTAGCCAGCCTGTAAGGTTCTATTCCAGCGGTATGTACGTGCGCTTGGCCTTCGCGATTGCAGTGAGTGTGGAACCGCAGATTCTCGTGGTGGACGAGGCCTTAGCAGTGGGAGACGAGATGTTCCAGCGCAAGTGTTTCTCCCGCATAAGGAGCCTCAAGGCCAAAGGCTGCACCATCTTGTTCGTTTCCCACTCCGGGCCCACAGTAATCGACTTATGTGATCGAGCGATGCTGATTGACAGGGGAGAGTGCATATTGATGGGCACTCCCAAGCAGGTGGTTACAAACTATCATAAGCTCATTAACGCTCCTTACGATCTCCAGGAAGAGATCCGAGCATCGATCCTTGCCTCGGGAGGGACGCATACCGTGCACGAAGTACCGGAACAGACGCTTTGCAGGTTGCAGCTTCGGATGAGAGAGAAGGTAACGAAGCTTTTTTTGAACCCGCGCTGGTCTCGAAAACAACGGTGCGCTATGCCTCACGAGGAGCTACGATTTCTCATCCCCGGATAACCACGCTGGAGGGAGAACCGGTCAACAACCTTGTTTCGGGCCATGATTACTATTATACGTATAAAGTGCGCTTCCAGGAAAATGCGTATTCAGTAAGATTCGGGATGCTCATTAAGACCATAACGGGCTTCGAGCTTGGAGGCACGACGGGCGCAAGCTCTGAGAAGGACGTTCCCGTGGTGCCCGCGGGTACCACCGCGCTAGTGCAAATGAAGTTTTCGTGCTCTCTTCTGCCCGGGACGTATTTCCTCAACTCCGATGTCCTGGGAACGATTGAGGAAGTGGACGTATTTCTGGATCGCTCTGTCGATGCTGTCATGTTTAGAGTTCAGCCTGCTGCGGAAAGGCAGGCCACCGGAATAGTGGATTTCCAGATAATCTCTAGGGTGACATTTGAGCCGAAAGGTTAGACCTGGAAGGGCAGACATGAAAGGTGGCCCGAGCAAGAGATGCGAATGTGGCCGGTCATTCCACTCTCTCTTTTCTTGCAGCAGTGAAGAAATCGTAAACCCACCTCAAAGGATAAGTTATCCGCCAGGACCACGAAGTCTTCATGCTGGAGAGGGCGGATTCACAAGCTCCAAGTCGCTGTGTGAGTCCCTCGAATTCTTCCAGGGCCTCATCAAACTTTCGCTTTCGATCTTCCAGAAGGTTCAAACGCCCTAATGATTCGAAGAAGTTCCTGATGATTACCTTTTCCTCATCGGATGCCTGGAACAGCGATGCCAACCGGGCTTCGAGCGAGGAAACATCCATGGCCACCACACCAAGACCGTAACTGTGCAAGAATTCGAACACTGAATAAGTCTGCTGAATTTCCTCGAATAATCTCCAAACACCGAATCCATCGCCTCTCATGGCTGTATCATGAAGAAGGATGATCCCGCGAGTACTCATCTTGGGCAACCAAGTGTCAAAGTCATGCTTGACCGCCTCATAGTAGTGCAGACCGTCGATGTGGAGCAAATCGATCGAGCCATCTGAAAAAGAGTCCAAGGCTTCATCGAATGTCATCCGCATCAGACTCGAAAAACCTTTGTATTTCGCTTCATGATAATCGTTAAGCTCGCGATAGATCTCTTCTGAATAAAATCCTGAGTGGTCATCACCTTTCCAGGTGTCGACCGCATAGCACTTAGTGGGCAGCGCCAGGTGCTGGACTGCCTGACAAAACGCGCAGTATGAAACCCCTGTACGTGTTCCCAATTCAACCAGAACTTGAGGATGATGCCACTCCATGAGGGCAAAAGCAAAGGGCGTGTGTTCCAGCCAATCCGTTAGGTTCGAAATACGGAGAGGCGCCATATATGCCATATGAAGGTAACTCAGAGGTACCATAGTTTCTCATCCTTCCGGCAACCGAGCACAAGATCCTTGAGTTCGTCTAGTTCTTCACCTTCTGTGAAACAACTAAATTAGTGTCTCCGATTTGCGAAAAATTGGCAAGATCCAGTCAAACTTCTATGATATCTTAACTTCCGAGCATGGTCCTAACTCTTTCGTCCATCTATGTACGCTACAGAGGGGGCATACTTCTTGAATTCCTCTTTGCAGAAGTCCGCGTAGCGCCCTCCTTTTAAGATTGCTCCGACTTTGCAAAAGCCGTCCCTAACTGATAATGTGTTCGGACAGGTGGCAATGATCGTCTGTGATGCCTGCTTGCCCACGCTGTTCAGATCTTGGACAGATCAAGGAATTGAGGTAGTAGATATTTACCGCTTCCTTGGGATGGACAGAACTCGCAGCAGGAGGACATGGCTGCGGCATTATGCTGAGGGAGAGCCTCATGAAGTTGAGAGACGTCGCGAGAAAGATTCTCAAGGTCCGTCATCCGTGCGCGGTGTTGATTACAAACTTCCTGTTGCTCCTCGTTGTCTCTACTGTGGCATATTGCCAAACAATTACCATCAGAAACGATATCCCTCGGAGAGATGTTTCGGGAAAAGTCGTTGATGCCCACGATGGATGCCTGGAGGTACTTCGGAGGAACATTTTACCTCTACGGCACCCAGTACGGCAACACAGACGGATTCGCCTTGTCCAATCGGTTTGTGTGTTACAGCTCAAAGGACCTCGTCACCTGGGCACCGCACGGAGAAATAATTAAGGGCCTGCCATCGGGTGTGTACCACCGGCCCCATGTGAAATTCTGCAAGAAAACGGGCAAATACGTCTTGTGGTTACAATTGGTATCCAAAAATGTGCTGTGAGGACGGCAGGTATGGTGTGGCCACTGCGGATCGCCCGGAAGGACCGTATGCCATTCATGAGTTGCACGCGAGTGTAAGGCACTCTGATTCGCCCGGAGACTTTGACTTGTTTGTGGACGAGGACGGAACGGGGTATATAATTTATACTGTGGACACCGACCTAAAAGACACACTGCATCTCAGAATTTGTATAGAAAAACTCTCGGCGGATTACCTCAGTGCCACGGGAGAAACCAGTAATTTCCTGGGGACCAACGTGGAGTCCCCCGCCATGTTCAAGAGGAAGGGCGTCTATTATGCCCTTTTCGACAACACGTGCTGCTTTTGCCGGAACGGTTCCGGGGCTAGGGTCTACACCTCGACATCGCCATTGGGTCCTTACGTGTACAGAGGTAATATCAATCGTTCGCGAGACAAGGCTACAAGCCAGCGTTCCCTCGAAACAGAACAGGGCGCGGGACGTTCTGACGCAACCATTCCGGCTCAACAAGCTCAGGTCGCAGCCATACCTGCTAGTGGCGATCTGATTTACATATGGATCGGTGATCGTTGGCAGTCGGCTCCAGACAGGATAAAAGGAAATGATTTTCAGTATTGGAGCCCCCCGTTGGAGTTCGCTGAAGATGGAATGATTGAGCCGCTTCAATGGCACGATTCGTGGTCAACTGAATTGAAGTAGAAATTGACTCACATTTTCGTGGGATTTTGCCAGGGAACAATGCAAAGGTCGGCGATTCCGCCGAATTTGCCTTAGCGTTAAGCCTAGCGATCTCCTTCGTGGGAGAATTCCTGATCCCCGACATCGGCTTTGCATTCAGTGCACGGTCGGCAAGCCTTTATCCGCACATTTCCTCCCTCATTGCTCGATGCTTCGTCACAGATTCTGCAGGAATCAAGAACTTGGGGTTCTCCAGATCAAACCTGGCCAATTTGCTGTCCGACCTCGCGTTTGGCACTCGATAAACACTTAGCGCCGACAAAAAAGCGCAAGGCTGACAAAGCACACGAGCCTGATTCGCAAGAGTCCACTCATTGATTTGGAGCACCACTATCTGCTATACTTAATATTCCATCGCAACCATGAGAAGATAAAAAGATTTTTTCTCAAGCCATAATCCGAGCCGCGCTCATTTTTTCCAGAGCGCGGCGGGAAAGAAACACATTGCTGGGGTCCGGCGACCATGAACATTGTGACCCCTGGCATAAGTTTCCGCAAGATCAGTGGGAAAGAGATATGCCTTTGTACGCGATCGATGTCGCCTCCTACAAGGAGGGGAATCTTGAGGGGCGGTTAAGCCCGCACGTCAATGATGAGCCCGCCGTAGTTGCCAGGCTCGTGGCGTTTCCTTACTGCTCAGCAGGTTCCAGGCCCATGCCGTGGTGCCGTCCGATCGCTCGGCCCACCGAATGTGCGAGGTCAATCGGCCAATGGAGGCTTCTGTAATGAGAGTCGCATTCGTCTATACCGGGATTGCCACAATTGGATGGAATTGCTTCAACAAGGCCGGACGTGGGTCTGACGATTACTACGCCATCCCGCAAGGCATCACATATCTCAAAGCCCTTCTTCTGAAGGACGGAAGACACCAGGCAGATATTATTGATTTCCGGATGTTGTCCGGAATTGATGAGGACCCCGGCAGAAATTGGTCGAAGAGCGGTATGATGTCGTGGGAATCAGTTGCCTTACTCCAAGCGTTGATTACGGAATCCTGGCGGGAAAGGTGGCCAAGGAACTCGGAATCATCACGCTCGCAGGAGGAGTTCATGCAAGTGCGTTGCCGGAAGACTTCGCCAAAACGGGCTACTTCGATTGTGTGGTAGTGGGAGAAGCTGAGAAAACCATTTTCGAGATTTTGGAGATGATAGAACAAGGTCGCGAGTTGCCCTCAATATACAAAACAGTCAACCACGTGAATGACCTGGATGAACTGCCTTTCCCTGCAACAGCCTATTTACCCACGTACGAACATGCATTTGAAGCAAATGACAATCTCGCCGGAATCACGGCCAGCCGTGGCTGTCCCGGAAGATGCAAATACTGTTGGCCCAATCAGTTTGTTATGTACGGTACACGAAGTATTCGCTTGAGGAGCCCAAAGAATGTGGTGGAGGAAATGCTTTATCTGAAGCATAATTTCTCTATAAAATTGATTGGCTTTTACGACGACACGTTTTCATGGAACAAGAAATGGCTGAAAGCCTTTAGGGACGAAGTGTTGGAGACCCGGAAACGCGGCGAGGATATTCCGCCGATAAGTGTAAACGCTCGCGCCAATACGTTTGATGACGAGGTGGCAGACATCCTAAAGGAATTAGATTGCATCGGAGTTTGGTTTGGATTTGAGAGTGGGTCTCCTAATATATTGAAAATCTTGAACAAAGGTTGCACAGTCGAACAAAACCTTCAGGCAGCGCTCACGTGCAGGAAGGCGGGATTTCACGTAAATGCCAACATGCTGGTAGGAATTCCCGCTGAGACGGAAGAAGATTATGTGCTCTCCTACAGGTTCCTGGAGAAAATCAGGCCCCGCAACGTCAGGTACAACATTTTGAGTCCTTATCCCGGCTCGGAATTCTTTGAGGAACTTTCCGGCGCAGGACTCATAGAGGCGGACAAATATGAAGACTTTGACGTGGTTAGGACTCATGTGACGGGGAAAGGGATTATCAAGGGCGTGGACTATGATCTGGTCATGAAGTGGGTGAGGCCTTTCAGATCTTTTATGGAGGCCGCTAACTTGCGTGAGAACAAGCAGCCATTCTTGGCGAAGGCAGTAGTACTGGCCGGAAAGCTCGCTTTTCTTCCGCTTCCCCCGAGAGCGATCACCGCATGTTTCGACTACTTGGGCAAAATGTACCCGAAGGTCAAGAAACCATAGAGTAATGTCGTAAGATCGAGCAACCCCTAGCGTTTTTCTCCTCGCTCAGGCTTTGTGTGACCATGAACATTCTCGCACTTGGTTCAGGTTTCAAAGTAACCAGCATTAAGGCGGTATGTCTTGCACGAGGGGCCACGTGCCCCACACATGGACCAACGGAGCCGCTCATTGGCCCATAGTTGTTTCTACGGCGCCATAGTGAAGAAGATTGCTTAGGACCGGTTGCAGGGGAGCCATTTAGTATGAGAATTGCGTTTGTATACGCGGGCATAGCTCGGATTGGATGGAATTCTTTCAATCGATCCGGCCATGACGATGATTGTTTTACCATTCCTCCGGGGATTACCTATCTCAAAGCGGTTTCTGCAAAAGCAAGGTCGCCACGAATCTGACATCATTGATTTTCGAATGCTCTCCGGACCTGATGAAGTACGAGCAGCGATTGCGGGACGGAAAATACGACATCGTAGGTGTTAGTTGCTTGTCCCCAAGTCGAGATTATGCTGCCGAAGCAGGTAGGATTGCAAAAAAGTTGGGTGTTATCACCCTTGCCGGAGGGGTTCATGCTAGTGCCCTGCCTGACGATTTTGCCTCCACAGGGCATTTTGACTGCGTCGTGGTCGGGGAGGCCGAAAGAAGCATGCTCGAACTGCTCACCATGGTTGAACAGGGCACCATACTACCTCGCATTTTCAAGACCGCGAATTATGTTGCCGAACTGGATGACTTGCCTTTTCCTGCTACCGCATACTTGCCGACTTACGAACATGCGTTCGATGTCAACGGGGGGATGGCGGGGATTTCAGGTACCAGAGGATGTCCTGGCAGGTGCAGGTACTGTTGGCCCAATCAATCTACTATGTACGGGTCAACAGGAATACGTAGGCGCTCGCCCCAAAACGTTGTGGACGAAATACTATATCTGAAGGAAGGTTTCCCCATCAACCTTGTTACCTTTTATGATGACACATTTTCGTGGAACAAACCTTGGCTGAGGCGATTTCGTGACCACGTAATCGCTGTGAAGCAGACCGGCAGGCAGTTACCGCCACTGGCAGTCAATGCCCGTGCTAACATGTTCGATCAGGAAATTGCGCAGATCTTGAAGGAAGTCGGGTGCATCGGAGTTTGGTTCGGATTTGAGAGCGGATCCCCGAAGATACTCAAGCTGTTGAACAAAGGTTGCACTTTGCAACAGAATATACGTGCAGCAAGAATTTGCAGAGAGGCCGGATTCGATGTGAATGCAAATATGCTCGTTGGAATACCTGGTGAATCCGAAGAGGATTATATTCTCTCCTACAAATTCTTGGACGCAATCGAGCCGGACAACGTGAGATATAACATTCTAAGCCCCTATCCAGGATCAGCTTTCTACAACGAACTCGCCCCCAAGGGGCTCATAGAAGTGACCAAATGGGAGGACCTCGATGTGGCCGCTCCTTATCGGACCGGAAGAGGCATTATAAAGAATGTGGATTACCGTGTCGTCATGAGGTGGGTTGAGCCATTCAGGTCCTTTGCGGCTGTGACGCAACTGAAGCGAAGGCATCCGAGCCTAGGGCGGTCCAAGACCTTTCTGCGGATGGTAAAGCTATTTCGTCGGCTGGGGACGTATCATAGCATGACCGGACTGAATTCATGCCTCTTTCGCTTGACTAGCAAGGTCTACGGGTTCGTTAAGGGACTCAGAGGGTTTGCCAGCACCATCCCCTCCAGGAGGATATTCCAATGAAGTATCTTCGCAATCTTGCCAGCATACTTCCGGTACGAGCTTGGGGTATGCTGGAAAGACTTGTAGACGTGAAGTTCGTACAATTGGGAGACCGACTTGCGACTTCCCTCGCATCGGACAGCACGGCTGTTTCGAGCTTCTACGGCCCGGGGCAATCTCATCAACCGAAAAATCCGGGCAATCATTTTACCGCGCTTCAAATAGGTATCACTGATAGCTGCAACTTGGTCTGCCGTCACTGCGACAGGGTTCCCGGTCAGTCCAAAATCTTCGGGACACTACCGCTGCCGACGTTTGCCAGGTACTTGGCCCAGTTTTCACCGGAGTGGTTTGATGAGCTGTTAATAAGTGACTGGGGAGAGCCCACTCTAGGTACCGAACTTGTTGGAATATCTCTACCTGGCGAAAAGAACCGGATGGGAAAAGGTGCAGTTTATTACCAACGGCACATGCCGAAACGAAGCGTTACTTGACGAGATCATAGCCCAGAAGCTTTTGAATCAAATAGTTGTCTCGATTGAAGGAGCTGATCCCAAATTGTATGAATATGTAAGGGGAACCAAGTTTTCAATCTTCAATCGCTTCATAAGCACAATCTCCCGCCTTCGAGAGTATTACCAGAGCCCAATGCTTTTCGCTTTCAGCGTCACGTGCATGAAAGAGAACTTGGCGGATCTACACAACATCATAAAACTTGCTGCGGAAGTGAAGATTGACCGGGTATACATGGTTCACATACTTCCTTGCCCCGCAGGAGATTCCGTAGACGGAAAACTGTGCGTTCCCGAACAACATTTGGACAATGTTGAAAGACATCGGGTGCTGGAAGCCTTTGATAAGGTTATTCGCTGCGCTCAATCCCACGAGATACTACTTATGCTGCCGGAGCCTTTTCCAGAACTGACCGGAGATGACCAGATCGTTTTGGCCCCGTCATCGGCACGTGAAATGGGCACTGACGCCGGCCTCCGTGAAATAATTGCTCGAGATTTTAGGTGCCCTGAGCCATTCAGATGGGTCCAGGTGGACCCGGCTGGTAACGTGTACCCGTGTTGCCGAGTTAAGAAGCCCTATGCCTTCGGAAACATCAACAACTTGGACTTTTGCTCGATATATCATAACCTGAAGTACGAAAAACTTAGAAACAGTCTGCGATACGGCGGGCATCCTCTCGACGTCTGTGAAGGTTGTGGAGTGCTCCGGGGAAAGACGTTGTGACAAACATCGACTTTTCATCTACGAGGCGTTTATGGTTAGACCATTTCTGAATCTGAAAACGGAAAATGAACAAAAGCTGCTGGCAGAGATAAAGGCAAGGAAGACCTTTCTGACCGCTTTTCCCCCTCGTTGCACGCTCGAGATCTCGTGGCGATGCAATTACAACTGCAAGAAATGCTCGTATTCAAGGTTGGAACGTGGCACGGAATTTTCCGCAGCGGATTTCCCCGAGTGGCAGTGGGACGACATTTTGCGTATAGCTGATGAATTTTTTCCCACTGCACGGTTTACCCAGAGCACTCTCTTAGGAGAGCCGTTTCTCTCGCCGCAGTTCGAGCGCCTCATGAACTTGTATCGTCGGTACGGGGTCTATTACAGGCCCACGACCAACGGTTCACTGCTGAGTGAAGGCAAGATGGATACGATCAGCGGTGTAGTGGATTGGTTGAAATGCAGTTTTGACGGGCACACCGAGGAATTGTATCAAAAACTGCATCTCAACAGTAACTTCAAAACCGTGGCAAAAAACCTCAAACGGTTCTCCGACGCACGGACCCACATGAAACCGTTCCCTTGGTTCTGTGTCGGACTGGTCCTTATGCGCAGCAACCTAGACTGCCTCACAGATTACGCTGATTTCGTATTCGAGGTCATTGGTGTGGATGAAATAGAGATCATGGCGCTAAACTACGCGAATGAAGCCATGGTCGATGAGTTTATTGGGACATACCTGACCAGGTGAACCAAAGGATTGATTATTTGGTGGAGCATTGCATCCAGAAAAAATACCGGCTGCGATTACCGTTTACCCGGATGCCGCGGATGGATGGAACATGGAATGGGCCTACCAGCCATGAACGCGCTCGTGAGATCGCGTCCACTCAACCCGACGCAAATAACAGCGGATACGAAGATTATTCCGACGACGTGCGCCGAGGTGATATCTTTGGCAACAAGCAGGCGCTCGAAAAGGGGTACATTTGGAGCAACGAGATGAGACTGACGAGGATCATGGCCGATGACGGGTCTATGATCGGGATCTGCCCCGCATTCAACCGCCCTTTCTTTAAGCCGCCCACAATAGGATGCGACAGTCGGCCCTGGATCAAGGTGGAAAGTTGCGGTAGTTGCTCGACTTTCGTCTTTGGCAATCTGAAGGAGCACTCTTTTTCTGACATTTACAATTCGCCTATGTATCAAGAAGTTCGCAGTTTCCTCTATGATAGGGTACAATATTTCTCGGGAACAATGGATGATCCCTTGTAAAAACTGCCTTTGTATGGACCCGATATATAAATATGAGAGCAACGGTGGACCCAACGTGGGACTACGTTTTTTTCCGGGTGCCGACCTTTACCAGATCCCTTGCGTGGAATCTAGCAAGGATAATCTTGTGGCGCGGGCATGGACCCACTGGCGTGAAAAGGGATTCGTAGCCACTGCCAAGGCCACGATAGGCTTTGTGAGAGACCATGCCAGAGGATCTTGATTTGGACCTCCACCGCGGAGAGGTGATAATGTCTAGACCGAATATCGCGTTGAAAGAAGAAAACGAGAAAAGGCTTCTCAGTGAAATCAAGGCCAAGAAATCGGTTCTGACCGCGCTGCCTCCGCGGTGCACGTTCGAACTGTCCTGGAGATGCAATTACAATTGCAAGAAGTGCCGATACTCGAGCCTTGGAGAAGGGCTTGGAATTTTCCGCTGCAAGCCTGCCGGAATGGGAATGGGAAACTGTCGAGCAGATAGCCGAGCAGGTCTTTCCCACTATGAAGTATACTGAGAGCACTCTCCTGGGCGAGCCATTTCTTTCTCCGAAGTTCAGAACCTCATGGAGTTATACCGTCGTTATGGCGTGTACTATAGACCGACCACCAACGCGTCTCTGCTGACCCAGGACAAGGTGGAATTGATCTCAGGTGTGAGTGACTGGCTCAAATGCAGCTTTGACGCCTACAATGACGAGCTGTATCAAAAACTCTACTTGAACAGGAACTACAGCACCGTCGTCCGGAACCTGAAAAAATTCTCCGAGGCCCGTCGTCACATGGACCCTTACCCCTGGTTCCGCGTCGGTCTCGTGTTAATGCGCACTAACCTCTTTTATCTCAAAGAATACGCCGACTTTGTGTTCGGAGAGTTGGGCGTGGACGACATGGAGATCATGTGTCTCAATTACTCCAACGAAAAAATGGTCGATGAGCACTACTGGGATATTCCCGATCAAGTCAACCGCCTGATGGATGAATTGATTGACCATTGCATCAAGAACAAATATCGGCTCCGCCTTGCATTCACGAGGATGCCCAGAAAGGACGGGACCTGGATCGACCAAACTTCCGAGCAGCGCTCCAGAGAGGTGGCCGAGACCCAGCCGCCCGCAAACAACACCGGTTACGAAAAATACTCCGACGAAGTGCGCCGCGGTGACATTTTCGGCAACAAGGAACAGCTCGAAGACGGGTACGTATGGAGCAACGATATGCGCGTCACCCGTATAAAAGCGGACGATGGTTCGGAGGTGGGGGTATGCGAGTTCTTTACCCGGCCGTTCTTCAAACCTCCGACCAGGGAATTTGATGGAAAGGATTGGATCAAGTATGAAAGTTGCGGAAGCTGTTCGACGTTCGTCTTCGGAAACATGAGGGAACAGTCTTTCCTGGAGCTTTACAATTCCCCCATGGTTCAGGATGTGCGTCAGTTCTTGTACGGCAAATATGACATGCCCGCGGGCTGAATGGATGGTCCCTTGCAGGAAGTGTCTTTGCGTGGACCAGATTTACAGTTTTCGGAGCAATGGGAGACTCAACGTGGGCGTGCGATGCTTTCCGGGGGATGATCTATACACATATCCTAGACAGGACTTTAGTCGCAGGCTGATAAAGCGGGGTTGGGATTTCCTTCAAAGAAACGGCGTCGTTGAGACCACAAAGATGACCTATCGTTTCCTCAAGGATTACTACGATAGTCGCAGGCCTTCCCAGTCATGCTGACCGGCCTGAGAAGGGTTCTGCGATGAACAAAGTCTTGGTTTTTTGCTCCGACGTCGTCCCTTTGGACGGTCTGGGGACCTCGGGCGGAGGGTTGCGTAGCTGGCAAATCATCAAGGGGTTGGAGTCCCGGGGATTGGAAGTGGTTTATTCCATGCCCTGGAACCGCTTCCTGCGTCGCAAGTTCAATGCCGGCATTCCTTCCCATGTCACTGAACGGCTTTGGACCGATTCCAACCAGGACGAGATCATTGAAAAAGAAAAGCCTGACGTGATAGTCTGCGTAAAACCCGCGACCAAGAAATGGAACAACAATCACGAAATTCCGGTAGCCATTGATTTTCACGGGCCGGATCTCATCGAATTTGAACAGATGGCCAAGGCCTTCCTGCCGATGGCCCGCTTCACGCTGGCTACCCGCAAGCTCCAGACCATCTCGCTGGGCGATTTCTTTACCTGCGCGGGCCTCAGACAGCGTTACTACTTTATGGGCTTCCTGATGATGGCCGGTGTGGACATTTCCGAGCTGGAAATCCACTACATGCCAGTTGCCATGTCTCCGGACTTGCCTGAACACGAGCCTGACTTGGAACGGCGATCAATCGTATTTTCCGGGGGGTTTTATCCCTGGCTGAATCCCATGCCGGCTCTCAAGGCACTGGCTGACGAACTGAAGCACACAGGAGTCGGTCGTTTGGATATTTATGGTGGTAGCCATGAGACAAATCCGGAGGATAAAAGACAGTTTGAGGAATTTCAAAAGGAAATGTCCAGGAATGCTTTTGTGACATTCCACGGTTTTGTTTCAAGAGAAGATGTTCTTGAGGGTTATCGAGCAGGATATGTGGCGTTTGAGCTTATGCCTCGCAACATTGAGCGGGAACTGGCCTTTACTACGCGCACCGTGGAGTTTCTGTGGGCAGGCCTTCCGGTTATCTATAACAACTATGCCGAGTTGAGCGATCTCATTGGACAATATCAGGCCGGTTGGCTGATCCCAGCGGATGATCGTCAGGCCTTGTCGGAAGTGGTAAGAGAAGTTCAAGATAATCCCGATGCTGTAGCTGCAAAGTCCCGAAACGCTCAGAAGTTGGTAAGAGAGAATCTGGTTTATGACCGCGTTATAGGTCCTCTTGCCGAGTTCTGCCACCGCCCGTACTTGAGAAAGCGGTCCGCAGAGTCCAACTTCTTAGTGATTCCTTCCCCCCGATCAGGCTATGGATACATCGACTATCTGTACCTCCACTACAGGAGGCTCCCTTTTTGGCAATTCCTTAAGTCCGTCTTCACCGCGTCACTTGTGGTTATCAAAAACAAGCTGGACAACAGAGCTGCCCAGTAATATGGTAACGTAGTTTGGGTTTTTTCTCCGGTTTGGCCCATCAGATCGACGTGCCGCGTAGGGAACCACCTTCCCGGCAATAAAGCCTGCATGTTTTGCATGTGAACGGGGCTGCTGAAGCCCTCGTTGGAGAGGCTCAATGAGTTATTCAAGCATCGTTACCGGCGGGGCCGGATTCATGGGCGCTCACGTGGCCGAGCAACTGCTATTGCAAGGACATGAGGTTGTGGTACTCGACGACTTGAGCGGCGGATTTGTCGATAATGTTCCGGACGGCGCGGAATTTGTTCGTGGCTCAATAACAGATCACAAACTAGTGAACACACTTTTTGAAAAGCACCACTTCGACTATGTATACCACTTGGCTGCTTATGCTGCCGAGGGCCTCAGCCACTTCATAAAGAGATTCAACTACACTAACAATCTGATCGGCTCTGTCAATTTGATTAACGCGGCCGTGAACTACGGGGTCAAATGCTTTGTCTTTACTTCTTCCATAGCAGTGTACGGAGCAGCCCAGCTACCAATGACCGAAGAAATGACCCCATTGCCCGAAGATTCATACGGCATCGCAAAATATGCTGTGGAACTTGATCTTGGAGCCAGCCACGAGATGTTTGGTCTGAATTACATAATTTTTAGGCCGCACAACGTGTACGGCGAACGGCAAAATATCGGCGATAAGTATCGCAACGTAATCGGAATTTTTATCAATCAGCTTATGCAGGGCCGTCCCATGACAGTATTCGGAGATGGCACGCAAACCAGGGCCTTTTCTTACATCGGGGATGTCGCGCCTATCATTGCGAAGAGCGTGGGAGTTCCGGAAGCGTATAATGAGAGATTCAACGTCGGAGCGGATAAGCCCTATACGGTCAACTATCTCGCGCAGGTTGTAGCTGACGCGATGGGTCATAATTGTGCAGTTGAGCATCTGGATGCCCGAATAGAAGTCCAGCATGCCTTTTCAAGCCACGAAAAAGCAGAGAAAGTATTTGGTGCCAAGGCTGGGACAACTCTCGAAGACGGGGTCGGCCGGATGGTGGAATGGGCCAAGAAGGTAGGTGCCAGACACAGCAAAGAATTCGAGAACATTGAAATAGAAAGAAATCTCCCTCCAAGCTGGGTAAGGAAGTGATCGCTTGTGTTGGCGTCACCGGATCGTGCAGAAGTTGCGGCACTGGTTCTGAATCTTAACGGAGCCCACTTCCTTCGCGACTGCTTTGATTCCCTCCTCAGAAATACTTATCCAGTTTTCGATATTTACCTGGTTGACAATTACTCCAGCGATGATTCCGTGGACCTGACCCGAACCCATTATCCGACGATCAAGATAATCGAAAACCAGGAGAACCTCGGATTTGCAGGGGCTTATGATAAGGCGATCCGGGAGTTGGATTACAAATACTTGGTCCTGCTGAACAATGATACTGCGGTGGATGAGAGATGGCTCGAGACTTTGTTGGCTGTTGCCGAGAGCAACGAACACATCGGCGCCTGTGGTTCCAAGATCGTCATGATGTGGGATAAAACGATCATCGATCACGCTGGTGGCATGCTGACCATGATAGGATCCGGTCTTGACCTGGGAAAATGGACCAAAGATGAAGGCGCATACGACACGACCAGAGAAACAGGCTTCGGTTGTGGATGTTCCCTGTTGATCAGAAGGGAAGCCTATTTGGACGCCGGGGGATTTGACCCGGACTACGTAATTTATCATGAAGACGTGGACTTATGCTGGAAAATGCGACTACTCGGCTATTCCATCATATATGTCAGCGCTTCGTTAGTTTATCACCATGTTGGCGGGGGCCAGATCCAAAGTATCGAGCATCCGACAAAGACTTATCTTTGTCAAAAGAACAGACTGGCAAACATTCTGAAAAACATGGGGCCCAGAAGACTGGCTTTTGCATTGCTAGTATCATCTCTTTATGACGCTATCAGGATACTGAGGTTTGCTTCTCTCGGAAGGGGCGACCTGCTCAAAATGCTGCTAAAGGGGTATGTAGATACTCTGAAGAATTGGCGGAACCTGATGAGACAACGCCGTTTCATTCAGCATCGCAGGCGTCGCTCAGACAAGGACATCGAGGAGTTCTTTTCACCCCTGTTTTTCTCAGCCCTGAATTATCGAAATATGCTAAGCATTAAGGACTCATGAAAGGGCTTCCGTAGACTGCCGAAGGGTGAATATCCGGGCCGGTATCTCCGCTTAGCGTCAGTTATGCCGGTCAAAAACTAGCTGGACAACAGCGTGGCTCGGTAATATGGTACAATGTTGTTCACTTGGTGGACGCGGGATGACCAAAACGCTTCGGGAACAGTGTCCCGGGCAGCTTTTCAACAACTCATCGATTTTGCAATCACCATTCTTCGAGAATATGGAAAGGATGCCATGCCCACTGGCGACGAGATAACCCAGTTCGTCGTTTCCGGCCTTACCACAGGCAGCATCTATGCCCTGATAGCCCTTGGTTTTTGCATCATTCACAATGCCATTGGGATCGTTAACTTTACTCAGGTAGATTTTGTGACCCTCGGCGGCATGATGATGTACACCTTTTTCCGTACCGTGAATTTGCCCATGCCTCTTGCCTTCGTGCTCGGAGTGCTGGCTGTTACAGCGGTCGGCGCTCTGGTGGAACGTTTAGCGATCCGACCGGCCAAATCCCGAGCCGTGATAGTCCTCATCTTCATTACTATCGGTGTCTCGATCCTGATGCGTGGCATCTTCAAAGTCATCTGGGGCACGAATCAGATGGCCCTTCCCTCGTTTTCCGGAGATACACCCTTTCTGATCCTACGGGCAGCGGTTTTGCCACAAAGTATCTGGATTTTTGTCATCACTGTCATCGTAGTAATCTTGCTCCATTTCTTCTTTAGTAGCAGCAGGTTAGGCAAGGCCATGAGGGCTACGTCCTTTAATCCCAGGGCAGCGGCACTTATGGGGGTGAATGTGAATCGAATGATCCTTTTTTCATTTGCTTTGAGCGGGGCCCTTGGAGCAGTGGCAGGAATCATCATCGTTCCAATTACCACTCTCTCCTATGATATCGGTGTCATCCTTGGCCTGAAGGGGTTTGCTGCGGCGGTTCTCGGGGGATACGGGAACATCATCGGGGCCATTATCGGCGGACTGACGCTGGGGCTGCTGGAATCCTTCGGTGCAGGGCTGATCTCGTCCACGTACAAGGATGTAATAGCTTTTGCCATACTTCTGCTGGTTCTATTCGTGAAACCCAGCGGGCTATTAGGCTATGGGGAGAAGGAGCGAATTTAAGGGCATGGCCGCGGGCCTATCGAAGACTAAACGCTTCCTGAGCTTGATGGCCCCTGCCCTGGTCATTGTCATCATTCCTTTCTTTATTCCCAATCCTTATTACCTGAATGTAATCAACATAATCGGCCTTAACACAATAGTAGTGGTCGGCCTGAGCCTGTTGATAGGGTACGCGGGTCAGATCTCGCTGGGGCACGCGGCATTTTACGGCCTCGGCGCGTATCTTTCCGGCATCCTCACCGTCACTTACAGTTTCTCTCCGTGGTTCGCAATGATTGTAGCGCTTCTCGCGACCGGAGCATTAGCCCTGGTAATAGGCATCCCTACCCTGAAATTGCGCGGCCATTACCTGGTTATGGCTACCCTGGGCTTCAATTTGATTATGAATATAATCCTCATTCAGTGGGATACGACGACGGGCGGTCCTTCAGGCTTTCCCGGGATTCCCGCATTGACAATCGGGCCGTGGTCGTTTGATTCCGATGAGAGAATGTATTATCTCATCTGGTTTTTTGCCTTTGTCTCGATTGTCCTGGCCTTGAACTTGGTTCGATCACGTGTAGGAAGAGGACTGAGGGCCTTGCACGGCAGTGAAGCCGCGGCTGCGTCGGTGGGTGTGCGGACGGAAAGCTATAAGGTTAAGGTCTTTGTATTAAGCGCTCTCTATGCGTCGCTGGCAGGCAGTCTCTATGCACATTATCTCACTTTCATAAGCCCGAAAACCTTCGACATTTTTTTTTCCATCGAATTAGTGACTATGGTCATTGTCGGCGGAATGGGGAGCATTTGGGGCGCCCTATCGGGAACTATCTTCTTGACCCCATTACCTCTTCTCCTTCATTTTTTTGATGAATATAAAGACATTTTTTATGGCTTAATCCTGGTGCTGATCCTGATTTTCATTCCGGAAGGACTGGTGGTAGCAATTCAAAGCCGATGGTTCGCTAGAAGGCGGTCTGAGGCGCAAGAAATCCCCATCAGAGACCCCATGCTCGTTGTTCGACCCGGTCACGACTACCCCGCGCTTGATTGGGAAGCAAGTCGAACGATGCCCGGCTCGGGAAACCAATCGATCTTGAGGGTTGAAAACGTCAACGTCAGCTTCGGCGGATTGATGGCTCTCGGCCAGGTTTCATTCGAAATGCCCAGGGGCTCCATTACAGCGTTGATTGGACCCAACGGCGCAGGCAAAACCACTCTCATCAACGTTATTTCGGGCGCAACGCAGCCTCAGAGAGGCAAGGTCTTTTTCGGAGATCGAGAGATCAGCGGCAGGCGTCCGTATCACATGGCTGCGATGGGGCTGAACCGCACTTTCCAGAATCTCCAGATCTTTGAAAATATGACGGTATTGGAAAATGTCATGGTGGGCCTCCATGCCAAAACAAGAAATGAATTCGTGTCCTGTCTGTTTCGTCTGCCTGGCTTCCGGAGAGAAGAAAGGGAAATCGAACAAAGAGCTTGGGAGATTTTAAGGTTTTTTCGCCTGGAGGGAAAAGGGCTTTGGCCTGCGTCGAGCCTGTCTTACGGTGACCAGAAGCGGATTGAAATGGCCAGAGCCTTGGCTTCGGCCCCCACCGTGGTCCTTTTGGATGAGCCGGTCGCAGGACTGAACATGACTGAAACCAGGGAAATGGCCGGAACGATCAGGGAAATCCAGTCTCAAGGGATCTCGGTGCTTCTGGTGGAGCATGACATGAACCTGGTCATGGGGATTTCAGACAAGGTTGTGGTTCTCAATTATGGTAGAAAAATTGCCGAAGGATATCCTGAAGAGATTCAAAAAGACGAAAAGGTCCTCGCGGCATATTTAGGGGGCGTAGCGTAAATGTTGCTAGTTGAAAATATGGAAGCACGCTACGGAGGGAACCGGGCGCTAAAAGGCATCTCGTTGGACGTAAAACAAGGTGAGATTGTTTGCTTGATCGGCGCAAATGGCGCTGGTAAGAGCACACTGCTGAATTGTCTCTCGGGCATCCATTCGGCCAGAAGCGGCAAGGTGTTTTTTATGGGAGAGGATGTCTCTCATTCGCCTTCGCAAAAAATGGTCCGTCTGGGAGTAGTCCAAGTGCCTGAAAACCGGCAACTGTTCGGCCCGCTTACGGTCGAAGAAAACCTGGAGATGGGGGCTTATTCGCGCGCCCGAGAAATCACAAAGAAAGTCCTCGCCTCTGAAATGGAACGAATTTTTCAGATCTTTCCGCCGCTGAAGGCTCGAAGAAAACAGCGAGCCGGAACGCTTTCGGGTGGCGAACAACAGATGGTTGCCATAGGGCGGGGGCTGATGTCAGACCCTCGTCTCTTGTTACTGGATGAGCCCTCTCTCGGACTGGCGCCCTTGATAGTCCGAGAGATATTCCGCATCATCCAGGAGCTTCCAGAGCGAAGGTCGGACTATACTGCTCGTGGAGCAGAATGCCTTGGCCGCACTCACGATTTCTCAAAGGGCTTATGTGCTTGAGAGTGGGTCAGTGAGGACCAGCGGTCCGGCCGGGGTACTGATACGGGATCCGGAAGTGCGCAGGGCCTTTTTGGGACAGGAAGTGACAATGTGACGGAGTGCTAAAATCTTAAAGAAATAGAAGGGGGGCACGCGTTGCGGCAACTTATGGGTTTGAACGTTGTAAACGGGGTGTCAACTGCGTTATTCTAACCGCCTTATTTAACCCTCGATCGGAAGTGGGGTGGATATTCAAGGAGAGTACAGATGAAAAGATTCGGAGCATGCCTGCTGGTAGCGTTCTTTGTTTCGGGACTATCCTTAGTAAACGCGGCCGAGCCCATTAAAATCGGCGCGTTTTTCTCCCTGTCCGGACCCGCGGCCAATATTGGGACTCCAACTAGATTGGTTACCCAGATGGTGGTGGAGAAGATTAACAAGGAAGGAGGCATTAATGGCAGGCCGATTGAGTTGATTGTCGGAGACACCGAGTCTGAGCCCACTAAAGCTGTTATGGTGGTGAAGAAATTCATCAACGTCGACAAAGTGGCGGCAATCATTGGACCGGATCGGACAGACCTCGGCATGGCCGTGAAGAAACAGGTTGAAGAGGCCGGTATTCCCACGTTTATGACTGTAGGCGGTGACCCTGTCATAATGGGAGGAGGCCCCCTGGGAACCTTTAAATGGGTTTTCAAGTCCCCTCAGCGAAGTTCCACCGCGGTTGAAAAACTCTACCAGTACCTGCAACAAAAAGAGATCAAGAAGATCGCCCTAATCACCGCTTCCGACGGCTTTGGCAAGGACGGCAAGGTCTGGCTCGAGAAGTTAGCCTCCAAGTACGGACTAACGATAGTAGAAGATGAATCCTTCAATCCCAAAGATACTGACATGACCGCGGAGTTGACTAAAATCACGGCTGCCAGCCCCGATGCAATTGTCTGCTGGACCATCGGTCCCGCAGGAGCGATAGTTGCCAAGAATGTGAAGCAACTGAACATCAAGGCTCCCTTGTTTCAATGCCACGGCCAGCCGGACCCAAAATATGTTGAGTTGGCTGGAGCGGCGTCCGAGGGCAATATGATGCCCTCAACCAAGCTGATGGCATGGGAACAACTCTCCGATGACGATCCTCAAAAGAAAGTCATAAAGGAGTTCGTCCACCTGTACAACGATGTTTATCACCACAATAAAGAGTTTCCGATCAATACCCACTCGGGCTATGCTTGGGATGCCATATATATTGTGGCCAATGCCATGAAAAAAGCGGGAACAGACCCGGAAAAACTGCGTTCGGGTATCGAACAAACCAAGGACTATGTGGGCGTAAGCGGCATTTACAATTTGACCCCTGAAGACCACAACGGTCTGGACGCGAACTCCATGATTATGGTTCGAATCCAAGACGGCAAATGGAAGTTGGTGAAATAGGATTGAACCTATTATCAGGGTTAGGATGAAGACCCGCGACAGAGTTTGGGGCGACTTCCAGTATTCTCCTGACCCTAATATGCGCTAACTGATTGGCGATGCAGGGTTCCAGAATCCCTCCTCACCCTGCCCTCTCTCGCGGCGGGGAGATCCCGCGTTTCGCGGGACTCCCTTGACGGGAGGGGGAAGGGGGAGGGTGATAATATATTGAAAGTAAAGGGCATCATGGTAATAAGTCAGCCTCCGTGCCAGTGATTCTTGGCGTTGCTATTCGTATGACTGTGCGTTGGCGCTATCATCCTTATTTCAGGTGAAGTTCATGGGCAGAAAAGGCCGCATATTTGTTTTTACAGGCGAAGGCAAGGGCAAAACCACTCGAGCTTTAGGCATGGCTCTACAAGCGGTGGCGAGGGGGCTGAGCGCTTACATGGTTCAATTCATGAAGGCGCCGGACAGGCTCGAGGGGAACATTTTGCGGCCAAGCGGCTCGGCTCTGGGTTTACTATAGAGCCTATGGGAAGAAAGGGCTTCATTCGCAAGCGACACGGAGATGAAACTGATCGGTTAATGGCCGAAAGGGCCTTGGCAAAGGCCCGCACGATTATGACGGGTGGGGACTACGATGTCATAATTCTCGATGAGATAAACGTCGCAGTCCGACTCAACCTCTTACGAATGGAGGACGTGCTCGATCTCATAGCGATCAAACCTGAAAACTTGGACCTTGTTTTGACAGGTCGAGACGCTCATCCCGAAATCTGTGCCCGGGCCGATGAGGTGGTTGAGATGGTGAACATCAAGCACCATTTCGAGCGGGGAGTCAGAGCACTCAGGGGCATAGAATACTAACGGATGTGTTTGCGATAATTCCTTCAACTCAGCCTGTCGGCCACGATACTGTCAAAGGTGGAGTTGAGAGCGTTCAGGTGATCGATGCCTTCCTGGATCCGTTGTGAAAATTCTCTTCTCTTTTCCTGGACCTGACGGGTGGCGGCGTCGAAGCTGTCACTCAGATCTAGGATCGCTGACATGGCAAGGCTCTTAGCGACCTTTTCTATCCTCTTGATTCGCTTTGCCGCCAGATAAAAGATAAGAAATAGCTGGCAGATCAACAGCACCGTGAGGCCGGTCAGACCGTCGGAACTGAAGAGAGAGGTGAGAAATCCAACGACGATATTCAATCCGCCGGCGAGGCTCGGATGCTGTAACCACGCATCAATAGCGGCTTGGCCAGCTAACTTCACAATCAGAATCAGCGCTGGAATAGCTAAGACCGATTTTTGGCCTAAACGCCGCCAACCGGCGAGTTGTCCCCCAAGGGATTCTTTTCTCTGTTTCAGCCTCTGGGCCAACAGTTTGGAGGCCTGATTCAACGCCGTGTTCATCAACTGTTCAGGGGACTCTTCACTCTGAGAAATGTCCGTCTGCGGAAATGCAAGTAGAAACTCCGAATCCAATCGGGCCCCGACTTTTTCAATCTTCATGCGTCTCTCTTTACTCAGGGCCTCGGCCATACTCAGGAAGATCCTGTCCAAGTCTTCGTTGCGACTCTTCTCACCGTACCTGCCCCCCAGGTTGAGCAGCCTCATCGCGAGCCTCACCGACCTTATGGATGCGTCTTCATTCATCAGCAAGGGGAAAAGTCGTTCGGCAAGCTTATTCTCGTGATCCATTAGCTGTAGACTCGAAGCGGGCGCCTCTGATCTGGACTCCGTTTGGATATCACGGATGCGATGCAACAGCCGTTTCGTTTTCTCCGGGGAAATCACGCTATTCAATTCGTTAAGCAGGTGTCGGGTTTCCTCCATAAGATTGGCTGTCTTGACGGAAGCGATCTCCTTGGCCTCCCTGCGCGCCATCAGAAAATCCCTGAAGCGTTTGAATTCGCTCTCCAAGGCCGGTTGCCTGTTTTTCCCCTCAAGTTCGTGAGAAGCCGAAACGGTGAACACTCTAGGTTGTTCGATGCCGGCCTCGTGCTTAAACGAAAGGTGAAGTCTCCCAGCACTTCCTTGAGCCTACTCTGCAGGATCACCCCCGACGCCTTCAATCAGTTCGTCCGCCTTATTCAATATAAAAGTGAAGTTTTTCGTATTTATAACGGTCTGCTGAACGAACCGATAAAAGACGACATCCGCGTATTTCTCGGGACTCACCACCCACACGACAGCGTCAAGGCAAGAAAGGACATCGAGGACGGCCTTACGATTAATCTATTTGATGCTGTCAAAGTCGGGAACATCAAGAGCACAAGGTCTTTTATGATCTCGGAATCGTGAACAGCATCGTTTCCGCGTAACAGGGTGGAGATCTTCTCCAACCCCCGGGGCGTATCTTTATGTCTGTAGATCACTCCGCGATCGGTAAAGGGTCTTTTGTCGGAACGCTGCTGAGATCTCCTTTCTCGCCAACGCGTTGATCAGAGTGGACTTGCCGACCCCTGTTCCGCCGAGAATGCCTAGTCCAGCGCTTCTCCCGGCTGGAGGGCTTTTTGAAGAATAACCTGAGTCTTTTGGACAAAAGAATCTCGGTCTTCACCTGACATAAGAAAGGGCCCGTCAATCCGAAAAAATCCAGGGACCGCTCCAAAGTCATTACCAGGGAGGAACGATTCACGATGACAAGACCTCGTTCAGTACAAGCATGGAGGGAGACAGACGGATTTCCGCGGGGGAGGGAGGGACTCTAGATTTATGGTCATACCGCGTAGCGCCAGGGAGAATTTGCCTTACGGAACTCGGCAGACCTCACTATCTTTGCATTCCCGCGTCCAGCGGCCTGAGCCACGGGAACCACACAGGAATGGGCTTTAGAGAGAGGCAGGGAGCCGGAAACTCAATGGATTTGCAAGTACCGGGGATGCACACGGAGGCCTTACCCAAACTTACCCCAGGGAAGTATATGAAATTCGGTTTTGACTATTGTGGGCCATATAGGGATGTCGAAAGGAATCGAAATAGGTCCCACACTCTCGGGTGGAATAGGTCTGTCAGGCACACAGGAGCGATAGCCGGCCTCACCGGCGGAACAGGGCAGAGCCACCCCCATTGCAAGAATGACCGAGACGAGAAGGACAGCAACCCTGACAGTTTTCATAGCTATACCCCAATCCAGTGTGCGCATCACTGAGTCGCACACGAAATCACGTGAAAATACAGACTATACGTTATCATCGCCTACAACTTCCCTGTCAAGAAAGAAGCAGCGCAAATTTCCATGACCGATCCCTAAACGTCGTAGCTCTTTTCCGAGCATGGTCGGCGTGGGCCGCGGCCAAACGGGGAATCGGGGGCACTCTAGGGCCGAACACGAAACATAGTCCAGACCCACCTGATGACAGAGACGGATAGAACCGGGATGGCCACCATGTTCACCGCAGATTCCTATCTCCAGGCCCGGCCTAACTTTGCGACCCGCTTCGATGGCCATCTTCATAAGCGGCCCCAGGCATTTGACATCCAAGGCTTCGAAGGGATTCGCCTCTGAGAACACCACGTTGTTGATAATAGGGGAGGAATTTGTTCTCAGCGTCTTCGCGGGCTGAACGAGAACGCTGCTTGGGTAAGATCGTTCGTGCCGAAAGAGAAGAATTCAGCTACACGTGCCATCTCGTCGGCAGTGAGGAGGCCCGCACCACTTCGATCATGCTGCCATATTTGAAATTGAGCTTCACTCCTTGGGCTTCTTCGACTTCTTTCTGCACCTTGTCCACGTATCGCTTAACCCATTTCAATTCCGTATCAGCGCAGACTCTGGGGAACCATGATTTCCGGGTGGACTTCAATACCTTCCTTCACGCATTCTGCTGCCGCTTCGAGGATTGCCTGGATCTGCATGGTATAGATTTCGGGATAGGAAATGCCAAGGCGGACCCCGCGATGCCCTAGCATGGGGTTGGCCTCCCGGAGGGCACGGGCCCTTAGTAGCATTAGTTCCTTCTTATTGATCGCTGCGTCTATAGCCTTGACGTC
>CAWHDO010000048.1:0-31792 GCA_963828085.1 uncultured delta proteobacterium
AGAGAAAGCAACCAAAATGCGGAGGAGGTTGGCTTGGTTCCGGCAAGCTCTCAGGCTGCCAACTAGAACTGGGTGCCAGGCTCAGTGCGCCTTTTCCTAAATACGGTCGCATATTCCCGGGAGCCGTCGTAGCCCCGTACGGCGCGACCCAACAGTAGTCCCGCGGGACGTGGGATGGAACCCACGGTACGGAGGGCCTCATGAAAACGGTCCTGACCCCGAAGGGGTCGCCCAATATCGCAATCCAATGCACATCCGTGGTCGACCCCTCCAGGGTCGGTTGTTCAAATGATTGGGTGGACCGCTGTCCACGGGCTTCCGCCCGTGGCTACTTGTTGGTAAGCCCCTGCGGGGCTTGGGGATTACACCGAATACGGTACCGTATTTGCGCTACGCTGTGACTAAGTGATTCGTTTCTCGGCTTCGGCGAATCAGTAGATTGCTTCACTCCGCTCGCAGTGACAGTCTTTGGCCACGGTCAACTGAGGAGTTACATGGTACCGGTTATTTTACTTGACACATTCGGTCAGCGACCCTAGTATGGTTTAAGTTGAATTTTAATGAGATATTGAGCTTGGGCCGCTTATCATGGGCGTGCGGCTCTGAAAATGAATGCTACTAAGATCATCGTTACCGGAGCCACGTGACGATGAAGTAATTACTGTAGGAGAGTTGGAGTGATTAGCTCTCTCAACGAGGGCCGGGTAATCCGACCGATTCACTGATCGGGTCAAGAATGAGCGCGATTGTGCTTTCCCGCCCTTTACCGAATTGGGTACGCGACAAGGAGGGGAACGTATGATTTGAGACATCCAGCCTAGTTAACAATCTCCAGTGGCCTCAAATTTGGCCACAGGGGCGGGTGTGGTTTCACCGTTATATATTATTCTCCCCTTCGGGGACCAATTCTGAATTGGAGGGCTAAGAAATGATGAAGCGACTATATGGACGGGCGTTGGGAATATCCCTGGGAATTATTCTCATTGGCTGTTTTGCTCTGGCCTGGGGCTGGGTACAGTACGCTCAGGCTGAGGAAAATGGACTCCAGCCGGTGGGTAAAATCGAGCGTACGCAGGGTGCGACCATGGTGATGCGCGCCGGCACAACCGATTTTGTTCCGATTAGTAAAGGCGAACCGGTGTTTGTTCAGGACACCATAGGTACCGCACCGAACGACCCAAACGCCAAAATGTGGTGGAGACACCCCTCGCCCGTGCTAATGGACGCTTCGCTTGGCCGCGACTCTCTGCTCGGCTTCGAGTCTTACAGCCAGGAAGGGCCGTCCTCCTCTTTTGTCGGCTCAGTCTCTCGGGGGATGGTTCGCTTAATACGAAAAGTCCCTGTAACCCAGCCCGAGTCGTCCTTTACGACCATCTCTCCAACAGCCCTCGTCCAGGTTATCCCCGGCGGTGATCGGGCCGCGGATTACGTAGTTTCCGTGCTCGACGATGAGCACACATCCGTTACAGTCATTTGGGGAGCAGTGGCGGTACGGAACGTCTCAGACCAGACTACCCAGATTCGCGAGGTCACATCATGCCAGACGGTCATGGTTGAAAAGGACAAGGAACCTTCAGAGGTTATGCCGGTAGGATCCGACGCGCTCAGGGAATTGATTGATCTGACCACTATTCCGGGCACATTGCCCACAAATGTTCCTTCTTGCACACCGCCGTCCGAGCCTGTTCCGCCAGACCAGTACATACCCCCGGAGCCTCCGGAGGTCATTGAAATGCTGCCAGGAGAGCCTGGAGTTGAATTTGGCCCTCCCGGCTTCATTCCGATTCCTCCAGGTGATGGCTACACAGGCACGATAGACACCACGGACACAACGCCTACAGATACGACGCCTACAGATACGACACCGACAGACACGACGCCCACGATCACGATTCCCACGATCACGTTCCCCACGATCACGTTCCCCACGATCACGTTTCCGCCCCCGACGTTCACCATAACGTTTGATCCGCCCACCTTTACCTTCACATTCCCTCCGACGCTGATCGACACATCGGTGATCGACACTGGGACGGGGATTGGCACCTTCACATTCTCTCCGACGCTGATCGACACGTCGGTGATCGACACCGGGACGGGCGTTATCGGTACTTTCACATTCTCTCCGACGCTGATCGACACATCGGTGATCGACACCGGGACGGGGATCGGTACCATCACATTCTCTCCGACGTTTATCGATACAGGGACCGGGATCTCGACAGTGTCCACCGCCTTCACTGGCTTTACAGGTGGGACTGGACAGCCTTTTATCCATACTTTTTCCACGGGTTCAGCGCTAACTACGCACGCAACGCAGGAGTTTCAGATCCATACTTTTTCCACCGGCTCAGCGCCAACGACGCACGACCACAGACTGGAGCAGTTGAACATACAGCACCAACAACTGCAGAACCTCCAGCAGTTCCAAGAACGGGGACAGTCGAGGCAGCGGTTCCCGAGGTGATCAGGCCATAGGGTATGAGATAAAAGAGATTAGTTTGTTAACGAGTCGGGGCAGTCGCACGGACACGGAAAACGCAGATTTTCCGGAAAGGTGGCTGCCCTTTTTTTGTCCCCCAACACTTACCGCGTTGCGTTCTGATCAAACCTTCGGCAACTGCTATACAAATTTGAAAAACCCATCGTGACCGAAATCATCCCGGCTTCGGCATTTTACAAAGCAGAAGATTATCATCAGGATTATCACAAGAAGAACCCGATCCGATACAAGTGCTGCCGGGAACCGTTGAGGGCGGAAAATCCAGTTGGGAAATGAAATAATTGGCGAAATCTGGATGAGAGCTTAGATCCAGCACCTGGATAAAAGACGCAAGACTCTCCATGTCTGTCAGGGTTGCGCGATTGAGTATGGCAAGGGAAGCTCCGGAAAGCGATGAATTACCAACAAAGGTAATTTGCCCCGCGTAATCTACGGGGAGCAGACCGATCCGCTTCAGGCTTTCGGGATTCAAGTGGTAACCGAAAGAGCCTGCCACGATTATGCGCTCCAGGTCGGCAACGGCCCGGCCTGCTTCGCTCAACAACGTGAGAATCCCTGTTATGGCCGCACTCTTGGCCAATTGCACCTGTCTGATATCCTTTTGGCTCAGAAAGACCTTGTCCGTGAGATGGTAGCGGTCGCCATGCAACTGAGCCGTGAGACGTTTATCGGCTGCGGGATTAAATGCGCCGCTGGGAGCGATGAGTCCTGAGCCGACCAATACGGCGACTAGATCGACGAGTCCGCTTCCACAAATTCCCACAGGCGCCAATCCATTTATGGTGGTGAATCGAGGAATCTTGTCGTCGTCCAGGATCACGGAATCTACGGCGCCCGGTACACGCTCGGCAACCGCATGAAATGTTCATGCCCTCCAGTGCCGGCCCCATTGCGCAAGATGTTCCCAATAATCGGTCGGGACCTTCGAGAAGCACAATTTCTCCGTTCGTGCCAATATCAATAAACAGAGTGCTCTTGGTGCAGGACTCGATAATCAATTGCAATGAGGCCGCCGACAATATCCGCTCCCACATAGGCGGAAGCCGCGGGCAAAAGGATGACCCGACCTCGCGGATGAATGGGCAGGCCGGAACGTTCTCCTTCGAGGACCAGGGACTTTAGGAAAGTGGGACGAAAAGGAGCCAGAGCCAGCGATAAAGGGTTAACCCCGGCCAAGATGTGTAGCATCGTCGTATTGCCCGCCGCGGTCATCAGAAAGACTTGATCCCTGCTTCGTTCTTCTCCCAACGCTTCGTCCAGCATCATGCCCAATTGTTGTGTCAATTCAGAGCGCAAAACGGACACACCGTCAGGATGCTCTCGGCAGTAATTGATGCGAGTGATCACGTCGCCACCGTAGGACGTTTGAGGATTCAGAGCCGAGCTGTGCCGAGAAATTCGCCGCTATCCAGATCGAACAAGTAAAGCGAAAGGCTTGTTGTACCGATGTCAACGGCGGCCCCTAGAAGGGTTTTTCGGTCAAAGCGGATGTCCAGAAGTTCGTTTTCGAACACTACGCCGGATGCCGGGTTTCTGGTTGCGATCCCAATTCGCGATTTGGTCGAGAACGCGTGAATCGGCGATCCGGACAGGCAACGTTTCCGCATAGGGATTGGAGTCCCGGCCTTTTTCCGGCAAAAGCATTTGTTTGACGGGACTGTCCAGAGCAACGGTCGCGGTACTGGGGGCCGAATACAGACTTGGAGTTGAGTCCATGAGTCATTTATGGTCACAGAGACGTCCCCGAGCACTTTCGCCCTGCATGCCAGACGAACGTCTCCAGGTTGGCCGACCAGATGCTCAAGTTCCGTCTCGTCAGGTGGACTCAACTTTCCGTGTGCGACGACCCGGCATTTGCCGCATACTCCTTTGCCGTCGCAAGTGGATTCCACGCCCAATCCGCTTCGCCGGATGCATGACAGCAGAGTTTCTCCCCGCGCTACTTTTGACGTCAATTTGCTACCGTTGAAGGTTACTGTAGGCAAGAAGTCATTCCTTTTACATTGCGGTTGGGAAGGAGGAGGCGGATTGTGTCGAATCGAAACCCAGGTGGGCGAATTCAATTGTCGTGAGTGGCGGAATGATTACGAAATCATCATCATTCCAGGGGCCTATGAGGAAGTTTTTCAGATAGCGGTCAGTCCCTTCAAGAATGAGGAGTTCCAGCTTGAGCGTGGCAGAGATTTCCCGCACATGCGGGAGCAGGGTAGGTAGGTCATAAGCGCCGGTATCTATAAGGCCCAGGTATTTATAATGCGCCAGCATACGTTGGTAGATGCGTTCGGTCCGCTCCTGCCCGAAGCGCGCCAAAACTGCCCGGTACTCTTTCCAGATGTTGATCTCGCCCTCCAGCCAGCCCTTCGTGAGAAAATAGACGCCACCCTGACGACAGCAACGTTCCCTGTGTTCTTTGGAACCCAACAGCAACGTGATGCAGTCATCCACTCGGGGAATGACCAGTTCGTAGTCTCTGGACCTGAGTCCGGCAACAGCGTTGCCGCAAAACCCGAATGCCAGAAGCACTCGCTGCACGCCGATGATCCGATCCAACTCCTCCTGCAATCGCCGTCGCAGGGAATCAGTTACAAGGTGCAGCCCGGATTCGACCCACACGAAACCGTGCGGACAGTTCGTTTCTGCGGCGGCTTTTTCAAGCTCATTGCGAATTGTGTTGCACGCCAGAATCACCGTTTCCAAGTCCAGGGCCTTTCTCCTGTGAATTAACTCATGAATTATACCGCATCCGGCCAGGTTTCGGAAGGTGACGAATAGGTGTTCCAATTCGTAATTCCGTTGTTTCAGTCGCTATGCAGACGGAAACCGGATGAATCCTAATACCTGCCATACTTCTTGCCAGTCTGAATAAATGCTTTGAGGGTGTGTTCTCTGGCTTCGTCCATCGCGCACCCGATGCTGAGGATGTAACCCCCGTCTCCCGCGGCCACATCCAATAGTCTTTTTGTCTCGTCTTCTACCTGCTGCACATTACCGGTGATGATCAAGGAAACCGGGAATCCTCCGCCGATGCATGATTTGCCCCCCAATATTTTTCTGGCTCGAGCCATGTCGGTTCTGTCAAAGATAAAAACACATTCGCCTTCGGGCATTTCTGCCAGAAATTCCAGCCGTTGGTTATAACCACCCTCCACAAAGCAGCACGGCACACATCCTTGTTCGGCCAAGCCGATCATCACCTTCTTGAGACTTGGCCAATAGAACTTCTTGAACTGCTCGTTGGACATGAAGCCGTCGGCGCCTTTGTGCAGCGGAATGAAAACCAGCGGGTTGTTATTAGCCAAGGCTCCGCCCGCACCCATACTGATCATGAGCGGCACCAGCCTGTCTACAGCTTCCAGAACTTTTCCCGGTCTTCGGTAAAGGTCCATCATCAGTTGTGTGGTACCCCGGAAGGAGTCGCCCAGAACGTCAAACGGGGCTTTGGTGGCGCTGCCGGCATACATCGGATATCCTGAGCCTAAAATTTGCCCCATATACGGTCCCAAAGCCTGCATCCACTCAAAGCTGATCCTGCCGGCCTCCAGAAGAGCTTTGTACGCTTCTTGGATCGGAGGGGCACCCAAAGTGCAAAGCCACGGTCCGGCCATGGGCAATTCCATGCTGCCGTACAATGGAAGCAATTGAGCCAGGGGTTCCAGAGATCTGTGGGTCCGAGGCAACCAGACGCGGAACCAGTAATCGGTGGGGTCTGCAATAAAGTGGTCATAATCCTCGGCTTTCATGTATTCCTTTTCAACGAACTGATAGCCCTGCTCTTCCTTGACCCCGTGACCGGGCCATTTGTAAAGATGGTAGCCCAACACCTCTAAGGCTGGGCCGTGCATGACCATGGGCGGAATACTTGTGGCGTCAACATCGTAATCCTTCGTGTAATCCAGGCAGACCTTTCCAAGGATGTGAGGGTCATACATGGCCTGTTTTGCCGAATAGCCGTACAGCATGACAGGAGCGAAAGTGGAAAGCGGGACAATCGGCACCCTGTCCGGAGTCTTTTTGAGCTTGATCGCGTCCATGATGAGGCCGGCGCGGTACTGGTAAGAAGCCTTGGCATCATCGCTGGCGAAGGCGACACCTTCTCCGGAAGCCCATTTCGTTAGGAACGCTTCCTGCCTCTGGCTTGAGGACATATTCTCCCGATCTTGATCCATATCTTTGTCTCCTTCCTCTCATTCACGTGGCTCTCAGCACGCTACCTTAGCTCACCCATCCCTTGCAGATATTTATTCCAGTCACCACATCCGTGACAAACGCGTCGGCTCCGACGTACTTGCAAGCCTGTTCGTCCATTTGCCCGCCGCCGATGATCACCTTAACATTGTCGCGTATGCCCGTCTCTTTTAAGCCATCCACCACTTGCTTCATGGACTCGTAGGCCAGAGTGAGCAGCCCGCTCATTCCTATTATATCCGGCTGAAATTCTTTGTACTCGTCCCAAAAACGCTGGGCCGCCACATCAACGCCAAGATCTCTTACTTCAAAGCCGTTGATGTCCATGAGCATGTGGACCATGTCTTTGCCGATGTCGTGGATATCACCCTCAACCGTGCCTAGAAGTAACTTACCTATTTTTTTGGCCCCCGCGTTAGACTCATCCTCCGTAACCAGCGGTTTGATAATCTCAGAGGCTGCCTTCATCATCTCACCTGCCAGAATCAGCTCCGGGACGAAGTAGGTGCACTCCTCGAAACGCTTCCCGATGATGCTGAGGGCATCCTTGTAAGCGTCAATGATTTGCAAGGGAGGCACGCCTTCCGCCACGTACTTCTTCGTGAGGGTCATAGCTTCATCTTCCATCATCTCGGCTACTGCATTTACAAGATCCTGCATAGCTTTCTCTCCTTTCTGGAGTGCGTTCTGGTTCTACTGCATGCACGGAAGGCCGTTCAGGAACCCTACTTGGGCCCGATTTTTCCGGCCCGAAATACCTGACTGAAGTTGAGACAACGGCGATCTTTTCCAAATACCGTCTCTGCACCCATCATGATTCTGCGAAGTTCTCGTTTTCCGCGGTTGATAATCGCGCTGTCCATGCCTGCTTGCATGTGCAAGGCTGCGAATTCCGGGTCAAGGATAAACCCAAGCGGCATGCCCGAAAGAGGTGTCGCGGATACCGCAAATTTTTTTGCTTGCAATCCCGTGTCATTTAGACTGCTAGTCCTATATATGACTGTCAAGGAAAAAACACGCGGTCCGTTTCGCGTAGAATCTGCCCGTCTCGCATGCATGACTATAAGAGTCCCGATTTAACGGAATGCTCCGTCGTCTGTTTTGCTCCCATTCTCTGCAATCTTTCATCGCTTGCTGAATCCAAATGCCTCGCGGCTGCATCTACATAGGCAAATCGGGAACCGGGGGCTGAGAATAATCTTGCGGAGGATTCACATGGAAAAGAGGTACAGGTCCTACGTACACGAGATATAGTTGCTGCGCTAAAAACTCCTGCGGGAAGTTTGACTCCCCGTGGGAAGCGGGCGCATGTTATGCCAACGGAGGAAAGATTGTAAAAAAGTGCGCTGACTGCAAATAGGCGCAGAGTTCGGTCATATAATCGCACATAAGGAGTGAGATCGATGGAACTCGATACATATTGTGACAATCTCGCCACCGAGCTTGCCGGTTGGCAAGCGAAGTTCGACGGGATTGTGAAAAAATTCGACGATGCTTCTTGCTCGGACAAGGCAAATCTTGTCCCTCACGTCAACCAGCTACATATCCTGAAGGAAGAACTCGAAGACAGAATCCGAAGCCTCAAAACGGAATGCCCGACCAACTGGGAGGCCGAGAGGATTGAATTGGAAGGGAAGTTTTCAGGATTTAAGACGAAATGGGAGGACGTTTGGCAGAATGTTTCCCCAGGGGATATTGGCGGCTGAGGAAGCAAGCGGATTGTGGCGGAATGTCCGCTTCCTGAAGTGATCCGTAAATCTAGCAACTCATTCGGACACTTGTGGCCAAGACAATCCCAGCGAATCATCAAAAAGCGTCCGAAGACTTGGTGCCACTGACGTGCTGCGACGCGCGTCCGCGCAGGGAGGAGGTTGCCACATCGGTGGCACCATGCGAAAGGTGCATCTCCATTGCGAGCCCGCCATTTCGGGTCCTTATCACCTGTTTGAAGCCCAGTCGATATTACGGATGCTTCCTTGCTACACAGAAAACCGAGAGGCCCAGCGGCAGGGGAAACCCTTTCTTGACAAGAGCGTTTTCCGCCGAAAGTATCCAGGTCAGAGCTGCGTTGAGTGGGTAGGGGAGAGGTTTGAGGTCTGAGCGCAACGTGTCCTTTCCAGTTGCTGAACGGCGTTTCAGAAGGCGCACTGCCGCTGCTATGGGAAAGAGAAAGGTGTTTCGGTAAGTGCATACATCCAGTTGGAAACCGATTTCGCTCAGGAGCGAATGGATTTCGCGGACATTGAACCGATGCAGTATGTGCTGAGCACGGTCGTGCTGACTGCGGAGGGAATTATACGCGGGCAGGTTGAGGATCAAGGCGCCGCGAGGCTTAAGAACTCGACCCATTTCAGAAAAGGAGTGAACCATTTCATCCCCTTCCAGGCAATCGGCGACGTCCAGAGACACAACCACGTCGAACAGGTCGTTTCGGAACGGGATCTCGGATATGGAGCCCTGAACCAAAGATCGAAGGCCACGAACTCGAGAAACCTGAGGGCTTCGCCGGAAAAATCCAGACCCATGGGGTTCAATCCGTCTGCTTGGCATAGTTTCATTAATTGGCCGGTGCCGCAACCCGCATCCAGGACGTTCAGCGGGCCATTTCCGCAGTTCTCGCGGCGGAGGAAATGGAGGACAATCTGGTGGAGTCCGACGTACCACCAGTAGTTTGTCTCCATGTCGAACATGACCCTGTACTCGTGCGTTTCCATGGCCCTACCTACTCCGCCAATCTGAGGGCTTCGGCCACCGCGACAATTTCATCCTGGTGCGTGATTGCTGCCCCTTGCCGCCGGTTATGAGGACCGCCTTGTCTTTGAAAGCTTCAGTGTGATTCTGTGCGGTCATGCACCTGATCCGATTCGGATGTAGATCTGACCACGAACTGTGGGAGACGGTTGCTGTTTAGCAGTGTGCGGCCTACATATTCACCCATGAGCCCCAGGATGCACAATTGAATTCCGGCAAAGAGTAGGATCAGAAACTGCCAGAGAGGCCCACCCCACCTGAATCCCCGGATTCAATATCTTCTCCAAGACAACTGAAACCGCCATTCCGAGGGCCATGAGACTCGCCACAAATCCCATCAGCAGACTGAGCCGCAGGGGCATGATGGAAAAGTTCACGAACATGCTCAGCCATAAGCGCACCAGTTTTCTGAATGTATAACCTGATCTGCCCTGAGAGCGCTCGTCGTGGCGCACCAGCACTGTGCCGATGTTATCGGTCAGACTCAAAATCAGGCCGTCAATATAGGGAAAAGGAGCATCATACTTGACTATTTCTCTAATCAGAAAACGGTTCAAGCACTTGAAGCTCGACAGATAGAGCCCCTTGGGCTTGTTGAGCATGAAATGGGCGACCCATCCGTTAAACATGTACTACCTACATTTCGAAACCAGTTATGTTTTTTCTCGTCATAGTATGAATATACGACATCGAAATCTCCCCGTTTGGCCTCTTGAACCAGACGAGTTACCTCCTCCGGAGGATTCTGGAAATCATCGTCCATAATTACACCATAGTCACCCCTAGCGTGACGCAGACCAGCCATTACAGCGTTGTGCTCGCCGAAATTCCGAGCGAGCCTGAGATACGTCACGACCTTCGGATGCTTGCGAAAGATCTCTTCACAGACCTGATGGCTGTTGTCCTTGCTTCCGTCATTTACCAAGACCACCTGCAAGTTGAAAGGCGCCAGACCGGCCACTAGCGTGTCCACCAAGGGCCCAATCGTAATTGCGCCATTGTAGACTGGTATCACCACGCTTACCGCTATGCGCACATTATTGTCTAGAGCATCGTTCAATAGTTCGCTCCCTGTTTAAGCGTATCCTGCCTCCCTACGGGCGTCAAGAAGTACTTTTGGCTACTAGACCCTTCTGCCGCGATTCAAGTCCAGTTTGCTGAACATTACAAACGCATGAGACCCAAGCTTTTCCGAATCCCTATTTATCGGGTTTGGGTGTCCACAATTCCAGCACCCAGTTTCCATTAAACAGTAGCGGCATTCTAATGTGCCCCAGCAAACGATAGTTCTCTTTCAGGATGCTCCGGTCTATCGGCCAGTCGGCTCCCGCGTCCTGAATAACCAGGTCCAATTGTTTGTGTTGGGCTTTTTCGCCAATTTGACGCCAGAACATTTCGGACCGCCAGGCGAACTCCTCGGCCGTTGCTGTAAAATTGTGCGGGACCCCGGCTGCGTAATACTCATTCTGTCCCGTATTATAAATCGGCTTTGCGTATTTCTTCATGAGTCCGGCCAGTCCGGCGCTGTGATACATGTCCTGGTGACTGGCCACAACTTGTTCCAGGTCGTTCCATTCGGCTTGATGATCTTCCAGATCGCCGGATACGTAATACACGTTGACGCGAGAAGGTTTGCAATCAGGGGCAACAGTACCGCCCAGTGGCGATTCGCCTTCAGCTTGTCGATGAATCCGGCCACAAACCACAATGCAAAAGGGGTCATGAACTGATGATAGTAGAGTTGCCAATTGCCTGTGTGAAGTCCCAGCTTCCATACCATTATCAAAGTTCCGAAAACGAGCATCATGAACGGCAGATCAGCTTTCACGTTCAAGAGCGGTTTGTGGAAATCGCTGAAGTTCACAAGAGATCCTACGGTTCCGTCGAAAACTTTCTTTCCGCAACCGGCGAAGAATCCGTACGCCCAGACAAACGCTGCAATGAAGCCTGAAATGGACTCGGCATGCACCCACATCTCGCGCCTGAGGTGCGCCAGGCTGGTGTACTGCCCGCTGAGGTCGTTGTTGAGATGGTTGAAGATGGTGTTTGTCAGCCAGGTTTCGCAGATCGCATGCGTGCCGAGAATGGTTGCGGCCAGCGCTGCAGCGAACCCGAACGTGTACCACAGCCCCTTGCTCTTGCTCTCGAATCCGAAAAGATACAATGCCAGAAAGGGGCCACCGAGCACAAAATAGGGCTTGGTCAAGAGAGCGACCATGGACAACGCAACACTGATTACAAGACCGGTGACGCTGTATCGACATGCAAAGGGCACCACGATACTCGCTAGGAAGAGGAACTGGCCGAAGCTGTCAGGGCGAGATACGATGCTGAGCCCTGTGGCAAGAAAAGCGAATAGAGTAGCAACGGCAACCACAGCCATTGCCCAGGAAACTCGGCTTACGCGAAGTCCCCACAGGAGGCAACCGCATGTCATCACGATAAAAAAACAAGAGACAACTCGATGAATGACTGCCGTGGAGCCCCAAATTAGGGCCAAGGGTAGCACTATCAGGTTGTACATTATCCCGTATGCGTTCATTGCCACGGGTTGAAGGCTAATCGAGTAAGGATTGTACCCGAGCAAGAGCAGATCGGTACTGAAGATTACGGCGAATTCCCTGTATTCGAGCGGGTAATCTCTGGCAATGTACCACACCATGAACTGGGCAGCCTTTACCGTTAGCAGCACAGCGCAGCACAACAAAAGAACAACGAGCAATTTTTGCGCAAGTCTAGAAAACCCGGACGGAAAAGACAAGACGGAACCCTCCGGCCCAAGTGTCTTCAATTACGTCATATCACCGCGCGGTCTTCTACCCATAGAAGAATGAGCGTGTAGCCTCCAGCATAAGCACAGCGAGGAGAAGAGCCAGCGCAGCATGGGGCAGCAGTCCTGCGACAACCCGAAGTAGTTTCTCGCGGCGCACACGGCCAAGCCGATACATAATTATCAGGCTCCATCCCAAACCTATATAGATCAAGATCTGCTGGATCACACGCGTTACCTCCGGGGGCACTGTGATTATGAGCCGCCGGAACACTTCGAAATCAAAATTGTTGCTGAGCAGCTTAGGCAATTGGACACCGAGATTTACCAGATAGTATACATGAAAGGCCATGAATGCGGTCAACGCCACCGGCAGCAGCGCCAGCCCGAACTTGCAGTAATTCTCGCGGAAACGCTCGCCATACATCCGGCTGGAGACTTCCGCTGCCAGGACCAACATTACATTCATTCCCAGTAAGACCGCGACGAAGACCATCGTGAAGCGACTGATAGGGGACAACGGTAAGTATGCCGCCAGGCTGCCGTAAAACGGCATCTTGCTTACCATTTCGCTGAACAATCCTCCTATCATTCCGATTACCAGAAATGCCGTTCCCGCATTGCTATGACGGACTTCCCAGATCTCTCTGCCGGGGAGTCGGAGATTGAGGTTGATGGCTCCGTGGGGACAGTTCTTTACGCACGTCCCACAAAGCGTGCACAGCCGATTGCTGTGAAGCCTCGGCCCCGCCTGTCCGAAAGGGCAGCCATTGTTTTCCGCTGTTCCGAGGTAACACTCATTGGAGCCGCACTGGGAGATGCAGACGTTACGGTCGGCTCGGAGTTCCAGCATGGACGTCTTGGCCAACACACCGGCCACCCCTCCCAGCCCACAGAGGTAGTGGCACCAGGATTGCCGTTCGTATATGACGGCCACGATGATGGCGGAAACCAGCATGATCGACAACAGTAGGCCCAGAGTGAAAGGTGAGTCCCTGATCCCTGTGGCTGTTTCGAACCAGATTATGAACAGGACCGCTCCCGCCATGACAAAATCGCTGTGATTCTTGAGAAACGCAGGAAACGGCCTTTCCAAGGCGATGACGCGTTTGGCCAGGTTGCTCACAGTGCCGATGGGGCAGAGAGAGCACCAGAATCGGGCCCACACGAATGCCCCAATTATCAACAAAGGCCATCCCACCGCCCAACTGAAGAGCGCTGCGGGATTCTTCATGAGATCGGCAGGACCGAGAAACAGAAAAGCAATAACGATAAAGAAAAAGGGGGTGGCCGCGCTCTGCAAGACAGCCGGGAAAAGCGGGCTAGTGAGAACTTGTTTTACATGTCGGAACCGCAGAAGATTGAATTTGCCTTCACCTTCAACCCTCTTCAGATCAAAATAGATGTCTCGGGGCCTCAGAGTGCCGTCCACCGACACGAGCACCGCCCGCTTCAGAGTGCTCGACAGTTCCAGGTCGTTTCCAGGCCAGCCATAATTGACCAGCGCCTTGAGAGTATCCTTTGGAAGCTTTTCAATTTTTCGGTCTAGTTCCCGGCTATACTTCCGGAGGTAGAATCTCACAAGGCCGGGAATTTCTCTACGTCGGGTCCTCAAGGGAGGAATCACAATCGACCTCTGCAAGAGCGCATACACCAAAGGATTTCTCTCGAGTGAGATCTTGGCGCTATCCAGCCTGGTGGTGGCAAATAGCCGGACCCGCACTTTATGGAGGCGCACTCCCCCGTATCGACGAAATGTGCCGGTGACGATAGCTTCAAGCAGCTTTGTCTGCATTACAGGGGTAAGTTGCTCGATCCCTCGGACCAACAAAGTCCCCTCCTCGGTCATCTCGAAATAGCCCGGTTTCTCCTTTATGCCGCCATCGCCGGCAGGTTCTTCCGACCCGAAAAATAAGCGTAGCTGTTCCTCCTGTACGATCGGCTTCTGTCCCGGAATCATCCGGTCGCGCATCGTAGGAGGAATTTCCTCGGCTGGTTCTCAGGAGATCGACCTGCAGGAATACTTCCTTGCAATGATGGCTCGCCCTGAATATGGAATGCGCCAAACCTTCTTTCCCCACACCATTTTCGCCGATTATCAACACAGGACCGTCCGACTGGGCTAATTCATCGACTCGTGCGGATAGACGGTGTCGAACATAATCTCCCATGATGTAATCCGGGAAAACATGCTCCTCCCGGCTAATGAGAACTTGAAGGTCACGTCTTCTGAGCTTGGCTTTCAGTATAGTGCGGTCGAGCTGCATTATTTTGCGAACCAGGTTCTTGACCATGGTTACAGCAAAGTCCGGCTCTCCTCGCATCATCCGCTCGAAATCCTCCGGCGGAATCTCCAGCACCTTGCACGGCTCATCAGCAACCAGTTCCGCGTCTGAAGGCCACGGAATACCAGTGAAGAAACTGATTTCGCCGAAAATATCGCCGGCCCCCAAACCGTCTATAGCGAGTCTCTCTTTGTCATCGTCCCGCAACACCAGGCTGGCTTCACCTGAAACCATAAAGCAGATCCGGCCGCTACCGTGATCCGGACCACTTATCAAGTCACCCGTGCCATATTCCTTCAGCACATCGTTGTCCTGAGCCAGACGCCTCAGGGTATCAGGGAGGCGTAGCAACGGATCGATGCTGAATTCAGGTGTGTGATTCGTGATAGGCATATCCGAGCTTTATTCTTCACCGCGTCAGTGTGGCCATGAAACAAAATCCGAAGCCGGTACCGACGGAACAGCGTCAGCCCAGTCATCGGGTAGAGGCAGTACCAATACCATATTTCATCGCGGGCATGCGATACCGGAATCCGCATGTGATCCATGAATCATCGCCTGGAAGTGTCATTCACCTCCTTCAGAACATCAGAGACCGGATGAGGGAGCCAACAAAGGTGAACTGACGCGGGACCGGCGAGAGTCCGCGAATCCTACAGAACCCACTGTGCATCTGATTTGTACAGATGGGCAAAGGAGCCCCGTGCAAGGGTCTGCTTGACCCGGAAAACCTTTGGAGGAGATGCGTCATGAGAAACAAGAAAGCTGTAAGCATATCGCTGGCATTAGGGGCGGTTTGCGTCCTAATCATCGGTCTGTGGGCCGCTCAAGCTCCGGGTTCCCAGATGGCACCAATTGGCTCGCAGCAACAGGTAGCAGCGGCCCCTGTCAACTCGGATGCTGGGGCGGGCGGCGCTACGAGCGCCCAACCCAGCCGTAGTTCAATGGGGGGGCCGGATAGAGGTGCGAGAACGATGAAGACGCCCGGGGTCGGTGACAAAACCAAGGACGTGGGTGGAATTTACTGCTCCAGAATTTGTATGTCCATGCCCGATCTATGGGATCAATCCTGCTCATCCGTGTGTAGCTACTAGCGGAATTGACACTAGCAACGCAGATCTTCACCCGATTCGGAATCGGCGCTCCCACGCAGAAAAAGGATAATGTGCGGAGAGAACTGTACTGGAAAGGCTGGCAGGAAAGGCGTGATTCAGGACTTGTGCTCGAAAGGTGAGGGCCGACGCTAAAACTAGTTTTCCTAACGCGCGGCCTCCACCTTATAACGGCGAGATCAGCGCCGCATATTGGTACTGATAATCATAGCCTGTTTGGTGGGCCAAGCTCTTGTGCGCAAGGCGCGGGGGCCTACGTAGGCTGCTTGTCTTTGGCCCCCGCGCCTTGGAAACACGTTTAGTGGCCCGCTGGGAAGAACGTGTAACTTATCCACACCAGAACTCCCAAGAGAACGATGCCCAGTCCAATACTCCATCCGATGAGCTTCTTCTCTACGGGAAGAAGCTCCTCCTCTTCCATCTTTCGTATTTCTTCAGCCAGTTTCGGTTGTTCCGCCATGGCCGGCTCCTTTCATTGCTCTATCTATTATACCAAAGGAGGTTTCACGCCGTGGAAGAATATCCACGATATGATAAGCCCTATCCAAATGATGAAGCCGAAGAGGCACAGCAGATATACTGCCGCGAGTTTGCCGATGCCCTCTTCCCAGAGCTTTCGAAAGTTTGAAACCACGCCTATGGTAAAGAAGGTCATGACAAAGAATATGCCTCTAAAGACATTGGCTTCTCCCGTTGCAGCCTTTGCTTTGCCGAGTAAAGCCGGAGCACTCACCGCCACCAAAAGGATTATGAAAAAAGTTACTATGTAGCCTAGAACGAACTTGGGAAAGCGTTCCCAAATCTGGCCCGGACGGAATTTCTGACCCGGCTCGCACTCAATCACAGTGCACCAAATTATCGCGAGGACGAAAGCCCAAACCCCGATAAAAACATCGATGAACACTTTCACCGTAGTTGCGGCCCCCATAATCCAGTCTGCTTTGTAGTTGATTCCGGCTTCAGCCAGAGCCTTTGCTCGGATCAGGGAGTCAGTTATGGCGCCGCTGGCTACTGCCGCGCCGTCTGTTTTCACGGCCAGCCCCATCCACGCGCCGGCCACCATAGGCTCTTGCCACAGGAAGTGTTGCGCCATGAACGGGAGAATCAACAGCTCAACGACTGCAAAGATGACCACCAGCGATGACACCATGATCGGGATCATCGGCCTGGCTTTAATGGCTCCTCCGGTGGCTATCGCAGCGGACACACCGCAAATGGATATGCCGGACGCAAGGGGGGCTGCCCATTCCCTGCTGAACCCGAAGTATTTCCTTGCTATGAAGTAGACCAGGGCCCAGTAGATCAGGTAGGCCTCAACGATGGCGCAGAGGCCACGGAACATTACAGCGGTTGCCAGACCAAGTTGTTCGGCCGCTGTAGCTCCGAGAGCCCCGCCCAAAATGACTATAGCGGTCTTGATGTACAACTCCGGCTTTACTGCCTCATGAATAGCTTGCGCGAAACCCGGAAAGAAATTGCCAACAATCAAACCGACTATCAGGGCAATGACAAATCCGGACTCCTGGGTCAGATTCAGGGACCATGAAATTCCGAAGGCCTTCAGCTTGTCCGGGGTTGCCGCAATATTGGCATAGCTGCCCAAGATCCAGCAGATGTAGCTGATCCAGAACACTGCAGTGAACCCCACGATAAAACGCCCGATATTCGCCTTTAAGGCTACCGCGCCGATGGTCATGACAACGAGCAGGAACACATAGGTGAGGACAAGGGCGCCTATTCCACCGATCCCCGTGTAAGGCTTTGAAAAAGGTTCCAATGCCTTGGATAGGTTGGTCCAGACATTCGCCTTAATGCCCCAGCCCAACAAATCTGCCCCTACAAACACTCCCAGGGACAGGGCAAAAATGAAAAAGCCGATTATGACTGCAAGCCAATCTTCGCTCAACCCTTTCTTAGTCTCTTCCATTATGCACCTCACTGACCTGTGTTGAAATTAAACGGCAATGCACCGGGTGAACCGCATGCGGAACGCAGCATTCACCCAACTTCAAAACACATTCAGATTGAACCGAAAGGATTATTCGGGGCCCAGTCGGTGGATTACAAGAACTTGCTCGGGTCTGGCACACCGCAAACTCAGGGCCGTCGAATATCCCACAACCGAGATAAACTCTCCCTCACACCCGTGCTGTTTGTAGAACCTGCTTGCAGAGAATTCTGCACTTGACCCCTTGCAGCCTGAACGAAGTCTATATTAGGGGGAGGGCGATTTGCAAGGATTTTCTACTCTCCCCGCATCAAGCATTTGATGTGGTGCAGCACATCAGCTAAGGTGGTGACTCGTGAGCTGCTATGCCATAATAAAAGTTAGGTGTGCGTTTCAGCGGGAGAAGATGGCCTTTGATGAAAGTGAATCAGAGATCCATCGGCAATAAATCGAGGGCTCGTGCAGTGGCGCTTGGCCTGCCCCTGGACCCTCCACCGTTCTTTTTGGAAGGGGAGATCAGGCTGAGCGGCCGATACATTAACGTCTCCTGTGCCGCCATCGGATTGATCTGTCTGATGGCTTTTCGCTTGTTTCTGCCGAGTCCGGCCCGACCGTTGCCCTCGCTGAGCCTCTTGATGATGTCTTCAGTCGGAGCTGCGGTTTTTTATTTTGGCATCCGATTCGTGACGTATTGGGCTATCTGGCGCAGAATTTCCGGAAATTACCGGCAAAAAGGCGGGAGATATCTGGGAGCAAACGGTGAGTTGCCCAAGAATGCATTTCTTTTAGTCTTTATAACTCCTTTGGCGGCATTTGCAGCCCTGTGTTTGATCTTAGCAGGCTCCGGCGGCGAGTTGGGACCCGGCTGGTGGGTGGCGATTGCTGTCGTAGCCGGCATCGCATTTCGGGACCTGAAGGCCGCTTGGCATGTTCTATTTTTGGATTCGGCGCGATGGCTCAAGGAGACGACCAGAGGTCTGGACATTCTGAGGCCCGTCGTCGGCCATTCTTGATGGGCCTGCCTCGATGTACGGAGCCCAGCCGGCCAGTTTCTTCTTGCCGATCCCATGGATTGTTGTCAGTTCCTCTATGCCGGTGAACCGGCCTTTCGCTTCCCGCTGACCAACAATTTTCTGCGCGATCCGAGGACCGATCCCAGGCACTGCCCTGAGGTCCTCCACGTCCGCTAAATTCACATCGATGCGCTTTCCTGCCGAGATGATATGCGTCCCTCTGATCTTCTCTATCGATACCACAGTGAGATCTCCGTCTAGCTTAATGGCCCTATTACACGGGATTCTTTCTTGAGGGCCGTCCCCTCTTGCTCGCTGAGGCACTCCGATGCTTTCGAGTATCCGTGAAAGGTTGTCAGATTGCTCCAGAAAGGCGGTGCCGAGGCACTCCTGGTCCTGATAGGCCTGATACATACACTTTCCCTGGCCGACCCGTCGCTCTCGCGGAGAACTAGTTGACAGACCATCCCACGAGGCTAGGAATTCCAGGAGGATAGCCGCCAACCCCAGGATTATGAGTCCGTAGAGTGGAGTGAACCCACGGCGATCTGTATCACGATTCGGCACGTTCTGTACCAGTCGCCATAATGGAGTGGACGATCTGAAATCGGCCGGCAGGGACACCGGACCCGCCACGATAGTCAGCGGAGGGCCTCACAGCCGTTAAAATAAGGAGCACGACCACATGATTTCAGGCTGTTATCACCCTCCCCCTTCCCCCTCCCGTCGAGGGAGGGGGATAAGGAAACCCTCTCCCCTGGCGGGAGAGGGCAGGGTGAGGGGGAATTGGATTGCATCAGAGCCTGCTTATTTTAACGCCTGTGGCGGCGGGTCCTGCGCCCGCCATTCCCTCAGAAACAATCCCCGCCTTGAACATACGCTAGCATGACTTGTCATGAAGCGCATTAGCATTATTGGACCAGATCTTTCTGCAGCTTGTAGTCGATACTGTCCACAAGAGCATCCCAGGAAGCCTGTATGATATTCGGGTTGAAGCCGGCGGTCCACCAGACCTGGTCTCCGTCCGTAGACTCTATCAGGACCCGCACTGTAGCTCCAGTTCCCGAAGTTCCTTCCAGCACGCGCACCTTGAAATCCGTGAGCCTTACCTGTCTCACATTGGGATAAAAGGCCTGCAAAGCCTTGCGGAAAGCCTCGTCCAGGGCATTGACCGGACCATTGCCTTCCGCGGCCGAGAATTCCATTTTGTCCCCCACCACGATTCGTATGATGGCATCAGAGTAGGTCTTGGTGTCACCCTGCCTCTTCACGTTACTCACCTGGAATCCGTGCAGGCTGAAAAACTTTTTGTGAAGGCCCAGCATTCGCTTCATGAGGGGCTCGAAAGATCCGTCAGCCACTTCGTAATGTGCCCCCGGGCCTCAAGATCTTTAATGGTTCTCAAGATCTCCGATACTCTTGGGTCTTCGGGCGTAAGGCTAATTCCGTATTGGGCTGCTTTCTGGACGAGCGCGGCCCGGCCTGCCTGCTCCGACATGGGGAAAATCCTGGTGTTGCCCACAACGCCGGGGTCAATATGTTCGTAAGCCTGTTTGTTCTTCACAACCGCGCTTGTGTGCAAACCACCCTTATGAGCGAAGGCCGACGCCCCGACATAGGGCTGAGACTTTACGGGAGTTCGGTTGGCCATCTCATCCACGAATTCGGAGACTCGCTTGAGCAGTCGCAATCGTTCCGGTCTGGCATCTATTCGCCCCATCTTGAGGGCCAAAGCTGGAATGATCGAAATAAGAGTTCGCGTTCCCGCATCGTTCGCCTATGCCGTTAATCGTGCCTTGGACATGGACGGCGCCGGCTTCCACAGCCATCAATGTGTTGGATACGGCCGTCTCTGAATCGTTGTGCGCATGAATACCAAGAGGAGTTGAAATTCGCTCCCTGACATGTCGACGACGGCCGCGAGTTCGGAGGGGAGAGTGCCTCCGTTAGTGTCGCACAAAACCAGCATATCCGCTTTCCCGCTCTCCGCGGCTCTGAGCGTTTGCAAGGCATACTCCGGATTCTTTCTGAATCCGTCAAAGAAGTGTTCCGCGTCGAAAATGACCCTGGCAAAGTGAGATCGAAGATATTCGAGTGAGTCTCTTATCATCTCCAGATTTCTCTCCAGAGGGATAGCGAGGATCTCTTTGACATGCAGGTCCCAACTCTTCCCGACTATCGTTACCACTTCAGTTCCGGATTCCACCAGGGCGCTGATTTGAGGATCTTTCTCGGGAGGCATTTCGGATCTGCAGGTACTGCCAAAGGCAACGACTTGTGCGTGTTTAAAAGCAATATCTTTGGCCAACCGGAAAAAGCGACGATCTTTAGGATTTGAACCAGGTACCCCCCTCGATGAGATCGATGCCTATGTCGTCCAATTTCTTAGCGATCCTCAGCTTGTCTTCCAGGGAAAAAGTAATTCCCCAGGTCTGCGCACCGTCTCTAAGGGTTGTGTCGTACCACCTCAATCGTCTCCAACTGTCTGCTCCCGAGGCTCAAAGTCGGCCGGACTGTTCAGGCCAATATGCCGGCGTCTTTCAATGCCCTGATTAGGCGGACTTTTCCAGTTCGAATACGTCATGGAGGGTTCTAACCGCAAGTTCCGCGTACTTTTTCTGAACTACGCACGAAATCTTGATCTCGGAAGTCGAGATCATCTCTATATTTATACCCTCTTTGGCGAGAGACTGAAAACATGGTGGATGCCACACCGGAGTACGAACGCATTCCAAGGCCGATTATGGATACCTTGGCAATGTCTTCGGTTCCGCTGACATCCCTGGCGCCGAGGTCCTCCTTGATTCCGCGACATATTTCCAAGCTTTTTGCCAGGTCTGCTTCAGAACGGTAAACGAGATGTCGGTAATCCCTTCCGCACTGGAATTCTGAATGATCATGTCCACGACAACGTGAGCTTCTGCAAGTGCCGAGAAAATGCTGGATGCCACACCCGGTTTGTCCGCAACTCCCGATATTGTTATCTTTGCTTCCTTCATATTGCAAGTGACGGCTCTTACTGACTCTCTTTCCATTTCAGAATTATCCTCCGTAACCAGGGTGCCTTCTTGGTCGTTGAAACTGGAGCGAACAACCAGGGGAACACGGTGGCGCATGGCAAATTCGACCGCTCGTATGTACAAACCTTGGCCCCAAGCGAAGCCATCTCGAGCATTTCCTCATAAGCCACCTTCTTGAGCTTTCGGGCCTTATTAGTAATCCGAGGGTCCGTGGTATAAACCCCATTCACGTCGGTATAGATCTCGCACAGATCCGCTTTCAGCGACGCGGCTACGGCTACGGCAGAGGTATCAGACCCGCCGCGGCCGAGCGTGGTAATATTTCCTGTTCCGTCCACTCCCTGAAACCCCGCCACTATAACAATTTTCCCCAGGGCGAGATCGTTCATGATGGCTTCTTTCTTTACGTCGGCAATTCGGGCCGCCCCGTAAGCGCCATCTGTAACTAGAGGGATCTGCCAGCCACAATACGATCGCGCTCTGTATCCCATCGACTCGAGAGTGATCGCCAATAGGGCAATCGTCACCTGTTCGCCGGTGGAAATCAACACATCAAGTTCCCGTTCGTTCGGCGTGCTGATTATTTTCTTGGCAAGGCCAATGAGCCGATCTGTCTCTCCCGCCATGGCGGAAACGACTACCACAATGTCCGCACCCTGTTCCTTGCGCTGAACTACCCTTCGAGCCACGTTGGCAATCCTGTCCACGTCGCCTACCGACGTTCCGCCGAATTTTTGCACAATCAAGGGCATTATATTTTCTCCAGATCTATTTGGTTTAATAGCACCTAACTTTGAAACCTCCTCAGAATCTCCACAATCCTTTCCGGCCAGGAGCCGTCGTCAGACCATTGGAAGGAAATGTTCCTGGAATCGTCCTCGTGTCCGAATTCAATGATAATCGTCAATGAATCCTCTTCAGACCACTTGGTTTTCTCACCCCATTCTATGATGAGGGCGCCCCTTCTTCCGCAGCGTCTTCCAATCCGATGCCGTCGATTTGATCGGATTCGATTCTATAGAGATCTGCATGGTACACGGGGAAGTGTCCTTCGAAACGATTGATTAATGTGAAAGTGGGGCTCACCACATCGTTCTGAGACACCCCCGTTGCCGCGGATATCATACCCTTGGCCAGTCTCGTCTTACCGGAGCCCAGCTTGCCGATCATCAGGACCCGGTCCAAAGGTTCGAGAATTGTCCCTACGGCCGCACCCAAACGGATTGTTTCTAGTTCGGAAGTGGTGTGAATCTCCGCTCTGTTAGGCATGGCACCAATCCACTTGGGGAGCTAGATAATTCAAGAAAGAAAGAGAGGCGTTCGCGTACCGTTCCGCTAGCCGCCTGCTCTGCTAACCTTCAAACATAGCCTTCATCTCCACTTGCTGCAAGAAATTCGACAGGCATAGGCGGATTTTTGTGCCGGGCGGGATGTTACGGATGTACTTAAGGCGGTTCCTTCGGTCGTTCTTGACGGAAATCCTTGTTTCTTCCTACACTTCGTGCTACAGTTCCACAGAGTAACCGGCAATTAGCCGGGATTGCTCCGCTTTAAGGTCAAGGTTTGCAGTGACAATTTAATGTTGGAGTGATGGATTTCATAAAATCTCTTTTGACAGGGGCGCCGCAGCACCGTCGCGATACGGGGCGGCCGTTTGTCACTCTGAGTTACGCTCAAAGCCTCGATGGTTGCATATCCGCACGTGCGGGAGAGGCATTGCCGTTGAGCGGGCAGCAGTCTCTGACACTCACCCACCAACTTCGGGCCGGCCATGACGCCATACTGGTGGGCATAGGCACTGTGTTGTCGGACAACCCTCGGCTAAATGTCCGGCTGGTAGATGGCAAGAGCCCTAAGCCCATTGTAGTAGACAGCCGATTGAGGCTTCCCTTAAACTGCAAACTCCTTAAGCAGAATTCCCGCCACCCCTGGATCGTGACAAGAGAAGAACCGGAGAAGGCACGCCGAGCGGCAATTGAAGCTTCGGGCGCTCAGGTGATCACGGTGCGGCCGAATTCAAGGGGACAGGTTCATCTGGAAGCCATGCTCGGTGAGCTCGGCGAACGAGGGATCAACAGCCTTATGGTGGAAGGCGGGTCCCGGATAATAACAAATTTTCTGTTGGAGCGACTTGTCGATTACCTGGTCTTGACTGTAGCCCCTGTGCTCGTGGGCGGTCTGCGCGCCGTGAGCGACCTTGGCCAGTCCGACCCCGCACGTTTCCCCCGTTTACGAAATGCGGGCCATCAGTGGCTCGGGGAAGACCTCATACTTTGGGGTGCCTTGGCCTGAGCATGAATAGGCTATCGCTCGAATTTAATCGGCCCTGTTCCGTGACGGTTAGTGAAGAGCGACTTACAGGGCCGGCTCCGCACCAGGTATTGGTTCAAACCATCTGCTCCGCAATAAGCCCCGGCACTGAAATGCTGGTCTACAGAGGCCAGTGGCCGAAAAGCCTCCTTCTTGACGAAACTATCCCTGCTCTGGCACACGAATTTTCCTACCCGCTGAAGTACGGCTATTCCGCTGTTGGCCGGATAGTCGAGATCGGGTCGGACGTTGACCCTAGATGGCTGAACAAGCAAGTATTCTCGTTTAATCCTCATGAGAGCCACTTCTTGGCTTCCCCGGACCAGTTGATTGCTTTGTCGAATTCCATGCCCCCGACGGATGCCGCATTGTTGCCCAACATGGAGACGGCAGTCAGTTTCATCATGGATGGGCGGCCGCTCATCGGCGAACAAGTGGCTGTTTTCGGCCAAGGAGTGGTAGGCTTGTTGACCACCGCGTTACTGGCGCGATTTCCCCTGGCTCGTTTGCTGACCCTTGACAGATATCCTCTCAGGAGGCAGCGATCCGTGGAATTTGGGGCGGAAGAATCCCTGGATCCGACTGGAGCGGACGTTATTGACGAATTGCGAAGGTTGGCCCACGCGAAGCAGGCCGCTGACGGGTTAGACTTGATCTACGAGCCTGTCAGGCAATCCCGCAGCCCTCGACCAGGCAATCGCCTCCGCAGGGTTCGGCAGCCGCATAGTGATCGGATCGTGGTATGGGGCAAAGCGGGCTGATCTGGACCTGGGAGGCAGGTTTCATCGGAACCGCCTCACACTGATAAGCAGCCAGGTGAGTCACGTGGCGCCTGAATTTACGGGTCTTTGGACCAAGTCGCGGCGGCTGGGGCTTGCTATGCGCATGCTGGAAGAGTTGAGACCCTCAAGCCTGATCACGCACCGTTTCCCGATTCTTCGAGCCGCGGAGGCCTACGATCTGCTGGATCGCATGCCTGAAGAAGCGATTCAAATCATATTTACTTACGAGGATATAGCATGAACCCTCTTTATACCGTGGCAGTCCAGCGGGACTTTGTTGCTCAGCATTTTCTGTTCGGCGGCGATTGGGGGCCTGAAAATGAATTGCATTCGCATCACTACAAGGTAGAGGTGCAATTGGAAGGGAACGGGCTGGACCAGCACGGGTACCTGGTGGACATAGTGGACATCGAATCGGGGCTGGACGATCTGGTCTCCCATTATCGCGACAAAGCTCTAAACAACCTGCCCCAGTTCAAAGAACTCAACCCGAGCATTGAGCATCTGTCCAGGATTTTTTGCGACCAACTTTCGGAGCGTATCCATGCCTCCAATATTACAGCCGTCACCGTGAAAATCTGGGAAAATGAAATTGCCTGGGCGGCCTTTCGCAGAGAGCGCATTTGAAGGTCGGGCTCGTCATCTACGGAGATTTGGAAACGCTTACCGGCGGCTATCTGTACGACCGCATGCTGGTGGAGTTTCTCCGCTCACGAGGGGATGTCGTGGATATTTTCTCATTGCCCTGGCGCAACTATGGGAGGCACCTTCTCGACAACCTATCGCGGAGTCTGATTCGCTCAGTATCAGAGTCACACCTTGATGTCTTGCTCGAGGATGAACTGAACCATCCCTCCTTATTTGCGCTTAATCGGCGGATGAGGGCTAGCGTGAACTGCCCAATCGTCTCTATAGTTCACCATCTTCGCTGTAGCGAATTGCGAGCCGCGTGGCAGAATCGATTATACCGCCTGGTAGAGCGCGACTACCTTGCAAGAGTGGACGGCTTTGTTTTCAATAGTGTGACCACTCGCACCTCCGTGGAATCCTTGGTCGGTAACAGCAATCGATCTGTAGTGGCGTTTCCGGGACGGGACGGCGTAAGACCTGATATGACTAGAGCGGCGGTGGAGCGTCGCGCCTTTGAGGCCGGCCCACTCCGAATCTTGTTCGTAGGGAGCCTTATCCCGCGAAAGGAGTTGCACACGCTGCTCGCAGCGCTTGCCCGCTTGCCGAAGGATAGCTGGCGGCTCGATGTTGTCGGGAGCCCCGAGATTGATCCGACCTATGCAGCCAGGGTGTTAGCCGAAATCGAACGGCTGGGAATACACGAGCAGGTGCAATTGCTGGGTTCCCTGTCAGGCAAAGAGCTTGCGAACTGTTATGTTCGCAACCATTTGCTTTGTGTTCCGTCGTCCTATGAAGGCTTCGGGATCGTGTACCTGGAGGCCATGGGATTCGGCCTGCCTGCCCTGGCTTGTACAGCAGGCGCGGCCCATGAGATAATCACGCATGACCGGGACGGATTTCTCGTTACGCCCGGAGATGCCAGGGCCATAGCGGCCCACGTGGGGAGCCTCATCAGTGACCGTGGAAAGCTCGTTCGAATGGGTCTGGCCGCGCTTAACCGCTATGCAGCGCACCCGACATGGAATGAATCAGCCGCGACTATCCGCAGCTTCCTCGAGGAGATGGTCAATTAGATCTATGACTGACACATCGGCTTACAACTTCACTCGTTACCTGTCTGCAAAGAAGACCGTGGACGACCGCGCGCTGAACAGAACAGTATGGAAAAGACTTGTCCATGCTGTGGCCTCATATCCTGTCGAAGATCGGCTACGCGTCCTCGAGATCGGAGCAGGAATAGGCACTATGGTAGAAAGGACCCTTGATTGGGGTCTGTTGGCCAAAGCCACATATCTTGCTCTGGACGCCGAGCAGAGCAACATTTCCGAAGCCTCTTCCCGGTTGCCGTCCTGGGCCGCCGCCTCGGGGTATACTGTAGAGAATCTCGGTCGCAACAACATCAGCTTGAAGGGTAGGGATCAGGACGTACTGGTCACACTGGAAACCGCGGATATTTTTGACTTCCTGGCTGGAGAATCGGGTAAGTCCGAGTGGGACCTGCTCATTGCAAACGCCTTTCTCGACCTGATAGATGTCCCTTTGACACTGCCGGATCTGCTGTCGCTTTTGAAGCCAGGCGGTCTCTTCTACTTTACGATCACCTTTGACGGGGCCACAATCATTCGGCCTGAGATCGACCCCGCATTCGATGCTCAAATAGAAGCGCTATATCATGATACAATGGACCGCCGCCTTATCGGAGGCAGGCCCTCCGGGGACAGCCGGACCGGCCGACACTTCTTCGACAATGTCCGATCCGCGGGCGCCAGGCTTCTGGAAGCCGGAGCTTCCGATTGGGTTGTCTTCGCTGGTCCGGACGGTTATCGTGGCGATGACGCGTACTTCTTGCACTTTATCATTCACACCATAGGCTCTGCCTTGAAGGGTCATCCGGCTCTGGATCAGGAGCGCTTTGCCCGGTGGGTTCAGGAGCGTCACACCCAAATTGATCAGGGGCGTCTGGTCTATATAGCCCACCAAATGGACTTCTTTGGCTGCGTTCCCGGCAGGCGTATCAGGGCCACCCGCGGCGCAAATGTCTAAACGTACGGCTCTGAAGGGATCGTTATGAAGAATGGCCAGCCTAAATATTCGCGTGTTGCATTCTGGATAAGTTTGCTTACCCCTCTGGTCATAGTTCGGCCTGCTTGCCTTCGGCGGCGTGCTGGGGATCACCAAGCTGATCAAGATGATTTGGAATCTTTTCTGAATCAATCTATCGTCTAAGTGTTGCGTTTGGCCAATATGGTACCATTTGCGCAGTAGGACCGGCATCTTGCCGGTCATTTATCCTTCCCCCTGACCGGCAAGATGCCGGTCCTACTATGGCTTGCCGCAGCAGATGAGGTCGCAGCGTCTCCCAGGGCGGCCGGCGGGAAGGCATCGAACTTGCGAAACAGAGTGCTAAGCAGTAAAGAGTCCGTACTTGCGCTCCAAATACTCAATCAAGTAACGAGGATTCATGTTCTCGCCTGTCACCTCTTTCACCAAGTCCTTGGGCAAGTACCGCGAACCTTGTGAATGGATCTTGTCTCTTAGCCATTCACGAAGCGGAGTGAAGTCGCCTCGGGCCATTTGCTCATCCAAACTGCCGACTTCCTGCTCTGCGCGTGCGAAAAACTGCGCTGAATATGAGGTTCCCGAGGGTATATGTAGGGAAGTATCCGATGGATCCCGAAGACCAGTGCACGTCCTGCATTACCCCTTGTGCATAGTCCGGCGGGGTCAGCCCCATATATGCTTCCATCTTTTCGTTCCACGCTGACGGCAGATCTTTCACATCGAGGTCGCCGCGGGTTAACAACACTTCCAACTCAAACCTCAGCAGAATGTGCAGATTGTAAGTCACCTCGTCAGCTTCGACTCGAATCAGACTAGGCTTGACCTGATTCACCGAGAAATAAAATGCTTCGATGGGCATATCCCTCAGAGAAGCAAACCTTGCCTGAGCCTGAGCATAGAAGTGCCGCCAAAAAGGCATGGATCGTCCCACGAGGTTTTCCCACATTCTCGACTGGGATTCATTGACGCCCAGGGAGATTGGCCTGCAAAAAGGCGAGCCCCAATGCTCCAGAGGCAGACTCTGATGGTATATCCCGTGCCCGGCTTCGTGGATAACCGCAAAGAATGCCTCGCCAAAATCGTTTTCGCTGTACCGCGTTGTGATGCGCACATCGCCCGGCCCGATCCCGGTTGTGAACGGGTGCGCGGAGATATCCAGACGACCCCCCTGAAAGTTGTAGCCGATTCTCTTGGCCACCTCGATCGCGAAAGTTTTCTGGTCGGGTAGTGGAAAACTGCGTGCCTGCATGGAGGCGCGCGGTCGGCGGGAGCTAGCCTTGATGCGTTCGAGCAGTCCTACGAGGGCTGGAGTGAGCCGGTCGAAAATCGGCCGCAGGCCCTTGACCGTTTCACCTTGTTCGTACGCATCCAACAGCGCATCATAGGGCTCGTCTTCGTAGCCGAGGGCTTCGGCCTCTTCACGCTTAAGCGAAACAATGCGCTCCAGATATGGTGAAAACGCGATCCAATCGTTACGAGGGCGAGCCTTTTCCCAAACTGACTGCCCTTCGGCCGTGGCCCTCGCGATCTCGACCGCCAACTTTTCCGAGATCTTGGTGGCGCGATCGTACAGTCGCCTCCATTCTCGAATGTTGACGGCTGGAACCGATAATGGATCGCTGGTGAGATCAGTCCCTTCAAGATCGCCTAACCATTCGCCGATCCGCGGGTCGGTCACCATTCCGTGTCGCACTTTGGCGAGATAGGACAAGACGTTCACCCGATGAGCGTGCCCTTCGGGAGGAATCTGAGTGCGCTGGTCCCAGTGCAAAAGGCCGATTGCCGAGCCGAGATAGGCGGCTTCCTTACTGTGGTTCGACAGTTGTTCGTACGCTTCGGAAGAGTTCATCGGTCATCCTTCCACAATGTTCATACCCTGATAGCAGATAATCGGTCGCCATTCCATTGACCTCCGGACGCGTCTCGTAACCGGCGAGTTTAGAAACAGTTTCGGGACGCCGCTCCTACCGATTCGGCAGAGGCCATCTCGCAAGTTACGCCATCGAACCTGCGAAACAGAGCACTGAGCCCGTGTCACTCCCCGTCCAGGGTAAAGATGCTGATCTCCTGTTCGGGGAATCCGGCAAGGGCAACCTGCGACTTTGTTTCAACGCACCGGAAGCCCACGTCCACCAAACGGCCAAGAAAACGAGTCACCACCAACCTTTTCCGGTCTGCAAGGATGATTGTGCCGCCTGGTTGCAGAATCGTCTTTAGGAGCCTGATGAGCGAACCGTGGAAAAAATAATCATAGAGGATTTCGGAACCGATCACGATGTTGAAGGGCTCAATTTCTTCGGGGTCCTCCCAGTCGAGAAGCGCGGACTTGACGGCTTGATCGGTCAACCCGTTCATTTGAGCGTTCTTGTGCGCGAATTCCAGCGCCTCGGGCACGTAGTCTGTGAACAGCACGTCAGCGCCACTCAAACCTGCGGTTATTCCCGCAAGACCCAGTCCGCAACCTAACTCTACTACGCGGCAGCCGTGCAGAGATTCACCGGCCTCTATGTGCCGAGCAAGGGCAATAGCCGCGGAAGTAATCCCCCACCAGAATGAAATCCGCGTATCCGATTCCTCCCGGCGTTGAGGCGCCAACATCCGTACGTCCAGCTTCCCTACGGGAACAGAAATTTCATCCACAGCCGAATATGAGAGAGCATCTGTTCGCATTCCTCTATGATATGATACAGGTGTCCGTTCATTCAATACATCAGGAACTGGAGGAGATCATTTGATGCGGAGTCTCCGTGTTACTACTCCGGCAAAGATAAACCTATTTCTACGAGTTCTAGCCGCGCGGCCGGATGGGTACCATGAGATTGAGACCCTTTTTCAAGCCATTGACCTGTACGATGAACTCATCATCGAAGAAACTCCAGGCGAAAGCTGTGTGGTCGTTCCCGGTCGCCCTGATCTCGAGACTGAAGAAAACCTGGTAATTAGATCTGCACGATGGCTTGAAAAAAAGACCGGTGAAACTCTTCCGGTGAAGATCCATCTCAATAAACGAATACCCGTGGCCGCAGGGCTAGGTGGAGGCAGTTCGGATGCCGCCGCAACCCTTGTGGGCATGCGGTCCCTGTTTGGTTTGGATCTAATGGACGAGGACCTTCGTCAAGGAGCCCTCGCATTGGGCGCGGACGTCTCGTTCTTTCTGAAGGGAGGTTCCGCAGTGGGAGAGGGGATAGGGGAACGCTTGACCCCTGTGAACTTGCCTATGAACTACGGTGTCTTATTGGTGTGTCCCGCTTTTTCTGTCTCAACAGGGGCTATCTTTCGGGAATTCTCCGAGATCTTGACAGGTGAGGGGAGGGAAGGTAGATTGTGGGCTAGACTGCAACAGACCACGCGAGTAGAGGATTTGCTCTACAATGATTTGCAGTCCGTGACCGAAAGCAAGCATCCGGAACTGGCGGCCGTGCGTCAGTTAATGGAAGACGCCGGGCTTAAAGCGATCTTGATGAGTGGAAGCGGACCCACGCTGTTCGGCCTTACCACACCGGAAGAAATAGACAATGTCAAGCGGCGACTGCCGCCGGAATTGAACACCGTGGTTGCCCGACCCGTAAGTCGCGGCATAGTTTTATATTGATCGGCCTCCTCGGGCCAAGAATCCGTGCAGTATCCGGGGAATCTACTGGGGCGTCGTCAAGTGGCAAGACACGGGTCTTTGGATCCCGCATTCGGAGGTTCGAATCCTCCCGCCCCAGCCAATAACATAATGTAATCACCATCAAACACCCCTTCCAATCTTGTGTGCAACTTGAGTGCAAATTCTTTGGGGGTTCGCGATCGTGGCAACCATCTAGCTTTGATTACGTGAGCGTGTTTAGCATATCCAGTCGAGGGGGGAAGTAGTAATGTTGTGGCAATCAATTATCGGCGGATTGATGATTTTGGGCGACCCGAAAGTCTTACTAGGTCTCGGAGCCTACATGTCCGTCGCTGCCATGATGGTTCTCTTCATGTACCGGTCGAAGCCCAAGCTCACTGTTGATGGTCTGAGCCAGCAGCGGATGAGGGAGGAGGAATTCGGCGGGCCTGTTCCACGGCCCCCAACCCGTTTGCAAATCATAATGTTTTGCACAATCAATTCCACAACTCTTGGATTCATGATTGCTTGGTTGTTGCCGACACTACTGGGCTTTTCATGGACAATTCCATCAGAATTATTATTTAGGCAGTCCTGGAATGTACTTGCCTGCTCTGCAATTGCCGCTATAGCGTTTCTGCTGATTCCCCTCATTCCATTTGTCGGACCCATCGCTGACAGATGGCCTCCTCTAGCGATTTTCTTGCGAGGCGTAATTATTCTACATCTGGTCTTGCCCCTCTTTTACAGATTCTCATCATCGAGGCACACACTCTCTTTGTCTCCTGGGGTAGTGGCATCAATCGTTTATCTTATTATAAGCGGGGTTC
>CAWHDO010000049.1:0-256898 GCA_963828085.1 uncultured delta proteobacterium
CTGTGTACGCTTCGGATATCTTGGTTCGGTCGTCGGGTTGACGTCCTCCTCCATATCCGCAACAACTCGATACAGGTGGCTGGTTAGGCCTTACCCGACAGGGACTCTCACCCTGTAAGAGATGCCAAGCTTTGCCTGGCGCACTAGCCATTGCCAAAAGTTTTGTCCGATTGGAGGTAGCCTGACACCGTCATTCCGGCGGAAGCCGGAATCCAGTCTTTTCAAGATGTTCCGGACCCCGGCTTTCGCCGGGGTGACGGGTGGTGAACAGGTCATCACTTTTGGCAACGGCTATAGTTGCGTACTCCCCAAAGCCACTCCCAGAGATATTCCTGTTTATCGAATCCCACGGCTGAACGCTCGTTGTCCGCTTGGCCGTGGCCTCACGCGTGAAACCTTTTTCGCCCGTGTGCATCCAATTGAATGAACGGACACTCGGTAAACAATCCGGGAGGTGCAAGTATGAATTATCCCATCGAGACGGACGGACTGAAGATATATTTATCACAAATAGAGCACTACCCTGTTTTGAGTCGAAAAGAGGAAACTGAGCTTGCGATTCGATATAGAGACATGCACGACGCCCAGGCCGGGCAGATTCTAATCACATCCAACCTGAGGTTCGTGATCAAAGTGGCCCTTGGGTACCGCAATTACGGGGTAAAATTGATGGACCTGATCCAGGAGGGGAATATAGGCCTCATGAAGGCCGTGGAGAGGTATGATCCGGACAAAGGCTACCGACTGATATCTTACGCGATCTGGTGGATTAGAGCGTATATACAGAATTACATTATCCGGTCGTGGTCCCTTGTGAAGATAGGGACCACTCAGGCTCAGCGCAAACTTTTCTATCGCATTTCCGACCTGCCTGAGGCGGTTGATGCAGATGACCGCCAGGAAAATGTAGCGAAGCTGGCGTTGAAGATACACGTAACGGAAAACGAGGTGGTAGATATGGCCGCCCGTCTGAAGGCGCATGATCTTTCCCTCGATGATTCGATCGGCGATCGTTCGCGGGATTCATTCGCGGACACCCTGAAAGACAACACCCCGGATCAAGAAGAAGTTCTTTCCGAACTGGAAGAGCGGGAGGATCTCAAGGAATGGGCGGATCGTGCCCTGGAAAGCTTAAATGCGCGAGAGAAATACATTGTTGAAAAACGAATCCTCTCCGAAGAACCAATCACTCTGAAGGAACTGGGCAAGCATTTCGGGATTACCAGGGAGCGCGCCCGCCAGATCGAGAGATCGGCCCTGGAGAAACTCAAAGGCAATTATCTCCGTTCGCAATTAGCTGCCGCCTGACCGAAAACAAATTGCGACTCTACGGCGCCAAACAGGCAATTGAGTGAGCTTGACGGCTTGTGATTCGAATCTGTTTGGCGCCGATTAGTGTGAACTGAGTGATTTAGAGGATCCGAGGCTTTTTAATCTGCTTTCACGACCCTACAGAAAGGCGTTACAATTGTCCTGACCGTTCTCCAGGAAGGAAGAATGCACCGTCCCGCGAGGCGCGCGGGATTCACAGAGACTGCAAAAAAAAATAGTGTCCTTCCAGGAGAGCCCCAGGCACGCGGATACGAATCGGAGGAACCAAGAGTGGCGCGCCAAAGGGTCTGAAGGCAACATGTCGCATCAGGAAAAAAACGGCAAAACCTCTCTGCGTCCTCCGCGGCAAACTATTACCGGTTGTTTTTATTTTTTGCGTCCTCGTATAACATTGCCCCCATATTTACGTCCAATAGGTTAGGAACGAGAAGCCCGAATGAACGATGCGGACCTACTCAAAGAGTTCCGAAAAGGCAACAAGGAGGTGTTTTCCGAACTTGTCAGTAGGTACTCGAAGCCGCTTACAATGATGATCCTGCGGATGGTGAGGGACCCGGAGGAGGCTAAAGACATATCGCAGACGGCTTTTCTAAGGGCGTACGAAGGCCTGCATAAATTCATGATGGTCTCTTCGATCAAGACATGGCTTTACACCATAGCTTTGAATGCAATGAGAGACCACATTAGGAAACGGAAGCTTACACTCGTTCCTGACATGCTCGACCAATTGGTCGATCCCGCAGATTCGACTGACGAGAGTTTGGACAGAGCGTGGAAACTTGAAAGAATTAGAAATGCGCTGGAGACACTACCGGAAAAACAACGCCTGACCGTGCAGTTGAGGATTTATGAGGAAATGGATTATAAAGAAATTGCTAAGGTTTCTCGGCGGGACCGAGGGCGGCGCACGAGGCAATTTCTTTCAAGCTGTAAGAGCGCTTAGAGAAAAGCTGGGACCAAAATGAAAACACGTGAATGCAACGAAGCAGAAAAATTGATCATCGTCGGGTTGGACGAGGGTCTGATACCTTCACAGCAGGAGCGTCTGGAAAAGCATCTTCGCCGGTGCGCACCTTGTCGTCAGGTAAGAGAAGAAACGCGCGCACTGATGTCTTCGATTGCTTCCGATCTTCCTGAAGAGCCGGGCGAAGACTTCTGGAAGCTCTATCACCAGTCTTTGGATGCACGCCTGAAGGAGCAAGATCTGAAGCCTGCGTGGGGCTTATGGTGGAAGGCTGCAGGCGTTTTTGTTGCAGCGGTCATGGCACTTGTGCTAATTCGCGTGACGGTCTTCCAGCCTGACAATCGGCAGATCGTTGATCTTCGTGCGATGTCGCCCGATTTAATTCGGGAACTGGGACAAGTTTACGGACCGACCCCAGAGGAGTCCCGTCAAGTTCCGTGTATGGCGACCAGTTGTTGACTGCGGTCGATGCGAAGTTGGCGGCACGGCTTGATGATAGTGACGTGCAGTGGTTCGAGGTGGAGGATGAACCTGGTCCGCTGTATCTATGACGAGAAGCCACGGGGGCTACTACAACGTGAGGCTGTTGCGTCCTGGCTGCCGGTAGAGCAGGAATACGATGGGAAGGCCGGTCATTCTACACTTATGGCACTGCATCTCACGTTGTTTCCTTCCTTTTTTTCGATGCATTTCCGCATCACTAAGTTATTCGACGGATTGAAAAGGAAGAAAAATGGGTAGGATTATTGCCGTTCTCGTTGCTGTTGGGGTGATCCTTGTGGGAACCGCTTCTCTTTCCGCAGCCGGCCCCGAACAGAAGTGGGACAAGGACAAAGTACAGGATCGAATAGAGACCCTGACCACGTGGAAACTGATAGAGGCCCTTGACCTGGACCAACCGACCGCGGACAAGCTGCTCGAAGTTCGTCACAAATTTTTGTCCCAGCGTAAATCGCTGCAAAAAGGTTTGTCGAAGGATTTTCAGGCGCTCAGAAAGCAACTTAGCGATTCCTCCAAGCCGTCGGACGAGCAGGAGCTGGCCCGACTACTGCAAGACATTCGTGAAAAGAGGAAAGAGTCAGGGGTTTCGTGACCAACTATATGACGAAGTCTCAAAGGTCCTTACCGTACGACAGCGGGCGCAATTGGTGCTCTTTTTCAAGGACTTTCATAGGGAGTGCGTTCAATGCTCCAGCCTCCCAGTCCGGGCGCGGCGCCTGAGAAAGGCGTGGGGCGGCTTCGTGGCGGCCTGGGGGCACCTGACAAGACAATGGGACTGCCCCCGGGAGCTACCGGACTCGGGGAAAAAGGTAGCAAGCCTCCTCATCTTGCTCCGGGCTCACCCTAAGCAGGGATGTAGATTCCCCCTAATCCTCCTGGTCCTCCTCGTCATTGGAATGACGGCGAGAACTGGGAGGCTGTTGTGCGGGGATCCACGGGACTTTCCCGAATTCGTGGCCCGGGAAAAACTTAAAACCTGGCCGTGGGATCTTTGGGAGGTTCGTACCGATCTATTTGGGGCTTGTAAGGGGTGTCTTTCCCTTCCTTCGGCACAAAATGGCCGTCCATAAGGCTTGCGCATGAGCCTAGGAAAGGGAGCAATACGAGGAAAACTAGAAAATGCATTTTCATGCGCTCACCGCCGCAACAAAATAAGGACCGTCCTTCAAAGCGACGGCCCTTATTCGCGAGATGGCCAAGTCTCTCCGTAGAGCAAACCGTGTTTTTCACTCAGCCTTGTTTCAGGACCTTAACATTCCTCGCAGAGGAGGCCATTGTTGACGTCAGGCTGCCTGCCCTTGCACTGATGTGCTATCCAGAAGGCCGTCAGGTAGGCAGCTATACTCGCAACGAGATATCAAATACGCAGGCGGCGCACAGGGGGCTGCTACTCAACCATGTCTGCAATGAGGCCGCGTTAAGATGTCTCCGTGATCCGCTTCTCGCCGTTGACTACTTCTTGACGGCTTCTTTTAATGCTTTGGCCGCTGTGAACTTGGGAGCCTTGGTGGCGGGTATCTTGATCGGCTTGCCGGTCCTCGGGTTGACACCCTGACGGGCCTGGCGTTTCACTACACTGAAGCTACCCAAATCCGTGACCCGAATTTTCTGACCTTTTTTCAACACCTCATGAATTGCAGAGACGACCGAAGCTAAGGCAGCTCCGGCAGCTTTCTTGGAAACCCCCGCCTCTTCTGCAATGCGGGATACGAGCTCAGCTTTTGTCATGTCATTCCTCCTTTCACCAATACCATTGAATCAGAAATGTGTAAAACGCAATCCCCCCGGCGTTTATACAAACTATCGGATTCGGTGTCAAGAACTATCGCCATTTTCGTGGCCGGTCGACGACCGGCCCGGCAGTTGACGCTGGTTGCAGATATGTTTATTGTCATTGTTGAGAAATCGAATTATGGAATCAATGCCATTCCTACATGCCAATCAAGTGTTTACTATATTCTTCTTGGAGGATCTTGCATTCGCCGAGGTCCGGGCAATCCTCGACGAGCTTTTGGCAAAGCATGCATTCGACCTTACAATTCAGGAAACGCAGGGCTGTTATCAGATAGATTTGGCCAAAAGCTCCTTCCAGGTTTGGGTATCCGAAATGGATGTGATAATTCAGCGCCAATGACTCTACCCATGTTGGCTAGGTGGCGCTGAAGAGGGTGAAATGACTTCATGCGCCCGCGGAGACGCTAGGTATTCTGTTTATTAAACTTGGTCACGTACTCTTCCCTGGCAGACTATGGCGGCGCTCTTTGGTGGCAGGATCGGCCTCCGTGACTGTCATTAAGCTACGTCCGGCAGACACCGCCCCGACCGCACAAACGACGGCATTCTTGCGAAACGCGGCACTGTGTGCCTCTTTTCATATATTAGGTAGCATATTTCAGACGGAAGTGATCTCGAATCCTCTTTCATCGTCTCCAGTAACAGAATGCGTCACCCGAATTACGAATCGGACCGCTAAGCTTGCCCTGCGATTTCAGCTATTCTCGCTTTAACAAAAGCAGCGTCCGGGGCTTCGGGAAACATTTTCAAATACTGCCGGTAAGCCTGGACCGCCTCTTTGTTCTTGCCCATCAATTCATATACTCGGGCCACCATGCCGTAGGCCTCACGCCTGTACGGAGAATTGCTATCCTTCGACAGTTGGTCGAATAGCACAACTGCCTTATCATAGTCCTTAAGTGCAAATTGGGTCATCGCTATATGGTACAGAACCAGGGAACCCAGACCCCTCTTCACGAGGTTCGTGGACTGCATGCCGGCGTAGCGCGCCAGCGCTCCCTTGAAGTCTTGCTTCCTGTATAGGACGTGCCCACTGTAGAGCAACGCCATTTCGCCGGCGGGAAAGGAGCTGTACTCGCTCGCCAGAGAATCAAATTCGGCTAAAAGTTTGTCCAATTTCTGAGGGGTCGGTTGCTGTGGAGACTGAACTGCTACCTCATATTCACGGCTCACTTGGTCAAAAAGTTCGTGACTTCTAACTTCCCGGTTTTTCTGGTGGTAGTAGAAGCTCGCGGCCGCCAGCACGACAATCACCACGAGCGCGCATCCTACTGTAACGGGCCTCGGATGTTCTCGTGTATATCGAATAACCCTACCAGTGATTGTGAGGAACTCATCCGGCTCCTTCAGGAGTTCCTTCCGTGTCAGCTTCTTTTCGGCCACAGTTTCACCTCGAAATTTTTTCACATGGATAGCTGATCGCACGGTTTAAGTCAACGGATTCCTGTTCCCCGGAGTTTCACGTACTTGTTGTCAGATTGGTTCGTTGTGGATTAAAGTATATGATTGATCTTTGTAAGAGTCGATTCGCCCTGCCTCGCCCTTGCACCTGAAAGAACAGCTCGTTCGAACCGACTCCAATCCTCGCAGGTTAAATAACTCGGATTTATGGAAACCTCTTTGCTTGCTGACAAATTCTCCAATCCCTTTCAAGATGCCGCCCGATTTCTCATTGAATCCGCGGAAAATGGCGGCATCTATGGATTAGGAGGCTCCGCGCAGGCGCTTTTGATTGCCGCTGCCGTGCGCGGAGGGCCTCGGACAATAGTCCTGGTAAGCCCTGATGGCGAGGCTGCTTCGCGGGCTGCGATCGATGTCCGGTTCTATCTTGGCCAGGAAGAAGTCGTCAGGCATCCATTGCAGGATGAAATCATTCGCTATCCATCCTCGGAGGTGCTCCCCTATTCTTTTGGAGGCATGGAAACAGACGTCTGGGTCAGTCGCATGGCGGGGCTGTTCCGCCTGAGCGAGGGGCAGCCGCCCAGAGTGTTGGCGGTGGGCCTAGATGCCCTTATCCGTAGAGTCCTGCCTAATGCCGCGTTTCGGCAGGCCAGCTTCAGCCTGACCGTGGGGAAGAATCTGGATCGAGAATCGCTGCTGGCAAGGTTGGTGGCTGCGGGATACGCGCGTTCACCTCTGGTGGAGGACGCCGGCGATTTTTCGGTGCGAGGCTTTATAATCGACTTGTATCCTCCGTTTTATCCTTACCCCGTACGAATCGAACAGATGGGGGATCGTGTCGAGTCGATCCGTTTCTTCGACCCGTCCAATCAGAGGTCTCGCGAGGACCTTTCCGAGGTGCACGTTGGTCCGGTGCACCCCCTGATCCCCGACGAAGATTCCCTGGAGCAAGGTTTGCGACGGTTGCTAAACAGTTGCGAAGAGCAGGGAGTAGAAAAGCGCGTTCGCCAGAGGCTTGTCGACGATTTCCGCCATAGAGTGAGATTTCCCGGAGCCGAATCTTACCTCCCCTATTTTTTTCCGAAATTGCAGAGCTTGCTTAACTACCTGTCGCCGGATTCAGTGCTGGTGCTTCCTGACGCAGACACGCTGGGCCATACATTTGAAGATCTGCAAGAAGAGATCTTCCGAGGGTGGGAATCGGCCTCACAAGAAGGGCTTCCCGTCCCTCGTCCCGAGGAACTCTATCTTTCACCGGATGAGTTAATGAGGGAAATCGCAAAATTCCGTACAGTGGTCATGTCTCCCCTGGAGATTGAGGACCCGCTGACTCGAAGTTTCCGCATTGACTGCCAGACCAACAGTGATATAAGACCGGACCTCCTTGGCGCCAAGGGCTACGATGCAGGCATGGTGAAACTCGTGAAACGACTGGAGGGGTGGCGAGACGACGGCAACGAAGTCTTTCTGGTAAGCCACACCCTTGGCCAGGCTCATCGCCTTCTAAAACTCCTGGAGCCCTATTCGCTCAACCTGGACTTCAGAGGCGGGCCTTTTGAACCGTCAAACCTTGATTCAAGCCCCGTCCCCGGCATTCGACTATACGTGGGAGCGCTCTCCTCCGGATTCCGAATGGATCGTGCTCGCCTGATAGTTATAACCGAAGAAGAGATTTTCGGCGTCAGGGTAAGAACGCCACTCAAGAGACGTGCCAGAGGCACGTTAATCTCCTCCCTGACCGATCTGGCCGAAGGCGAACCTGTCGTTCATGAGGATTACGGCATCGGCATCTTTCGAGGGCTTTCTCGCATGGAATTCGACGGAATTCCCGGTGAAGTGATGGTCGTCGAATACGCCGGCGGGGACCTGCTCTATCATCCTGTTGAGCGCTTGCAGGTCATCCAGAAGTACATCTCCGGCTCCGAGGAGCCCCCCCGGATAGACCGTTTAGGCGGGAAGGGATGGAGCAACACCAAGGCCAAGGTAAAGAGATCCATTCGGGAAATGGCCCGGGAACTCCTGGAGATATTCGCCAAACGCCAGGTAAGCACGAGGAGGCCCTACTCGGCTACGGATGAAACTTTTTCGGCTTTCGAGGCTGCTTTCGAATTTGAAGAAACACCTGATCAGGCTAAGGCGATTGTGGACGTCATGGAGGCAATGGATGAGGATAAACCGATGGATCGCCTTGTATGCGGTGACGTCGGTTACGGCAAAACCGAGGTCGCTCTCCGGGCAGCTTTTAGAGCCATGATGGACGGAAAACAGGTTGCTGTTCTCGGTTCCCACTACAGTACTGGCCCAGCAGCATTACGACACTTTCACTCGCCGCTTTAACGGCTACCCCTTTCAGGTGGATGTGCTCTCTCGCTTCCGAAGTCCGGCTGAGCAGAAGGAAGCCCTGAAAAGACTTGCACACGGAAAAGTTGACCTGGTGATCGGAACACACCGATTATTGCAGAAGGATGTGGCATTCAAAGACCTGGGCCTGTTGGTAGTCGACGAGGAGCAGCGTTTCGGAGTGGCGCACAAAGAAAGGATCAAGAAGTACAAGGCCCACGTTGACGTCCTCACTTTGACTGCGACGCCTATTCCTAGAACCCTGAACTTATCTCTCACGGGGATAAGGGACCTGTCTGTTATTGAAACTCCGCCCATGAACAGGCAATCGATCCGAACGCATGTCATGCGGCAATCCGATGAGGTCATCAGAGAGGCACTTCTGCGGGAATTGAGCCGGGGCGGACAGGCATTTTACCTTCACAACAGAGTCCAAACCATCTACAAACGGGCCGCCGCGCTTCAAAAACTTGTGCCCGAGGGCCGGTTCGGAGTGGCCCACGGCCAGATGGTGGATCGTGAGTTGGAACGAGTGATGATGGAATTCGTCACAGGGAAGATCAATATTCTGGTCTGCACGAGCATAATTGAATCCGGACTCGACATTCCGAGGGCCAACACCATTGTCATCGAAAGGGCCGACACTTTTGGCCTCGCCGATCTATACCAGCTTCGGGGTCGCGTAGGACGATCCCAAATGCGGGCGTATGCTTATTTGCTCACTCCGCCCGAGACTCTCATGACCCTGGACGCAATCAAAAGGCTGTCTGTAATACAAGAATATTCGAATCTTGGTCAAGGTTTTAGAATTGCTATGAGAGATATGGAGATAAGGGGAGCAGGCAACATCTTGGGAACCTCCCAGTCCGGACACGTGGCCCAGGTCGGATACGAAATGTACCTCGACCTGCTGGAGCAAGCGATTCAAGAGATAAAGGGGGATCAACCGCCTCCCAGGATCGATCCGGATATACGCCTGAAGCTGGAAGCTCTTATTCCCGAGGACTACGTTCCAGATCCGCAACAGCGCATGAATCTTTACAAGCGGCTGTCGCGCGCGGCCGAGCAAGCAGAGATCGATGAGATAGAGGAAGAAATAATTGACCTTTATGGCCGAACTCCTTTGCAGGTCTCCCATCTCATGCAGGTCATGCGGATCAGGCTGGCGATGAAAGAGGTTCGAATCCAAAGGCTTGACTACAATGAGCGAGACCTTGTCCTTGCCTTTGATCCTGAAACTCAGGTTAATCCGCAAATCTTGATCGCGTGGGCCCACCAGGATCGTCGGATCCGGTTGCTACCCGGCGACCGCCTTGCCCTGCATGTCGGGAAAGTTGACCCGGAATCCAGGATCAAGAAGTGCATTGCACTACTGGAACGATTAGCGGAAGCCACTTACGGCAGAGAGTCGGCGCCTGCCAGCGTTCTTCCGCCTGCTTGAAAAAGGGAATGTGGTCCGCCCAAGGTTGAAAAATAGACGGCTTTCGATTAAAAGTGTAACGATTAGGCGCTGTACCGTGTATCTTGCACCCAAGACGGGAGGCACTGATTGACTTGGCCGAGGCTGATGCTGAAGACTTGCCCCAAGGTCCGTGGACTGGTATGAGGGACAGGGCAACACATCTCCCTTGTTGGAAGCGAGGGAAACCATACTAATGCGCGATCAGGCAGATGATTTTAGCAATGGCCGGCAGGGACGCCAACCCCTAGGTGGTAGCGGCCCCGCGCAGAACGCCGGGCGCCCGCCGTGCTTACTCGCATGAAAGCGAATTGGTATCATATCAAGCAGGAGAAGCTTCAAGGCTTGCCTGCAAATTTGCCGGGCCCCCGGCAGGGGAACATGAATCATAAGAATGTCTTTTTTTTGTTGTTGCTCCTTGGTTTAGCCGTGTTCACCAAACCGCTCTTCGCCGAGATCTATTCGGATAGGGTAGTAGCGGTAGTGAACGGGGACGTCATCCTTGAATCGGACATAAAGAAGCACAAGCAACCTTTCATGCGGAATCTTACAAATCTGCCTCTCGGTGTCATACCGCCGGGCAAATGGCCTACCGAACGTGAGATTCTCGATGAGCTTATAGTTATTCACCTCCTGGAACAGGAAGCGGCCAAGAAAGGGGTTAAAGTTGATGAGAAAGGAGTAGACGCCTCAATAGAGGCGATAAAAAAGCGGAACAACATTAGCCAAGATCAATTTGTCCTGTTGCTGGCGGCCAACGGGCTTAATTATCCGGAATACCGAAAGATAATGAAGCGTCAGCTTACGTTGACCCGGTTAATTGCCACCGAGGTGACGCAAAAGGTGCCATTGAGTGAAGATGACGCTCAGCTCTACTTCAAGAAGAATCGGGAAAATATCGAAGAAACTCTACAAGAAGATGGTCGAAAGCTCAACACCATCCCACCCTCCCCAAGAGGATGGAAACCCAAAATACCCACCCATGAGGACGTGTACATTGGAGGCAAGCTGAGGCTGAGGCAAATCACGCTGAAAATGCCGGCGGATAAGAATCGCAAGAGTGCGGAAAAACAGATAGAGAAGGCCAAGCAGATCTACCGGGAGGCTATGACAGGAGCAGACTTCGCGCAACTGGCCAAGAAATATTCTCAGGATTCTCTGGCCTCCAAGGGGGGAGATCTGGGAGTCATGGACTACAAGGACATGGTCCCGCCCATGCAAAAGCTTGTGCAGCACCTGAAGCCTGGAGATGTGAGTCCTCCCTTGACCACTAAGGATTCGCTTGTCATGTTTTATTTGGCAGACGGCAAAGGTAGGACCGTGCAAAAGGTCCCAATCCCGAAAAAGCTCCGCGAGCAATTGGAGAAACAGTGGGAAGAGAATCAAAAGCGGCGTAAAGCCCCAACCCAGCAGCAATCTCACAACGAAAGCCAGGCTGGCAATGAAGGGGACGATGCTGAAAAAGACGGACCGGAATCAGGTGTCTCCAAGCCCAAGAAAGCTTCGGAAATACTAACGCCGGCCGAGGAAAAAGAATACAGAAAAGTCCGCGCCAAAGTCATCACCCTCGTGAGAAATGAGACCATACTTGCCCGCATGAAGGAATACATCGAAGAACTGAAAAACGCTTCCATCATAGAGGTAAAGCTCTGACCATAACCGCTGCTTCGTATCGGGCGTTGCAAGGGCAATAGCAAGGTCTTCAAAGGGCAACTGATGCTTTTTAGCTTTATAGCGTCCAAGATTTCGAAGGACCTTGCAATAGATCTGGGTACGGCAAACACACTGGTATATGCACGTGGAAGGGGGATCGTACTCAATGAGCCGTCGGTGGTGGCTGTTCGCAAGAAAGACAAGCGAAGGTCAGAAGTTTGGATAGGCGAAGACGCCAAGAAGATGATAGGACGAGTTCCCGGCTCCATCGAGGTATTTCGCCCCCTCAGAGAAGGCGTCATCGCCAATTTCGAAATTGCCAGCTTGATGCTGAAGTTTTTCATCCAGAAAGTTCACCAACGGAAATCCTTTGTCAGTCCACGCGTGATCATCTCCGTGCCGGCGGGCGTAACCCCGGTGGAAAGACGGGCCGTCCGGGACTCGGCCCTCAACGCAGGGGCTCACGAGGTCTTCATCGTGGAGGAAGCTATGGCCGCGGCCATGGGGGCCGGCCTCCCCGTCACCGAGCCTCTGAGCAACATGATTGTCGATATCGGTGGCGGGACTACCGAGGTTGCGATCATTTCCCTTACCGGTGTCGTCTACAGCAACTCGAGCAAGATAGCTGGAGATAGGCTGGATACGGATATCCTCAATTTTATTCGCAAGAATTACAGCCTTCTTATCGGGCCTGCAACTGCCGAGCAGATCAAGGTGCTGGTAGGACGAGCCTACATAGACGACGAGATCGAAGAAGTGGATATAAAGGGGCGCGATTTGATGGACGGCATCCCCAAAACCATAACAGTCAACTCTACGGATGTGGCCCACGCCATAATGGATTCGGTGAACTCTATGGTGGACAGCATAAAAATGGCCCTGGAACAATGTCCACCGGAACTGGCCGCGGACATTATAGACACGGGCATCGTGCTTACCGGCGGCGGGGCGCTCCTCAAAAACCTGGATGTGCGGGTACGCCGCGAAATAGGCGTCCCGGTGGTTGTGCCCGAAGATCCGCTATCCACTGTAGCTCGCGGGGCAGGAATGATGCTTGAGGACATAGATCTGCTCCGAGAGGTAACCAATACCTGACACGATCTAGTTTGTCGGCAAGGTGAGCGCTTGGTACGGCATCTTGTCGTTCGGGCGCCCGGCAGGCCCTTTACCTCAAGTACGCTCAAGGCAAGGTCATCCCTTCAATTCGGTCAGGAACTCAGCGAGGAGCCGGTTGAACTCCTCCGGCTTTTCCATCATGGCCAGATGTCCCGCTCGCGGGACAACAGCCAGGCGTGAGCCTTCAATGGTTTCATGCAGGTAGCGAGCGTACTTGACCGGAGTGAGTTGGTCGTCTTCTCCTACAAGTATCCAGGTGGGCAATCGTACTTTGTGAATGCTATTCATCACGTCGAATTTGTCGCACGCGCTCAAGTCTCCATGCACCAACTCAGCGGAAGTCTTGATATATTTGTCCCTTAGTATTTCCCGAAGCGGTCCCTCTGATGCAGGGGACAGACAATAGTCGGAGAGCATGGCCAAAGCTTTGTCCGGATCCTGTCGAAGACCCTCGAGGACCGCGGGATGAACGCGCAGGCGAGCCCCTGCGCCTACCAGCCCTATCCCCACAAGCCAGGGTTGGGGAGTGAAGAGGGCAATCCACTGAGTGATAGCGCTTCCCAAAGAGCAACCGACCAGCATTACCTTTTGGAGACCCAGAGCCTCAATAAAATCCGTAACCCATTGCGCGTAGGCATCCACTGTGGTTTCTCCCGGCGGGTCAGATGCCCCGTGACCGGGCAATTCCAGAGCCATGACGTTGGCAGCCCCTGAGAGCCCGTCCAGTTGCGCACGCCAATCCTCCCGATCGCCGCCGCTCCCATGAATAAAGACTACGGACAGCGATGATTTATCAAGTTCCAAAGGCTGAACCTCATAGGCCAGCCGCTGCCCCCGAACAGATACTTCCGGCATATTGCATTCCTCATTGCCTAAAGTTTTTCGATGGTTGGGAATCTAAGAAACAACCGGCCGCACGCTTAACATTCTCGGCAAATGGATATTGCTAAACAGAAACTCACCCCGGGGGCCCACGATATATACTTCCGTTAATCGAGCCTAATCCCCCGAGGCACCAGAACCACGCCGCCGGAAGATATCGTAAAGCGGCGCTTATCATCGCCAGGCTCATAACCGATTGAAAATCCATCGGGCACGTAAACGTCCTGGTCTATGATTGCTTTGCGGATTCTGGCACGTCGCCCCACGCACACTCCTTCGAGCGGTCCCGACTCCTCCACAACACTTCCCGCATCGACACGAACGTTTTGAGAAAGCACAGAGTTCCGGACAAAGCTACCTGATATCACGCAGCCACCCGATATCATTGAGTTCCAAACCTGGCTGTCCAAACGACCGTCGCCTTCTTGTGAGGCCACGGAGACAGTTCTTGCAGGGGGCACTTGCTCTTGGTAAGTCCTGATCGGCCAATTCTCATCGTAGAGATTGCACTGGGGAACCTCTGAGCAGAGGTCCATGTTGGCCTCCCAGTATGCGTCGATTGTTCCTATATCTCTCCAGTAACGCCCCTCTTCGTTATTGGCCTCCTTGAAGTTGTGCACGAAGACTCTGCTGTTGTGGATCATACGCGGGACCACATCTTTGCCGAAATCATGCGAGGATGAAGCGTCCTTGGCATCCGCGATGACGTTTTTGACCAGCGTTTCGGTGTTGAAGATGTAAACGCCCATGGAGACAAATGATTTATCCGGTTTTCCCGGAACCGGTTTCGGATTTGCCGGCTTTTCTTCCCAATCGATAATTCTGAAGTTGTCGTCGCTTCCTATAATTCCGAAGTGGCTTGCTTCCGACCGATCGATCTCGACGCCGCCGACTGTCAATTCGGCATTTTGCTCCATGTGAAAAGCGAGCATATCATTGTAATTCATCTTATAAATGTGATCCCCTGACAGAATGAGCACGCGCTTAGGTCTTTCCCTTTGGAGCAGATAGATGTTTTGGTAAATGCTGTCAGCGGTGCCACGGTACCATCGGTCTACGTTTCTCTGTTGGGGTGGTACGCACTCGATGAACTCCCCCAGTTCATGATTGAAGACACTCCATCCCAGTCGTATGTGGCGGTCGAGAGAAAGGGATCGATATTGAGTCAGGACGTAGATCCGGCGAATGTCCGAATTAAGACAGTTGGAAAGGGTGAAATCGACGATCCGGTAGATGCCGCCGAACCGCACTGAAGGTTTGGCCCGCGCCTTGGTGAGGGGGTAGAGTCGTTCGCCCTTACCCCCTGCCATCAGGATGGTCAGCGTATTTTTCATCTCATTGCTGCTACTCATTGCCCAGCAGCCTCTTTATTTCTCTCTTAAGTTTTGTGGTGTCAGACGACTTGACCACGTAGGCATCCGCTCCCCATGTGGTAAAATCCTCTCGATAGTGGCTGTACGCGGTGTTCAATATTATGGGAATTCCCTGATCGCGGCCCAGCAACTTCTCCAGGGTCTCGATTCCGTCCATTCCGGGCATCTGTACATCGAGCACAATGAGGTCAGGGGGATTGCCCTCCACTGCCCTCAGCGCTTCTGCACCCGAGTTTGCCACGGTCACATTGTATCCTTCGTCTTCGAGCTCACTTCTGTCCACGCTCGCAGATGTGTTTTTCGTCGTCCACAACAAGGATACGCTTCATAATTCCGCCTCGCTGCTTTACGGGCAAATTGGTAAAAAGTTCCCTGCATGAGTATAATGCCAAACAGTCGCCAAATGGAATACCAGCCCTGACCCGGAACGGCAAATATTTTCCGATCCCTCCAGCGGGACAAGCTACTGGTGCAGCGGGCCCGAAGTGTGCGGCAGCAGGCTTCTCAAAAACAGCCTTATTACTTGCGAGATTTAATTGGCTTTCCTGGCCTGGAGCGGCTCGCTTCGAGCGGCTTTCTTTTCTCCTGTTCAGGAACCTTGGGTTCCACGGCAGAGCGAATGTCGTTGCGAAGGCGCTCCGAGAATTCTTTCGCAGCCTGATTGAGCGCCGTAATGATGGATTCCGGCGTTGTATCCTGGCTAGGGACCTCGATTCGGTAGTTTTTTTTGATTAAGGTTTTTTCCGTGCCCGACGGCGCCTCAAAGTCTGTCAGGCCGGCTTCCACTTCAATCAGTGCTCGGCCTGTACCGTCCTTAATGATCCCCTGAAGATTGCGTATTGTCCCCTCCAGAGCGTAGCGGTACCCGCGCTGCTCATTTGATCCACCGTCTTTTCAAAGAGCCCGGAACTATCCAGGTCGCGAACCACCAATTCGGTTATCATGTCCGCCGGATTGTCCTCCCAATGGTGAAGCCGGGCCGACTTTTCAGCCCCCGAGGATTGAGAGATGACGAGGGTGTCGATATCCACTGACGGCGCGGTAAGAAACCGATAGACCATCAGAGTTCCAGGGATCGGCGGGTTGGTTTCTTTGGCAGGGGCAGGATAATCGAAGGCGTGATAGGCGATCATATCGCGACTCCTGAGGGCACACCCGGCCAAAACGACAATAAGCCCCAGAGTGAAGACTGCGGCAATAGGACTTGGGAAAACAGTGGTTGGTAGCCCGCTACATTTCAAATTCCAGTGTCACCCTACCTTGAAGCAGCCTCTGTGCCGGTGCGGCGCGCGAGATTTTGCAACGCGGGTTTTGCACAACCAAATCACGAGAAATCTCGCCATCGCTAAACCTTCTCAAAGTTATCCACTCACTTCAACGCTTTTGCCCAGGTTTTTCTTCCGGTCCAAATATTATGCTGGACGGTTTGAGCTTTATCATCCGCGTGAAGTCGATCAAATTGTCCGCGCTCCTGTCGAGCTTTTGGCTCAAGTTGGAAATATTGTTATCAGTCCGACGAATCATTCGGTCAGCGTTTCGCGTAGTTTCCGTGCTCGCCTGGAAAAACTCCGAAGCTTTGTCGAAGGTCCGTGTAATCACTTTGGAAAGTTGAGAGCGCGAAACCTCGTCATGGATCTTCTTGGCAGTTTCCCGGAGCTCGCGTAGGGTTTCCGCAGCATTGGCGCCGGCAGTGTCGAGTTTAGGATCAGCCAGAATCGTGTCAAGTCGGGAGGTCACTTTCAGAATGTTGTTGGACATCCTATCCACATCAAGAGCCTTCACCTTCTGGAAAATGCTTTCCAAGGCAGTCCCTAATTCCCTGATATCAGAAGGGTATGTGGGAATCACCCGGTAACGGGGCTCAAAGTTCAGCTCGATAGGCTCCTTTTGCTGATCCGACCGAAATGTGTCCATTTCCAGGTATTTCATGCCGGTCAAGCCCATCAGGTTCATTTTGATTCCGAGGTCGTCGCTGACCTTGAAATTCCTGTTTAGGCTTAACAGCACTTCAATGAGCCTGGTATCAGGCGCCATTCGAATTCCCTTGATCCTGCCAACGGGAACGCCCCTGAACTTGACCGGACTGCCCTCTTCCAATCCCTGGACGCTCTCGGTGAAGTAAGCCACCAGCGTTTGGGAATCCTCGAAAAACCGCGAGGCTCCAAGCCATATAACGACGACCACCGCCAGAAACAAGCTCGAGACCAGGAATAACCCTATTTTGAATTTATCTGCTTGGGTGGACATGTTGTTCTCCTTGGTGGCAGGACCTAGCGCCCTCCAGGGAATCAAATCCTATGAATATTGCGAAGTCTCTTGTTGGCCTGCCCCTGTATCGCCTTATTGGCAAATAGCGATCTAAGATCCTCTATTCCATAAGTTAAGAGGTGCGTCCGCGGGGTCCACTATGACATAGACCTCCTTATTGCTTTTTCTCTACCTATAGGGGACGGACCGACTAAAGAAATCCCTGACCCTGGGGTCATCGGAGCCTTCTTTTAGTTCATCCGGCTTCCCTTCTGCGATGATACCCTTCTCTCCCGCGTCGAGCATGATGACCCTATTGGCAATCGAAAAGATGCTGGACAGCTCGTGGGTAACTATAACCATAGTGGTTCCCAGAGCGCGGTTGATTTCCAGGATCGTTCGATCAAGCTCGACACTGGTGACGGGATCCAGTCCCGCGGATGGCTCATCGAAGAATAGTATCTTTGGATCCAGCGCCATAGCCCTCGCCAAAGCCGCCCTTTTCTGCATTCCTCCACTGAGTACCGACGGGAGCAACCTCTCATACCCGGTCAGGCCGACTTGCGTGAGCTTCAATATTACAAGTTGCTCGATGGTTCTTTCCGGTAAGGACGTGTACTGTCTGAGTGGAAATGCCACATTTTCAGCCAGAGTCATAGAACTGAACAGAGCGCCGGATTGAAAAAGCACGCCGATCTTTCGAAACACGCGTTCGGAACCACCTTCCGCGACCGGCAGCACTTTTTCCCCATCCACGATCACTTCACCGTGTTGGGGCGGGAGGAGCCCTATGACGGTTTTGAAAAGGGTGGTCTTGCCGCAACCGGACCGTCCTAAAATTGCAAACACTTCTCCCTCTTGGACGTCGAAGGACACGCCTTCCAATACAATTTCGTCACCGTAGCCGGTTTTAAGGTCCCTCACGGAGATAATGGGGCCGGCTGCTACATTTTGATTTGTCGATTCGCTCAAGGTGGTCCCAACGCACAGAGGTGTTCATCCAACGCGTCATCTCCGCATGGCAGTGGTAACGCCCAGCACGGCTCGAACGCGTCCCCTTCCCCCATATATTCACATTTTTCACAAGGAAGGAAGATAGTAATAAAGCACAGCGAAAACAGCATCGGTGACAGTCAAAATAAAGATAGAGGTCACCACCGTGGAGGTGGTGGCATTCCCGACACTTTCTGCTCCCCCTCTCACTTGGAAACCCCTCAGACAGCCTATAGTGGCAATCTCAATTCCGAAGACGAAACTCTTGACGAGGCCTTTAACCACGTCACTCAACTCGAGCACCTTGTGAACCTGATTAAAAAATCCTACAGGGGTAACATCCAGAGAGAGGGCAGCGACGACACATCCTCCCACCATGCCGATCAGGTCCGCAAATAGTGTCAGACATGGGAGAATAAACGCTACGGCCAGTATTCTTGGAGAGACCAGGTACCGAATGGGATCTACGGCCATCACCCGGAGCGCGTCCACCTCTTCGCTCACCTGCATGGTTCCTATTTGTGCAGCGTAGGCCGCACCTGACCGGCCGGCGACAATCAGAGCGGTAAGCAGAGGGCCCATCTCCATGCATATTGAAAGGCTCACAAGATCCGCGACAAAAATGTTGGCGCCAAATTTTCGAAGTTGAATAGCCCCTTGAAATGCGAGAATTCCCCCCATCAAAAAACTCAGGATGGTCACTATCGGCACAGCGTCCGAGCCGCTTCTGTCTATAAGGGGCCAAATCCGGTCCCACCTGAGATTGCGGGGACTCGAGAGATCATGCATGAGGGCCATCGCAGACTCACCGATGAAGGTAACAATGTCCCTCGCGTGCCTGCGCAAGGTCAGGGCTCCCGCGCCGATCTGGACCAACAGATGGGGTTCGGGTTGAGGCTCCAGAATTCCTGCACTCTTGAAATGTTCGAACTCCACAAGATCGAGAAAGCTCTGAATCCGGGGAGGCACGTTAATTAATTTTAGCGAATTTTGCTGATCGGAGCACAGTCTGTGCAGTTCTATGAGGATCGCCGCGGCCGAGTCTGTCGAAGTATTTTACTGCGTCCAAGTCTATCACGACGTTCTTCATCGGTTGCCCTTTGACTGTCTCGACCAGTCTCTTTCGGACAAGCTCCGCGTTTTCCACTGAGATTCTTCCGGAGAGGCTCACGTTCAATTCGTCGAAGGCCTTATCGGCAACTTTGATGAAATATGGAGCGTCGGGCTCCTTTGGAGTATCCGCCGGAACTCCTTTCAGCGAGCGGAAATTGGCGACGCGGCCAACTCTTTCACCTAAGAATTTGATTACATCCTTTAGCCGCACAGAGCCTCCAGACTTTTGTCGTCATTTGCCTCGTTGCATGCACATTCGTATTAGCCAGCTTCGGCGTTGATCTGCTTCGGAAGCATCCCTTCGCAGGTATGATCTCCTGAGAAGAATGTCTCGATATCCCGGGGATCGCGATGAAGCGGGCTTTCGTAAAGGCTTTTTCGAAAAATCTTCCCGTAAGGCTTTGTGAGAATTCTCAGGTCAAGGATGCAGAGTATTCCTCTGTCAGAACACGTACGGATCAACCTCCCCAGCCCTTGTTTGAGGGCAATCACAGCCATAGGCACTTGAAAGGAGTAGAAGGGCTCTTGTCCCTGTTTTCGGAGCTTTTCTATCCTCGCGGACACTATCGGTTCGTTCGGCGGCGCAAAAGGTAGTCGATCTACAATAACGCATGAGAGCGCCTCCCCTTGCACATCCACTCCTTCCCAAAATGACGAGGTGGCGAAAAGTACCCGAACCGGCTCGCTCTCGAAACTCTTCCAACAGGCGGCCCTTCGGCTTTGACCCTTGAAGGAGCAACGGAAACGGCACACGGCCCTCCATTTGCGCGTGGACGTGTTCCATGTTTCTGTAGGACGTGAAGAGGACAAAGGCCCTACCCCTGGTCCGCGTGAGGATCTCCTCCAGGACCGGCGCCAGGGCCTCCGTGAACCCCTGCGCGTTCGGCTCTGGGATGGACCGAGGAATATAAAGCATCGTTTGGCAAGCGTAATCGAAGGGAGAACCTAGTATCACTTCGGACGGGGCAGGATCGTCGTCCAAGCCCAAACGTGACTTGAAGTAATCAAAGGTCCCGCCTGCCGACAGCGTGGCGGAGGTGAACACAATCGCAGGCACACGCTCGTAAAGCCTGGCCTTGAGCAATTTACCCACCTGGACAGGTGAAGCATGCAGAATCAAATTCCTGTCACGGCGTTCAGCCCAGCATGCAAAGTCACCCGCTGGTTCGGAGGCAAGTATAATTCCCAGTTCTGCACTGACCTCGAGCGCCCTCCTCGCGACCGAACGCAGCTCGTCAGAGATTTTGGGAACGTTAGACACCATAGATGCGAGGGCTTGAAGATTTACACACAGAGCGTCACGAATTTCCTCCAAGTCCTCATTCACGGTCGGCAATGTCACCCGAGATGACCCAACCTCCGGAAACCCAACGAACAGGCGCCTTCCGTGGCTTTCCAGAGATGATAGCACATCGTGAAACTTTTGTGCTTCGGCGCCGGCCTGATTCAGTTCCAAGCGAGCATCACGGACCAACCTGCCGATCCTGAATTGGCTCATGTGAAAACCGAAATGCTGCGTCGCAGCGTCTTCAAGGCCATGAGCTTCGTCAACGACCAGCGCGTCGTAACGAGGGATTACTTCACCGAAACCTGATTCCTTGACGGCAAGGTCGGACATGAGCAAGTGATGGTTGACCACCATTAAGTCCGCTTCGTAAGCCCTCGCCCTCATTTTCTGGATGAAACAATCGTTTCTGTCCGGGCAGTTCTTGCCAAGGCATGTTTCCGTGGTCGAACAAATTTCCGGCCAAGTAGGGTCATCATCCGGGAGATTTACCAATTCCGCGCGATCGCCTTGTCCGTCTTCTCGTGTTTGTCGGTACCACTCTAGAATTTCCTCCAGTGGACCGGCATCTCTGATACCTTGCAGATGTGGCTGTCGCAGAAATCGGCGCAGCCTCGCGTGACACACGAAATTTCCCCTTCCCTTGAGCAGGGCAGCTTTCAAGGAGGAAAAGATCTTGTCCTGGACAAACGGTATGTCCCTGAAGAAGAGCTGTTCCTGCAGATTCTTGGTCCCCGTTGAGATGACCACCCGCTTCCTGGAGAGTGCTGCGGCCACCAGGTATGCGAGTGTCTTGCCCGTGCCGGTGGGAGCTTCGATGATCAGTCGGTCACCGGCCGCCACAGCCTCGAAGACTTCCAGAGTCATTCGGATTTGTTGCTTACGATGTTCGTACCCCTGGATAGCGTGTTCGAGAATGCCTCCCGGTCCGAGGATCGCGCTTATTTGTTTCTTGTATTCCATGATAGGAGCCTGCGGCTGTGTCCGATGAGACTTGAGGCTGATTTCAGCCCATGTTTAGCCCTTGTGCTCGACCTTCTCGGTGCTGTTCCCGGTCTTCGACCCCGGCAATTGTCCGAAATTCCCGGGCCCTCTTCAATATCCCCTTTATCCAAAGCGGTTCTCCAAGAGCGTGGACATGCAGGTACGTTCCAAGAGCGTTATTGATGCAAATTCCGTCGCGGGCCCCGTCCATGCCGTGACCCCTCAGGACCCGAAAAGCGTACGTTGCGGCAGGGTCATCCACCCCCGTGACATACGAATAATGGAACTCGTGGCCGGTCAGCACGGCTCCGATTGGGTAGAAGGGATTGGGACTCGATACTTCCACGCGGATGTAACCATGCCCTTGGGGCCTTCGCTCCAGCACAGTATCGACCGGAAAGACCCCCACCATGGGAAAATTTTTTTGATCGATCCGAAGACTTCTGGACAGGTACATCAATCCACCGCACTCCGCGTACACAGGGAGTCCCTTTCGGACGGCAGCTTGTAGAGACCTCTTGAAAACGATGTTTTCGGCCAGCCGCTCGGCATGAGTCTCGGGAAATCCTCCCCCTATGTAAAGCCCATCCAACTCAGGCAACGTTTCGGGAGCCAAGGCGCTTATTTCGACCAGTCGGGCACCGTTTCTGCTGAAAGCTTCCAGGTTCTCGGGGTAGTAGAACTGGAATGCCGAGTCTCTCAGCACGCCTATGCGCACAGGGGAAGGATCACTGGAAGCTTGGTTTTCCAGATGCTCCCAACGCGCTTCGATGGATAACTGTCTCGCCGTGTCGGCTACTGCGAGCAGCCGGTCCACTCCTACCGATTGCTCCACCACAGCGGCCGCTTCCTCAATGAACTCTGCGGCCCTTGGGTGCTCGTGCAGCGGGAGAAGACCTAGATGCCTCTGGGGAAAATTCTCCAGGGGCAGCTTGTCGATCGACCCTAATACGGGAATTGGGGTTGCATCTTCAATGGCCTGCCTAAGAATTGTCTCATGCCGGACCCCCGCCACTCGGTTCAGAATAACCCCCTGCAAGTTCAGTTGCGGGTCCAGAGTTGAGCATCCAAGAACCAGCGCGGCTGCGGTGCGTGTCACTTTGGTAGCATCAACAATCAATATCACTGGCGATTTAATCAGCTTGGCCAGTTCAGCAGTACTGTAACTACCCTCGGCATCGACACCATCGAAAATACCCCGATTCCCTTCTACAACAGAGATATCCCTGCCGAGAGATCGCCTTACAAAAGAAGCTCTGACAATCTCAGAAACTAAACAGATAAGAATCAAGATTGTAACAATCGCTGCCGGCCGCGGATCCGAGCCAGCCGGCGTCTATATAGTCCGGACCTTTCTTAAAGACGGCCTGTGACAGTCCTCGCTTACGAAGCGCCGCGGCAAGTCCGACGGTGATAAAAGTCTTGCCCGCGCCCCCTTTGAGGGCCGCGATGACAATTCTGGGGACGTTTGTTTTGTGAACCATAAACACCTGCATATCATGAATGAGCAGGATTTGAAGTACCAACGGACAAAATTATGGCCGGAAAGAAACTAAACACGGAAGATTCAACGGGCTGAGTACGAGAGGTCTCTATCTATTTCGGGGGCACAGGATGCGTGGAACTCCGAGGCTTTGGCCACCAGGGTTTCTGCCCATGCGGGCTCAGCGAGCGCATGTAGATGAACGTAGGTCCCAAGCGCATTTCGAACGCAAATTCCGTCACGTGAGCCGTCCATGCCATAACCTCTCAATACCCGGAAAGCAAATGCGATTTGGGTCTCATCTAAGTTGGCCACACGAGAATAATGGAACTCGTGTCCGGTAAGCACTGCCCCTACCCGATAAAACGGATTCGGAGCGGTCACCTCCACATGGATGTACCCCAGACCCTGCGGCTTTCTTTGCAGGACCGTATCCACCGGAAAGACTCCAACCATCGGGTAAACTTTTTCGTCTATCCGAAGGCTGCGGGAAAGATACATGAAACCACCACACTCTCCGTACACCGGAAGGCCATTTTCTGCTGCCTTGAGAAGCGACTTCTTGAAGATCTGATTACAGGCAAGGGCTTCTGCGTGCGTCTCGGGAAAGCCACCCCCTATGTACAAGGCGTCCAGTTCAGGCAATTCCGCCGGCACCAGCGCGCTTATTTCCACGAGCCGGGCGCCTTTGCTCTCCAGGGCCTCCAGATTTTCCGGATAATAGAACTGGAACGCAGAATCTTTCAGAATTCCAATGCGCAAGCTTCCCGGTTGCGGGTGCCGACGACAACCCGACAGATCCGACGCCGCACCGAACTGAAAATCCTCCACGGAAGTAGCGATTTCAAGGAGTTTGTCCAGATCCACGGAGCGCTCGACCACCTTACCGGCTTCTTCCACGAATTCGAGGGCCTGAGGGTGTTCCTGCAATGGAAGAAGACCGAAATGCCTTTGGGGAAAGTTGATCAGCGACAGTTTGCCAACTGACCCGATCACAGGGATGGAAGTCGCGCGTTCAATAGCGTCGCGGAGAATTCGTTCGTGTCGTGCTCCCGCAACCCGGTTCAAGACGACGGCTTTCAATTCCAGGGTAGGGTCCAGCATTCGACACCCGAGGACCTGAGCGGCCGCGGTCCTGGTGACCTTGGTGGCATCGACAATCAGCACAACCGGCGCCCTCAGAATTTTGGCCAATTCCGCAGTGCTGTAGCTGCCGGCAGCGTCTACCCCGTCGAAAAGGCCACGATTCCCTTCCACAATGGCAGCGTCCTTCCGGCGAGATCTTCTGAAAAAAGACCCGAGGACGGTATCGCGATCACACAGGTATGCGTCGAGATTGTAGCAGACTCCTCCCGCGGCTAGCCCAAGCCACCCGGCGTCAATGTAATCCGGCCCCTTCTTGAAAACACCAAGGTCAAGTCCGCGCTTGCGCAGGGCTGCAATGAGCCCGACGGTGAGAAAAGTCTTGCCCGCGCCGCCTCTTAGGGCTGCAAGAACTACTCTGGGAATATTCGATTGTGCCTCATTTCTCAATAGCATGACATGTGTGTCCAGAGTTTCACTTGGGGAAGGCGTGGCCGATTCGGTGATTCATACCAACTCCCGTAGCTAGGAGGCTGTTGCGCAACGCGATCCGGGACTTTCCCAAATTCGTGGCACGATGGTGCCTGCTGGCCCGGCATATCTCGGAGGCTGCCAAGGAAAAAACTTAGTATGTCAGACTCATAGGAGCCTGGGTGGAGCACTGAAGCAGTGAGCATAGTCTCCACGATAGCACGATTTCGCCAATGTTCGAAGTTACGCGACAGGCTCCTAGAAAGCTACAAAGAAGCATGAAAATGCTTGATAGATTGGTGCCACGGACGTGCCGTCCGGCTCGTCCGCGCACGGATGAGCTTCGCACATCCGTGGCACCATACGAGCATAGCCGGCAGGGACGCTGTCCCTACGATCATTCCAGCGGCGGGCCTCCGCCCGCCATGGTCACTTGTTTGAAAACGGATTGGTTCCCGCACAGCCGTACTGTAATTAATAATAGTGAATTCCCACGCATAAAAAAAGCCCACCGACTGACCTCGGGTCGATTTCGTGAGCCGCCCCTCGGGCTCAAGCTCTTGCAAGAGATGACGGAAGCTCCTGGAACCGCCGATACACCTCAAAGATATGGTCAACCAGATGGTCGAGGATCACTGGCAAGTCCGGGGCCTGTTCGTCGTAGGATTCAGTGACTATTTGAAAAATCTCTGCCAACTCTGTCGGCGACATTCTTTTTGCCGCCAGCAGGAACTTCTGGAGCAGCATGTCGTCACACATGTCGGCAGCGACCTGTGCTTCCATGCCTGCAATAAATCCGCTGATTGCCCCTTCAACTGCGTGGTCCCCAGCCCAAGCAATTGCCCCTATCCCGTCCAACCTGTCAAGCCGCATTCTAACGGTGAGGTTTGCAGAAAAATCAGAAGCGCCTTTAAGCTATTATCGAAAGAATGCTCCGGAAATACAATGCGAGGCGCATGCTGCCTCAGAGTGATCAATTTAACGTCCACGACCCCGGCAGAGCATTTAACTACAAAATCACCGGCCGCGTGGTGCCACGGATACACCTCTGCAAACGTCTTCGTATCGTAATAATAGGTCAGGATTAAAGCAGCCTGCCTGAAAATCTCAGCCGACGTATCGCGAGGGAGAAAGCGATACCCTCTATTTAAGTCCCACAGAATTGTCGCGTATGTCCCGCTTTCGGGCTCGACGGAAAGATGAAACTCGTGATGCCCGTCCAGCCATTCCCCCATAAACATATACATGACGAGATCTTCCTCGTTCTTGGCCTGCTGGATTACCTCGCCCAAAAAATATGCCTTGGGAGTGAACCTGGCGGGGAATCGCTCGCGCAGCGTGGCCAGAAGATGAAAATCCAGGGTCACTCGCTGTTTGCCTCTGGAGGTCAAGGCCACATTCACGACGAAGTAATGGCGTGCGCCGGCGGACTGAACAGCAATCTTCGCAGGATGGTAATCACCGCCGTGTTTTTCAGCTATGATATCAATGCATTGAATGTTAGCGGTATTTTCTAAACCCTGGTCGGCGAGAACTTCGAGAAACCGCTCCCAGTGATCGTGAATGAACTGGCGGACGCCCTCTAGATACATCCGGTAGGTGATCTGCGAGACTGTCTCTTTGAATCCGTTAGGGCGTGTCAGAGGTAAGAATGACTCCAATCGTTTGTTATCAAACTGCACAAGGCCGCCGGGGGATGAGTAGAGAAACCGCTCTCGCGGAGCGAAATGATTTTTCATGAGAGGGGCCGGCCTTTCCCAAGAATGTTCGGAGGTTAATCAATAATGAATCGTTTTAGGAGACCCTTATATCATAAGCGATCAGAGGAAAAAGTTGTAGTAACCCTTGAAGTCTGTCGAAAGTTCAGATCGAAATGACCGATGGAAAAAGATGCTCAATCCAAGAGAGAGAGTAGTCGAAAAACCCGTGAAGCAAAGATTTTGGAGGGAGCCTCGTCCAGGGAGTCCTCTTTCAATGAAAACCCTTTATTTATCTTAAATGTCGAAGTTTTTTTTCTTGACTTGCCTCAGCCATTTCCTATAAAGTCTGTCGAATCTGCATTTGGGTGACCTGAACCATTCACGTTCACTTAACCCGCTAGAATATCGGAGTTGTGGTTCCCGAGGAAAGTGCAAGAGGGTAGGAACTTTCCTGCGGGATGACTTGTTACTTTGCGAATGCCCCTCAACATGAAGGCCGGACTGACCTGTGACGAAAAAAACCCAAATTTAGAGAGGAGGAACCTTTAATGGGAAAACACAATACCCCCATGCTTGATGAACTGGAAAAGGGCCCATGGCCAAGCTTCGTCTCCGATATCAAGCAGCAGGTGGAAAAAGGAAAACACGCCTTGAAGGAGGCCCCTGACGACCTTCTCGGCATCATGGAACTGTCGTACGTAGACAGAGTTACCCACTGGAAGCACGGCGGGATCGTCGGCGTGTTCGGATACGGTGGAGGGATCATCGGCAGGTATTGCGACCAGCCTCAAAATTTCCCCGGTGTCGCCCATTTCCACACTGTCCGCGTGAACCAGCCCTCAAGCAAGTACTATACCGCGGAATTCCTTGGCCAACTGTGCGACCTTTGGGAGAAACACGGTAGCGGTCTGACCAACATGCACGGTTCCACGGGCGACATCGTCTTCCTGGGGACCAATACGGACCACCTGGAACCGCTCTTCTTCGACCTAACCCATGAGTTGAACCAGGACTTGGGGGGTTCAGGGTCGAATCTGCGTACTCCTGAATGCTGCCTCGGAATGTCCAGGTGCCAGTTTGCCTGCTTCGATACTCAGGAATGCTGTCACAATATGACCAACGAGTACCAGGACGAACTCCACCGGCCCGCATTCCCTTACAAGTTCAAGTTCAAGTTTGATGGCTGCCCCAACGGCTGCGTAGCCTCGATCGCTCGTTCTGACATGTCCGTAATAGGAACCTGGCGGGACAACATCCGTATTGACCAGGCCGCGGTCAAAGCTTACGTCGGCGGCGAACTCATTCCCAATGCCGGTGCCCACGCTAGCAGGGACTGGGGCAAATTCGACATCCAGAAGGAAGTCATCGGCCTGTGCCCGACCGACTGCATGCGCTGGGACGGCAGCAAACTCGAAATCAACGACAAAGAGTGCACTCGCTGCATGCACTGCCTTAACACCATGCCGCGAGCCCTGAGAATCGGGAAAGACACGGGTGCGTCGGTCCTCTTCGGCGCCAAGGCCCCGATCCTGGAAGGCGCTCAGATGGCCACTTTGACCGTCCCCTTTATGAAGATGGAATCCCCCTTCAGTGAGCTCAAAGAGTTGGTTGAAAAGGTGTGGGACTGGTGGATGGAAGAAGGTAAGAACCGCGAACGGCTCGGCGAGCTTATCCAGCGCAAAAGTATGCAAGAGTTCCTCCGTGTCACGGAACTCGATCCGGACCCGAGAATGGTCGACGAGCCGAGATCCAACCCCTACATCTTCTGGAAAGAAGAAGAAGTTGAAGGCGGCTGGACGCGTGACATTGAAGCTTACCGTAAGAAACACCAGAGATAACAGGAGGTTGCAAAATGCCTTACGATCCTGCGGATCCGCTAAAGGATAGGATTACTGATATAGGACCGAGATATTTCAAGGACTTCCTGCCGCCCGTCATCAAGAACAATTTCGGCAAGTGGCTCTACCATGAAATCTTGGAGCCCGGCGTACTTGTTCACGTGGCCGAGAGCGGCGATGAAGTCTATACCGTTCGCGTGGGCGCGTGCCGGCTCATGAGTGTCGAGCATCTCCGCGAAATCTGCGCAATCGCAGACAAGCACTGCGACGGCTATCTGAGATTCACCACCAGGAACAACGTGGAGTTCATGGTGGACAACAAGAGCAAGGTCAAGCCCCTCGTCGATGACCTCAAGAGCAGGAAATTCCCGGCGGGTTCAAGCAAGTTCCCGGTCGGAGGAACCGGCGCTGGTATTACCAACATCGTTCATACCCAGGGCTGGGCTCACTGCCACACCCCTGCGATCGATGCTTCCGGCGTGGTCAAGGCCGTAATGGACGCTCTTTACGATGAGTTCGGGCAGATGAGACTCCCCGCGCCCGTTAGGGTCTCGCTCGCGTGCTGCTTGAACATGTGCGGAGCAGTTCACTGTTCTGACATAGCCATCCTGGGAATCCACCGCAAGCCGCCCATGATAGACAGTCAATGGATCGATAAGCTGTGCGAACTCCCGCTTGCAATCGCGGCCTGTCCTACCGCGGCGATTAAGCCCGCAAAGACAGACACCGGCCTCAAGTCCCTTGAAGTCAATGCGGACCGTTGCATGTTCTGCGGAAACTGCTACACCATGTGCGCGGCGATGCCGCTTGCAGACGAGGTTGGCAGTGGGATAGCCATTCTGGTGGGCGGCAAGCTATCCAACAGGAGAAGCAAGCCGAAGTTCTCCAAGGTGGTCATTCCTTTCATCCCTAACGAGCCTCCTCGTTGGGAGACCACAGTCAAGGCAGTAAAGAACATAGTCGACGTGTACGCCAAGGACGCTCGCAAGTATGAGCGGTTGGGAGAGTGGGCGGAGAGGATTGGCTGGGAAAGATTCTTCGAGAAATGCAACATACCTTTCAGCCATCATCTGATCGACGATTACAGATTTGCCTATACCACGTGGCGCCAGTCGACCCAGTTCAAGTACTAACTGGTCAGGAGGAGTTTTTCCATGACCGACGATGAAGCCAAGAAACTGATATTGGAAACCCTGCAAGGGAAATCCAAAGCCAAGTCGAAGTTCTATCTGAAGGATTTCTACGCGATGGTGACCGACAAGAAACCGCGGGAAGTAAAGAATCTGGTCAATCAAATGGTCCAGGAGGGCCTTTTGGAATATTGGTCCAGTGGGAGCACGACCCTGATCGGGCTGAAGGGCATGGGGAAGCAGCACGGAGAAGAAGATTAGCAAGCTGCCTTTGCTCTGACGTCGAGCATTGTGATTTGACGCGTTGAATCGAGGAAGGAGGGGGCCACAAGCTCCCTCCATTTTCGATTTTTATTTTGCCGGCTCGTTTGATCCGGGCCAAGCTGACTGTGTCTTATTTCCCCCCGGTTACTCCGCGAAATCCCTCCTTTGGAACAAGGCAGCGTTCCATTCCTCACGACGCCAGCGCATAACCAAAAAACAGCCTGCCGAACCATAGCTTCGGACCACCTCTTCTGCCATCGCGTCCGCAATACCGCTCAGAATCAGAAACGATCCGGTCGCGGCTATAAGGCTATCGCGGAAATTTAACAGCGTCGGAGCAGCCAGGTTTGCCGCAACAATGTCAAAAACTCCCTTGATGGATTCCAGACCGCCCACCACCATCTGAAAGGAAGGGTTAGGCTCTGCCGCCGCTGGAATACCACCACTGTTCAGTGCGACGTTGCGTCGGGCAATAAAGACGGCAGCAGGATCAATATCGAGGCCTACTGTGAACCCGGCGCCAAGCGCTTTGCCCGCGATGGCAAGAACTCCGGTGCCAGTGCCAACATCCAGCATGGTAGGAAATCGACCCTTCTCGTCGGTCCTGCCTATCGCGACTTCCAGCAGTTCCAGCGCCATGATAGTGGTGGGATGGTCTCCGGCGCCGAAAGACGGTCCTGGGTCAATGATCAGTTCAATTCTATCGGATTTGGTAATCCCTCCTTCCCAATATGGCACGAGCCTGAGTCTTGCCCCCACGTCCACCGATCGCACGCGCCCCGTCCACCAATTGATCCTGTTCTCGCCTCGTCGTCTCAATGCAATGTCTCTCACAGGGAAGAGGTTATTCCGGCGGGTAGGGGATTCCCAATTTACTCTCAGTGACCTGCAAGCGCTCTCGTACCGTGTCCATTTCGCCCGCGTAGTGCAGGACAGCATTGTTCACTACGGAGGCAAATTTCTTAAGGTCTGCATCAATTTGATTGAAGCGTTTAAAGAGGTCTTGAAAACGGGCATCGTTCCTTTCTTCCAATGAATCGATCCGAACCTCCAGGGCATCGATCTTCCCCTGGAGGAAATCCACCTCAACCTGCAAGGCGTCCACTTTGCCTTCGAGCCGGAGCATCGCCTGCTCGAGAAGGATCATTCGTTTTTCAACCGAATCCATACGCTTCTCGACGGACTCGATACGCTTTTCGAGAGAATCCATACGCTTTTCGAGAGCGTCCATGCGCCTATCGAGAGCATCCATGCGCGTCTCAATGACCTGCATACGGGCTTCAAGGCCCTCCATGCGCGCCTCTAAACCCCCCATTCTTGCTTCGATGCCCTCCTGCCGGGCTTCGATACCCTCCATTCGCGCCTCCAGCGCGTCGAACCGTCGCTCGAACGACGAGCGCATGGCCCGCATTTCATCGCGGATCTGTATGAGTATTTGGGTGGTGAGGTCCTGGCCTTGCGTGTCAGTCATGGAAGCTTCCTTGCAAAGCACGAGTGGAGAGGTGCGAGGAGCACAATAGTCGGGCCGGGTCTCGATGTCAAGGAGGAAATCTAGGTCAACTATGTCGTTATTTCAATGAGTTATCTTAAGAAGCTGGGAGGGGGGCGACAAGTCAGCAATTCACAATTTCGTATTGTTCCTGGTAGAGGTTGGGGTCGGGATTGAGTTGGATCGTAGTGTTGTACTGCCGCTGGATCGCCTCCAGTTGCTCGCTTTCCTGCTCAAAGAGGAGTTTTACCACTTCGGGATGCGCAGTGACGCTGACGCAAGATGAGTATTCATCCGTAATCCCCCTGGAAATTGCGCGCAAGATCTCGTAGCAGACGGTGGTCAGTGACTTAATAAAGCCTTTGCCTTCACAATATGGGCACGGTTCACAGAGAGTCCTGGTAAGGCTTTCTCGGGTTCGCTTTCGAGTCATTTGGACGAGGCCCAATTCGGATATCTTCAATATATTGGTTTTCTGCTTGTCCCTTCTCAGCGCTTCCTGCAAAGCATTGGACACCTTATCTCGGTCCAATGCCCTGTCCATGTCGATGAAATCCACAATAATAATCCCGCCTATGTTTCTCAGGCGAAGCTGATAAGCTATTTCCTTGACGGCTTCCAAGTTGGTTTTCAGTATGGTTTCCTGAAGGTTTCGCTTGCCCACGTATCGGCCTGTATTTACGTCAATGGCCACCAGGGCCTCAGTGAAATCGATATTGATGTAACCCCCTGATTTCAGCCAGACCTTTCTCCCAAGGGCCTTGTTGAGCTCCATTTCAATAGCGAAGAAGTCGAAAATAGGCTCGTCTCCTTCGTACATCTCAACGCAGGGTTTGAGGGAAGGCATGAACGTTTCCATAAAGTCCACGATGCGGCGGTAGTGCTCTTCGGAATCCACTACGAGGCGAGAAACGTTTTCTGTGAACAGGTCCCGCACTCCCCTTAGACATAGGTCAAGATCCTCGTATATCAACGAAGGGGCCGGCACCTTGTTCTCTTTCTCCAGGATGTGCTGCCAGGTCCCCTGGAGAAAGGTGAGGTCCGCTTCCAACTTTTCCAGGTTTTCATGCTCGCTCACGGTTCGCACGATGATTCCGCACGAAGGAGGTTTGATACGGGCAATGATGTCCTTGAGCCTCTGCCGCTCCGCCTCGTTCTCTATCCTGCGGGAAATTCCGATGTGGTCCACTGTGGGCATGAACACGAGATGACGCCCCGGAATGGATATGTGCGAGGTTATGCGTGCGCCCTTGCTTCCAAGGGGTTCCTTGGAAATCTGGACTAGAATGTCTTCGCCTTCCTGCAGTAGGTCTTCGATAGGAGTGAATGGCGGAAGCTGCTCGGGAATGCCTTCGGTGATAGAATCCTCCGCTTCCTCCGACTCTTCATGCTCTTCTTCATTGACCATAAAATCCAGGTCTTGGACGTGATGGTAAATGTCTCCCACGTAGAGGAAAGCAGCCCGAGGTAAACCGATATCCACAAACGCGGCTTGCATTCCGGGCAAAACTTTGATTACACGGCCTTTGTAGATGTTCCCGACAATTCCCCGTTCGCCTTTACGCTCCAGATGAATCTCTGCAACCTGGCCGTTTTCAATGAGGGCCAAACGGGTTTCCCGTTCCGTGATGTTTATCACGATCTCACTGGCCATGTGCAGCCTCTTATCCTGAAGAAGTACCCAACTTGACGGACGTCTTGACAATCACCTGATTCTTCATCGTATCCCTGCTCAACCTCATCAAGGCGGCAATCGCGGCTACGGGATGCATGGATCCGGAAACTCCGCTTCGGATCGCGATTTTCAATTTGCCGCGGGAATAATCCAGATCGTCAACCCATTCCTTCAAATTGCGGCTTCTGGATTTGCCCTTGTGTTCCGTGACGACCTCAAAAGTGGGCGCATCTTTAAATTCTTGAAGGCGTCGCAAAATTTCCTCCGGTGATACCGAGTCCCAAACTGTAATTTCGTATGTAACCTGTTGGATTTTAGCGGAAACCGGTGGATCATTCAATGATATTTCGTCGAGAGTTAGAGGATCTATCCCTTCCGGGAGACTTTCTTTCAGGATTCCCGAGATGTCCGCTACTTTCAGAATGGAATCGACCAGGTCGAAATCCAGGTATTCCGCCATACTCTCCAGGCCGAGGGCAAGGGGAGGAGAGAACCTCAACTTCGGATGCGGGTGGAAGCCGTGGGAATAATCGAGCTTCATACCTCCTCTGCGGAAAGTCCGTTGGAAAAGCCTGATCAGGTCCTGATGGCCGAGAAATCTCATTCGGCCTTTCTTTGCATAGCGCAGGCGAAATCGGCGTCTCATCGGTTCGGTGGTTTGAGAATTTGACGACAACTGGCTAGCGACATCCAGACACACGGGGTCGGCTATCCTGTGGCGGATTTTCTCGAAATCACATACTCCGCACCCAGTACAATCGCCCGCTCGGCAGTCCGGAGTGGCTTGCTCATTCAGGGCCTTATTCCACTCCTCCTCGAAGTATGCCGGACGAACCCCGGTATCGATGAAGTCCCAGGGGAGTGCGCCTCCTACCTCCCTGGGCGCGAGGTATCTTTCCGGGTCGATTCCCGCTTCCTCGAAAGCCTCCATCCAGAGACCAAACTTGAGGTGTTCGTTCCAGCCGTCAAATCTGGCCCCTTTGCTGAATGTCTTTTCAATAACCTCAGAAAGACGCTCGTCTCCTCTGGCCAGGACTCCCTCCAGAAAAGTGGCCTTTGGGTTGTGAAACTTGACCTGCGCCCTCCCCTTCTGAAAGTAACGCCTGATATACTGCTGCCGGCGAATTGTCTCCTCGATTGAAAGCTGGCCTGCCCACTGGAACGGAGTGTGCGGCTTGGGAACGAAGGTGGATACGGACGCGGTGATCTTCCCCCCTCGTGCCCACTTTGGAGCTTTTCTAATCAACCCTATGATCCCGTCCAGGTCTTCATCCGACTCATACGGAAGGCCCACCATGAAATAGAGCTTTACCGACTGCCAACCAAATGAAAATGCTGTAGTAACAGCCCGCTCCAAATCCTCTTCGCTGTTTCCCTTGTTGATAATCCGTCGCAGTCGGTCGGTTCCCGCCTCGGGGGCCAGCGTGAAGCCGGTTTTGCGGACCTTGCGGATCTGCTCTGCAATTTCCCCGTTAAAAGTGTCTGTCCTCAGCGACGGCAAAGAAAGAGCCACCTTGTCCCTACCGAAATCTTCGGTCATGCGCCTGATCAGGTGGCCGATAGAGGAATAGTCTCCAGCGGATAAGGACAACAGGCTGACCTCTTCCCAGCCGGTCGTCCCGATATTTTTCCGCGCAAGTTCCATTATGGTCTGGGCTTTTCTTTCCCTCACGGGCCGATAGAGCATGCCGGCCTGACAAAAGCGGCAACCCCGGGTGCAACCTCGAGCGATCTCAATACCGATTCGGTCGTGCACGGTCTCGCAAAAGGGGACTACAAGCTGTGAAGGGAAATTTGTCTCATCAAGCTCTGCCGTAATGCGCCTGCTGACGGTCTCGCCGGGTGAGTGAAGGGACGGGACGAAGACGCCGGGGATCTTTTTCCACTCATTGAGAAGTTCTTCCCGAGAGCCCCCTTGCTCCTTCCAACGAGCCAGTGTGGTGGCCAGTTCGAGGATAACCTCTTCTCCATCCCCTATAGCAAACGCGTCAAAAAAGGAAGCCAGCGGAATCGGATTGAACGCGCCTGGCCCGCCTCCAATCACGAACGGATCTTGAGGCCGCCGGTCTGCGGCACGCAGAGGAATATCTGAGAGATCGAGCATCTGGAGGACGGATGTGGCGCAAAGTTCGTACTGAAGAGAAAATCCTAAGATGTCCAATTCCGAAAGGGGCGTGCCCGTCTCCAGCGTTGACAAAGGAGTGCGGTTTTCCTTCATCACCGCTTCCATATCGGGCCACGGAGCAAACACTCGCTCCGCATACAAATCAAGCTGCGCATTGATGATGGAATAGAGGATCTTCAGACCGAGGTGGGACATGCCCACTTCGTAAACATCAGGGAATGCCAGCCCGACGCGAACTTTGACGTTGGCCGGGTCCTTTTGGACTGCGTTTATTTCGTGGCCGAGATATCGCGCTGGCTTTTGCACGCTAAGCAGCAGGCGTTCCAGACCAGTAAGACGGCCGGAGCATTTTGAGGCCGCGATGCTAGTTATCATGTAAGCGGTGAAGCTCCTTGGGGCGAGTGTATTCAATATCCGGAAAACAATGAAAGCTCAGGGATCCTCGGCCGATCAGAGACACTAAACGTATTCTCGACACATTATTTGCCAACGGGCGGCCCCAAGCATTATCTAGCAATATTACATCATTTCGCTTGTCGGTAGAAGAGCGGTCTGCCGAGTAACGATTGGTCTCGCGGGTAGAGATTGTCATTGCGAGGCGTAATGTCTCGCGTTCCGCGGGAATGCAATCTCATCGGTGGAACCGTCCCACGCGGAACGCGGGATTGCCGGTCATCCGTCACCCCGGACTACGATCCGGTCCAGCCTGGACAACCTCTAGACCGCGAGACTGAACCCATACGCCAACGTGCAAGATTGTCCTTGACTACAGGCGTGCGCAGAGTTAGGCTCAAAGCCAGGGAACGACACGCCTTTTCAGCAACCGCACCACATTTTTTTCGAGCGCATTCCGGATTCAGTATGGGAACGAATTGGACGGGGGATTTCCACTTGTTGATTCAAACACGACTCTGCTTTGCCGGAAAGCACAACCTGGATGAAACCACATGACTGAAAAAGAGATCACCGAGAAATTTCTGTGGTTGTTTTCAAGAGATTGGGATGACCCGGCGGTGCATCAGGGATTCAGGGAACTGCGCGAACTCGTTTCCGGTCACGGTCAGTGGCCGGAAATCATCGACGCACGGCTCATGGCTCTAGAGAAGAAAACCGCGGAATCCGTTGCGATACTCAAAAAGATTCTGGACCGAGAGCCCCGCAATTTTTGTGCTTCGCTGCTGCTCGCTTCCATTCTGTGTTATGACAACGACCAACCGGGAGAGGCGATCAGCATCTATGAATCTCTTCTACAGCAAGGCTTCGAAAACCAGGCGCTGCCCGATTGGCTGCAAGCCTTGACCCTCTTCAAAAAGGGTGTGGCGCTTGGGCAGTTGGATAAATCAGAGGAAGCGATTGCCGTTTATGATCAGGTGGTTGAGCGATTCGGTGAATCGGTAGACCTTCCGCTTAGGGAGCAGGTCGCCAAAGCCCTGTACAAGAGGGCGCGAGGCTTGGGCAGTTGGACAAGCCCCAGGAAGAGATTGCAGTTTATGATGAGCTGGTGAAGCGGTTCGGCGAGTCCCCGGACCTTACGCTTCGGGAACAGGTGGCCAATGCCCTAAACAACAAGGGTTTGACGCTTGCGGAGATGGGCGAATCTGAGGAGGCGATCGTTGTTTGCGATGAGGTCGTCCGGCAGTTCGGCGAGTCCTCGGACCTCACGCTTCGGAAGCCGGTGGCCAGAGCCCTAAATAATAAGGGTTGGACGCTTTCGCAGATGGGCAAGTATGAGGAATTGGTTGGTATTTGCGATCAGGTCGTCCGGCGGTTCGGTGAATCCGTGGACCTTACGCTTCGGGAGCAGGTGGCAATAGCCCTAACCAACAAGAGCTGGACGCTTGAGCAGATGGGCAAGTATGAGAAGGCGATTGGCGTCTACGACGAGGTGCTCCGGCGATTCGGGGAATCCGCAGACGTTTCGCTTCGGGAGAAGGTGGCAATAGCGCTCCTCTACAAAGCTGGATGCTTGTTGGATGCTGACCAGTGGGATGAAGCCCAGGCTGTGGTTTCCAGGGTTGAGAAAGAGTTTCTCGGTTCTAAAGAGATAAGGTCAACGATCGCATCCTACTATGACTATCTTCGGTCGCGCATCGCTTCGAGGGGTGAGTCGGAAGTGGAGGGGCAGTCGGAAGAGCGGCCCAAGACGGCCCTCGATATTACTCGCAAGAATCTCGCACCCCGCCTTATGGGATACCTGACCGAAGTGCTGAAGCATGTGGATCGTTCGAAACAGAAGGAATACTTCAGAAAGATAAGCGACACGAAAGAAAGGACCGACAGCTTTATACGCCACGATTCCCGGTTCGCGTCGGACTTTTCGTTCCTGCTGGTATTGAGGGAGTGGAACTCGTACACTCCGGTCATTCCTGGAGAGGAAGAGTCCGACCGAGGCGGAGGGTATTTCATCCTGCATGCAGGGGAAGGCATCGTCATCGATCCGGGATACGATTTCATCGAGAACTTCTACCGCGCTGGAGGTCTGTTGTGCGATATTGACCACGTAATTGTTACGCACGCCCATGACGACCATACGGCCGAACTTGAAGCTCTCCTCATGCTCTTTCACAGGCGGTGGACCGCCAAGAATGTGACGAACAAGAAACCTGTGAGTCTGTATCTGAGCGCGGGAGTCCAGAGGAAATTCGCGGGCTTGCTGGATCTGCGCGAGCCCAAGTTCAGACGTGTGGTTACGATGTGCCCGACTGAAAAGGGATTAGCGCAGCGCGTCCGTCTCAACTCCGATACCGTGCTCACCGTTTTGCCGGCCTACCATGACGACGTGATAACTCAGAATTCGGCAGTGGGATTAGCGTTTGAATTCTCCACCAAAAATGGCACGCGAAAGGTAGTCTTTACGGGCGATTCGGGATTGTACCCCGTGAAACTGGGGGCCGATGGGAAAAAAATATTGTACGACAACAACGAGGAAACACCAATGCCAGATGTGGGTGAGGGAAAGGCGCTCTATGAGCGTTATCCCAAAAGATTTCGTAGGCCAGATCTCCTTGTTGCCCACATCGGATCGATCAAGGAAAGCGAGTTCAGCCCTCAAAAGGCTATGCGGTCACGCGAGGACGAAGGCCGTTGGGTACGACGTCAATCACCTCGGGCTCCTGGGAACCCTGACGATGCTTCACCAGTTGAGCCCGAAAGCTGCGGTGATCAGCGAATTCGGTTCCGAACTCAGAGAGTTCCACTTCGAGTTGGTCGAAAGATTGCGCAATGCGCTTCACGGACTCCAGAAACACGAAGGCCATGTGGAACGATTATCTTTCGCTATTCCAGGGGACCTGACAATAGCGTACGACATAGCTAACCACCGCTTTCTCTGCCATGACACTTGCGAATTCGCGGATCCTGCAGATCTTTACTGCCGTCAGGCTGCCAAGTACTGTACCGGAGCGGGACAGGCTCGACGGGAACGTACGATCCAAAGAATAAGGAGAGGGCCACCCGGACGTATCTCTTTAACCGGAAACCGGCTCGCGGAAAGGCTGGCCGTCAGCGGGATAATACCAGCGCAAAGGAATATTACAGGCAGTTCCTCCGTCACGAACTGCCGTATCACAAGAAGCCAAGCTCCGAATAGTGCATCCAAGAGCCCACGTGAGACACCGACTGTCCGTGCTATGACAGTTTATGAACATAAACCCTGAGGATAGAGTGACTGGGCAAATATGAGCTTTTGGGAAAATGAAACTTGTGAGTATTGTGGCGGGCCAATCGTTGAAAGACGAGTCACTCTCCTCCGTAAAACAAGAGGTGGCCACGTGCTAATTGAGAACGTGCCTGCGGGTGTATGCAAAGAGTGTGGTACCCGATATTACGCGGCCAATGTGCTCAAGACCGTCCAGGAGAGTATTCGGGGCAGGCGTAAAGCGGTTGGAGAGGTATGCATGCCCGTGTATTCTTTATAGGCTCAGGAGTTGCTGTGGGACGCTGTAACCTAAGGAAACAGCATCGCTCGCTTTCTTTTCCAGACAGATGCCGTACGACGTGCGATCGAGGATTCTAGACGATGAAGGACAGCGCCAGGTACGCCAAGATCGTGGAATGGTCCGGTGAGGACCAGTGTTATGTAGGAAGCGCACCAGGTTTGATCCTGGGCGGCTGCCACGGTCCCGATGAGAAGGAGGTGTTTGCAGATCTGTGCGAGATCGTGGAGGAATCCATCATTCTATACCGAGCGGATGGAAAGCCTCTTCCACCGCCGACTGCCAGCCGGGACTTCGCGAAGAAAATGCAGGACGTCGCATAATAGCCTCGCAGCAGGATCTCGTTTTGATTTACGCACATTGATCGGCTAACATGGAGCACTGCTCAGCCATCTATTAGGCACTATTTTGCGTTCCTGGGAAGATGGAGTAGAATGTAGTGGTTAACTGGCATAGCTTCACACCGTCAGACTTCGAGTACCGACTTTGAGCAGACAAAACTTGGGGCTCATGGTGTGAGCTTCAATGAAGCAGTGGAGTGTTTTTTCTCAGACTTCGAAGTGCGCAGGAACAAGAAATTTAGAGACCGCTATCAGTTGCTTGGGAAAACCATCGTGGGTCGTCGGCTCAAGATCATTTTTCAACTCAAGCCACAAGGCATCGTGCGTATCATTACGGGGTGGCCGATATGATTGCAAAGAGTAAAACAGCGAAAAGAAACCCTTCTGAAGAGGAAACAGATAGCCTGGTAGTAGCCCAAGCCGACGATGATTCAGCCTGGGAAGAACCCGTTCAGGTTCGGAAGACCACGGCAGCTTCTTTGTCCATTCCTGCCCAGCTTGCCGCAAGAGCCTCATTTCTAGCCAAGCTCCACAGGGAAAAGGGACTTCAGGAGTGGCTTACGCGTGTTATCCGTGAACGTATTGAACTCGAAGAAATTGCCTTTTCTCAAGTAAAGCGCGAGCTTAAGGCAAATCAGAACTTGCCTGACAAAGGGGCAAGCGGACGAACAACCACGCGCAAGAATGCACAATGAGAAAGAAGATTCCGAAGTTCGAAAATGAAGATCAGGAACGGGACTTCTGGTCGAACCAAGACTCCACCGAGTATCTCGATTGGGGAAAAGCAAAGCGATTATCGTTTCCCAATTTGAAGCCATCCACTAAGACAATTTCCATCAGACTGCCTGAGTCCATGCTCGATGATTTGAAAATGCTGGCAAATAAGAGAGATGTTCCGTACCAGTCGTTACTGAAAGTTTTTTTGGCGGAACGCATCAAAGAAGAACTGCGCCCCTAGGAGCCTGTCGTGTAACGTCAAATATTGGAGGAATCGTGCTATCGCGCAGGCTACGGCCACCGCTTCGGTGCGCCACCCAGGCTCCTAGGAGTCTGACATACTAAGTTTTTTCCTTGGCAGCCTCTGAGATATGCTGGCGCAATAGGCGCCATCGTGCCACGAATTCGGGAAAGCATTGCGTTACGCAACAGCCTCCTAACAGCAACCTGAACCGTGACTCGAAGTCGATTCGGATTCTCCAGCCGAACCCTGGGGCTCTATCACACAGCAGCAAGATGAACTGCTGCGACCCAGAGTCTGCATTTATGACCGCGGCTGCACATCCTACGCCGACGCTTACCTTCAGGGCCTCGGCCGGGCAATTCTTGGCGCAAGCGCCGCATTCCATGCAGGCATCTTTATCTTCAATGCGGACCTTGCCGTTTTCCCTCGCCAGGACCTTGTGTGGGCAAACTTCCAAACACATCCCGCAACCGTAACATTTTTCAGAGTCAAGGCTCAGGGTTACTACATCCTTCAGATAGACGAATCGAGACATGATTCAAGTTCCTTAAGAAATGAAGAGCGACCAGGACCACAGAAGCAGCCCCACGGCCGCAGTGGCTATTTGGACGGGGACCGCCCAACGCATCTCCCTCTTGACCCCGGACAGCGACGTATAAGTGGATGCCCCGGTGAAATTCATAGCGAAATAGCCGACTAATGCCGGAATAATGAACAGCCAGGCCAGATTCTCGGGAGACATCAACCCCCGTATCGAATGGGCATCCCAAACAATTACAAGAGCCAAGGCCACCAACAATCCCAAGACCATTCCCTTCATGGAAAACGCTCTGCCTGGAAGCCAAGGCAGAAGGATTGGTGTGAGGGCGGTGCCGGCCAAAACTGCACCCAACAAGGCCACCGCGGCAAAAAGACCGTGGTTCATGAGGTTGTGCCAGTAACCGCTCGATCCTCCCAGTCCGGCTAAAACAACAAAGATAGGTACAACGATAAACGCCGCCTTCAAGGCCGGAACCAACTCCACCGGAACCAGTACCAGCCTTTCCCAGGTAGAAAATGACTTTTTGCGCATCTCCGGGGTCGCTTTGAAGCCCGCATCAATAAAGGCGGGCAGATCCAGGGACCGAATCGGCCCGTAGGTGACCTTGAAGCCGGAAAGTCTCTTGACCTCATGAGCAGCCACTCCGGGCGCGCCAAGTTGGGGCACAATCAGACGGCGATGTGACACGACCTTTCCCAGGCCGCTGGACTCGATCCGGCGCACAAGCTCATCGGTGGAAAATGTTCCTTTGCCAGCCGCGCACCAGACGTTAACTCCGTCAGTGTCCAGGACCAAGATCCACAGATTCCGTCCTTGTAGCGCGGATCTGAGCGTGTCGAAGCTGAGCTTATAGTTGGCAGTCACGAGCACCAATGATTTGTCATTCGGCCTGCCCAAGGCATATAAGCCGGCATCGACCTTGTAGTTCATCCGGCCGACGCCCCAGCGTACCTTGAACGTTCCCCAATGGTCGAAAGCTTTGAGTTCTGCTGAAACTCGAGGCACAGTCCCAACAGAGGTCACTACGGAACCGACTACGAACGGCTGGTCAAGTCTGGGTGGGCTCACCTGAGCCTTTTCAGAAGAGGGTCAACAACTGACCTTGGCCGCGATTTCGTCGGCCGCTTCCCGGCCTGAGAGGCCGGATGCTGTCTCGTCAACAGGCGCAGACCAAGTATTTGATCGATCCATCTTAACCTACCTTATTTCTTCGAGGTGAAGGCTTTGAGTGAGAGAGACTTGTAGCCTCAATGCAGTTCGTTCTCTTGCATCTTCCATCAGGCACACCCCTCTGTCGAGCAAACTTACGACACAGGGGTCCACGATCCGGTAGAAGATATTGTTCCCATTTCGCCTCGGAGCCACCATGCCCCTATCGACCAGCCGTTGAAGCTGGTTGGATATGGCCTGTGGCTTCATTTCCAGTGCTTCCGCGAGATCCGTGACGCACATCTCCCCGGCTCTCGTCAGGGCATGAAGCATCCGCAGCCGAGTCTGGTTTGCCAGGACTTTGAAAAGCGATTCCAATTCGGCTGAGTCTCCAAGTGAGAGTAACGCCCTCGTCTCTATGCGCGGCTTTTCTGGGCAACCGTTTTCACAGGTCTCATGCGACATTTTCTAATCCGGTGGGCTGACGTTTCACTATTCCAGAATATAGTGTAACTGTAGAATGTCAAGATTTTTTTGGCATGGAACCGACGGAACGCCGTAGAAAACGCATGGCAAACCGGTGAATCGGATTTTCTGGGGGAACGTCCGGAACCTACTTTTCCCGAGAACGGGGTTCCCGACAATCATTTAATCGTACTATAAGGCGAAGCCCTTTTCGTCCACTCACTCTGTGGGTACTCTGGCAGCGAGCGTGTCGTAGGCTTTTCTCAGAAATTTCTCGTTGTGCGTGCTCTGGAATCGAGCGACGCCCAAGAAATAAACCGCCTCCGGTGCAGAGCCACTCTTGGGATATTTGGAAACAAGCTTTTCGAACCGCGGAATCGCTTGAGCGAATTCTCCTCGTTCCAGGTGCGCCTCTCCTATTCCCAACATCAGTGAGGGTATCAACTCTTCAGGCGGCAGGAATCCCACTGTGCGGTGTCGTTCTGTCCCATCCATGTCCAGCGTTATCAGGGTCGGGGTCCACTTGACTTTGAAATCCTCTGCCAGCGGTCTTTGATCGTGCGGAACCCGTACAGCGATCATGTTGGAGTTGATAAATTCGATGACTGCTTCGTCTGGATACGTAACCGCATCCATCTTTTTGCAGCCCAGTCAGTTGGGATTAAAAAAGTCTAGGAGTATCGGCTTCTTCTCTGTTTTGGCCCTCTGAAGTGCGGCACCCAAGTCGCTGAGCCATTGAATTCCTGACACATCCTGTTTCTGTGCTTGAGAGTCAACAGGGGCAAGAGCTGCGGCGCAGAAAACCATGAGCGCCGTAAGGTACGAATGATTTTTTCATGGTCAAAAAATCTCCTTGAAAAAGGACTTCATCGCCTCCCAAGACCGTTTGTCGGCTTTTTCGTTGTACGCATTACCCGTTGATTTGTCCGTACCGGCCGAGGGGTTGGTGAAAGAATGCACGGCGTCCGCATAAAAAATCATCTGCCAGTCCACACCACCCTTTCGCATCTCCTCCTGGAATGCAGCTACCTGCGCAGGAGGTACGTAGGGGTCATCCGCTCCGTGAAGAACCAGCACCTTTCCCTTGATGTTTTTCGCATCATCGGGCGTCGGTGTGTCCAAACCCCCGTGAAAGGTCACTACTCCAACAATAGGCGCTCCGCTGCGCGCCAATTCGAGCACGGCTGTCCCTCCGAAGCAATATCCGATGGTGGCTATGCGCTTTTCATCAACCATTGGATTTTTCTTCAGCTCATCCAGCGCAGCCAGTACACGTTGTCGCATCAGGCCGCGGTCCGACCTATATTTGGTTGCCAGCGCTGCGGCTTCTTCCGCATTCTTGGGCCGCACTCCCTTTCCATAAACGTCCGCGACAAGGGCCACGTAACCCAAATCCGCCAACTTGTCGGCAATCTTATCATAGTGTTCGGCAACCCCCATCCAGTCGGGGACTAGCACAATACCCGGCCGTTTGCCTTCTAAACTCTTGTTATATGCAATGTACCCTTCCAGAACAGTATCCTGGCTCTTATAGTCGATGGGTCCGGTTTGTTGTTCCGCGAAAGCCATAGTCGGAATCAACGCGGCCACCGCCAAGAGTAGCAATTTTATCATTTCTGCCTCCCGTAATTCTTGGAGAAAATAGAGACACCGTCTCACGTTTCCTCATTCAGGTACTAATAGTCCTGAAAACTGAGATGCGGGTGGGGATTGGAAGGATTCGCCGCGATCAACAATTGCAACCTACTCGAAAGCAGAAAAAACCCATGGTTCGCAGCGAAGACAGTACCGGCCGGAACGCGAGACGCTTACGCGCTGCGTGTCTACGGAAAAAGAGCACGTGCCGGTCCCCGACACGTTACATTTATCGCTCAAACAATGATAACATGGCGGACATGACCAGGAGACAGATCATAGCTCTTACTGCGGGCGGGGTCGCTACGGTGATTGCGTTTGTCGCGGCAATGGCGTTACTCATTTTCGGCGGATATTATGGGGGCAACGACCTGATTGTCTTCGTGTCGATAGCTCTGGCGCCTGTGCTCATGGTCGCGGTCATAGTCGGATTTTTGGTCTGGTGGTTTGTCATGTTTGTGTTGAGCTTGGTCTTGCCGGACGACAGGGGAGCCGACGGTCCATAGGGCAGACGGAATCAAGCCGCAAGGACAGGGGAGCCCCTTGAATCAAGGGAAGGAAGCAGGCCTTGGGAGGTATCATGTATGGATGGTTTTGAACAGAGTCCACTTTTTCGAATTATGCATCCGGCAAGCGTGGCTTTTTGGGGAGCGTCCAGCAATCCGATGGGGATGGGGAGCGTCCAGATGTCCCAAATGCTCGCCCTTGGTTTCGAAGGGCCCGTATATCCTATGCATCCACGGGAACAGGAGATTCAGGGCCTCAAGGCATATCCTCGTCTGAAAGATGTGCCGGGACCTGTGGATCTCGCGGTCCTCGTTCTCCCGACAAAAGTCGTGCCGGAAATCCTGGAAGAATGCGGCAAGTCAGGTGTCACAAGGGCCATCATAGTTTCAGCGGGCTTCGGGGAGAAGGGTTCGGATGGGTTAGAGCTCCAGAGCCGCATCGTGGACATCGCTCGCAAGTACGGGATTCACTTCATAGGACCCAATTGCATCGGAGTGGTCAATCCGTACGCGAAACTCAATACTACGTTTTTCCCCTATGAGGCATCACCCGGTTTCATCGGCATGGCCTCCCAGAGTGGCAGTTTTATCACTCAGGTCTTTGTTCACCTGGAGAAATTCGGTCTCGGTTTCAGCCAGGGTTTCAGCGTAGGCAACGAGGCGATGACGGACATTACCGATTGTCTGGAATACCTGGGGCAATGCCCTCACACTAAGGTCATCGCGCTGTATATAGAGGGGGTGAGGCGCGGCCGGGACTTCTTTCGAGTGGCACGGGAAGTATCAAAACGCAAGCCTATTGTGGCCTATTACATCGGAGGCTCAGAATCTGGAAAGCGGGCGGCACTCTCCCACACCGGGGCCCTCGCGGGACCCGATCCGCTTTACGATGGAATTTTCAGGCAGTGCGGCATCATCCGCGCCCAGTCAGTGGAAGAGCTTTTTGACATGTGCTGCGTGCTCGGGAGCCAACCGCTGCCCAAGGGGAACGGGCTTGCAGTGCTTACTCATTCCGGCGGGCCCGGCGCAGCCGCGGCGGACACAGCGGAACGAAACGGATTGGACCTGGTGAGTTTCTCGTCCGCGACAAGAGACGGGCTTAGCGCATTGGTCCCTCATACGGCCAGCATTGGCAATCCGGTGGACCTTACGTTTAATCGCAACCCCAGCGATTACACGGAAGCCATGCCTCGAATTCTATTGCAGGACCCGAATGTCGATAACTTGTTCATGTATTTGCTGATACCTATCCAGCGCGTGGCCACGGCCCTTCAAGCCATGGGAGCAAAGCCCGGTAAAGCTTCTGCGATGGCGGAGGACTTTATCGATGACCAGTGCGCGGTGGTCGCAGAGTTGTCCGCCAATTACGGAAAGCCGGTAGTCGGGGCTTCGTTTTGTACTCGCGACGAGCCCTTTGTCCGGGAACTTCAAGACAGCGGCGTGCCGGTGCTACCCAGCCCGGAAAGGGCAATAAAGGCATTAGCCGCTCTCGTGAAATACGCCCGGATCAGAGAGTCCCTCATCAAAGAGGATTCACAGCCCGGGCAAGTCCGAGGCTGAAGGACAACGTTAGCCGCGTCACTTCCCAAGAGCGAGCCCTGGGCTTGAAAATCCCCCCTCAGATAGAACCGCTCTCTCGGGGGGAGTCAGGTTTGGACTGCAAGTCCTCAGTGACCCGTGGCTAAAGACTGTCATTCCGAGCGCGGTGAAGCAATCTATTGTATCGCCAAAGCTGAGATTGCTGGTGGGACCGTCCCGCGCGGAACGCGGGATTGCCGGTCATCCCTAATAGATAGGCTGGAAGCCTGTCCCACCGATCACTCCTCGCAATGTCACAGGATCAGCGATTGTCTTTCGTAACTGAGGGTACTCAGTTTGGACTGAGAATTTTAATTTGACCGCAGCCGTATCCTGTGATTTCCTGTGAAATTGGAGGTGTGAGGGGGATGTCGAACCGTATAATCACCATCAAGGCAATCGACGCCGTCAAGTGCATCAGGTCCGGTATGAACGATGCGGCATTAATGCAAGAGTTCGATATTGACGCCAAGGGGCTCCAAAGCCTCTTCACGCAGTTGATCGCCGGGGGCATACTGGGACGACCTGAACTGGAGGAGCGTCTCTCTCTTTCTTACGGATCTGTAATTGTAGATATGAAATCGGCTGAATTGCCTCCACCCAAAGGGGCCAAGCCTAGAATAGACGCCGCTGAAGCTCTGAACTGCCTAAGGTCGGGCATGGACGACGCAGCGTTGATGAAGAGGTACAACCTGTCAATTAAAGGATTGCAAAGCCTATTCAAGAAACTGATCGCCACGGGTTTGATTAGCGAGACTCAACTTTCCCGGCGCACATCTATCGGCCGCAAGTCGGTGGAAGTAGACGAAGGCATTTTCAAAGACTCGACAAGCAGCGTTGCTGCCCCCCGGCTCGACGCGACGGAGGTTTTGTCTCATATCAGGTCAGGGATGGATCGTGAAGCGCTTCTGAAGGAATACAGGATCACGGTGGCGGAACTTCAGAGCTTATTGAGAGACATGGTCTCCAGCAGCCTGATCAGCCGCACCGAATTGGCCGAAAGGCTGCCACATCATCAAAGGCAATTGGAAATCCGTCACCGATTTTCCAACAAGATCATTTACAGCGCTCCGGCATCCTCTTTTGGAGCACTCGTGGAGTCGGCTGTATCCTGGGGAATTGACCTGTCACATGCAGATCTGGAAAGGGTCATCCTTCCCAGGGCCGATCTGTCAGGCGCTCAGTTCTCCGGAGCAAATTTGACAAAGGCAATGCTTGTCGGCACAGATCTCACGGGGGCCAAACTTGCCGGGGCCACCTTGGCCTCTGCCGACATGCACGGGGTGATTCTTTGCAAGTCGAACCTTGCGGGAGCCGATCTTTCCGATTCGAACATGACTATGGCCAACGGGGCCTGGGCATTCTTGGCCGGGGCAGATCTCTCTGAAGCAAATCTGACCAATGCCAACTTCACCGGCGCTAATTTGGGGGGAGCCAACCTGTTTGGTGCGATTCTCAGAGGAACCGATTTGACGGGGGCTTATACGGTCGGCACAGCATTGGAGTCGGCCAAGAATAAGAAAAAATGATGAGTTGAGTTCCGGGACTCCGTTCGCGCACAGCAGAGGTCCGTCACCAATAGAGTGCTCAGCGCATTCAATTTGGGGCGCGGCCAATATTACCGCTCTGTTCAGCCGCTATTATGGTTCTTGAAATTTCGATGAATGCCTGTAATGAAGGTGAAAGCCATTTCGCCTTGTGCCAGATCATGAGGATGGCCGTTTCCATAAATTCATCATCCCAGGGCAAAATAGATAGTTCTCCACGATCAATTTCATCCCGAACCGTTATTTGTGGAATCAATGTCACGCCTGGGCTTGTTTTGAGACACTCTTTGAGCATTTCAACGCTATTGAATTCGAGCAGAGTCTGTGGTTTCACCTTCGCTTCCGTCAACATCTGCTCGAATATCATTCGGTATCCGCAATCGGATTTCGCGAGAAAAACTGACTGATCGGCCAGATCTTTAAGCGAAACTCTCGTCTTTTGTGTTAAAGGATTGTCGGGATTAGATACCATGAGAAGGCGCTCGAATCGCAGCGGCTCTGCGACCAGATTTGCCGACTGAATAGATTCAGCCAATAAGAAAGCCAGGTCAGCGACCCCCGTCTGCAGTTCATGTTCCAGGTTGTGAAAGGCGCAAGTATGAAAATTGATGCTAACCCTCGGAAAGCGCTTTCGATACTCGCATACCACTCTTGGCAAGTAGATGTTTCCGATGCTTTGAGGGACTCTGATCGTCAGCGACCCTTGAGACTGATTCCTGCCCCTAACGTCGGCCACGGTCTCGGCCTCTATATCAAGCATCTTTTGGGCGTACTGAGATAGTAGTTCTCCCGCCTCCGTTAGAACTCATTCGTTTCCCCAGTCTATCGAACAGCCTGACGCCCAGATCCTCTTCCAGAGCCCTTATCTGCGCTGAGATAGTTGATTGGGCGTAGTTCAACACGTCCGCGGCCCGGTTGAAACTCAAGAGTGTGGCCACGGTTCGAAACGTCTTTAGTTGGCGTAGCTCCATATCTGATACCGTCCGTTCGAAAAAACCGATTGCAATAGCCACAAAAAGTCGTTTGACGCGGCTTTTCCGATTGATATATACCTTGGCTCATCGGCGGATGGCAAGTCAAAAGGTTTCATGAATCGCACGATATAGTTCGATCAACCGAATAGAAGCAAAACGATTTGTCTATGTTGCCGCGGTCACGGGAGCGATTTTGGTCCGAAGAGATTATCACTCATGGACAGGAGGGCTTTTTCATGACGAAGGCGTTAACAATTCTAGGGGCGTTGTGGTGCTTGCTACCGGCTGTTTTGTCGGAGGCAGGGCCTCGGATAAATTTCGATGCTGTGGAGCACGACTTCGGAGAAGTCATGCATGGCGAGTCGCCATCTGTCGAGTCGAATGTAACCAATACCGGCGATGCTGTACTGGTTCTCGGAAGAATCGACTCGTCCTGCGGCTGTGCAAAAGGAGTGCGAGGAAGCAAAGATATAGCTCCAGGGGCATTGAGCAAAATCTTCGTTCAAATAGATACAGAGGGGATGTCCTCGGGCTTGCATTCCAAAACCATCGAAGTTCATTCGAATGATCCTGAGCATCCCTCGATCACCCTGAAACTGAAATTTAACGTGGTCAGGAACATTAGAATAGAGCCTCGCACCCTGGGGCAGTCTTTGTCGGAATGGGGCAAGGACGCGGTGTTCACCCTAACAGCCACCAATCGCGGTACAGAGCCTGTAACGGTAAAAGGGGCCAAATCGAACAACCCGGATCAAGTAGCCATGATTCCACAAGAACTTGTGGTGCCTGCCGGCAACAAGGCGGATTTTCAATTGTCCGTCAAAGTGCCACAGCGGGATGGGCAAGCCTATATTAGAGGCACAGATCTGATTGAGACAACTGATAAGAGGGAAAAAATTGTTCCCATTCGTTATCTCGTCCGGCTCCCTCAAGTGAGCGGCCGATGAATCCGAGGCCTGGCGATCAACGGTCTACCGAAACTTATTCCATGAGGAGGTGTGAGGTGAAAGCAATGGAAAGGGTGCTGATAGTCGGCTGCGAGAAGGGAATGAACAAGGTCTGCGTTGGATGTTCCCGCTGCCTGGTTGCTTTTAGCAGGCGTGACGGGGAATTCACAAGGTACGCGGAACAAACGGTGGAGTTGATGGGCCTTGTGAGCTGTGGAGGCTGCCCCGGCGATCAATTGCTTCCGAGACTGGCCGTTATGAAGTTTTGGAATTCGCCTCTCGAAGCCGAGCCAACGAAGATTCACTTGTCCCCTTGTCTTGTCAATTGTCAGTATTCTGAATCCATTATGACCAAAATGGAGGCAAAATGCGGAATTGAGATTGTTAAAGGAACTCATCCGTATCAGATAAAAACCATCTTTGGTTAGGGGCCTATCGCGCAATCCCACTCATTGGCTCGTCAGCTGGATTTCTAGGAGTATGACATATCAAGTACCGTTTTTCATAAGTTCGTAACGTGTTTCGGGCAGAAGTGGCGGGACAGGCGAGATACTTGTCCCACCGAAGTAAATATTGCTTCGTCGTTTCACTCCGCGCAATGACACGGAAATGCCGATCCCCCTCTGTAACCGCGTGGTTATATGGCAAATCCGCCCAGCGCTTCAGAACGTCACCCTGCCTTCCGGTTTTGCACGTGACCTTTTTAGAAGAATCTCATCCATTAGTCCCGCGGCAAGCCTCTGTCCTCCAGGCATCCGCACAAATGCCATTTCCATAGTTCGGCTCTGACGCGATATTTGGCCGAGACCTTTTCCAGCTTGCCGAAGGTCAGTAGGGAAGCGGGGCCGAGGGCAAGAACATTCAGGGTAAGATTAGCAGTCAGGACGCCCTTCAAGAGGCGAGCCGTGCGAAGACCATAGTGTTTGCGAAAGAAAAGGTACCGCGATCTGTAAAACTCTATGCGCGCAGAAGCCTGGTACCCCTTGGCCGTTGCTCCTTGGAGGTGTACGGCCCTCGCGCGTGGATCGTGCACCACTTTCCAGCCTGCTTGTCGCATGCGAACAGCAAGGTCGGTCTCTTCCATGAAGAAGAAATAGTCTTCGTCAAACCCTCCCAACTGCTCCAGCGCATTTCGCCTGATCATCATCACCGCGCCGATAAGGGTTTCGACCTCTACCGGCTCTGTCGGTCTGCGACTCTTGCCTGGGAACCTCGAGGGAACAGACGTTTCAGGAGACTTCGGTTAAGTGTTTCAGTTGCCAGGGTCGGCGCAGCCTCATACGAGGTTTGAGGGCTCCCGTCCGCGTTCAGCAACTGAGGGCCTGCCATGCCCACGCGTGGATCGGCCTCCATAAGATCCAAGAGAGACCGTGCGCAATTCTTTTCCAGAAGCGCGTCAGTATTTACGAGCAACACAAAGTCGCCTTTTATCTGCTGGATGGCTCTATTATTGGCTGCTGCAAACCCGAGATTGCGGCCGGCCTCTATAACGAGAACCTGCGGGTACCGTTCTTTCACACGGGCGACAGAATCATCGCTGGAGCCATTGTCTACAACTACTGCCTCCGGATTCCTGTCGAGATCTGACCGGAATATGTGGTCGAGACACCTGACTAGTAGATCGGCGGTATTCCTGTTTACGACTATGAAAGAAAGAGGAGTGCGTGGAGATTCGGCCATTTGGCGCTTCTATCCACCGATGAGATTCATCCCGTCCCGCATGGCGGTCGAACTGGAAGGTTGGCCCACAGGCTTGGCGAGCACAGCCCGCCGGATGATCGCCGCCAGGGTCTCGGGCGACGCGCCGCCGCGTATGGCGCCCTTGATATCTATCTCCAAAGGACCCAGCAGACAGGGACGCAATGTGCCTCTGGCAGTCAAACGCAGCCGATTGCAAGTGCCACAAAAGTGGCCTGAAACAGGATCTATGATGCCGATACGTCCGACAGCCCCGGGCAGCTTGAACATCGTAGCCGGGCCGCCACGAAGATCTCGATCCACCGGCTGCGGCTCGCCCACTTCCTGGCGTATCATTTCCAAGGCACTGTCCGCGCTGAAGGAGCCTGGCGATCGCGGGGTGGGTTCTGCACCGAAAGGCATGCGCTCGATGAATCTGACATCAACGGGGCGGTCCAGAGTCAGACGCGCAAAGGCAGGAATGTCTGCCTCATTCATCCCCTCAAGGAGCACCACGTTGATTTTCACCGGATCAAAGCCTTCTTTCAGTGCGCAATTGATACCCTCAAGAACAGCTTCCAAAAGGTCGCTGCCGGTGATCTCCTTGAACGTTTCGCGGCGCATTGAATCAAGGCTGATATTAACACGGGTCAGTCCCGCGGCTCTGAGGTCCCGCGCCATAGAAGCCAGGAGGACCCCATTTGTGGTGAGCCCCACATCCTCGATGCCATCCATTCTTGTCAGCTTGGACACGAAGTCCAGAACTCCGCGGCTGTACAAGGGGTTCACCACCGGTTATCCTGAGCTTTCGGATTCCCATGTCCCTGGCGACCCGAATGATGGTCAGAATCTCTTCGTATCGCAGGATGTCGTCGTGCGAAATCAGTTTGACGCCTTCCGGCGGCCTGCAATAAAGACATCTCAAATTGCACAGATCGGTAATCGAAACCCTGAGATAATCGACAACTCGCCTGTGCGGATCTACCAACGAACATGACATAGTCAGTCCTTCAATTAGTAGGGTTGATCGTAATTTCAGAGCAGGTCGCTTTTGGGTCGCAGGCGCAACCGCATGACAATTGCTCTGCTTCTTGCCACATATTAATTGTTCCACGCAAATTGTCAAAGGCGGGGGTAGTGGGTAGTGTCCTAATTTGAATTCGTGTCAGTTGGAGATGAACGTGTACGCGTACCTCGGGTCAGCTTCTTTCTTATCCAGCGCCCCATTACATAGAAACCAAAACCGATGACTGGTATTGCCCTTATCATTGTGTCCGGAATACATTCAGGGGGCTTGTCGCCTGACGCAAATGCGAGAAGGATAATGCCCACGCACATTATGAAGATGAAAATCTCTAGCTTATTCATTATTCTCTTATCTTCTTGCCCGTCTCTATTGTTGTATCAGAGCTATTTGTCTCGTCTGTGTTCGGCCACAATCGCAGCGCGTACCGCATTCAAAGGAGAATCAACCGGTCCTTGATGCAGGACTGCGAAGAATTTGCGTTAAGGCGCGGCCTGTGACAGATGCCGCGTGGTCAGAGCCTGGCTATGAGATTTACTATGGAGCCGGGATCGTTTCCGAAGATTCTTATCATGGGCACTTTACCGACCGCGCCTCGGTCAAAAATCGCGTCAGGAACTTTCCCGAGTTCCTCCATGACATCCTGAACGCCCCAGGCCAGCGTGCTACCCTCTTCCTCCTGGAGATCCGGAGGAGTGCGGCTTCTATCGAATTCAGCCACTGTGTAGCCCAGCGAGCGAATTCGCCTCACAAGGGTGTCCGAATAAGCGATGCCCATGGCCGAGCGCCGTTCCGGATCATATTCCATGGCGGCCAACACGAGATGATGTATCTGTCTGGAGGCCCCGAACCTGGCCGACGACAGGGTGTCGATTGTATTGACCAGCCTGACAATGCGCCCAGGGAAAGAGGCGACGTCGTCAACGGATTCTGCATAAGGAATGGCATAGGCAAGATTTGACTGAACTTCGGGGACAAGATGTCCAATATTCAACCGCTTGAGCCGCTCCAACGCCTTGTCCAATTCCTCGATCACGTGGGTACGGGCTATTTCTCTAGTGATAGAGGCAAAATGGTTCGTCGGGCCGATGCCGCCTCCGAGACTGAGTGAGAACCTCAATGCCCTGTAACAATGACCTTTTTGCCTGGTCTATACACTCCATCAGGGATATGCCCTGCGCCAGGCGTGTGGCTATGGCGGAGGCCAAGGTGCACCCAGTCCCGTGGGTATGACGTGTACTGTACGCGTTGGGTGGAGAACTCGTAATGCTGGCTTCCGTCGTGAAGCACGTCCACAGGTATTTCTTTCAGATGCCCACCTTTTACCAAACAACTTGGGTCCCATTTTCTGGAGTCTTTTCGCGGCCTTTTTCATGTCGGATACTGTGGTGATTGTCTTGCCGGTCAGTATTTCCGCTTCCGGGATATTGGGTGTAAGGAGATAGGCCACAGGAAATAACTCTTTGACAACTGCTTTTCGTCCCTCCAGGTCAAGCAGTACCGACCCCCATTCCGATGCCAGGACCGGATCCACCACTACTTTTTCAATCTGATATTTAGCAATCTTCTCTGCCACAACGCTCACAACTTCCGCGCTGACCAGCATGCCCGTCTTGACGCAGTCCGCTCCAATATCGCCCAGCGTGGATTCAAGCTGCAAAGCGACAAATTCGGGAGCGATCGGGACCATACCTTGGATTCCCAAGGTGTTTTGGGCTGTGACCGCGGTCACCACGCTCATACCGTATCCCCCAAGGGACAGAATGGTCTTCAGGTCAGCCTGAATGCCTGACCCTCCCCCTGAATCCGAACCCGCAATTGTGAGGACTTTATTCATCGTGAAGCGGCCTGTCCTTGTGGTTCATTATTGCGTCTGGGCATGCTTTTCCCAACGGCTATTATATCGATCTCCATTTCGGCTCCGGCGTTGCTTTAATTCGCCCCCCAGCCCGCGGCCCGATGGGCCTTTCTTGGGCATGATTCTACACTAAGATCTTTCTAATTCACACAGGTTGGGTGTCAGGCAGAAGTGACAGAGTATCCGGCCATGTTGTCGACTTACGTCAGTTGCCAGAATTAATGTCTGTTTGGCTACGTAATCATGCTTCCGAAGGGTGACAGCGATCAACATTGTCGTTGCGAGGGCGCAAGCCCAAAGCAATCTCGCAAGCTTGGGATTATGAGATTACTTTCTCGCGAAACGCTAGATTTCACTCCTCGCAATGGCAGGGTAAGCAAATGGGACAAAATTCTCCGCGCCCGGTATAGGCTAGAGCTTATGGAACTTCTCACCCTCCCGCCGATAACAGATGACCGCCCGCGGGGGAGCGCACGCTGCCGAGTCCTTCCTCTTCATCGGAGGGACAGGTGCCTCCACTCTTCTCTTTAGACGGAGATTGGCCGGTCTCACAGTGATCGGAAGGCTCAACCCAGCATACCTCAAGGGTTTCCGGAAGCGGCTCACTTTCCCTGGAGTCCTCAGCGCGCTGGTCCTGCCCGTGATTACCTGTAGCGTCGACGGATGACGTGCCACCCGGTATCGTCACAACCTTCGTCAAGCATGACTGGTCGTCTCGACGGGCAGACGCAAACTGCCGTATAGAGGCCGGTTTGTCTAATTCAGGCTCCGACTGTATCGAGGAATGACTCTTTCCAACCGGGAGAGACATCTCGTCGATATTTCCAATCAACGAGGCTGACCTCTCGCAAAACTTAGGCTCTGTGTCGCGCTTCTCGTCTCCAATCGCGGACTGGCCGCCAGTTGCGGGTTTTCCTGGGCATGGTCCTGGGCATGACCGTCCCGGAGAGGCGACGACCTCAACAAAATGCCTGCGAGGACAGTGCAGAGGAGAAGGCATAAAGGCACCGCTATTGGAGCACGCCGCAAAATCGGGTGCGACGTGACATTCTCCAAGCGTATCAGCCAACCTGGCATGGTAAGCAGAGCTTCGGCGCCGGTAGCACCGTACCACAAGCTTCCGACAGTCCTCACCGCGCACGACTCGGGTTTGGAAATGGATATCGGACCTTCGGGAATATCTTTGGAGACTCCGGAGATCGGCACGAGGCTCACGCGTCGGGTCGGCACAGATTCAAGGATCGAGACGACAGACTCGCGAGAAAACCTGCTTCTGGTAAACCACTTACCCCCCTCTGAACCGATATGTGTACAGGTGACAAAAAAACAATTATTTTCCGGATCGTCGTGGAAGAGACCTCTCTTGTGTTCAGTACCCTAAATTGACCGTAGAGGTCTTCCCAGAGGAGTCCTTTGAAAACGAGCTTGCCCGAGACAGGGGCAGCTCGCCGCCCATCGCCTGGATTTGCCCGCGGTCGTTCGTGACCTCTACGCTGAGGAAATCCGGAAAATGCTTTCGAAGCGCGCTCAGTAGCTTCTCCAAACCGCCGGCTTCCAGAAAACTGTCGAGTTCAGAGTTGCCCACCGCCGTGCTTATCAAGGAACTCCTCATCCGGACGGCCGAGTCCATATCCGTAGCCAGGCTGCGGGCTTCCGCAGATAAGAGGCATTTTTCAAGGGGAACGACCACCGTAAAATGCGAGACCAAGCCGACAGAAAGTGCACCCAGGGCAGTAAAGAATAAGCAAACGATAGCCGGTTTTATCAGGGTTTCTGCTCGCCTGAAGATCTGCTTTGGACGGTGCGTCTCCTGAGGCGTTGCCCCGCGTGGCGAAGCAATATCCGACTGAGCGGCCCGGTCAAACTTTCTGTTTGGTTCTTGGGCGGAGTTTTTTGAGATCTCTTGTTCTGATTGACTTGTTGTTCTCATGCTTTTTCGATCCGATCCTATGAGTGGCTGGCGCCGCATCTTGACAAGACGACTGTACATGACTAACTATAGCCATGTGCATCAAACAACGTGTTCCCAGAGCGGGAAAGGAGGGCACAGTGAAAAGGTATATGATTCGTAACGGCCCATTGTAAAGACGGCTGCAGTACCGAGTCCTGAGCAGGACTCTAAAAGGCTCGATGGCAAAGAAGGCCGCGCCGACTGTTTAACGTGATGAAACCGGCGGCGCGAGCCTCTTTCAAGGTGTATAGAAGCCGATCGACGGTTGCGCGTTTGCTTTCCGTCGTTGGTTCTCGGTCCGGCCGGGAACCGTGAAGTCACACTCACCGGGAGATTGAAGAGGGAGCCTGGGGGCGCAGCAACGCACACGGTTTCCTGTACATAAACTTTGACTATCATTTGCCTTAAGCTGCTTGACACGATCACTGGTTCCGCGTCTTTGCCTTAATTCCCGAGGGGCGACCCCAGATCGAGGGCCAGGGATTGTTGCATCCGACGTTATTCCTCTAACAAGAAAACGCATAAAAATCAATTATAAACTTAGGGTTGTCCATGTTTTTGGATGTAACTTATAGTATTCGGCGCGCCTCAAGATTGCTATAAGCTGTTGCAATACCTTCCTGATGGAGGCTATTAAGTTGTGGAGGCGTTTTGAGCGGAGGTTTTTTTGCCCGCGCTGCGGCACTTCTCAAAAAAGCCGAAACCGCCTTATGCCGCTGCGCATTGAAAACGGGGTTATAGTGGAGTAACGGAGCGCGTAGAGTAGTCTCGCGAGACACGAGACCGTGTCCCTGCTGTGGCTAGGGGCGTTTCACTCCCGGAGGATGCCAATTGAACGAGATCCTGGTCAGATCGATAAAGCCGGCTCCGATTCTGGTGGCTGGAGACGTGATGGTTGACGAATACGTCTTGGGAGATGTCGAACGCATATCTCCTGAATCTCCGGTGCCCGTGGTGGTGGCGCACGATCGCCTTCGCAAACTTGGAGGCGCAGGGAACGTTGTCAAGAACCTGGTTGCCATGGGCGGCAAAGTTGCACTGTTTGCTGCTGTGGGCAAAGACAATCCCGGTGTCTGGTTCAAAGAAAATTGTGAAGAAATGGCTGTAGAGAGTTTCTGGTTGAAAGACGACCCTTCCCGCCCTACTACGATAAAGACTCGCGTAGTGGCCAGAAACCAGCAGATCGTGCGCATCGATGAAGAAAGAATCAGCGATATCCCTTTCGAAATAGAAAGGGCGGTTCTGAAGACATCAAATCGGTCATGCCCCAGGTCAAGGCAGCGATCATTTCCGACTATGGCAAAGGTTTTCTCACAGCGCCCCTGCTTGAAGCCCTCCTGTCGTCTGCCCGGTCAAACCGCATTCCTACTTTGGTGGACCCCAAGGGGATGGATTTTAGGCGGTACCGAGGCGCCACGTATATAACTCCCAATGTACCAGAAGCCTCAGTAGCGTCGGGCGTCGAGATTCGGAACGAAGAAACGCTTGTGGAAGCCGGTCGAATACTTCTAGACCAGACCGAGGCGGAAGCCTTGATCATCACGCGAGGGCGAGACGGAATTACGCTGGTCAATCGGCGTAAGGCACAAGATTTCCCCGTGAAGCCTATGGAAATCGTTGATGTCACCGGAGCGGGTGACACCGTTATCTCAACGCTCGCTCTCGCTGTGGCAAACGGTTTCTCCATTGAAGACGCTATCAGTCTGGCTAATTTGGCCGCGTCACTTGTGGTTGCCCGCTTTGGGGCCGCGTCTGTCAGTCTGGAGGAGATGATCAATGCTATCAGGGAGAAGCCTTTGAGCAGTAAATCAGTTGCCCTGGAAGAGATCGGCGCGGTGCTTCGTAACCACAGAATCCAGGGACACAAGATCGTATTCACAAACGGGTGCTTCGATTTGTTTCATGCGGGACATCTCGAAATTTTGCGCCGAGCATCTGCCATGGGGGAAGTCCTGGTTGTCGGCATCAATTCCGACCGCTCAGTCGCCCGCATAAAGGGAAACGGGCGCCCCATTATTGCACAGGCCGATCGTGTGGAACTGGTTTCCGCCTTGAGCTTCGTGGATTATGTGGTGGTATTCCAGGAAGACACTCCCCTGAATCTTATCAAAGAGGCACTTCCGGACATCCTCGTAAAAGGTGAAGACTGGAAAGGCAAGGAAGTGGTCGGTGAAGCCATCGTGAAATCAAGAGGGGGCAGAGTAGAATTCGTCAGGCATATCGCTGGAATATCCACCTCTCAACTCATCCAAAAGATTCGGGGGCAGGATTGAGGGGTGGTCTACAGAATTTTTTCCACACCGCTGCCAGAGGGGGATGCTGTAGCGGAGCGCATTGAGTTTCGTGGGCCAATCATTTCTGTAGAGAATCCCCCTCAACATGACAAGTTGGGCCGTTCATGTTGTTGATCAGGGAATCAATCGGCCAAGAGACTTGAGAAACGCTATCAGCTATTCAACAAAAAAAGGCGGCCTTTCGGCCGCCTTTTGTGTGTTCCCGGTCTCTTATCAGGAAACTCTAAATTTGTACACTTCGTTGGTATGGGGATCAATCACGTGTACCGCACAGGCGATGCAAGGATCAAAGGAATGGACCGTGCGGAGGATCTCCAGAGGTTTCTTCGGGTCAGCAACCGGAGTCCCGATGAGAGCGTTCTCTACGGGGCCCTTCTGTCCCTTTGCATCCGCGGGTCCAAGATTCCATGTGGAAGGAACAACTTGCTGGTAGTTCTTGATCTTGCCCTTCTCGATGTTGACCCAGTGGCCCAAGGAGCCACGCGCAACATCGTTCAGGCCCATGCCCTGGCCGTTAGTGCTCTCGTCGAGTTTGTATGAAGTGAAGGTCTTCATGTCACCTTTCTTCACGTTCTCGATCAGGTCATCGACCCACTTCTCAGCGTGCTTCGCATTGACCAGGCACTTGATACCACGGGCCCCGATGCGTCCAAGGGTCGAGAACAGGGCGTCAGCCTGACACCCAGCTTCTTCAACACCATATCCACCGTCTCTTTGATCTCTTTGTTTCCACCGGCATAGGATGTGAGGCACTGGGCGAGGGGGCCGACTTCCATGGACTTGCCGTCGTACCTGGGGGCCTTTATCCAACTATATTTCCCTTGGGTATCGGGAACCGCGCCCTTGAGCTTATCGCCAGAGAGAGGCTTGGTCTCGCCCACGGCAGGATACAGGGGCTTATCCCCTTCGTACCAGGAGTGCGCCACATCCTCCGTAATCTTTTGCGGGTCCATCTTCACTAACTGGAGTTTCCCGTCGAGAATCATTCCTCTCTTGAAGTAGAAGCTGTCCGGCTCCGTGTCACCTTCGGGAAAATCGCCATAGGAGAGGAAATTCTTGTTTCCACCGATTTTGGCCCAGTCTTTGTAGAAGCTCGCCACGGCCAGGAGGTCGGGAATATAGACTTCCTCAATAAACTTGATCTGCTCCTGAACCATGAATTTGTACTTGGCAATCCGATTCCACACTACCCAGTTGCTGAGCCACGGTCACACCGCCCGGCAGATGCCCCTGCAAATGTGGATTTTTGGCACCCCAGATTGCGGTGATCTGAGCCGCAAAGACCTGCTGGCGCAGGTTGTCGAGATAGTGCCCCACAGCCATCAGGTTGGCTTCATGAGGAAGCTTGTAAGCGGGATGGCCCCAGTAGGCGTTGGCAAATGGGCCTAGCTGACCGGAGTCAACAAAAGCTTTCAGCTTTCCCTTGAGGGCTTCGTAGTACTTCGCACCCTGGGGCCGGCCGCTGACTGCGTTGGAGAGGTCCGCGGTCTTCTTGGGGTCTGCTGAAAGGGCCGAAACCACATCCACCCAGTCCAGGGCGCACAACTGATAAAAATGAACGGGGTGATCGTGCATATTTTGGGCTGCATGGGTCAAGTTACGAATAATTCTAGCGTTTGGGGGAATCTTGACTTTGAGAGCGTCCTCGACAGCCCTCACCGAAGCTAAGGAGTGGACGAGTGTACACACACCGCAGGAACGCTGGGTGATCAGGTGGGCGTCTCGAGGGTCCCGCCCCTGAAGGATTATCTCGATCCCCCTGAAGAGCGTTCCGCTGCTCCAAGCGTCCTTTACCTTGCCATTCTCTACTTCCACCTCTATGCGCAGGTGACCCTCAATCCTTGGAATGGGGTCAACGACGACTCTTGCCATTGTTTCGCTCCTTTTCTAAAAGCTCACTTCATTGGGTTGATTTGTCACTGAACCTAGCTTCGTTCAACATAGAAAGGACTCATTTCGTCCCAGAACTTCGGTTCGTGGCACCCAATGCAGGGATGACCCGCGCCGATAGGCCAGTTGGTCCCTTGGTTCCACCTGATCTTGGGGCAGTTGCTGTGCGTCTCGGGACCTTGGCAGCCCACCTTGCGGAGGCACCAGCCCTTGGCAGCCCCTTCGTCTCCGAATTCCTTCACGAATTCTTCGGCTTCATAATGGCCCCTGCGCTCACAGTTATCGTGAATAAGTTGGCCGTAGGCAAACAACGGTCTGCCGTGCTTATCCAGTGCAGGGAGCTTGCCCAGAAGGAGGAAATGAACAATCGTCGCCACAATATTGTCCGCGTTTGGCGGGCAACCCGCCAGGTTAACCGTCGTCACACCGGTGACCTCTTTCACACTCTTTGCTTCCGTTGGATTGGGTTTGGCGGCAGGCAAGCCTCCGAAGCTCGCACAATTGCCCACAGCGATTACGGCTGCGGCATTCTTGGCACCATTATTGACGATCTCCATCATGGTCTTACCGCCAACCCTGCCACAAGCGCCGTTGTCTTTTGTTGGGATCGCACCGTCCACAATACAAAGGTACTTTCCTTTGTGGGTCTTAATTGTCTCTTCGAGAACGTGCTCGGCCTGCTCGCCGGCTGCGGCCATCACCGTCTCATGATAGGCCAGGTCAATGATGTCTAAGATAAGATCCGCGGCCCAGGGGTCTGCAGTGCGGATAAGGGATTCAGTGCAACCGGTGCATTCCGCCATGCTCAACCACACGACGGTGGGTCGCTTTGCTGCCACGGCCTCGGCAATTCGCGGAGCAAAAGTCATAGGAAGGCCTAAAACGGTCGCCACGAACCCGCAGAACTTCATGAAGTCCCTGCGGTTAACGCCCTTCAGTAGCAACCTTTCGGGAACGTCAATAGACTTGTCCATTATTAACCTCCTTGCATGGACCCTTGAATACAGCCCGGCCTCGCACCCGCGAAGGGAACTCATCCACGAACTGAGCACCCCTCACCGCAGTTCGAGTCCTTGGGTCAATAGTTGAGTTGTAAGCTGTGGATTTGCAAACGCCGTCAAACACAAAACGATTATACAAAGCGTATCGCTACGCATCAGCCGACAATAGCTCAGATAACGGCTGAAATCAAGGGAATTCTGCAACAATTCCGTAGTGCTACCTTTTTTTTGTTTGTGGCACGACACGCCCTCTCCCTCGCCTATAACCATCAGAGGCTCTTCTGCACCGCTCCTAACGTCTTTTCAATATCCTCATCACTATGCGCCGCACTCACAAACCATGCCTCAAAAGGAGAAGGAGCCAAATAGACACCATTATCCAGCATCTTGCCGAAGAACCGCCTGAAAGCCTCCTTATCGGCTTGCGATGCATCCTCATAAGAAGTGACCGGCCCCTGATGAAAAAAGAGCGACAACAGGGACCCCACCCTGTTCACCGTGTGAGGAATGCTCTTGCGGGCGAGGATCTCCTTCATGCCGGTCGCAAGCGCGGCCGCTTTCCTTTCAAGCTCAGGGTAAGGATTATCTCGTTGGAGGATCTTAAGAGTGGTCAAACCTGCTGCAACCGCCAACGGATTCCCTGATAGTGTTCCTGCTTGATAGACTCCTCCAACAGGCGGTACTCCATGATTGCTCTCGGCCCTCCGAACGCTGCTGCAGGCAAACCACCACCGATGATCTTTCCCAGGCAGGTCAGATCGGGCTTGATGCCGTACAGCTTCTGAGCTCCCCCAGGCCCAACTCTGAAACCGGTGATGACCTCGTCAAAAATTAGCAGAGCGCCGTCCTGGCTGCAAAGGTGTCTGAGGCCGCCCAGGAATCCTTCTTGTGGCGGCACGACCCCCATGTTGCCCGCTATCGGCTCCACTACGACCGCGGCCAGCCGGCTGGGATTTTCTTCTATGTAGGAACGGACAGCCTCCAGGTCATTGAAAGGGACAACCACAGTCTGATCCACAACGTTCCGCGGCACCCCGAGTGAATCGGGAATCGCGAAGGTAGCCGCGCCCGAGCCTGCACGTGCGAGCAGGCTGTCACTGTGGCCGTGGTAGCACCCGGAGAACTTGATCACACCGTCCCTGCCGGTGTACCCCCGGGCCAGCCGAATTGCGCTCATGGCCGCTTCAGTCCCTGAATTGACCAGCCTGACCATCTCAATGGAGGGAACCATATCCGTTATGGTCCGGGCCATCTCAACTTCACGGCACGTCGGGGCCCCGAACGAGGTCCCACTTTTCATGGCGGTTCCTAGGGCTTCGAGTACCTCCGGATGGGCATGGCCCAGGATCAGCGGGCCCCAAGAGCCCACATAGTCGATGAATTCGTTGCCGTCTTCGTCCACGATCCGGGAACCTTTGCCGGATTGGATGAAACGTGGAGGAAGACCCACCGCCTTGAAGGCCCTAACCGGCGAGTTTACACCGCCAGGAATTACCCCTTTCGCTTCATGAAACAGAGATTCGGATATCTTGGTATTTGTCATGAACCGCTCTTCCCGGTGTCTTCTATTTTGGTTGTCATACCAACAACCATAGCTAGAGAGCCACGACGAAGCGTAAAATTCAGATTTAAGAGGCAGGTCGGGCCGTGCCCGACGCAATTGGCGGCCACGGCCGCCCTACAGGCCACTATGGTTAGACATCGGTCAGTAGCACCGGCATCTTGCCGGTCATTCAGGTACCGGCAAGATGCCGGTGCTACCGTTACTTCTTCGAGATACTCACCCGATTGCTGGCAGCATTGTATCATTCGTCCTGTTCAGGGTCTTCATCATCAAAATAGGTCATGCTGACCTTCTTGAGTTCTCGTTCACTGAAAAGGATTTCGTATTCCATAATCCCTGTCTTCTCGGACATGTGCCGGACTATGTCGAGACATCCACTTTCCGAGGAGGCGTGGACCATAGTAAACAAGGTGCCTCCATTTTCCCCGAAAGAGGGCCTTTCATAGCAGTGGGTGACTTCAGAAAACTCTGCCATGAGCCGACCTACCTCTTCGATCCTGTGGGGTTCGACCTTCCAGACGATCATGCCGTTGAAGCCGATTCCAGCTTCAATATGCCGTATCATGGCCCCGATCCGACGGATGATTCCGTCCTCTTGCATTCGCTTGATGCGCCGAATCAGATCTGCTTCCGAAAGTTTCACATCCGCAGCTATTCCGGCATACGGTTCCGGTGAATCATCTAGGTCCCCCTGAAGGGCCACCAAGATCTTTCTGTCGACCGAGTCTAATTCTACGGGAGACATGGCTCTAGCTTCCGCCTTGTAATTGTTTTACTATATAACGCCGTGTTTGCTGCGAACAAGGAAAATAGTCCGCCTTGCTTTGTCTTTCCCATGGGGATTGAGGCCCACCAGTTCATCCACAGGGTGGAGGTGCGCCGTCGGTGGAAAAAGGGAAAGGCAATTTACAGAGATGCATTTTTCGAGGGGATGCGACTCTTGATCGTACGGTGCGGAATCGGCCCCGAAAAGGCTGCCGCTGCTGTGAGAAACCTCGACATCACTCCCGCTTCGATTCTTTGCGTGGGCACCGCGGGTGGGCTTGTGCCCCACCTTAGAATCGGTGATATGGTTGTCTCCTCCGATACGGTATTTGCCGACGATCCGGACAATGTCTGCACGTGTACACAACCGGTTATCGAAGCTCTTGCCTCAGCTTGCCGAGACGAAAGCCTGACATGCAGAGTCGCACGCATCGTTACCACACGCAATGCTGTGTTCGCCCGTGAGGAGCGGCAGAGTCTCCAGGTAACTACGGGGGCTGAAGCCGTGGACATGGAAAGTCATGCGATCGGACTGGAAGCTATGCGACTCGGCGTGCCCTTCACTTCCCTGCGGGTGATTTCAGATGACCTCGATTCTCCCCCCCTGCCTGATTGGAGAGGAGCCAGGGAACTGTGGCGCAACCCCCTTGAATTACGCGAAAATCTTGCCGCAATGGTGCGATGGTGGGCATTTCTGAAGACTTTCAGGCGAGTGGTCGGACTTCTTCACCCTGTGCTGGTACGAATAACCCGCAATTCCGGGAAGTGTCTACCCTGAGAGGGAGGGTTTGTGCAGGCAGTTGGATTTGGTTCTTGACATATTTTTTCGCAACGTTTATGCTAAATGCGCTAGCCTTGCAATCGCCCGGCGGAACGACTGTATCCTCCTTGTTTGGAGCCATACCCTTTTGTCATATCCGTCGGGCTTCTTTTTGGATATCAGTTGATTGACGGCCATCCTCCATTGACATCGGGCTCCGGAGGCATTCCCCCCCGAAAAAACCCTTGCCGATTAGGCCGGTGGCAGTGACGCTTCAAACTGGGCACAGCAACGCCTCGGGCCGCCAATAAGGGCTGAAGGAGGGCGCGCTCGACCTCGGATGGGGCTTGTGCCACTCGTTGATTCCTCCGCGTGTCTCTGGTCTAATGACCTGCGAAAGACTCGACCCACATTTCGAGGAAGTAAAATGAACGAAGACAGGAGGGTTGATCCCTCACCCGGCGACCAGGGCTTCGGTACCGTGTCGGAACAAATTGGTGTGCCGGCCGTGGGCCCCGGTCATGGTTCCTATCTTGAACCGCCTAAAAACTTGCCGGGCAACCATGCGGATATGGTTCTTTTCCTGGGGATTTTATCGCTGTTTATGTGCGGACCTCTGGGAATAATCGCCTGGATCACGGGGCATTCGGACCTCAAGAAAATTCGCAGCGGCCTGATGTCACCTCGAAGAATTGGAGCTTTGAAAGTCGGCAAGGCGATGGGGATCGTAGGAACGTGCCTATTTGTGGCCTCGTTTGTCATCATCGGCTTAATTGTTCAACACGGAGTCACAGGCCTCGGCTTCAATTGGAAAAGCAGTCCCCTCCGCCCGCATCAGCTTGTCTTCGTAGGAGAATGGTCAGGCAAGAAAGGGACCGTCATAAGAATTAAGGCCAACGGACGAGGCGATTTCAGGAGCTACCACAGTTCTCTTACGGGAGGAAATGTGCGCATCGAGGAGAGGTCTATATCTATCGGTACCATGGGACTGTCAAAGACTTGGCACATCGACAAGGCCCCCCATCTTGAGGATGGCAACTGGATCATGGAATTGGATAATGAGGTATTTGTGAGAGGAGGAGAAGGCCACATGGTGTGAGATTGAGCGTTCATGCCAACTCACGTAGCCAGACCCGTCGCAAAGCATGAAAGTCAGGTTTAGCAGGCAGGTCGGGCCGTGCCCGACAAGCGGCTAGCACTGACCGCCCTCCAAGAGGCTGTGGTACGTTTCTACAGTAGACCGGCATCTTGCCGGTTGGCGGAAGGAGCCGCTGACCGGCAAGATGCCGGTCTACTGGTCCTCTATTTGCCGAGCAGTTTTCGGAAATGGTATCCGAAAATGGCACTGGAGACGGCCTCACCAAAGGATTCTCTATGGAAGAGAAAGGCGTTGATCAAGATCCTCCAGTAGTAGATCTTGTTCTTCCCCTTGTCCAGTATTCCGAGGTAGAGAATGGAATTGAAGAATGCCATTATCTCCGTTCTGTTCAGGCGCTTGCGGCGGATAGGCTTATAGTCTTTAAGGAATTCCATCAACGCGATTGTAGTATTCCTTAGGGGAATAGACATAATTCAAAACCGCCTGGTATCCATCTCTTAGCGTCTGTGCGTCCATCTTTGGAATAAAGTTCAACGATCCGTCACAGTTGTCGCCAGTACAACCCGGTAGGAGCCGACCTTCATCTTTGAGACGATGGTAAAGCCTCGTTCCCGGGATAGCGTTCAGGAGACCGATCATGGCTTTTACAACACCGCTGTTCTGTATGAACTTGATTTGACGGTCGAAGATATTTGGAGGATCATTGTCAAAACCGATTATAAAGCCGCCCATGACCTCCATGCCGTGTCTCTGAATAGTCTTGACCGCCTCCAAAAGGTCAACGGAACGGTTCTGGTGCTTACCGCATTCCGCCAAACATTCTTCCGCAGGTGTCTCCAGCCCAAGGAAGACCGAATCAGAACCCCGCGGACGTCATCAATTTCATCAGATCTGCATCCTGAGCCAAATTGACCGAGGCCTCCGTGTAGAGCCAAAAGGGGTAGCCTCTGGTCTCCTGCCAAGGAGCAAGGCTCCTGAGCATCGTTTTCACTTTCATATGATTCCCGATGAAGTTGTCATCAACAATGAAGAGGCGCCCGCGCCAACCGAGGTCGTAGAGCAATTGGAATTCCTGAATCATTTGCTCGCTGGATTTTACTCGCGGCTTGCGGCCGTTAAGGTTGACGATGTCGCAGAACTCACAGTCAAAAGGGCATCCCCTTGAATACTGCACAGACATGGAAGCGTAATACTTCATGTTGATAAGGTCCCACCTGGGTAGGGGGGTAGTAGTGATGTCCGGCTTTTCTTCGGTGGTGTAAATCCGGCGCGGGTTCCCTTCTGCAAGATCTTTGAGGAACAACGGCAATGTGATTTCGGCCTCATTGAGCACCAAATGATCAATATCAGCGGTAATCTTCTCGGCAGCTCGTGAAAAGTGGGCCTCCAGCGACCGTAGTTTTGCCCATGCTTCGGCATCGCTCCACGACTTCACTTACTGATTCCTTTTGGACCACCATTGCTCCGATAAAGACCATGTCGGCCCATTGAATCCATTCATCTGTCAAGGTTTCCACGTTCATATCGATCAGGCGAAGCTGCCAGTCTGCGGGGCATCATGGCGCCCACCGTCAACAACCCCAATGGGACATGCGCAGCCCTTTTGCGGATGAACTTCAGTATATGTTTAAAGCTCCAGAAGGTATCCGGTATGGACGGATAGACCAGTAGTGCTTTCATTGCTCTTATTCCTCATCGGGTTATCGAACTGTGGTAAAACACGTAGGGGTTTGCGCCAAGGGTCACCCTTGCTGTCCCCGCCGTTAAGGGCAATGGATGCTCTCTCCCACAGCGGCAAACGGCAGGGTGGGGGATCATTGCGGTGAATCACTCACAGATCCAAACGCAGCCTGCGATTAAAAGCCTGCCTGAAAGATAGATGATAAAAGCGTTTGAGTCAAGCAGGATTTGGACGGACGGCCCTGGAGGGAAATCGGGTAGTGGGTCAGTTTGAATTTTTTGGTCGCAAATTTATTCTTGGTTGTCCTAACCCAATTGTGAAGTGTCTTAATTGGAAGTTCGAGGGTCTATGGGGTATTCCCTGCGATTGCGGGGGGGAACAAGGATGACAAATGACAGGGCTTTTGTTAAAATTCGCGACGGCGAAGGAGGATGTTGCGTGAAGAAAGAAAATCAAAGAAAGCCCTGGAAGAGCCCAAAGTTGATCGTCTTGGTAAGTCCCGAGCCGGCCGAGATCGTGTTGACGAGTTGCAAGTTTTCGGGTAACCCTTCTGGACCGCAAGGCAAGAAAAGCGCATGTAACATGTCCCCCTGTTCCGTCCCGTGCGCTATCCTTCTCTCAACTTGAGACATGATGTTCCGTTATGTTTTTGGTAAGGCTACAGGTCAAGTGCGCCAGTAGAGGTTACACCTAGTGGTGCAAAAAGTATTCGAGTTACACCGATTGGCCTTATTATTCGCCTCGATATAACGTTTCCCGTATACTTGCAGGCTCTCAAGACGCTTTCGGTTGACTCGCCTCGGGACAGGACGATCAGATTCGGTCTCCCCCACGGCTTTTTGTCACGCTTTGTAGTCATACGGTCCCCCTCATGGAATTACCTTAACCCCCGCTCTCTCATAATCATGGAATTTCAAATTGGGACATTACCGCCCAATGCATGACAGCAGTCGCCGAAACGGCTTTTTATCGCTGCGGATTCTACTTGGCTGAATTGCTTTACGAGAAGGCTCTGTCGATCCAGGAAAGAGCCCTCGGTGCCTCACCGAGGTTATACGCACAAAGCTGGACCTCGCCCAGTTGAGGGCAGAGCGAGGGCGGTAATCCCGGCGTTTTCTGCCACGATAAACCCCGGCGGCTGTGACCCAGACTCGGCGGAGATATGTCATGACACGCCCCATCGCCAATTATCACTACGTGCGAGCTTTGAATGACATGTTGCGTAACACCTCCGTGGACCGTGAGACCGCTGCACGCTTCGTAAGAATGATAATTCTTGACCACATGTGGAAATGCCGATTCGTGAAGGAACTTGGTAGGAAGGTCGCGTTTGATGCCTTCGACGACTTTGTATGCGCTCCTACACCCAAAGGTCTCGGCATGACCGTGGCGGAACTTAGGAGCCTATGCCTCCCCGACGCGTACACTGTGCAGTTGATCGAGCGCGCGTCGAACGACAAGAAAAACTGCCGCAACTGACCAATAACGCACCCGGAAGGCAGAAATTAAGCAGAATGGGGGGTGTACCATGAGATCGTATAGCGGCATGATATTGGTAAGTTCAGCGTTTCATAAATACGGTCACGTATTCTGATCTGTCGGACCACCATAGCCGAAGGGATTTATCGGTAGGACCGGCCTCCGTGCCGGTCATTGGTCCACGGCCGGCAGGGACGCCGGCCCTACTGATCCGATAGTGGCGACGACGCGTGACCGAACTTGCGAAACAAAGCACTAAGTTGCCTGATTCTATCGGCTCTGGCGGTCTCTTTCGCTCAACACCAGTCGCCCGACGAAGCCCGGCCAGCGGTTGAGCAACTCTGCCAGAACCAGGAGTTGATCTGGGCATGGCACGTGGCAATCAAATCGTTGCTTCACCATCGGGCACGGTGCGGGAACTCCCATTCGCTTACCGCGGAGTGCTTGACCATTGTCGCGGATATGGCCAAGCGTCGAGAGAAGTACCACTTGGCCAGACTTCTCTACAGGAAAGCGTTGTCGATACAGGAAAAAGAACTTGGGCCTGCCAATACCGAGGTGGTTCGGTGCAAGAGGGCGCTTGCTGATTTGCCGGAGAAATAGGGCCTATTTATCAGATCTGAAGAAGAAGCCTCGGCTTTCGGTCCTATGGATTAGCGGTATGGCCTAATCGCGATCGGACTCAAGCAGACCTTCATCGTACTCCACATCTACAGTTTCCGGATCCTCCGCGTGGACCCTGATCAGATGACGAAGATGCACGAGGCTATCGAGATCGATTTTTGTGAATTTCATGGCCATACCTTCCTCGTCAACCCTGACGACTTCAGCCTCCACCTGAATCCTTAACAGACTGGCAGGTCCAATAAGATCTATCTCCAACAGGCATGAGGTGCTTTCCGACAAGGAAGTGCCTTCAGTGAAGACGAAAACGCCTCCAAGTCCTATATCGCGTGAGTGATTGGAGACTATTACCGTTTCCCCGGCAGTGACCTTGATCGTTGTCTCGAACGGTATCCGTGTAAATTTTCTTTTTTCGTCAAAACGCATTTGCGTAACGGCCCGCCCTTTCTACGGAACCATATTCCAGAATCGATCTCCGGAGTCAAATAGAAGCGAAAATGGCTCCCTCATTGGTAGCTTCCAAGCATTTAACTCTTACTTGAGACGTCTGCATCTTGGACCTCGGGCGGAGCAAAGGCCGTAGACGTCCTTCAAAATGCACAATCAAAAGAACAAACGCCGACAAATGGCAGATCGAGTACCCAGCCTCACTTCGGGGCAAGGACGAGCGTCATGTTCCGCCCCTCAAACTTGGCCGACTGCTCCACTTGCACTTCATCCCCCACCATCTCGAGGACCCGATCAAGTAATACACGAGCTTGCTCAGGATGCGTTATTTCCCGCCCCCGAAACATGACCGTAACTTTGACCTTACAGTCGTCGGCGATAAAGCGCTGGAGCCTTTTCACCTTGTAGTCGAGGTCATGCTCTTCAGTCTTCGGCCTCAGCTTGATCTCTTTCAGCACTACTGTGGCCTGCTTTTTCCTTCTCTCGTGTTCTTTCTTGCTCTCCTCATAACGGAACTTCCCGTAGTCCATGATCTTGCACACGGGAGGATCCACATTCGGAGCCACTTCAACAAGATCAAGGCCGAACTCCACAGATCTGGCTAGAGCTTCCGAAACGTCCAAAATCCCAGCTGTTCCCCATCAGGCGATATCACCCGCACTTTGGCAGCTCGAATCCGCTGGTTCACCCTGACCTTAGGTTCCGCCACGACGGGACCTCTTGGCCTTCCTTTCATGAATAAAGCCCCCTTGAAAATAACCCTCTTGCGGTCCAATCCCGCAATCTTGTAGGAACGTGCATCAACTTAATCTCGATTCTTCGAAATATCTTCTCGGAAAGAAAATACATCTGTCTCATCATCTCCCTGCTTGAATACCGCGAGCGGTCGGTCCCGTGATTTCTTTGTCTCCTTTGACGACCATGTAAGAGGTCCTCTGATTCAGAGCTTGGCAAATTTTAGACCCAAGCATCTCATTGCGAGGATCTTCGTGGTCCCTTACCCTTCCTTGCTTAAGTTTGTCTACCGTCTCCTTCACAGACGGTCCCTCTCCTTTGCCGCTTCACGAAGTCTCAGATAGTGTTCCAGGGCTTCCTTAGAGGCAAAAGCCGTACCACAGATGCGCTGGAGCATGGGATTGCGTTCGTCTCCGCGCCAGTAGGCCCCTCCCACTCTGGTCAGCTTGAAGGCCTTAATGAACCCCGAACTCGGAACATGTGGCCCAGGGCACAGGTCGGTAAATTCGCCCTGAGAGTAAAGACTGATATCGTCTTCATTGACGCCCTTTATCAATTCGACTTTGTAGGTCTCTCCCTTGTGATGAAAAAGCTGAATAGCGTCATCCTTGGACAGGTACCATACGGCGGAAGGGTAGCTTACTCCTCACAATTTCGCTCATTCGATCTTCTATCTTCTCCAAATCCTCGAGAGTAAACGGACGTGAAGTCTGAAAGTCATAACAGAATTCTTCTGCTACAGGTGGGCCAACAGTAACTTTTGCGTCGGGGAAGAGTTCCTTGACTGCCTGAGCCATAATGTGGGCGGTAGAATGACGGAGAATCTGAAGACCCCTCGGAGACCGGGCGGTGATAAATTCGAGTCTGCCCGACTCCGTCAACGGTGCGGACAGATCCACAGGAGTGCCGTTCACGAGCGCCGCGAGTATGTCACAGCCGTTATCGGCGGGATTAACCCCTAGAATTTCTCCGGGAGTGATACCAGGTGGGTAAGACTTGCTTGTGCCTTTAACCTGAATCTCTATGGAGGGCTTCATGCTCTCTGAAGATTCGTTTCAAAGACGGTGGGTACGTCCCACAACCCGTTACATGCCATAGAATCGATATCCCTCCTCCTTTTTTTTCGGGACTTTCCGGAGGAAAACTCCTTACGCCCTGGAATGGTAGGCGCGTGGGGATTTGAACCCCAGACCCTCACCGCGTCAAGGTGATGCTCTCCCCCTGAGCTACGCGCCTTCAATTCATGATGAACGCTAGCAATCCGTCAAGAAAAAGTCAAGGGAAAACAAGGAGGATGCGTTCCGCCTCGCGGGGTCGCGGCTGTCATTTCAAGAGCGGCGAATCAATCTCCAATCTCGTGGACCGCAAGAGCGGGCGGCGATATCTTCGTCGCCTCACTCCTTGCAATGACATGCATGGCAAACCTCCTAGCATACCGAATACTTATCACACGCAGGATCAAGGCTTCGAGAGGGAGACTGAAGAGTATTGCTTTTGATCCATCAAGTGACTATTGGAAAAACAGGTTTTCCTTTCTTGAATCAGTGCCTGAAGAAGTCCGAGAGCGCCTTTGTCATTCCACCTCGCAGCGCCGACGCTGTAACCAACCGCGCTACCTCTGCAATCCACTATATAAGTAGTAGGAAACGCCGGGACTTCAAGGATGGCTTCCATTCCGGGGTTCACCACGAAAGCGGTGTTCTTGCCACTCATGTTTACGATTTTCAGGCTGACTCCACGATCTCCGCCGAAGAGAACCGGGAAGACCATCCTGTTGGATGCAGCGTGGGCAGCTATAGCCTGAGGCGAATCCACCAAGTTTACACCCAGGATTTCGAGGCCCGCCGGCCCGAAACTCCTCTTGACCTCGTAAAGAAGAGGCTCCTCCATACGGCAGGCTGGACATTGAATCGACCAGAAATGCAATAGCACCACTTTGCCTTTGAAATCAGCCAAAGAGACCGTTTGCCCTGAGGGGCTCTGCAACCTCAAGTCTGCAATTTTGAACGGCTTGGGATACATGAAAATGTTTGCGTTTGCGGCAAGATCAGAGGCAAATGAGGTTCCGTAGAAGACTAATATGAGCAGAGCAGAGAGGAAGAATGTGCGAGTTAGATGTGTATATGTGGACTTCATATCGCCTCCAGCCTGGTTTTAGAAATATAAATATAGGTATTATAATATATAAGAGTGCGTGTCAATATCTTTCTTGCACGACCGTTACAAGGCTTATAATTGATGGATTTGGGAACATATGATATGTGACGAAACAATGGATCCTATGAAGATAAGGGGCGTCCTGGTGATGGTCTACGGGCTCGGGGTGCTTATCCGTGGGCCTTCCGGAGCGGGGAAATCCCTTGCCGCCCTTAATCTGATGCGTCGGGGTCATAGCCTGATCTCGGACGATCTCGTCGAGGTGACACCGGGCCCTGGAGGGGAACTCATAGGCAGGCCGGTAGAGGAAGAAGTCCGTATCGAGGTGAGGGGCCTGGGGATCTTTGTAGCCTGGACCCTGTTCCACCACGCCGTGGTCCCGTCGTCGCGCATAGATTTTGTCGCCGATTTGGTCGTCTATGACCATTCAAGAGACGCTGGACGCATGGCTCCTGAAACAGGGACGCTCCGTTTGTTCGAACACGATCTGATTACGGTGCGGGTTCCAGTTCCTACGGGAGTGGACCCCGCGCTTTTGATTGAGCTGCTTGCCTGGCGTTTCAAGGAAAGCGGGACGGTGGGACCTTAATGCAAAGAAAAGTAGTCGTAGTAACGGGAATGTCAGGATCGGGTAAATCCACTGTGGCGCATACACTTGAAGATGCCGGCTTCTTCTGCGTGGACAACCTTCCTGTTGATCTACTCCCCAAGTTACTGGAACTCGTCATCTCCCGGACCGGCGAACTGACCCGTTTGGCCCTTGTCATAGATTTGCGTCAGCGAAAATTTTTCCCAAGGTATTCCGCTATATTCAACTCACTGGAGCTCTCGGGAACATCTCTGGAAATTCTCTTCCTGGACGCCAGGGACGAAGTGCTCGTGCGCCGGTACAGCGAAACGCGGCGTCAACATCCAATGGCACCCACGGGAAACGTTATTGACGGAATCAACAGGGAGCGCCTCGAGCTGGCAGAAATAAAGGAGATGGCCGACCGGGTCATAGATACTTCAGACATGACGGTCCACCAGTTGCGCGAAGAGATAAAGAAGATATTCGAGAGTGTCCGCAGCGACGTGCTGAAAATTGTGGTTACCTCATTCGGGTACGGGCGTGGCGTGCCTATGGAATCGGATGTTGTGCTGGATGTCAGGTTCCTCCCGAATCCCTATTTTGTTGAGGAACTCAAAAATCTCGATGGCAGGAATTTCGAAGTATCCTCCTGGGTCTTGTCGCATGAAGTGACTACCAAGTTCCTGGAAAAGCTTGAGGACATGTTGGTTTTTCTTTTGCCCCTTTACATACGAGAAGGGAAGCAGTACCTTACCATTTCCATAGGATGCACTGGCGGACGCCACAGGTCCGTAGTAGTGGCTGAGCACATTGCCAAACTCCTGAGGCGAAACGGCTTCACCAGTCTGGAGGTCAGGCATAGGGAACTGGCCGCTTGACGTGGTCGAAATCAAGTATTGTCGGGACATTCAATCATGATCGGAATCCTTTTATTGACTCACGGAGAACTCGGTTTCCAGTTCCTCACGACCGCCAGGCTGATAGGACTGAATTCGGAAGAGTCAGTCGTGGCCCTTGGCATAGATCCGACCGACTCGCCGGACCTGTTAAGGGATCAGGTCGCCCAATCCATCAAGAAACTCGATCGTGGCAAGGGAGTGCTCATTCTGACCGACCTCTTTGGCGGGACCCCCACCAATCTCTCACTTTCATTCCTGGAAGACGGCAAAGTCGAGGTCGTGACCGGTCTGAACCTTCCGATGATCATCAAAGCCATTAATTCCAAAGGGGACAATGACCTTCGCACTTTGGCTAAGATCGCTTCCGAGGCGGGAAAAGAGAACATCTATCTGGCCAGTGAGTTTCTGAGACAGAGGCTCAAAAGGAGAGCCGGGGGCGAAAAGCAGGGCTGAGAGAGCTTTCAAGACGGATCACATGCGGCTTGACCCTATCTTCTCTCGTTCCCAGGCTCTGCCCTATGTGCGCTAGCTTAGGGGCTGTTTCATCGGTTATGGACAGTTTGGCCTGCTGAGGCGCCATCAAAATACCCCTTTTCAAAAGGGGGATTTTCAAAGGGATTGTAGGGGCGAATGGCATTCGCCCAGGGCGACCGCCGGTCGCGCCTGTACAGAAAAATCCCCCTAATTCCCCTTCACGAATGGGGGGAATAAATGCTAAGTACTCCTTTTCGTAAATTCCGTCACGGATAAAGAACGGCCCCGAATGATGACGATGCGAGGGTTTTGTAGGGGCAGGGCTTGCCCTGCCCGCAGAGGGCGCAGCGAGCAGCGCCCCTACATTCTCTCTCGTTCCCAGGCTCTGCCTCCACTATCAGGATGCAATAAGATCATTTTCGGGGCAGAGCCGCGGAAGACATGGATTACCAGGCGGAGCCTTGGAACCAGAACTCCAGGCCTGTGGCCGCCGGTGGAGCCCGGCCCGCACTACTTAAGAATGGGTCAGTCGGCTTGTTCCCATTTTTGCGCGCCCCGCGCTTTGAGGAGCGACTCGATTTTCTTGTTTCCTTTACCCTTTGCGATGCTCAGTGCTGTCCAGCCTGTACTTGTGCTTCAGATTAGCGTCAGCGCCCTTATCCAGAAGCAATTTTGCCATTTCCAAGTTGCCACGATTGGCCGCTTCCATGAGTGGCGTCCAGCAGCGCTCATCCCTGGCATTGACGTCGGCCCCCTTGTCCAAAAGCAGTTTCACCAAGTTCATCTGACCTCGACTGACCGCCCATAACAGGGCCGTCCAGCCTCGTTGATCCTTTGCGTTGATATCAGCGCCGCTTTTCAAGAGGGCTGCGACCTTCACCACCTCGCCTTTCATGCTGGCCAGTATTAAGTCCCGATTCTTGTCGTCTCCTGACGCAATGTCCGGCAACGGAAACAGCACGAGGACAAGCCCAATCGTTAGCAATCCTCTGATGAGTGGGAGCGCACAGGAGCTTTTTGTGGACATGAAAACCCCCTCGCTGATATCGGATGAAGCTTCGCGCGTCAGAGCTTGGAAATCGAACAGACCGGCCCACCGCTGAATGACAAGTCATGCGGCATTTCAAATGCCAATACCGTAGCTGCACAAGCATATCTGAACCGAAGCTGCCGCGCAAATGTAACCGCTCCTGGCTCGTAACCAGTCAGCCCACCGGGACAGTGCTGCACTATTGTCATTGCGAGGAGTGATCGGCGGGACAGGCTTCCAGCCTGTCTATTGAGGATGACCGGCAATCCCGCGTTCCGTGTGGGACGGTCCCACCAGCAATCTCAGCTTGGGTGGGACAAGAGATTGCTTCGCTTTGCTCGCAATGACAGTCTGTCGCCACTCGGAACTGAGGGATTACTCCAAGCTCGGCTTGCGTTTTTCTCTGGCCGGAGTACATTCAAGAAAGCATTGTTTAAGGCAGGCCGAATGGATACTTACATGCAACAGGATTTGCCTCTTCAGCCCGCGCGGATGCAGCCGTCAGACCTGGAGGATGTCTTGGCCATCGAAAGGGCTTCTTTTGCCAGCCCGTGGTCCAGAGACATGTTCCTCGAAGAGATGGACAACAGGCACGCGCGGTTGATAGTCTTCCGATTGGCGGGGAAACTAGCCGGGTACATTTGCTTTTGGGTGGTTTTGGATGAGGCCCACCTTCTCAACATTGCGGTGCATCCTGAACAAAGAAGCCGAGGCTATGGCAGAGCAATTATGGCATATCTCGAATCCATCTGCGAGCAGGAAGGTCTTAACCGGCTTCTTCTTGAAGTTGGGCGTCGCAATACCCATGCGAGAAATCTGTACAAGAACTTGGGATTCAACTCCATCGGATTTCGAAAGCAGTACTACGCGGCAATAAAGGATGACGCATTAGTAATGGAAAAGTGGTTGGGGTTCGGCGACGAAGCGAACAGGGATTCAGACAGGTCCGAAACGAATTGAACATGTATTCGGAGCGGGCATCCCTTTCGTAAAGGAGGGGGTGGGAGGGATTATTCTGTAGGGGCGGGTCTCGTGCCCGCCCTGAAGGGCAACCACAAGGGGTGCCCCTACCTAGCTTCCCCAGTGCGAAGGAACGGTCACGTGAAGGCAATTCCAATGCGTTTTGCCATACAGGATATCCGGCATGTTGTGCTTATTCCTGCCGTTTGCGCCGCATTGCTTGTGACCGGCCTGGAAGGAGTTTCGTCAACCGTTGGCGGAGCGGATCTGCTTGGGGCATTTTCGGAAAGACAACAGGAACGCCGGGAGATGGTTGAGACGCAACTCAAGGGTTGGGGTCGTACCTGCCATCTCGGACGCTGCGGTCCTCCAGGCCATGCTGAAGGTACCGCGCCATTTTTTCGTGCCGCCTGAACGGAGCGCACTGGCCTACCAGGACTCCCCCGTGCCTATAGGTCATGGCCAGACCATTTCTCAACCGTACATAGTGGCGCTCATGACTCAGGCGATGGAACTGAAGCCAGGGATGAAGGTGCTCGAAGTCGGTACCGGATCGGGTTACCAGGCAGCAATACTGGCCGAGATAACTCCCGAAGTCTTCACGATCGAAATCATTCGGCCGCTTTATGAGGCTGCTTCAGGCCGGCTCAAAAACCTCGGATACGAGTCAGTGAAGGTTCTTCTGGGTGACGGTTACTACGGCTGGCAAGAGTTTGCCCCGTTTGATCGAATCATTGTCACATGCGCAGCGCTCCACATCCCCCCTCCCCTCTTCGATCAACTTAAGCCTGGTGGAAAGATGGTCATCCCGGTTGGTGGAACCTTCGAGACGCAGCGGCTCTTGCTGGTCACCAAAGATGAGAGCGGTGGCCGCTCGTCGAAAGCCCTTGAATTGGTGAGGTTCGTACCCCTTCATCCGAGGGACCCCCTGAAGTGACCGGTGAAACGAAATTCGCCTCCGTGCGTGTAGCACCTGCGGTATTTTTCATTTCGTTTGCTGCGATCGGCTGGCAGCTCGGCCTCATGCGATGTCTCCTGATCGCCCGGTACCACCATTTTTCCTTTTTGGTCATCAGTTGCGCTCTTCTAGGTTTCGGAGCGGGCGGAACCGTCTTATCCCTGGCCAGATCATGGTTTGGCAAACAACAGGAGCAGGTCTTTCGTTGGGGCACGGTGGGCTTTGCGCTCTCTCTGCCGATCTGCTTCCGGTTGGGAGAAGCGCTTCCTCTCAACGTGTATTTTCCGCCCGCCCTGCTCATCCACACCCTTGGCTGGTGGGTCGCATTTTGGATTATTCATTGCATCCCCTTCCTGCTGGCCGGGCTGCTGATAGGCTTGGCACTCATGACCGCGGGCAATGAGGTGCATAAGGTTTACGCATACAATTTGGCTGGCAGCGCGGGAGGAGCGTTGGGCGTCATTTTGCTCTTGGCGTACGTTCCACCAAACGGCCTTGTCGTTCCTATGGGGCTCCTGGTCCTACTGTCCGGCATGTTTCTTATGCCGAGGGCCAAATGGGGGCCAAAATGGATCTATGGTGGCTGTGTGGCGAGCCTCGGAGTGCTGCTTGGGGCCACCTACATGTTGGGACTTGACAGGGTTTTTCCTTTAAACATAGATCAGGTACAAGGCGCTGGCGTACACCCAACGCCTTGTCGCACAAGGGACTGCAGAAAGAAAAGCCACCCTTTACGGACCACACGGAAGGGTGGATCTCTTTGCAAGTCCTTCCTTCCACTCGCTCCTGTCATTGAATTCGACCCGCATCCCGCCTCCCATGGATGTGCTTCTCCTGGACGGGTTCCACGCCGGGACCATGCTCAACATAACCACTCCCGATCAGGCCCGGTTCCTGGAAGGAACCCTCTCAGCCCTCCCCTACAAACTCGTCAAGCCGGAGCGGGTCCTGATCCTCGGCGAAGCGGGTAGCATCTATCTCTGGCTTGCCCGGTTAAGCTCCGCAAGCTCGATCGTGCTGGTTCAGCCGGATGAAAACATTCGTCGGGTGCTGGAAACACACCCCAGTCACGTCACGGCTGACCCGAGGATCACAGTCGTGGCCGCGGAGCCCCGGGCCTTCTTGGATACAACAAAGATGAAATTCGACATTATTCACCTGGCCGCGATGGAGGGTTTTTCCCCCGGATCAGGAGGAATAGCGGGCTTGAGAGAAGATTATCTTGGTACCGTGGAAGGGTTCAGCCGCTGTCTGAATGCACTGACGCCGGGCGGAATCGTCTGCGTGGTCCGCGGGATTCAAGACCCCGCCAGAGACAACATAAAGATAGCGGGTACATGGATTGAGGCCCTGGAAAGGAACGATGCAAGGGAGCCCGGGAAGCAGGTAATCATGGCACGGGACGAATTGGCGGTCGCTACGCTTGTGGGCAGGTCGCCTTTCCTCTCTGATCTCGTGCGGGAGCTTCAAGCGGTCTGTCACCGGATGTCCTGGGATCTCGATTGGTTTCCAGGCGTAAAACCCCAACAAACCAACAAGATACATTTACTTGCAGGCCCCGAAGGCACCACTGTGTCGTGGTACCTATGATGCTATGGAAAAACTTCTTTCACCCGGACGAGAAGATTTTTACCGAAAGTGGATCTGCAACGTACGACCCGCAACAGATGACCGGCCTTTCTTCTATGATTTTTTCCGTTGGGATGCACTTTCCAAGCTTCGCTCTGTCTTCGGGCCCCAGTGGCCTGCAAGGGCTGAAATGGGATTCCTCGTGCTCGTGTTGGCGACAGCATGGACGGCCCTTGCATCAACCATTTTGCTCCCCGGGCCTATCATTTTGTTGCGACGGGCAAAAGTGCCGCTGCCGGCTAGTTTCATCGGATGGACTGTGGCTTTTTTTGCCGCGCTCGGTATCGCGTTCATGTTCCTGGAAATGAGTTTCATCCAGATGTTCACGCGCTTCCTGGGGGACCCCGTTGTGGCCGCGGCCCTCGTTGTGGGCGGATTCCTCTTTTTCGCGGGCTTGGGCAGCCTCTTGCAGCCCCTAATCACCGACCGACTTCGGGGAGGAGTTTTTTGGACCACAATTGCCATAGCCGGCCTGGTGCTTTTCGACACTGCCGCTTTTCCGACTGCATTCGAAACTGCCAGCAGTTCTGCCCGGCACCTGGAAAGTCCTTGCCGGACTCATCATGGTGGCTCCTCTGGCTTTTCTTATGGGGACACCGTTCCCGTGGGGGCTTTCGATGCTTCATGAAATGGCCGCCGAAGCGGTGCCCGTCGCGTGGGCGGTCAATGGCTTTGCTTCTGTGGTTTCTGCGTGCGGTGCAGTACTCCTGGCAATGACTATCGGCTTCAGAAGCCTGTTTGTCTTGGCCGCGGTGCTATACATGAGCGCTGGCCTACTTTCTCTCCTTATTATCCGATGGATCAAGACACGCCCGGTGGACCGCGATTCGGGACGAAACCTGGCGCGGATACCGCCACGCCTGCATGAAAGGCTGCGTTCGTCGCAGTAGCGCCGGCATCTTGCCGGTCCGAGGGATGAGCGAATAACCGGCAAGATGCCGGCGCTACTATGCAAATGGGTCCATACCACTGAATCGGAGCACGTAGCATTGGCTCCAATAAGGCCCATTTTTATCGACTGTTCGCTTATGTACTTCGAGCAGTTTTAAGGTACCAGGTATTAGCCCTGGTTGTTTGATAATTTTTTTATATATGGACTAGAAATTTCTTGTGATGATAACTAATAAGAGATATAGGCTCGCCTCATGTTGGCCGCATGGCATCAACTACGTGCCAACAGAGGTAATTTCTCATGAAATTAATTCCCACTTTTTTCCTGACGGTCATCTTCTCGCTGACTTTTCTTGCCTCATGTTCAACTTTGCGTTCCGGAAACGCCGTTAAGGCAGGGTACGACGTTGATAAATCCGTGGTGGACTCGGAGGAGGAAGGTTGGGCCACGCGAAATATTCCCGGACTGAGAGCGCTCTCCAATTTCGTGCCCCCTCCGAATGAAGCCAGGACAAAATGGGATGATTGGCAGAAGAAAAGGCAGCAACCCTGGAATCCGGACAACAACATTAATTGAGCACATATTGCCTGCGGTCCTGGACTCACAATTCCCGGGCAACTCCCCTGATCGCTCAAGCCACCCCCATAACGTAGCGCCATTACGAAGTTTAAAGATGTCTCCACACAATTCCCAGGGACTTGGCTGGGTCTACTGGACTTCGGTGCGGGACTGCCGCTGATAAAGGTTCACCCAGCGATTATGCTCTTGGAGGCTTGAGGAGAACTGGTGGGTTCCGTCATTCTTGGCCACGAAGTAAAGGTAATCAACATCCGCAGGCTTGACTGCTCCTATGAGAGATTCTTTTCCGGGATTTGCGATAGGTCCGGGAGGGAGCCCGACATTTTGGTAGGTGTTGTAAGGTTGTTTCCGATTGAGATCATCGCGAGTGATCTTTGATCCCATCGGCTTGATCCCGTATATGGTCGTTGGATCTGATTGGAGCCGCATATTATTGCGTAACCGGTTGTGAAACACAGCAGAGACAAGTGAGTGTTCAGATGCGCGGGCCTCCTTTTCAATTAGTGAGGCCATGGTGACTACCTGAAGGGTCGTCCAACCGTTTTCCTGAGCTATTTGCCACGCGTACTTGTCATAGACTTCCTGGAACCTCTGCACCATCTTCCGAATGATCAGCTTTCCATCAGTCTTCTCTGACGGCCTAATGAAGTAAGTATCCGGAAAAAGGAAACCCTTCTAGAGAACTCGCATCCACATTCAACTCTTTGAGAAACACAGGGTCCTCGGCGGTAATCAAGAAGTCGTCTCTGGACATGATCCCGGCCTGATTAAAGAGATCCGCGACCTGGTACATGTCAAAGCCTTCCGGAATGGTGAGGGAAATCATAAATGTCTTGCCCGAAATTAACTGATCCAGCACGTCTCCCGCGTCGCTGCCGGTTTTCAGAGCATAATCGCCTGCCTTGATGCTGCGCTGTTCACCACGGATCATGGCAACGAGCTTAAACACGAGTCTGCTCGAGATGACCCCCTTTTCTTGGAGAATAATCCCTACCTGTGAAAGCGACGCCCCTTTGGGAATCGCCACAATCACTTCCTCGCCCGCCGGCGCGGTTGCTTTGCCGGGCGGCGCGACCAATTCATTGATAATGGCCGGCAGTCGAGAATACGCCGCGTATCCTGTGACCCCGAGCGCGGCCAAAATCGACACGACAACCACAAATTTAATTGCAGAAACAATCGGAGATCTCATGACTTCGATATTCCCCTGAAATTTTGGTTATCGAGGTATCCCTGGAGAATTATTATCGCGGCAAGCTTGTCTATGACCTTTCTGCGTTTTGAGCGGCTCATATCAGCTTCCAACAAGGTTCGTTCCGCGGCCGCGGTCGACAGCCGCTCATCCCACTCCCGTACAGGGATGTTGGCCCTCCGGTGAATTTGTTCAATAAACGCCCGCACCCGGTGGACTTGTGGCCCCTCGGTCCCGCTCATGTTGTAAGGCATCCCCACTACAATCTCCTGGACCCCATATTCCGCGGAAAGCTCCAGAATACGCTCAACGTCCTTTTCAGGTGTCCGACATATCAGGGTTTCAATGCCCTGAGCGGTAAGCCCAAGTTCGTCGCTAAGTGCAATCCCAATTCTTTTCGATCCGACGTCCAAGCCAAGGATACGCAAGCAAATCCGCCTTATGGGAATCCGATGAGTCGATTACTCACCTTCGGGTGGCACAGGTGTAATTAATTATTGAGTCACTGTCAAGGCTCCGGTCCTTGTCTGAGGTGGCAGAAATCCAATTCATGGGCCTGCGTCCGGGTTTTCTGGTCGAATCGCTAACCCGCAGCCCCAGATAGAACCGCCTATCAGCGAAGTTAGCTTCAGATTAAAGACCATCAGGTCTGTGGGGCGAGCTTTGATTTCCCGGTTTGTCCGGTTTAGCGGAGCGTTTACAAACAAATGGTCACCGAAAAACATTGTTATAGCTGGGCCGGAAAGGGAAGCGGTCCAGATCGAGCAGTTTATGCGGTCTTTTGGACTCTCCCCAAGGCCGTGGCCACTTCCAAAATGAACCGAGCGTCATCTTCACTCACGTACGGGATGCATTTGTCTGTCTTCAAAGGTAGCGGATGATCAACGAGGTGTGGCGGGAGCCTACTTATCCTACCTCCCTTGGCCAGAGGAGCCGGCAGACTTTGGATAGCTTCCTCGGATATAAGCACAACGTTTTCCTCATCCGAGACAAGAGCCATTCCAAGTGCACTCGGTTTCCTGCTGATCGAAAATCACTTTGAGACCCTTTTTCAGGTATGCGGCGAGAGCTCGTAGACCTGCCCTGATTTCTCCTAGAGCAGAAATCCCGTCCAGGGCCTGTCGGCGCTGAACGTCTGTCCCCATGAGCAGGGCCTCTTCGAAGCTCTCCAGAGCTTCCAAGAGATGCTTGCGAGAAAGGTGCGCCCGGGCTTCGATCAGCATGTTACGAGCTTCAGTCTCATCGACCGCCTCCGGATCGTGAGCCTTCCCGTAACACTCCACAGCAGCGGAAATGTTCCCTTTCTCCAGGAACTCCCGTCCCTTGGCAACGAAAGAGAATTCTGGTATGTCAGCATTTGTTTGAATCATGGATTGCTCGTGTTAATCTGCTTGTGATAGATGATTCGCCTCCGTTACGGTCTTGACGAATATGACTCTGAGCTTACGGTCCGGCGGAGCCGATGAGAGGTTACCCATGATGCTATAAATAGCCATAGGTCATGATGAGTTAACCTCATTTGCTAAAGCGTTGCATAACATATTTGCGGCCCGTTTTCAATCACTTTCGGACCTGTAACTCAATTACCGGCAACTTTTTGTATCGGGGGCCTCGACACCTATAGACCGCGGTCGGGCCGGCAGAATGGAGTCTTGCAGGTTGAAGCCAGATGCGGAAGATGGTAGAAGTTCAATAGTCCTCGCGGAGGACCGTCCGGATCGTGGACCTTATCACGTCCGTTGTCGGTCAAGATGCTACCGCGCTTGGCCTGGAGAGAAAACCGCTGACGGACCGAAATCACGTATATTCGGATATATGGTTTCTTCGGCGCGCATCCCCGCCGATTCCGGTCTCGGATGAAAGGTATTGCGCCCCCGCGGCCCAGATAAGATGAAAATCAAGGCATTGCTCAAGTATCTCCCCGTCTTATCCATCGTGTTGGTGGCCGGGACCCTCCTCGTGATTGTCATCCTCTTCTCCTTGCGAAACATCAATACCCAGAACGAGCGTATGGAAGAGTTCACGAGCCGCCAGGGCGTATCCGTCATACGCACGTTGGAGGCAGGCACCCGTACGGGATTCATGGAGGGAGACTGGGGAATCGAACATCTTCAGATGCTCATCGAGCAGGCGGCGAAAGATCCTGATGTTGAATGGGTGGGTTTAATCAACAGTGACGGGATCATCGTGGCTCACAGCGAACCTGCTAAGATCGGCCTGCGCCTCTTGATGGGAAGTGAGATGAACACTGTGAACACAGTGATTCGGACGGGGGAGCCTCTGTCCTTCAAACGGGAGTTACCGGGCGGCCGCCAAATCTTCGAGATCTGGAAGCCCTTCACTCCATTTCCAGATCAAATCGCGCAAACCGACGTCATGGCCCGTAACACGCGTATAGGCAAAGAGTTGCTGGATGTCTTTGACCGCGAACAAAAGCAGGTTCTCTTCCTCGGTCTAAAAATGGACCGTTTCAAGCAAATCCAGCATCAAGACATAGTCTTCGCGATATTCATGGGGGCTATACTCTTTATTATCGGGTCTGCCAGTGTGTATTTCATTTTTGTGGTCCAGAACTCTTACTTAGTCCGCCGCACATTGGATGAAATGAGGACTTATACCCGAAACGTCCTCGAGAGCATGGCTAATGGACTTATCACCGTCGATCGCTCTCTGAGAGTGGCAACGTTCAACCCCACCGCGCTGGAAATTCTCAGGAAGCCCAAGGAAGAAGTGGAAGGCCGCCCCATCACGGAACTCTTACCTCTCGAGGACGAGATCAGACGCGTCCTTTCGGATACCGACGCTGTCCTGGAAAAGGAAGTAAAGGCCTCCAGTGACGGGAAAGACAAAACCTTCCTCGGCCTGTCCGTCTCAGCGCTGAAGGAACCGGAATCCTCCGTCACGCGCGGAGCCGTGATCAGTGTGCGGGATCTCACCTTAATTCGTGAACTGGAACAGAAGGTGATTGTGAGCGAAAAGTTTGCAGCCTTGGGCCGTCTCTCCGCGGGAGTCGCTCATGAGATTCGCAATCCGCTGAATTCAATCCGCGGTTTCATACAGTACTTTCAGAAGAAGCTCCCGCTTGATGAAGAGGATTACCGTTATACGGATTTGATGTTGACAGAGGTCGATCGCCTCAACCGGGTCATTTCCAAATTACTGGCTTACTCCAAACCTCGGGAACCCCGTTTGGGCATTAGATCGACGGATGAAATCCTGGATCATTGCATCAGAGTCGTGGAACGCGAGGCAAGGGAATCAGGGGTGGAACTGGTTCGGAAGCCCTGTGGCAACGACCTTCCCCTAGTGCTGATGGACACTGATCAGATGACCCAGGTCTTCCTGAACATTCTCATCAACGCCATCGAGGCCACTCCTAAGGGTGGAAAAGTCCTCGTGGGCCAGGAGACCGACGATGACGGCCGAGTGCAGATATCCGTGGAAGACTCAGGTGGGGGAATCCCCCGTGAGAACCTGGACAAGCTATTCGATCCGTTCTTTTCGACCAAGAAAAAAGGGACTGGGTTAGGACTGGCCATTGTCAAGAGTATTATCGAGGGGCATGGCGGAGAGATTGAAGTAGAGTCCGAACCGGGTAAAGGAACTAGGTTCATTGTCAAGCTCGCCACGTATCAGGCTTCCATCGAGGAGGCTACTGTGGATTTGGGCAAGCCTATAAGCGCATCTTCTCACGGCTGAGGGAATGAGCCATCCTTACGGGCCTTAATCCACGCTTATCTTCAAATACAGGAAATTCAATGACAGATCTTAAGGCAAAAATCCTCGTCGTGGACGACGAACCTTCCCAGCGCAAAATGCTTCAGGCAAACCTTTCACTTGAGGGGTACAGGGTCTCCGAGGCTGAGGACGGCTCCGACGCCATCGCCAGGGTTTCCAATGAGTTCTTCGATCTGATCCTGATGGACAACCGCATGTCCCAGATAGACGGCATTGAAGCGCTCAAACAGATAAAGAAAATATCTCCCGGCATCCCGGTCATCATCATAACCGCCTACGCCTCGGTTGAGACCGCGGTTGAAGCCCTGCAAGCCGGGGCTCACGACTACCTCACCAAGCCACTGGACATTGAGGAGTTGAAGATCAAGGTCCAACAATCCCTGGAATTCTGGCGGCTTAAAGAAGAGAATATCCTGCAACGCAGGCGTATAGAGAATCTCTTCGATGCGTCGCGTATTGTGGGGCGCTCACTCAAGATGAAGGAGGTCCTGGAAACGGTTGCAATGGTGGCCCCCACGGAAGCGTCGGTGCTTGTCCTGGGGGAATCGGGAACCGGCAAGGAACTGATTGCCAATGCCCTACATCAGGGGTCAAACCGGGCGGAAAAAAGATTCATCAAAGTCAACTGTGCGGCGCTTCCCGAAACGTTGCTCGAGAGTGAACTTTTCGGACACGAGAAAGGGGCCTTCACCGGCGCGGTCGGTCGGCGACCCGGCCGTTTCGAGCTTGCCGACGGCGGAAGCATATTCCTGGACGAGATCGGCGAGATGAGTCTGGCCACGCAGTCCAAGTTACTCAGGGTCCTTCAAGAGAGGGAGTTTGAGCCGCTGGGCTCCACCCGCACGGTAAAGGTCGATATCCGGATCATTACCGCGTCGAATAGAATATTAAAAGAAGAGGTCAAGAAAGGGACATTTCGCGAGGACCTCTTTTACAGACTGAACGTTGTGCCCATCCTCCTGCCCGGCCTCCGGGAAAGGAAAGAGGATATTCCTCTGCTCATTGAACATTTTCTCAAGATCTATAACGAGAAAAACGGGCGGAATCTCCAAGGATTCCATCCTCGGGCACTGGACGCTTTAATGCGTTATTCCTGGCCCGGCAACATTCGGGAACTGGAAAACGTGGTCGAGCGGGCGGTGATTCTTGCACGGGACGACTACGTGCCGTTTTCAGAACTTCCGGAACCGATCCGGGAAGCTACCGACGATCCTCTGTCAAAAGAAGTCCGGGAGGGCATACGTTCCGGTATGACCATAAGGGAGATGGAAAAAGAACTCATCCTCAAGACCCTCGACGATAACGACGGGAACCGCACCCATTCGGCCCGCGTCCTCGGAATAACCCGACGTACGCTGCAACACAAACTCAAGGAGTACGGAATAGACCAGCACCCTGGTGATGCCGCCGCCGAAGGGTAGCCCCTAGAAAGATTCCTGAAACGTGATTGTTTACCGCGGAGAACGCAGAGATGGATGTTTTCTGTGTTTCCACACCAACACTATGTATAGGGATTCGAGTCTGTCACATTGAACATCTTCATCGGCTGGACAGGCTGTGCCGTTCGCCTACTTGGTCTAGATTAAGATATTTATTGCTCTCTGCGTTCTCAGCGCATCCCACGTCTCGCGGGACGGTAAATCCTTCTTTCCTGATGAACTGATCCGTTCAACGAATCCTGGACCGCGGCGCGCTGACGCCTTATATTAACAGGAAGCCAATTAATACGAGGGGCGATGCAGCATGGGCAAGGTAATACCAATTGAATCGAGCCGGTCTGGAAAAGCTCTCAAGGAGAGGGATCGTTTCCTGCGCAACCACCCTGAGATGAAGCCACTTCAGCGCGAAATTGATGAAATGCTCAGGAAAGCAGGGTCCACCCACAATAGGCTGGTAATGATTCGCAATCTGATGATGGATTCTCTTCTGGAAATGAATGATCGGCTGCAAGCAGTGGTGGGGAATCGTGGATGAAGTGAGGATTATGCCGGTTCCACCAGTTTCGGTGGAAACTCAACCACAAATTCGGTGCCGCCATTCCTGTAACAATCTTCGATATCGATGCAGCAGGCGCATTTGGTTATGTCACCGGGACAGGCGTCACGACCCGTCGGAATGCATGAACATCGTCTGCTGTTAAAGCGGACATGAAATCCGAGGCGCTCCGAGAAGATCTTGATCTTCAAAAGATCCGTACCTGTGCCACCCGCGTTGAACGCATAGCGTCGGCCGGAGCTATAGAGATCGGTCTCCTGAACAGGATAGAATCCCTCGAAGATATTTGGTTGCTCGCTTTCGGGGATTCCGACTCCGCAGTCACGCACGGTAATCTTGTAGCCGGTAGGGGAATTTTCTCCGGTTATCACTATTTTTCCACGATCCGGTGTATTTTCGACCGCGTTTCTGACCAATCCGCCGATCACGGACAGCATGATCTGCGGCTGAATCTTGATGATTACCGGGTCGGACGGCACAAAGCGGATATTCACCAGACGGTCTCCCGTCATCTGCTTCACCCGAAACTCAACGGCCTGAAAAGCGGCAGTTATCGAGATTCTCTCCGTTTCCTCTCGTTTGCTCGGAAAATATTGGTCTATCTTTTGTCTTAAAGATTCCAGGGCCTCTCGAAGGCGAGGCTGCTCTTCCTGCTCGATTTCGATCAGGTCCTGTACATGATCTATTAAGCCGGAGATGAGTTGCGGTTCCTCGTATTCTTTTTCCTCCACAATATGGCTGACCTGTCTTTCGATGGTTTTCAGACGGCCAATATTTCTCATCATGCGCTCAAAGGCCGATTTTTCATTGGCCACCCCCTCTGGTTCCAGTCGTCGCCGTAACATCCTCAGGGAAGCCTCGACTATTGCCAAGGGGGTCTTGAGTTCATGGGAAAGGTGGTTGAGCATCTTATTTTTCACCCGATTGAGCCGTTCCAGTTCTTTGTGCGAATTGATCAGGCTCTCGTAGTACGACGCATTTTCCAGGGCCAGCGCTACGTTACTCGACAAGGCCACCATTATCTCCACGTCTTCGTCGGTAAACGAGCCTTTTATCTTGTTGAGGGCATACAGTACTCCGAGCCGCTTCTCCCGGGTCTGCAACGGAACACAAATCATGGTCCGAGTCACGAACCCGGATTTCGTGTCAACCTCTCTGTAAACCCTGGGGTCATTGAGAGCGTCGTTAATCAGCGCGGGCTCTCCGGTGCTGAAAACCCAGCCGCACACGCCTTGATCCTTCGGTATCCTAATTTCCTGTTGGGCGGAGGAAAGAAAACTCTCTCTGTCCCGAACCGTTCTCCAGTAAAAGTCGTCCCTTTCCGTGTCGTATAGGAGCACTCCCGCTCCTTCGCAATTGAGCACATTTTGGACCTCGCCCACAATAACCGCCAGCAGTTGATCCAGATCAGTGGTCAACGCCAAGGCTTTTGAGGCATTGAACAGAAGCACCAACTTCTCAGAATCAAAGTGTATCGGCGGTGTGGGGGCTTCGGAGTCCCTTATTTTAGTGGGCTGGCCTATTAGAGTGTTTGGCTTCAGGGGTTCATCGCTCATAGCGGCCAATCGGGTGAACGCTATTGCCTGAGGTATGAAATGCGTCTGACCTTTTCATGGGGCCGGCCATCGAGTACCTGAGCGAGCACGGTCCGCGATGCCTTCCGCGGTCAGTCCAAGATCTTCCAGGAGTTCCGATCTGGTTCCATGCTCCACAAATTTATCCGGAATGCCCAGTCGAGCCGTCCTTATGCCTTGGAGCCCCTGATCTGAAAAAAGTTCCAGCACACTGCTCCCAAATCCCCCCGGCAGGACGCCCTCTTCGACTATCAGGACGTTCCCCGCGGAAGCCGCTCGCGCTGAGATCAAATCCTGATCCAGTGGCTTGAGGAAACGAGGGTTCAAGACGCCAGCCGCGATTCCTTCATCCCGGAGAATCCGAGACACTTCAACCGCGGGCCCCACCATAGACCCAACAGCAATAATCAGCACATCCTCGCCTTCGGCCACCATACGAGCCTCTCCCCACAGGCAAGATCGTCGGCTCCTTTTTGAGTGCGACCCCCAGGCCGTGGGCGCGGGGGTAGCGTATAGCGCAAGGAACGCCCATGTCCAGAGCGGTGGCGAGCATATCTGCGAGTTCGTCTTCGTCAGAAGGCGCCATGACCATGATATTGGGGATGCTCCTGGTGAAGGCTATATCAAAGACCCCATGGTGGGTTGGACCATCCTCTCCTACCAATCCGGCGCGGTCCAGAGCAAAAACAACCGGAAACTTTTGCATGCACACGTCGTGGATGAGGTGATCGTAGCCCCTTTGTATGAAGGTGGAGTAAATGGCTACCACCGGGCGATACCCCTCTCTTGCCAGGCCTGCCGCAAAAACCACCCCGTGCTGTTCGGCTATACCTACGTCGAAGAAGCGGTTGGGGAAAAGCCGGCCAAATTCAGCCAGGCCGGTTCCGTATTCCATCGCAGCGGTAATGGCCACGATCCTCGGGTCTTTGCGGGCCAGCTTCACCATGGTCTCGCCAAAAACGGTTGTGTAAGATGGAGGCCCTTCAGGTTCTTCGACACTTCCGGTTTGGATTTCAAAGGGCCCGACTCCGTGAAACCGGCTTGGATCCGCCTCTGCATGGCAGTATCCCTTCCCCTTACACGTGATGGTATGAATGAGGACAGGCTCTTTAAATCGTTGCACGTTTGCAAACGTGTCTATCAGATGCTTTATCTGATGGCCGTCGATGGGGCCCACGTAAGTGAAACCGAGTTCCTCAAAAAGACGGCCAGGTGTAATGAAGTTCTTCAGCGCATCCTCGAATTGCTTGGCGAGGGAATACATGGATCGGCCCACTCCGGGGATATTCTTCAAGATATTTTTCACTTCGTCCCTGAAGCGAGTCACTAATTGGCCGGTCATGATCCGGTTCAGATACGCGGCCATGGCGCCGACATTTTGGGAGATAGACATTTCATTGTCGTTGAGAACTATGATGAGATCCTTCTTGGCCGCGCCCGCCTGGTTTAAACCCTCGTAGGAGACGCCGCATGTTAAGGACCCGTCACCCACAACCGCAATCACCTTGTGATTATGGCCGCTGAAACAGCGGGCCTGGGCGAGTCCTGCAGCAACACTGATTGCGTTCCCGGCGTGCCCCACATCGAAGATGTCGTAATCGCTCTCATCTCTCCTGGGAAAACCTGCAACACCGCCCCTGGTCCGCAGCGAGTGAAATGCGTCGCGGCGGCCGGTCAGAATTTTGTATGCATAGGCCTGATGCCCCACATCAAATACTATACGGTCCTTTGGAGGGGAAAAGACCTTGAGCATGGCGAGAGTAAGCTCGACCACTCCGAGGCTAGAAGCCAGATGTCCCCCTCTTTGGGAGACCGTCCGGATAATGAGTTCACGAACCTCGCCGGCCAAAACTTTCAAATCTTCCACAGTCAGCCCTTGGAGGTCATCGGGTGATTCTATCCGGCCAAGAATTGAATTTTCCTGAATAACGGTCGATTCTTCCATGTCATATCCAATAATTCAGCTAATGCGTTGGCCGACATACTCGGCGATTAGTTTGAGGCATTCCGCCTTGCCACCCAGAGGCTGTATCGTCCGCAGCCCGGAATCTAGCAACTCCTGCATCATCCCTCTAGCTTGTTCCCTACCCAAAAGCATGGGATAAGTGAGCTTACCGCGCTGCTGGTCCTTCTTGACAGCTTTGCCCAGCTTTGTCGGGTCTCCTTCCAAATCGAGCAAGTCATCCTTGATCTGGAAAACGACTCCCAACTTTTCACCAAATTCCCCGAGAATTCCCACTTGCTCCCGGCTGCCTCCAGCCAGTCGCGCCCCGGATGTCAAGGACGCCCGGATGAGGGCCCCGGTTTTGCACCGAACGATGGCGCCTACTGTTTCAGCGTCGGGAGGTTTTCCCTCGCCCATTATATCCATCACCTGGCCTGCAATGAGATTCTCCGAACCCGCTGCAAAAGCCAACTCGCCAATCACTCCCAGCAGCCTCTCCGGCTGGTGAACACGCATCATCCCAGGCGAAGTCAGAACCCCGAAAGCAAATGTCAAGAGAGCGTCCCCGGCCAGTATAGCTACAGCCTCACCAAAAACTTTATGGGCGGTAGGCTTCCCCCGTCGTAGGTCATCATCATCCATGGCGGGCAGGTCATCGTGAATCAGGGAATACGTGTGGATGCACTCAAGGGCCACCGCTAGCGGCAATACGCTTGAACCACCGCCGTTGACCGCATCCGCTGCCGCCATGGCCAATATAGGGCGAATCCTCTTTCCACCCGCAAAGACGCTGTACCTCATGGCCTGGTGCAATATCGCCGGCTCATTATCCGCTCTGGGAAGCATGTCGTCAAGGGCATTATCGACCAAATTACGCATCAGAGAAAGGCATTCTTCAAGGTTCACGAACTTCGCAACCTATTCTTCCCCGCGGGTGAAAGGAACTCTTTCCATTGTCGCCAACAGCTCTTCAACCTTTCCTTCGGCGCGGCTCAGAATTTCAAACAGACTGCTGGACAAACCGATCCCCTCTTCAAACAACTTCAAGCTTTCTTCCAAGCTCAAACCCCCGTGCTCCATCTTGTCTACAATGGATCGAAGTTTCTCCAGTTGCTGATCGAAATGCTCGGCCCCCTCTTCTTTTTCCCTGGCTTTCTTCATCATAAGATTCCGTCTCCGGCTCGGCTGAATTCCACAAAGGGTTGGCCATTCGCCAGCTAGCGTAGCACCTCACTGGAGCTATTTCTGCTCTTCACACTCAAGTTCACTCAATTCCCTCTTGGTCGCGACATTCCCGGGATCAATGGTTTTCGCCTTCTTAAGGTATATGCACGCTTCCCGTTTACGCATGAAAAACTTCTTGTGTATGTATCCTTCGAGATAATAACCCTCTGCCAGCTTCTGCGGAAGTACGTCAGAAAGTTTTTCCCTCAATTTGTTCGCCGCCTGAACCTCTTGAAGAGCAGTCTTGACGTAATATGCAGGAAAATCTTGGAGATTGCGTGCTTTGATTTTGGTTTCAGCCAGAGAATAGAGGACGTCCGCGTACATTGCCGTGTGATTCCCTCCTGAGGCATCCAACATGTCTTTGGCTTCCTCCAAAAGGTCAAGCGCCTCCAGGTAGTGAGTTCTTTCCGTAAGCAACTGCCCTGTGCTGAGTAGCTTATCCGCACTTATTCCGGGCTGGTCATTCCCCAGGGAAACGGACGGTAGCCACACCAGGGCCCCAATTACCAGCCACCGGCCCACACGCACGAAAAGAAGCCTGGGGGAAAAATCCGCTCTTAGAAAAAAGCTCATGATAGAATCTATCTTACAGATAAAAGAGTGATTGAGAAAGGCATTCCAAGGATCGGCTCACGACAAATCAAACCTGTGACCTGAGTGCAACCGCTCTAGGAGGTTACCGCATGATCTCAATTTCCACTCTGCGGCCGAACCTTTCCTGGGCCGGCGCGGAGGCTCCTAACATTGCCTGAGACGCACCATGAGCCACAATTCCTATTTGGGAGGCGGGAATCCCGTACGAAGTCACAAGAAAGTGGGCTACGGCCTCAGCCTCTCTTCCGCGAGAGTTTCAAATTGTATTCCGGTTTGCCCTTGCCGTCCGAAAATCCGTGAAGGACCACGCGAGCCGCTGGATTCCCTCTAAGAGCTTGTCCCACTGCCTGGAGGGCAGCCTGGTTTGCCGCATCTGCCGCGGGATCGGTCGATCTGACTGAAAAACTGTTGTAATCAAATGTCACTGGGCCAACCGGCACTGACGCTGTGGCTCCGCCGGGAGGGGAAACGGCCGGACCGCAAGGGGTGACCAAGTTTTTCATCATCCACGCGAACCAGGATGCCGGATTGTTGCGGGAATCGACTGTGTTGTACGTCCCCCGGCCTTTCTCTGCTATGGCTTTCAGGAAGAAGCTCCCCTCCTGAGCGTTTCCGATCTGGAAAGTGTGTATCTCAAGATCGGGATTATTTCGGCTTATTTGATCGGCTATTGTCACCGGATCAGCTTTGCAAGACTCGATCCCGCCCCCTACGACTAATATGATGCTTTTTCCGGTGGCCGAGGCTAAGTCGTCGGCCGCTGCCCTCAGCCCCGCGGACAGAGAAACTGACGCCATACGACACTGTTTTCGGAAACGCATTGAGGAATTTTTCAGGATCCCATTGCTGGACTGCAAGGATACTTTCGGTGTTTTCGCATCCCATCCCGACTTTGAGTCCGTAGTGTCGCAGCCCAACATTGAAAAAACCGTCGGCAGTGACGGGCATGCCCTTTTCGAAGAAGCCCATTTGTGTCAAGAGCAACTGGTAGCGGTCTTTCTCCTTCATATATCCTGAAGCGTCGAAAAGTACCAGGATGTTGGACACTCTTTTGCAGTCATCTGCATTGAGTGAAGATGTGGGAAAAAAATACAGAATCAGGGCAAGGCACACCACCACGCTCGGATGGAGCCAGTCCCTGAAAAAGTACCCCATACACATCCTCCTTGAAATGAGTCGCCACACCTTCGCGGGACTCACTGATTTGGGAGGAATTAGCAGAGGATGGGAATAGTGTCAAGAATTATAATAAAATATCTATGCCGCGTAAACGGGTTTGGCGCAGCTTTTTCCCCTTCTAATTCATCAGTGTCCGCAGTGTCTCACGCCGTCACCTCCGCGCACCCCGGACCGGGTCTCGGGGATGCGCCGGTGTCCAGAAGTGCCGCGCAGTGCATGGGATTAGCCTGGATTACCGCTTTCGCTGGAATAACGGCAAAAGCTACCGAACTGGCGACAGGCTGCTTAAGACTCTGACAGCAGCCAGGCTTGACAAACTGTCCCGGAGTCCTATCTTGACGCCATGGCACTTGATAACTCAAGCACGCAAAGAGTTGAGCATCTGTGGATCTTGGGACTGGCTTTGAGTGCCCTTCTCGGTTCCTTTCTCCTGCAACCCATCGGAGAGGCAGGCCTCTGTGTGACGGACCCAGTTTGGGGCGCTCGGATTCCCTTGCCCGAAATGTGCTGGAGTCGAGCGGTTCTCGGAATTTCCTGTCCAGGATGCGGCCTCACCCGCAGTTTTGTTGCCATGGCCAGAGGAGAAATCGGTTCGGCCTGGAGCCTAAATCCGTGCGGGCCGCTGTTGTTCGTCCTTTGCTGCCTTCAAATTCCTTACCGCGTTCTCGCCTACTTGAACGTCGTGCGCGCCATTCCTTTGCTAAAACATATTGAAATGCACGGCCATTTCATAACATGGTTCATTGCGGCGGGCTTGATCGCCATGTGGCTTGTAAGATTGCTGTAGGCGGAGGTCCAATGCTGGAAGGCTTTCTTGCCCTAGTTTACTGCCTGGTCGCGGCTGTTATCCTGCCGATTGTCTGCGGCTACTTGTGGAATGGATTCTACGCGGCTCCGACAGGGCAGGATGAGACCTTCTACGTGCGTGCGGACGACGGGTGGCGTCTCGCGGTGCATCACTATCGGCCTCAGGCCGGCGTCAGAGGTCTCCCCGTCCTACTTTGCCACGGTTTGAGCTCCAACCGTTATACTTTTGATCTTCCCGGGAGTCCCGGTCTGGCGAGATTTCTCAGCGACCACGGCCGAGACGTTTGGGTTGCGGAACTCCGCGGTTCGGGCATGAGTGACCGACCCGGTCTATTTCGCGCGGATGTGCCTTACTCCTGGGCATTTGAAGACCACCTTTGCAGAGACTTGCCCGCCATCATTTCCCGCGTGCTCGAGCTGACAGGGGCCCCGGGAGTCCACTGGGTGGGCCATAGTATGGGGGGGTTGCTGGTCCTGGCATATTTGGCCCGACATGACAATCCCCGGATAGCTTCCGCCGTTACTGTCGGGTCTCCTGCGGATTTTACCAAGATACGTAACAAAGCATTCAGAGTCTTGCTGAACTTTCGTGGACTCCTGGATTACTTGCCGGTGTCCCCCCTCCCCTTCTTGGGCAGGTTCGTTATTCCCGTAGCTCATAGTCTGTCCGCGTATATGGCAGGCCCGTTTTATCCCCCGAACATTGAGCCGGCCGTGGCTCGAAAGCTGATAGCACTAACATCTCAATTGATCACTTCCAATAGAATATGGTTGAATTTTGGTATGTTCTTGGCAAGTGGCCGGTTCGCTCCGAAAAACGGTAAGTCATACCTTGAAGATCTCCCCAAATCGAACATCCCGATTTTTTCCGTGGGGGGCTCGAAAGATATGATGGCTCCTCCGGAGTCAGTTGTCGCTGCATGCGAAACCGGAGAGCAAACAGGGGAGCGAAAACGCCTCATAATCGGAAAGGATGCCGGGTGCGTTGAAGACTATGGCCACATGGACTTGCTATTGGGTATCAGGGCTGAGTACGAGGTTTTCCCGCACGTACTGAACTGGCTGGACGACCATGATTTGGTGACCGACGAACCCCAAAGTAACACAATCATGGCTTAGGACCGCGTTTCACAAGCAGGCGCTATTTGCACAGCAGGCCGGCATGTTGCGGTCTTTCGTTCTGTGCAGTGACCGGCAAAATGCCGGTCGCTACTGAGTGCCGTCGCAGCCGGCGAGGTTACGCACTTGCTTCGGCACAGCGTTTAAATGGTTTTGGTCACGGCACTGGGACGCAAATTCCGAAAGGGCCGGGAAACGGCTGTGAAACCGGTGGTACATCGGGAAGATAAGCGGCAAAAGGCCCCCATGTGGGACATGGGACATAATATACCCTGGAGCATTTGGGGATGTCATCGAGGTTATAAGGGGTGTCCGGCTCGGCAGTGACTGCATTCATGGGAGCATAGGCATAGAGCATGTCACTGTGAGCGGAAGAGGCGATGCCGACAATCAAAAGGAGTGAAATACTCAAACATATAAGACTGATCTTGCACATGGGCCGTATCTCCGGTGATCGAATTCGTCGTGTGCAATATATCGTCTTAACAGGAAAAAGTCAATATATTTCAATTTAATATCAATATGATTGCCAAGCATGGTATAAATTACTTTAATCATAATAGTTCACAGCGAAAGCCGCACAGCCCGTCTGAAAGCCGGCACGGAGGCCGGTCGCTGAATGCTCAGTTAACGGTTACCTTTAATCCCTGTTGTGGCCCTTGAGTTTAGAAGGCCCGAGAATGGATATCCTGAATCATTCACGCAACGAGACCTCAAATTCCCGCTCATAACTTGGCGATTCACCGCGGCACCCAGCTTTTGCTTGACTTCAATTTATAAACAGCTATATTCTTTTGGTTTACTCTTGGGAAGCGGAGAAGCCCCCGCGCTATGAAAATCCGAATTGAAGATATTCCTGATGAAGGTTTGGAATTGAATTTTTCGCCGGAGCAGGACATACTGTCTGAGGCCCTGGAAACTATTCCCAAATCCGAAGGGATATCTATCGATCCACATATAAAGGGTCATGTCCGAATCTCGGTCAGCGAGGACGACATTTTTTTTATCGGGACCGTGCACGCCCTGATGCATCTGCAATGTTCCCGGTGTCTTGCCGATTTCACCGTGGACAAAGATACAGACCTAAACCTGGTCATCCGTCGCGGTGGCGCGGAGATTCCCGTTAGAGACGAGCGAGAACAGCCAGAGGCTGATGCTGTGCTCGTCAAGGAATCCGAGTCTGGATCCCGGCGAGCTTATCGTTCAGGAACTTCTCCTTAACGTCCCGATGAAGCCTCTGTGCCGCGAAGATTGCCTGGGTCTTTGCCCGCACTGCGGCGCGGCGAAAGGATCCAACGAGTGTAAGTGCCCTGATGACGGCCCTGCGGACCCAAGGTGGGAAGCACTGGCCCGCCTAAAGGATAAGATCGCAGAGTGAATTCTTAACTAGAATTAAAAAGGATGTGCCATGCCTGTCCCAAAGAAACGTGTGTCCCGCACGAGGCGAGACAAACGCCGAACTCACAAGAAACTGACGCCGGTGAATCTCGTGCAGTGTCCTCAATGCTCTCAGTTCATGATGCCGCACAGGATCTGCCCTGGTTGCGGCTTCTATAAGGGCCGTTCCGTGATAACGACAGAATCGTAAGCGCGCAAACATGACAGCTTCTGCAACTGCTCAGAAACGCGGGCAGATCGCGTTGATGTTTCCCGGGCAGGGATCTCAATTCCCCGGAATGGCTGCCGGCCTCGCGGCAGAAAGCCCCAAGGCCCGGGCGCTGTTGGCGAGGGCCGACGAAATTCTCGGCTACCCCTTGAGCCGGATCATGACCGGAGATCGTACGGATGAGTTGAACCGAACGGTCCACACGCAGCCGGCGATTTTCGTCCATTCCATGGCCTTGCTTGAGGAGCTTCGAGACCGCTTCCACCTTGAACCGATCATGGCCGCCGGGCATTCGCTGGGTGAGTATTCGGCCCTTTGCGCAGCAGGGGTCCTTTCCTTTGAGGTGGCCCTTGATATCATTCGTGTTCGGGCCCAGGGAATGGACGAAGCCCAACCGCCTGGGACTTGCTGCATGGCCGCGCTGGTAGGTCTCCCCAAGGAGGAAGTCCTGCGGCTTGTGGAATTTCATCGGGGCGATGAGGTGCTGGAGGCAGCGAACTTCAATGCTCCGGATCAGGTGGTGATCTCAGGTCACGTCGACGCCGTGACCCGTGCAGTGGAAGAGGCCAAGAAAGAGAAGAGAACCAGAGCGGTCTTGCTCCCTGTTTCCTCGGCATTTCACACAAGTCTCATGCAGCGGGCAAAGGAGGCTCTTCAAGCACGGCTGGACAATGTTTCAGCAGGATCGCCCGGCTTTCCTGTCATAGCAAATGTGAACGCCCGAGAATACCCGGCCTCGGATCATGGCGTTAAACAACTGTTGACCGAACAGGTGGTGCGGCCAGTTCTTTGGGAGGACTGTATCCGAACTATGAGAGAGAACCGCGCCGAGATCTTCGTGGAGATAGGACCGGGGAAGGTGCTGGCTGGTCTCTTGCGCCGGATCGACCGACAAGCGGTCGCCATAAATGTTTCCGATCTGGACGGAATACGCTCTTTGCAAGGGCTGCTCGGATGAAAGCCGGCAGCGCGCCCCTCGTCGGCCTGGAAGGAAAGACCGCTTTGGTCACCGGGGGCTCCCGCGGTATTGGAAGGGCAATTTGTGTGTCACTGGCACGCGCCGGGGCTTTTGTGGCGATCAACTACCGTAGCGGTGAAGAAGCTGCCCGCGTCACTCTCGATTTGATCAGAGAGGAAGTGGGAAGCGGGGCCCTTGCTCCGTTTGACGTCAGCGATGCATCGGCCGTTGAGACAGGAGTTGCCGAACTGCACAAGCATCGGCCGACCATAGACATTCTTGTGAATAACGCAGGCATTTCACGCGACGGACTCATCGGCAGGATGAAGGATCCTGATTGGAATGAAGTGGTTGTGACGAATCTGTCAGGGGCGTTCCATTTGTGCCGCACCGTAAGCAAAACGATGATCAGGAAAAGGTCGGGCAGAATCATTAACGTGGCATCCACTGCCGGCGAAGCAGGAAATGCAGGGCAGGTGAATTACTCAGCGGCAAAGGCAGGCCTGATCGGATTAACGAAAGCGCTGGCCAGGGAATTGGCCCCCCGAAACATACTCGTGAACTGTGTTTCTCCGGGAATTATAACGGGCGGCTTGAGCGATGAGTTGACAGAAACCCAGTTGGAAGCTATTCGCTCGCATGTCCCACTTCGCAGAATCGGAAAGCCCGAAGACGTGGCCGCTGCGGTCCTCTTCCTCTGTTCCGGTATGTCAGAGTACGTGACTGGTCAGGTGATTCGAGTTAACGGCGGGCTGTACATGTAGAAGCGGCGGTCACGCCCTTTAATGCGCCGGGGCCGGCTTCGCGATCGGTCAGCCGACTCCGGGAACGCCTGCCATTTAATATCTCTGGGAGGATACCCAACATGGACGATTTGGACAAAAGAGTCGTGGAACTAGTTGCCGAGGTGCTGGTTGACGTCAACAAGGACAACATCGAAATGAGTTCAAAGATCGTGGAAGATCTGGGCGCGGAATCGCTGGATATCTACGACATGATTGCCCTCCTCGAAGATGAGTTCGGTCTGGAAATCTCCGATGAAGAAGTTGAAAAAATCCAAACCGTTCAGGACGTTGCCGATTTCATACGCGAGCACAAAAAGGCTTCGTGATAGAAGTTGACTGAACAAGTGACGTGCTCTGGAGGAGACCGTTGCAGAATAGAGTTGTAATCACCGGTATGGGAATGGTCACATGCCTGGGCAGCGGCGTTGACGCCAATTGGGACGCTTTGCGGGCGGCTCGATCTGGAATAGGGCCGATTACACTGTTCGATCCGGAAAGGTTCGCGACGCGGATTGCCGGAGAGGTCCGCGGGAACTTTGATCCTGCCGGCTACATTCCGACGAAAGAGTTGCGCCGCATGGATCGCCATCAACAGTTCGCTCTAGTGGCCGCGGGGGAAGCTTTCGCCCAATCGGGCTTGCCCTCACCTCAAGAAGATCTTTATCGTTGCGGTGTAATCATCGGCTCAGGCATGGGGGGGCTGGCCAGCCTGGAAGCTGGGGTGATAGCCGGCCACGAAAGAGGCCCGAAGGCGCTTCATCCTTTGACCATACCCAAGACGATAATCAATTTGGCGCCGGGTATGCTGTCGATCAAGTACGGTTTCAAGGGGCCGAATTTCGGTGTAGTAAATGCATGCGCTTCAGGCACTTCCGCTATCGGAGAAGCGTTCAGAATGGTCCGTGAAGGTCGTGCGGATATCATGGTGACAGGTGGAACCGAAGCGGTCGTAACCCCTTTGTCCGTCGCTTCGTTCAACGCGCTGCGAGCCCTATCCTGCCGCAACGAGGAGCCAGAGAGGGCGTCCCGACCGTTCGACGTGGATCGGGATGGTTTTGTAATTTCAGAAGGCGCGGGAATTATGGTGATTGAATCTCTGGAACACGCTCGAAATAGGGGCGCCGCAATCCAAGCCGAAGTCATTGGATACGGCGCTACGGACGATGGCTATCACTCTGTCATGCCTGACCCCGAAGGAGAGGGCGCGTACCGGGCAATGAAGCAGGCCCTGCAGGATGCAGGAGCCGAACCCGCGCAGATCCACTACATCAATGCACATGGGACATCCACCGATCTCAATGACAAGATGGAAACCCGGGCAATCAAGAGGCTCTTTGGTACAGCGGCTCAAAAAGTTTCGATAAGTTCAACCAAATCCATGACGGGCCATCTCATAGGGGCTGCAGGAGCGGTGGAGGCAATTTATACCGTGTTGGCGCTTACTCACGGAATGGTCCCTCCAACCATCAACCTGGAAACTCCTGACCCCTGCTGCGATCTTGATTATACTCCGAACAAGCCTGTCGCAAGGGAGATGGAATACGGTCTGTCCAACAGTTTCGCGTTTGGCGGACAGAACGCCAGTCTGGTCCTGAGACGCGTGGTATAGATGGAAACAATTCTCATAGGGATCCGATCACGCCGGTTTCAACCTCAAGACCTTTCTCAAAGAGGTAATGGAACAGGATGGGTTCCAAGTTGTGGACGTAGGGTGCGCCGCCGACATCTCCTGCGACTACCCGGATTATGCGCGATTGCTGTGTGAAAGGATCCAAAGCGGTGAGGTTGCCCGCGGTGTCCTAATTTGCGGCACGGGTCTGGGCATGTCCATAGCGGCTAACCGATTCAAGGGAATACGAGCGGCTCTTTGCACGAGCGAATATCAGGCGCGAATGAGTCGGGCTCATAATGATGCCAATGTGCTTATCATTGGGGGCAGGGTTACCGGCGTGGAAATGGCCCTCGCCATTCTGAGGGCATGGTTGGACACCTCATTCGAGGGAGGACGACACCAGAGACGGATCGATCGCATTGAGAACTCTTGATCGATCGGCATCCGGCAGCATCACCATACGAGGAGGCTGACAAAGCGCCCGAGGGAAACCTGAGCCCGTGACTCGTTTGAGGGGCAGCTTTGCCGGGAATCTTCCGTGTTCCGCTACCACGGCAGGTTCCGCATTCCGGTTATTATGGGGTATAAGACATTGTTGGGCCGTGAACTTTGCATCTTCAAACAGAGGCGCCTCCCTTGTTTACCCCCTCTACATCACGAAGGAAAACGATGACCCCGTTAGAGCAGACCGACCCGGAAATATTTAGAATCATCGCCAATGAGAAGAGCCGACAAGAACATCGCCTGGAATTGATCGCTTCCGAGAATTTCACCTCCCTCGCGGTCATGGAGGCACAAGGGAGCATCCTAACGAACAAGTACGCTGAAGGTTACCCCGGTAGACGATATTATGGAGGTTGCATTCACGCGGATGTCGTGGAGGAATTGGCTCGAAAACGTGCCATGGACTTGTTCGGGTGCGATCATGTCAACGTCCAGCCGCATGCCGGCACCCAGGCTAATATGGCTGTCTTCTTTTCGGTTATGAAACCCGGGGATACTTACCTGGGGATGGACCTTGCCCATGGAGGCCATTTGTCCATGGGGCATCCGAAGAACTTTTCGGGCAAGATTTATCACGTGATTCCATACTCTGTACGGCACGACGATCATAGGATCGACTATGACCAGGTCCGTGACCTTGCGCGCAAACACAAGCCCAGGATGATTATCGCCGGGGCCAGTGCGTACCCGAGGATAATCGACTTCGCCGCCTTTGCAGATATTTCCCATGAAGTGGGTGCGGTGCTCATGGCCGACATTGCCCATATTGCGGGTCTTGTAGTAGCAGACGTCCATCCCTCCCCTATCCCTTACGCGGACTTTGTCACCACAACTACACACAAGACCCTAAGGGGCCCGCGAGGCGGCATGGTTATGTGCCGCAAACATTATGCTGCGGCGCTGGATTCGAGCATATTTCCTGGAATGCAAGGCGGCCCCTTGATGCACGTCATTGCCGCCAAGGCGGTGTCTTTTGCCGAAGCTGCAACAGAACAGTTTCGCGATTACCAGAGGAAACTTGTCCTGAATGCGCAATTCCTGGCTGAAAGCCTCGTGGAAGAAGGTTTTACTCTCATCTCCGGGGTACGGACAACCATCTCATCCTGATTGACCTTACTGACAAGGGTATCAATGGGGCCGAAGCTCAGGAAGTGCTTGAACGTGCCGGAATCACGGTCAACAAGAACTCTATCCCCTTTGATCCGCTGCCTCCGGGCAAAGCTTCAGGAATTCGTGTCGGTACGCCCGCGATCACCACAAGGTCCATGGGGCCTGATGAGATGAAGCTGATCGGGTCATTCGTTTCAATGGTCTTGACTAATCCGGGGGACAAGGACATGATCGCTCGAATAAAGGCGCAGGTTACTGAATTATGTGACCGGTTCCCTCTGTATTCACGGCGATAAGGGAAAACATTATGAAAGATCGACAGTGGCTGCCATTCCAGTGGTTCCCGCAGAGGAGGTTTGATCCCGACTTTCCACTGGCTTTCTGGTTTGCGGGCCTTTGGTTTCTATCTCAAGAGCTTCCTTTACCTCTGCTATATCTACATGATGGGGCTGGAGCCATCCCCGTACTCCACCGCGGTTACCCTCGATATCGCGTATTTCGCCGTAACCATGATTCCGGCTCTTTTGCTCGGGCTGGCCCTGTGGAACGAGAAAAAATCGGCCGTGATACCGGCCATAATCTTTCTCATGGTCGATACCCCCGTCCTGCTGTACCATGTGATGCGGCTGGGAGAGGAGGGATTCCTCGACTCCGGCCTGACCCGTGTCCTGGAATTCGGAAGCCTTGCGCTGAATGTAGTGGCCCTGGGGTGGCTTTTCGGCCATCGATCCATTGACAAGACCCTCTCATTGAAGAAGCCTGCTTCATAAGTTTGCCCTTGTGTAACCTGCAGTATCACGGGTGCATGTTGTCATTGCGAGCGCAGCGAAGAAATCTACTGCATCGCCAAAGCTGAGATTGCTTTCCCGCGGAACGCGGGACTTCACTCCTCGCAATGACACAGCATAAGCGATTGCCTCATGTAACTGAGGGGTTACTTGCTATGAACTTTTTGTTTGACAAACTTCATACCTTTTGATATCTTATACATGAATGTTGAAGCAATAATTTAACAACGAGAACTTCAACACTCCTTTACCTCCTAAACTGCCGGGCGTTATTCAGCCCGGCTTTTTTTTGTACACAAGACTACTATGCACGACTTGTGGGGTTTCGTTATCGCAGGTTGATATCGGTCTAATTGGCCCTGTGAGCGGGCGGCGGGATTGTAGCTTGGCTTGCGGGCTTCGGATTCACTATGCCGTCAACAATCCGTACGGGAATCTGGAGGAGCAAATACGGAAGGTACAGGACGCTCGCGGCTAGGGAGTTCTCCTCATGCACGAGCTTCGACCAGTAGGAGGATTCAGCAACCTCGGAGGCATCCCCCATGCAGACTGCCGGGACAGTCATGGCGATCAGACAAAGCCCGATTGCAATTAATTTTCTGATCATGGTGCCTCCGACACGGCTTTTGGTGACGGTGCCACAGTCCTCGGCCAATGTCAAGCTAAATGACGGCATAGGAGAGGATGAAGCCCAGGATGTGTGCCCACTTGTTCATGCGTGACAGGATACTCCTCTACTAGTTTCACACTGCAGGACTTTCTCGCCCGGGTTTCCAAAGGCGATGTCCCGAACCTATTCGGCCTTTTCTTCCCCTCCAGGCAGAATTTTAACTATCGCGCAATGGTCCAGATCGAGGTACTTTCTAGCGACTCTCAGAACGTCCTCCGCCTTAACCTCTCGTATTTTCTGAATGTATACAGGATCGTAATTGTATCCCAAGCCGTACAGCGTGTACAGGCCTATTTCTTCAGCACGGTCCCACGAACTCTGCAAGGAGGTCAAATGATTGCCGATCAAATGATTGACGGCTCTATTTAGCTCTTCTTCGCCCACCTTTGCTTTTTTGATGAGTTCTACTTCCCTGATCAGCCCCTCGTAGGCCCGATCAACTTTTGGCGCATCACAAGCCATGTACAAACCGAAAACCCCGGGTTCCATTCCTGGCCGAAAGAACGAAGTGACGTCGAACGCCAACGATTCTTTGTCCCTGAGCTGGCTAAAGAGCCTCCCTTCCTGGCCCAGGACTTGGTCGAGAACATCAAGCGCAAACCGGTCAGGGTCGCCGAAAGTGGTTGCCCTGAATCCTATCGCGAGATGCGCCTTTGCCCGCGGGACATGCACGACGTTCTCTCTGACCTTTTCCAAAGGTTCCTCAGCTTGAATCTCAGGCAGTTCCAAATCCTTTGCAGGGATTCTACCGAAAAGCTGCTCTATTCTCTCCAAAACCTTTTGGGGATCCATCCGGCCCACCACCGCTATAACAGTGTTGGGCGGCACGGCAAAGCGTTGATAAGTCCGCCTGAGATCGTCGGCAGTGAACGACGCAACCGTAGCCGGAGTCCCCTGTTTGTCAAATCCGTAGGGATAGTTGGGGAACAGAGTTTTGTTCAGGATATCGATGACGTAAGACGTCGGCCTATCGGGCTCGGTTTTGATGCTGTTGATGATCAAATCCCGTTCCCTGTCCAGCCTGTCTTGGGGGAATGTCGGGTTCGTATACATTTGAGAAAACAATTCCAAGGCCTGGTCCCAGTAACGGCTGAAGAAACTCCCATAAAGACCGAATGAATCGTTTCCCGAAAAGCCTGCCAGTGAACCGCCCATGCTGCCAACTTTGCGGGCTAAATCCACATCGTTCATATTTCCCGCACCCTTGTCGAGCATACGGGAAATGAAATTCATGATCCCCTGGGTCTCTTTGTTCTCGAATCGTTTTCCACCGAGGCATGCGATTCTGAAGCTGATAACCGGATTGGAACTGTCAGGGACAAGAACAACCTTCATGCCGTTGGACAGTTCCCGGAACAGAGTGGTTGCGGGCGCGGCAGTAGCTGACGCTGTAGTTTTTGCCATCGGAGCGTAACCGCTCACTATTTTCTCCAACTTTTCAATGCGAAAGTCTTTCCCTTCCCCTTCAGGCAACAGCACGCTGACGGTCACGTTGGGAGGCATGAGGTATTTGTTCACCGCTGCCGAGATCTGCTCAGGTGTAACAGAAGAATTCAGGGTCAGATACTTCTCTGCGTACTCTGCGTCCTCCAGGGTATTCTGATACGTGCCCATATTGCTTGCCGTCCCCTGAACCGTTTCACGACCGTAAACTTGGTCCGACTCAACATGGATTTTCGCCTCTTCTAATTCATTTGCAGAAGGAGGAGCTTCGGCCAGGTGGGCCAATTCTTCCATGACACCTTTGGTAGCAGCTTCCAAATTATTGGCCGCCAAAGTTGCAGAGATTATCATCAGTCCGGGTTCCTTGGGTGTGACAGAAGAAGCGGAAATATAATTTACAATGCCTTTCTCCCGCTTAAGAATTCTCACGAGCCGTGAGTCGTCTCTAGCGCCCAGGATGTCCGCAACAAGGTCCAATGCGTTGACATCGTTGCCTTTCATGGACGGGATGTGAAAGGCTATACTCAGTCTCGTCTCAGTGGCACTGCGGTCCCTGGCTACCGCGGTCCTTATTTTCTCCTGGGGCGGTTCCTGTGGCAAGGGCGTCCTGAAAAAGCCTGCAGGTTTCACGTCCGAGGTAAGGCGTTCGACATCTCTCCTCACCGAGACCGGGTCAACGTCGCCCACCACCATCAAGAACATGTTTTCGGGGACGTACCATTTCTTGCGGTAGTCCAGAACAGCCTTACGGGTGACCTTTTTGAAGCTCTCCTTGTTACCTATGATAGGGAACCGGTATGGGCTTTTTATGTACGCGGTCTTGAAAAGCAAATTGGATGCCACATGTGCCGGGCGATCCTTGTCATATAGCTCTTCTTCCAGGACAACTTTCTTTTCCTTCTCAAGCTCATTCGGGTCTATAGCGGATCGGAATACCGCGTCAGTGACAATGTCAAGGGCGTGAGATGTTTCCGATGAAGGAACAAAAATGTGGAACACCGTTTCTTCCCAACTGGTGTAGGCGTTCATTTGTCCGCCGATCTCTGCAACCTCTTTGAAAACTTGCCCCACACCTCGCTTCTTGGTGCCTTTGAAAGCCATGTGTTCGATCACGTGACTTATGCCGCGTTCCGAATCATAGACACTCCCCACCATCACCCACATTTGGACGGCCGTTACCTTCCGGGAATGGTCTTCCTTGACAAAAACTTTCAGTCCGTTTGACAGGACAAAATGCGTCAATTCGCCATCCATTGCACAAGCGGCCGAAACAAAGCCGGTTAGTGTGACGGCCAATGCCAAACACACTGTGGCTGCCAATTGATTTGTAACAAATCGTCGCATAGTATCTCCTTTTTTTTGAAGCCAACTAATGGCTGATGGGGCCTAAGGGACGTCCTCTTGAAAGCGGGGCATTTTCAACCGGGATGGTGGATCCAGGCAACATGTTTCCATAATCTCGTTGCGACTGTTTGGCTCAGTCGTGCCGGCAAAATTACCTTTTTCCTTGCACGAGCGAGACTTTTCGCGCGAGTCACGGCAAGCAGACTCCTCTCGATTCCGCACCATCTCGTCGCTTGTACGCTCTCTCAGTTGACTAGTCAACACTCACCATCCTATGGATGTCTTAATCCACTCTTCATCGGCAAAGCGGATTCAATTCTCGCAAGTTGTATCAAGTTCAAACTCATTATAGCGGTGTTGGAGGCTGACCAGTTCATTCTGTGCAAATTTCGAATTGTAGCACGTTTTCACACTCGATGGTACGACCCCTGCACTGCTTGGACATTTCATGGTGGAACGTGACCTACGCCGGGTATCCGAGGTTCGGTAACCTATTTAGAAAAGCTGCTCCCAAAGCTTGCCCAACGCGTATCTCTCCCAAATCTTTCCAAAACGGCCATGTGCAGTGCCGTAATCCTTAACCTCGGTCAAAATCCACTCTAGGCCCCTTATACGATGAATCTCGCGGCTGATTATGCCCGTCGGAAACAAGGTTCCTCTGAATGCCTCGCCTGTGCTAAGGTGAGCGCCAATTATTAGGCATACTTGATATCTCTGAGTACCGGCGACTTTTTCGGAGGGAATGATTATGCAATGCTTGATGGACCACATAGTCTTGAACGTCAAAGATGACGAGAAGATGATTGCTTTCTATTCCGAAGTACTGATGATGCCGACTGAGCGCCTTGACGAATACCGTGCCGAGAAGGTGCCATTCCCGTCAGTGCGCGTGAATGCGGACACCATCATTGATCTCTTTCCTAAGAACATGTGGGAGCAACAGGCTCGTCATGGAGAGGGACGTGAGAATTTGAACCACTTCTGCATTTCATTGAGCGAGGAGACCTGGCAGGAACTCCTGAAGCGACTTAAAGCCAACGCCGTCCCGATAGAAGAGGGGCCTGTATCGCGTTGGGGTGCGCACGGTACGGGAACGTCGGTATATTTTCGGGACCCGGAATACAATCTCATAGAGGCAAGGTATTACGAGGAGCACAACAGTTCGGAGAAGTGTCTCCTCGGATCATGAAAGGAGGAAAATCTTATGCGACCATCACCATTGAGTCCTTCCACCGAAGGCAGGATTCTCGCGACTGATAGCGATCTGGAGAAGTATTGCTCCCTGGCCGTCGCAGCCGGAGCGACCCATGCCCAACAGATCCATCCAAGTAGCGTCGTCACGGCGCCGTGGGTCCGATTGAAATGCCAGTTTGGCTGTCCGGGGTACGGCAAGGGGCATTGCTGCCCGCCGCATACTCCCACTTCGGACGAGACGAGAGCGATTCTGGATTGCTATCAGAGAGCAATTCTGTTTCACGTCGAAGCCCCGCGCATGGACGGAAAAGAAAAGGTCTACCAGAAATACTTGGATACGCTGGTCGAACTTGAAGGAGATATGTTCAAGGATCAATATTATAGGGCGTTTCTTTTTTTGGCAGGACCTTGTCGGCAATGCAAGAAATGCGGGGCTGTGGAGGGAAAACCTTGTGCTTCTCCGTGGAAAGCCAGACCGTCCATGGAAGGTTGCGGGATAGATGTTTATCAGACGGCACGCAATAATGGTTTTTCTATTCATACCCTTCGCGAACGGTCCGAAACGAATAATAGGTATTGTTTGATGATGGTCGATTAGGACTAGCGGAAAAGTCATGCTGCGACACGCGTTCTCGCACAACAAGAACGCCGTAAACGCGCGGACGGAATTTACGGATACCTCACATACCCTGAATCAGAGAATCGGGCAGAATTGTTCCCAGGTGCCTATAAGTCGTCTCTGATTTTGCCTCGGATTAACATTATGCTTGACCCATCAGCATGTGGCGAGGTACGCTCTAAAATACGAGTAAATCTCCTGTTCAGGCGACAGGGGTGGCAATTTTGCCTTCGTGGGATTTCATTGAAGGCAACGCGGCAGCTTTTTCGGGTCCAGGGAACCATCCAGCGACCGGTCACCGGCCCAAGGCCGTGCGAAATGGCAAGATCGACGCATAATTCCAGACCAAAGAAGACCTATGAACAAAGGACCTTGGTACGCCGTTGGAGCTTACGCGACTTGGGGTTTATTGCCCGTCTACTTGAAATGGCTTCAGCATGTCCCGGCATTACAGCTAATCAGCCACCGTATTCTCTGGTCTTGCCTTGTTTTGTGCAGCGCAATCCTCCTCTCGCGTCAATGGGCGGCTTTCTGCGCGGCGGTTCTGACGCCTCGTGTCCTCAAAGTGTACCTGGCGGCGGCGATGCTGATAGGCATCAATTGGCTGGTGTATGTGTGGGCGGTCAATTCCGGATTCATCATCGAATCGAGCCTCGGATACTTTATCAATCCTCTCATCAGTGTATTCCTGGGCGTAGTCTTGTTGCGTGAACGCCTGCGCCCATGGCAGTGGGTTGCCATCGCATTCGCGACGGCAGGCGTACTTTATTTGACGCTGACCTATGGCCATCCGCCCTGGATTGCTTTGACTCTAGCCTTCACCTTCGCCAACTACGGTCTGGTGAAAAAGATCGGTCCGCTAGGTTCACTTCATGGTCTGATGCTGGAGACAGGAATACTCCTTGCGCCTGCACTTCTCTATCTGTTGTATTCCGACTGCATCGGCCAGGGTGCTTTCCTCCACACCGGCGCGGTTTCGGATGCGCTGCTTGTGGGCATAGGACTGGTGACGGCGGTTCCCCTGCTAATGTTTGCCTCGGCAGCACCCCGTATCCCGCTCTCTCTGCTTGGAGTTTCTGCAGGACATCGCGCCGACTCTACAATTCCTGCTTGGCGTACTGGTCTACAGGGAGCCGTTTACACACTCACAGTTTATCGGCTTTGGAAGTGTATGGGCAGGGCTGATTATTTTTGGAACTGACGGATTTTTCGCCCACCGAGCCCAAGCGGCTCTGGCGGATCAGATCAAGGGCATCGGGAGAAAACACGACTTCAATGGGGGACACTGTTGCCGATAGCTAGGCCACCGAAAATTGCTCGCGGATGCCATCTGACGGGCCTTAGTCCGCCCGGACGACAGGGGTCCAGAGAGTCGATGATTTACTCAGTCTCCTCTCACTCTTCCAAAATCCTAGATTCCGTAGGCGCAAAAGGATTTAGGCTGTATCGGCCTGAGCAACGGCATTTTCACGAAAGTATTATTCCGTAAAAACAGCTTCTTATGATTAATCTTTTGAACGATTTTGCATCAACTATCTCAAATTATTTTCTTGACAAACTCGTTACAAAGCTTACTAATTGGTACTAAGCAGTTTTTTTTCTCAGAACCCCGATCAGTCTTTTCAAGAAGATAGTTGCGATAAGACTAGAAGCGTCTTTCCCGTGGCTACTCGCGTAACATCTCGACATCACAAAGAAATGACAAGAAGTAGTTGCACACAGTTTGGTGAGCGTTCAGTAGAATAGCTTTACGAGTGGGGATAAAGCATACCTTGACGATTTGCTTTGATGGTATCGACGAGGAAGTCGAGGGAATGTCGTAGTCGTTCGCCGGGGGAGAAGCAACCTTTTGGAATCATGAGATGCAGGCTTGCCGAGCCGAACACGGCCCTGAAGGATTTCAGTTGACAATTCTTGTCCAAGGGAATGGTCACATCTTCCGGTAAACGAGCAAGGATCACGTTAGCCTTAACCTTAAGAAAGGATGGAGGACAATGAGTTCTGCGAGACCACCCGGAGGAAGTTTTTTGGAGATGTAGTCAAGTACTGCGGCGCTGGCGTTGCTGCGGTGGGATTGATCGGCGCCGGCCGAGCCCATGCCGTCGATGATCTCGACGACCCGGCACAGTCAGGTGTCTGGAGGATGCGGGACACTCAACTAAAACAATACGGAGAATTTATGAAGAATGCACCCCTTCCCCAGGGGTATGATGAAAAAAAGCCAGAAAATTTGGTGAATGGAGGAGCACCTGTCAACTGGTCCCATCTCCATGAGAACTGGTATGGTGAAGGGAATAAATCTCTACTGGCATTCATCATGGCTACCCCTCTGGATAAAGACCTGAAGGGTGATATCAAAAAAGCTGTCAAGCTCATCGGAGGATTTGAAAAGGCCCTTAAGAAAAAGGACAAGATTCTCATCAAACCTAACATGAACACTGCAGATCCTTGGCCTGGAGGGGGCACAGACCCGGCGTTTTTACAGGCATTGATCCTCGTTCTTAAAGATGAGGGCTATCAGAACCTCACTGTGGCAGATACTTGCGGACCCTGGGGGCCGACCGAGCGTGTGATCAAGATGGTGGGTTATGATTCCGTATGCAGACAGACCAAAACTCCTCTCAGTGATTGGGATAAAGGGAAGTGGATGAACATCCGAAATGCCAATGCCGAATTCTTGGGAAAGATCGGTGGTGGCGATGGCACTGTGGCCTATCCCGAAGATCTCAAAAATTATGACAAGATTATTTACACCCCTGTGATGAAGACTCACTTCCTCGGCGGAATCACCCAGAGCTTGAAGCTTTCTGTTGGGCTTTTGCATCGGGCTGACCGCGGGGCCTATCTTCATGGATTCAACCACATCTTCGTTCCCCAACAGGCCGCGGAGATCAATCTTCCCCTCCGACCTGATCTGATCATCATGGATGGCCGAAGGTCTTTCATCAGCGGAGGGCCTTCCCATGGCGAGGAGGTGAAGCCGGGAATGATCCTCGCTTCTGGGGACCAAGTGGCCAACGATGTCATGGGCATCAGTGTTCTTCAGGAGTGGTATCCTAATATGGCCCAGAATAAGATTGGTATGTATGCATGGAACCAAAAGCAGATTCTTCAAGCAGTGAAGCTCGGCATAGGGTATGCCAAGAAAGAGGACGATATCAAGCTCGTTTTGGGTTGAGCTTTCATCCCATTGTATGACTTATACTCCCCTCTTCCCGGTTTCAGGGAAGGGGGAGTTTTTAATCAAGGGAGATATCATGGAGACCCGTTTATGAGCAGATATGCTATGTTTTTTCTCGTCCTGGTTCTTTTGGCCACCCTTAATGGCCCCCAAGTAGCCATGTCCCAGAAAGCAGATCCAACCATCGTGGATTTCAGGATCCAGGCCCTTTACCGGGCAGCCAAATTGACCTGGACGACACGTGATGGTCTGAAAGACCAACTGTCAGTGCAGATTTTAAGGGCTGTATCCTTTGAGGAAGGCCCTTACAAGGAAGTGGATGTCATAAAGCTTATCCCTGGCAAAAAAGTTTATGAATATGTCGACAAAACCATGGGGGCTGAATCAAAGTACTATTATAAACTATTTGTTAAAGAGACCGGTGAATATTTCGGCCCTATCCCGACGAGACCTTACTTCTCGCCTCCTGCTACGAAATTCCAATCACCCGAGGACCACGGCTTACTTTTAGCCCTTCGAGAGGCAACAAGGTAGATGGCTATAGAAGTTGATCGCCGCACTCTTCTCTGGGGCTTAGCCGTCGGCGCTTTTAGACTGGGGAGCATCGTAGCTTTCGGGGATCTGCTCTCGGCTCCTGCCTTTGCAAACGGTCAAAAGGCCCCCTTAGCGAAAGTGGTCATTTTCGTAGATAAGACGCTCTGCTCCGGATGCCGCACCTGTGAAATGGCGTGTGCCAACTTTAATACCGGTGGCCGAAATTCCTCCTCTCACGCACGAGTCTTCGTAGAAAAGGAGTATCTCAAAGGAAATTACCAGCCCAAGGTGTGCTATCAATGCGCCGACCCCCCCTGTTTGAGGGCTTGTCCAGTGGGCGCCCTGCAAATAGATCGTTTAAAAGGAACATACGCTCGTATCATCGATGAAAAAACCTGCATCGGTTGTCAGGAATGCATCAAGGCTTGCCAACAATTTTTCCGTCCTCCAAGGTCGATGTTCGATTTTCAGAAGGAGAAGTCTTTCAAGTGCCACCTCTGCTTCGGAGACCCGCAATGCGTGAAATTCTGCCCACTCGGCGCCCTTCAAGTGGCAAGATCGGAAAAGGGCTTCCTCGTAGGCTATCCCGTGATCAAAGAGGACTGAAATGACCCCTTCCGGCGGATGGGTTGGGAAAATCCTCAGGGTTGATTTGACTACCGGAAAGATATCCGAGCTATCAACCTTTGACTATGTTCCCCAATTCCTCGGAGGACGTGGGCTTGGGGCAAAAATCTGTTGGAATGAGGTGCCACCGGATGTGAGCGCCTTTGATCCGGAAAATCGGCTTATTTTTGCCACAGGACCACTTCAGGGAACGTTAGCCCCCACATCGGGAAGATTCGCGGTGCTTGGAAAATCTCCCCAATCCACTCCTGTGGAATCCTTTACCCGCTCCGGCGTCGGAGGACACTTTGCTCCGGAACTCAAATGGGCGGGTTATGATGCCATTATTATCCAGGGAAAGGCCTCAAAGCCCGTCTACTTGTGGATCTCTGACCAAAAGGCTCAGATCCTTGATGCCCAAGAGATCTGGGGATTGGATACTTATCAAACACAGAAGATGATTTGGAAAATCCATGGAAATAAGACTCGAGTGATGACCATTGGGAAAGCTGGAGAAAATCGAAGCCGCATTGCCTGCATTCTTACCGATTCTGGTGACGCGTCGGGCCAGGGCGGGTTTGGCGGTGTAATGGGTTCGAAGAACTTAAAGGCAATCGCTGTCCGTGGAACCGGTTCTGTAGATGTCGCCAGGCCAGAAGAACTGATGAAGATCACTCATAATATCCAGGCCCTCTTCTCCCGAAAATCTGTAAAGGGCAACCCTTACGAGCCTGAGGAGAAAGGGTTCAAATACAATATCTGGGGCGGAGGTTACGGTCGGGGAGGCCTATCTCTTCTCCCGGGAGAGATCCTCGACCTTTGCAATGAGCCATCTTCAGGCTATTCCCAGAATCCGGATGGCTGCTTCGCCTGCCCGGTATCCTGCCGTTCCCGCGTGAAAGGACCGGACATCACCAGTGGTGTCGCTCTGTGTGCCCAGTCTTATATGTATTTGGAATCCATGATCTACGAACCAGAAAAGGGCTATAGCAAGATCACTTGGCAGGCGGCAAAACTGGCCGATCTCGTTGGGATCAATTCTTATGAGCTGATGGCGATCATCCCTTGGCTTTCGGATTGTTACCGAGCAAAGCTGCTTACTGAGGAAGAGACAGGACTCCCCCTCAAGGAGATCGGCTCCTGGAGATTTATCTTCACTCTTTTGAACAAAATTGCCAACCGTGAAGGGTTTGGTGATCTTCTCGCCGAAGGGGGGCAGCGTGCAGCCTGCCAAAATCGGTGGTAAAGCGGAAGAGCTTTCATTCATCTATTACCCCCGTGCAGGACAGTTTGGTGGTTTCCGTGAACATTGGATTTTCTTGGGGGGGTTCCCTACAGGCTATGCGGTCCCACCCCTGGCCTTAATGTGGGTACTGGATAACCGGGATGCCATGGTCTCTCACAGCTACGTCTCAATGCTTTGGGGTGCAGCCTCCACCATCGGGCAGGACGCCCTCACCGCTGTCCCGGAAGATATCTTTCCTCTTCTGAAACCTGTTATGAAAGCTGTATATGGTTCAGAGGAGGCTGCGGAGTTCTTCGGGCCGGATGGAAAGAGCTTGAACTGGAAGTGGACTGCTCCGGTGGTGAAACGATATCACGAGCACTCTCTATTGAAGGATAGCTACATCGTCTGCGATATCCTCTTCCCTTACATTTTCAATGCAAATTCTTCGGATCATGTAGGGGATCCCAGCCTTGAATCTCGCCTCTACTCTGCTGTCACAGGGATAGATATGGGTTTAGAAGAGTCTTTTCAGAAAGGAGAGATGCTCTGTACCCTGGAAAGAGCGCTTGCGGTCCGAGACGGTCGCACCCGTCAAGACGACGTTTTGCACAGTCTCTACCTTGAGAAGGAGGACGCAGGAGGCAGAAGGTACCTGCGAGAAGATCTGGAACGTTCAAAGAGTGAATATTATGGATTAATGGGATGGGACGTCGAATCTGGCGTCCCCACCCCTTCAACCCTGGAACGACTGGGGCTCAAAGATGTGGCAGAAGGCTTGGAGGGAAAGCCATGAAACGGGCCCCGGAAGGCCTGACGAATGGCTGCGAGCTTCTCCATCCTTTGGTTCCATGACCTGCGCCACTGTTGGAAGACCCATGCTATGTCCAAAGACAGAGGCATTCGTATGTCTGTCCTAGGACACGCTGGAGGAAATGCTTTGATATAGAGGGTAATCGGATGGCCGGGGGTGGTGAAGAGGGAAGAGAGACAACTCCGGCTTAAGAAACTTTTCGAAATAAAAGATGTCAATATTACGATAAGTGGGAGGGGACATTGCTCGGTTGTTGCGTTTATGGCAGGGACCGTGAAAAGTGCTGTGAGAGCGCGCCTGGAATTAGATCAACAAGAATTGGTGGAGGTGAATCATGTATAAAGCGTTACCAATTATCGCTCTGGTCGTCTCAGTGGTCGCGGTGGCCACACTCATTCCTTTAACTTCTCAAGCGTTTCTTGGGCCTGTTTGGACGCCGTTTTCCGGAGGATGTTATTCAGGATGTGGATACGGCGGCTACTACGGAGGTTACGGCTACGCAGGTTACGGCGGTTACGGATATTACGGATGGCCGTACGGGCATGGCGGCCGTCACATGTACAGGGGCAAGGGCGCCAGGCACGGACACTAACCGTACCACACTGTGTGGTACGGTTACTGATTTCCCTGATGCAATGTCCCCTGCAAACCGCTGGCGATAAACGTTCGCTCGACTATGTCCGTACTACTTCCACAGTGGGGTGCGGAATCGCACCTCACTCCTTGCTTTCATCGTTTTCTGCGCTTTCCGCGGTGAACGATGGGGTGTACTTGACTTTCCTGTAGACTCCTTCAAGACACGAAAGAGCACCTGTTTGGACTCAAGCCGGAAAGAGGTGTCTCAAACCTCTCGAAGGGGTGGAGAACTGTCCCTGTCAAAATCGAAGAAACAAATAAGCGTTCTTCCTTCAGGCATCTCTTCAATTTGGGCCATTAGTTTTTGACGCTGCCTTTTGTCCATATCGCATGCCCCATTCCAGATCTGGACGCGCAACACCGACTGCCCTGCCGTCTGAGCACACGCCAAATCTGATGGCTCGATACATCTTCCGGCCACTTCGGCAAAAGCTTGCCCGTCCACGTGGCATAACCAGGAGGAGGTTCCTCATCGAGCATGGCCGGGATTCTCTTCATTGTCTTCTCATCGTAATCCGGCGTGGCTCCCGGTCGGGGAGCGTCCCGCAATCCTTCCAAGCCACCGGTCTCAAACAGAGTCCGCCTCTTGCTCACCGTAGCAGGGCGCACGTCAAGCTCCCGTGCTATCATGTTAGTACCTTGACCATAGGTCGCGGCGAGGATTATCCTGGCGATTCTTCAGCAATCGGGAGACTGACAATAATAGTAGTGCCTTTCTCTTTCGTGCTTTCCACTTCAATGGTGGCACCGTGCTGCCACATAATTCCGTAAACGACGCTTAGACCAAGGCCAGTACCATGACCGTCTTTCTTGGTGGTATAAAACGGCTCGAAGAGTTTGCTCCTAACATTCTCCGGAATTCCCGGTCCGGTATCTTGGATTCTTATTATTATGCTCTTTTCATCTGGAGACGGTCCCGCTGACACAGTTATGAGCCCACCGTTTGGCATTGCCTCCACGGAGTTAAGAATAATGTTGAGCAGTGCTTGTTTGATCTGGTCGCCGTCACAGTGAGCAATCGGCGTGATTCCCGGCTTTTCGATATGCAGACTTATACCCTGAATTTTCATCCGATTTCCTATGAGCAGGGCTATGTCTTCAAAAATCCTCATCAGGTCTACCGCAGATTTCCTAAGATTTTTCTTGCGGGCGAACGAAAGAAGCCCTTGGACGATTTTTCCGCATCGCTCAGATTCAGCGGACATCAGGTCCAGGTAAGAGCGAAACCTCTCCATTTCCTCCTGAGTTAACGACTCTTTGTCGAAAGATTGCCTCATCAGTTTGGCAAACGACACAATTCCTTGAATGGGGTTATTGATTTCATGCACAGTTGCGGAGGCCAACTTTCCGAGAGCAGTCATCTTCTGTTGCTGGAGTGTATGAGTAAAACTCCTTTGAATATTCCGGGCCTGTCGATTCAATACCGGCTTCATCTGTTTAGAGACGTCTCTCCACACTATCATGACATTCTTTTTTCCGCGTTCATCTTCCGGCAATGGATACGAATTTATGGTGAAGTACCTGGTTGAGCCATCGTCCCTGTGCTCCTCTCTAACAGTTATGACCGCTCGCCCCTTCTGGATAACTTCCCGTACCCCGCATTTTTCCCCTCTGCTGTAGCACGGTTTCATCTCCTTCCTTATGATCCAATGGCACAACCTGCCGAGGCAATCCTCCTGTGACATTTTCGTCCTTTCCAGAATGGCGTTGTTTATCTCTAGAATCTTAAGATCCTCATCGACTACCATTATGCTCGTCTCCGGTCCGGACATAAGCACCTGCTTCATCAGTTCTACTGTCTGAAGCTTTGCGCGGGCCGAGGCCAGTTCACGCGATACGTCTTTGAGCCTCCTAATTATTTTCAATACAAAAGGATCCAGAAATTCTGTCTGAGGGCTTATCAAGCCCACGATACTCTTGCGCAGCTCTTCGCCCTCAGTCGTTAGGATGAGGATATCGGGTGAATCGGCTCTTAAGCGCTTTCTTAAATCTTTCAGTGAACTACTTGCCGGATGCAGATCCTGCGGATCGGTGGAGTCGCTAGACTTCGGGATAACCACGGTTGCAGCAGCAACATGGTATCCGACCATAGTAAGTGAATCCAGAAGTTCTTGGCTATCTTCTGACGCTTCGGAGTCCCCCACTATGAGCACTCTTAAGGTATTGGGCGGGCGGGCCTCTTTGCCCTTTTCGCGATTTGTCAGCACGTTAAGCCTTTCTTTCATGGAAACCTCTATGACGAGAATCTTATGAATAGCTCCTTCGAAGGGTCGTGTGTATGATCAAGCCGTGTGGTGCTTTAACTCATGCGATATCGTCCCTGCACCGCATCGGAGTTAGTGTTTTCCGGCTGTTGCAGCGCTCCAGGATGGGAACTCCTCGGCGAAAACATACATCATGGGGCGTAACGTTGCCAATAGCTTCGGATATTCTCCTCATGCATGGAGAGCAAACCACGCAGTTTTTCCCATGGGTCTCAAGTGCGAATGGTTGGCCCTCATAATCCGCTTCTTTGGCCTTCAGGTGCTCTTTTTGCTCAACCCTGACGGGCAATACGCCCGCTGCACCGGTCTTTTGTTGTATGCCCGATGAATTTCCGCTAACAGATCATCGAAGGAAACCGGTTTCACGAGATGGGTGTGATCGCAGAGGTCGAGTCCTTGAACTCCAAGTTCTGAAGGGCCCTGGCCAGTGAGCATGATAACTGGAAGAAGGGGTTTCGACTTTTTCAGCTCTCTGAGGGTCTCGAAACCGTCCATGCCCGGCATCCTTAGGTCCATTATGACTACATCAAAATCTTTGCCCTGCAATAGATCTAAAGCCTGCTGTCCTCTATATGCGCCGACTGCCTCCAGCCCCCTGTCATTAAGGCGCTTTATGAGGGGGTCAACGAATTCCTCTTCATCGTCGACTATCAGAACCTTCAGCTTTTCCATGGCAACTGCTCCCATTTTGTCCTCCGCGTAGTTTCGGATTACCGCGGCTTGAGTTTACTTGACGGGAAGGCAGATTCTGAAGGTAGTTCCCCTCCCCTCCTCGCTGGCCACGGATATTCTGCCTCCCAGTTTTTCGATGATGCTGTGGCTGATGGATAAGCCGAGCCCAGTACCGGCCTTCACCCCCTTTGTAGTGAAAAACGGATCAAAGATTCTTTCCAAAATCTTCTTGGGGATTCCCGGGCCGTTGTCTTCGAATTCAACGACAATTTCGTGTTCCGTTGGAGCGTAGCATGTTCTTACGTCGATAGTCCCTCCTTTCCCGATGGCATCTATGGCATTGTCAATGACATTGAGAAAAACCTGCTGAAGTTGGGCGGCATCGGTAGCGATACGCTTGAGCCGCTCATCATAGTGTTGCTGAATAGTTATTTCTCGGTGACGAGCTTCGTTTTCGAGAAATGTGATGGTTTCGGACAGTAGCCAATTTATGTCAGTGGATTCCTGCGATGGCTCCATGCGTCGTGCGAACCCGAGCATACGATGGGTAATTGCCCTGCACCGCTCTACCTGGCGTTCAATATTGCTTATGCACTCTGCACACTCTGCAAGATTGAGATTGTTGGCGATATCTTCTTTGTTGAGAAGGTCTCCAACCCAGCCAGCCTTAGCCCCAATGATCGCTACAGGATTGTTGATTTCGTGGGCAACCCCTGCCGCCAGCTTTCCGAGAGCCGCCATCTTGCCGGAATGCGCTGCGATGTCGTCACTGATAGCTTTTTCATGCTCGACCCGGATCAATTGGTTCATTATCGACCGGCTGGTGAAGATGGTTCCCACTACAACGAGAACCCCTCCCAGGACGAGAATTAGTGCGACCAGATTCTGCGCCATAAACAGGGGAGCCAATTCTTCCAGAGTATCTTCCGTGACAACCAGGACCCACTTGGGACTCACGAGCTCGCTTGTGGCAAAAAGCGTTTCGTTTCCATTGAAGTCAATTTTCTCAACATTTGTGCCAACAGAACGGGAGAAATCAGGCGAATTAGGGTGTCCCAAAATTGCACCACGCAGCCGCGGCTGTGTCTGAAGAATATTCTCGCGATTGACGATGAATGCATCGCCTTTCTTACCTACTTGTCCTTGCCGGACTATGTTGGTGATAACGTCCGCATCGACGGTGGCGCGAAGAATCCAGGTCCCGTCTGCACTGGAATTGGTCACAGCTATGATGAAGCTGGGGGTCTTCCGAGAGCTGCGGAACACATCAGATACGTATACGTGGGAAGCCATTACCGCCTTGAACCATGCTTCATCGGAATAGTTAGCGGACATAAGTTCCTGGCGGTACGGTCCCGCGTAAGTCAAGGTGCCACCCTCGGAATCTACTACCCCAATATCGATAAAATAGTTCGATCTCCCTCGCATCACGTTTAAAAGCCTTTGCAGGTACGCATTATCTTTCAATTGCTCCGATGAATGGGTATCTGCCAAAGTTTTCAGTTGAGTGACACGCTCTTCCAAGAAAAGGTCAACCGCCTTCCGACCGTTGTCGGCAAGCCTCTTGGCTCCTTGCATTGCCTTGTTGTCGTAAGCGGTATCGTATTGGTAATGTATCATGATCCCGACGGCAAAGAGCGGTATTAGTGAGAAGCAGAGCGTCACCGCGACAACCTCTAACCGCAACTTCTTATGATGTGCTGACGACATCAAAGCTCCCTTTTCATGAACATTCCTCCAATTAAATTTGATGAAACCAGCAGTACGCACTCTCTTATTCCGGGACTCCGCCAGGCACCGGTTGGACCAGTGCAAGGCACATGCCAATGAATAAGGTTGCGGCTAAACGTGTTTGTGTGCGAAAGAAAAAATCTCTCTCGGTTGAGTCGCTCACGCTGCAATCGCCACTGTGCCGCGATGTGAATAAGTTTCCTTGACGAATCTGCGACCTGAGCCAACTGCAGTAGAGTGGGGGTGTTTGCGTTATCTGTCGTTGTCGTCGTTGCTTTAGGAGCCGTTCCCGACGCTGCCTAGTCATGAGAGAGGAAGTCAGAGCACATCCGATTGGCGAGGCGAAATTGTCGAGAGATCTTTACAGTGTGGAAAGATATTTGACAGCGTCCCTCAGTTATTCTCCGATGAAGCGTTAAAGCTTGCCCTTGATCTGTTGGCTCGTGATCCACACTCAGATCCCTACTCGGCTCTGTTTCCCTCACCCAATCCTCCTTGATCGCACCTCCACCCCTCCCTATCAAGAAGATCGCGGGGAGACCTTGCTCACCCAAAACCCTCGTACGCTCACCTCCCCCGCGTAAGTGAACATCCATGTTTCTGTGGGGACACAACCAAGGTATGAGAATACGATTTGGAAGTGAGTCATGGCATACTACTGAACCAAATCAGATTCTTCATAATTCAGGAGGAGGCCATGACTCAAGCCCAGGATACATCAATCTTGAGAGTGATGCACGAGGTATGCTGCGGACTGGATGTTCACAAAGAGGTGATTAACGCGTGTCTGATCACCACGGACCAGACTGGTCATGAACAGAGCGAGCTGGAAGTTTTTCAGACATTCACGGATGACTTGGTCAGGCTGAAGGATTGGTTGCTTGATCATAACTGTCCCATTGTTGCCATGGAGAGCACCGGCATATATTGGAGGCCCGTACACAATATCTTGGAGGGGTTTTTTGAGGTGATTTTGGTCAATGCGCGCCATTTCAAGAATCTTCCCGGTAAGAAGACAGACATGTCGGATTCCCAATGGATAGCGGGATTGATGCGGGTCGGGCTTTTAAGGGGGAGTTTCATACCACCGAAGGCTGTTCGTCAGTGGCGGGACCTGACAAGGCATAGACGCTCTTTAGTAGAGGCTCTTGGTGATGTAAAGAGACAGGTTCACAAACTCTTTGAATCTGCCAACATCAAAATTGATTCCGTGGCATCGCATCTATTCAGCCGTTCAGGTCGCAATCTCATGGGACTTCTCGTCCAAGAAGATCGCGAATTGACTCTGGATGATGTAAAGAATTGCGTCAAAGGAACATTGAAATCCAAGAGCGAAGAGTTGCATCGAGCGGTTCAGGGCTTTTTCGAAGGGCATCATCGCTGGTTGCTCAAGGGGATGCTTGCGCATATTGATCATCTGGAACAATTCATCAACAGAATTCAGACTCGATTACATGATCTGCTTCAAGAGCATGAGGACTTGATTGCAAAGTTGACGGAAATCCCGGGGATCAGTTTTATAGTAGCCTATGCCGTCATTGCGGAAGTTGGGCCGACGCTCTCCGCCTTTGTTCATGCTGCCTGTTTGTGTTCATGGGCTGGAGTCTGCCCAGGGAACAACGAGTCTGCGGGAAAAAGACGATCCGGCCGAAGCCCGGTTCGTAAGAGCAATCTCAAGACAATCCTAATTGAAGCGGCTTGGGGTGCGGTGAGAACCAAAAGGTCCTATTACAGGGCAAAATTCTTTAGCCTCAGGTCTCGACTAGGCCCCAAAAAGGCAATCATGGCCATAGCCCATCGACTTCTCAAAGCCATATACCACGTCATCAAGCATGGAGAAGAATTCAAAGACCTTGGCGAGAATTATCTCAGCGATCTGCATAAGAAGTCAAAGATCGATTACCTGATCCGTCAAGCCGGAAAACTGGGATTTAGGCTCATGCCTTGCCCCCTTCCGGCAACTCCGTGATATCACGCCAAGACAGGATTCAACCCCGATCCTCGTGGCCGGTGTCGTAAAGGTCGATAAGCAACTGAAGCCAAGAGCGCGATAGTGAACGTGACCATGGTCGGCGAGCACAACCAATTGTCGGCACCCTGAGTGACCACGGATACAAATCTTCTTTCTACGCTGACCAACCGCCGCCACGGCAAAATACAATAAGGATTACCCAAGGCTTCGCCCCGGTGATCCTCCAAGACCATCGCAACCCACGTACTTGGTCCGGAGGTATTCACATACAAATGCTTGCTTTTCGCCGTGGCCCTCATCCGGACACAGCGCAGTGGTGTCCAGCCAAGGTATGCCAGGTGAAGGCATCTCAGGAGGCTTGTAAGCGGGCATGGCCACTTGATCAGTGCTCAAAATAGGGCACGGTCGAAGATCAGCTAAAGTTAGAGTCAGTGCCCGGGCGAAAGAGACTCGGACGCATACATGTAACGCGCGAGAGCCTATGACTAATATCCCCCTAAGGGTTGTTAACCTGACCAACGTCTAACCATTCAGCGAGCATGAACGCGTGATCCGGATCCAAATGCTCGGTCGAGTAGAGAAATTGCGTCCCAACCGACGTAATGGTCTGTGCGATATCTTGAAACTCTTTCTGCTCTCCCATGGTTGTGAGACACTCCGCTATCTCTTCTCCAGTCAGCCCAAAAGGCGGTTCCAGGAAGCTATCAACCGAGACGGGTCGCGGGTACAACTGAGAATTTTTCCGAACGACTTCGGCTATCAGCCCAAGCGGGTTTTCCGATTTCCACACGAGGATTCCAGCGTATGTTTCGCTCAAACTCTGAACCGAATGATAGTAAGCAATCCCATTCCGCCCGGAAATCTCTCTCAGATCCCGATTTTCTTGCAGAACTTGTTTGAGCAGGGTTTCCAGGTAAGTTTTCTCCTCAATTTTCTGTGATTCGAGAATCCCTTGTCCTTTCAATTCAGTTAGGATCTCTTCGGCTCTTAGCAGTTGGCCCGTTTCGCTTCTGTCTCGGATGATTTTCAGAATATTGGCGCAGACTTCTGCTTGGTGCTCCATTGTAGCCCCTTAGGGTAGTAGCCCTCTTTTGGTTAGTTCATCGGCCACAGTTTCCAGACCGAGTCTCCGGTATGTCTCTCCGGTCGGAGATCCGGTTTGTTTGTCCCAGGCCATCTCCTCGTAATACATGTCGAATGCGAGCTTGATGTCTTCTTTAGCCATGCGGATGGTTCCTTTGCTAAATGCGGTCTTGTCTTTGGGGTCCGCAAACACCCAATCCGGAATCGTGTCGTGCTGAGTCCGCATGTCTTTTGTGCCCATGTCGCGAATGGTCAGAGCACGATGGAGCAGGAAGATCCGCTCTGCAACCTCATCAAGCTCCTGACGAGACTTTTTGTCACCGGTAGCCAGGCTGTAGAGCAACGACTCGATGGAGTCATCGCCTCGATACTTACGCTCTTTGAGGGGCGAAGCAACCCACGGTCCCATCCAATTGCAGAGAGAGAGAGAATCATGCAATTCTTTCCTCAGAAGTGACCATTTCGCCATCTTGGCCTTGTAGATATTCATCGGAGCGAAAGCCGCAACTGCGTCCACCGCGTCCGGAGAACCCCAGATCTCGGTAGCCAACTGCTTTTGGACCTCTATGGGCAAACCGTTTCGAACGAAATTGCAGTGGGAATGACATTGGGCATCTCGATTGTATTGCGTGTTAATAATCACTCCGCATTGTCCCGCATCTTCGTTTGAATGATGTTTGGGATGCCCCAGCTTCCAGTAGAGGAGCTCATGATTTTCCAGCCACTCCCGCTCCGGGATACCCCATCGTTCCAGAAGATGACCTGTCCCCAACCCTAGAGCAGTAGCGAGCTCGCCTTCCTTATTCGCGATCTTTGGGAGAAGTTCGAAGAGGAATGAGGGGTCTCCTCGCTCATACTTGTCCCACGAATAGCTTTTGAAATCCTTCTCAGCCACCTTGCGACTGAAAATGCCATTATAGTAAAGCGCTTGAAAATCGCGTTGCAGTTGACCGTAATTCTCCCACACCCCAAGATCGTCTGCCAAATGCATACCGACCATGCACGCCTCAATTGCGGTCTGGCCCTTAGGACCGTCTGGAAAAGACTTGAAGAACGCTCTGCCAAACAGCAACCCAGCGCAGGTATTCTGCCCTACTTCCGGAATACCATATTTTGAGGAAACCGCCGGTACTTTGAGCATGGTGTGGCAACGGATGGGACAAGCCGTGCAGCCATTTCCTCTGACCGTGTACTGCCAAGCCTTGTCTCCGAGAAAGTAGGCTGCATTGTTCGTCCGATATGCAATCCTATTAAGGTCGTGGGGCTCGCACGCACCTGTTTCGATGTTCGGGTCCGCTGCACCCCATCGCCGACCGGCCGAAGCCACCCATCGCGAACCCGCGTTGTAGAATTCCGCCCACGGCTGAGGATTATTGGGGACCACATGCTGGTTGTTTGCTCCTAAAAGAGAAAGGTGCAATTTGATGACTTTCTCCCATTCTTCTCTGTTCCCGGCTATACGCACACTGCCGGTTCCTCGAACACCGATAGCTTTGAGGTTTTTGGACCCTATGACCCCGCCAACCCCTCCGGCAGAATGGGAATAGGAATTCATGACCACGGACATGGGCACCAAATTCTCACCCGCTTGGCCAATAGCAGCCACCGAGGCCTCTGGTCCCAACTGCTGGTTAATTTCAATGGTAGTCCGCCGAATACCCTGCCCCCAAAGGTGACGGCGCGTCATTGATTTCTGCCTTCCCATCCAAAACAGAGAGCCACACCGGATGGTCAGCCTTGCCTTCAATGATGATAGCGTCATAACCTGCATACTTGAGTTCCGCGGCAAAGTGGCCGCCCATGTGACCACTCGCAACCAAGGGTCTGGGCCAACAAGTAGGCCACAAAGTTGTTACGGCAGTCCTCCCATTACAGGGAGCGCCTGTCCCGGCCAAAGGACCAACCCCAAAGACGATCTTGTTCTCCGGATCAAAAGGTTTGGTTCCAGCCTGGACTTCGTCCCAAATCACCTTGTACCCTATTCCCGTTCCGCCCAAATAGTCCTTATATTGCTCCACGGTATCTTCAGTTGAGATCTTCCCCGTCGATAAATCAACCCGCAGGACTTTTCCTGCCCATCCTCCGTGCTTTGCCATGTTTCTTACGTCTCCTCTCAGTTACTATTTGTGGCAATCGATACAAGTCTGAGCCTTCTCAGGAGAAACAACTGCTGTGGGCACTACTCTTGGTGGCGCCTTGTCGGTCAAATCTCGCCAAGCGACGTAGCTCAAGCGCTCCCGACGGGCAAGCCTCGACACATTTGGGGTTCCCATCGCAGAGGAAACACTTGGTGGCCTTGTTCGTGTCCGAATCGAATGACATCATCTCCCAGGGACAAGCCCTCAGGCACATTTTGCAGCCCGTGCACTTGTTGGGATCCACAACACGGGCATTTGTCGGGGGCTTCACAACGATTGCGTCATTCGGGCAGGCGTTCGCACAAGGCACAGGATGAGGACATTGTTTGCAGAGATCCTGAATGACCAAGCCGTTTCCCCAATTACCTTGGCCGCGCTGCCCGCGCGTGGAGGCCTTTTGGTCCAAAATTGAGGTTCCGAGCTAATCTTAATCCTCGCCATAGTGGGAGAAGCTTTTCCGTCGTTAAATTCCGTGCAGGCCAGTTCACATCTTCTACAGCCCACGCACTTCGTAGGATCTGCTATTACGAGACCTTTAGCCTGATCCATAATGATGAGGGGTGCCTCTTTAGCTCCCTTTGCCTCCAAAGCGGAAATTGCAATGACGATTCCTCCGGTCATGAGCAAAAACTCACGCCGCGAGAAGGAATGGCTTGATTTCATGAAATGCAGAGTGCTTTCCAAAATTTCATCCTTCGGGTTATCTCTACTCATCTTGTTACTCCGTGATCCCCGGCAGCAGCGGTCTCGCTTGCTGTCACTTCTTAACGCAAAGACATCACCGTCGTGTAAATTTTAGGTGCGACTTCAAATTCCTTCTTCAGGCCACGGAAAGAAGGGTGGTCCGAGCTATAATCCGACAGTCGTTCACTCCTCTCCGTGAAAGCCAAATTCGTTGAAAGATTCCGATGAACCACTCCGGTTTCTTTATCAACTAATTATATTTCATCCACGCTCATCTGTGTAGCCCATCCATCGGTCATCGAATTTGATCGTAAGCGGAACTGACAATTTCAACTGAAGGCTCCACCGTCCGAATGGCAGTGGGTCTCGCGGCTTCTTGCTCGGCCGCTGTCGTTGCCGCATACTGCTCTCCAATTTGTCGGCAGGATAGCCCATATTTGGGTCGAGTATTGCCTGATGCCGCCACTTGTTGCGTGACAGACCTCTAATGGCAGGGCCTAATTCTTGACGTGAGGTGCCACGACTCACCTTGAACCCTGCATCAAAATTCACCAGATCAGAAGGGCAAATTCTACAGACCGAGAATCCCTTCCCTCATTTTCGCATCTCTTAAGATTAAGACTAACTGGCGAGAATATCGGCAATAAAATGTCGTGGGAGGAATCCATGAACCTTAAATATGATTTGGTTGATGAGGCAAGAAGTAATCTGAGTGGAAGGCCCTATGGAACAGTCTTCACCTCGCCTGTTTCCGCAAAACGAGGGCAAAAGGGCAGTGCGAACCGTAAAGGAGCGTGGAAGTACATCATCACACTTCATCTCGGCCTACTCCTTTTGTTGAGTATGCCCTTGGTGTTCGATGCCAATGCCCAGCAGGCTGAACGCCAGGATTTCGGGGGTGGCGGTATTTTTTCATACGTACCGCCCAATGGGTGGAACGTGTTAGAATTTCCGGGCCTGAAATTCAAGATTTCGCGGGGAGCGCCTGTCAAAGGGTTTGCGCCGAATATTGTGGTAGCTGACGAAGCGTATAACAAATCCCTTGACGATTACGCCAAAGACAACATAGCCACCATGCAAAAACTTTTTCATGGTCTGAAGATAATCAGTCAGACTGATTTCACAACCTCGGATGGGACACGAGTGATAAAGCTTCTTACAGAGAGGGACGATGACATTTCCAAGCAGAAGTTGCGTCAGGTTTACTATTTCTATAACGCAGGGAACAAGAAGTTGGTGGCAACTTGTTCGAGTCTCGCGAAGGAAGCACCTGCATCAGATCTGGTGTGCGATGCATCCATGAAGACGTTTCATGTGACAACGAATCCGAATTGATTGCTGCTGATATTCCGTGCGGGAGATCTAATAGTGCGGCAACGGAACGCAACAGACTCCCGTGCTTTTGCTCTTAAGGAAATAATACCCCGCAGTAGGCTTCACCATCCGTTGGGGCCCTTTGGGGGTACTGGTTTCTGGAGTAAACCAAAAAAGGGGAGCTGAGACTTGCCAACTCCCGTGTGATATTAGTTTGTTATTTTGTCGCCCTCAAGGGGATTTGAACCTCTGTTGCCAGCACGACAGAAAATCGACAACATTTTGTAGCATGCACGAAAGACCTAGGAGGCTGTTGCGTAATCCCGCGTTCCGCGGGACTTTCCCAAATTCGTGGCACGATGGTGCCTGTTGACTCGGTATATCTCGGGGGCTGCCAAGGAGAAAACTTAGTATGTCAGACTCCTAGGAGCCTGGGAGGAGCACCGAAGCAGTGCGCATAGCCTCCACGGTAGCACGATTTCGCCAATGTTCGAAGTCACGCGACAGGCTCCTAGTCTATCGGTGATCACTCCTGCGGCAATTCTTCCAGACGCCGCTTGTCCACGGCACGACGAGTTGCAGTCCGTGCCAGAGCCCGGGACACTTCGGGAAGAGCTCGAATCTTCTCCGCGGCCTCTATGTAAAACTCTTCGGCCTTGCCTTCGAGATCCAGGGCCTTATCGCGCAGTTGCTTCCATTTCATGGTTTCGGCTCCTTCGCGGCCGCTAAGGAAAGGTTCCCTGGTGAAGTCCACTATGGGCTCCAAAATCATCTCGCACACGCTTTCCCGACATGTTCGGAGCATGAGTTTTTCATTCTTTTTCTTTTCTGAAGCCAATTCCTCAAGAACTGCCCTGTGTGTGGACACTGGCCGGATTTGTGCCCGCAGCCTTATAGAAGTCGTGATCGGCGGCCTCCAATTCAGCAGCAAAGTTCAGGATGCTCCCAAAATTTTTCAACGGCATACCATTCCTCCGTTCGTGTGGTGGGACGGGCATCTTGCCCGTCATCCGGTAACAGGCGAGAGGCCTGTCCCATCAATTTAATGACCGGCAAGATGCCGGTCCCACCAATTGAGATTACTTCGGGCTTGTGCCCTCGCAATGCCCATTCCCAGCCGGGGCAGCCACAGGAATCCGTCAGGGGCGAAGGGGCTTCGCCCTCGTTTGGGCGACCACCGGTCGTCCCTACACCCGGATCAAGTCCGAGGTGACGGTGTCATTCCCGCAAATCAGGCACTAATTTTGGCGATGGTTAAATCCGATTCTCAGAACCACCTAGCTATAACCACTTTGGTGTCAGTGAAGAACTGGAACGCTTCCCGACCGTGCCCCTTCAAATCGCCGAACAAAGACTCCCCGGCGCCACCGAACGGGAAGAAGGCCATGGGAGCTGCGATGCCGATGTTAATGCCGATCATGCTGGGTTTGACACGATACTTGAATTCCCGGACAACTTTTCCACTATCGGTGTACAGACACGCCGCGTTGGCGAAGCCACGGGTATTGATGATGTCTATGGCCTCGTCCAAGGTCTCGACATGGATCATGGCCACTACCGGACCGAAGATCTCTTCCCTGGCAATGGTCATGTCCGGTGTGACTTTATCGAAAACAGTCGGTCCGATGAAAAACCCCTTGGGATAGCCTTCAACCTTAACGTTCCGGCCATCCAGGACTAGCTCGGCCCCTTCAGCAATGCCTTTTTCGATGTAACTCAGGACACGCTCCCGGTGCGGGTGGCTGATAACCGGTCCCATGGAGGTGCTCGGATCGAGGCCGTCCCCCACCTTCATTGCCTTGGCCGCAGCAACGAACCTTTCTCTCAGTTCGTCATGAACGCTCCCCACCGACACCAACATCGATCCGGAAAGGCAGCGCTCCCCTGCGCAGCCGTAGAAGGACGTGATCAGTGAAGGCAGCCCTTTATCTATGTCAGCGTCGGGCATAACCACGACGGCATTCTTTGCGCCGCCCAGGGACTGTACCCGTTTACCGGTCTTTCCACATTCCTGATAGATGTACCGCGCCGTGCTTGTCTGGCCGACGAAGGATAGCCCCGCTATGTCGGGATGCTGCAACATTGCGTTCACGACGTCTTTGGACCCGTGAACCATGTTCACCACCCCCGGCGGGAAACCCTACTTCGTCAATCGCTTCGAAGATGCGAGTTTGGGTCATCGGAACTTGCTCCGAAGGCTTCACAATGTATGTGTTTCCCGTGACAATGGCATAAGGCAGAAACCACCAGGGCACCATAGCAGGGAAATTAAACGGAGCTATACATCCGAAGACCCCGAGGGGTTGGCGCTCCGCCGTGCAATCAATGTTCTGGGCTATATCCTCGAGACAGTACCCCGCCATCATAGTGGTCACGCCGGTAGCATGCTCCACGTTTTCGATCATGCGCCTCACTTCCCCGCGGGATTCATCTATGGTTTTGCCTTCTTCAGTCACAAGAACCCTGGCTATATCTTCGAATGCCTCCTCGAATGCTTCTTTGAGCCTAAACAGATACCTGGCGCGAGTCAGAGGCGGCGTGGTACGCCACTCAGCATAAGCTGCCTTTGCCGCTTTAGCAGCCTTGTCTACATCCTCGGCCGTGGAGAAGGGAACCAACGCTATCTTTTCTCCCTTGGCAGGACACCAGACGTCTCCCAAATTCTTCGATTGGGAAGTTTGCCACTCTCCATTGATGTAGTTTTTGATTATCGGAAGTGCCATTTGCAATTCTCCTTTATGCCTTCGCACCGATTTCGGGCGAGTCCGGGCAAGTTTGTTTGTGAGGCTGTGCGACCCCAGTTCGTCCTTAAACCGTGTCGATCAGTTGGAAGTCAAACCAGCACTGACCTGGTCCCCAGGTCAGTGGCGCCCAGCATCCGATCAGCATCCGGCCGGGGGTGCCACGGGAGCTGGGCTTTGCCAGATCCGTGCTTGATTTAGCGGATTATCCACTGTCTAACAGCGAACTCGTATTACAGAGTGAATATCAACCTTTTTGACCCGAGCCTCGCTTCGGGGTCCACATTGGCCAGAAGCTGTCCTAATCGCTTCATCTCGTTAGCCAGATGACATATTCGGGTGCCACTGCTGGCTTGTCCAGCAGTGCATCGTCATCGTCACTGCTGGACAAGCCAGCAGTGGCACCCACAAGCACCGCTCGTGCTGATACATACAAAAACCAGCGTCACCGAATTTGAAGAACTGAGTACAAGGTGGCGCTCAGGAAAACACCTCGGGATTCAGACAGTTCGGAGGCTTCTGCCCCCTTATTAAAAGGGCTATCAGGTTCTCCGCAGCGACTAACCCCATCTTGGTACGGGTTTCGATGGAGCCGCTGGCGATATGAGGCACGATAACCACGTTGTCCATCACCGTAAGCTCTTTTTCTATTGCCGGTTCAAACTCGAAAACATCCAGGCCCGCGCCGGCTATCTGCTCCTGCTGAAGGGCTTTTACCAGGGCCTTTTCATCCACCACTTCTCCTCGGGAAGTGTTGATCAGGTAGGCCGAGCTTTTCATGGCTGCCAGTTCGGGACTGCTCATGAGGTGGTGCGTTTCCCGGCTAAGCGGCACGTGAAGCGAAATGAAATCCGACTGGGCCAGAAGAGTATCCTTGTCCACGAACTTGGCTCCCGCCTGCTGCTCCAGCTCAGGGCTTGCCCTCATGGCGTCATGGTAGATGATATTCATGTCAAAGCCTGAGGCCCGTTTGGCCAAGGCGAAGCCTATGCGTCCGAATCCCATTATCCCCAAGGTTTTGTGATGTACGTCCGTCCCCACGAACAGCAGCGGCGCCCAGCCTTGGTACTTCCCTGCTCGGGCGTAGGCGTCGGCGGGGACAATCTTCCTGGCTACGGCCAAAAGAAGGGTCATTGCCAAATCCGCGGTAGTGTCGGTCAGGACACCGGGCGTGTTGGTGGCCGGTATCTTGCGGCTGGTGCAGGCCGGAACATCAATGTTGTTGTAACCTACCGCATAGTTGGCCACTATCTTAAGTTGAGGGCCGGCGGCCTCCAATAGTTCAGCGTCAATGCGGTCCGTCAGCAGCGGCAGAATGCCGTCTTTGTCCTTTACGCCTGCCAGCAATTCCTGGCGGCTGAGCACACGGTCGTGGGGGTTGCACTGAACATCGAAGTTCTCGTTCAGCACCTGCATGGCCCCTCCGGGCAGGAGCCTGGTCACGAATACTCTGGGTTTCATCGTGTACAGTCCTTTGTTTACACCTTCGCTCACTCAGACCTGTGCCCAGGCTTGCTGCATGACCCGCTTTGCGTTGGCGATTACCAGAAGTGGGTCCTGGCCTTCCATAGGCTTGATCTCGAAACTTACCATAGGCCTTTTTTGCCCGTCCAAAAAACCTATCTCAACCAGCTTCCGCAGGAAATCTACCATCTCTGGAACATCGTTGGCGCTGCCGGGGGTCCCGAAAATAGGATGGTAGTCCCCGTAACAGGGCAGATTCCGATCCAGCACCGCGTTCCCAAGGTGAATGGCGGCCAGAAACTCCCTAACCGGCTCCAGGGCTTGTGCCGCGGATTCCCGACACAGCGGTATGTGGCTGAGGTCCACCAATAGCCCAAAGTTGTCGTGTTCGCGGACAAACAGTCTCGGCCACTTCTCGGACAAGAGGCGTGGGTCCCATCAGGCAACACTTATCGACATCAAAATCGAAGATCTCCGCGATTACCTTGGGACCGTTTTGGCCAGCCGAGTAGGCACACAGCTCGCCAAGGGATGTTGCCAGGGCCTGAACGGCCTCAGCGCGACTATCTTGACCGGGGTCCTTACCGGAAAGAACCGCAAAACTTTGAGCGCCCATGAAACGGGCCTCATCCAGTAGCTCTTTGAGTTCGGCAACCGCCTGGCAGCGCCGACTCTCATCCAGGGAATTCAGATCCAGTCCTTGGCTCAAAATGACGGGCTGGGCTCCGAAGCCTATATCCAGATGCGCCAGCTTACATATCTCGCGCACCCTCCGGCGCTGTGCCTCATCCTCGATGTGGGTGATCTCTATGGCCGAGAAGAAAGGGTCGATGGCTATATGCTTTACGGTCTCTTCCCAGGGTCCCCGTCCACTTGCCAGTTCCGGGAAGGCCATGAAATGCACGATGCCCATTTTCAGGTATGAATCTTGGCTTTTGTCCATGATTACTATAGCTCCTGGTTTAGGCCTCGATGGGCCGGAATATGAGGACAGCCGCCATCACCACGTAAACCATGGCGTCGGAGGCTGAAGAAGCAATATACGCTGCGCTCAAGGAGTGAACCATGCCCAAACTATAGGCCGCGATCAGCGGTTCCCCTGAGATTTCCCATGCCGCCTACAATGACCACTGCAAAGCAGAGAACCAAAATCTCAAAGCCCATGTAGGGGTTCAGAGTGCTTAGCGGCGCGTAAAGGACCCCTCCAAGGGCGGCCAATGCGCTGCCAATGATAAAGACGATGGCGAAATGCTTCTCGACCCTGATTCCCAGGCTGCGTACCGCCTCACGATCCTGCAAGCCGGCCACCACAATCTTGCCGACCAGGGTCTTCTTGAAGAACAGAGACAGGCCAAAGAAAATCAGCACGGACAATCCGATGATGACCACGCGGTACACCGGCATTGCCAGTGAGCCGAAGGTCCACAGCTTGCCTATCGGATCGATGATCGGTAGAGGGCTGGCGCCGTAGATCCACTTGAGCACGTCGGCTCCGATGAGCAGGATAGCGTAGGTGGCGATGATGGCATAATCTATGGACTGGCCGTATAGTCTGCGGATGACAAAGCGTTCTATTACATAACTCAAGGGAACCGAGACGGCCAGGGCGCCCAAAACGCCCGCAATAAACCCTGCTCCCATGAGTGTGGCTACAGTGTATACAGCGTAAGCTCCGACAGCGTAAATCAGTCCGTGAGCGAAGTTAACGATACCCATGGCCCCGAAGGTCAGGGCCAGACCAATGGATATTATGTAAAGGATTCCTCCGATAGTCAGGCCGAAGAGAATCGATTGCATGAAACTAGTCATCGGATCAAAAGGCTCCCGGTTTTGCTCACGTGACACTTAGATCTTTCGGGCATAACCCCAGATCCCTTTACGGAACCAAAAAACGAAAACCAACAGTGCGAAGCCTAAGAACATCTCCCAACGAATCAGGTACACGGCCAGGTAGTTGCTTATGGTCATAAAGGCCGCACCCCCCACCACTGCTCCGATAACGCTTCCCGCGCCTCCCATTAGCGCTGCAAAGATCACCTCGACGTTGCGCGTCGGGGAAATAAGGCTGGTATTGGTGTAGGAGAGGTTAATGGTGGTAAGGGCTCCGGCAAAGGCTGCTATGGCTCCGGAGATAATGAAAGTGATGTATTTGTAAACGATAGGTGTTATAGCCGAGAAACTTGACTCGAACCTCGTTTTCCTTTGATGGCCTTCAAAAGGTTTCCGTAAGGCGATCTCACCAGGCGCAGGACCAAATAGACTACCAGCAGGAGCGAACCCAGGCAGAAGTAGAAACGAAAGGTGCTTTGCTGAAAGTTGATGAAGCCGTATTTCTTGAAAAAAAGGGATAGTCCGTCCTCGCCTCCGGTCCATTTATACCAGGGGCTCAAGACCAGATAGGCTCCCACCTCATTCAAGGCCAAGTTCAAGAGAGCGAAGGCCGCTGGCCGATGTCTTGACTACCAGCGGTCCCAGCAGAGCCGCAACAATGAGCTCCCAGAACCACTCCGGCCAGCAGGGATAAAAAGGGATCAGGATAGATGTGATAGGCAAACATGCCGCATCCGTAGGCGCCTGCCCCCAGATACAGCATATGGCCGAAGGAAAGCTGCCCCATGTGGCCGTATAGAAGATCGAAGCCAATTACGAAGATGCAAAATATCATGAAGTCGGTAATCCTGGGCAACGAGGTGGCATAGCCGAAGATCAAGAAGATTGCCGCCGTAAACGCCAGAGTCAAGGTCGGATTGTTTTCTACCTTGCCGAACATGCCGTGCCCCAAAGACTAGAGTTCATCTTCATAACAGGAGGGATTTTTGATTGTCTGCTCGTCTGAGATTTCGCGCGCGACGATGCCCTCCTTCATTACGTACAAACGGTCAGCCAAGCGTGCTACGGTAGCGAGATTTTGCTCCACAACTACCATGGTGATCCGGTTTTTCATCTTGAGCAAGATCTTTATGATATCGCCTATGATGATAGCCGCGAGGCCTTCCGTGGGTTCGTCCACCAACAAGAGCTGAGGGTTCCCGATCAGCGCCCGGCCTATGAGAAGGATCTGACGCTCACCGCCCGAAAGGCCCTTGGCCTTGGAGTCAAGGAGCAATTCCATTTTGGGATGTATAGCTAGAACCTTAGAGATCGCCTCATGCAGACTCTGGCCGGTCGGATATGCGGCCAAGCTCGATGTTTTCCCGCACGGTCAGTTCGCCAAAGACCCTCTTGTCCTGATAGACGTACCTTATCCCCATCAGGGCCACATTTTCCAGAGGCAGGCCGTCTATCCTTTCTCCCCTGAAGGTGATCGCGCCGCTTGCGGGCCGCATGAACCCCCCGATGGTCCTGAGCAACGTGGTCTTGCCGGCACCGTTGCGACCCACAACACACACTAACTCCCCTTCATTCAAGTGCAGCGATGCCCCGTGCAGCACTCGGGCAGGCCCATAACGGACGTGAAGGTTCTCAACGCTCAGTAGCATGCCAGTTCTTCCTTGCCCCAATAGCACTCCCTGACCTGGGGATCGCAGACGACCTGGCCCGGTTCCCCCCGGCAAATCATACTGCCCTCGTTGATCACGCACAGGCTGTCCACCAAATCCATCAACTTGGAAATCTTATGCTCTATGATGACGATGGTAAACTGGCCCTTTATCTTGTTGATGACTTGGCTGATGTGGGTTATGTCCACCAGGCTGAGGCCGGCGAAAGGCTCATCGAGAAGCAAAACCTGCGGCTGCAAAGAAAGGGCAAGAGCTATCTCCAACTCTCGCTTGTCGCCGTAGGACATATCCGAGGTTTTGACCTCAGACTTATCGGCAATACCCAGCAGGTCCAGCGCGTGTAGGCACTCATCCTGCAGCGCCCGGTAACGGCAGTTCCTGAAGAAAAAGCGTATCTTGGAAGAATAGTCCGGGCCTTTGCGTACCCGGGCGAGCATCATGTTCTCCATTACCGTCATGGAGTCGAACACCGAGACCAACTGAAAGGTGCGGGCTATGCCCAACATCACTCGTTGATCTGCGCGCATGCCGGTGATGTCCTGACCACGATAAAACACCCGGCCTTTTTGCGGCCTATAATAGCCGGTAAGCAGATTGAAGAAAGTCGACTTGCCGGCCCCGTTGGGCCCCATGATACCCGCGGTTTCTCCCGCGAAGACCTCATAGCTGATGTCGTTGACCGCTACCAGACCGTCGAAGTTCTTGATGACCCCGGCGGTGGACAAGATCGGTTGAGGCATGTTCGAGCCTGTATCGGTTAGGGGATGAGAGACGGCACGGGCCGCCTCTCATCAGTTGATGATGTGGTGCTCCATTTCTAGAATTCAGTAACCTACTTCGGGTAGGAGGGGTGGGACAGGCTTCCAGCCCACAGGTGTTAAAATAAGCAGGCTCTGATGCATTCCAATTCCCCCTCACCCTGCCCTCTCCCGCCAAGGGAGAGGGTTTTCAGATCCCCTCCCTCGACGGGAGGGGGGAAGGGGGAGGGTGATAACAGACTGTAATCATGAGGTCGTGCTCCCTATTTTAACGCCTATGGGCATCCTGCCTGTCGCATTTTTCATCAAGAAATGACAGGCAGGATGCCTGTCCCACCAAAGATCGGCCCGAAATACGCCGCCGAATTCAGGATACCGTGTGTTTAGTAGCCTTCACTCTTCAATGGGGGCAGATAATCGTCTCCGGTGTAGGCACCTATGACCTTGACCAGATCCCATTTGCCCTTGCGCTCCTGGGGTCCCTTCCCGACTACCACAAAGGCGCCGTACTTGAATATCGGCTGATGATCCTCCCGCCATTTGCCCGGGCCCTTCATTGAGGGAAATTCGGGGCTCTTCATGATCGCTTCGGCAATCTTCTTGGGGTCGGTGGACTGGGCCAACTCGATTCCCCGGAAAATCTCCTTACATCCCACATAAGTCATGCCGGCATAGGGATCAGGCGGCTCGCCGTACAGCTTTTTGGTATTTTTCAACAAATTCTTTGCCCGCCTTGACCACATCTGCATCATCGAAACCCTCCAGGTTCCAGTACCAGGACATTAGAGAATAAACCCCTTCAAGGGCCTCCGCGGGTACGCCGCTTCCAAAGACGTTGGTCATCCAGTTGAACCAAATCTTGGTCTTGTTCTTCAAACCCAGCTCGTGGGCCTGCTTCAGCACTGAGATAGCACCCGTGCCCCACTGAGCCATCATGCAGATATCAGGCTTGGCCTCAGCTATCTTCTGGATATAGGGCGTGTAGTCGGCCGTCGTGACAGGGGCCTCATCGTAGATGACCTCTACCCTGTACTTCTCAAAGGCCGCCTTGGCTCCCTCGTATTGATCGCGGCCAAAGGCGTAGGCCGGGGCCAAAAAGTAGACTTTCTTGGCCTTCAGGTTAGTGGCAATATACGCAGCCCCGGAATATCCAATGGCGTAAGCGCTACCGTGAGCACCAAAGGTAGTTGGCGCCAGGTCTTTTTTTGCGAACATCTCCATTGGGGCCACACATGACGATACATATAGGTCAGAGGCTCATTAACGATCTGGTTGTTCAGGGCCTTGGCGATAGGAGCGAAGGTCGAACCCACCAGACCCGCCACCTTGACTTCATCGCGCAGCTCTTTGAAACGGCGCACGGCTACGTCGCCCTTGGTTTCGTCATCCCTGACCACAGCTTCAACCTGGATCTGCTTGCCTCCGAGCTTCACTCCACCGGCCGCGTTGATTTCGTTGATAGCCAATTCGGCTCCCTTCATCTGCACGGGGCCGATAGGCGAGGCCGGCCCAGTCAGGCCAAACATAAGGCCAAGCTTGATCTTGTCAGGTGTCTCAGCCAACCCGGGAGCTTACAGCCCCAAGGGCTAAGATCGCAAGTATCAGGCCGACAAATAAAATGGTCCCTCTGTTCTTCACGATTGTCCCTCCTTCCAATTAATCACCTCTGGGCGAGTAGTGAATCCTTTTGGCTTAAGGGTTCGGACGTCCACACAGGTCAGACGGCCGATAATCAAACTGCAGTCCTAATGCTCCGGCGGCCCTCCTGCCTCCCTGATGGCCCAAAAGACCTTTTCAGGGTCGGCCGGCAATGAGCGCACCCGTCCTCCACATGCGTTGCATATGGCGTTCAAAATTGCCGGCGTCGCCGGTATGTTGGGCATTTCGCCGATACCTTTGGCTCCATAGGGACCCAACTCGTTGGCCATCTCCAGAATCATCGGTTGGATATCAGGGACATCCAGGACAGTGGGTATCAGATAGTCTCGCAGATTAGGGTTTTGGATAACGCCTTCCTGCAAAACGATCTCCTCCATCAGGGCATATCCCAGGCCCATGGCCACCCCACCTTCGATCTGACCCTCCAGTGCACGAGGATTGATGGCCTTTCCCACATCAAAGGCGGCCACGTAGTGCTCGACCTCTACTTCGCCGGTTTCGACATCCACCACTACCTCGGCCATATGGGTGGAATAGGTGTAAACAAAATAGGGGTTTCCCTGACCGGTCTCAGGGTCCAAGCTGGGGAAGGGTGGCGTCCACCAGCCTTGCCCGATAAGCCTCTTGCCGGTGGCCATACACCGGGCTGCCACCTGCCTGAATTCTAGCTGATGTGGCCCGGTTGTCTCGGTCGAACACCTTGCGGTCCTTAAACTCAAGACTCTCGGGGGAAATCCCAAGCAGCTCGGCGGCGGCTTCGGTCAAGGACTCTTTCACCTGGCGGGCGGCCATGATGATGGCATTGCCCATGAGGGTGGTGGAGCGGCTGCCCACTGTCGGACCGGATTCGGTACCAGGTCAGTGTCCGGCTGGACCATGCGAATATCTTCGAGGCGCACTCCCAACTCCTCGGCACAAATCTGGGGCAGAACGGTGAAGGAACCCTGTCCCATTTCCGTGATGCCGGTGTAAAGGAGCACGGAACCGTCTTCATGCACATGCACATTGGCTCCGCAACCGTCGCCGCCGATGCCTATGCTCGTCCGATACCAGCCCATGCCGATACCCACTCCGCGGCGCTTGGTTCGTTCCTTGTCAATATAGCCGGTTTCTTGAAGCGGCGATCCCAGTCAAACGCGTTGGCGCACGCCTCTAGAGTTTCCCGTAGTCCCACGCTCTGGTCCAGCACCTGGCCGGTGGCCGTCTTCGAACCCAGTTGAAAGGCGTTTTTGCGCCGAATCTCTAAGGGACTTATCCCCAGCTCTGCTGCCAGTTCGTCCATGATTTGTTCATGGGCGATGTGGACCTGCGGAGCGCCAAAACCGCGCATGGCCCCACCGTAAGGATGATTGGTATAGCACAGATAAGCGTCCACTTTGACGTTTGGAATCACATAAGGTCCCGGCATCATAACCATGGAATGGACATGGGAACCACCCGCAGGAGGAATCTTCGGGCCCAGAGAGGCATAGGCCCCCTGTTCGTCATAGATCACCCCCTGGAAGGCCACCAGGGTGCCGTCTTTCATGGCCCCGATCTTGATCTCCATGATCATGGGATGGCGCTTGGCCGTCTGAAGAGTGACCTCCTCCCGTTCCAGGGCCATCCGCACCGGCATGCCCGGTATGTTGAGCCAGGACTGCGGCCCGACAGCCCAGATCGATCGGTGAGTCTTCCTTGCCGCCGAAACCGCCGCCCATATGGATCTGGCGGACAGACGCACCTTGTTTATGGGCAAACCCAACACGGCGGCCACATTGCGGCGAACGCGTGAAAGGGCGCCTGCATGGGACCTTCCACGAGCATGGTCCCATCCGGCTGTGGGACAGCCATGGCAAGTCGGGTTCCATATAGGCATGTTCCAGGAAGGGAACCTGATAGGTCCGCTCCAGGATGACATCAGCCTGACTCAAAACCTTTGTCCACATCCCCTTTGCGCAGCTTGTCATAGGAGAGCAGGTTTCCCCGTTCGTGGATCTTGGGCGCATGTTCCTTCATTGCCTCGCGTGGGTCAAAAACAGCAGGCAAGGGCTCATACTCCACCTCTATCAAGGCAAGAGCCTCCTGGGCGATCTGTTCCGTTTCAGCAGCCACCAGTGCCACACCATCGCCTACAAAACGCACTTTGTCACCGCATATTACCGGCTGATCAGGGATAATGGCCCCGAACCCGTTGCGCCCGGGCACATCTTTGGCGGTGAGCACGGCTACGACGCCTTCCAGATCCTCGGCTTTTTTCGTGTCTATGGACTTGATGAGAGCGTGAGGATAAGGACTGCGAAGGATCTTGCCGTGCAGAAAACCCTCATGGGAATAGTCGGCCCCAAACTTGAGCTTGCCTGTCACCTTCAGGGGGTCGTCTCTCCTCGTCAGCGACTGCCCCGCCACTGCCAACTCGGCTTCTTTGAACCTTATCAATGGTAAGAAATCGGTTCTCTCCTTGGTCAGGACCTTAACTTTTCTTTTCTCATCACTCTTTTCAGACATGACACTTTCCTTGTATGGAAAGGGTCGGCCGGGCCAACCTGGTTTAACGCTGCTTGCCGGCAGCTACATTCTTGACGGCTTGGACAATCTTGCGGTAGCCAGTGCAGCGGCAAAGAAACCCCGGATAATGCCTTCCTGATTTCATGTTCTTCCGGATTTGGATTGCTGTCCAATAGGGCCTTGGCGCTCATAATCATCCCGGGGTGCAAAAACCGCACTGAGCAGCCCCGGCATCCATGAATGCCTCCTGGATAGGGTCTAATGACCCATCGGCCTTCTGGAGACCCTCAATGGTGGTAACCTCTCTGCCTTGCACCTTGAGCGCCGGCATCAAGCAGGAGTTGTACGCTTCTCCGTCAACCAACACCGTGCAGGCTCCGCACTCCCCTTCCCGGCAACCCACCTTGGTTCCGGTCAGGCCGAAATTCTCTCGGAGCAGGTCAACCAGCAAGGTTCCAGGATCAACATCCATCTCTACCGTCTTGCCGTTTAGTTTGAAAGAAAGCTCTTTACTGCTCATCATCAACCTCTTTTACAGAGTGCATCCAGCTTGCTCCAGCGCCCTTCGCAGCCCTCGTTTCACCAATGCTTTGACCATTTCCTGTCGGTAGTCGCACGAGCCTCTCAGGAGGCTGTCGCGGGGGGAGCAGTAGGTGGAGGCCATGTCCGCGGCTTCCTGCAGCGTTTGAAGGGTCGCGGGCATTCCTTTGATTGCGTCTTCAATGCGCTTGGAGCGAAAGGGTGTCGGCGCTACCGGACCGAGGGCAATAGCTGCTTCGGTTATGATCTGTTTAGCTTTGTCCACAGTTACTACCACTGCACATACCAGCATGGGCAGTGACAGGGCCTTGCGCTTGCTCAGGCGTAGGAAGCACGCTCCCTGGTCAGGACCCAGCGGTTTAAACTCGATGCGTGTCAGTATTTCACGGCTTGGGTCTACAGCGGTCTTGCCTACATCCAAAAAGAATTCCCGCAATGGTACCACTCGCTCTCCGCGGACAGAAGCAACGGTCACTTCAGCATCCAAGGCCAGTAGGGGTATGCTGGCATCAGCCGCGGGCTGCCCGCTGACAAGATTTCCGGCCACTGTGGCTATGCTGCGGATCTGAGGGGAACCCATCGCGGCGCAACCAGAAGCCAAGAGGCCTGCCTTCTCCTGTATAATAGGGGAAGCGGCGGTCTGTGCATGGGTAACCAGGCCGCCAAGAATTATGCTGTCCTTCTGTAGCTCAATGCCTCCCATTCCGGGAATCCTGCTGATGTCGACCAGGGCCTCTACCTCATAGTGGCGACTGCGAAGCTCCACTATCACGTCCGTGCCCCCGGCAATTATCCGGGCACGGCCCTTGTGACGCGTCCAGCATCTGGATGGCCTGGGGCAGGGTCTCCGGAACCAAATATTCCTTCAGAGGAATGTCCCGGCGCCAATGCAAATCCTTGAAGGCTTGCGACATCTTCTGACCTCCTCCCGAATCAGCGCGAGGTACCAACTCACTGCCGCATAAATGCGACCCGAAGGTTCGATCTGATAGCCTGAATAGAGAATATGTCTGCCACGTCCGGTTGAGAGCCGATCTCTCGACTGCTCGATTTGCCGAGGAATTCTCGAAGGAAGTCTCGAAACCTCCGGAAGCTATGGGATCTCCTCAGTGTGGAGATGGTTCAAGCGATCTCTCGTCCCGTCTTCAATGCTCCGCATTCTGGCTTTCAGCGTCTCATCCCGTTGTCCTTGTAGATCTTCCAATGAGCGCTCAACCTCACACACATGACGGTGCATTTCCGTCGCGACGAGGTCAGGGTCGCGAGCCCGGATAGCCTCCAAAATGCGGTCATGCGCCTTGAACACTTCTTCCAAGAAGCTCAGCCCCGGCCTAAGGTGGCGCTTGGTGTCCGAAAGGACGTTGTTAACAAAATCCTGAATCAGCATGAAGACAGGGTTTCCACTGGCCCGGGCGAGTATGCGGTGAAAGGCTATCTCGTGCGCATACGTGGGCAAGCCCCGTGCCATGGCATCCAAAGATGCTCGATGTGTGGCCACCAGGTCGTCCAAATCCTCCGGGCTTAGACGTTCAGCCGCGAGTCTGGCCAAGTGCGGCTCAAAAACCTTCCTGACCTCTGATAGATCCTGCACAGAAACGTTTTGGAAATAAAGAAAATTCGCGATGGATTCCCTGGTGGTCTTCATGTCCACTTCAAGCACCACCGCGCCACCGGCGAGCTCCCTTACGCACCTCAAGAAAACCCATCACCTCCAGGGCCCTTATGGCCTCACGCAAAGTGTGCTTGCTTACCCCAAAGTTGCTCACAAGCTCCTTCTCGGGTGGAAGTTTATCCCCCGGATTGAGCGTGCCGTTTAGTATGGCTTCCCGAATCTGGGAGATGATGTCCAACGAGATCTTGTTCTGCTGAACTTCGCGAAACAACGCAAAAATCTCCTACTTTGCCTTCTGAAGTGATCGGCCTTTTCTACAGAACTAGACCTACGCCTAATGTGCTGTCAAGGGAAAAAATCAAATATTTGGCTAATTCTCAACAGCCTAATAATTATGACAAATATTCCCCGTGTGCTCGGGGCGATTAGTCCCATCTCTGTTATGCGGCGACGGCAGGTTTGAAACGGGGTTGCCCAGGCCAGCGCGACTTCAAGTTGAAAAAACAGCAGGGAACGGCTCTCCGCGAATGAACCGGACAAAGTGGCCTGCTGCCGCTGATTGCCTCCCCGAGTGATGTGATGTGGACAGCCTACGACAACCGGGTTTGCAACCTGTCCCATAGGGACTCTACATTCCAGCCGTCAACGATTACGTATGGTGTCCCCGGAATTCAGGAAGCACGACCCGTGAACTATTTCAACCGAATCTTTTTCCATGTGGATGCATCTCTTTAGCAAGAGGTTACTCAATCTTGGGACAAACTCGACTGCTGTGAACAAAGAGACATACAATGAGTCGACAAGTGATTCCGGCAATCATTATTTCCGCTGTTCTTGTGGCTGTACCTGGCAACTCTTACTTTGGCTTTTCAACGGGGTGGAAGTCAATGCAGGTTAGCGTCCGCGTCAGAATCCAAAGTAATGAGCGAGCCGATCTTACCCCAGGCTCCAGCACGTGATGCCAAAGACGTCACAAAGTCTAGCCCGAGCGGGGCGAAAGATTCATTCAGGGAATGTTATCAAACGTGTAATATCGACGAGTCGCAATCAAGATTTATGAAACGTATGTGCTGGTTGGGTTGCACATATTCCACATATGGGTTACCAACGGGGCCATAGAGCCTGTAGGAGGGATTATCAGATATTCGCCGTATAGCAGCGGAATGCAGCAGGTGGGGGACGATCTGATAGAAGAGGGGAAAAAGGGGACATTTTTCTTGTTTTGACGTTTGATGGAAGCGCCACCAGGGAGGCGATATCCTTTCATGTACTAAAGCAGACGAGCCCCACGTTCGATAAGCAGATCTCTCAGAAACAGAGCGGTGACATCTTCTTTCATCTTCGCAGTAGCACCCCAGGGACATGTTCGTCTGATGAGAAAGTGCAGCCAACAGATCCAAAATCTTACTCGCATCCGGCCCTTTCATTTCAGCACGAAACTTCTTCTTGAAGGCAGACCAAGACGCTTCGTCTTGCGACGCTTGTCCTTGCTTCATAAGCTCCGGACTGGGAGAAAGGTTCGGGAGCCAGACGTCATAGAAGTCCCTCGTGGCGTAATCCGATTTTGGAACGCCCCGAGGAGGGCGGCGGACTGTACCAACACGCAGCCCTTCTCCTTTTTCCCTGGGAGATCCGAGCCTAATTATGCGAATAGACATAGAAGCTCCTTTTTACGACATGAGTTGATTTCTTCTCTCCTAACGCAGGGTATTTTGGGGGCTTGAGCCGTTGCCACAGGTTCTGTTGCTTTCAATCCGACTCCTAAGTGCGCTATACAGGTCCTAGCATCGTTATGAATTCTTGCTCCAGATCAACGTAATGTTCCAAAGCTATGCACGAACGAATAAACAAGAAAAATCGCCTCTTATCAAGTTGCATGAACGCTTTCCACAGCATGCGCCAAAATTTGGTTCTTGTATTTCGGACGAAGCCCCACTGAAACAAAGTGAAAGTGATCAGCTTTATTTCACCCCATTGCAGCATTGCCGCAGGCGACCGGACGGGAATCGGGCGCATGGCAAGAAAATGGTTGAAGGCCCTGTCCAGGAATGCCGAATGCTCGTAGAGCATTGCCATGGCATTGAGGAATTCCCTCCGAATATCTTCCGCGGACCGGCTCGGCACAAAGTTCATTTTGAGATTGTTGCATTGGACAAGATCATCCATTTCCCCGTAAAGTAGACGATCCTCCTCTTTGAGCCTTTTCCACAAAGCCGTCCCTGGATATGCGTAAAGCTGTGCAACTTCAACCAACGGTATATTGTTTCGTGCCACAAATTCAATGAGGCTCTTGTCTCTCCCAGGTTTTTCGCCATCCATTCCGATTATAGTCCCCGCCAATATTTGGAGACCTGCCTCGTTTATTCGCTTGCATGCTTCGTCCAAATCCGCTGCCGCATTCTGAGCTTTTCGGGCGATCTTCAGAACTTCTTTATCCGTGGATTCTATTCCAATATAGACGGTATTGAATCCTGCACGGACCATCAGATCCATCAATTCCGGAAAGTTGGCAAGGTTTATGGACGCATGAGTAAAGAATCCAAACGGCCTGCGATGATTATCCATCCATTCGATCATGCCCTCCAGAACACTCTTTGTCTTACCCGGGTTTCCGATAAAATTATCGTCAACAATGTAGATTTCTCGGCGCCAACCGAGGTTATACAGCATCTGCAATTCGGCCACGATTTGAGACGGATCCTTTGTTCTGACCTTTCTCCCAAAAATGAGAGTCGCATCACAGAATTCGCACTGAAATGGACAACCTCTGGAGAACTCAATTGCCATATCCACGTAGGCGTTCATTTCCATGAGGTCGAATCTCGGAATGGGTGACTTGGTAAGATCAACTCGGCTTTTGTCTTCGATAACGACTCCAAACTCTCTTTTTTCGAGCTTTTCCAAAAGAATTGGGACAGTGACCTCTCCTTCTCCGATGGCAACGAAATCCGCACGGACCTTCAAAAATTCGTCCGGATAGTGGAATGCAGCCGGACCACCCACGGCAACAATCTTTCCTCTTTTTTTGCTCTCGCGGATGACCTCGATAAGTCTGCCAAATTGGGGCAGAGTCCCCGTCGTAAAGACTGCTTCACACCAGCCCCAGTCTGACTCGGTGACTTCTTGAAACGTCAAATCAATGAGTCTGATATTCCAATCTTCCGGCAACAGGGCAGCCACAGTCAAGAGACCTAGAGGCGGGCTATAAGCCTTCTTCGATGCCAATCTAATAATCCTATCTTCCTGGCTCATGCTTAGATTGCGGGGACTCTTGGGGTAAACTAATAAGATGTTCATAATAATTCTCCCCTGAAATTAATCTGCGATCCCTATTCCTGTCAGTCTTTGCCCACCTTACGTCTTCCTCGGCATTAATGCATTTGAAGTGCAGGGAAGGGTGAAAAAGGTTTTCTGCCCAAAGTCGATAGGCTTTCTTTGCATGACGTTTAACAGTCTTATCCAATGATCGATACGCAACCCAGAAACGAAGGAAGCGCATTTGACTTCATAGTTGGTCGTAGTCCAGTGGCTTCGCTTGTCCATCGGCGATTTCTCGTTTAGCTCGCCGAGCCGCTGCAACCAGCTTTGTTTGGGTTTCCTTAAAAGGTAATCGTTCAGCCGGCAATCACGATTCACCGCAGAGAGCGCCGAGCACACAGAGAGAAAAAATGGCTTCTACAAGCCCAAATAAGCCGCGGGGCGCGGAGTCGGGCCGGTATTATTATCGTCAGCAGTAGGTCGGGCCGTGCCCTACGTATTCGGCGGCCACGGGCCGCCCTACAGGCTCACCTGGCAGAAAGGCACAGAAAACAAAACTCTCCGCGATCTCTGCGATCTCCACGGTGAACGATTGCCTTAAAAGTACTCTCCCAGCGAACTTCGTCCTGAAAATCTTCAATATACTATCGCAGATGTTCAACTATCTGATGCTGGGTAGCTTCGGGCAGTTCTTCCAGCATACGGACTACAGTCACAATCCCTGTGGATGGCATGGTTCTAGTCCTCTCGGTAGATGTATTTTCCTAATATGAATCTAGCACTCATGGGCAGGTGTTCCGGCAACCCTTCATAGTCTTTCTGTCTCACCGGTCAAAATGGGGTCAAAAAAAAGGGGGCACCCATTAAAAGGCCCTCTGCCAAAGGGAAGAAACATCCCTATTAATGGGTGACCCCTCTTGCAACTCCCGAACCAGCCACAAATGAACACGAAAAAGTGTAATGTCCCCTTTTTCACGCTTGGGCCACCTATTTCCCTCTGGATCTCGCCATATTCGAGTTATCACAAGGTTAAGAAACACCCACCACAGGACCAAATCATGGCAAGTCGATCAAGCTAGCTTCTGGTTTTCTACCCAATCGAGCAAATCTCTTCTGCTCGTGAATTGATTCGGCCCTATCAATTAGAACCATCGTAAGCTTCCCGACGATTTGCTCAAGGTCATGCACGTCCTGCCGCAAGACCGACGTTCGGCCACCGTGCGATACTGCGCTTCTCAAGTTTACAATTCTTTTATCTTTTTCTTGATGCGCTTTCATCTTCTAGATTTCGGGCGACAATTATCGCTGCGGCCTCTGCAACTGCTGTTCCTATTGGATTGCCATCTTTCGGAGTAAGATACGCTTCCAGGCAAGTAACTAAGTCACGCAATCGATCTGCGGGATCGCCTCGTGTTTGGGCATTTGCGTACCAATGCAACCCTCTGAACAAAGCTCGCTCAAAATCGCTTACATCATTATACCTCTTCTGCAATATGCCACTTAGGCGGAAAACTCCTATAGAATTCATGTGCTCAAGGTTTTCTGGCGTCAGGCGCAGGGGTTGTAACGGACCCATCCATTCCTGGGTTCTGTCGAGAGCGGAGGAGTCACTGGCAAGAAAACTAGCTGCTCAACAGGCCCCTGAAACAGATCACCCGTTATACCGATCTTGACATCACTATCCGGCGGGTACAGGGCAGGAATAGAATATCGCAGAAGGTCTAGAATTCGTCGAGTTTCTTCAAACGCCCTTTCTCGTGCTCTAATAGGCTCAGCAATTACATGAAATTCTGTACAGGTAATCCGTCGTAAAGCTTCAGATGGACCGTTTGGTTTCCCCAATACTGTTTTGTCTCTCGATTGCTCCTCCTGACAGGTCAGGAAAGTGCCTTTCCCGACTCTCCAAGATTGAAACCAATTCATCATCTGTTATTTCCTTAATAGTGACATTTCCAATGCAAACTGATTCTTCCTCGATTTGCACCCCCGTCAGAGGTATGTAGACTATGTGTTCTTCGAATAGCTTTGCAACTCTCCAATAAGGCTGCTCACATGGATTTTCAGATTGACGGACGTCATTTCCTCGACCATCTTCAATAAAATTTCGTTCAAGCCGCCCTCGATGAACTTCTCGGAAAATCGAGAAACTCCAGTCGCCGTCCTCTAACACCGCTTTCACAACATCTTCATACGCATCAAAGGTTTGATCGCAGAGCAAAAAGGCAAATTTTCCAGAGCCAATAATTTTACGGCGACTTGTAAAGCTGCCGTCCGACTCTCGCACCCCATCCTGAAAATCTTAGCGAGCTTATCGGTGAGATACTCGAATTTGGACATAGCCATTTTTACGGCCATTTTTGAGCGTCCGACTAATCAGGATGTGGCCGTCCGCTGAAACTTACCGACCCTATTCAAATGATCGAGAGACAACCTCTAACTCTCCCGACAAGACTGCTCCCACGGTCCGGGAGAATAACACAACGTATCCGACTAAATCCAGTCGATCCACAGCCCAACAGGATCATGCCAGCTTGGGTAGGAGACCGCTTCGCCGCCCATGCTGTGAGCCACTAAAGGGTTGGCTCAAAACCATGAGATCTGTCCCATTCCTCTTGGACACAGCATGGAACCGAAGATTTTCTGGTCCGCAATAAGCGGAAGGGGCAGGACCTCCAGAGGGTCTGTGCCTTGATCCTGATGGGTGACTGGTGCGGTGAGGAAAACTACCGACACCACCCGGCAGAAATACCGGCAAAGGTGAAGAAAAGGCGCTGACGGAGGCTGTACCAACACGGCCGTACCCTCAGCAAGGAAACGATTCTTTCCTTGCAGCAGGGGAGCTTTTTCCCTTGACAGAGGGCCTTTTAATGGGTGACCCTTATCCTAGTTTTTTAAGAGCGCCCCCCTACCCCAACACATTTCATGTTCCGTGATTCTTCGTCCAGCTAACGTGCAACACTTCTTTTGCCCGTTTTAATCGGCTTCTAATAACAGGTGATCGCTCGATACCCTCCCGAATCAAAGGTTCGGGCATTCCTGCCTATTTGAGCAACAGAATCATTACCAAGAAGCGTGTCTGTAAGAAGAGCCATACGAATTCGCTTTTACGGCGTCGGGGGTGGTAGAAGGATCACTATGCGTCAGACTATTTCTGGTGTCAGTGATCTGTTGAACAAATGCATTGCGGTTATTGGTCAGCAATTTCAACGTCTGGGGTTCTAACTCTTTCAGCAACCGTTCAATGCGTTTCCTTAGCGAATACTCGTTGGCAAATTTCAGTGTACTTTTCAGTTTGGCATCCAATGAGTCAGGAATCTTCAGAAGACTTTTTCTCTTCAGGTTCAGCGAGACTTTGGAGCATGATGTTCCTGATTTTGTCATACTCAAACGGCGAGACATATTCAGCAGATCGCAAGAATCTATGGAATGCCTCTATTGCCTGCGCAATTGACAGATAAGCAGATTGAGCATAGATAACCTCGTTGTTAAAAGTGGACGCACACAAATCATAGACCACATCAATGTACCTCGGCATTTAGAACCATCCATTAATAATTCGTGGCATGTGGTCAATGACTGAGGCCATCGGAAAGGGGATAAACCCAGATTCAGATCACCTCATTACCAATTTTCTGTAATTCCCTGCGGAAGAGGATATTAATTTCCGTGGGAAACGGTTCTGATGAGACCTCGCCGGTGAATTCGATTACGGGGAGGGACAGAAGCAGAAACGGTAAACAGTTGTTGTAGTCGCAAAGCGAAGCTCTCATACCAGTGGAATGCTGGGCCGTAATCCTGCCCATATTATAGGGTGTTATGCGAAGCAGGTGATTGGCTTCGGCGCTCATGGTAAGAATGCCAGGCGACACTGTGCAGGCAGCAACAGCCGCTAATTTTGCGCGGACGGATCCAATATCTGCTTCGAACATCACTCGATTCAAGGGTATTAGCATACCACCGTCGAACCGCACGGGCATATCCACCCACGCCCATTCCTCGAAGCCAGCAAATCGTATTTTTGCGGCAGAGAATCGAATGTCGTCTCTTGTCATAAAATGGGACCGATAAGCGCCCTGGTGGAACGGAAGGTGCAAGGTCGGTCGGCGGCATCCGACACAGAGATTCTAACATTATCCAGCAAAGTGCATTTTCTTCCATCCCCCAGACGACCCAACACTATACCTGTCTTGAAAGGCGCTTCTATGATTACGTTAGCGTCCGCGGGAATCACCATCGCTTGCGGGAGCCGCACGTAGAGTCCCAGAAATTGCAGCCGAAGGATCGAAATTGAGCGTGCCTCTGACCTTATCATCAGGATCAGAGGAAGCCACCATTCCCCTTCAGCTTTGAATTCCTCGGATAGTAACATAACCAACCCTTTCGTCTTGTTTATCAAGGACAGAATTCAGAAAAAAGACCGATAGGATATACATACCGGAATGCGACCTCAGTCTCCCCGGATTAACTGACTTCTGAAAAGGCAGTTCGGTATATAGCCACTCTTGTGGCCGAATTGAAAATCAATCGGAGCGCAAGTCCCCTTGTAACGGACCATACAAGCGTACACTTTCGGCATTCATCACCACAGCATTCTAGAGAAGAAAAGGGAACAACCTTCTTTTCCGACCGCCAGTCGGACGACCTCATCGCACGGCATCGGCACCGGCAGCAGAATGCCCCACGCCCAATGAAGAGTCTCAGATCCCGCCCGGTTCTGGGACAAGCCAGGCGCGGACAGGAAAAAGTCTACTCTCTCTTGCGCAGCGATTACATCCCCAGGTATGCCTTGCGCACAAGGTCGGATTGGGACAACTCGCTTCCTGTGCCCTCCATGACGATGCGGCCGGTCTGCAGGACGTAGGCTCGGTGGCAAACCTTTAGGGCCTCGAAACACGTTCTGCTCCACCAAGAGCACGGTGACGCCCTCGCTGGTGATGCGCTCGATGGTGCGGAAGATTTCGGTGACCATTTCGGCATTACCCCCAGGGATGGTTCGTCCAGCATGAGTAAATCAGGGCGGGACATGAGGCCACGGGCGATGGCCACATGCTGCTGTTCGCCGCCGGAGAGCGTACCGGCACGCTGGTCGGCGCGCTCCTTGATCCAGGGGAACAGCCGCAATACCGTCTCCAGGTTTCGGCGATCTGCTCCTTGGAGTCCACGGTGTAGGCCCCCAGCATCAGGTTGTCCTGAACTGAGAGGCGTGGAAAAAGCCGCCGTCCCTCGGGGACCAGAGAGATCTTCATTTTGACAACATCATAGGGCGGCCGTCCGGAAATCACCTGATCGTTCAGGCGAATTTCGCCTTTCATAGGCTTGAGCAGGCCCAGGATGGTTTTGAGCATGGTGGTCTTGCCCGCGCCGTTAGAACCGATCAACGAGACAACCTCGCCCTTCTTGACCTGGAACGAGACATCCTGGATGGCCAGAAGTCCCTTGTAACCCACTGATATATTATTGACGGACAGCATTGTACCCGTCTCCCAGATAGGCCCGGATGACCTCGGGGTTTGCCACTACTTCTTTAGGCGAGCCCTCAACGATCTTGCAGGCCGGAGTTAAGCACGATCACCCGGTCGGAAAGTTCCATCACCGCCTCCATGACATGCTCCACTACTACCACAGTTAACCCGTTCTCGCGCACTCTGCGGATCAACTGGATCATTTCCCGCAGTTCCACCGGCGTGAGTCCGGCCATGGACTCGTCCAGCATGAGCAGTTCGGGCTCCATGGCCAGAGCCATGGACACTTCCAGTCTCTTCTTGTCAGAAATGGTCAGTTCAAGCGCGTTGTAGTTTCGCTTCTCGATCAGTGCCGTGAAGCCAAGCACCTCCTCGGCCTTTCGGCGCACCGTCGGGAACACCCGTGTGCTTCAGGAAAGCACCGGTCATGACGTTTTCCAGCACCGTCATGTCGCTGATGACCTGCACGATCTGAAATGTACGCACGATGCCGAGCTTGCCGATGACGTGCGGTTTCCGGTTCGTAATGTCCCGGCCCTTGAAGAAGACCCGGCCCTTGTCCAGGCGGTGGAATCCGGTGATGCAGCTAAAGAGCGTGCTCTTGCCTGCACCGTTGGGACCGATGATACTGACAATCTCTCCCCGGTTCACCTGGAAAGAGACGTCCTCATTGGCCCGCACCCCACCGAAGTATTTGCTGACGCCCTGAACATCCAGTAGCAACGAAGCGCTCATTTGCCTCTCCCTGTCAAGCTGGTTATGGAGCCCCACACCCCATTCGGCAAGTACATGGAGATGATGGTGATCAGGGTGCCATAGATAATCATGTCCGCCCCTGTTCCTTTGTAGCCCAGCCAGGCCCTGGAGTATTCGGAGAGCGTGATCAGGATGGCCGCTCCGACCACAGGCCCCAGCACCGTGTTCGCTCCGCCCAGCATGGCCACCAGCACGATCTGGACGGAAATCGGCAGGATCATCACGCTCTCCGGGTCGATATAGAGGATGTACTGGGCGTAAAAGGTCCCAGCCATCGACGTCAGGAAGGCGCTGATCATGATGGCGAACAGGCGGTAGCGGACGACGTTGACCCCCAACACCTGGGCGATTTCATGGCTCTCCTTGATCGCCCTGAAGTAGTACCCCATCTTCGACGTGGACACCCAGTAGCAGACCGCCACGGCCAGGAGCAGAAAGGCCAGCATAATGTAGTAGTAAGGCAGCTTGGAGGAATGAAACATGAAATTGGCCAGCGATTCCTTCAGCATGGGGATGGTGAGCCCTTCTGCCGCACCAACCCTTTGCCAGTTGTTGAAGACGATGCGAACGATCTCGGCAAAGGCGATGCTGGCAATGGCGAAGTAGTGGCCCCGCAGTTTGGAGCAGGGATAACCAATGGCCGCGGCCAAGAGCGAAGCAATGATCCCGCCTGCCACCAGACCGATCCAGGGGCTCACATGGAAGGTCAACAGCAGAAAGGAAGAGGTGTAGGCCCCGATCCCAAAAAAGGCCACCTGCCCGAAGGAGAACATCCCCGCATAGCCGCCCATCAAGTTCCAGGCCACCCCGCACATGGCAAACATGAAAGTGAGGATCATGACATGCTGGCCGAAGGGTGAGGAGACCACCAGCGGTAAAATGATTAACAGCGCCAGCACGGCTCCGCCCAGGGCCAGTTGCTTACCGGTTATAGTGTGCATTCCTACCACCCCCTTAGCCCTTGCGGCCTGATCCAGACGGTGATCAGATACATGGCGAAAACGATGGCCATCTTGTAGGCAGGGTCAAAAATATATCCGCCCAATGTCTGGACCACCCCCACCAGGATGCCTGCAATAAAGGCCCCCTCGATGCTGCCGAATCCACCCAGGGCCACTATGCAGAAGCAGGTCAGGCCGAAGGTGCCGCCTACGAAAGGATAAATGTAGTAATGGGTCGCGAGCAGTGCTCCGGCCACACCCACCAGGGCAGAGCCGATGCCGAATGAAAGCGAGTTGATGCGCTCGGTGTTGATGCCCATGATCAGGGCGGCTTCACGATCCATTTCCACTGCCAGGATAGCCTTGCCGGTGCGGGTATTTCGCAGGAACCAGAAGACCCCGAAAGAGGTGACGACGCTGCCGATCGAGGTAACAAACTTGGGGATGCTGAGTTTGATTCCGGAAATGTCCCAGGTGCCGGATAACAGCGTGTGCTCGATGGATCGAAAGTTGGGAGTCCAAATTAGGGCCGCGAAATTCGCAATGAAGATGCTGATACCGAAGGTCACCACCAATTGGGCCAAGGCAGGGCCGTGCATCACCTTGCTGATGATAAACCGGTAGATAAACATTCCCAACAGGAAGAGAGCTACGGCGTTTACCGGTATCGAAAACAGAGGGTCGACACCGGCCAGCGCGTAGAGCCAGTAAGAAATGAACATGCCGATCATGAGGAAGTCGCCGTGCGCGAAATTGAGCACGTTCATGACACCCCAGACCAGCGTAAGGCCGATGGCCAACAGCGAATAAACGAGACCGATCAGCACGCCGTTGACCAGCTGTTGCACTAGTTGATCCATGTGTGAACACTCCGAGCCATGCGCTGCTGGAGGCGGTGGCCTCCAGCAGCGGTCTGGATTTGGGCCGAAGGCCTCGTTACTTGCGGTCCTTCCAGGGCGGGAACGGCCACACCACATCACGGCTGGCGGCATCGAAGGGCCAGACCGTGTAATAGGCCTGATCCAGGATCTGCACCAGCATGGCCGAGGCGTGGATGTTCTGGTGGGATTTGGGATCGAACTGGATGCCCTTCCAGGGATTGATGATCTGGTCGCCCGGAATGTTCGTTTCCAGAAGGGCCTTCACGACAGCTTCAGGGTCCGTAGACTTGGCACGATTGAAAGCGTCGGCCAGAACGAAGGGCGCCGAGAAGCTGCGGGCGGTGTTCTCACCCATGGGAATGTTGTACTTCTTCTGATAGAGGTCGGCCACCTGCCCCACCATCGGTTTCTTCTTGGCCAGGTCGAGGGCGAAGGTAGAGCGCACGAGGAAATAATTGCCGTCTGCCTTGACCGTGGGCAGGTAGTCGGACTCGACGTAGCCCGCCATGGTCATGAAGCCCTGGGGCACCAGGTTCATCTCCTTGAATGTCTTGGTGAAGAGGATGGCATCGGTGATGTAGGCGGCGTGCATCACCACGTCCGGCTTGGCCGAGATGATTTTGCCCACCTCGCTTGTCACGTCGCTCGAGTTCGCCGGATAGGCAATGTCGGCCACCACCTGATATCCGAACTCTTTGGCGTATTGTTGCTGCATCTTGGCCACGTTGGCGCCAAACTCGGTGTTCTCATAGACCAAAGCGACGGTCTTGACCTTCTTGCCCAACTTGGTCTCCAGGTCCTTCAGGAACTCGAACTGGTTGCGGGCCATCGTCCCGTCATGGGGCGACACGCGGAAAAAGTACTTGAAGATCGCGCTCGGTCAGAGTGGGCGAGGACGAGTCAGAGCAGACGTAGGGGATCTTTAACCTCTCTGCCGCCTGGCTCGCGGTCTTGGTCACCGCACTCTGGTAGGCGCCGATCAGGGCCACCACCTTCTCCTGGGTGACAAGGCGTTCGGCTTCGGCCAGGCCGTTTTTGGGCTCGCCCTTGGTATCCGCGTAAATGATCTCGATCTTGGCTCCGCCCAGATTGGGGATGCCCTCGTCCTTGGCAAAGGGAAGGTTCAGGTCGTACTTGCCGTTGATGATCTCAACTGCCAGGTCGACGCCACGCTTGCAGTCCATGCCGGTGGCGGCCAGGTTGCCTGTGAGTGGGTAAAGAGCGCCAATCTTGATCACCTTCTGCTGGGCCGGGGCCTGACTGACACCCAGCGCCAGGAACCATGGCACAAACTGCCAATACCATTGTAACCCTTCTCATCTTCATGTTCTCTCCTCGCGTTCCGGAGCCGCCACGCTTGCAGCGCGACCGCTCATGGATTGAAGGTTTGACACCACCCGGCACCGGGAGCCTTTCCCGGCGCCAGTCACACATTACAATGAAAACCGGACAAACGGCCACGTGAATGATTGTGTTATCCCCTGCACATACTCGTTCTCTTCTCTGTTCACCAGTTTCTCATAATACGGCACCGATGTACCAGGGATGAAACTCCCACTGTCCCTGGCATGCCAGTTCGCTCTTCGTCTTCCTGCCGGAGGCGATTTCCAAGATAAGGTCGAAAACTTGTGTCCCCATTTCCTCGATGCTCAGCCCTGCGTCCAGGACCTGCCCGCAGTCTATGTCCATGTCAGCCTGCATCCGGTGGTACAGTGCGCTGTTTGAAGCGAGCTTGAGCGTAGGGGCTGGGACAGAGCCCAAAACGGTCCCTCGTCCGGTGGTGAAGGCAATGAGATGCATACCGCCGGCGATCAGGCCGGTGACCGATACAGGATCGAAGCCAGGCGTGTCCATGAACACAAGACCCGGACCATTCGCGGCCTCGGCAAAGCCGACCACATCCACCAGGTTCGTGTTACCGCCTTTAGTGGCCGCGCCCAAGGATTTCTCCAGGATGGTGGTAATGCCGCCCGCTTTGTTGCCGGGTGTAGGATTGTTGTTGAGCTGGCTGCCGTTGCGTGCCGTGTACTCTTCCCACCAGCGGATGCGTGCGACGAGCTTTTCCCCCACCTCGCGGTTGATTGCGCGGCGCGTCAGCAGGTGTTCTGCGCCGTAGATCTCGGGAGTCTCGCTGAGCACGGCTGTCCCCCCGTTGCGTACCAGCAAATCCGCGGCCGCACCCAGCGCCGGGTTGGCGGTGATTCCCGAGTAGCCGTCGGAGCCGCCGCACTCCAGCCCCAGCTTGAGGCGGCTGGCAGGAACGGTGCGGCGTTGTACCCGGTCTCCACGCTCCAAGAGCTTGCTGACTGCGGCGACACCGTTTTCCACAGTGGCGTTGGTACCGCCCTCATCCTGGATGACCATGGTCCCCACTCGTTCGTCGGGGGACAGTCCGGTCGCCGGCAGTAAGCATTCCACCAAATTCTGCTCACAGCCCAGTCCCAGAATCAGCACGCCGGCAAAGTTGGGATGCCGGGCGTATCCCGCCAGCGAGCGCTGCAGATACGTAATGGCATCACCACCGGGCGTCATGCAGCAGCCGCTGTTGGCCCCGAGAGCCACTACCCCGTCCACGTTGGGATATCGGGCCATGACATCGGGGCCGAAACGCCGGGCGATCAAGTGTGCCGTACCCAATGAACACGTGACCGTGGAGACGATGCCAACGTAGTTGCGGATGCCGACCGAGCCGTCCGGTCGCAGGAATCCCTCAAAGGTGCGCCGGGTGCCGTCCGCTACGAACTGAGTGGGTCGGGCGTCCCGGCTATGGGCATAATCACGGCTGAAGTTGTGCAGGGTCACGTTGTGGGTGTGAACGTGCCGTCCGGGCTCGATGTCGGTGGCGGCAAATCCGATAATTTGGCCGTATTTGATCACGGCGGCGCCGGCAGGGATCCGGTGCACGGCGGCCTTGTGGCCGGCCGGGATGTCGTCGAGAAGGACCACATCCTCTGTGGGAAGCCGCTCTCCACTGCTCAGCGCGTTCAATGCCACCACTACGCTGTCGTCAGGGTGCAACCGGATGCATGATCGGCTGGCATTTGTCATCAGGTCCCTTCCTTCAAACAGTGCCGGCGGTCGCGTCCTCTTGCGGATTCCCGGCTTCTCGGCCGGTCAGCCGACAGTCTTCCTGGGCGCTGTGTCAAATTCTTAGCTGATAGGATTCTCTTTCGGAAGCTTTCCGTTACCACATCTCCTAGTGGCAGGTCAACGCCGGAGGGATCTTTTGCCATCAGGAACCGCCATGCAGGTCAACCATGCGACGGGTGAGGCATATCAAGCCGCAGAAAAAGCCGGGGAAACCTTTAGGGGAACAAGGCCGGTGACGATGTCACCGTCAAAACCGGCCCTTAGGCAGTCGCCCTGGTGAATCGTTCTCCAGTAATTACTGGCGGACGAATTTCACCGGGCATTCTCGCTGCAATCCTAGCGCTCGGTACCCAGATGAGCATTATCTTACTGAACCGGTCTTATTTCTCTAGTAGCGGCTCAATCCAAGGTCGTATAAAATGCGTTCAAACACGTGCCTCGCCAGGTATCCTCGTGTTTGCAAAGAAGCCTCCGCCTGGCTGACCAGTCTTCCGTGATAGCGCTCCCGGAGGATAGCCATCTCCAGAGCTCCTTGTTTGTCAATGGCTGTCTGCGTCTTCTGACCAGGCCACACGCGAAAAGCCCCTAGGAATCTGGGCACGCGCACAAACTTTGCACGAGCCTCCTGAAATCGGAGAATCACTCCCAGTCCAGGGCGAATTGAAAATCTTCGTCGAGGGCCTCACCTATGAATTTCCAGAGGCGTCTCCTCCAGAAAAGAGTCTCTTGTGGCACGTAGTCCGCCCAACGAATCACTTCTTCGTCATGCGGAGGTAATATCCACCGACCGATCTCCCGTCCATTTTCGTCGATCAGTATCCGGTGCCCATAGATCACGTCCACGTCGGGATGTTGATTGAAGAAGTCTGCAACATAGTTCAGGGTTCCCGGCAAGAGCAAATCATCCGAATTCAGCCAGGCCATTATCTCTCCGGTCGCGTGTGTGAATCCGAGGTTTATGGCTTGAGCTTGCCCTGTGTCCTGAAGCGACTCCCAACGCGTCAGGAGCCTCTCGTAACGTTTAAGGGTTTCAGCGCTGCCGTCTGAGGAGCCGCCATCTTGGACGATGTGACCCATGTCCGGGTAGTTCTGTTCGATGACGCTCCTAAGGGTGAACTCCAGGAATCGCACCTGATTTAGACTCGGCGTGACGATGGAGATGCTAGGCGTCGGATTCGGAACGGGGGTTTGGTAGTAGCGATCAGGGACCACAAGATCCTTCGGGGGATGGTGAGAAAGATTGCCCAGACGGGGGAGCAGCAACCGGCCCACTGGCTCTGGGCACGCATTGCGGATGATCCACTTGCAGAGTCGCAACGCCTTTGCAATCGGTCTCAAGAGGAGAGATCTGCCGAGAGACTTCAGGTACGATCTATGGTAATGCCATGTTGCCTCGAGGCTGCTTGCCTCCTGTCTCCATTGCATGGCCCTCCAAAAATGTATCCCTGATTGGGTCTGCCCTCAAATCCAGGAAATGGGGCTCTGACCAGGGACAAAGTATCCGAGCTAAAAGTCGCAGATCCTTTACCGACATTTGAACAAGTTCCTCGGTGCACGGAGCGATCCATCCCGTTCATGGATTACGAGATCCGATTGCACCCGTTTGCTCCGCACCCGATCCGCCGGTACAGTGAAAATCAGACAACAACGCTGGAACAATGGGTACAACCCCTGCAAACATCCTGCAAATTGCCTCTAACCACCTTCTGTCTGTATTCTCTGTATTCGGGACTGTTCCATATCTCAATCAAAGAATGATCGCGGAGGTTGCCGAAGATCCGGACCGGCCAAGAATGTCCGGGGGGCTCCATCCTGTGGCACGGCAAGACTTCCCCGGATAGCCACAGATAGGCACCCTGCATGAAAACACAAACCCTTTCTTTCGAGAGTTTAGGATCTGCGAAGTTGATGTTGATGCGATGTTCCAGTGCGAGAGCAGTCGCCTCAGCGACCGCGGACGCCATGGCACCATCCTCGACTGCTACCAGTCTTTCGCTGGGATACTCTCTTGCTCGATAGAATGATATGGCATCCAAACCCAGTGTGGCCGCCAGGCGAACAAACGCGGGTACCTCGGCAACATTGTCGTTCATAACGATAAAATTGACGGACAACCACAGGTCCTTGCGCCCCGTAGACCTGCCGTAGTCAACGGCCTGGCGAATGTTGGCGATTACGTTCTCGAAATTGGCCCCCACACGTTTGCTCTCGTACACGGATTTTGTGGCTCCGTCCAATGAAAAGGTGATAGTGTTGAGACCTCCGTCGATGAGGCATTTGGCCGCGTCCCGGTTTAGCAGTGTGCCATTGGTGGTAAGGGCCAGCCGGCCCCACGCCGGCATCCTTTTCCTAATTTCTGTTGCTAGCCGGAACACGTCCGGGTTCATGAGAGGCTCTCCTATCCCCTGCAGACCCACGAACGGAACATAAGTAGATGCCTCGAGTACGCCGGCGAGCACGTAGGGGGCCAGATCCACCCCATCGAGTTTCGCCCCCTGCTCCCTCGTACAGAAAGGGCATTTGAGGTTGCAGCGCTGGGACACGGCCACCATCATGGATTCCAGTGGCAGATCCAGACCATCTCTGAGGACCACGTGTCGGGAGGTTCTCGTTTCTATTTGCTGTGGCTCTCCTCCGGAACTCTGCCACAGGGAGACGGTAAGCGTACAGTAGCCGAGGAGATCCTTATTGCCTTTCCAACTCGGCCTGAGAGCCGTAGGAGACTCATCTGACGGGACTATGAGACATCCATCTCGAAAGAATCAAGCTCAATCTTTTCGTGCTCCATCAAGGTCGAAAGGAATGTCCCAATACGCAAGATGTCTTTCAGGATGAGACGGTGCAAAGTGTGGATAAAAATCGAACCGCAGGAAGTGTTCCATTGAACCAACGAGCCGCCTGTCGTGCAAAACGACACCCAGGTGTGTCCCTGCTTCTATCCGCCACGGGGCTCTAACGGAGACTCTGTTGTTCATCATCACACCCCGATGAACGAGATTCCCTAGGCGAACCTCATTCCGGGAACCCCTTTCTGCGATTCCAATCTTCAGGAACAATTTGACCCGAGCAAGGCTAAACCCGGGCGGGGTCGAGGACGCTGGAAAATACCGATCTGCCATTCTTGTTAATCATCGCAATCCGAACCTCAAACCCAACAACCACAGCCGTATTACTATATAACAACTTCGAATCCAAGACTTGCCAAGACTGCTTTCGAAATCTCATAAAAATTTCATCATGATCGCTACTGGTGGCCCACAAACGGAGGAGGTGCTGGAGATCGCTGTAAAGATCCTGAGGACATTAAGGAAGTAGCACCTCGTGCAAAATTGGTCCGCGAAACGTCTTTCGCCTGAAGAGGGGTGCTAGAGGCCATTAAGGTGGGCCATCGATCATCTGGATTGACTTAGAAATTTTTCGTACTCCGCGTTACATCGGCCGCGTTCCCAAACGCACAGATTTCCCCTCTGTTCAGCCAAACGGCTTTGTCGCAGAGAGCGCAAATCTTGTTCATGTCGTGGGAGACTAGCACCAGAGCTACTTGGGCATCTCTATAACCGTTAATTCGACTTTCACATTTCTTGGTAAATGCTCCGTCCCCGACTTCAAGCATTTCGTCAACCAGCAAGATATCGGGGTCCGCATCGGTGGCAATTGCAAATCCCAAACGCGCAATCATCCCCGAAGAGTAGGTCCTTAGCGGAGAACGGATAAAATCGCCGAGTTCCGAGAATTCCAGTATCCTGGAGACTTTCGCGTCCATTTCTCGTCTGGAAAACCCCAAGATCGATCCGTTGAGATAAATGTTTTCCAGGCCCGTCATCTCAAAGTCAAAGCCGGCACCAAGTTCCAGCAAGGGAGCCACCTTTCCCTTCACTTGCAGTGTCCCATGAATTGGTTTGATTACACCCGCAATCACTTTGAGCAACGTGCTCTTGCCCGACCCGTTCTTTCCAACTACACCCAGCGCCTCTCCGCGACGCACATCCAGGTTCACAGCCTTGAGTGCTGAGTAATCTTCGTATTCCAAACGTCCTTTGAGGAGGTGGATCCAAAACTCTTTTAGTGAACGAATTCTTTCCTTAGGCAGACGGTAGGTTACTGAGACATCTTCGAGAACCACTAGGGGCTGCATGGAAAATAGCTCCGTAGATATTACAAGTAATATATGAAATCATCCTCCGACCTGGAAAAGACAACATAACCTACCACTAGTACGGCTAGAGAGGCGACTGCTGCACAAATCACATTCTCCGCGCTGGGCAATTTCCCTTGGTAAATGGGTTCTCGAAAGCATGCTATAAGATGGTACATTGGATTAACTTGGATCAGAGGCAGATATTTAGGCGGTATAATCTCCAGCGGGTACATTATGGGGGTAAGATACATCCAAGGCTGCAGGATGACCTGGTAGAGGCTTATGACATCAGTGAAAAAGACAGATATTGAAGAGAGCGCAAGCGCCACCCCAGTGGTAAATAACGTCAAGGACACGAGCGAAAATGGCAGAATGAGCAGCGAACTACCAAACTGCTTTCCCACGAGGATGACCAGGAAAATCAACGGTACCATAGCTAGGCCGAGATTAATCAAACCAGACAAAACTATTGACAATACAAAGATCTTTTTCGGCACGTAAATCTTCCGGAGTAGGTTTCCATTCAAAAGAATACACTGTGATGACACTGAGGTTGTCTGAGCGAAGAAGTTCCAAAACAGATAGCCAGATAAGAAATATATAATGAAGTTCTTGGTGCTGAATTTGAAAACGGCCGAAAAGACTATCGAGAAGACCGCCGTCATGATTATGGGATTGATCAATGTCCAAAAGATCCCTATAATTGATCGCTTGTATCGAACTGTAAGATCGTGGACTATGAGATTGCGTAGGAGAGATCGGTACTGGACCAGCTCGCCAAACTCCTGATTGAGCCTGTTCATGAAGCTTTTCATCGTTGATGCTCCTAGGAAGTGTTGAAAGAGAGGACGCTGGCATTCAAAATCCGCACCACTGTCCCGGCACTCTAAGTCGCCTGACCTTGGATTGCTTAGCACCTTTCAAGCGTGACGTATATCTATAGTTTTGCCTTTGTGGCGCCAAATAGCTGATGTTTACAGTGATTTTGTGAAACGAATCGGCGTTCGTACCATAGCAGGTTGTGGGCAAAAACCGGTGGTAAATCGCCGATGGCTAGGTTTTGGGAGAGGCAGCACGATGCGGTGAGACATGATTGACCTGGCCTAGATGAGTGTGACCGTGCTCACCTCTCTGTCAGTTGCGAGACTCCACTATCCTGAAAGGGTCCAGAGGCGGAACGGGTAGACAAGACCACGCTCAGGGCCGCAGCCACAAACGCCAGTGCGCAACTTGCCAGGAAGTAGCCGTGGTAGCCCCAATGGGCTACCAGTGCGCCACCTACCACGGGGCCGAGGAAAAACCCCGCCTGCACGGCGAAGAGCATCAAGTTTGCGTTGAGGGAACGGAAACGGAGCGGCGGAGATTTGGAACATCAGACCGTTGATAGCCGGATAACCTAAGCCCATTCCTAGCCCGAAGAGGACTCCCACCAGCGGCACGGCCCACGTTCCGGGAAGATGATCCAGCGCCAGGTGCCCCATGGCAACGATAATGAAGCAGGTTCCCACCAGTCGTGCTTTGTCTACTGCATCGAACAGCCGCCCACCTAGGAGGCGAATGAAAATCATTAACACCATCTGTACAGTGAAGAAGGCCCCCACATTGGCGAGTCCCTGTTGCTGAGCAAACCCCTTGAACAGGAAAAACAGGCTGCTCCAATTGGCAAAGTAGCTCATGTTCAACAGGAGCAGCAATGCCACCGGTAGTTGCGTCACGTTGGCGCGGATGTCGGCCCAGGCCGGTAGATGTCCCTTTGCCATGGCGACTCCCAGTCCCTTCCGGTGCCGCTGCCGAATCCGCCAGACAATCCACGCCGCCGGCACAAGCGATACGGTGGTAGCCGCGTACCCATAGGGCGGGGTGGGAATGAAAGGGGCTACCGTATCCATCAGTGCCGGTACTCCCGCATAGGCCAGAAGGATAGCCACTGAGTAGAGTCCGAAGGCCTGACCGCTCTTCTCGGGAGGGATGACGGACACGAAGAGGGCCATCGTCACCACCACTCGTGCAGAATTGACCGGCGCCGTTAAGCATTCGCAATGCCAGCAGCCCCCAGAGGGAATGAACGAAGAAATAGGCGAAGCCGCTGGCAACCATCAACACCATACCCAGCAGCATGGTGCGTGGGGCGTTAGCCGTGTTAAGGAAGGGGCTTGCTATAAGATAGAGGACCATGGCCGTCAGCGAATAGGTGCCGATCACTAGTCCGCGTAGCCCTGCCGGGATCCCCAGAGTCTGCAGATAGTTGAAGAGGTTATAGAAGACGCTAACGTTGCAGACGGCCAAGAAGGCAATCAGGCACAGCCCGATAAACTCGAACGTCAATAGCTTGCGGGGTTCAGTCATAACGTGCATCTTGTCGTAGAACCGCTCCCAATACCAGCTCCCATAGCTAAGAAGCTACAACAAACGATGAAAAAGTAATCTGAAGGGGATCGGAAATCTCAATGAGCCCTCGGAAAACGGGCCCACAGGGTCTCCGGGCCCCTGACCCACCCTATGCCTGCCTGTCCAAATTTCAGATCGAGCTGTTATTTCAACTCCATCGGCTTCCTCCAGTCCGTTATTGGTATCATGGCTCCTTTGTCAGGGTCTGCGCGATAAAGACGTGAAAGAGGGCTGGGAGCATGGCTGGTCGACGTGAAGGTCACAGGAGGAACGATCCCGCCGGTGTCGAAGTCTTTGAGAGTTTCCAGGGCATTCTTGAATGAATCCGGAGTGAGGTTTTGGCCCGCACGCTTGAGACCTTCGGCATATACCGTGCCGGTAGCTACGCCATGCGTGTAAAGTGACGTGAGCATCTTGTCGGGGTCACGCCCATTCTTCTTGGCCAGTTCTCTCACCCGTTTCATACCAGGAGTGTCGTCCGCCCAACCGCCAACAAAGTTCACACCTATGTAATTCTTGGCCGCGGTCTTGCAAGCCTTTACCACCACGTCGTCGCAAGACCAGTTTATTCCGAAGGTAGTCGGCCAGTAATCGTATTTTTCGGCAGTTTTAAGAAACGTGATGATAGGGGGAGCAAGATTGCAGGTTACGACATAGTCCACATTATCTTTCTTCAGTGACAATACCTGTGAGCTGGCGTCCACCGAGCCGATATTGAGGACTAGTTCGGAGACTAATTTGATCCCGTACTGCTTGGCCCGTTTTTGTGCGGCTTCCAGGCCCTTCTTGCCGAATTCCGTCTCTGCGTAAACTACGGCGATTCTCGGGTTCTTTGCCTTCAGATCGTGCATTATGTAGTCGAACATGAGCTGGACTTGAGTTTCGTATGTTGCGCCCAGGATGAAAATATAAGGCTTGTACGGTTCGTACATTTCATCCGCGAGAGCATTGGGAATATTCACCACCTTATCCTTGTTGATTAAATCGAATAGCGCTATCGTCTGTGGTGTTCCCCCGCAAGTAACTATACTCAGCACCTTGTCACGATAGATAAGCTTGTTGAACGCGGAGATGGCCAGCGGTGTCTTGAATTGGTCATCCTCCCAGATCGATTCGATCTTGCGTCCGTTTATCCCTCCCTGTTCGTTGACCTCGTTGAAGGCGTCCTGTATCCCCCATCCGTCGGGAAGCCCGAGAGCAGCCACCGGCCCTGTCTTGACGAGGATGGTGCCAATTTTGATGGTGTCCTTGGTAACGCCTCGCTCCTGAGGCAACGCGTTCGTGGCACACAACAGCCCTAAGCAGATCATCAGAAATGCAACGAGTGCCCAGTCTCTCTTACCGTTCATTCTCTCTTCCTCCTTGAAGATTGATGGATCATCCAGTAGGGAAACCGCTATTTTCCAACAAAATCGCGGCGAGCTCCTTTCAGTACGTGAAGGGCCAGTTCCTGAAGCTCGTCTTAATGCGGGACCAGATGCCGTTGAGACCCGTCGGTTCCACGATCAAGAAGACCATTATGAGAAGGCCGAATGCGGCTATGTTCCACTCTTCGTCGTATCGGCCTTGAAGGAATACAATCTGCTGTCCCATGAAATTAGCGATACCCTTTATGACGTCTGGCATAACCGTGAGGAACACAGCCCCGAAAATTGATCCCAGAACCGACCCGAGACCGCCCACGATAATCATGGCTATGTATTCTATGGAGAGCAGAAGCGTAAAATTCTCAGGGTGCAGATATCCGGTGGAGTAAGAATAGAGGCCTCCGGCCACTCCTCCGTAAAACGCGGCTATGGCGAAGGCCATAACTTTGTATTTTGTCAAATTCACACCGATAACCCCAGCTGCCACGTCCCGATCGCGGATCGCCACAAACGCTCGGCCTACTCTCGTTCTGGCGATGTTTTTGGCACACATTGTCAGCACAACCACAAAGAAGATCGTCACATAGAATAGTTGAGACGGGTCTGCAAGAGTGGAACCGAAGATCGTTGGGGGAGGGACGGAGATTCCGCGTACCCCCATTGTCAGCGACTCCCAATGGGTTACAGTGTATTCAACCACAACCCCGAACGACATCGTGGCCATAGCCAGGTATAGGCCCTTCAGGCGAAGGCAAGGAAACCCTAGAAGAGTGCCGAAGAATGCCGCAACTACGCCTCCAAAAGGAATTGTGAGCCAAAAGGGCATGGCCAACTTGGTGGCCAGAATTGCCGAAGTATAGGCTCCAAGGGCCACAAAGGCCGCGTGTCCCAACGAGATTTGTCCGGTAAGACCGGTGAGAATATTTAATCCCATGGCGGCAATGATGGCTATACCAGAAATGTTGGCCATATATACGATATACGGATCCGCCCATAATGGTACGGAAAGAAGTCCTACAATGAACAAGATCAGCCAGAACTTCACCCAGACAGTCTGGAAGATTCTTATGTCTTGCTGATAAGATTCTCTGAAAGTCTTGCTTCTCATAGGTTCCTTGCAAATGAAGAAGTTGCGCTTCGCGAACAACTTGGTTTGGTCTACACCCGCTCCAGTTCCTCTTTGCCAAAGAGACCGTATGGCCTGATCATAAGAACCAAGAAGAGGACGACGAATGATGTCACGTCCGTTACACCCGGCAGCGTCTGCTCCAGATACCCCCCGGCCAAAGTCTCCACCACGCCTATCACGAAACCTCCGATAATAGCCCCGGGGATACTTTCCAGTCCTCCCAGAATAACCGCCGGGAATGCTTTGATAGCCACCAGGCTGAGACCGATGTTCAGCACCATCACGCTGGCTAAAAAGATCCCCGCGACACTCGCGATAGCGAAGGAGATCCCCCAAGTCAGAGCGAATACTCTCTTGACGCTGATGCCCATCAACATGGCCGTGTCTTGATCGTTAGCCACCCCTCGCATGGAAAGTCCCAGCCGCGAATACCTGAAAAATAGAAAAAACAGGATGACCATAAGCCCCGATGTAGCCATTGCCCATAGATGAGCATGCGACAGGATCAAGCCGCCTAACTTCAAAGCCCCTTGAGAAAATGGTGCCGGAAAAACTTTGTTGTCATGCCCGAAGACGATTCCCGCAAGGCTTCGCAAGAATATGGAAAGTCCTATAGTGACCATAACCACCGCAAATTGTGGTTCGCCGAGCATTGGCCTGAGGACAAGGCGCTCCGTTATCAAGCCCATGATCATGGCCACTCCGCAAGTGATCACAACCGCCCACAAGAATGGAACGCCCGAGGATATGAGCGCATAACAGACAAGGGCCCCTAGCAACATGGCCTCGCCATGTGCGAAGTTAAGGACATCCGTGGCCTTGTAAACTAGCACGAAACCGAGAGCCACCAGCGCATATAAGCTTCCCACCGCGAGGCCGGAAATAACAAGCTGCAAAAAGTAAAGTACACCTTCGGTCAAACGGTTGCACTCCTTTCACGCACGTGCCGCTTGTTGCCCGCGGCTCTCTGGACAGTCAGGTCACGGAACAGCCGCAAACCTCTAAAAACTGTCTCAAAACCCCAAATTGGTGGCACGATGTTCTCTCTCCCGGCAATGAATTACCGGGCTACTATCAAGCGTCCCTCCGGGACGACATGGATTTAAGCCCCATAGGGGCGATTGAAAGTAGACCGGTGCTTCAGCGCCGGGCGATCATCGTGGCACGATTCGGGCCTCATCCCGAATTTTGAGACCGTTTCTCTGCCCGGGCACCCACTAGTACATCGACTCAATGAGGTTCTTAAATTTCTTTTCTATGATGGCTCGTTTGACTTTCATCGTGGCCGTCAATTCTTCGTCATCCTGATCCAGTTCCTTGTCAAGGATGGTAAATCTCTTTACGGTTTCCACCCGGGCGAAGTTGCTGTTGGCCTTGTCTACCTCGGTTTGAATCAGCCTGTTTACCTCCGGATGCGTAGCGAGGCTCTTATAGTTGGTGTAAGAGATTCGATTGATTTGGGCCCAATGCTCCACGTTCTCGAGTTCTATCTGGATCAAGCATGTCAGATACTTGCGACGATCGCCTATTACAATGGCCTCTTTGATGTAAGGACTGAACTTGAGCCTGTTCTCCAGCTCCGAAGGAGCGATATTCTTGCCTCCGGCTGTGATAATGATATCCTTCTTCCGGTCTGTAATCCGCAGGTCTCCGTCACCGTCTATCTCTCCGACGTCGCCGGTATGGAGCCAGCCATCAATGATAGCGCTCCGTGTGGCGGCCAGGTTGCCGTAATAGCCTTCAAAAACGGCATCACCGTGCAGAAGAATCTCTCCGTCGTCTGCTATCTTGAACTCTACGCCTGGTATGGGCTTCCCGACATTTCCAATTTTTATTTCACCATTCCTAGGCATAAAGGAGATTCCGGTCGACTCCGTCATGCCGTACGCCTCCCGAACTGATATTCCTATGCCGTGGTAGAATTTCGTCAGATCAGGCGAGAGCGGAGCGGCTCCGCTGACGAATATGTGGGCTTCCAAGAGGCCCAAGTGGTTTCTCAAGGGCCTAAACAGCAGCAAGTAAGCCAGCACATATAGCATTTTCCAATGCAGAGGCACTGATTTCTTATGAAGTTTCAGTTGGGCCACCCGCATGCCTATGGGAAGCATCGCCCTGAAGACCCAACGCTTAAAGAAGCCTGAATCCTGCACCCGTATCATGATGCTGGAATGCATCTTCTCCCAGATGCGTGGCACACTCAGAAACGCAGTGGGGGAAATCTCGCTCAGATCTTCCTGCAGCGTGGCCACACTCTCGGCAAAATTCACTGTACATCCAGCCCACATGGGGAAAATTAGGGAAAACATGCGCTCGGCGATGTGGCAAAGAGGCAGAACTGACACAAAGGAATCCGAAGGGCTGAAGGCCAGCACTTGTGACAGGCCCCGGATCATTGCCAAGATGTTACGGTGGCTCATCATGGCCCCTTTTGGCTGGCCCGTGGTACCCTGATGTGTAGACGATGATGGCCACATCTTCTGCCCTGGTGCTATTCACCAGGTCTTCAAACAGATGAGGCTCTTGTTCATGAGCGCTCTTGCCCAAGGCTTCGACGTCTTTGAAGCTGACGATCATAGGATCTTTGTATCGGCGGAGCCCCTTCATATCCACCACTATGATCTTCTTGAGGCCGGGCAAGCTTTCCCTTGTCTCCAGGATCTTGTCCACCTGTTCCTGGTCTTTTGCCACAACGAAGCTGGATTCGGAGTTCTCCAGAATATATCGGACTTGTGAGGACACATCGGTGGGGTATATGCCAATGGATACTCCAGAGGAGCACTGTGTGGCCAGATCAGCGTACAGCCACTCCCGACAGTTGTCCCCCAGAATTGAGAGCTTGTCGCCCGGCTTCAGACCAAGACACCGAAGCCCGAGAGCGAAGAAGCAGACGTGGTCCCAGTATTCATCCCAGGTAGTGACGCTGCCAGATACCGAGATCCTTCTCTCTCAGCGCCACCTTGTCTGAGTAGAGCTTTCTGTTTCTGGCGAAGAGCTTGGGTAAAGTGTCAGCATCCATGATCTGCCCCTTATAACCCTTCGGCTATCCACCCAGATAAGCTGCAATCACTTCGGGGCTTGATTGCACCTGTGCCGGAGTTCCTTCGCCAATCTTGGAACCGAAGTCTAGAACAGTTACCGTGTCAGCAATGTCCATGACTACACCCATGTCGTGTTCCACCATGATGACAGTGATCCCTTTCTCCTCCTTGATGTCGAGTATGAAGCGAGCGATATCTTCTGTTTCTTCCTGGTTCATTCCGGCCACCGGCTCGTCCAAGAGGAGAACCTTGGGATTCATGGCCAAGGCTCGTCCGATTTCGACCCTCTTCTGTATTCCGTAGGGCAATGTACCGACCATCTTCTTACGAACTTTCTCAATTTCGAGAAAGTCGATGATTTTCTCCACGTGCAGCCTTTTTTCCACTTCCTGGTTAACCGCTTTCCCGAAAAAGAACGCGCAGGAGAGAGGCCCTGAAGTCATGTGAATGTGACACCCCAGCAAAAGGTTGTCTATTACACTCATGTTGCTGAACAGTTCGATATTCTGAAATGTTCGAGCAATTCCCCTTTGGGCGATCTCATGGGGGTGGAGACGGGAGATGCTGTCTCCGCGAAGGAGTATATCACCGGATGAGGGATGGTAGACGCCGCTAATGCAGTTAAACAAAGAAGTTTTGCCCGCGCCGTTGGGACCGATCACTGCATGAAGTTGCCCCTCTTTGACGGTCATTTCCAGGTTCGAGATGGCTGTGATTCCGCCAAAATGGAGCGACAGCCCTTTAATCTCCAGCAGTTCCATGGTCACCGCGATCCGTCAGGATAGCCAACGTTTGCGTCGTTTGTAATGCTTGACCTCGGAATAACTCTTTCTCTCAAGATCGTCGGTTACGCCCAAGTAAAACTCCCTTACGTCCTCATTTTCGAGCAGGCGGTCGGTGGGACCATCCAAGACTATCTTCCCATTCTCCATGATGTACCCGTACTGTGCGAAATTCAGGGCAGCATGAGCATTCTGTTCCACCAACAGGATCGAGGTACTTTGTTCCTTGTTAATGCGTCTAAGAATTTCGAAGATCTCTTTGACCAGTAGAGGGGCAAGGCCCAGGGACGGCTCGTCGAGCATTAGCAATTTGGGGTGAGACATCAAAGCTCGGCCAATCGCCAGCATCTGCTGTTCCCCTCCGCTGAGCAGAAGAGCTTGCTGCGTGTGGCGGCGGCGAAGCTGGGGGAAATAGTCCATGACCATCTCAAGATCATGCTTGACCTTGCTTCGGTCCCGGCGCGTGTGTGCTCCGATCCAAAGATTCTCCATCACGCTCAGGTCGTCAAATACTCGCCGACCCTCCGGGACCAGACAGATTCCCATCCTCACAATGGCGTCAGGGTCCTCTTCTGTGATGGATCGGCCCATGAACTCAATGTCCCCTTCTTCCACTTCGCCATTCTGAAATCTTAATATGCCACTTATGGCCTTGAGAGTGGTGGTTTTGCCCGCCGCATTAGCTCCCAGAAGGGCCACCGCCTTCCCCTCCGGGATCTCCAGCGAAATCCCTTTCAGAAACCATGATCACATTGTTGTAGACCACCTGAATATTCTTTACCTTGAGCATGGGACCTGCTTCTGGTGTCTAAAGAGCGGGGGTTTTATCAAATTGCAGCCCAGGATCCGGGGGTTGCGTCCGTTAATGGAAACGGCCTGATAGTGAAACGCGTCTATACGCGCTCCAGCACCATCGCAAAGCCCATTCCTCCGCCTGCGCAAAGAGAAGCTACACCGAGTTGAAGGTCGTCGGCGACCATCTGGTGGAAAAGGGTTACCAGGAGCCGGCAGCCCGTTGCACCGACGGGGTGACCCAAAGCTATTCCGCTCCCTAGAACGTTTACTCTGGTTCGATCCAGGCCCAACTCTCGTTCGCACGCGAGATACTGCGCTGCAAAAGCCTCGTTGATTTCAAAGCGATCTATGTCGTCGAGTCCGAGGCGGGCGCCGGCGAGGGCCCCACGTATGGCCGGTACCGGGCCGATGCCCATGATGTTTGGATCTACCCCCACCACCTGGTACCCTCTAATGCGCATCAGAGGGCTCAGACCCAGGTCACGGGCTTTTTTCAGGCTGGTAACTATTACAGCCGCGGCAGCATCATTCATACCGCATGCGTTGCCTGGGGTCACAGTGCCATCTTTCTTGAACGCAGGCGGGAGCTTCGCCAACTGTTCGATAGTAACATCCGGCCTGACGTGTTCGTCGGTAGTGAAAAGCAGCGGCTCCTTCTTCGGCCTCGTGACCGGGACGGGTACGATTTCTGCCTTGAATCTTCCCCCTTGAATAGCTTTTGCCGCTCTCTGGTGGCTCTGGACTGCGAAAGCATCCTGTTCCTCGCGCGAGATCCCATACTTTTGCGCTAGATTCTCGGCTGTCAAGCCCATCCCTACCCCGATGGGGTACTCCTGCATCCCCTTCCAAAGGAGATCGTATGCCTGTAGGTGCCGGATACGCTGGCCCCATCGGGCAGATTCCATTATGTACGGGGCATTGCTCATACTTTCTACCCCGCCTGCCAGCACGAGTTGCGCCTCGCCACATTGCACAGCTTGTAGGGCACTGATAACCGCCTGCATGGAAGAGCCACAGGCGCCATTGATGCTAAATCCCGGGACATGTTCAGGGACGCCGGCCTGATAAGCTGAAACACGGGCAATGTTTTGTTCCAGCGGCGAAAAACAGTTACCGAAAATCACTTTGTCTATGGTTGAGGGCTCCCCCCGTTTTCTGAGGATTTCTTCAATTACCAGCCGCGCCAATTCGGTCACAGGCACGGTCTTCAGCGTGCCGCCGAAGTCTCCCTGCGCCGTTCTTATCGCACTTGTCAGGACCACTTCATCCATGACCATTTGACCTCATCACCAGTTTGTAAGGGTGAAGAAAAGAGCCTCGGTGCGGCGCATCATTGGAGCACCCCGAGGCAGGAGGTTAAAATCCCACAAGATCTCGCGGTCGAGGGTTTTCTCGGTCACTGTAATCGTAAAAACCTCGGCCCAGCTCGATTATAGTCTCCTTCCTCTCACGGTGGATATTCGCCGTTTCACCAGCCCGTGGAGGAAGACCTCACGATACGTGCGAACGTATAATTCTCCGTCAAGATGGTTTCTGTTCAGCACCCACTGATGTAGCGCACCGTCATGCAACGCAATGAAAGTTAAAGCGGCGGTTTCAGGATCAAGATCTTTCTTGAAAATGCCCTGTCGTATGCCCTGCCGGACAACTGCACTAATGATCTTCCGATATTCCATGTAGACGCTTTTAAGAGCTGGTTCGAAATCCACGTCGGCATTCAGCTCAGTGGTGAGAAAGGTCAAGAACACGCACAGATCCTGATTTTCCAGAGCGAATCTCGAATTGAAGCTGAAGACACGATGAATCCGATCCAGAGCGTCACCCGAACACTCCACCAGCGCTTGGGTCATTCCGCCAATAAAGCGAGATTTGTATTCATCAATAATTCGAAGCAGTAGCTCACCCTTTCCGCTGAAGTGGGAGTAAAGGGCGCCCTTGGTCATCCCTACTTTCCGGGTGATTTCGCTGACAGAAGTGCCGTGGTATCCATTGCGAACAAAAATCTGGAGTGCGGCCTCAATAATCCTTTGCTCCGTGTCACTGGTTCGCTTCATGGTTGGCCTGAGCGCTCATACTGAACGGTTGGTATGGATAACGGTAGACTTGAACGGCCTACTGTGTCAAGTTTTTTATATTCAGACTGTACTATATTTTGCCTTGACAATGGCCCGTCCGGCAACAACAATACCGACCGATCAGTATGCAGCTTCCCGCTGTTCATGTTTAGGGGGTGCCCGGTGGACTACTCACTTACCGATGACCAGAAACAAATAATAGAAACTGCGCGAAAATTCGCACGGACAGAGTTTCCGAAAGTTGCACGAGAATGCGACCGAGAGGAAAAGTTCCCTAGAGATGTTTGGCAAAAGGCTGGCGAGCTGGGCTTTATGGGTATTCTCATTCCGACGGAACACGGGGGACTCGGGCTAGGGTGCCTAGAACACGCTATGGTCATGGAGGAGTTCTGGAGGGTGGACCCTGGGGTGGGCAACATCTTGCTGGCTGTTTTTGGCTCGGAAATTCTCGGTGCCTTCGGCACTCCGGAACAAAAGAAAAGATATCTCGTGCCCATAGCGGAAGGCAAAGCAATCATGGGCTGCGCCATCACCGAACCCAATGCCGGCAGTGACATCTTCGGAGTCAAGACCCGAGCTGTAAGAACGGCAGAAGGTTATGCAATAAACGGCGCCAAGCAGTTCATCACTAACGGCAGCATCGCTGATTTCTTACTGGTATTCTGTCTCACCAACCCGGACGCCCAAAAGCCGACGCAGCGCTTCAGTTTTATCCTGGTTGAAAGAGGCCGGAAGGGCTTCACAGCCAACAAGCTTAAAGGCAAGATGGGCATCAGAGCGTCTGACACGGCCGAACTCTCCTTTGACAATGTGCAAGTGCCCACGGAGAATTTGATAGCCGGAAAAGAGGGGGAGGGTTTCGCTCAGGTGATGCGCTTGTTCAATATTAATCGGGTGGTGGCTGCGGCGCAAGGTGTCGGGGTAGCCCAAGGAGCTTTGGACAAGGCGGTAGCGTACATGCAGGAGAGGACCCAGTTTGGAAGGCCCCTGGCATCATTTCAGGGCCTTCAGTTCAAAGTTGCGGACATGGCCGCGAGAGTAGAGAGTGCTCGTGTGCTGTACCAGAAGGCTGCCTGGCTGATCGATCAGGGACATGTGGACAGGAAGCTTGTTTCAATAGCGAAACTCGTAGCCGGCGAGACCGCTGTCCGAGTCACAGATGAAGCGGTCCAATTGCACGGAGGATACGGTTATATGGACGAATACGATGTCGAGCGCTTTTACCGGGACGCTAAGATCGTGGAAATATACGAAGGGACCAAGGAGATCGAAAAGCTCACGATTGCGAGAGAAATTCTGGGTCGGGTCTGAGGTGAATGTGCAGACGATTCCTTAACACCGAAGGAAAGAGCATGGCAAAAAGCAAGGCGATGGTAGTCACTAGACCGGGTCACATGGAAATGCGCGAATATGACTTGCCGGAAACGGGCGCTGAGGACGGTCTCTTGAAGGTGGAACTAGTCGGAGTGTGCGGCTCTGATCCGAAAATATTTCAAGGCAAGCCGTCACGGGGTCCCAGGCCATACCCTCTGATTCTCGGGCATGAAATAGTGGGTCGCGTCCATAAAATAGGGGAGGCGGCCGGGAAACGGCACGGCGTTCAGGAGGGCGACAGAGTCATCGTCGAGTACGCCTTTGGGTGTGGAGAATGCCGACCTTGTTTGGCAGGCAGGTATACGCTCTGCGATAAAATGTATTCCTATGGCTCGATGATCTCGTGCCTGGACCCGCCTCACTTGTTTGGAGCTTATTCCCAATACCTGTACATTCACCCTCGAGCAATGGTGCACAAGATCGGCGATGGTGTGAGCCCTGAACTCGGTGTTTTAGTTGGAGCGGTCTTCGGCAATGCTGTCAGATGGATGAGCCGAATCGGCAACGCCTCGCTCGGCAGAAGCGTGGCAATTGTGGGGCCCGGGCCTATAGGATTGGCCGCTGTAGCGGTCGCAAAAGAATGCGGAGCAGAACCAGTCATTGTGATGGGCTTGGATCGTGACGAGCCCCGGCTGGAAATGGCGCGGCGATTAGGAGCGGATGTTGTGGTAAACGTGGATCGAGAAAACGTTCAAGATTGCGTGCGTCAAGCCACTCGAGAAAGAATGGCGGATCTAATAATGGACGTATCGGGGCATCCATCAGGAGCGGCTCTGGCACTTTCAGTCGCCGGCATCGGAGCGACGCTGGTCTTGCCGGGTCTGTACGGCGCTTCCAACCCTGTTAGCTTGCTGCTGGACACTGTCGTCGTCAAAGAGCTGAAACTAATGGGAGCCTATTCTCAGGATTTCGAATCCGTTGAAGCTGCAATCGGGATGGTTCGTCGCGGGAAATATCCTTTGGAAGAGATGATCACCCATCGTTTTCCACTTGAAGATGCTGAACGCGCCCTGCGGTTGGTCGGGGGCGCTTCCGAAGGAGAAGTACCCCTCAAGGTGGTCCTGGACCCTTGGGCCTGATTAGTCGGGACATTCCCCGGCCGGAATTGTAATCGGAGGAGATATAGCGATTCTCGAAAATAATCACGGATTGGGAAGAGTGATTCCTGTAAAGCGGTAGCACCGGCCTCCGTGCCGGTGGCCAATTCACCCCAAAATCAATCACGCCTGTGGCGTGACAGGGACGCCGGCTCTACTGATTCTTCTCAATGCTGGTATCGAATTAGTTCAAGACTTTCGAGAACCGCTCTAGATCTGTCCGTAAGAGGCGTTCAAGGTATTCCCCGAGCAACACGGTACCGTGGCTGTCCTATGGCTATTTCAAGCCTAGAATGTCTCTCGCGTCAGAAACACGTGGCCACCTCTCTGTCCAGTATCCGTGCGAGATTCACGGTCCTCTCCACGAACTGAGCGTTGCTGCTGGCTTTCAAACCTTTTGACAGATAGAGATTGTCTTCGAAACCGACCCGCACGTGCCCACCCAGGAGCATTCCGTGGGTGGTGAGAGGGAGTTGGGCCTGTCCGACCGCAAGCACCGACCATTGACAGCCGTCCGGTAAGCGTCGTTTCATAGCCAGGAGCGCCTCCAGAGTGGCTTCGATCCCCCATTGAGTCCCCATACAGAGCTGAAAATAGGGCGGCGGCTGAAGGAGTTCCCGTTCCACGAGGTCTTTGGCTTGTCGAATATGACCTGTGTCGAATACTTCCAGTTCCGGCTTAACTCCTGCTTCACGCATTTCTTTTGCAGCCAGTTCCACCCAATCCGCTGGGTTGATGAACACCCGGCCGCGAAGATTCAAAGAGCCCACATCCAACGAGCATAGATCCGGCTTAAGCTCCAGAGGCATAAGCCGCTGGCGGCCCACATCCGGGCCGGTGAGATTAAATCCGCTGGTGGTCAGGTTGACGAGCATGTCGCTTTCGGCGCGAACCCGCTCAACCACCTCTCTGAAAAGGGCCTTATCAAAGGCCGGTGCTCCGGTTTCCGGGTCACGGACGTGCACATGGACTACTGCTGCACCCGCTCTCCAGCAACGCAGCGCTTCTGTGGCGATTTCTGCCGGGGAGTACGGGACATAAGGATTTTGACTACGTGTCGGGCCCGAACCGCACACGGCCACCGAAATGATTAGTTTTTGCACTAGCTTCCGCTCCAGTTGGCTGAAAAGGTATTTTGGCCGGCGTGCCGCAGTCGGGTACGGCGGCCTTATCTAGCATTCTTAATTCTTTGTCCGCGAGTTGGCATCAAAACTCTTTTGCTAGCTCTCGGAATATGGTCAGCCTTTGAATTTCGGATGTCCCTTCGTATATGCGCGGCAGTCTCGCTTCCCGATAAAGCCTCTCGACCTTGACCCCCTTGGTGACTCCTGACCCGCCATGGATTTGCACCGCCTGATCTGCCACACGGCAGGCCATTTCGGTGGCAAAAAGTTTGGCCATGGAAACGTACTTTACGTGGCTATGATCGGAAGTCTTGAGCGAATCAGCAGGGTCCGGCAATCGCTCGCCAGTATTGATGGCGGATGCTATACCACTTAAGCGGCTCCCCTCATCCCTCAAATGGGCCGCGCGGTAGATCAGCCAGCGTGCCGCCTCTATCTCGACAGCCATGTCGGCCAGCTTGAACTGGGTGGCCTGAAACGCAGAAAGAGGCTTCCCGAATGCCTCGCGATGCATTGCGTATTTCATCGCCTCCTCGTAAGCTGCTTGTGCGAGGCCGAGCATAGCCGCGCCAACTGTGACTCTGAAGGTTCCAAGCGTTGCAAAAATGATGTTCCATCCGTCCCCTTCTGTGCCGACTAATTGTTCCGCCGGCACCCGGCAGTCTTCAAGCGTTATGGAATACTCAGGAATGCCCGCCATCATCTCTATCTTGTTGATATGCACTCCGGGGGTGCCGGCATCCACAACAAAAGCGGAGATCCCTTTGCGCCCCTTGGCACGGTCTGTTTTCGCCAGGATCAGATAGAAATCGGCAAGACCTGCTACAGAGGCGTAGACCTTTTCACCGTTGAGAACGTAGTAGTCTCCTTCCTTGCGAGCCCTGGTACTGATTGCAGCCACGTCGGACCCGGCGTTGGGTTCAGTCAAGGCAAAACTGCCCAGCACCTCTCCTTTTGCCACCCTGGGGAGGTATTTCTGCTTTTGAAGAGGGCTCCCGGCGATCGTTATTCCGTAGCTTGCAAGACCTAGCTCCGCGAAAAGAAGGTCCGCCTGACTGGACACCTTGGATAACTCCTCTCGCACGATGCACAGTCCTACGGCGCTTATTCCGACTCCTCCATACTCCTCGGGAACCATAAGTCCGCACGCGCCCTGTTCGCCGATGGCCCTGATCATTGGCCCGGCAATTTCCGGGGATTCTATCTCCTCCCCTTTCTCGCTGAGCGGGGCGATTTTTTCCCTGGTGAGACGCTTTATCTGGTCCCGCAACATGATTTCTTCTTCAGTGAATTCGAATCTCATCCGAAGTCCTTTCTCACTAAGCTAGCGCTATCGGTCTAACCGGAGACGCGGTGCCTCCACGGATCTTCAGCGGACTTACCATGAACAGGAACTCATAAACCTTATCTCCAGCAATTTCTTCCAGGTTCATTGCCTCGATAATATGTATCCCGTTATTCACAAGGAGGATGACGTGGACAGGGAGATTTGTGCTCGGCGTCTTTTCCAGAGCTATTGTATCAGCACCGATATACTTGGCGCCCCGGGCCACAAGCCATTCTGCGCCTTCTTCTACGAGCCCGGGGCAGCCGTCGTGATGAGAGGTGTATTTGACGGGCTTGTGGAAGTACTTTATCCAGCCGGTCCTGATGAGCACGGCATCTCCTTTTTCGATTTGAATGCCTTGTCGGATGGTGGCCTCTTCAAGAGCTTTGGCATCAATTCTGTAACTCGAGGCCAGACACTGCTTTCCCTCAATGCCCGCGATGTCCAGGAGGACTCCCCGGGCCACCACCGGCGTGACCTCATGGATTCCCGCTTTCTTGAGCCCCTCGTAGCTCTGCCAAGGGGCTATGTCGCCTACACCGTGTACCTGGCCGTTTCGAGCTATGTGGCCAAGCGCGTCAAAATGGGTGCCCGTATGGCCTCCCGTGGTGAAAAGGCAATTGCTGGCAGATACACCGTCTCCATAAATCACCTCTCCATGCAGCTTGGTCAATGAAAAAGCAAAAGGTGGATGGTTGGGGTGGTGGGGCATTCCAACGTAGTATTCCATGCCCAGGTCATAGACCCGACCTGAAATTATGAGCTGCCTGATCTTTTCCGCTTCCATGCCCTTCTCCTTATTCTTGATTGAAAAAGCCTTGCAGTTTGCAGAAACACTGCCCTTTCTTACGCCAACGGAAGGATTACCAAGTTATTCTGTGTTCCATAACTCTTCTTCAATCTCTTTGAGTATTTCCCTCATTCGCATCAACAGCCTGTCCCGCTGTTCATATATCTCGCTGAGTCGCATTCCCTTGTAGTCATAAAAACCTTTACCCGACTTTACCCCCAAATGCCCCTTTGAAACGAGGTCCTCCAATACAGCAGGGGTCCGGTCCTCATTCATTAGACCGATAGGGGGATTGGAATATATCTTGAGGGCGAAATCCAGACCGGCATAATCATAGCGGCGCACGACACCGAGCACGGGAAGACGAATCCCCAGGCTGCCCAGTACTGCCCTGTCGATTTCCTTCGGTTTGGCATAGCCCTGGTCAATGAGGTGGAAAATCTCTCGGCCCAGGGCCCTCTGAAGTCTATTCACAATGAAGCCGGGGATGAATTTCTCCAGGACCACCGGCTTCTGGCCGGCACCTGACAAGATACTTCGCATGCGGTCAATCACTTCATGAAGCGTCTCCGGCCCCCTGACAATCTCGACGAGCGGGATGAGGTAGGGGGGAGCGAAGAAGTGGCTAATGCATAGCCGCTGCTGAAGTGATTGTGGAGCAAGTTCGAATATGTCGAGATAGGATGTGTTGCTCGCCACAATGGCGTCCGGCCCGCAGAAAGCTTCAACTTTAGCATAGAAGGCTCTTTTTGCCTCCGGGTCTTCCGAAATAGATTCTATCACCAGATCTGCGTCGGATAAGGCTTCTATCCGGGTGCCGGGATGGATCCGATCCATGATTACCGGGATGGATTTTTCGAGTATCTGCTCTGATTCCGAAAGCATAAGAAGATGAGATCGGATCAGAGCCGTGGCACGGCCAAGGATTTCCTCGCTCAGGTCCATGAGCATGACCTCGTGTCCAGCCCTAGCCATCAGCAGGGCCAGCCCGTGCCCCATGGCGCCTGCACCCGCCACCACCACTTTCAGGCTTTTGTCAGACTCTCTTTCTTCATTCAAAAGCAATCCCTCCACAAGCAGATCTTCAGGGGGCATGCAAGGTCATAATCCCCGATTCATCACTACTGCTACGCCGACCGCTTTCCCACACATGCGATGCCCTCACCTTTCAGACCCTCTTTGAGACAACCGTTGCAGGAGAGGCATTTTGACTTGCTCCTGTCTCCGAGCCTCCATCTTTCAATCAGATCAGGCTCGCAGATCAAAGGCCGGCTGAACGACACGTAGTCAGCGTCTCCGTCAGCCAATCCTTCCCAGGTGGCCGAACGAAACGTACGGTTTCGTAAAACCAGGTCTCCCAGATTTGCGTTGCCGAAGATCGACGCCATAGAATTCCTCCATTCTCTGTCGCGTTTCTGTCGTCCACTTTGACGGAACCGGTAAAACCAACGCTGTGGAAATCAAAGGCTCAAGAAATTATCTCGACACGACAAACTAAAGGTCGTATGTTGAAAAAGTCAACAGCCTTTATGGGGATGACCGTTTCCAGCAGGTTGATGCCCGTTTCACTCAAACATAAGATCCACAGCTAGCGTGGAAAAGGAATAGCTTTAGGCGCACCCGCGTCCCCTTTGAGGATCGGGAGAAGCCGGTTGCCCGGCTGGTTCAAATAAAGCAAAAGTTAGTGCCGACCAAAAACCGATCGGAGGTTCACTATCATGAAGAAGAAGGGAATCATTCTTGTCGTGGCTTTGTCGATTGTGGGATTAATCTCTTCGGCGGGCTCAGCTCAGACATTGAAGGACTTCAAATTCGGCGCAATTCTTGCCATGACCGGCTCCGGTTCCTGGTATGGCATGACCATGGAAAGAGGTATAGGCATTGCTATTGACGAAATCAATAAGGCGGGAGGGGTTGCAGGTTACAAGTTCAGCTACGCGGTGGAGGACCACAAATCCGGGCTGAGCACTGCTGCGCAAAATGCCTTCAGAAAACTCACATCCATAGACAAAGTGTCATCCATCTTCTCCTCGTTCAGTGCCCCTACGCTATCAATTATGGAAATGGCAAAGCAGGAGAAGATTCTTGTATTCAATGGCGGGGCCTCAAGTCCTCAACTCATTAATGTACCTTTTCTCTATAACACTCGGATGCTCGGCAACGAAATTTTGCCCTTTACCCTCAAGTACCTGTATGACAAGGGATGCCGGACCATGGCCACAATCTATGCCAACCAGGCTGCACCCATATCGCTTAACAAGTCGGGAACAGAATACTGGAAACAGCTAGGAGGGACGGTAGTCAGCGAGCAGATGCACGAGACAGGCGCTACTGATTTCACTTCAGAAGCCTCGGTCATCCGGTCGAAGAATCCCGATATGATTCTTGTCCCGAGCACCGGTCTTGATGTGGGCTATGCCATAAAGGCTGTTCGCAAGATGGGAATCAAGGCTCCCATTTGCGGGACTGAGCACTCTGGAGACATGGAGAAGGTGACAGGGGAAGCCTCCGAGGGCTACCTCTTTGCCAGCGAGTTCTTCAATGTGAATTCCGACGATCCCTGGACAAAAGGCTTTGTTACCACTTTTAAGACTAAGTTTGGAGTCGATCCTGATTTCTATGCAGCCAACTACTATGAATTGACCTACATCCTCAAGGAATTGGTCAAACGCGTTGTAGCCAAGGGCGGAGATCCCTTCGATGGGTCACAACTCGAAAAAGCCATCTGGGATAATCCCACGTTCGATAGTATTTATGGTGGCCACATAATATTCAAGAAAAATGGGACATGCGAGAAGCCAGTTGTACTTTTCGAGATAAAGGGCGGTGCGCCCGTCGTGATCAAGAAGCAGTGACGACCGAGCCTCAGTGAGAATAGCAATGGGAGGCTTGAGTCGTGGGGTTATTTCTGCAGCTTTTGGTAAGAGGTATCATCACGGGGAGTTTGTATGCGCTCCTCGGGGTGAGTTGGGGCATCATTTATAACACAACGCGGACCTTTCATTTCGCGCACGGTTTCATATATACCCTGGCCTCTTACGCGGTTCTTCTGCTGGTCGGATCTTCCCTTCCTCTTGTGCCTTCGATTCTCCTGGGATTAGTGGCCGCAGTAGCAGCGGGCTGCGCAGTAGAGTTACTTGCTTATCTTCCCATGAGAAGGAGAAACGCCTCCCAGCTTTCCATCTTCCTGACTGCCCTGGGCATCATGATTGCCGGGCAGAGTCTAATTCATCTTCTTTTCGGGCCAGACTCGAGGCCACTCAAGGGGTTTCCGGAAGGCATCATAGACATCGGTGCGATTACATTCACTACTCTTGACCTGTTCACAGTGATTTTGGCTTGGATCGTTGTTGCTCTGCTCTTTTTCTTTCTGGCCCGTACCAAGGTGGGGATGATGATACGCGCCGTCTCGAGCAACCCGGAGAAAGCCACCTTTATCGGCATTGACTCCGGCAAAGTCTTTGTGCTCGTATTCGCAATCGGCTCGTTACTGGCGGGTATCGCCTCTGTCCTGTCGACCCTGGACAAGCCTGCCAACCCGAATATTGGCCTTCAGGCTCTATTGATCGCCTTTATTACAGTATTCCTGGGCGGAGTGGGAAGCCTGCGGGGTACAATCATCGCAGGTCTGATCTTGGGGATTGCAGAGAGCCTGGTGATCATGGTCCTTCCAACCGAATACAAAGTGATTGTCACCTCATTTATCCTCTTCGTGGTCATTCTGATCAAACCTGAGGGCCTCTTGGGAAAAAAGGCGGTTTAGCAGAAGGAACCGAACCTGGAATACTTTGCCCATATCTTGAATCTGGCTTTCGTATTTGTGGTCCTGACCGTTTCCCTGAATCTCATCTTGGGCTACGGGGGAATGGCATCCATGGCGCATGCCGCGTTTTTCTGCATTGGTGGCTATATTTCGGCCATAGTGACGATGCACTGGGGCTGCAATTTTCTCTTCGGGGTCGTCGCCGCCATCGTGGTCACCGCCGCGGTCGGTGGCACCCTTGCCGCCCCATTTATAAGGGTTCAGGACGAGTATCTGATCCTGTTCACGATCGCATTCCAGATGGTTGTTTTCCATCTGATGCTGTCCCTGTACAACATCACAGGCGGCGACTCGGGGATCTTCGGTGTTCCACGCGCCCAGTTATTCGGATTGACTCTCCGGGAACCACTCCATTTCCTTCCCTTCATGACTGCTTTTGTGTTGCTGGTCTATTATGTGGCTCTGAAGGTGACAAAATCTCCCTTCGGCCGAGTCCTGAAGGGGATTAGAGAAGATGAGAGGTCTGTCGCCTCCCTCGGCAAGAACGTGATGAAATTCAAAGTCACTGTCTTTATGGTAGGGACGGGCATCGCGGCAGGAGCAGGAGGCATTTTCGCTCATTACACCCAGTTCATCAGCCCCGCTATCGGCAGTCTGGATCAGTCGATCCTCATCATCGCCATGGTCGTCCTGGGAGGCTCGGCCAACCTTTGGGGATCACCGTGGTCGGCGTTTCTACTTATTATCATTCCTGAAATTCTGAACTTCTTGCCGGGGACCAGTGACCTGATCGTTCCCCTCCGCGGTTTCATTTATGGCATTTTGCTCATCCTGTTCATGAGATTCAGACCTGAGGGCTTAATCCCTGAATACTTTCAACTCAGAAGGTCGGGGAAGAAGGAGGCAAAGACCGCAATCCCCTCTCCTTCCAGCCCGGTCTCAAGCGAAGCCACGGGACTTTTGCGAGAGGGACCGGCCTCACGCGGCTCGATACTTGAGGTGAAAGGTCTCTTCAAATCCTTCGGAGGCATTGACGCCGTAAGTGATTTCGGCATGGGCCTTGCCGAAGGTGAGGTCACAGCCCTGGTGGGGCCCAACGGGTGTGGAAAAAGCACCGTCTTTAACCTGATCACAGGATTCCTAAAGCCGGACCAGGGAAGCATATACTTTCGGAACAGCGAAATCACTAACCTTCCGGCCTACAGGATGCCCCACATAGGAATTGTGCGCTCGTGGCAGGATGTGCGGAACTTCCAGGGAATGACGGTTCTCGACAACGTCTTGATCGCCAATCAGAACCAGAGCGGAGAGAGTCTCCTGCGGCTTTTTTTTACCCCGTGGCGGGTAAGGACAGAAGAGAGAGAAAACCTGGCAAAGGCACTGCCGTATCTTGAAAAAGTGGGCCTTCTGGAAAAGAGATCGGAGGTCGCCCGAAATCTTTCCTACGCGGAACAGAAGCTGCTGGCTATCGCAAGACTCCTTTGTACGGGGGCCCAGGTTCTCTTGTTGGATGAGCCTGCATCCGGAGTAGATCCCAACTGGGTGGAGCAGTTCATGGGTATGATCAGGAACCTTGCGCAATCCGGTAAAACCATTTGTATTGTGGAACACAATCTGGAAGTCGTAAGGGGAGTCTCGGACACGGTCTATTTCATGGCGGAGGGCAAGAAGATCGCTCAGGGCAGTGCAGAGGAACTCATGGCCGATCCGAAGCTGGGCGAGATCTATTTCGGCGTGTAGAGATCCATTCATGAGCGAGGATAAGAGAATTGCTACTTGAAGTGAATCATCTGGATGTGGGATATCAGCACAAGCAGGTCATATACGGCGCGTCCGTGAATGTGAACGGAGGCGAATTTGTAGCGCTTATCGGCCACAACGGAGCAGGAAAGACCACGCTGCTGAAAGCCGTCTGCGGCTACTTGAAGGCCACTGGGGGCTCGGTAACTTATAAGGGAGAGAACATTACCAACAAATCCCCCGCTATCAACGTGAAAAAGGGGATCTCTTTTGTCCACCAGGAAAAATCCCTCTTCCCCAACCTTTCCGTCGTCGAGAATCTCCAGTTGGCCGCCTATGCCATAGGCAAGACTGATGACCTGTCAGCAAAGCTGGAGGATGTTTACAGACTATTTCCGATTCTCAAGGACAGGGGAAAGCAGCTTGCCGAGACACTCAGTGGTGGCCAGCAAAAACAACTTGCGGTGGGAATGTCCATGCTCGTCCGGCCGGATCTGCTTTTGCTGGACGAGCCGAGCCTGGGTTTGTCTCCCAACATTGTCAAGGATCTGGGGAAGGTTCTCAAGGAGATCCAGGCAATGGGAACCGCTGTGCTGCTGGTGGAACAAAACGTAAAAATGGCCATTTCACTTGCCCAAAGAATTTATGTCATGCGGACAGGACAAATTATCCTCGAGGATACCCAAGAGAATATGATGAAACGAACGAGCCTGTGGGATCTCTTTTAGGCACTCAATGCGCGGAAGTATTTGCCGGGAGATTAAGAGAGATGGCCTCCGGCTCTGCCGGCTGCCGTGAATACGTTTTCATTCCTCCTCACGGGAAATAATCATGAAAATAATCGATCTGTCGCACAAACTCTATGACGGCCTTACCACGCACCCTTCCCACCCGAGAATCGTCATCAATAATTTTGTGACACACGAGTTTACTGCTCCACGATACAAGCCACCATGTATTGGTTTTGCCACCAAACAACTGCTTATGTCGGATCACGCGGGGCACCCACGTGGACGCACCAACCCATTTCCATGCCGATTCGGAGAGTATAGATCAGCAGCCCCTTGACAAATACTTCGGGGAGGCTGTTCTCTTGGATGTGAGCGACAAAGAGATCCGGCAACCCGTGGACCTCAGCCTTGTCCTGCAAACCCTCGAACGGGATCGTCTGGACGTCCGCCAGGGTGATATCGTCCTGATCCGGGCTTGGTCCGGTGGTTGGGAAGAACACGATTTTCACAGGGCAAACGGTCTTACGGTTGACGCGGCTCAGTGGCTCGGGGAAAGAGGCATGAAGGCCGTGGGCATTGACCTTGGCAACATAGAGGACAATGCTGACATGACGCGGCGGGTCCACGTTTATCTGCTACAAGAAAAGGTACCATCTACGAGAACCTCGCCAACCTGGGAGCGCTCCCTGCCAAGCGTTTTATTTTTGTCGGCTTACCTTTGAATCTCAAGGATTGCACTGGCAGCCCGGTAAGGGCCGTCGCGCTCATTGACGAGGAACAAGAGACGGTTTCAAAACTCGTGGGGCAACAGGGCATGGAGTGATAAAGCATGGAATGGCCTGATGTAGCTCGATATCTCAAAACAAAAGTCCATCAGTTTGGAGATGCCCGGCTGCTCGTGGATTACGGAACCGATGTCTCTTACACATACCGGGAATTTGACGCCTCCACAGACAGACTTGTCTCGGGATTACGTAAGATAGGTGTGAAACCGGGCGATCGTGTCGCATTTCTGCATCCTAACCATTCGGACTTGCTCCTGGGCTATTTCGCCGCCATCAAGGCAGGTGCTGTCGCCGTGCCGGTGAACCCTGCTTATACGCCAAGGGAAATTGCTCACATCATCACGGATTCCGGTGCAGAAACGCTTGTCTCGACCGAGCGATTCGAGGAAAATATTCAGATCGTGAGAAAGGAATGTCCCTCTCTATACAGAGTCGTGACAAAAAAGGCTGGCCACACCCTCGAGGAGACGATTGTTGGCGAGGCCGGACCTCTCAAACCCCAAAACCCTGAGCCGGCGAACGCGGACCACCTTGCCATGATTTTCTACACATCCGGCACCACGGGCAAACCCAAAGGCGTCATGATCAGCCATCGCAACATCACCTTCGGAGCAGGCAACATGGCCCAGAATTATGGGTTGACTGCATCGGATGTGACATTGGTTTGTCTGCCCCTCAATCATATTTTCGCCAACGCCACCCCGTTCTGGGGGAGCCTGGCCAGCGGTGGGTCCGCTGTGGTCATGGAACGCTTTCAAGTCGACGCCGTATTCGATGCCATAGAGAGATATAGAGTGACCTGGTTCCCGGGTGTACCGACAATGTTCACCTATCTGCTTTCGGACTTTGACACCAAGCCTCGCGACGTCTCTTCCCTGCGCATGGGCCTTTCCGGGGCTGCCTCCCTCTCTGTGGAACATCTCAAAGAGTTTGAGACGAAGTTCGGAGCTGGCATGCTGGAGGTTTACGGGCTCACAGAATCTACGGGACTGGTGACGGCAAATCCGGTCTACGGTGTCCGCAAGCCGGGTTCCATAGGGATATCCGTCTCAGGCGTAGCCGCGCGACTGGTGGATGCCGAGTGGAGGGATGTGCCGCGTGGCGAGGTCGGAGAGTTGATTTTCAAGGGTCCAAATGGAACCCCGGGCTATTGGAAGCTCCGAGATGATACGGAGCAGAAAATCCGGGACGGTTGGATTGCTACGGGAGATCTCGTGTATCAGGATGGGGAAGGCTACTTCTATGTTGCGAGCCGAAAGAACGAACTCATTGTCTCAGGCGGATACAATATTTTTCCGCGGGAAATTGAAGAAGTCCTGTACAGCCGTCGCGACATCAGTGAAGCGGCCGTCGTGGGTGTGCCTGATCCTGCGTTGGGTGAGGTCCCCAAAGCTTTCGTGGTCGCCAAATCCGGGACCAAGGCTACCCCCGAAGAACTGCGGGAATTTTGCTTGCAAAACCTAGCCAAGTACAAGGTTCCCAAGGAATTTGTCTTCCTGGAGGAACTGCCGAAAAACACCACGGGAAAAATAGTCAAAAAACAGCTCCGCTGATGTATTGAAACTCATCCGCGCAAAAGTGCCGCACGCAAAATCACGTGGTTCTTGGTCAGTCGGCAGGGCGGTGTGGCAGGTTCGCGCCTGTCTCGGATGACAAAGGGTCCCGGACGCCAGGGGACCCATATGAGCGGCTAATCTATATGACGGCAGAGCAGGCCGAGGATGTGGAAAGGATGCTGAGCCGAACCCTGGAGTCTTACAGATCCCGGATGAGGAATCTCCGCCCAATAGAATAGCTATACTACCTATAAGGGAACAGGAACAGTGAAGCAGAAAGAGAAATGGCAGCTACGAGCAATTGTGAGGGCGCTGCGCCATCGGAATTTTCGATTGTTTTTTCTTGGACAGAGCGTGTCTCTTATCGGCACCTGGATGCAACGCATTGCCGTGGGATGGCTGGTCTATCGACTCACGGATTCCGCTTTTCTTTTGGGAGTTGTTGGATTTGCAGGACAGATTCCCGCTTTCGTTTTGGCACCTTTTGCGGGTGTTCTGGCTGATCGTTGGAATCGTCACCGCTTGCTGATTCTAACCCAGGCGCTCGCAATGGTGCAGGCTTTCGTTTTAGCCTATCTTGTTCTCAGTGAAACCGTCGTGATCTGGCAAATAATCGTGTTAAGCCTCGTCTTAGGTGTTGTCACTGCCTTTGATATACCTGTGCGTCAATCATTCATGATTGAGATGATTGAAGAAAAGACCGATCTGGGAAATGCCATTGCTTTGAATTCGTCTATGGTTAATGGCGCCCGCCTGTTGGGGCCATCTGTAGCCGGGTTGCTTATTGCCACTGTTGGGGAAGGAATGTGTTTTCTCATCAATGGTTTGAGCTACCTGGCTGTAATAGCCTCGTTGTTTCTGATGAGAATTGTGCAAAAGGATTTCGCAGCGCACAACTCAAGAGCGTGGCATGACTTAAAAGAAGGTCTTACATACGTGTACAGGTTCGAGCCTATCCGAGCGATTATCCTGCTGCTTGCCCTGATGAGTCTTATGGGAATGCCGTACAGTTGTGCTCATGCCCATTTTTGCCAGAGACGTCTTGCATGGGGGCCCGAGTGCATTAGGATTTTTGATGGGAGGCTCCGGAGTGGGAGCGCTGGCAGGAGCGCTGTACCTTGCGTCCAGACGAGGTGTTCTGGGGCTAGGCAAGATGATCCCCATCGGTGCAGGCATCTTCGGTCTTGGACTTATCGCTTTCGCCCTTTCACGCAACTTTTTTTGGTCGTTAATATTGCTGACCGCTGTGGGCTTCGGCCAAATGATTCAGTTGGCCACGAGCAACACCCTATTGCAAACTATGGTGGACGACGACAGGCGGGGGAGAGTCATGGGCTTCTTCACAGTCGCATTTGTAGGGATGGCGCCTATCGGTAGTTTGCTGGCCGGCGCATTGGCAAGCGTAATCGGTGCTCCGTGGACCCTATTCTTAGGTGGAGTCGTTTGCTTGGTCGGCGCTGGGGTCTTTGCCCGAAAGCTTCCACAATTGAGAGAGAAGCTCCGTCCAATCTATGTCACAAAAGGAATTCTCCCCGAGATTGCAACAGGAATTGAGTGTGCGACCGAAGTGTCAGTGCCCAGGAAATGACCGAGACAGTTATCGTCACAAATCTCATCTCGTCAGATCGATCTCGCTGATCAGAGGGCTATGGAGGAGCATCTACTTCTTCTGCCCCAGATTCGCTTCAGCCGGGCTAGAGCGGTTCTCGAAAGTCTTGAAGTAATTCAATACCAGCATTGAGAAGAATCAGTAGAGCCGGCGTCCCTGTCACGCCACAGGCGTGATTGATTTTGGAGTGGATTTGCCACCGGCACGGTGGCCGGTGCTACCGGTTTACAGGAATCGCTCTTCCCAATCCGTGATTATTTTCGAGAATCGCTATAAGTGCGGGTAAGAAGAAGGAGCGTATCTCGTCACCTTTGTGCTATGCTACCAAAATACCTCGGCTGGGAAGATGTAAACACACAAAACGTAAATCAATCCGATAGCAGGGAGGGGATTCATGTCCACGAATCGCCGCCGCATTCCCGTGATCACAAAGCAATCGTTGGCCGTGATGTTGGTTTTGGCGCTGGTGCCATGCGTTTCGATGGCTGAGGACACTTCCACTTTCAACGAACAACTCATAAAAGCAGCGCATCGAGGGGATCTTGTGCTTGTCAAGACTAGCTTGGAAAAAGGGGCTAACATTAATGCCGCGGACACACACGGTAGGACAGCCCTGATAATGGCCTTACAGCAGGGTCACCCTGAAGTGGCGAAGCTCCTTTTAGAAAAGGGTGCTGACGTCAATTTGATGAACTGGAGCGGATGGTCTCCTCTAATGATTGCTGCTTTCCCAGGTGACCGCGAAATGGTGAGGCTGCTTCTGGAGAGAGGTGCTGACGTCAAGACAATGGTCAAAAGTGGGGACACAGCTTTGACAATGGCTGCCTGGGGAGGCCAACCCGAGATCGTGAAACTGCTTCTGGACAAGGGTGCCGGTGTCAATGCGGAGGGTGGTACAGCCCTCGCGGATGCTGCCTCGCAAGGCCACATGCGGGTAGTTGAGCTACTTCTGGACAAGGGCATTGATATTAGCGCAAAGGACAGGTTCGGAGGGACAGCCCTGATGAGGGCTGCTACAGCGGGCAAAGTGGACGTGGTAAAGCTCCTCATTCACAAGGGCGCAGACGTCAACGATAAGACCGATCGCGGCGTGACAGTTTTGATGGATGCCATCAGAGGCGGCAATGCAGAAGTGCCCCAGCTACTCTTAGACAACGGTGCTGAGGTCAATGCTAAATCGCAGGACGGCTCCACGCCTCTGATGGAGGCTGCCTGGAAACGTCATCCAGGAATCGTGAAAGCTCTGGTAGACAAAGGCGCGGACGTAAATGCAAAGACCACGAATGGCTGGACACCACTAAACAGCGCTGCTGCGGGAGGTAACCTGGAGGTGCTGAAGCTGCTCCTGAACAAGGGATCTGAGGTCAATGCTAAGACCGATACTGGTGAGACCGCTATCCAGACTGCCAAAATGAATCACCACAAGGAGATCGCCGAATTCTTGAAAGCAAATGGAGCAAAAGAATGAGGATTCCAAAGTGGGACGAATGGTGCCCAAGAGTACGAGTCTGACAATGGTTAAGGGCTTTCGGGAGGTACAATTCAATGGATTATTTTGCGAGCCATGAGAAGAACTCCGAGAAATACCTGGCAGGACACATGTCGTCGTTGTTTACGCCATTATCGCGTTAGTGTTTCTTTTCTGCACCGGCTCCTGGGAGCCACTGAAGGCCGAGGACGGAGCCGACCTTCTCTTAACGCTCAAGGTAAAGTCTGACCAGCCTGTGACCTCGGTAATGGATGCGATAAGCAAGCGTGCAGCCGCACTGGGAGGCTCCAAGGACGATGTAGTCCAAATAGACCCCAAGACCGTTTCTGTACGGCTGCCCGGCTACAACGACGACATCAAAAGAGCAGTGCGGATTATGGAGAAGCGAGCATTGTTGGAGCTCAAGCTCGTGGACAATAAAGCCAACGTGGCTGCAGCCGAAAGAGGCGATATTCCGTCTGAGGACGAGATCCTGTATCAGATGGATCGAAACCCAAGGACCGGTCAGGTCTTACCGAAGGGTTATGTTCTCAAAAAGCAGGTTCTAATGACGGGCGACGTAATCACCGACGCGCGAGTCCAGCCTCTTAAAATGGGGAGTATGCTTATCCGAATGGAATTCAATAGCGTCGGTGCTCGCGAGTTTGAAAGAATCACCAGCGAGAATATCAATGAGAGGCTCGCGATTATTCTGGACAACCGAGTGTATTCAGCACCAGTGATTAAAGACCGGATCTCAGGAGGATCGGCCGTAATTGTAGGTACGTTCAGCCCTGAGGAAGCTGAAGAACTCGCTTTGGTGCTTAGATGCGGACCAGTTGTCGCCCCAATGGAAGTCGTGAAGTCTGAATGGCTGAAGCCGTCTTCCAGCAACAGGTAGGATTTTCTGTAAGAGGAGAGTGCGCACTGTAAGGAATCCTCCTCACCGGGCCGGCGAGCGCTGCCGCGACGTACGGAGATGCACGTTGAACAGTCACACTCAGATCATAAAACTCCTCAAAGCCCACGGAGCGAAGGAATAACGTTTCCACAAGGCCGCAGTAATTGACTTCCCCATAAAGGCAGGATAGGAGATGGAAGCACACACGATTCCGGCGAGGCCGTGGAAGGTTACGCTAGCTGTTAACTTGCTTTGCTTGGGCCTCGGTATCGGAGTGACGAGAGTAGTTGGTGTGTGGTTACTCACCGGGTCTCCCGGCTTGTTTGGATCTTTTCTTATAGAATATGCCACAGGGCTATTCATTTTGCATTCTGATGCTCCTGTATGGATTTTTTGGGGAACCGAAGTCGCAGTGCCAATAGCTTGCTGGCTTTATTATATGATCGCAAAGGGAAAAAATTGGGCTCGGCTCTGTCTTCTAATTATCGCAGTTCCGGAGACTCTTGTTTTTATTTTTGTCACTTATTTGAGTTAACGTTTATTCTTATTTATGGCCCTCGCCACTCTCTTCCAGGCATCTTGGGCATCCTGACCAGTCCCTGGCTTCGTATTCTTCAAGAAGTCGTTCAAATCATAGCGGCAGCACTTTTATTTGGCCGAGTCTCCTCGGGGTGGTTCAAGGCTATGAAAGCTTTTTCATCGGTACATTCATGAATACTGATTGTGGAGCAATGCTATGAAGGAGAATACTGTTATCTTCAGAGATAGCAGAGCACAGGTGGAGGGACAAACATTATTAGGGTGGTACCGATTTTTACAATATGCGGACATCACTAGTGAAAGACCTGTTGCGTGTTTACTTGGAACTTGGGACGGAAATGCACCAGTCGAAGAGCGTCTCCGGTTATTGACCGCGCAATCGTCCTGGCTGTGTTCACATACAAATGGCTACGCTTCGGCGATGAATTTTGTTGACTTCATCCCTGCTTGAGCGTATACACTTACGAAGTATTTTCATATTGTTATCACATTGTTGTCTGCAAACGCACCCCCATCCCAATGAACTGTGCGCGCTGTAGGGGTTGTTCTGCAGTTGGCTGAGGAGGGAGCTATGGAGTCTTTTCACAGTCGGGCAAGATGCGTTTTGTCAGCGCTACCGGTTCTTATTATTCTCGTTCTAGCCGGTTCCGCAAGCGCACAAGGGCTGTTTGGAATGGGTTTGCCGGGATTACCTTCCTTTGGGGGATTTTCGGGAGAACCCTCCAGTTGTGCTCCGACGAAATCAGTGGGCGGACCTCTGGCATTTTATGTCGGGTGGGGAGATGACCGAAAAGGCACTGCACTTTCGGCTAATTTGAGACGCCCGAATCTTGGGCCTTTTGGTGACGATTTGCTGTCGATAAGTAACAGCTACGGAATCAGAGGAGTTTGGCTGGGACTGGCAGCTCAGACGAACCTCATGGGCAGAATAGGCCTTCTAGCGAACTATTGGATACTTATCCCTACCAACCAGTCTTCCGGAGAGACTTTTTCTCTTACCGACGGTCCCCCGGGAGGCAAAACTTGGAGTACCAACACGGACTGGTGGTTTGTGGATGGAGCCTTGAGCTACGACACCTGCGGACTCGGCAAGCTGCTTGCAGGTTTTCGTTATGATCGATTCGCGACGAATTTTAAGGACCCAGGCAATTTTTCGGGTGCGGCTGGATCACCCTCCGACACGGGTGACGTCACCATCAATTGTTACATTCCTTTTGTGGGGGTCCAAACGGACCTAGGGACCTCCGGTGGGAACCAACTAATGTTCAGGGTGATTGGTTTCCCTTGGCTGGGAGGTGACGCGAAATTCCACGACTCGATTGGCACCTCTTTCGTATTAACGCAGGATAGGATTGAATTAGCAAAGGGAGTCGGTAAAGGTTATTTCTTTGAAGCATTTGCAGAATATGGCCGAGCCGTCTTTGGCAGCGGTAGAGTCGGTGTGTTTGGCAGATGGAACATGCTACACGGAAATGCCAAACGAATTGACATTAGTGATGTGTTCGCCGGGGTTCCACTAGTAGGTGGGTACCAGTTCGCTTTTGATCGGCAGTCCTGGACCTTCGGTGGCAGCTTCAGCTTGGCTTTCACTACACCCTTGTGAGGCACTCGGTTTTAGGGGATATGCCCTGCCCAATTTGCGCAATCTCAGTGTGATCGGCAACGGCGTTTCCGTTATAGGGAGCGCCTGAGACGATATAGCGAAACGGTCACACGTTTCGTATCCATAATCCAAACCTAGCCCCCAAGTATTCTCCTAACTGGTTGGGCGGCATTGTTCATCGTCTCTATGCTGTGGTTAATGGAAAATCTCTTTTTAGATCCCTTGGCATTATAGGCACAAACGGTCATTAAAGGAGGTCACAATGAAAGAAAAGAAATTGGGATTCATAGGTGTCGGCCAATTAGCGCAACCGATGGTGAACCACTTGCTTGATGGCGGCTACGAGGTCTTGATTCACAATAGGCGCCGAGATCCCCTCGAAAAGCTCATATCCAAGGGAGCGGTCTATTGTCAACGCCCCGAAGATGCAGTCATCGAAGGTGGTCTCCTGTTCAGTTGTCTTCCCGACGACGCCGCACTATTGTCGGTATTCCACGCTCACGGAACGATGTTTAGGAAATTAGGAGACGCAGGACTTCATGTGTCCATGGCTACGATCTCTCCGCAAACATCTAAGATTGTCCATGAGCGGCATCAGACACTTGGCGGAAATTACTGCGTAGCCACCGTGATGGGGCGACCTGATGCTGTTGAGAACAAAAGGCAATTCTACATTATGGCGGGAGATTCGCAGCAACTGGACAGAGTGCGACCGATACTGGAATCCATCGGCAGCGCCACCTTTACTCTTGGAGAGGAACCGGAGCTCGCGAACGCGGCAAAACTCTCATTCAACTTTCTCATTGCGTCGGCAATTGAGTCTATGGCGGAATCCTTCACTTTTGCCAGGAAGAACGGCGTAGAGGTAAACCAATTTTTCTCGATGATCAGCGAAACGCTTTTTGCCTGCCCTCTTTACAAGAACTATGGAAAGGCAATTATTGACCGCCAATTCTATGAGCCGCTATTCAAAATGGTATTGGGAGCCAAAGACATGAATCTCGTCTCATCTTCAGCGAAAGAGTGTCGGACTCCGATGCGTTTTGCAAGTGTCCTGCAAGATAGATTTACCGCTTCGCTTGCCAAGGGGCGAGAGAACTACGATTGGATTGGAATAGCCCTTGATGTCGAAGAAGAAGCCGGACTTGCGGTTGAAAGCTAAAGATAAGGGCCGAATCGCGAAAGAAGGATTGGTTATTCTGGTAGCGGTATTGTTTATCATAGCGTATTCAGCAACGAGCACCAGCGCAGTCGCTGCGTGATCCGGCAATTATAATTCCGGCCTTCGTCTGCCGAACAGGATCAGTCTCATCGCAAAGTTCCAGAATTTGGGGCTTTCGCCCCGAGCGCAAGGTGGACGCGACACTTGTTCGCTATCACGGCGCTCGCTGAGTTCGAGTATGCCAAAAACAATCCTGCGCCGGTTTCTGGTTGAGGGGCATGCATCAGGTATTCGAAAATCTTTATTCTCGCGTATCGCGTCGTCCTTGTGCGAGAAACGACATGGGCTCTACTTCTAAGCCAAATCAGCTCGCATCCAGCACTTTACGAACCTGTCGGAGTAACTCTCTCATCCCAAAAGGCTTGCTGACGAAGCCTCGTGTCCCCATTTCAACCGATTCTCTTGTGTATAGCGTCGCCGCCCCTTCCGATTGGGTGTCAACCTGCGTTGACACGATACTTCTCTTCAGGAATCCCTCCAAATTCTCTCACATGTCCCCAATGACCAACTATCTTCCACGTGAGGCTCTTGACAGAAAGACAAATTCAACGCTACGTTGGCCCCACCGATACGGAATGTGAGATAATCACAAGTCAAAAGTCCCTAATATCACGTGAGATTTTGTGCTCATGACACGGCTGTGTCCAGTTCTCAGTCAAAACTTGGTGTCCAGGTATAGCTCAAAACCGACTATGGGCTCGATGGTTCGATTCGGGTTAACGCCGAAGTTGTTTTGGGATGAAGGCTCGTCCCAATCCGGAATTGATTTGTCCACGCATGCATAGTTGAACCATCTACCGGGCTGCCAGTAGGCACCGCGGCAATGAAGCTGCCAATTCTCCAGCAAATTCCACCTCAGTCCAAGATCGACTTCGCAGCCTAGATCATCGTCAGGAATCGTCGGAGCGGGATTGTCAAAACTGCCTCGTTGGCGGAAATCTATCTTCCCAAAGGCAGATCGCGACGGATTTGGTCGTATGTAGCCCCAACTGTAACCTTGGGATGCACGATGGGCATACATCAGCGAGGCATACACCGAAAGGTTGCTGGCTGGCATATACTCGATCAATCCTGCTACCACATTGGATGCGGACATATCTCGAAATGAATTCACTCCCGCTCGGTAAACCTTCGCCATGAGGAGACAGTAGGGATAAAAGACACCGTAGGCGCTCTTGTCCCGATCTTGAACATATGGTTGCTTGTCGATAATTATTCCATGCCTTCTGTCCGGGCCAGGCATATGCGCTAGGAGAAAACTGAGCTTGGTCGGTCCCGAGAAGAAACCAAATTCGGTCATATAGCGCCAGGACTCAATATAGGAAGGAGCAAACCGGCTGCCTCCTCCTCCCGGAATCAATGCTTCAATAGGTTGTCTGTCACGGGATGCGCCGAGAAAGAGACCGTTTTGTGACCGCTGTCTTCGTATGGTGCGATAGTACCAATCCGCCTCTATGTTAAAGAAAATACTACCGTTGCTGTAACTTGAAATACGACCACCCTTCAGTGGCGGTGGTGGTACTGGGAGCAAGTGAAGCTCTCGCCTCTTTTGTCCGCTCTGATTCAGGCCCTTCATTGAAAGTGAGGTAGAATCCCCCGACCCCGGTGTCCACGCAACCAGATCCATATCTCAAATACCCGAGCACATGAGCGACCCGCGCAGCATTATGATCCTCGGGATTCCAGTACCCTGGGACTCCCCAGCCTCCACGGATAAAATCCGGCGCCGAAAGTCAGGGGACCAGTAAATGTCTCGAATTGGAGAATTTCCTCCGATCTCTCAGTGGTATCTTCTGTTTCCTCAGCGGTTCGTGGGCTACTGAATTGTAGACCGCATCCCTGGAGAAAGGGCCTGTTTCCGTAGTATACCATGCCCAAAGGAGTGTTGACTTCGATCCACAGTCTCCTCCACTTTCCGGCAAATCTTAACCGGCGGATTTCTGCGACCAAGAGTCGCGTTTCCGGGGTCACCACATCCCGAAGGTTGTCGGGCAGGATAGGGCCTATCTGGAAAGTCCCGCGAACAGCCACCGCCGGGTTCACCTTGAGTACGGGGAAGATCACCAGGCGTGTCCGAGAGATTACACCTGTGGACCCCGACACCATTTTCTGCTGAAACCACCCATTCAGGGAAGCGAGATCTCCTTCGGTGGAACCCATGTCTATGTTGTACGGACCGAAAAAGCCTCGGTTGCCCATCTGGGATGCGTACAAGTAGCGGTAGCTGAACAGAGCGGACTGGATGTTCATTTCCCAGGCCCATGAGGAAGGCACCCACAACAAGAGCAAGAGAACCGTTATAAAAGTTGAAAATACCTGCCAACCTTTCATCTCGATTTTGTTCCAGTGTTTTAGCGGCCTGGGCAACTCTCGGACGAACTTTTTGAACATTGTCCAGAAACGTCTGCTCTTCAGGGTGTAACAGGGGTTGATTCCGGTGAACCACAGTCCCAAAGTCCTGTAGGGCTTTCACGTGGCCTTCGACCTGTTTCCTCAGCGCTCTTATCTTTTCAGGCAAGACCTCGGAGGACTTCCTGCCCCCATATTTCTTGCAATATTCTATTGCTTCCTGACCCATCCATGCAAAAGCCGGGATGTACTCCGGTTCCACGTAATCGTCCTCAATGCCCACAAAAGCCTCTCTGAGCCTTCCCCATTCGTTCTACACTCCAACTGAGATTCCTTCGACTGTCATTACAGACTTCTCCTTATCCGGAATTATGCTGTGGTTTTGACATTTCGTGGGTCTTGGGGTCGGTGACCCGTTCAACGATGGTTCCCCTGACACCGAAAGAGCCGTCGTATGGTCCCCCACATGACCCGAAAGAGGCAAAACCGTCGTCACGTTGCTGAAAAAGCCTGTATTTTTCGGTTTCTGAGCGTACCTCACTCCAGGCGACGCCGTCAACCATTTTTCACATCCGCGCTCGTCACCCGAACACAGAGCGGTAATGCCCGGCCAAGGGAAACGCCGACGCCACATGAACATACCACCGTCTTGTGTAGTAGGAGATTCCCGCTCCCACCTTGACCGGAAGAACATACATTTCTGCGTCTTCCCGAGGAATAATCCGGGATTAATATGAAAGAGCTTCGGAAGCCGTCTCACTTATTCAATAACAAAGCGGAATCCACGGAAAAGGAGCAAGGCCAAATCGACGCAGATTGTCAATGTGGAACGGCATCAATCTTTGGTGGTATGACGTGTCAGTTCGTCGAAAAAATGGGTGTTCCAAAACTTGACCCTATAGTCAGACCGATGAGCGAATCTGATGAAAGGCTCTCCCAGGCGATCATTCAGAGCGGCATCATACAAGTCGCGTAATGTGCTCGGCGACCTTGGGAAAATCGTTGTGCATCATTACATCGTGTCCCGGAAAGATCAGGTCGATGGATGAGGCTTTGGCCCTCAACTTATCGAAGGACTCCATCCAAACTATCATATCCGTGATGAGGCAACTGGGAATATCTGTCACGAAACTTTCGTGGACGTGAGCGCAGTCAGAAGCTACAATTGCAGTGCCTTTCGGCGTGTTCACCGCGACGGCTTGGAGCCCTATCGTGTGACCGGGGACAAGGAGAATCTCAAGACCCGGCATGATCTTTGTGTCTCCAGAAACCCGCTGTAGACGCGGTGTTCCCTCCAGTTGAGCGAGGACCTTTATTGTCTTCTCATCGGACACCATTGCAAAAGGGGCCCTCTTGGCTATTGGATTCTTGATCCAGAAATCAAATTCCTTTTCTTGCACGTAGAAAACCGCTTCCGGAAAAGCTTGTAAAAAGACCTCGATGCCGCCGAGGTGGTCCCAATGGAGGTGAGTGACAAAGACCTTTTTCACTTTCGTTTTGTCTGCTCCAATTCTTGCAAGGATATCAACCGGATTTTCGAAATCTGTTAGTTTCCGCTGAGTGGCCAAGCTCAAGCTGCATCCTGTGTCTACGACAATGGTTTCGTTCTTACCTTTAATGGCCCACACGTAATAGTTTCGATCAGCGTCTTTGTCCCAGCCTTCCATCCACAGGAGAAGAGCCAATTTGCCGGACACAGGGCCGGCATACTTTAAGGCGTAAATTTCGTATGTAGGCGCCGCCTCGGCAGCCTCCGCACTTGACCCCTTCTGACCAAGAGCAGACGAGATTCCATTACCTGCAGCTACTGTTCCTATTGCCGCTGCGCTTCCTATTAAAAACTCCCTTCTGTTTATCTCCATGGTGATCCCCTCCTTTCTTTCATCCGGAATTATGTGGCCATTTTGCCAGTTCGATGTGCTTTGGGTCGATGACCGCTCCAAGTAGCACTCTTCCGGCCCATAAAAGGCACCCGTATCTCCTCCTACAAAATCGCACAGAGGCCAGGCGTCATGCTGTTAAAACGTCGGTTACAGTCTGATATTGAGCCTACCTCACCGCAAGGCTTCCAGTCAATAAGAATCTCCGGCCAGAATCCACAGTCTACTGTTGTGGTGGTAGGTGCGTGTGGTCCCGCGGGACCAGATGGACAAATTCACGGCAGTTGTGGGACCTGAGAAATGGGTCTGGGTCCACGACTACACAAAACATTTGTGCTTCCCCTCGATTCGAGCCGTTTTCTGTAGGAGCTTGTCTCCCCTGCTCGCCTTAGCCACCTGCGACAACATCTGTATTGGCCCGTACAAGTCCATCAAGAGGCTTCTTGGCCGCAGGAATGAACGCCCTATGGGCCACCCTCAGCTTCTCTCGATCTTCGTCGTGAAACAACTCCAGATATTCTCGCATTGCCGTAGGCGACGGCATTGTCCGCACCCTCTTCTTCCGCCAACGCCTTCTCAGGGCTCGCTTCTCACATCCGGCACGGCCTCAAGACTCTAGAAAAAGCAAGATCGCCGCATAGTTCCGGATAATATGTTGACTAAGCTCGTCGATTGTGCCAATTTTGACACAATAGGGTGTTGCTGGCATTGATCTCAAAAGGTGAGGAAACTCTGGTAATCAGTGTCGGCTAATTTGTTTTGGTAAAGTGAGCTACTAAGACGCTGACCCATAAAGGAGCGGACGTGATGGATCGAAGAAATCTGTTGTTGGTGATCTTCCTCATGAGCTTCACCCTGATTCTTGCTGCCCAAGTGACACCGGTACCCGTAGCCCAGGCGCAGCAACAGTTCACGGACTGGGGCTGGCCTTTGCCTTACGAGAAGGTATCGGATAAATCAGTGAGCTACTTGAAGGAAAAAGGCTGGTGGCCCCTAAAATGGGCCTATCAACCTCCGTGGATGGCTGAGGCGACTATCCCCTTGATTATCAAGAAGCTGGATCTTGCCAAGAAGAGAGGCCTGGAAGTGGAGATGGTCGGTTTGCTCTCCGGCCCTGATATTAATGAAGGGCTGGCCTCGGGAAAATTCCAGGTGGGCAACGGCGGCAACTTTCCAGTGACCTCCCTGTTGGACAAAAAGGTTGGCGTCAAGAGCACCGGCATTATCTGGACCCCTCTGGACGAACATCGCATTCTGGTGCACTTGGATTCAAAACTGATTTCACCGAAGGACCTTGAAGGAAAGTCTGTCGGACTTGTGGCGGGCTCCTCCGCGGAGTTCGCCTTTGTTGGCTATGCCATGGCCCAAGGTCTTGATCTGTCGAAGATCGCCATAAAGCCCATGCCCATCCCGGACCAGGCCGCCTTCCCCGCAGGGGTCGACGCCGTGCTGCCTTGGGCCCCGACCTCTCGTCTGATGACCGAGTATCGGAAGAATGCGAAGCCACTCACGGACACGGGCCCGTATCAACTTTACTGGGGTGACGCCCACGTGACAACGGAGTGGTCGAGAATTGCCCGGATGTGGTTCAGGCCCTCACAGACATGGCCGTGGAAGCGCTTCTATGGGGGCGTGTCCATCTCAAAGAGGCAACTGATATAGTGAAGGAGGACCCGAACCTCGAAAGCTTTCCATGGCAGTTGCTCTACGACGAGAATGTCACCTGGATGGCCAGGTTGAAGCCCACGTGGATCTATCCATTCGCAGATATCTATGCCATCGAGGGGGCAAGGATCGCCAAGTGGCTCAAGGACAATGATCGCATCAAGAACACGCTGACAACGAAAGGACTACCTTGACTATTTCGCACCCGGCGTCCAGTTTATGGACAATACCTTCAAGAAGTTGGGCTGGAAGATCCCTTCGGCACCACCTTATTTCTCAGCCTGGAATGGATATGAACAAATTTCACGAAGGACTGACTGAGCGGTTGAAGGGCCTTCGGCGGTCGGTTCAATTATCTGGTTCTCCAGAGGCGCTTCCACTTCCCGTACCAGATGCAAGAGAACCAGGCCTGGCCGGAGAAGGGTGACCTGGAAAAGCCGTGGGTCTACGAAGGGAAGACGTACATCCGTGATTCACGATCTCTTGGAAATTCGTTCCCAGTCACACAAATAGGTGATTCAACGAACGGAGAAACGGAATACGGTACCTGGCTCTTTCAGGGTGGCTGGGGTTCACACTGAAGGCCAATTACTTGGTGCAAGTTGTCAGTAATGTCATTCGATCTTTGCTTGGTGGCCTAACACCGGTCAAGTTGTACTGCTTTCCAATAAATGATGTTACTTAGGCTCTCCCAAAGCATGATAAGGTAGGAGTTCATACTTCACATTTGGAAAAGACATAATAAATTCTGCCATGGACTTTATCTCTTCAGGGTCGTCGTTGAATTCTGGAATTACAGGGGTTCTGACAACTTTGGGAATGTGGGAGAAATTTGCACACAGTTTCCGGAAATTGTCCAAGATTCGATCGTTAAAAACGCCTGTAAAGTCCCTATGCTTACGCCGGTCAATGCATTTGATGTCATAGATAAACGTATCTATGTACCTGGAAGCTTTATCAATTATTTCCCATTCAACGCAACCGCTGGTCTCTACTGCGGTATCCATCCCAATTGCTTTCGCAGCCTTCAAGAGTGCAATAGCAAAGTCAGGCTGGGAAAGCGGTCTCCACCACTTAACGTCAGTCCTCCACCGGACCTGAAAAAAAAGCAGGCGTCTGTTTCAACAGCGGTTAGAACCTCTGGAACACTCATCTGTTTACCGATCATTTCGAGCGCTCTAGAAGGACATACCTCTGCACATTTCATACAATTCGTGCAAAGAACCCGATCTATATGGACTTTGCCATTTTCCGTCAATTCGATTGCATTCCGGGCACACATTTGGAGGCAGAGGCTGCATTGGCTGCCTCCGATACATTTTTTTTCATCACAGGCTAACTCGGGTTGAGGATTCTGGGATTCGGGATTGCAGCACCATTGGCATCGGAGCGGGCATCCTTTCAAGAAGACGATCGTTCTTATGCCTGGTCCATCATGGATGGAGAACTGCTGAATATTGAAAACGCATCCATTCATTTCTATCGCAGCCAATTCGTTTTTCCCCGCACAATGAATAAGACAAGCCTGATTCGATGAAGCGCAGAGAAATTTTGGAAATTCCTCTGCGCCGAATATATAGTGTTGCAGTCTCTTCTCTCAGAATGAATGTTCCGTTGCTATGATTTCATTCTGAAGTTCAGGTGAAAGGTCCACGAAATAGGCACTATAGCCTGCCACGCGGACTAGTAGGCTCTTGTACTTTTGCGGTTCTTTTTGAGCCGCAAGAAGGGTTTCTCGATTGATGATATTGAACTGGAGATGCCATAGCTTGAGGTCACAAAAAGTCCTGATCAGGGAAACCAATTTTTTTGTTCCCTCAGCCCCGGCTACTGCTGCAGGGGTTAACTTGATGTTTAGCAGGCGAGCCGCCCTTTCCTTAAATCCGGTATTCTTCGTGTTCGCATTGGAGAGAAGAATACCGGTTGGACCCTTGACATCAGCTCCGTGAGAAGCTGATGCACCTTCGGAGAGGTATTCACCTGCCTTTCTGCCATTAGGAGTGGCGCCTACTATCTTCCCGAGCGGAATATGGGAGGTTAGCGGAACATACCGCACATCCAGTTCTCCGCCGAAGGCGGTGCGGTAGTTACTGGAGAACTCTACAGCCCGCTGCTCGACCTGTCTCCCGATGGTATCGGCATAGGAATCATTGTTCCCATATTTTGGAGCGTTCAGACACAATTGCCTGATTACTTCTTTGCCATCGAAATCGCAATCCAAGGCATCCATGTACTCGGTCATCGAGAGTCTTTTATCTTCATAAACTAGTTTCTTGAGGGCAGAAAGAGAATCTATAACCGTTCCAAAGCCGATCAGGTCGTAATAGCCCAACTTGACACCACCCTCAATCTCACTGGAATGGAGATCCTTGCACTCGTTCATAGAGAGGTCGTGGAGGGCAGAAGATAACGGGGTGGCAAGATATTTCGGTCGCAGCTTGTCCACCACGTACTGCTGAGTGAAAACGTGCTTTAAGACGTATTCCTGCTGAGCGCAGTAGGCCTTCCAAAGATCATCGTAGGTGACGAAGTTCCGGGGATCGCCCGTCTTCGGGCCGAATTGTTCGTTTCCGAAGGCCTTTATTCTCCCATCATTGAGGGTCATCTCAAGGACGGTCGCTAAATTCACCCACGCACACGGGCTCGTATAGGAGTCTCTATTTGGCATCCTGACTTCAGTGCATCCCGAAGCCGCGTAGTCGTTTGCCTCTTCGATGCTTGCTCCCTTAGCGATAAAGAGAGGGATGATCTCCTCGTCATTGAGCATTTTGGGAAATCCCGAGCCTTCTTTGATGGTTTCACAGACCTCGTGCAGAAAATGATCGGGGCTGAGGGAGTGCACCCGTGCCACAAGATCTGGATAGTTCAGCGGAAATTCCCTCTTGGATCTCAGGATGAGGTACGAAAGTTCGTTTGTCGCGTCCCTACCGTCCCGGATCTTCCCTCCGATGGTCAGGGCTTCCCAATGAGCGTGCCCCTCATTGAAAGCGATGAAAGTGGGGGATACTTGCAAATCAATGAACTGAGCCATGTTCAGCCAGAGGCATTCCAGGAGTTCCAGCACGGACTCGTCCGTGATCCTGCCTTCTTCCTTATCCTTTTTATAAAAAGGATAGAAGTCTATGGTCCATTCTCCCGTTGCCGATAACGGCGCCGGTTTTCTGCTCAAGGCGGGAAAAGACCTGTGTCATCCACTGGGACTGCACCGCTTCCCTGAAACTGAGGGCAGGATTCTCCGGAACTCGTGAGCAGATCTCGGCTATTTCCAGAAGCTCCTCTTTGCGCTCCGGATCGGGCTCCCTTTCGGCCATCTTCGCAGCGAGAACCCCATACCTACGAGCGAAAAGCACAACCGCATCGCACACCATGATGATGGCCTGCAGGAAGGGGGCTTTTTCGGTGGCGTTGTGCGGGTCGAGGAGATCAAGAGCATCCAGTTTGTCCTGAGCCTCTTGCCTGATGCCCTTAAACCCCTTTTTCAGCACTTTTTCATAGTCCAGTATCCACTGGAGACAGCTTCGGAAGGTGGCGGTCTGGGTGACGATATTCCTCTGCACAAAAATATTGTCCGGATTGAACAGCAGCCGTCTCGTTTCTTCCGGCAGTGCCAAATACAATCCCTCATGAAATGATCTGCCTTTCCAGTATGGCAGGATTTCATTTCTGATTATCTGCTCATCGTCCTCTGTGAACGTGTAGGGCGCTTTACCCTGACGGACAAGATCAATCACTATGTCCAAAAATCCCCCTTCAAGCTCGGGATATATAAGTCCGTATCTTCCGGATTCGCCGTTAGCTCGCCCTACGATGATTTCATGCTCTCCGATGTAAAGAGGAACATTTTCCGCGATATGCATCAGTGCCTTGGCCCATCTCCATATCAGGGGCTGGCCCTCAGTTTGCTTGAATGATTCCGTCATTAAGCGTGCTCTTTCAATACAGGCGCGGGGCACGGTATCGCTGAAGGTATCAAGAATTTTGTGAACTCTACTCCTGCCGCCGGCCTCTTCTTCGAGGGAGCCGGTCGTGATCCGAATTTCTTGGGGGGTTAAGACCCCGCAGCAAGCGTCGAACATTGGGATCCTCCTTGTTTTAGATCACAAGTCCACCATTAGGGCTGATCATCTGTCCAACCATGTAAGATGCCTCCTCTGAGGCCAAGTACCACAACGAGAGAAGCAATCTCTTCGACTCTCCCCAGTCTTCCGACAGGGACCAATTGCATGAGACGAGCCGCTTTCTCGGGACCCATCTTTTCAATCCCCCGGACAAAGGGCGGGGTGGCAATATATCCTGGGGCGATACAATTGACGCAAACGCCGGCTCCGGCCACTTCATGACCCACTGACCTGGTGAAAGCCACAATGGCGCCTTTTGCCGCCGAGTAATTCGGGCTGTGTGAGCTTATGCCCGAGATGCCCGAGATGGAGGCGAGATTGATGATCCGGCCGTAGCCTTTGTCTTCCATGATGTTCAGAGCCTCGCGGGTGCAGTAAAAAACGCTATTGAGGTCTGCCTGAATCATATTTTCCCATTCCTCATCACTCATGTATCGGGTAATCTGAAGAGAATGCTTCTTGACCGGGGTCGTTACAAGATCAAGATGCTTCATTCTGTCCCTTACTCCAGCCTCATGAGACCTGAAGATACCCGCATTATTTACGAGAATGTCTAGAGTGCCAAATCTCCCCAGGACCTCTGAGAATAGCGTTTTGACCTCTTTGCTGGAGGACACATCCGCTTTAACTGCCAGAGCCTCGGTGCCAAGCTCTTCTATTTCCTGCACAGTCTCCTTTAGGGTTTGTTCATTTCTGCCGCAAATTGCCACCTTGGCTCCTTCTTTCGCCATCGCCAAGGATATGCCTTTCCCGATTCCTGCATTTCCACCAGTTACAAGCCCGACCCTACCTTCCAGCTTCATGATGGTCCTCCTTCAGGCACAACGATCTCAAGATTACGCTTTCCTTCAGTCGTTTTTTCGGATGTCCCGGAAGCGCCCGTTTCCTCGACGCTCAATTTGGCTGTTTCACGGCCCCAGATCATAAAAGGAATAACAACGACAATGAACATTATACCTGAGAACCAGAAGACCGCGTTGACCCCACCGGCGTCAAGAATGAAGGGAATGTAATAAGCGGCGAAGACCCCGCCCAGCAACCTCGCAGCGGACTCTCCGACACTGCTTCCCACGCCGCGCAGATGTGTGGGATATTGCTCGGCAATGTAGATCTTTGCACAGGGCAAGAGTTCCGAAACCAAAGAAGGCTGCCAGAAAAGCGCCTATGATGAGCACAGTCATGACATCACCTATAGCCATCATTGCGCACCCGAGAGCCGCGAAAATGCTAAAGATTAAATAGACCGGTTTGCGACCGTAGCCATCTGAAAGATGGCCTATTAAGACTTCCCCAAAGCCGCCGATTACGGTCATTATCCCCGCGAACATAACTGCACTGCCAAAAGCGAATCCTTTGCCTGCAAACATTGTTGCTCCATAGACCAGCATCACGTACCAAAACATTATGGTGGCAAGATACAGAGCCCAGGATATGAGACTTCGGGAGAGGTATGGTGTCTTGAACAGAGCGACAACGCTCCCGGCCTTCTCTGCTCCAGACACTGTCATCGAGTTCAAGATGCTAGCGTCTATGTAGTCTTTATCATGTGCTATTTTTGCCTCGCCCTCTAAAGTTTCGACCAGTTGCCTTACTTCACTCGCCCGTCCGCGCTGAAGCAACCAACGTGGGGACTCGGGGAGCCATTTGGCAAAGAAGATAACTGTCAGAATCGGAATGCCACCGACTAAGAAGGGAATGCGCCAGGCGGTTTCCATAGGAAATTGTCCCAGCGCCCAGGCGCCGACAATGCTCGGCACAACGTATGCGGCGCAAAGAATGGCATTAGCACTGCTGACGAGGGTAGCCCTCCGTCTCGCACCGACAAATTCAGAAATCATGAGATAGGGAAGTGGAAAGACCGCACCCTCTCCCAGACCCGCTGCAAACCGCATGGCCACAATCCAATAGATATTTGGGAAAGCAGCGCCAACGAGAGTGAAAAGGCTGAAGGCGGTGACACCCCAAATCAGAACCTTTTTTCGGCCGAAACGGTCGATGAAAGGCCCGGCAAAATACAGACCAATAACTATGCCAATGGTTGATGATGTGCCAAGAAGCCCCACATCGCCAGGGCTTAGAGTCCAGATCTTCCTCAGGACAAGTATGACTTGGCCCACGATGCCGATGTCAAAGGCTTCAATAATCCAGACGGATGCCAAAAGGGCAATGATTCTAACAACCGTCTTGGTTATCGGTATCCTCTCTAATCGCGATAGCAGATTAACTTCTTCATTTCTGATCAACGTTTTGTCCATGGCATCCTCCAAGCTTGAGTGACCAGTCATTACTGCGACATATCTCTGCTCTTTCCAGCCGACAAGTTGCTGAAATCCGGGGCTTAAGCCTAAACTGGCGCATTGTGAACGGAGGTGGCATCATCTCCGCGCTATAGCCACCTAATGATGTACTGAGATCATGACGTCATTATGTTATTGTGCATCAGATCTCCTGTCAAGAGTTTTTTATACTTTGACTTTTTATCGATCAACCACCTGATATTTTAAAGTAATATTCTGCCAAAAATGGGCGTTACTGCCTCAGACGCATTAGAAAAAGGAATCGCGCCGATCACCAAGGGGGACCTACCCCCAGCCTTTCCCGCATGACAAGATTCGTTTTACGGATCGCTTCGCTGCTCCCCGAGTCTACGTGACTTTGCCGCGTCGATCATCAGTCAGGTTTTCCTCACGACGGTCCTTCATGAATCGGAACACTTCGCTATGGACGATATGTTCTTTCGCAGGGCGAAGCCGGATCCGGACGCGGTCTCCCTTCAGGCCAATAGAGGTTGACAAAAAAATGGTTAAGATTTAGGTTGAATGGTAGGGACATCATAACCTCTTCCGTTGAGCGTGGCGATTTGGAATCCCGCAAGGAATTTTTAATCTTTACGAGTATAGGGTATGATCATGACATTGGATGTAAACAGCCCCGTTCCGTTACATGTGCAATTGAAGGAAGCACTGAAAAGAATAATCCAAAGGGGGGAATATACAGAGCGAATTCCCAGTGAACGAGAGTTGATCGAAACCTTTGCCGTCAGCCGAACAACAGTTCGTGAGGCCGTTGGCGCTCTTGTTCGTGAGGGAGTCGTACAGAAGATCCATGGCAAAGGTACTTTTGTCACGTCTCACACGGTAAACGAATGGCTTGGGAGCCTGAGAAGCTTCACAGAAACCATTGAAAGCATGGGCATGAAGCCTGGCATCCGGCTTCTACGACATGGCATTAGGAAGAATCCTCAGATAGCCAGGATTTTGGGAACTGGCAAGTATTATGCCGTAGAGAGGCTGCGGTTTGCAGAAGACAAAGCGGTTGCCCTGGAAAGGACCCATTACCCGGTCGAAATCGGCTTGAAGCTGGCCAAATATGATCTCAACATGGTGACGCTCTATAGCGTCTTGGAAGCTGACGGCATAATTCTTCAGAGTGCGGAGCAGAAGATCACCGCAGCGATGCCGACGAAAGCGGATGCTAAGTTATTGGGAATTGATGCAAATACCGCTGTACTGGCGACCGAAAGAGTAACCCTGAATCCGCAGGGGCAAGTTGTCGAATATTATTACACCATCTTTCGAGCCGACAAATACGCCTTTTGCGTAAAGATGCACAGGAAAAGAAAAGAACGTTGAGGGCAATCTCGGTGCCTTTTTCGAGAACAGTGGCCCTGGGGGTATTTTGAGGGGGTTCCTGGCTGGCCATAGGAGGTAGGCTGACCTCGCGCACCTGCTGCCAGCCCCGAAATTTTGTTCTGGATTCTCCAAAAATGTCTGGCTGGCTCAGTGAGGATTTCCTTGGGCCGACAGGCCGGGGAAAATCACAACAAAGCAAACCAGGCTTTGAAGCTGTCTCCTCGCATCGCCACGTATGAAAATCCGCTACCGGGTTCAAGGCGTTGGTTCCTGTCCACTTTCACACTTCCAGGGGAGTTGGCGCCACAATTCCGCTCTGTCCTGAACCAAACCAGGGGCCGTGTCTCGCAAGACCGGTGCCACTCTACTGACGACAGGGTTGCCGCTTTTGAACTTTGCATGGCAATCCGATGTCTCGTCCGCATGAGTCTTGATGTGGGGATCATCCCGTATTCAAGATTCCGTGCAAGAAGACGTCTTCGTGTATGAGCTGCAACAGTCCTGATAGGATTTGCAACACGTGGTGCATCACTGAGAAATCGTTCCCCGAGGGCAGTATCAAAGTTGTTCTGATCAACGCGGATCTGGGATTTTGATTATATTGGTTGCAAACATCTTTGTCCGATTTGCTATGATTAATAGCAGCACGCAGACGCAAATTATACGCATAGTTCTCAGGAATCGCCATCCCGACCTTTTCCGCCTCGTTCTTCAGCAGCCCAAGCCTCCGCAATTGTTCCCAAGATTTTGCAACCGCCGCAAGTCGAGGCATTTGTATGCCACGGCACAGCGAGGAATTAGCTTCATTACGCCCCCGCAAATCCGACTGCCGCCTACTTTGTGGACCGAGCAGCATCCCCTAACGGCTTGTTCACATTTTCCAACTTGAACTGTTTCGCTGTGAGGTCTGATTTCAACCACTCCAAGGCCGTCTTCAAAACCGGATCGTTTTTTGGATCGACCGTGTCACGGAGAAATCGCCTCTCTTTGGATTTCTCTTTATTCTCAGGCTTTGTCTCTGCCGCGGCTTCATGTTTCCGCTGCTTTTTCACTTCCTCTTTCATGTCCACATCCGGGACAATGCCGGTCTTCTGAATGTTGCGCCCCTTGGGCGTATAGTAGTAAGCTGTCGTCAATCTTAATCCTGTTTCGTTGTCCAGGGGAAAGATTGTTTGAACCGAGGCCTTTCCAAAGGACTTGGTCCCGAAAATGACCGCTCGGTCGTGATCTTGCAAAGCTCCCGCCACTATCTCCGAGGCGCTGGCGCTCCCTTCATTTATTAGTACGGCAATTTTGAACTTATAGTGATTCCCGCTACCGGTGGCCTTGAATTCCATTTGCTGATCCTTAACCCGGCTATCGGTATAAACGATCAACGCGCCCTTTTCCAAAAAGAGACTCGTAACCTTCCACGCCTGATCAAGTAGGCCCCCGGGATTATTTCGCAAATCCAGCACCATTCCCTTGATACTGTCACCTCCACCCATCTTCTTGAGAGCGTTGGCAAGATCCGTGTCAGTGCTCTCCTGGAAAGTGGTAATCTTTGCATAGGGATAACCTTTCTCAAGAGTTTGGGTCTTGACGGAACGGACATGGATGATGGCCCGTTCAAGCGTGTAGTCCTTGAACCCCCTGATTCCATCCCGCATGATCGTCAGAGTGACCTTGGTTCCAGGGCGCCCTCTCAGCTGTTTTGCCGCCTTGAGCAGGGTGATGTTCTTGGTCGTCTCACCGTCGATCTTGAATATTTTATCCCCGGATTTCAGACCTGCTTTATACGCGGGAGTGTCTTCGATCGGGGACACAATCGTCAGTATCCCATGTTCCAGGGTAATTTCGGCCCCCAGCCCGCCAAATTCTCCTGTGGTCTCAACTTGGAGTTCCTTGAACATCTCCTTGTTCAAATACTCGGAATACGGGTCCAGAGTTTGGAGCATCCCGTTAAGCGCTCCCTGAATGAGTTCTTGATTCGAAACGTCTTTGACATAATTTTTCTGGACGATGCCCATGACTTCTCGAAAAAGCGTCAGATCCTTATAATCCGGAGACTTGGCAGCACTCTCTCCCAGAAGGGTTTGGGCCGGCAGGAGAGCCGCTGCAACGATAGTTAATATAAGAAGCGTTGATTTAATCTTTTTCTCTACCGTCATGGGATATCATCCCCTTTGGGTGTTGCTGAGGTATCCACCAAAAGCCTCCATTCTGAAAGAGTCTAGGGCAATCATACGCTACAGGGCCTGGCAAGTGAAGATGTCCGCCCTGACCTGCCCCCGGAACATGTACCACTTGTTAAGTTAGCAGTATAGTACCTTTACCCTCTGCCATAGAGAAAGGATCTCCCTGTGCAGCATTGAGGTTCAACCTGCAAAATTTTGGTTGACCCGGAACAGTTGGGAGGGGTATGCTCGAAAGCCGATAAAACCGCCTTTTTTATCAACCTGACGATAGTCTTGCGTCTCTTGGCTCCTGTAAGACGAGACACAGTGACTTTTCGGTGACCGGGAAACCATCTCCAACCCGCCACTGGCTGAGACGCTCGAAATGGCAAGACAGCCGCATGATTCGGGAGAAAGCGAGCGCGTTCTGCAGAAACCATGTAAGACGCGGGATTCAAGCCAAATGCCTCTCAAGACTTTAGGAACTAAAGTTTTAAGCGCAAATCTAAGCGGAGTGTTATCGGGAGGCAAGAAACCGAAGCGGGTTTATCTGGAAACCATTAAATATGGGTGGGGTCGCGCCCCAAGGTCGGCTGAACCGGCAGGGAGGGTAGCATGACTGAGACTATCTTTATGATTCACGGTATGTGGGGCGGAGGATGGCATTGGGAGAACTACAGGAGCATCCTTGAAAAAGAAGGCTACCGCTGTATCACGACTACTTTGAGGTACCACGGTGTGGATCCCAAGGCTCCTCCTGATCCTCGGCTTGGAACGACCAGCATCTTGGATTATGCCGGAGACCTGGAACAAGAAATCGAGCAACTCGGTGTGAAACCCATTATCCTTGGCCACTCCATGGGAGGACTGCTAGCGCAGATTTTGGGAGCCCGAGGGTTGGCCAAAGCCCTCGTTCTGCTGACTCCTGCATCGCCTGCCGGGATTCTGGCCCTGAAGCCATCGGTGATAAAAAGCTTCTGGAGCGTGCAGACAACATGGGGGTTCTGGAGAAAACCTATACGTCTGACGTTCGATGAGGCAGTATATTCAATGATGCATTTGCTGTCGCCCAGCGAGCAGAAAGAAGCCTATGACAAGTCCGTTTATGAGTCGGGGCGGGCAGCGTGTGAAATCGGATACTGGCTCTTTGACGCGAAAAAGGCGTGCAGAGTTGACGAGTCAAAAGTGACTTGCCCTGTCTTAGTCATTGCGGGAGTCGAAGATAGGATTACACCTGCTTCGGTTGTTCGGCAAGTAGCAAAAAAATACAAAACCGTCTCATTATACAAAGAATTCGAAAATCACGCTCACTGGGTTCTTGGGGAGCCAGGTTGGCAAGAGGTTGCAGGGTATGTAAAGGATTGGCTTGACCAAGTCTTGCCCAAAAAAGTTTCCTAATGCTTTTGGTGGTCGGACCGCTGGTCCGAGGCGCTCTTCAGAGTGCAGAGTCGAAATTTGTGTTCCAAATCGTTGCCAGGAGCGACTGACGGTCAGTACATGGTGATCCAGTACAATACATCCTTCGAAAACAAGAAATCCGCAGTGGAAACGGTCACGCCCATGGTTGACAAAGACGGGAAGTGGAGAGTTTCAGGCTACTTTATAAAATAGGCTACTTATAGCTCACCGATATGCCGCATACGCTGCCCAAGAAGGCGCAGACGACCGTGGGGGTCGGATCTAAATGTTCTACAGATACAAAGTACTCGGCGACCGCGAGTATGGAATCATCCGGAATTAACAGGGATAATTTTGTGTGAGGCGGTTAGACAGGCTATTTTTCAGATTCTTGATTAGGACCGTGGAATGTTTTATAGTACAAACTGGATGAATTGATATTCCAGGAGGGGATTATGAATGCTAAACGCGTTGCGGTTTTATGTTTTTCAGAGTTTATTTGCTGACGAGAGCGCCGGTGATGGCAGCGGGCGATAGTTGGGTAGTCATCAAGGACAAGAATGGCATTTCTAAGGTAATTAAGGCCCGGGAATAGATGCCCAAGACTATCGCATGGCCGTTCAAAACCAAAGAAGAAGCAGAAAAAGCGAAGGTCGCGGAATGTGCTAAGGGGGAGGGGGCCACCAAAGGAAAGGCCACGGACCTAATGGAAAAGGCCAAAGAAAAGGTTCAAGACAAGGCCGAGTAGGCACCGGCCCCCGACAAGTAAAGCCCCGGAGAAAATGATCGGCGCTTTAACCAAACAGGACCTCTGCTGGGATATTAAGGAAGCAGAGACAGTGGGGCGGTACACTGTAATGAGCATGGAGGCCACAATGGAAGAGTTTATTCAACTGGCAACGGAAAAGTTGGGTGTTAGCGAGGAATCCGTCAAGTCGGCGATGGGCGCCATTCTGGGCCTGGTGCAAAAGAACGCGGACGGAGACGATTTTCAGCAACTCTTAGACAAGCTTCCAGGTGTTGAAGGGCTGCTGAGCAGTTCCGGCCAAGCGGATTCATCCGAAGAGGGTAGTGGAGGCCTGTTATCAGGTCTGATGCGTGGAGTTGGGTCTGTGATCGGTGGGAAAGTTGGGGACGCACTGGGGGCTGCGTCAGTCCTGAACGAATCCGGTCTAGGGCTTGGCCATCTGGGCAGTCTGGTGACTATGTTCACGGAATTTGCGAGGGAGAGGGTCGGATCGGAACTCGTAGACAAGCTTCTTGCCAATGTGCCGGGATTGCCGGGCCTTAAAGGCGAGGGGTAGCTTGGTTCCCGCAACGCCACTCTGGAACTCTGCTTAAGCCGCTCCAGTGTCGCTTCGCACGCAGACATAACCCTTTTGGTACTGCGGGAAGATACGAATTTTATCTTGCTCCCGCAGCGGCGTTCACAGTATGTCTTGGAAACACGAAATAATGTTTGAGTCGGGCTAGATTCAATCTCGCCACGTGAGACAAGGAGGTCTTAAAAATGAACTTTATCGGATTCTTGGTAATAGGGCTCATAGCTGGTTGGTTGGCCGAGACGATCATGAAAGGGAGAGGAGCAGGTCTCGTCATCAACCTGGTAGTGGGGGTAATAGGTGCTTACCTCGGGGGCCTTCTTTTCAACTTTCTTGGGTTATCCATGCATGGGCTCGTCGGTTCATTGATCTCGGCCACAGTTGGAGCCGTGGTACTGCTGTTTCTGGTGGGATTGATTAAGAAAGCTTGAATGACAAAGACTGAGGACTTCTGTTGGCTGATACGCCTTGCAGTTGAAAAGATTTCGCTTACACGAGCACACCCTGAATAAGATGATTGAGCATTTCGCTGCGTAGGTGACGTGGGATACCTTTGTCTCCGGAATGAGTACGATTCGACGACAACGACTATTCGGTTCACGTGTTGATGATCGCCCACGGTTTGTCGGTGGATCGTATCTGGTACGTCCCCGACTCACTGCTACCACAGTCCCCGATTCATCCTTGAGTTCTCCGTGGAGAACGAACTCGGCCCTGCCCTTCTCTGAGATTTCTCCGGTGATACGCTCTATTTCTTCCCGGGAGAGGGAGATCTCGGTGAATATGTCGGACCCGGCCGGACGAAGGAACTTGATCGTCAGTTCTTTTATCAGAGGGTAGCATTTGGTGGGGTCAAAGGTGATCAGGACCAACGCCCCGCCCGGTATCTCGGCAAGGGTGAACAGGGCTCCAGCGTACATGCTTCCAATGTGATTTTCGTTTCCTCGGAGTGGTGCCATGAGCTTGACAGATCCCGGCATCAACTCGAGAACCTTGAGCCCCATGCGCTCCACGAAGGCAATCTTCTTCTCCACCAGATCTTTGACGGTTTCCTGCGTGAACTCCATGCCATCTTCCTCTAACGACTGTTACCAATGTGCATTCCGTGAAGTATGGCGGTGGTGACCCGCGGCATGCCTCGTCCACTAAGGACATCACAGCCTAACTTCGTTTCGAAGGCATACCTCGGGTCTCACCGTATGGACAGCACTTCGGTATGATTAGAGCGGCAGTGCCATGTGGACACCAGACTGAGGCTCCTCGCCCAGGCTGTCCGTACAATGTCCTCTGGAACGATCTTCCATCGATCATCCATGGGCACGGGTGAACAGGTAAGTTCCTGCGCTGCCGGACAAATGGCCGGTAGCACCCGGGACCAAGGTCCTGCCCAATTGTGGGTTCACTGCTTCTATAGTGATTCTCAAAAGTTTTCACGCAATGAACTCACACTGCTGGACAAGCCAGCAGTGGCACCCCAAGCCAATCCGCGATTACTTTCGAGAACCGGTATATGCGGTCAGGTTGGCTCCCCTGTCCTTGAATTGGTCCCGGAGTTGGTACTTCATCACCTTGCCGGCGACGTTTACCGGCAGGGCCTCCACGATCTCCATGAGTCTCGGGATCTTGTAATCCGCCAGACGATTTTTGAGAAACTCCCTCAGTTCCTCGAAAGTGAGATCCTGTTCGGCGGCCAATGTGACGACGGCCATCACCGTTTCTCCCCAGGTCGGATGGGGCACTCCGATGACCACAGCCATGCTGATCTTCGGATGCTCGAACAAAGCGTCCTCGACCTCTTTGGAATAGACGTTTTCCCCGCCGGTGATGATCATGTCCTTTTTCCGGTCGACGAGCGTAACATACCCTTCGTCGTCCATCACGCCCAAGTCGCCCGAATGGACCCAACCGTTCCGAATGGTCTCCGCCGTTGCCTGGGGATTCTTGTAGTATTCCCTCATGGTAGTCTCGCCCTTGATGACGAGTTCGCCTACCACCCCCGGCTTGGTGATAGTGTTATCCTGGTCGTCGACGAGCCTGGTCTCCATATTGACTATATATTTGCCGCCTGCCCCGGCTTTGCGGACCTGGTCCTTGGGGTACAGAGCTATCCCGCCCGGGCCGCCCTCGGTCAGGCCACAGAGGCAGAAGAAATTGGTGGTCTTAAACTTATTGATCGCCTGCTTGACCGACTCGGCTGCCATCGGCGCTGCACCGTACCCAAAAAACCGCACTGATGACAAGTCGGTACTCGTCGAAGTTCGGGACGTTCATCATCATCAGGTACATAATTGGAGCACCGAAGAACTGCGTGATTTTCTCCTTTTGGATGGTTGCCAGTACCTGGTTCGGAACAAAGTCCCTCATGATGACGTGAGTGGATCCCATGTATGTGCCGGGGTTGAGGTACAGGTTGAGTTCGGCGGAGTGGAACAGCGGGGCGACGTGCAGAATGCGATCGTCCGGATTGAGTGCATACAGAGAACAGACGGTGGTGGTCAGGGCTATCTGGTTATGATGCACCAGGTCCTGCCCCTTTGGGCCGTCCTGTTGTTCCCGACGTGTAGATGATCTCGCTCTCGGCGTACTCGTCCACTTCGATCCCTGGGTCAGACGAATCGCCGGAAGCCATTATTTCTTCAATGGGATCGCATCCGTCGAACCTGGCGGGCCCGGCTGATACAAAGTGTTTGACGTTGCCCAGCCGTCCTTTCATCTCCCGGACTGGCGGCTCGAAAATGTCGTCGAAAATCAGACCGACAGCGTCGCAGTTGTCCAAGATGTATTCCGCTTCCGGCGGGGCCAGACGGAAATTGACCGGCACGGCAACCGCTCCCGTCTTAACGATGCCATAGAAGGCGATAACGAACAGGTCCGAATTGAACATCCACAAGGCCACCTTGTCGCCCTGCTTGATCCCTGCATTGACGAGAGCGTTGGCAAAGGTGTTGACCCGGTCATCCACTTCGGCCCATGTGTATCGTTTTTCCTGGTAGATGATCCCTTCCTTGTCGGGAACGGTGCGCTTGTTCCGTGCGACGAGTCCTCCGAGATGCATGACTAAACCTCCTTCTATCAGGGATTCTGGGTAGAATGGCCTATTTTACGGGTCTTCGGATCACCTCGCGGGTAGTAAACGGTTCCTCGGAACCTGAGTTCCTAATCTAGAGGCCCATAAACTTGGCGGCAATGGTTTTCATGATTTCGTTGGTTCCTGCAAAAATGGACATTACCCGCACGTCCCGCCACGCACGTGCAACGGGGTATTCTTCGCAGTAGCCGTATCCTCCGTGGAGTTGGAGGCATCCATCGATTACTCGCTTGGCCATGTCTGTGATCCAGAACTTCGCCATGGAGACATCGAGGACCACTTTCCGCCCTTCCATGTGCTCCACAAGGAGCTTGTCCAGGAATGTGCGACCAAGTTTCACCTCTGTCGCCATTTCTACGATCCTGAACTGAGTGTTCTGAAACTTGGAGATGGGTTTTCCGAAGGCGCTCCGTTCCTTGCAATACGTGATGGTGATTTCGAGAATCCGTTCCGCGAGGGCTTGCGCACCGATGGCGCACACGAGCCTCTCCTGCTGCAGTTTCTCCATAAGCATCCGGAAACCGGAGCCCTTCTCACCGAGCCGGTTGCCCTTGGGTACCCGGCAGTCGGTGAAAAAGAGCTCAGCGGTGTCCTGGCTGTGCCAACCGATCTTCTTGAGCTTTCGTCCTTTCTCGAACCCCGGTGTGCTTGCCTCAACGACGTACAAATCTACTGCTTTGTGAGGGTTCTCAACCGATGGGTCTCTCACTGCCAGTACGACGAGATCACAGACAATACCGTTGCTGATGAACGTCTTCTGGCCATTTATAACGACGTGATCACCATCGTCCACCGCAATAGTGCGCATGGAAGCAAGATCACTTCCCGCATTGGGCTCCGTCATCGCAACAGCGGTTATGGTGTCGCCGGACATGCAGGCCGGGAGGTACTTCCGTTTGAGATCGTCCGATCCGTAAGACAAGATGTAAGGAACTACTATGTCACTGTGGAGACTGGCCAACAGACCAAAGTGATTACTCCTGGCCAATTCCTCCATAAGGATGACCGAATACAGGAAGTCAGCCTCAAGGCCACCATATTCTTCTGGGACCTGCATGCAGAGGAAACCGTTGTCCCCCATCTTCTTCCAGGCGGATCTGGGAACGATACCGGCCTCTTCCCACTCCTCCACGTATGGGATCACTTCTTTCGCAAAGAATTTCTTCACGGAATCTCTGAAGATTCTGTGATCTTCTGTATAAGGCAGAATGTCCATCGATTATCTCCTCAAGGGGCAAGTCTTTTCGCGACAAACCCCGGTGAACCAGAACCAGAACCCATCCATCCGACGGAAGGGCGGCAACCAACCTGACCTCCAACTGAAACCGACACGTCGGTTTGCTAGGAGCCTGTCGCGTAACTTCGAACATTGGCGAAATCGTGCTACCTCGGAGGCTATGCCCACTGCTTCGGTGCTTCAGCCCAGGCTCCTAGGAGTCTGACATACTAAGTTTTTTCCTTGGCAGCCCCCGAGATATCCCGAGCCCACAGGCACCATCGTGCCACGACATTGGGAAAGCATTGCGTTACGCAACAGCCTCCTAGGCATACGTGTCCTTATGCTCTTCGCGAATCACCTTCTTGTTGATTTTGCCCACGCTGGTCTTTGGTATGGAATCAACGAACACAACCGTATCCGGAAGCTGCCACTTGGCGAATTTCTTGCTCAGATGGCTCCGGATCTCGTCTGCGTCGATCCTGTCCCGGCTCTCCGGACGTAGGACTACGAGGGCGAGAGGACGCTCCTGCCACTTGGGGTGAGCTACTCCCACAACAGCGGCCTCCAATACCCCAGGATGGGACATGATTTCGTTTTCCATATCCATCGAGGAAATCCATTCACCGCCGCTCTTGATGACGTCCTTAACCCGATCCGTGATTTTTACATACCCTTCGGCATCAATGGTTCCCACGTCACCGCTGCGCCAGTACCCGTCCTCCGTAAATTGAGCCTCCGAACCCGGAGCGTTTTGATAGCAGCCTGTTATCCACGGCCCTCGAATGAGGACCTCGCCTTGTGTCTGTCCGTCGGGAGAGACCTCATTGCCGAAACTGTCGACCACCGTAAGGTCCAGGCCCACCACGCAATAGCCCTGCTTTCTCTTCTGATCCCATCGTTCTTCTTCTGTCAGTGTGCTCTCCATCCAGGGTTTGATCCGGTTGATGGTAACCAGAGGAGTGGTCTCGGTAGCTCCGTACGCATGTATGATCTCCGCACCGGTCAAATCGGCAAAGCCTTTCATCACGGCCACAGGAGGTTCCGTCGCCCCGGACAGGAGCCTCACTCCGCTCAGGTCCGGCTTCGGGTCAAGGGTCCGAATGTATTCGAGAAAAGGCATGAATATTGCCGGCGCTCCCGCGCTTACAGTGACCTTCTCTTTCACGAAAAGCTCAGCAAGGGTGCCGAGCTTGTCCAGAGTGTACATTCCGGAGAATACCTGTCGTGCGCCGACCATGGTGGCCGCCTGGCTCGTGCCCCAGCCCAAGGCGTGGAACATGGGCACAATTTGGAGATGGCAATCCCGCATGGTCATCTCGGTGTTCAGAGCTATGGCGCAGCTATGCAGGTAGACGTTTCGGTGAGAATAGTAAACGCCTTTTGGCTTGCCGGTAGTACCCGGTGGTGTAGCACGCCGCGTACGCGGATTTCTCGTCAAGGTTTGGCCAATCGTACACCGGCGAAGCGTGAGTCAGGATCTCCTCGTAAGAGCAAGCATTCGGAAGCTGATCTCTGAACTCATCGATCTTCTTGGATGTGACGACCACGTACCCTTTGACCTCGGGACACAGAGGGGCGATGGCCTTCGCAATAGGGACGAGGAGTTCGTCCACGATAATCAGAGACGCGCCGGCATGGTTCACCACGTAGGACAGGTCCGAAGGAGACAGGCGGAGGTTGAGCATGAGCATGACCGCACCGGTCCCCGGAACGCCGAAGTAGATTTCGTAGTTCTCGTGGGTGTTCCAAGCCAGAACTCCGACCCGGTCCCCGACTTTGACTCCCAGTCCGGTCAAGGCGTTGGCCAATCGGCCAATACGGGCGTAGGCATCTCGGTATGTGTACCGGTAAACAGTCCCGTCGTGTTTCCGACTGGCTATTTCCTGGTCACCGAAGCTTCGAGCCCCATGCTTGATGATGTTGGTCACATTGAGCTGATAACTGTCTTGAGACGTTGCCGGGAATCCTTGCACGATGTTCATTGCAACTTCTCCTTCCCTGGATACCTATTCTGTACTTTCCGTTATTCCTCGGAAGACAATCTCACAGAGTTGATCAGACGCCTCTTCCGGATTAAGTGAATGGTGGAAAAGGACACTGGGGAGACAGGTGTGTTCGATTCCTCCCAGAATGAGCCTGCCTGATAATCGCAGCGGGGATATCCCTGCGTATGGAACCTTCCGCTCTCCCTTCCTCGATGATTCCCAGGAGAAGACGGGTGTACCTTTTGACCGTCTTGTATGCGTCGCTGTGGAAATAATCCGGGTGGTTTCTCACCTCCAGGATGAGTATCCGTGAGAAAACCCGGTTATGGGCGTACATGGTTAGGTGGATCCGGATAAGTTTGCAGAGCTTGTTCAAAATTCCCTCTGTGTCTCGAAGTTCCGTTTCCAGTGGAGTAAGAAACAAGTCCACGTAGTCCGAAAGGACTGCATGCAGCACGTCTCGTTTGTCCTTGAAGTACCTTGTAGATGAGACCTTCGGTGACACCCGCCGTGGCAGCGAGTTCCGATGTGGTGATGGAGGCGAACTCTTTCTGTTCTAGCAGGACCTTGAGAGCCTCCATGATTTTGACTTTTCCCGGAGGAAGCCTCTTCTCGGGAGCTCCGGATGATGCTTCGTTGTCTGCCATGGAGATGCTTCGGGTCATAGTCGTTCAATAATGGTAGCGGGCGCCATCCCTCCGCCGGTACAGAGGGTGATAAGGCCGTACCTGCCTTGCGTTCTCTCCAATTCGTGCAAGCACGTTACCACGAGTCGAGACCCCGAGTTTCCCACGGGGTGCCCCAAGGCTATGGCACCGCCGTTGGGATTGACGCGCTCCCAGTCCGGCCCGTGTTCGCGCCCCCATGCCAGAGGCACCGATGCAAAGGCTTCGTTGATCTCCACTTCGGCGATGTCCTCGAGGGTCAGACCGGTCATCTTGAGGACCTTCGCGGTGGCGGGAATAGGACCCGTGAGCATCATTACCGGATCTGCTCCAGCGACGGCCGATGCCACTATCCTTGCTCTAGGCTTCAGTCCCAGTTCCTGTGCCTTGCGGCCCGACACGAGCAGTATAGCGGATGCCCCATCGGTGATGGGGCTTGAATTGCCGGCCGTAATGACCTTGGTGCCGAACACCGTCTTCAGCGCTGCCAGCGCTTCCATCGATGTTTCAGGTCGAACAGCCTCATCGCGGGTGAGCAATCGTTCATCACCGTCAGGTCCCTTGATTTTTATAGGGGTTATCTCCCGGTCAAACCTGCCCTCAACTTGGGCCCGATGTGCTCGCTGATGGCTACGCAAGGCAAAGGCATCCAATTCTTCCTTGGAGATTCCCCATTTCTGGGCAATCAGTTCCGCGGCCTGCCCCTGGTCGACGAACTTGCCGCCCGTACGATTCAGATATGCCGGTCCCAGCGGCATACCGGCCGGTTGCCCGTTGGCCAGAGTCAGGTTCAACCACTCCGCGGCGATCGCGTACTTGCTCATGATCTCGCAGCCACATGCGATCATGCAGTCCCGCCAGCCGGCAATGATCTGGGCGGCACAGAAATTGACGGCGGTGAGACTGGAGCCGCACTGTCTGTTTATAGACACTCCTGGAGTGTCATCGGGGAATCCCGCGGCAAGGACCGCCATTCTCGCTAGCGTGAATCCCTGCTCGCCCACTTGAGTGACGGTACCACCCACCACGTCCTCCACCTGAGCAGGATCCACGTTTACCCGATCCACCACTTCTCTAAGCGCTAAACCCATCAGTTCATCGGCTCTAAAGCTCGCGAGGCTTCCGTTCCGCTTTCCTACCGGGGTCCTCACCGCACTGACAATGAATGCTTCTTGCACAGATCCTCCGCTAGATCAGACTCGAATCCACGCCGCATGCGATCAGTGAATCGAATTCGGGCGCGGGCTTCAGCCCCGGCATTGCGAACTTATCGGAAAGTTCGGTTAGTCTTTGCTTGACCGCCTTTACGCCTTTGAGACTCACGTACCTGGCAGGCCCGTGCCAACAATCGGGAAAGCCGATTCCCAACACAGCTCCGAGATCCATGCTGCAGTAATCTTTAAGGACTCCTTCACTCATGCACCAGAATGCCTCATTCACCATACCCAGGAGCAGCATGTCCTGAGCTTCTTCCGGTGTAGGAGTCGGTAGCCCTTCCGCTCGAACGATGAATTCCGCAGCGCCTTCGTTCGGCACCAACCTGCGGTCATCCAGATAGAAACTCGGCTTGCCTGCACCGACAAAGCCCGCCTCGTACATTTTCACTAAGGAAGGAGGAACATTGACGCGATCCGGAAGACGAGAAACGAGAAACTGAGAGGCGTGATAGATCACATTTCCGCCGGCAGTTCCGTACACGTGCAGCGGCCCTTGAGGGAAGCCCGCGATCAAAGCGAGCCGGTCCACCTCCCAGGGTGTGAGACCCAACTCTGCCATTCTAAATCCGCTTATGACATACGAAGCGAACGTGCGACTCGTATAGAAGCCCGGTCCATCCCCCACTAGGATGACAGTCTTACCTATAGCCCGCCCCACGGTTACGGCTGTGGCGACCGCTGCAGGACTAGATTTCGGGCCCTGTATGACTTCCAGTAGCGGCATGAGAGGTACGGGAGAAAAATAGTGCATGCCCACAACCTGTTCCGGTCGAGGACATGCGCTTGAGATCTCAGCCATCGGGATGGTTGATGTATTGGACGCAAAGATGGCCTGGGGATTGGCCTCCTGAACCTTAGCCAGTATCTTCTGCTTTATCTGCAGATCCTCGAATACGCACTCGATAACCAGAGGAATATCTTTCAGTGCCGAGTAGTCATCCGTGACACTCAGGTTGGCCACTGCGGCATCTCTGCGCCGCTTAGGCCAGCGACCCCTGGCAACGAGATCGTCCAAGGTTTTCTTGATCGTCTCAACAGCACGGCTGGCGATTTCGACGTCCACGTCGATGAGCGTGGTCTTGATCCCGCTATCCGCAGCCACCTGAGCAATGCCCCTGCCCATGAGGCCTGATCCGATGACTGCCAATCCGTCAACGGCCACCGCTTTTCGGCTATCAACCTTGGCGAGCTTGGGGCCGACACTGGAAGTGAGAAAAAACAGGTCGATCTTATTGCGGGAATTGGCATTGTCAAAGAGGGGCACAAACAGATCGATGTCGTGTCGCGCCGCCTCTTCTAACGACATTCTGAGTCCTGCACCCATGGAGTCCAGTGCAGCCAAGCTGTACGGACGGCACGGGGATATGCCGTGTCGATTTCGTGCATCTGACAGAAACCTTCTCCTTCTCGCCCTCGGTTGAGTGATCAGCAGACTGATAGCTCGGATCGTAATTCCGATTGGTGATCCCCTGATGTCGGTCGATCCAGGTCACTGCTTCTGCCTTGAGGTCAGCCGACGCACATAGGGTGATGAATCCGGTCTTCGCATAGTCTTCCGCCGAGCTTACCCGTCCCGTAAGGATGGCATCGACCGCAGCCTTGAACCCAACGAGCCTTGGCAGAATCTGAGTGCCCCCGCCTACCGGGAAAAGACCTACGTTGATTTCAGGCAAGCCCACCTTGGAGGACGCTGTCGCGAATACGTGGTCGCAGCTCCAGAGTAGGAGTTCGAAGCCACCGCCCAACGCCGTCTGCCCATCGAGGATGGCCACCACGGGAAACGGACTTTTGCCCAGACCAGCCAATGCTTCCTGGTATCTCAACACTACGTGACGAATGGCCCCAGGAGTGGCATCGGTCAAGATCTCCTTCAGATTGGCCCCATCGAGAAAGCTTCGCTTCTTCGCGGACACCAACATCACACCATGGACTTCGTCCGCGAGGGCCCTTGCAGTAGCCCGCTCCAGGTCGGCGACAAAGGCCTGTCCAACGGTGTTGACCGGGCCGGCAGTATCTATCGTGAAGGTCGCGATCCCGGAAGACCGATCCAACGTGTACGCAACTTCATACATGGCTAACCCTTTCTCAATTTCTTACGCACGAATGATGACGGCCTCTCCTTGGGTCAATCCTCCGCAAATCGCAGCCGCTCCGAGACCTCCGCCCCGACGACGAAGCTCGTACATCATCGTCATAGAGATTCTCAAACCCGAGGCACCCACCGGGTGTCCCACCGCGATGGCTCCCCCGTTGACGTTGGTCTTTTGCAGCAGATCAAACCAGCGGGCTTGGTTGCCATTCGCGAGGATCTTGGTACTCACCAGCGGCATGGCCGCAAACGCTTCGTTGATTTCGATGAGATCGATCTGATCGACCGTCAATCCCGACCGAGAGAGAGCCTTCTTGATGGTGAGCGCCGGTATCCAAGAAATTCCGTAAGGCGCATCGGTTTCCCCGGCCATTTCCACGATAGTACCCAGCGGCTCAAGACCGAGTTCCCGTGCACGCGGCTCGGTCATCACCACCATTGCAGAGGCTCCATCGTTCAGACCCGGCGCATTTCCGGCCGTGGTCGTACGAGCCCCGAATACGGTCGGCAACTGCTCCACCGCAGCGACCGTGCTGTCAGGCCGCGGGGACTCATCTGCCGAAAAGAAGAATGCGTCCCTGCCCTTTCGAACCTGAATAGGAGCCAACTCATCTGCGAGTTTGCCTTCTGCCTGCGCTTTGATGGCCTTCTTATGCGAGCCCACAGCCCATGTGTCCAGCATCCTCTTAGGAACATCGTATTTTTCCGCACCGTCGGACGCGTCCACGGCCACGGAATTGTATCCGGTGTACGTGATCGGATAGATTGGATCTTTCAAGTTGACATCACCAATGCGAACTCCTCCCCTCAACCCGCGATGCAAGTGAGGTATCCTGCTCATAGCTTCCACGCCCACGACCAAGGCTGAAGAGAACTCCCCCAGCCTCAGTCCCCAAACGGCCATGCGAAGACCTGTCAGCGAAGAACAACATGCTGTGTCCAGAGTAATGGCGAATCTGTCGATTCCCAGTTTGAGGCCGACCTGGCGGCCCGTTACCGAAGCGGTTTCAAAAGAGGGCGGGAAACAGTTACCCACAAAGATGTGATCAATTTCCACGCTAATATCACGGCCTTGGGGAGTCAGAGCAGCCTTGCAGGCATGAACCGCCAGGTCCAGGGGTTCCATTGTGGAAAGAGCCCCCAGGTATCTTCCGAACGGGGTTCGTTTTGCCCCCACGATGACGAAACTCTCCAACATATGTTTTCTCCTCATGCCGCTCGTTGAGACGCTCTCGAGCCATATTGGCCCGCCTTAACGTCCTTCCGAGTTCAGGACCTAGCACAAGACCTTGAAGGGGGGTTAAATGAAGGTTACTTACCCGAGTGAGTAAAGATTACTTACCTGCGGTCTGTCAAGGACTTTTTTGATAGTGGCCCGTTCCCCTGTAAAACTATTCCGCTTGATCCTGATCTCCTATCGGCTTCAGATTGTGCCACAAAGCTGATTGCGAACCTGTCGACCAGTCTTTTTGGGGATCGGGTCGCCCCTAGATTTTGCTTGACGTAATTATTAACTGGTGGTAGCCTTTTGACTCATTGGAAAGACACTTTAACATGAGTAAAGAAGGAGCCTAGTACGTCGATGTCCGTCGGCGCTTCATAGGGGACGGCAAAAACGATCCGGCAGGCCCCGGCCTTCCGAATTCATGAAACGGAATACTTAGTGTGTCTCAACGAGTTATGAGCAAAGAGATTCCATCAATACAGGACAGGCGCAAAAAGCTCATTCAAGGAAGGCGTGAGAGGGAGAGATCTCAGAGGATTCAGAGCATTCTTGACGCGGCGAAAAAGATTTTCTTTTCAAAAGGATACATCAAGGCAACGATGGATGAAATCGCTCTTGAAGCCGAGATCAGCAAGCCCACCGTCTACACTTACTTCAAGACCAAGGATGACCTCTTTTTTTCTTTGATTCTCCCTGTGGTGGAAGACATCGGAACACATCTGGGAGAAATGGAAATCGAACTCGTAGAAAACAGGTACCAAAGCGGAGGGTCTTTGATCCGCAATCTATTCGAAAGACTGCTCCAAACGTATGAGAAAGAACCGGTAAGTTTTGGAATCGTACAGCTTTTTCAACAGACCGGACTCGTGTGGGAACTCAATGCCGAGATTCAGTAGGCTTTGAACAACAAGGGTCGCCGCAACTTCGAAACGCTGAGGAGGATACTCAGGTCCGCCATGAAGCAGGGGCTGTTAAGAAAGGCGAACGTCTATCGGCTAGGGGACGTGATATGGGGAATGTTTGTGGGAATCGTGCAACTGGAGGCCATCAAATCTCAGCACAGGGAGAAAAATACATTCCTGAAACCGGCATTGAGGCTGGCCCAGAGGGCCCTTGTAGACGGGACGGCTCCGACCAAGGGGTCCTGATGAAGCGAATAACGACGGATTACCGTGCACATGATTCAAAGCTTTGGGCGCTGCACGTGAACGGGGACAAGCTCAAGAACGTACGAGCGTCTCTTTCGATCCGGTATCCCCGGCGGAAAGAATTTCGCTCGCTTATGCCCGATGGGACCCGATTGCGGGAGGAGGAAACGAGATGGCTTACGAGACGATTCTGTACGAAAAACAAGGCCGGATCGGAACGATAACGCTCAACCGACCGGAAAAATTTAACACGATCAGGCCGCCGATGCCTGACGAAATTGAACACGCGTTAGCCGTGGCAAATGCCGACCGGGAAGTGCGGGTCATCATATTGCAGGGTGCCGGCAGGGCGTTTTGCGCAGGGTTCGACTTCTCGGAAAACCTGGACCACTTCTCCGGATGGGGATTGCCGTCCGGCTCCGGCAATGGGATCCGGGCGAAGACATGATGGTTGTTACGAGTCCCTTCAGAGGCCCGGTACCGAAGTTGATGAGCATCTGGCGAAGTCCAAAGCCCGTCATCGCCCGGGTTCACGGCTGGTGCGTCGGTGGGGGGTCAGATATGGCGCTGCTGGCCGACGTTATAATCTCTTCTGAGGACGCTCGGTTCGGAACGCCATATTCCAGAGTGTGGGGTTGTTATCTTACCGGGATGTGGATGTACCGGCTTGGGCTAACACGGGTGAAATTGCTCGCACTCACGGGCGATTCCATAGACGGTAAAGAAGCAGAAGCCATAGGTCTGATCAACCGGGCGGTGCCGGTGCAGAAACTTGACGAGGAAGTCATGTATTGGGCGCAAAGAATGGCCCAATGCCCGGCTTCACAGCTTGCGGCAATGAAGCTGGCGATCAACCAGGCTTTTGAAAACATGGGTCTGCATAGCACACAACTTCTTGGCTGCATTTTGGACGGATACATGCGCAACACTCCAGAGGGCTTGGACTTCGTGAAGACAGCGATGGAAAAAGGTGTCGGAGAGGCAATAGAGCAGCGTGACGGACCTTTCGGTGATTACAGTCAGGCTCCAGCTTCCCGGAAACCACATGGCGTTCCTTGAACTGCAGTGTGAAGAGGCGCCTTGACAGAAGAGGAGACGACACGGTTCGTCTGATACGACCATCGATCTATTGGGAAGCATGCAAGGGCGGTGGCGGTCCAGTGCTTTTCGCTCTCAAACCGTTGGTCTCAATGTGGTTGGGAGATCAGGTATGTTGCTGCGGGACAAAGTAGTTTTGATAACCGGGGCTGCCCGAGGCATAGGGCGAGTCGCAGCATGGTCATGGCGGATGAAGGCGCAGACGTGGCGGTTGCAGACATCTTGCCCGAGGTCGAGGCTGCCGCGGAAGAGGTGAAACGACGGGGCACACGTTCAGTCGCCGCCGTCTTCAATATTGCAGACCCTTCTCAGGTGCACGAAGGAGTCAAGAAGATCGTGCATGAATTGGGCGCCATCCACATCCTCGTAAACAACGCGGGGATCGTCAACAATATTGCGCGGATGACCAAGATGACTCACGAGGCGTGGAGTCGAGAGATTTCGGTGAATCTGTCGGGAGCATTCAATATGATCAAAGAAGTCATCGGGCAGATGATTGAACGTAAGTGGGGGAGGATTGTCAACATATCTTCCCTAGCCGCGATCAGAGGGCTCGACAGGCAGGTGGCCTACGCGGCTAGCAAGGCCGGCATGCTTGGTCTCACCAAGACCGTCGCCCTGGAACACGCCAGGGACGGAATCACGTGCAACGCCATCCTTCCAGGACTGATCGAGACGGAATTGGTCCGGCAGATGCCCGAGGAAATCAGGAACGCTGGGGTTTCCAGGATACCAAGTCGGAGAATGGGTTCGATGGAGGAAGTGGGCCATCTCATCACATTCCTTGCATCAGATCGCGCCGCTTACATCAACGGAGAAGAGATTTGCATCGACGGTGGACTGAGGCTCAACGTGACCAGCTTGGGAAGCCGCAAGGAAGTCGCGGGGCGGTCCCCCCGTTAGATGACTCGAGCTTGAGTCCTCACTCAATCCCTCCCCATGGAGACCACCTTAAATGACGCAACATAGTCGGTCAGGAATAGCGCTCAAGCCGGTCTACACTCCCGAAGACGTTATCAATCTCGATTATCAGCGACAACTCAACGCTCCCGGCGAGTTTCCATTCACACGCGGGAGGTTGCGTGAGCGGAGAAGCGGATGGATTCAACGACAACTTTCGGGGGAAGGCGACCCGTCACGATCCAATAAACAGCTCGAGTACCTCCTTGAAAAAGGACAGACGGGTATCGACGTGATCGGCGACAGTCCCACGCAGGCATGTATGGATCCTGACCACCCGCTTGCAGTGAATACCGTGGGAACGCAGGGCGTATCTCTGTGTTGTCTAAACGACTACAGGGAGACTCTATAAGGATATTCCTTTGGGGGCAATTTCCATTTCTTCGTCAGTTCCTGCCGCATTTGCGCTGCCCGGCCTGTATATCGTGGCGAGGGAAAATGGTTTTCCTCCGGACAAACTGAGAGGCTCGGTGCTTCAGGCACCATTCTATGCTGAGGATTGCGGGTATGCGATGGGCATGCCCTTTCGCCTGCGGCTGAGGCTCTCATCAGATTCCATAGCGTTCTGTGCCAGAGAAACGCCGAAGTTCCATTCCTTCGTGGAGGACACCTATTTCTTCAGCGAAGCGGGGCTGAACGCGGTGGAAGAGATGGCCCTGGGGTTTGTTGAACTCAGGCACGTGGTGCGTGATGTGCTCAAACTTGGTGTGGACATAGACAGCTTCGCCCCCAGGATTGCGATACTGGTCAATTGTGGTGTGGATTTTTTTGAAGAAATTGCAAAAATACGGGCCACTAGAAGGCTTTTCGCGAGAATGATGAAAGAGGAGTTTGGCGCCAAAGATCCTCGGTCGTGGGCAGTAGTGATTACCTGTCATACGTCGGGCCTGTCCCTCACCGCACAGCAGCCGCCCAACAACATTGTTCGCGGGACACTTCAAGCCGTGGCGTTGGTGCTGGCGGGCGTGGACGCGTTGGAGATTTCCGCCTTTGACGAGGCGTACAGGACGCCTAGCCCGGAATCCCACCTCGTGGCATTGAGAAACACAACAGGTTATCCATCTTGAGTCGAACGTTTCCAAAGTGGCCGATCCGCTAGGTGGGTCTTACTACGTGGAAGCGCTTACCGATGAGGTGGAAAAACTTATCTGGGACATGATTATGGAAATCGAGGCGAAAGGGAACCCTGCGGAGTTGTCTGACAGCGGGTGGTTTAGGAGGTTCTTTGAGGAACACATGGACAGATATTACAGCCAGATCAGCAGCGGTGAACTGCCAAAGGTCGGGGTGAACGCGCATGTTGTGCCCGATCACGAAGACAATCTGCTGCGAGACGTGGCGGAACTCAAGATCGAGCCATTCTGGGCACACGTGGAGCACATAAAGGAATTCAAAAAGGAAACGCAACCGGAAAAGGATCGAGCGTTTACTCCGAAACGTTTATGACAAGGCCGAAACGGAAGATGAGAACCTAATATATCCAATTATAGCCGCTATGGAATCGGAGGCATCCGTGGGAGAAATTGCAGGGGTGCTGCGCATGGCTTATGGTTTTCCCTACGATCCCCACGGTTTGATGGAATCACCGTTTTAAGGAGCCGTTCGCCATGCATAAGGTCAGAGTGCTGATCGGTATTTTGGGTTTGGATCAACACGAGGTGGGCGCAGTCGCGGTGTCGAGAATGCTCAGGGACGCGGGAATGGAGGTCATTTATACCGGAAGATTTAACATGCCTGCAATGATCGTTGAAACGAGCATTCAAGAAGCTGTCGACTTGATCGGCCTGAGTCGTCATTCGTGGGAGATACTCTTTATTTCGTTCCTCAACTCATAAAACTACTTGCAGAGCAGAAGGCGGGAATTCCGGTCGTCGTCGGTGGATCGATAATAACCCCCGGCGATCGCCTGAAACTCGCGGAGATGGGGGTTGCCGCTGTCCTTTGGGCCGTCGTCTTCGGCCAAGGAAATCGTCGAAACAATAAGGGACCTGGCAGCAACAGGAGGCTATGCCGCTTCGCCGACAAAGGCATTGCCCGCAGAGGAAATCAACGAGCCCGTTAGAGTGGACGAAATAGGGTTCGATGTTCCCACAGGAACGTTGCGCAATGAAATGCCTTGAGAAACCACGTGAAAAACAGAAGGAGGGGGATTATGGCTCTGAACCGATTGCAGGAGAACCTGTTAGGCGGGCAACCTTGGGGGACCTGGTAACCAGGTCTGCTTCAAGGTTTGGCAATCGAACCGCCCTGGTTTCCGGACGGGAACGGATTGATTTCAAGACGCTCAATGAAAAGAGCTGCAGGGCCGCCAAGGCATTCTCGAAATGGGGATAGCCAAGGGGGACCGCGTTGCCTTCATGACTCACAACTGTTTGGATTACATCTATTGCCGCCTGGGTCTGAGCAAAATCGGAGCAGCGCCCGTGCCGCTTAATTTCATGCTCAAAGGGGAGGAAATCGTCTACATTATTCAAGATTCGGAACCAAAGGCTTTTTTTGTCGAGGATTCTCTTGTGGAGTCCGTCGTTCCGTCAGACCCAAGCTCTCCAGTGTGCAGCACTTCGGGTGGTTCGATTTTGGTTCAGGCAAACCGATTCCCTCTGATTTCGTCAATATGAAGGATTTTCTGTCGGACAGGCATCCGGCCGCAGAGCCCGAGGTCGTGATCGATTCCGACGACATGGCCACCCTGATGTACACTACGGGCACCGAGAGCTTTCCAAAAGGCGTTGTGACCACTCATCTCAATTACTACATGAGTATGCTCCATCTGGCATGCGATTGCGATTTCAGGCGGGAAGACGTTTTGGTCATTGATATTCCTCTCTTTCACGTCGCCGGAACAACCGTCCTGCTTGCTTCCATAACGTTCGGCTCAAGGGCCATCATTGCCTACGCGCCCGATCCAATGAACATTTTGCGGACAACCCAAGAGCAAAAAGTTACCATGTGGATCTATCCTCCAACCCTATACCATGCCTTAGCCTACTGTTCCAGGATTCGACCGATTCGATCTGTCCTCACTAAAGAAATGCATCTCATTTGGTTCCGTCATGGCTCCAGGCATTCTGGAAAGGTGGAAAACTATCAAGCCGGATATTCAGTGGCGCAATTACTGGGGACAGACTGAAAGCTCTCCGGTGGGCACCACATCGGCGCCGGAGGATTTTGAAGAAAAAATAGATTCTATCGGGATTTCCGACACTGGGGTAACTGTAAGAGTGTTTGATGAAAACGATCAGGAACTACTCCCGGGCCAGGTTGGGGAGTTGGTAATTCGAGGGCCGGCTATAATGAACGGCTATTGGAAGAAAGAAGAACTTACACAGAAGACTCTGGCCAATGGCTGGCTCCATACCGGTGATATGGGATTCATGGAGCAGGATGGATACTTCCACTTTACCGATCGTAAGAAAGACATGATTAAAACAGGAGGAGAGAATGTTTCATCGCAGGAAGTGGAATCCGTCATTATCAGCTCACCCCCATGTGGCCAAGGTGGCGGTAGTCGGACAGCCCGATGAATACTGGTCGGAAGCCGTCTCGGCATTCATCGTGCCAAAGCCGGGACAAGATATTATGACAGAAGATATAATCCTCTTCTGTAAGGAAAGAATGGCAGGTTACAAGGTTCCCAAGAAAATCTTCGTGGTGCCTGAACTCCCGATGTCGCCGACCGGAAAAGTGTTGAAGCGAAAACTCAGGGACATGTACTCGAAAGAGCATGCCTAATCAAAGGATTGCTCTGTTCGCGGAATGATCGAATCCTGCAAGCCTTTGCTCAAATCGACAAAGTAGGCGCTGTACCCTGCTACTCTGACAATGAGATCCTGATACTTCTCCGGCTCCCTTTGGGCTTTCAGGAGCGTCTCCTTGTCGAACACGTTGAACTGAATGTGACTGATGCCAAGATCGCCCCACGTCCTGAGGTAGCTTATAAACACCTCTTTCAGATCCCCCTCGAGCATTTGGGGCAAGAATTTTTGATTGAGCAAGTGGTTGTGACGTCCTGGTGGTGTCTATCTTTGCCGCGGATTTCAAAACCGCGGTCGGACCTCGAACGTCCCTTCCCTGACTTGGGGAGAGTGTAGCGTCAGCGAAGGGTTCTCCGTCCCCTCGGCCATCGGGTGTGGCGGGAGTGTCAAACGCACAGCCGTACGTCGCTGAAACTCCGCTGCCATCTCCTCTGCACGGATAGCCGAAACGATCGGTGAATTCAGCCAGGACTTCCGAAGTTCCGTGATGAACCCGGACAGCGATGTCGTCAACCAGATCGTCGTCGTTTCCGAATTTGGGCGCACGGATCATCATCTGCCGCAGATCTTCATATCCGACCCAATTAGCGTCCAGCGCAGCCAACAGCTCATCCGTGGAAGCTTTCTTATCTTCGAAAACGACCTTGTGAACCGCAACAATCGAATCAACCACGTTGGTGACTCCGATTATGACGCAGAAATCATGAACCATTGACGGATAGACCCACTGCCGGCAGTCTTTTCCTCGCTCGATGCATCCGTCGAGCACAGGCTGAATAGAAGGGTCTCGGGAGGTACTTTGCATAGAGAGAGCGACAGGTGTTCTCAATCCTGCTCTGCTTTCCGAAGAAAAAGCGCACCTTATCCAGGGGACGCATCAACGAGATCCGCAGCGGACTGAAACTGTACGGGGATCGGGTGTGGCAGCGCCCCACTGAACCCCCGTTTTCGGCTTCTTTCCTTGATGCAAGGCCCACCACAAGCATTTCGGCAGAATCAGGGCGCCCAAGGCCCTTCGAGATATATTCTTGCCCGGAATTTCAATGTACACGCATCCGGTCACGGCGTAGTCCCTGGCCTCCCCTTGAGGCACACCCCACTCCATCAGGGTGGGAATCAGGGCTCCATCGTTGAAGAACGAAGGATAGCCGATGCCCAACCGGATCACATCCGTGGCCTGAGAGAGCAGCTTCCGTGGTGTGCCGGCATGATAACGAAGGGCTATGCTCGGTTCGAGAGTTCTCATGGTCTTGGCCGTTTCCAGGACCAGGTAAGTCATCTCATTGGTGACATCTTTTCCGTCTTCGTCCACGCCTCCCAGCGTGATGGCCTGAAGTGACTCTACTCCTCCGTATATTCCTGACAGCAGAGGAGAATACACAAGTCCCAGCTCGTGGAACTTAACCCACAGCAGTTGCAGCAGTTCCAGCGCCTCGTCCCTGGAAATCCTCCCCTCCCGTATATCCCGCTCATAGTAGGGGCCGAAAAGCTTGTCGAAACGGACCCCGATCCCCAGGGTCGAGTATTCGATGTACCTCGCCACATGGATGAAAAAGAACGACTGCAAAGCCTCCACCAGAGATCTGGGCGGATGTTCCGGGACCCGTTCACACGTTGTGGCAATGTCCTCCAGGCGTTTCCTTGCTTCTTGATCAGCGACCTTTGCGGCCATTTCACGGGCCATCTCAGCGTATCGACCGGAGAACCTGATGACCGCGGTCAAAGCGACAATCACGGCCTGAAGAAATTCCTTCTGCTCAACATAATCAGGGGGCACGTCTCTATCAATCTCCACAAGTCTGTGCGCCGCCTGCTCGATGATCCCGGCTAACCCTACCTCAAATATTTTTTCGTAATTCGGGATCCCCGAGCTCCGACCAATGAGTCCACAAGAAGGTGCCGTCGTACGTCCAGTATTTCAGGATATCTCCTGTAAACACCTCCTGCTGTCGGTCACTCATCGACTTACCTTTCCAGTAATCAATGAGTCCTGCGAGTTCGGCTCGACCGGCGTCATCCATGAGGGTTTGCCCTTCCTGGCCCTTTACAATCCTGCTGACCGACCGCCAGTTCATGTCTATGCCGAAGTAGAGACCTTGTGGAGAGGACGCGCTGCTGCCGACGATCCGTTCCCAGTCCTGGATGTAGATATCCATCTTGGTAAGGATGTGTTCCAAAGCCTTGGCACGTCTCATGACCATGGGCAGCCCGTCGGTTTCTTTGTACGACTCAGTGATGAGCCGGGATCGTTGGAGGTCCAGCTTGATATCAGGGCGGTACATGCCCCGTTCGGCCTCATCGCTTTCATAGCCCCGGCGCACATTGCGCACGGCTTTGATAACGAGCTTGCTCTTTATATCTTTTGGTTTTTGCATAGGATTGCCCTCTCTGACAACACAACATCTTGTTGAACAGCGTTCAATATATAATACTGTGTTCTACACGTCAACCATGTTTCATTGACTCGAAAGACCTGTTGGTGTACCATCCGTACTGGCCCCTACGGCCCACTATATTGCGTAAATGCAGTGAGAATTGTCCCAAAGTCAGGCACGGGAGGGTCCGGTCTGCCTCGAACCGCTAACCGGCCGCCTTCCGTTCAAGGACAAACCACAATATGGTGAATGAGGCATGCTCAGGCTTCCTGGAGCCGTAACTCGAAAACCCGGAGAAGAATTGGATGAAACGACGAAATGGGTTCGCCCGACTCAAAGAAAGAGAAAGGGAAGCTCGCAGGAACATTATAATAGAGGCTGCTGAACGAGTTTTCGCGGCTAAACCCTTCAACAAAGTCAGCATGCGAGACATTGCAAAGGAAGCCGAGATCTCGCCTGCTTCCATATATACGTACTTTGCGGATCAGGAGTCCTTGTTTGTCGAAGCGTCCTTGAGAGGCACCAGGAACATGCTGGACCAGTTCAAGGCGTCAATGGAGAACAGCGGGGAGTGCTCCCTGCAGCAGGCGGCCGAGGCATTTATTCAGTATCTTACGGAGCATGACCTGTATTTCCGGATGATGGGCCATTTTATGCTGCACGCTCAAGTAAACTCCAAGTCCGTAGATAAACTGAACAGCGTGGAGCGCGAACTGCTCGATGTTTTTGACACGGCCTTTGAAAACATGCATGCCAAGGGGAATGTTCGGTTGCTCTCTCATGTCTTCTTCTCGGCTCTGAATGGAATCCTGATCAGCTTTCGCAAGTATCCGGGCCGAAGCGAGGCCGAAGTCGTTGCCCACATGAACCGGTTAGCGCGTGTGCTCGTCGACGTCTTCACAGCGGGCACCGCAGACGTGGAACCGACACGCGGCGGAGGCAAGAGCAGTTGACGGCAAGCTCACCAAGGCGGCACGGAGGCGAGGGCCTGATCTTCAACATCCAAAGATTCAGCATTCATGACGGGCCAGGAATCAGGACCACCGTATTCATGAAGGGCTGCCCTTTGAGATGTGACTGGTGCTCGAATCCGGAATCTCAGGAACCCTACCCCACTTTGATGGCCAGGGCTGCCACTTGCACGAGATGCGGCAAGTGTGCACATGCCTGCCCGCGGGGGGCAATCATTGCGGATGAAGAAGCCCGAAGAATCGACTGGCACAAATGCGACCGATGCTTCGAGTGCGTCAATGCTTGCCAGTACGATTCACTAGCCGTTTGCGGCAAATACATAAGCTGCAAGAAGTTTTAACCGAACTGCTCAGGGATGAGGCGTTCTACAGGAACTCCGGTGGGGGAGTCACCCTGTCGGGCGGTGAACCTCTTGTTCAGGCAAGCTTCGCATCTCACTTGGCAAAACTGTGCAAACAGCATGGACTCCAGACCGCGTTGGACACAACCGGGTATGCCCCGTGGGCGGTCATGAGAGATGTTCTCGAATGTGTCGATCTGGTCCTCTTTGACGTGAAGCATCTCGATGCCGGCGAGCACAAGAAGGCAACTGGCGTCGAAAACGGCCTGATCCTCAAGAACCTTGAAAGGGCCTGTGAGCGCACGAAGGTTTGGCTGCGCATCCCCTTGATCGCCGGTTTCAATGATTCCCCTGCGCACGTGGCCGAGATCGCACGCCTCGGAAAGGCGATGAACGTCGAAAAAATCTCTATGCTACCGTATCACGAGGGAGGCCGGACGAAATGCGACCAGATGGGACGGCTTTACAAAGCACGCGAGGGGAGCGGCTCCGACCGCGGAGCAGATCCTGAAGCTCCAGGAGATTATCGCCGAGCATGGCGTCAGGGTATCCATCGGAACGTGAGCCAACTCCGCCTTACAGGTTTCGCTTACTCCCTTTCGCGTTCAAGGCGATAAGGTAGATGTGGTAAGGGCTGAAGAAGTGTAGAACAAAGACCGTTTGAAGCGGTATGCCAAGGAAGACTCATAGATCGGCAGTCAAAAAGAATCGGAAGAGAGGCGATTTGCCCAAGATGCCCGCCTCGGATAAATGATCTATGACCGTGGTATAATCCTCGTCGGATAAAGGTACCACATCGCAAGAACTAATAACGTTCTGATGGATAAGGCGCCGAGCAACAGAAGCGGTGATACGCGGTTGAACCGGCAGTGTTGTCAAAACGGAGTATAGTTCGGCTATGGAGTGAGCAGCCACGAATCCCTTGTCTGTGCCATCTTTCACACGTTGCAGCCAAGGCAACGCCTTCTCATGCACCGGGTGGGCTTCAACCATAGCCGCCACGAGCACCGAGGTGTCAAATAAAACCCTCATAGACGTGCTCGCTGCAACAACTCGGATAAGCGCTGGTCACGTTCCTTCCTAACAGCATTTGTCAGATCACCAATCGCTTCCGATTTGACTACTAATACTCCTTGCTTATCAACTAGGAGGCTGTCGCGTTAGTTCCCACATTTGAACGACTCCAGAGGACAGTTGGCATATTATCGGAGGTTGTGGCACGCGAGTGTCTTATAATTGGGCTGAAGGGAGCAAAATGCGCGGTTTTCACGCAGAAAGGGCTCGGTTTTGAGCTTTTTCCGCCTCTCTTACGCATAAACCCGCGCACTTCTCCCCGTGTTCAGCCACAGATGCCTCCAGAGCTTCAGGATGTTATGGGTAAGGCAGATGAGATTCCACTCTCCTTTGACTGCGGCCAGACCTCGCAGAAGGAAACTCCTTATGCCTCTGTTTTCCTTGATTTGACCGAAAACCGGCTCGACGCTCTCTTTTCGCTTGGAGTAGATCTGTTGCCCCGCTTTTGTCTTGAGTTTGCGCAGTGCTCTGTCCACCGAGGACAGGTTGTCGGGAATTCGCCCCCGAGGACCCGGAGCTGGTGGGTAGCTGTGTTTTTTACGCTCACGAGGGATAAACGGTTCCGTGAATCCGTTAGCTACAGATTCTACGGCTTCTTTAGTGAAGTACCCGGCATCGGCAAGCGCGCGGTCCGGGATTTCTCCAAGATTTCCCTCGATCTGCTCCAGCATCGGGACCAGTTGCCGTTTGTCGTTGGCTTGTTGCGTGACATCAGCGGCCACTATCACTTGACTGTCACAATCCACTACAGCTTGGCCGTTGTATGCTTGTTCAAAGGCTTTGGTGGCTCCGTTAAGCATGATCCGACTGTCCGGATCAGTGAAGTTGCGCTGTTTCTTCGGTTTCGGCTTCACATGGGAAGTGCCGGACGGTCCATCTTCGGGCGGTTTCCCACCCTTGCGGCCCTTACCTTTACTCGCAGCCTCCTCACGAGCCTCCTCTTCAAGCGCATGCTTGGCTTCTCGGATCTTTGCAAGCCGCTTCTCTTTGAATTTCAACTCTTCCGGAAGTTCGTCGCCTCTCTTGCCTTTGCCGTATTTCTTGTCCTCTTTCTCGTCCAGAGCCTCCGCTTCTTTCAGAAGCTTCTCCACCTCTCGGGCAAGCTCTTTCTCCTTCTTAACCATCCGACCGTAGCTCATGGCCTTGTGCTTAGAAGCGTTGGCTTTTACCTTGGTCCCGTCAAGGGCCACGTAACCAAGCTTCACCAGCCCGGACTCCTTGCATATCTCCAAGATCTGAACGAACAGACTAGAAATAGCCCCGAGATGACGCTTTCTGAAGTCCGAGATCCTGCTGTGGTCGGGATGGCTGTCGCACGAGAGCACCCTGAAGGCAACGTCCTCATAGGTCTTCTTCTCTATGCGCCGGGAACTCCGAACCCCGACGCAGTACCCGAAAAAGAGGAGCTTCAGCATCATCGCAGGATGGTACGCGGGATGTCCCCCTTGAAGATGGAGGTATTCCGCCGTTATTTCCCCGAGGTCCAACGTGTCAACCACGTCGCTGATGAACAGGGCCAAGTGGTCCTCAGGCAACCACTTCCGCAGGTCAGGCGGAAGCAACAATGGCTTGTCCGGCTCGTACGGGATGAAGCGGTAGTCTCTCATGAACCCCGCTCATATCCCGACCCACGAAGAATGTAAAGCGTTATGCGACAGCCTCCTAGCTCGGGAAGCTCTCTCCGCACGCGCAGACAAATCTCACCCTGTTCACGTTTCTTCAACCACCAGAGTCATCCCTGGTGACAACCTCAAACGGTCTTGAATCTCTGCTGGGATCACGATGCATCCCTTATTATCAACTGAAACTTCGATTAGTTCGCTCATGCTCGTTACCTCAGCGTGTGATTCAATTTTATCCTAACAGGTGCGACCAGGCCATTTCCTCCTCTGGTCTGTTCCAGTTCGTCCCCAGTGCCGGCTCACGCAAAAGTGGCGTTTCACTCACCGATACAACCGATGCCTCTTCAGGAGTGGTTACAATGGCACCCTGGGCCAACGACAGTTGTACCGGTTCAAGGAATCTCACGTTTCACCGCTCGTCGATTATAGCCTCGGCAGCTATAATTATGTGGCTGCCTCCAAGCTTATTCTATACGCTTTTCTAATCGTATGTCGAGAAGGGATGTGTGTCTTTGGGATAATGTAGGCTGCGCAAGGCAGGAAAAGGGAACATTCTTATTTTCTACCGTCAGCGGTACGGTGTGATCCGCACTGCATCGACCGCCGGCAGCAGAATGCCGCTCGCCCAATCAATGAGTCTCGAATTCCCCCTCAGCTCGCAGCATGCCACAAAGGAACACGAAAAGTGGGATGTCCCCTATTCTTCTAAAGGCCGAGACGGGCCTTGACTTCCTGCAGCGGGATGGTGCCCTTTTCCTGGGCTTCTCGGTGAGATGCCTCGATCTCTTCCAATTCGAGCAGATCTCGAAGCTCTTCGAGCAATTCCAAGTCTTCGAGAGGGACCAGAGCGGCGACTTCGTTGCCTTCTCGGATCAGAATCACCCGGTCCTTATCCGTGGTGACGTGGTCCAGGACTCCGGAAATATCGTCTAACTCTGTGGAGCCGAGTATGCCGGGCATGGGGATTGTCTCCTCGCGAATCCTTGTATTCTACCACAGATGGCTGGCGGGAGAATAGAGGCCATTCTCGTTTTCTGCTGTCTCCCGGACGGGGTGATCCTCACAACATCGAGCGCCGGCAGCATAATACCGCTCGCTCAAGGAATGAGCCTCGAATTCATACTCGAGCCCGCGGCCGGCCACAAAGGAGCCTAAAAAGTAGAATGTCTCCTTTTCCCTTGATCTCAGGATATGAGATCCTCTTGTCATCTCAGTTACACCGACCGCTCACTGTATAGTTTGAAATTAAGTATTATGTCCCCGGAATATTCACATTTCTCGTTGTCTCTGATCGAGATCACTGGAAACCCCACTGGGTATTACCCAATGCCGGACCACAAACCCGCTGGATTGTGATGCACCGCATTCAATCTGCGGAGCGTAATGCGTCTACATTTTTTATGCCGTTCATGAAACGGTTCAGCAACTCTTTATTCTCAAAGGCGGTCTTGGCATCCGCGATCACCATAAAGTCATCTGGTATGAGCGTATCAAGGCGTTCGACCATTTTCCGGACCACTGCCATGTTCTCTCGGAAATCATTCAGCAACTCTTGCTCGAACGCAGCCCCATCTGAATATCCACGAAGCGCGTGGGTGGCAATATTTTTTCTCAGATTCTCCAAAGACTCATCTTGGGTAGGCGCAGCAAATTCTGGGGTGAGAATTTTCTGAAGATCGTTCCATACCCGCCCACACAATAGGCCTATTTGTTGTTCCAACTCTCCGCTCTCTTCCTCACGAAAGTAGGACCTGTGAAAGCGGCGATGGCGTGATAAGCCGCCGAACACGGGCAGCGACGCGCAGGACAAGAACCTGGTTCGCAACATAAGGAAAATTTCGGTTGTTGAAGCGTAACTGATTCCCGTACGCTTCTCTTATGGCTCTAGCCTCTCGAAGGAGAACGTCAAGGATGATTCTTGTATTTTTGGTTATCGCGCCATAACAGTTGCTGGCGAAATTAAGAAATTCATCAGGAGTCATTTTCGCAACAAGTTCCGACGACAGCCCTAGTATATATCCGAAAGCATCATATAGCCGCTTCTCACCCGGAAAAGACTGGGCTCTGTCCAGGATGTGCCTCAGATCCTCATCGGAAACTTGTCTGAGCCCTCCCTGCTTCAACGCTTCCTCGACAATGTCACGGACATCTTGTAGGTTGGCCACCACACTGCCCCGGAAGAATGTTTCATATATATGAGGATGGGCTCGGACGATCACGGTGATGTCGACAGGGTTAAGTTTGCTGACATCGATTCTGCTCGGGAATTTCTCCAAGACTTGGTTGTGAGTTGATGCCCACTGCAATGCTGAAAGGGTCTTGTACTTTTCAATTACCTCAGAGAATTGCGGCTTAACTGACTCTTCGTTCCAACAAGCTGGCCATGTATCCACCAATAGCGCTGCTTGCTCTGTAAAATCCCCTGTGCACCAGATTTCATAACGAACAGGGACAGAACCGTCGCCCAAGATTGCGGGGTCCAGTAATTGGTGTAACGCAAGCTTCAAGAGTTCCCGAATTAAATCGGGTTTCGAGAGAGGCTTGCGTTGATTCTTACACTGAACGATTTCTCCGACAAAGCCTTCGTGGTACCGCACTACATCGCGACCTCGGTCGCCGGAACACTGAATTAGCGTCACACGGTCATTGGAAGCCGCAACTGATCGCTTTATTCGATAGGCTAATATCTCGAATCGCCTGCCACTCAAATGGTCGAACGGCAAGGCGTCACCGCCGACATCCGGCGGCTGAAAAGCGTCTGACACAACCTCCTTGTCTAACTCATCGCTGTCTAATGCGGTATACCCAGGGAATATGGGCTCGGACATTGAAGACTCCACTTCCATTGTCGATTTCGCGGTCTCTTTAGTAAGTTAACCATGGCTTGCAAAGCGAGTTATCCGGCAGTGTCTTGACTCATGCATGCGGAATCATGGGGTCAGATCTATTTAGTTGACATTGAGCTAGAGGTTAAGCAAAGAAAATAGACCTGAACCCATTCCCACATTGAAGCCAAAACATCAAACCACAAAGTCACAGGGCACGGAAGAATCAAAGGAGAATTATCTTGATGCCGTTCTTGATCAAGGGAAGGTTGAAATTGATGAGCAGACCGATCTGTTCCCTTTGTGTTGTAGTAGTTCATTCCTTATTTCTTGCGGTAAAGGATTGCTCCGGGCGTTTTTCCAAAAGTGTCCATTGTTAGGGGAGCGACCTTGATTTCTTCTATAGCCTTGTCGATGCCATTTAAGCCCCTGCCAACCCGAGCCTTATGAGGGCAGGCTCGGTCCGTATCACTTAGAAGAGCAATATGCACGATTCCCCCCCCATCATAGACCATTACAGTGACACCTAGGAAGTCCCTACCTAAAATGAATTCGAATCCAATTTGGTCGCTCTCGCACGGTTCTAGATTTACAGTGATCGTTTTGCCTTGGCCGGAGAACGCCAACTGAACCTCATAGGACTCATGTTCTGTTTGTATATTGCAGGAAGAAAGTCTCTCTTTTCCCTTGCCTGGGAGATTTAGTTTTCTTACTACGTCCGTATGCACCATACTCTTGTTGATACCAGTGTCGATTAACGCCCAGGTCTTCACAAATGGGCTCTCATTCCCTGGCGCAGTTATCACTACTGGGATGCAAGGCCCTACATTGTCCAGAACGGCCTTCTCGTGGGGAATAAGCAGATGCGTAGTTTCGTTCAGTCCCATATCGTTCCTCCTTTCTTGATAAATAGCATGTTTGGTCGAACAGTTAGCGAAGTCCTTCACGTGGGTGCCATTAGGAGGTACCCAGCCAATTAGTGTTGAAGAATGACAATCTCATACGGAAGGCTCCTGCGCCAGATCATCGAATATCCCCCTCAACTGACCCAGGGCACTCTCCAGAGTCCTCGATGATTTCCTGGAGGATAAAGTCCGGCGCGGGAAGCTTCTCCGAGGGGAATTAGGGGTACACCATGCTTAATCTGTTCACGTGGCCAAGGAATGATACACGGTAATGCGGTTCACCATCCAGTGGGACCCCCCGGATGCCGCGAAAGCGAAAAGAAGGCAGCGCCACCTAATCAGCATTCCGTGCGATAGGTAGCTTGTTCTGCGCGTGGTAGTACCCGGGGGGTTCGAACCCTCGTCTCCACCGTGAGAGGGCGGGCCAAGATAGGAATAATATCACCGAGTTACCCCGATTTGGCGAAATCAAGCACTCTCAACGTCCCTCAAGATAACCCATTATTACTCGAAATTCCAATAAAACTAGGGAAAACAGGAGTTGACCATAAGGGCGGTGACGATGCCAGCATCTTGAGGCGTCCTGGACAATTTCTCTCTTTGCATTTTCCACAAAATCCCACTTACGTAGTGAACGACCCCGAGTTTTGTGACCTGCTCCGCTTTATGGTCGCCACGGTGTCCGGCCGGTAACCTAGGATGATTACAGCGGAAAGGGCCATCCCTGGCATTTCCGAGAAGTGGGTTTTATTCTCGTCGGTTTCGTCGAGGTTAATCGGGAGAATAGTCGGTAGGTGGGTGAATCACTTGCAGTCGGTACACGAAGTGACCAGGAAGCCACCAGCTTTGACGCAGGCTGGCTCGTCTTCGGCTTTCATTTTCGCGCAAAAACTCCTGATGCAACAAAATGACTTTGGAAGTGATCTTCTCTCCGTAGTAAGCCTCTTTCCTCTAGTCTTTTTTTTTCTCATGGTGCTTCTCCGACGGGACCGTTGGCTCCGGTCCTAATATAATCATGGAATTCGCCATTCGGTCTCCCCGCCGCGAACGCGTTTCCGCGAGCTGCTAGTGCATCATTAACCGCGGTTATCAAAATATCTGCCGTGCGCTATGGAGTTCTGAGGACGCGAGAGGACGACAGTAACTTGCGTCTTTGAAGCTAACGGAATAGATTTGTCATTCGGGTTTACCTAATGGTAAAGTACCGCGGCGCAGAATAAGTATCACAAGAATTGAGGCGAGAGACTGTTGTCAGGAATTCCAGTGGATGAGCTTCGGAAAAGAAAGAAGCAATCTAAGTTGGCCCTCAGTGCTATGCAAGAAATTCAAGAGCAAAAGCAGGGCCGTTCATTCTTATGGTGGTTATTAGGGCCTGGACTGTTCATCTTCGTTATCATGCTGCTAATAAGAATCTCTTTTTAGAGCCCGGACCAAATTTAACTCTCCAGGCGTCCGGGGAGTTCGGCAGACGAGACGTCCCCCGGTCAGGGTCCTTGTTCCATGCGCGAGAATCCACGGTCGGCTCGCTTCTGCTATGTGCCCAATGGCTCCTCCTCGCAGCTTACGAGTACAGAGGGCCGGGGAAGAGATAGCGGCTGCGAACCCTTGCCCGACCCTCATGCTAATTTACAAACAACCGATTACCAGCGGGATCCTCCGCCGTTGCGTCCGCCGCCGCCGCCCCGAGAGTCGGTCTTGGGTTTAGCCTCGTTCACCTTCAAGCTCCTGCCGCCGAGATCCTTGGAATCCAGTGCCTGGATCGCCTTGAGACCTTCTTCGCGGTCGGACATTTCGATGAATCCAAATCCCCGGGACTTGCTGGTAAATTGGTCAACAATGACCTTGGCGGAAACTACTTCCCCGTAAGTGGCAAACAAGCCGTTGAGATCTGCTTCGTTTGAATCGAAAGACAGGTTTCCGACATAAATTTTAATACTCATTCTCTAGCTCCTTTAGAAAAGGCACGCTACACGTTACGCGAGAGTGCATTAGCAGATACGAACAAGGGCTTTTTGTGAACGGGGATAAACCGAATGGAATTGCGGTGTGAAATCCTCTACACGGGGCCTATGTCCAGGATCTTAATCCTTGCATGACGCCCGTAGTCCCTGACGCGAGGCCGACTGGAGAAACACAAGTTAAGGTTCACTGTTAAGACTAGGGGCTAAGGCTTCACTTGTCAAGCGATTGTATTCGTAACCTGCAATTCATTTTTATTCTTGCATTATATCAAAGACGTATGCTTCTTCCGTTCAAACACACACGCGGTCAGGTCTATTTACTTTGGTTAACCTTTTCTGCTCTCGCCCAATGCTCGACTGATAGCCGTAACGTGCGCGGCCGACAAGAGACCGGGTCAGATTGAAAGCCATTCCCCGAACTCATCCTTCACCTTCTGATGAGCAATGCCCTTACCTTCATTGAGTCCGCGAAGACCTTTCCGCACCCCTGCCCCGAAATTGATACGCTCCTGGATGTCCTCCCGTGTTGCATGCTCAGGGAGTTGGTGAATGGTCTTTAAGGCTATTTCCTTGATGCTCATATTTAACCCCACTCCACGCACCGTTAGTAAGTTCGCACTTCTCGGCCGCGGTTATGCTTTCCGCCATCCCCATTTTTCCAGACTTTAGTGTATCCGAGCATGTCGTCAGGGTTCCCCACAGGCATGGCCCTTTGTTCAGGAAGTGGCTTATAGATCATGGCCGTATCGTAGTCTTTACGACCGGGAAGTTCAAAACCGGTGCGGATAAAGATGCGTACCAAAGCAATGCCGAAACCTGCGACAGCCACCCGTGGGGGTTGACCATGAGGGCGGTGACGATGTCACCATGTGGAGTAGTTTTTGCGTCCTGAGCTTCACAAAGTCGCCGCTGTTGGATTCCCCGGGCTTGGTAAGGGAATTGACAGCGGACAAGAACGGGAGAATGAATTCTAGGATTCTTTTTGATCAACTCAGAATAGGCGCTTATTTAGAGAGGCATTAGCATCCGGGCTCTGTTTGTCAGTGACGACCTTACGAAAGGAGTTGCTCAGAAATCCACAAGGAAAGATCCCTGAAGGCTCTGGATGGGGCTCTTGCCCAATGGGCCGGTGACACCCCCCGGAAGCGCCGCCTGGTAGGCCCAGTCAAACCAGTCGCCAGGCTGCCAGTAGGCATACTTGAAATGCATGGTCATGCCCTCGAGGAGTTTCCAGTCCAGTCCGGCGTTGGCTTCCCAGCCGAGAAACCGACTGCTCGCAAAAGGATCGGTTCCACCGCGAAGAGTCTCTAAACGCCGCTCCTGCCGCCACTGCGCCATTCACAGCGTCGGGCGTTCCCAAAGCCGCCAAATTGACCCGCAAGGTAACCGTCTCTCTCCAAGCGCTCCGCCCAGAGATAGGTGCCCCACACGTTTAAGTTGGAGGCCACGGCATAATCCAACCGAGCTCCCAAGGCCCATGCGTCACCCATCAACCCTGTCCCGTCGGCCCCAAATACCCAACTGAATTGATTGTTGCCACCAGCAAAGGTGTGGAACATCAAGGTGTTGTAAGGTTCCATAGCCTGATAATTGATCCCATATGGTGTGGACTTGGTCGTATGTGTGCCCGCCGGCGCAGTGAGCGGGTTCGCCAAGTTCTGACCGGGGGCCCATGCCCACACGAAGGTAGTCTTTGCAGGGCCACACAATAAACCGACTTCAGCAAAAGCATGCTGATACTCCGAATAGCTTGGCGAAGGAGTAGCAGCAGTGGTGGTTGGGTCACCATTCAAGGTCTTGTACGTGTCTATATTTACCCACGAATACTCCGCGTTCGCAAAGAACCTGCCATTGTTGTACTTCAGATAGATCAGCCAAAACTTCAGCGAAGTATCGGTCGCAACCACTTCCCCGGCCGCGGGAGGCTGCCGGAGGGACAATAGGAAAGTTCAAGTCCCCCCTGCCCATATGATGATAACGTCCCATCCAACCACCACCGGCCTGCAGGTCGGCGGTGTCATACCTGCAAAAGAAGCACTGGAAGAAGCTGTTTTCGTCCACCGTCAGGCGATTCATTAAAGCCGTCCGTTGCTGCGCCTTGGCTGAGAAAGATTCCATGAATGAAGCTAAAGGGACCATAAGGGACTACGGTCATAAACGCTTCTGTCCTCGTGTTGTTTGCAAGGGTAGCCCCAGTGCCGAACGGAAAGTCCTTCAGGCCATAGGAGAGTATAGCGATCGGGGTCTGAGCGGTAACCCTGAACTGTTCCCAGCTCCCGACTCCAGCGGTATCGTACGCGTTGTCGCTCACGCCCTGCATGGAGCTTCGTTCAAGCGGAGGAATTCCCACACCAGCCGTATACTGGGCGTACTTGTTGCGATAGCCACCAATGGTGTACACACCCCGCACTCTGATCGCCGGGTTCACACGGATATCCGGATACAGAGTGAGTCTGTTGTCGTTATAGTGCGCGTCAGAACCCCATCTCGCAAAACCACCTCGGGTAATCGCTACCGACGTGCTCAGGTTCGACGGCGGATTCACCACTGCACCCGTGCTCCAGATGTTGGGTCCGGCAAATCCGATGAAGGTGCCCGCTCCCTGGTCTTGCGCTGGAACGAAACCGAAGAGGTCAGAATTTCCCATGCGAGCGAAATAGTTGAAGCGGTATTCGTACTCGCCTGTCATCGAGAATTCCCATGCAAAGACAGGCACCACGACGGCTAACATTAGCAGCCCTGCCAATACAGTGGTCAAAATTCTTCTCATCTCCATCTCCTAATCCAAAACGAACTGAAAAGCCTTTCGGCAGGGCAAAAATTGCCAACAAACCAATCTCGATTTGCATGTCCCGAAGGACGTTAAGGTGATTAGCACCACCGTGCGCGGCACTTTGAGCTGGAATTATGCGGCGCTCTTGCCATTTCATGCCTCTTGGTGCCGGTGAGGGGTGAGAGATGGTTCCTTTGACCTCGAAAAGGCCCCCGCATCTCCTCCCACAAGCCCCGACAGAGGCAAAATCATCGTGATCTTGACTAGAAGGCCCGTGGTATCCTATTTTTGAGCATACCGCGCCACGTGGTGCTCCACGCAAACATAATCTTTGCCTTGGCCTCTTACACGACCACAGCGCCGCAGTGTCGAGCCAAGGGAAACGCCGACGCCACATAAACATGCCATTTCCGGCCGCGATACGAGACTTTCGCTCCGATCTTGATCAGATGCTTGATGAGCCACTCGATTGACTACTTCACCTCCTCGCCACGGAGATAGCTACGGTATAGACTTTTCTATACTCGATCATTCCTATGGTCTGTGAAACGGCACTCCACGACCATAGAGTGAACAACGTCGCAGACAGGCTAAATGGAAGCGGCAGAAAAAGCGGGGGTTGACCATAAGGTCGGTGACGATGTCACGCGGTTGAGGCGTCCCGGACAATTTCTTTCTCCGCATTTTCGAAAAGATCCCACTTATATACTAAACTCTTGCACAATACGATTGCGCGCACTGGGAGTATGCCGCGTGATACATAAGTGAAAGAGTTGAGGGCTAATGAAAAAAGCGCTTGCATAGCGCGAAATGGCGCGGTTATAGAATGCCTCCTTAGTGGAGGCAGAGCGCAATGCCCGTGGTGGCCGACATCCCCAAGGAATTTGAGAAGGCTCTCGAAGCGTTTCGCCCCCATTTCGGAGCGCCCGCTTTTGAGCATTTCAAGCGCTACGTCTTGGGTCTGATCGTCTCGGAGAACCTGACCGTAGAGGGGATCAATCGGATTTTCATTCAAGCCAAGCACCCCAGTTCTCTCAACCGATTTCTCACCACGGGGATCTGGAAGCAGCAAGAGGTCAATGATACCAGAATCGATATACTCAAGATCCAGGGGGCTCTCGGGGGCAAGGGATGGTTGGCGATTGACGACACCCTCACCCATAAGACCGGCAAGAAGATCGAAGGTGTCGGCATCTATTGGGATCACAGCGAGAAGAGATACGTCCTGGCTCACAACATCGTGACTGCGGAGTTCGTCAACCCGAAAGGGGAAAGCCATCCTCTCGACTTCCGGCTGTACCTCAAAGAAGAGCAGAGCCGGGAGAAAAGGGTCCCCTTTAAGACCAAAATCGACTTGGCCCAAGAACTGGTGGAAGATGCTCTGCAACTTGGCCTTGAAATCCAGGGGGCACTTTTCGACAACTGGTTTGCCTCCAAAGATTTCATCAAATTCCTCCAGAGCAAGGGCCTGCATTGGGTAACCAGACTCAAGTCCGACCGCAACATCAAGATCAAAGGAAGATATGTGGCAATCAGCCAGTTCGCCGGTACTCTGCCCAGAGAATCGTTTAGGAGGGTGCAAATCGGTGATCGGATCTATCAGGTCTTCTCCAAAGCGGTGGATCTCAAAGGGGTCGGTCTGGTCAGAATCTTGATCAGCTATGATAATGAAGAGTTTTCCGGTTCCCCTGCCTACTTCGCTACCGACCAGATCCGGTGGGAAGGAACCAGAATCCTCAAGACATACTCCAAGCGGTGGAACATAGAGACGTTTTTCAGAGATTCCAAGCAGAATCTCGGCCTTGAGGACTACCAGCTCAGAGATCTTTGGGGTATCGAACGTCATTGGTATCTGATCTTACTGGCCTATAGTCTCCAAGTGTCCGGCCTGTTCGGAATTGCCCAAAAACCTCGTCGTGAGTCTCCTACGTTGGGAGATCTCATCACCAGAACCACCAGAAACGTTTTCAGCGGGCTTGTCGGATGGATCACTCTCCAATTGAATTGTGGCCGATCCCAAGAAGAGATTTGCCGCATCGCCTACGGATTCTGACGACGGAGAGGCCGATCCTATGCTCCCAAGCTCACAGGATTACTGTTTCTTGTTCACCCTATTGTGCAAGACTTCAGTTATATAGTGAATGACCCCGCGCTTTGCACGGACTCACTTCTATGAGTGCCAGGGGAACCTTTTTTTGAGGCAATCAAATTCCGGTTCAAATGTGAAAAACGGAGATGATGCTACTCAGCCCCGTTTCATGAGTTAGAAAGCTCATTTTTCAACAGGAACCAACGGTAAGGTTTGATTACAATACGATAAACGTGATTCGCTACGACAATCTTCGAGGCAATCGTTTGGGCCGAGCGTTGGCAACTTTACAGGTGGTAAAAGATTCTGACATCTTTCACATTGGGTACTTCAACCGATTTTTCAGCAACCCTGCTTGGCAAGACACCAGATAACCATGCTGCCGACGAAATTGTTTGGCATGAGAAGTGCTATTCTTGGCAATGATGCTCTTAAGACTCTTAGGGCAAGCAGATGCGGTATAAACCTCGGCTGCAAGAGGGAGAGGCCGAGGCAGCAGAGAAAAAAATGACGATGAGACAGTTGAATAAGTATACCGAGAGAGCAGTGGTGTCCCCGTTCTTGGGCTTCACGATCGACGCCTACGATATGGCACCCGTCGTGGTTATGGCTCCAATCCTCACTAAACTTTTTTGCACTTCCGCATGGAGACCCGTCCTGAGAGTATATTCCCATCGTTTTTCTGTATTCGATCACGATGGCTGCGCGACCAGCGGGCTTTCGTCATCATCACTTTTCGCCAGGGCCCCGTACAGAGCACGGAGGGATTCCAAGACCCGCGGGGCGATTTGAATGAAGCATAATTCCGGTTCATGACCACTTACGCTTGAAAAATGCGGAGGAGAAAATGGATTTCACTTTGACACAAGAGCAAGCCATGTTCCGCGACATGGCCAAAGAATTTGCGGAGAGGGAAGTGGCCCCCTCCACAGCGTGAAAGAGATCGGGAAGAGCGGTTTTTCCCGGATATCATGAAACAAATGGCTGACCTCGGACTTTTTGCCATAATGGTTCCCGAGGAAATGGGTGGCCTCGGCCTGGACTGGATGACTATGGGGCTGGTGGCAGAGCAGCTTTCAGCCGTCGATTTCTCCGTGGGGCTTACGTTCTTCATTCAGACTTCTTTGGAGATCATGCCGATGCTTGTTGCGGGGACTGAAGAACAAAAAAAGAAATACGTTCCCGACTTGATGAAAGGAAAAAAGATTTCTTGCTTGGCTGCAGTTGAGCCGAATGCCGGTAGCGACGCGACCGCTGTGGAGACAACTGCTGTATTGGATGGAGATGAATGGGTCCTCAACGGGAACAAGTCCTGGATAACCAATGCCACCGTATCGGATTATGCTGTCGGTACTCGCCCAGACAGATAAGAGCAAAGGTACCAAGGGAATTTCCACATTCATTGTAGAAAATGATACCCCCGGGTATCCCGACATAAGATTGGACATAAATTAGGATGCCGTTCTTCCGATACCGGGCAGTTATTTTTCAGGGACTGCCGGATTCCCAAATCCAATATCCTTGGTTCAGTCGGGTCCGGCATGAAAACGGCCTTGACGTGCATTGAACACACCCGTTTTGGTATCTCCTGCCTTGCTGTAGGTGTAACTCAGGCCTGTTTGGATGCAGCTATTCGATATGCTCAGGAGAGAAAACAGTTTGGCAAGTTCATTGGAAGTTTTCAGCTGATCCAGGAACAAATTGCCGAAATGACCGTGGGTTGCGAAGCCTCACGATTACTGTCCCATCGTGTTGCCTGGATGAAGGACAAGGGACTTCCCTGGTACCGGGAAACCGCGATCGCCAAGTACCACAATTTAGAAGTGGTGATGAAAGCGGCTAGGGCTGCTATAGAAATACTTGGGGCATATTCCCTTACAGATGATTTTATTGTCGAGCGGTTTTACAGGGACATGACGGGGCCGCTGATATTCGGTGGAACGGCGAATGTGCAAAAGCTTGTCATAGGCAGGTTTGCCCTGGGATTAGACGCTTTTCGTTGAAAAGGCTTACCATGGAACACTTTGACGCGATCGTTGTTGGCGCAGGTCCGGCAGGCTCCGCATCAGCATATGTTATGGCGAAAGCCGGCCTCCAGGTCCTCGTCCTTGAGCGGGGGAAATATCCGGGTGCAAAGAATATGTGGGGTGGCGCTTTCTACGGACCTGTCATGGAAGAACTCTTTCCGGACTTCTGGAATGAAGCGCCCATTGAAAGATATGTGAGCCGGCACGGGATTTCGTTTCTGACGGAAGCCGATTCCTTGTCCATTGACTTCAGATCACAACGTTTCGACAAAAACCGCGCATTCATTGTCCTGCGGGCAAAATTCGACCAATGGATGGCAAAGAAAGCGGAACATGCCGGCGCTATTATCGCGACGAGCCTGGAGGCGGATGATCTCCTTTATGATGGGAGCGCAGTTGTCGGAGTGAAAGTGGGATCTGAAGCTTTCCCTAGTAGTGTCACAATTCTCGCTGATGGAGTAAATTCACTCTTGGCCGCAAAAGCGGGGCTCAGAAAAGAATATTCTCCTCATGATGTGAAGCAGGGAGTAAAGGAGGTAATAAAGCTTCCTCGCGAAGTGATCGAAGACAGATTTCAACTGGATGGCGACGCCGGAGCGGCCCTGGAATTTATCGGGGCTTGTACCCGTGGCCTACCCGGCGGCGGTTTTTTGTGTACACGAATCGCGACAGTCTTTCCGTAGGAGTAGCCGTACAGCTCGCCTCACTTCTCGATCATCAGATAAAGGCGTCAGACCTCCTGGAGGCTTTTAAGAATCACCCGCTGATCCAGGGTTTCATAAAGAGGGGGTAAGACTGTCGAATATTCTGCCCACCTGATTCCTGTAACCGGAATGAAGCTCGTTCCCAGTCTCGCAACAGACGGCCTCTTGATAACTGGGGACGCTGCCGGACTTGTCCTCGGAACCGGCCTTATCCTGGAGGGAGCGAATTTTGCTATGGCGTCAGGAGTTGCTGCCGCGGAAGCGGTGATAACAGCACGGGCCAAGGGGGATTTCACCCAGACGACATTAGGCCATTATGAAACTTTGAGGAAACGATTTGTTTTCCAGGAGCTCCAAACGTTCAAGAAGGCCCCGGCTTTTCTAGAAAACACAAGAATCTACGCCACTTATCCTGACCTAGCCTGTTCAATGGCGATGAAGATATTTGAGAACGACGGCAGTTTGAGAAAGGGTACGTTCAAGGCTCTCAGAGAGTCTATGAAAGGCAAGGTCTCGATTTGGCAATTGTTATCGGATGCTTTAAAGGCAAAGGGGGCCCTATGAAAGTTGAAGAGAAACTGGCTCTAAACAAGTTCGAGGTCGATAAGGAAGTCCACATTACGGTAGATGAGTCGAAATGTCAGGAATGTAACCTTAAGGAGTGCATTTATGCCTGCCCTGCCGATTGCTATGTTCTTCGAGATGCACATGTCACGTTTTCGTATGAGGGCTGTCTTGAATGCGGAAGCTGCCGACTAGCGTGCGACAAAAGAGCCATACGATGGGTGAACCCGCGGGGCGGATTCGGCATATGTTATCAGTTCGGCTAAAGGAGCAAAAATGGAAATCATAGTGTGTGTCAAGCAGGTTCTTGATCCGGATCTGCCACCGATGAAATTCAGTATCGATCCTCGGAAGAATTGTGTGATTCCCCCCGAGGGAATACCTCCGGTCATGAATCCCTATGATGTGCTAGCCGTGGAGGCTGCCTTGCGTATCAAAGAGCAGCCTGGGAGGAAAAATTACGGTGATCTCTTTGGGAGATCCCTCCAAAGAGGAGACAGTACGGAAAGCTTTAGCCATGGGCGCTGATGAAGCGGTAATCATCAGCGCTGATTCACTCGATGATTACGATGGTTTCGCAAAGGCCTGGCTCTTGTCGCAAGCGGTGAAGAAAATCGGAGCCTATGACCTGATTCTTTGCGGTCGCCAAGCTGCTGACTGGGATCTAGGGGTCACCGGATCTATTATGGCGGAATATTTGGGAGTTCCGGTGGTAACTAGAGCCAAGAGGGTTGAGGTTGTCGACGGCAACCTTACCGTGGAGCGTGTGACCGGCAACGGTAATGAAACATACCAACTTGGTATGCCGGCTCTTATCAGCGTGAGCAGTGAGATGGGGCAGGCTCGTATTCCTTCAGGATGGGGCATTATCACAGCCACCAAGAAGCAAATTTCTCAGTGGACGCAAGCCGATACAGGGAACGATGTCGGGAAGGTTTCCGGTAGGACCGATCTTCTGAGACTGTACGCTTCATCTCAAGAGAGGGAGTGCGAATTCATCGACGGGGAAAACACGATTGAAGCTGCCACCCGACTTGCTGAAATTATTGCCGATATCGGAATGAGATAAGGAGAAAAAATGGGCACCGAGAAAACAATTTTAGTGGTCGGAGAGATCGATCACGGGAACCAGCTTACGTCTCTAACACATGAGCTTCTCGGTGGCGCAAGGAAACTTGCGGATCAGTTCGCCGGAAGCGTCGATCTGCTGGTGATAACGTTAGGAAACAAAGAACTTGCGTGGGATGCCATCTGTCGGGGGGTTGATCATGTCTATGTAGTAGCACATCCCGGAATCACCATATGCGACGTTGAAACCATCACTTCAGTGGCATCGGAAGTTTGCAGGCAAGCTCAGCCGGCCCTCTGCCTCATGGGGCAGACCGACCTCGGAAGAGATATTGCGCCCCGTATGGCTGCCCGTCTTGAAGCTGGATTATGTATGGACTGCACAGATGTGGGCTATGAGCCTGAGCAAGATCGCTTTGTCCAGACGAGGCCCACATATGGAGGGAAAGCCATGGCAGTGTTCGCATCCGGGCCGGGCAGATTGCAGATCGACACTGTTCGCGCAAAATCGATGACTCCCCTGGATGGTGAGCAAGGGCAAACGGGAGAGAAGATTGTCGTTTCTGACGAGCATGTTCAAGTTGACACCACGGTTAAGCTACTCAACTGCGAGAGGATCTATGAGGAGGGTATCCGGCTGGAAGATGCAAAGATCATTGTCGCTGGAGGCGGCGGACTTGGGGGACAAGACGGATTTCAAATGTTAAGGGACCTTGCTCATATTATGAATGCAGCTGTCGGTGCAACCCGAGTGCCCGTAGATGAGAAATGGGTTCCGCACCACATGGAGATCGGACAAACCGGGAAAATAGTAAGTCCGGATCTTTACATAGCTGTCGGGATATCCGGTGCGACTCAGCATATTACAGGCTGTTCGGGGTCCGGAAAGATTGTGGCGATAAACAAGGACCCCGATGCCAATATCTTCCGGGTTGCTGATTATGGACTGGTTGCTGATTATAAAGAAGCTCTGCCGGTTTTAATCGAAAAACTGGGAGAAAAGGTTCGGTAAGGTCCATGAGAGAAGAGAGTTCTGCGCCTGATGATTTGTTGGCCCTCCACGAGGCTGGCGTCGATGCGATGGAAAACCTCACCCGCGAGACGCACTATGTTGAGGCCTCCCGGAACTCTCCTCTGATTCTGCAAGTCAAAATTCCCACTTCTGCTGGGGACAGACACCGGAGTAATTTTAATCGAGGTAGGACCGCCAGTTACCCGACGGCCCCCTCACGGATCCCGGCGTGCGGTATTCTCGCACCGGGCTCTTCAGTGCTGCTCGCTGCCGCACGGGCAGAGGTGATCACAAGAGGCGAAGCTGAGCTGGGCCGTGCTGCTGGGTGATCCGAGGTCCCTCCACGCCAAAGAAATCCAGGAGAGCCTGGAACCCCGTCCAAGTATAGCTCTTACGTTGACTACGGCGATTGAGCCACTTGAACAGGATACGCTTGCTCCGGTAGAAGAACTGGCCGAGACTGGCTGAGTTGCCAATCACTCCATAGTAATTCCAGTACCCGCGGTATTTCGCACACAGGATGGAAAGAAGCTGACCCACCCGTAGAGAGCGGTTGCGCCTGATCCAGTCGGTCATATTGGCAAGGGAAGCGCGAAGCTTCTTCCGGGAGGTCCGCCGTTTGACGCCGAGGCGTCCCGTGCGGGTCCGCTCCCAATCGTACTCGAAGCCCAGAAAGTCGAATCGACCGCTTCCATTCAGATCAAACCGGCAGAAGCGGAGGATGCGAGTCTTATCCGGGGCCACTTCGAGCCCAAACTTGCCCAGCCGCTTACCGAGATCACGATAAAAGGACTCGGCATCAGAGCGGTACTGGAAGGTGCAGACAAAGTCGTCAGCAAAGCGGATGATCATGGCTTCCCCTTGACATCGGGGTTTGATCCGCCGCGCAAACCAGAGGTCCAGCGCATAATGGAGGTAGATGTTGGCCAACACGGGAGACACTATGCCGCCTTGCGGAGTTCCCGTTACCGGGTGCACCACTTGGCCGTCCGTCTCCAGTATCCCCGCTCGAAGCCATTTACGAATGAGGCGGAGAAACGGTTTATCCTCGATACGCTCTTCGAGCATCTTGATCATCCATTGATGATCTATGGTATCGAAGAAGCCTCTGATATCCGCTTCCACAACCCAGCAATACTTTCCTATTAGAAGCGTCCGGGCAAGGTCCTGACTCGCAGCCTTGGGGCTGCGATTGGGACGATACCCATAGCTTGAGTCCAGGAAATCTTGCTCATAGATAGCTTCGAGGATTTTGGCTACTGCGACTTGCAACAGCTTGTCCTCAGTGGCCGGGATGCCCAGGGGACGCATTTTCCCATTCGGTTTGGGAATATAACGTCTCCGCACCAACTTCGCTCGGTACCGCTGACCCTTGAGACGCTCAACGAGATTGCGAATATTGGATTCCAGATCTTGCCGGTAATCCAGGACATCCACACGATCTGCACCTGGTGCTGCGTCCTTTCGCAAGAACTTAAAACACCAGGCCAGATTGATCTCATTGAGAAGTCCGGACAGGTTGCGGAACCGATGCTCCTTGTGGGTCGCTGCCCGATTCGCTATTCCCCGCAGTGAGGTTTGCATGAGAACTCCAGCTTGTCGTATCCGGCTCATGTTGCCTTTGCGGGCTACACAGCCCTGTCGCTCCCTTCCCCATGTGGTCGGCTCTCCCGCCTCGGAGTACTATGGAGCGATCTGACTCTCCATGATCCGTCAGGTGCCCTTCGTTTCTTGCGTCGAAACACCCTACCCTCTTGTGAGGGAGACCATGGGGCCTCCCAGGTTCCTGACATCTCTCTTCCTGCGTGCCACGCTCTCTGACCCCGACAGGCCCTCCAGGATCTCACCGTAACGATCCCTTTGTGTTGGCTTGCGGTTAGGTAACACCGTCGCCGCCTGCTCTAATGGCGTAACGAGGCTGAATCGCTTAGGGGAGTGCGGCCTCCCCTGCGGCCCTCAGGATTCTCTGTGTACGCTTCGGATATTTCGTTCGGTCGTCCTTAATTTCCTCCTCCATATCCGCAACACTCGATACGGGTGGCTGGTTAGGCCTTACCCGACAGGGACTCTCACCCTGAAAGAGATGCCAAGCTTTGCCTGGCGCACTACCAATTGCCAAAAGTTTTGTCCGGTTGGAGGTAGCCTGACACCGTCATTCCGGCGGAAGCCAAAATCCAGTCCCGCCGCAGGCGGGATTTCAATCCCCGGACGCGGGACTTCCGGTCCCCGGCATTCGCCGGGGTGACGGGTGGTGAACAGGTCATTACTTTTGGTAATGGCTATAGCTGACAAAAAAAGATATTCAGACTTACTATGATTTGCGCAGAGGTAGGATCGGCGTTGGGGTGGGGCTCGAAAAGAGATTTCGCTGAATAGGCAAGGTAGTTGTCCTGGGGTTAATCGCGAGAAGGTGAGATCTTTTCCGATGAGCCTTTTCGTCGCATAAACGTAGCCTCGGAAATGAGCCCTTCATCGTAAAGTTTCCTGAAGAGACTTTGCAGACCCCGTGGAGAGAGTCTGTACTTACGCATAAGCTCCGCATCGGTCATTCCATTGGCGATACTATTCAGCACGTCTGAGGCATTAACTGTAACTGTCTTGGCATCTTGGGTTTCGAAAATCAAGCTGAGGTCCTTGGTCTGTCCCTCAATTCTTCGTGCAAGCGCTTGGCGGCGGACCAGTCTCTTGCCGAGTAATTTCTTATACAAGCTCTTCAATCCCCTTTGGGACAGCTTATGTTTTTTCATCAACTCTTCGTCGGACAAATTGTCTGTCAGATCACGGAGGATCCGCCCGTGCGCTGATCACCGGTTTCTTAGGAATGGCCATCACTACAGTGATGTTGGAAACTTCTACATAAGGCTTAATCCGAGGATCTACGTTCACGAATCGTACATACAGACCACGTCTCTTCACTTTTTCATAGTAACGGGTCAGTGCGACGGTGAAATCCGAGCAGACGGACTTCACCCCCTCCAAATCGATCAAAATGCCTTTTGCCGGGTTCGTGCTGAACCATTCCACAGTTTTATCAATGAATTCTTCCACATGGTCCTCTTTGACTTCGGACTTGCAAACTCTCATTCGGAAGAAATCGCTTTCTTCAAGTAATGAAAAAATCTGTTCCTCACTCTCAACAAGGAACTTTATGTGGAAGTCTTCTGATTTGTTCGGCCATCCTTACTTTAACTGGGGTGAGATTGAACTGCTCTCGCCAGTTTCTCACGATGGGTAAAATATAGTGTAATCAGGGCGCTTTCTTCAAGCCAAAAATGTAGAAAATGATGCACACGATCTAATCGTCTTTGAGATCCAGATTGTGCCACCCTCCTTGGCACCGTAAAGTGTACCTCCTCCCGGCACAGCACGAGCATGCAAAACCAACGCTCGGTTGTTGGAAACTACTGATAACATGGACTTTGCGAAAGGGAACTATTCCCGTGTTTCTATGAAACGAGGTTTTCATGTACGCCATAAAGCACGCGGCAGACAGGGTAGACCAAAGCGGTAGAAAACTTTAGGGGGAAAATGGGCGGTGGGTTGAGCTGCGGCATCATGAATATGAGGATGCGTGGTAGGTGGGGGCATCAAGAATTATCTCAGCGGTTCGCCGAGAAACATTACAAAAAAGGCGAAATTATAGTAGCAAAAGACCTTGGAGGAAAGTTACGATTTTCGGGAGGGATCAGTCTTGGTGGATTGGAATCCATTCTTTACAACACTGAGTAGCGCCGCGGCAACCGTATTGGCTCTTCTCTTTGTCGCGGTGCAACTCGTCGCAGATAAAATCGAAGGAGATCAGAAAGATCGCTGGTGGGCCATCGCTTTTTTGACTTTCTACCTGTTTCTCACGGTTTTCTTCGTGTCACTCTTCTACCTGAGCCTGACTGTCACAGGGCATGGACGAGCGGTCTTTACGCTCGTGGTGTGATCGGGTATGTTTTGCGTATAACTCGCACATCCTTCTTGATTTGGCATGGCATATTCCGCCGAAGAGG
>CAWHDO010000050.1:0-74001 GCA_963828085.1 uncultured delta proteobacterium
AGTCCTCGGTTTACAAGATCTTTGACTATGTAGGCTCGCACATGGGATTGATCCTTCAATTCCGGATAGGTGATGTTTAGGTACGGCAGTAAGGATTCTTCGCCTTGATGGACCCTATCAATGGTTCCTTTTTCTGTCATCACCCGCTTGGGATCGTGCAGGAATGCCAGTATTCGAAGATGCCATTCAGTGAAGCTATCGACATGTCGCAAGAAAATAAGTTGCAGATCATCCTCTGGTCTCGTTGGCAATGCGGTGTTTAGCACGGCGTTTCGCAAGGCAGCCAATTTCTTTTCTTGATGTGTACGAAGGGCTATGAGCGAAGCATGCATCAGCGTAGATAAGAACTCAGGATGATTCGAATATTTGCAACCTTGAATCCCTGTATCCTTTCTTCCTCAAGTCTATAAATCACCTCAGCGATTTGTTGAAACCACTCCTTTCGACGCTTTTCCAAAGGAGGTCCTATTACCAGCTCAAATAGCTCGGCCACCGGACCGCCAACCCAAGGTATGGCGCTCAAGAAAGCCTTGGTTCCCTATGAACCATCTCCCACTGCTGGCTCCGGTACTTCGTAGGGTTTCTTTTTATCCATGATAGACTCACTCTATGGACTGCTGGAAAAGGCGGCAAAAAAGTGAAGAGGACGGCGGTCGAAAGGTGCAGCACCCAACTTTCGCTTCCGATGGACACCGCTTGGATCCCAAAACATGGCCATGAAAGAGACCTCTCCTGATGTCCGGAATCGTGAACAGATATTCTCACAAAATTTTTATCCAGGCCTAGATTCATAGGACCCTTTGTCCAACACACGAGTTTAAGGGACCCCAAGAGGGTCACCGGTTACTGCGTGTTGTGAGTCTTCATCCAAGAATAGACGTATCTTTCACAAAATGTGATCGCTAACTCTTCCTGGGTTTGCTCCTTTAAGACTTCGTAATCTTTATGGTTCTTCATCCAATCTAGCAGCTTAGATTTCTGAGCATGACCGTATGTGTCATACAAGAAATCAAAGAATTCTAGATAATTGCTTATATTCCCCGTCTGTTTCTGAACTACCCCGAAGAAGGTGTCGGGATGACTGTGATATGCTGACACTTCATCATTGGTCATTGGGTGAGTCGCAATAATGGACCTACCATCCTGTAGTCGATAAGCACCACAAATGAGCTTCTTATCCTCATCAACAAATGCAGCGGTAAGCTCACCAACGGTTTCTTGGCCGCCGGTTGGTAGCAAGTACGTCTGACCTATGAGCAGTCTTGGGACAACTTCTCCAAATGCAAATTCCGGCATCTCCCCGTCGAAGGTTGCTGGTATTTCGTAATGGTCCCGAACGGAATCCATCAACATCAACATCTCGTAATGCTTTTCTCGAGCTTTTAACACTGCGCGTATGTTCGGAAACTCGGCATCTACCTTGAATTCTGGTATTTTAAATCCCTCTGCTAGAGCAGAACGTCTGAAATTTGAGGTTTCGAGGTTGTACTGATAGGAGTGGTTGGTGACGATCACATAGGCAGGTGGTGCTGGTTCGCAATGTACGTTTAGCGACCCTTCTCTACTGCGTATACTGCCCAACGCTTCGTTAAGGTATGCCATGGAATCTTGATGGCCTGTGCCGTCGGGCATATTGACGTCAATAAAAATCACACGGGTGTGGTTTGCCTCTTTCGCAAGTGCCTTGCACAACTGGTTTCCTACATCCGCATGTAGTTTTCCGGCGAGACGAGCTTTAGCTTCAACAGAGAACTTTGCACTTGTCTTCCGGTAGCTGGCCGTGAACTCGCAGTGGCTCTTTGAACCGTCGGCCTCGTTTTCAAACTCCAGTCCAAAGCCAGCCTTAATAAACGCCGCAGCAACGTACGTCTCATAGTATGCGCCGGGGAATTGGTCTCTGTTCTTAAGTCGTTCAATTAGGGATTTCTGAATCTTAGCATTGTGTGCCAGGAGATAGAGGTTGTATGCTAGGCCCAAGTATGCGGCCCACGCCCCTGTCAGCGGGATCTTCTGAACGTTGTCTCCTACCAAATTTGTCTTCTTCAGATGTTTACAGCCCAGGTCATACCATTATACTATTGGGTGTCGATCTAGAAAATCTTTTCTTGATTCTGCTTTTGTCCAGTCAAAACCAAGTGTCTTCTCTATGTAATAGAGCAAAAAATCGTGGAAGGTTTTCCAGTTTTTGGACTTGTAAACAGCATCTCCAGCTTCCACGACTCTGTGCCCATCGGAAAATGTCGAAATAATTGGCCGACCTAAACCTTGCTGTTTCTCTCTTTGTTTTTTTCGGGCTTTCAATCGCTCCATCTTTTCTTGCAACTCAATCGCTTTTAGCTACGCACGATATGCCACGCTTCGGATCATCATAAAGCCTTTACTGGAGTTGTAGGATTTCAGATTGTATGGACAGAAAAGGGGTAATTATCTCGGAATAGATTGACGTGTAGAGAAAAAATATCAGAATATACGGACGGGAAGAAGAGGGCGGTGGCTTGTCGGAGCTACCGCCCGAAACATGTACGGGCCATAAGGCCCGTAAAAGGTGTTGTTTCAATGATAGTCTTTCTCTGCGTTTCCATCAAGGAGATAGTTGAGCGTGGGCGGGATTTTCCTTGGCCGAGACCTGAGTCGTGCCCTCGGAGTGAGGGGCATCGGGTCTGGTGTCACGGATTTGTCTCTGCCTTTTTTGACGGTTTTGATGAGCATGTTTTCTTGCGGCGCTACCGGTGTCCGGAGTGCAGGTGCGTGATAAGGGCGCGGCCCTCGGGGTATTTCGAACGAGTTACAAGCATCGGTCCAGAGAGTCCGTTCATCGGTTGCCTTGAGGCTGGAAAACGGACGCTGGCCTCCGGGGATTTCGCGGTCCAGGCAAGGCGCCATTGGTTGAGGTCTCTTAAACGGAAAGTGTACGCCTGGTTCGGCCAGGGATGGAGTAATCGTCTGCTGGAGGGGTTCGATGAGCTGATTCTCAAACATGAGAATCCTGTTTCCCGTCGCATCTAATCTGCACTGTCCATCGACGCTCACACACCCTACCGAAGAGTGTCGTTGTGCTGGGATTGTCTGAGGTGTACCACCCCGGACAACATACCCAAGGAGGCAGATCGATGGAGGAAGATAGGAAAAAGCAGGTTGCCACATTCCGATTCGGGGTGATTCACGACCTGGTGGGAGGGGTAGAGCTTGAACCTGGTCAGCAGGAGCGCCTGATCAGGGAGAAGTGCGACCGAAAATGGGTGATCCCGTTTTCAGAGAAGACTCGCATTACCCGGAGTACTATCCTGCGCTGGGTGAAGCTCTACAAAGACGCGGGCGGCAAACTGGACGCACTTTGTAACCACGACAGATCAGATAGCGGCAAGAGCCGCGCCATAGATGAAGAGAGCGGTTTGGCTTTGATCCGTTTGAGAGCGGAGCTTCCTAAGGCGACGATACACCGGCTGATCTCTGAGATGAACAAGCGACGGCTGGTCTCTCCGGGCCTCGTCCTTACCACGGCAACGGTACACCGCTTTTTGAGAAGCAATGGTCTGATGAAGCGGACTGAGGCTCTACCCGAGGATCGCAGGCGCTTCGAGGCTGAGCTGCCCAATGATCTGTGGCAGTCCGACTGCATGCACGGGCCAACGGTGGATCATCAGGGGAAAAAGAGGAAAACCTATCTCCTGGCTTTCATCGATGATCACTCCCGCCTGGTTCCCCATGCCGAGTTTTATCTCTCCGAGTCACTCCCGTCGTATTTGAAAGCCCTTGAAGAAGCGCTATTGACCAGAGGGCTCCCCAGAAAAATCTATACCGACAATGGGAGCGCGTTTCGTTCCCATCACCTGGAGCATGTCACTGCGAGCCTCGGAATCGCTCTTATCCATGCAAGGCCGTACAAACCACAGGGTAAGGGGAAGATAGAGAGGTTCTTCCGCACAGTGAGGGGGGACTTTCTGACAGGCTTCAAGGGCAATGCTCTTGCCGAGCTGAACCAAGCTTTATTCTTGTGGCTTAATGAGATCTACCACCAGAGGATACACTCATCAACAGGGCAAACTCCCTTTGCTCGGTTCACCTCCCGTATGGAATGCCTCAGAGAAGCGCCTCACAATCTTAAAGACTATTTTCGCAAGACCGTGCGGCGCAGAGTGGCAAAAGACAGGACAATAAGCCTGGACGGAAGGATCTTTGAAGCGCCTGTTTCACTCATCGGGCGTCAGGTGGCTCTCATGTATCACGAAGAGGAGCCGGAGCAGGTCGAGATCCTGCTCGGCAAGGTCTCCTTCGGCATGGCCACTCCTGTGAACCTCCATGTCAACTGCCGGGGAAAACGGGATAAATGGCGGAACATAGAGCTTGAACCCACCGAGGAGTCGGACAAATACCAGAGTGGAAGCCTCTGGGGAAAGAGAGGCCGAAAGTGAGCGCCAATTACCGATCATTTTTCGGCATGACTCGCGAGGCTTTCCCAATGGATATAAGCATCAAGGACATCCTGGAAACCCAGGACATCGCTGCAATCAAAGAGCGCTTTGATTATACGGTCAGGCTCGGGGCCATTGCCACCGTCACCGGCGAGGTGGGATCGGGAAAGTCCACGGCTCTGAGGTATGTCATCTCAAAGCTGCACCCGTCCGAATACAAAACCGTCTGGATCACCGCATGCTCAGGCTCCATACTGGAGTTTTATCGGCTCTTTCTCGCTGAATTCGGTATACATATGGCAGGATCACAGAAGGCCATCATGATACGACTCATCAAAAAGGCGGTACGGGAAGTGATCCTTGAGAAGAAGATGAAGATCGTCCTTATCCTCGATGAGGCGTCCCTGATGCGCCTGGAAGTCTTTGCCGAGATCCCACACCATCTCGGTCTTCGAGCAAGACTCAAAACCCTGGCTCCCCATCATCCTGACGGGGAGGACAAATCTCATCGACAAGCTGATGTATCAAACATCCCTGCCTCTTGCGTCAAGAATCGTCGCAAGGAGCCACATGGAACCGGTAAACAGGCAAGAAATGGAACAGTACCTCTCTCACCATCTATCTCTTACCGGAGTCAAATCGAGCCTCTTCGACGATGCCGCTGTCACTGCCATCCATCAAGGGTCAGGAGGGATATTCAGAAAGGCAAACCATCTCGCAAGAGGCGCTCTCATCGCAGCGGCAAACAGCCAATCCTCAATCATCACGGCAGATCACGTCAGGCTGGCCGCTACCGAGATCTTTTGATCAACAAACACCGGGCCGGGACACCCGGCTCGGTCCAAACAATCTGAAAAACCAGGAGATCTGTCCCAAATAATCAGAAAAAATCAGTCAATTTAATGTGAGAAACAACAGAGTCAAGTGAAATCGAACCCCTCTGATTATACTACAATTGAACAATCATTCGCCAACGGAGTCTGAACGCCTTTGCCACAACTTATCGGGTATTGGGCCATAGGTTCTATTTGGTCTCTCCAATAGATGCTATACTGGGGTGGTTCAAGCCATTTTGCAATGAATCGAAAACATTACCAATTCTGGTTTTGAAAGAAGCGGCCTTGCCTGTGGTGCCCTGTAACGAGAGAAAGATCATCCCCTGGCCATCGTACACGAGCACGACATGATTTAAGAAATCCCGCCCAAGGATCAGTCCGTTTTCACGATCCTCTATTTCGTAGACTTTCCAAGGGCCGAAAGCCACCTTGGTCCCCTTAAAGAAGATATTGACGTCGTAAACATCACTAATAAAAGACTCCTTGGCAGTTTTGATTGTGGTCTTTTCCACGGCCTTCAAATTCAAATGGCGGGCTGCGGTCTTGCCTATAGCGCTCCCTGTGGCGCCAGTGTCTATCAGAGCCCACGTCTCAACAGACGGATCTCTGCTTGGGACACCCCCAGGCGATGTGACGTAAACTTTGACGCAAGGCCCCCCAGCTACGAGGCCCACCGGATCATAGGTCAAAAGCATGGTGCTGGTTTCGTCAGATCCCATAACTTGGCTTCCTTAGATCAAGGTATTACCTTGACTGATTGGTCATGAAATACTCATTTTACGGACTTGCGGGCTTCATCGATAAGTGATCCCTAAACCGCCGCCGTGAACCCCAACACCTCCGCCTGCTTCAACGCCACCTGTGTTGCGAACTCCTGTTTGTCAGGCAGATGCCTCCACTAATGGGGAATGCGACGGATGCGGGGTCGTCTCACTGACCCTTCAAGTATTGACCCGCAAATATTTCTTCGCACATTGACCTACCTGCACTCTACTCCACATCGACAGGACATAGCGTCATAGTCTAGTCCGCGACCGCAACGGCAAAATTTGATGACCGAAGGAATATCCCTGCCAAATACCATAGGTCTTATGTTCTCTCTTATGGCTGATACCTTGGTCAAAAGTCTGTTCGGGTCCGAAATGCCGGTGCCGATTATGATCCCTCGATATTGCCTCCTATTCGGGTACTTGACACGGCACTGTTGGATATAGCCTGCGATTTGATCGACCACGTCTTCACCCGTATCTATATCGTCCCTAACTTTCAAGGTATCTTTCTTGATCTCTACGACTGTGATGCGTGAGGCTTCTACGAACACCATGTCAGCAACTCTGCCGTTCGGCATTCGATCCTGCCGTTTGAGTGTTGGGTAATTGGCTCCCAGCACCTCCATGCCTTGCCTGATGCCCCATAGCCCGTCATCGATGAGTTCCGGGTACAAAACACAGCGAGTGCTCAAGGTGTTTTTCGAGACGAACAGTTATCAACGCATGCCTTCCTGGGCCTTGCTCACTACCTTTTCCTTCCAAAGATGTGCAGTTATTGCTTCCATCAGTTTCATTTCCGACGCAGTTTTAGGTAACTTTCGCTTTCCCGAAGAGTCTTTAGTGTTCAGATGAACCGCAAAGCGCCTAAGAGATTCAGCACCTTCTACCCGCATAAGGCGTCGGACAGCGCTTTCTATCTCTTCTTGACTGCTCAGTGCCCGTAACTGGCCTCGCCACTCCTGAAAACGTTGGGTCTCTACTCTAACAGGATCGTTAGCTGCTATTTTCTCGAATCTGGTGAGCAACTCGTCCAATCTGTTTGATGGGTAGTAGTAAGCAATGATAATGTGATCTATGGATGGCCTCTTGAGCGTTATTCCGACTTCGCTTGCCATTGCCCCCAGGTCGATCAATGTCTTGTGATTGGCCCAGTACGTGCGGATTTTCAAAGCTGTCCTATCAGTGAGGAGCCTCTCCTTTAGCTCTTTCTGGGTTGGCTTCTTGGGGACTGGCTCCAGGACATTTATGCAAGCTTTGAGGGCAGTCGTGGCCTTTTTTACAACCGCTAATCTTTTGGATGGCACACTCTATTAAGCGCTTCTTTGAACGTCTCAAACAGACGGAGAAGGCCTGACAGCTCGTCCATGCTCTATTACCTCCATTATCTGTACCGGTGGGCCTGAATGAAGTCCTGGGTTGCCTTTGATGTGGGAAACGCCATAGATATGGGGAGGTGTGCATCTTGCGACTTGGCTATATCAGCCAGATTGCGAATTCGCGAATCGAAAACTTTTGCTTTTGGCAAGAAGACATCATTTTCGTGTTTGGTCTGATTCACATATGCCTCAACTTCTTGGATCAGCGGCAACAAAGTGGTTTTCTTAGCGTCGAACATATTGATAATAATGCCTGCTATCCTGGCCGTTTCGGAGTCGAGAAGTAGGAATTGATCGCGAAGTTCCTTTAAACCGACCAGCTTCTTCAACCCTGTAGTTGAGAGGAAATCTGGTAGAGTCGGAATCAGGATGTAATCGGCGCAGAATAATCCGTTCTTCGTCGTCATGTACATGTTGGGAGGACAATCGAAGATCACGTAATCAAACTGACTACAAATCCTTTTTATTTGGATGTCGAGACACTGAAATGGCTTCGGGTGTATTGGTTTGTTCAGGGCATGGTGGAGTCGAGTGTCGAGGTCCAGCATGTCGAAGGTGGCGGGGCAAATTTTCAGCTTAGGACAATCTCGCAGCGAAAAGGTTGACGTCTCTACCCCCCAGGCATGAGAGCCTTGGATAATGTCCATGAATATTTGATAGCTGGTTTTTTTGCGGTATTTTGACCAATTGTGCCAATGCGCAGGCCCCAAAAGCCACTGCCCCAACGAAGACTGAACATCGAGATCGATTAGAAGAAACCTTCTTCTGGAAATTGTGGGCCAGGCAACCTGCTACGTTTACTGCACAGGTTGTTTTTCCCACACCTCCTTTGAAGTTGGCGAAGGCGACGATGCTGGTTCCCGCAGGCGTCTGAACCGATTTGCCCCGAAGATCATTCACTGTCTGTATGGCGGCTGTAACAGATGCTCTCGGCGGTCTTCCCATGCTTGCCCCCTTCTCGTTTGCGCCGTGCCGGGCTCAAAGATTTGGTCCATGTGTTGAAGCCGGGGTCAGTTCCATTCTTTGGGGCAGCCAAGATTGACTCCTCCTGCTTACTCCCCTTGGCCATCAGGCTGGTTTTTCTACCTTGTGCTATGCACTGTAGACCTTTTGTCCAGGAGAATCAATTATAATCGTAGCTCTGACACTTGATTCTGCTGTGAGAAGTCGCGAACTCTGGATTTTTGGCATCACTTGGACGAGATTTTACTCTCCCGACGCATCGGGGGAGTAAATCGGACGGGATGTTCGGACGCTCTGCGGTGCTAGTCCTAGCCACTGACGGTCTTGCCTATTGGAATCACAACATGTTTTGCATCGTCTGAAGACATTCCACCCTAGCCAGGGTTGTTACAAGCCCCGCTATGCGGGCCAAGGTCTGCCACGTAAGAGCGGTGCGGAAAGCTTGTCAGGGGACATGGCTTATGTCGTACAGGGGGGTTGGTTCGACCTTACTTCTATTACTTGACGCTGGATCTCAGGGCCTTTGCGATCTCCTCATGACCGTTGGCCAGAGCCCAATATAAGGCAGTTTTGCCGTCCTTGTCACTGAGCATCGGGTTAGCACCTCTTTTCAAGAGCAGCTCCACCATGTCTCGGTAGCCTCTTGTGGCAGCCAGGATTAGAGCGGTTTTCCCGTCGGCATCGGAAGCATTAACACTAGCTCCTTTATCAAGAAGAAACTGCACGACAGCCAGGTGCCCGTTGAACGCAGCCAATAGCAAAGGGTGAGCCCCTTTGTTCTGGTCGGAGAAGTCGGTCGAGCGCCAGTCTTTTAACAACCTTCTGAGCGTGGTTAGATCTCCGGATCGGGCCGCCTGTAAGACTTCCTTGTCTGGCGGGGATTCAACTCTCGCCGCCTCTCTCATCTCTCTCTGATCCATGCCGGCCATTCGTTCAGGAGCAGACCTAGCGATGCGAGTTCCTGCTGGGCTCTCCGGCTTTCTCTCTGCAGCAATCCTCGTTTCCAGCTTCTGCAACGCCTCCTTGGCCTCCCCAAGCTGCCGTCCGGTGTCATAGTTGGATGCCGCCAATGCCGCATTCCTTTTTATTAGCTCTTCCTTTTCCCATTCAATCTTGGCCATCTTGTTCTTCAAGCTCTCCGCCTCACGGACGGCTACTTTCTCAGTTTCTGCGATTGAGGCCGCCATCTTGTCCAGATCAGTTTTTTGTCGGGCAGTCTGACCTTCTAAAGCGGTGATTTTGGATTTCAGTGTTTCTCCTGACTGATTCAGCCCAGCCAATTCTTTGGCCTTCTCTTCTGCTGTTGTGGCAAATTGAGCCTTGAGTTCCCCGATTTGTTTGGCATGTTCGGCCTTGAGCTGCTTCATTGACCGATCTGATACTATCTGCGATCCTTCCCATGCCACTACAACAGCAGCTAATACAGCCGCTAAGGCAAGAATCGTCCTTACAAAGCGCTGGGGTGTGGGCGGTGTGATTACTTTAGATTCGGATTCACCGGTTGTCACTGGCCTGTCACGGAGATAAGAAACATCTTTTCTTTGACAATTCTAAGAATTCAAGCCGGGGATCATCTTCGTTAGTGACCAATGTCCCCGAGGTGACACCCTGCCTGCGCATCAATTCCGTCCCCTGAGTATCCTTGAGGAAAACAAACTTGGACAGGGGAACGTTCTCATCAAGGCTCTCCGCGTCTTTGCAGAAGGCTGTCACTCTATTCATAACAGTCGGGGAGAGAGCACCGGCAAAGAGAGTAAGGCGGTCAGGACTGGTGGCGAATATGTTTTCGGCACGCACCATGCAGCGAAAGCCCAGACCAGATTCCTTGGGTTCCAGCACCATATCGGTATGTATAGCCTGGGCGATATCTTCGGAGATCTCTGCTACAGTTAAGGCAACACCTTCTTTTGCTTCTTGCCTAATGATAACAAGGACCAGGGGACCAAAGGGATGTTTTTCTAATTCGGGCACCGTCCGCCATATCGTACCAGGAGTGGGGCCTTGGGCCACGGCTCTTTGCTGCCCCAGTTGGCGCTCCCGGAGTGCTTGTGCCCGTTTTGCAATAGGATCAACATCTGAAGACGCAGACCTCTTGAACTCCCGCACCTGGTGCTTGCAAGAAGGACAAAACTCCAAATGGCTCACAATGACACTCTGAAGAGACCTATCCTTCAACGTACCGTTAGCGTATTCCCGCAGGAATTCCTCAGGTGGACAAGGGTCGAGGCTCTTCATGTCTTCGTTTAATTGGGTCATGTCCATGAATCCATTTGCAACCGCTACAATGATCGGCTGGGTTGGCTACGAATCAGCAAGCACTCGTCTCCCTTTATCAAAGATATTCTTCCAATCGTTGTTTACCGTTTTGGCAGAACATCCCAGCACCTGTGCTATCTTCTCTATAGGCGTCTCATCCTCCTTCATTTGAAGAATCTTCAGTTCCCGTTCGGATAACCCGGCCATGAACAGTTCGTGCGACTGCCTTGCAGTAAAGAGTTCTTCACCTGACCGCGCTGCGTAGGTACCTCCCAGTGGCCAATCATCTTCCTGCTGGTCAGTCTCACCATAAAGATCTGAAAACGGCATGTTTCGGTACAGAGGGGGAGAAATCCTTGACGCTATCACTGAACAAATTTGGGACGTAGAAAGAGCAGCCCCATAAGTTTCCAGGACCATTTGTATGTAGCTAGGCAAAACCACCGCATAATCAAATATTCCCTTGCCTCCCCGACTTCTCTGTATCCAGGGTAGCACTGCTTTCAAATCGTCCAGGTCTTTCTCAGGCTGTTTATCTCTCCAATTGTCACCCCATTCTGCCAATGTCCAGAGATTGCAGATATCCTGGCCGGACTTAGATCTCATCCGGTAAGAGTTCAAGACCGTCCGCGATGCTAATTTACGCAAATGGTCTGTGACCTGTCGCCTCACCAGAGAAAGCTCAGGAGACTCTCCTTGCATCCTGGATTCACATGCGGCTTCGCTGGCCAAATTCTGCAAAGACCTCAGGCAATAATCACTCCGACGACTCGGGCTTGAGGACACGTTCTCTGCTTTTTGGATTATTCTAATTCTCTTCTCAAGCCACTCCTGTGAGCACTCAAATATAAGGCTTTGCACCGAGTCTAAAGCTGCATCAAACTCAGTAGGAACATCTCCGTTAAGAGAGGTCACGGAACTCAAGACGTGCTGCCAATCAGAGCCTGAGAGTCTGGGTGGGTCCATTCTTCAGGAGGTTGTAGTAGTCGATAGCAGACATATCCGTATTAAGATGGTCTGGTGGGAGTGGCCGCAGATTGCAGCGCCGAGACCTAAGAAAATAGTCCAAAGTCCTTCATGGTTGCAAGGAAAATCTGGTATATTTGGGGTGCTAACTCGCCGATGGCGATCCAATGATCCTCACTTCACTCACTTTCAGTCACCATTCGAAGCGTATTTCTTCTGCTACCACAACCTACCAAAGACCCCGGTAATTGATAACTTCGTGTTTTTCCTGCATCCCGTCAGACATCAATTTTTCGCTGACAAGGATGAACAGATAGACGGGGTTAGATTCTAGCCAAAAGCGCAACTTAAAATATAATTTATTTTTAATAAGTTACGTTGCGTTTCTCCCACGAATTGTACCCAGTGGATTAGTAAAGGGCGATGACGCCGAACATGAGTCGGCGGACAAAGCCACCATCAATTTTGTTGATGGCAAGAATATCTTTTAAAGGAGTTTGGATATGACTACTAAAGTTCAAAAACAATCTCATCGGGAAAAAGTTGCGGACGATCCCGCGGCCCAGGACCTAGTCGAAACGCCTGCCACCGATACTGGGCATGACAGCACACCCACAACGCAGGCTGATGACTCAGAGCTTATGCTCCTGCCGGTGCGGCAACGGCTCTCGCGGCTCCCCAGGATGAGGAGGGTTACCAGGAGGACGAAGGCTGTGAGGATGAGTCCTTCGAGGCAGAAGACGGGTCAGGCTCTATAGCGGATGCTATGCGGGACAACTTCGAGAAAGACTTCATCGATGAGACGGTCAAAACCATTAACTCCATGTATCGCAAGAAACGTGGACAACGGCAAGATCGAGATCGGCACCTACCTTCTCGACAAAATGTTCAATGGCAACATCGAAGAAGCCATGTCCACGAACCCGCAGAAGCACAAGACCTTCTCGAAGATTATCGCACGGACTGATCTACTGGTAGAGCCCAAAACTCTCGGGTCCTGGGTAAGTGCGGCCGCCGTCATGAGAGACTTCGCGAACCAAGCGATCAAGCTGCCCAGCCTCACGACCTACCACTATGTGGAACTGGCAGCCGTGCGGGATGAGAAAAAGCGGATCGAGTTCGCAAAACAAGCTGAACTTGAACGACTGACGGTGAAGGACCTACGAGAGGCGATCCGCAAAGGGAACGGCAAGTCCAAGACCGAAGCTCAGAAGTTCAAGGATGAAATGGACAAAGGTCTTCGTCAATATGCTGAAATATCGGTGGAGGACAAACTTAACCAGTTCGTCTGTGATCCTGAATCGGTCAGAATAGTGTACCACCTGAAAAGGCAATGCAGATCCTGCCCGAAGTCAAGAAGTGCCTCTCCAACGTAAGGGCTCAAGAGAAGCTGTTCAAGGAGTTCCACGGCAGCCTCAGAAGCATTGTGGAAGAGGCCATGGAGCCCCTATCCGACTGACCCGTCCGAAATTACTCTCCCGATGCGTCGGGAGAGTAACTTCCGCTCCAAACATCTCAAGTATTCCCTAGAAAATCTGAAACCCCGTCATTGACTTAGCCTGACACCAGCGCCGGAGATCTACCCAGATCTCCCGAGAGCATAGGAGTTTGAAATGAAAGAAATGCGTATTCCCCTGGAATGGTTTGATCTGGATGGATTCATCAACGAGACGCTGAAATTCTTGGATCGCAAGGTAGACCATCCCACTTTAGCTACTACCTGGGTGGAAGCTCCAGGCCGCCGTCCCCACGATGAAAACGACGAGAATTGGGATTTCAGAGCAAAGTTGCTTAGCGAGCCCGTGTACCTCTTCTTCCCGTTTGCCCTGCCTGACCTCGAAGGTTCGTTTAACTATGCTGACGGCCAATCCTACATGCACCCATCGGATGCAGGGGACCGATCCTATGGGGGTGAGGCAGAGTCGGAGTACGAGGAGGAAATTGAGGAAAACCCTTTGATGGAGGATTTCATCGGCTACCTCGTCCAAGTTAAAGATGGCACGATAAGCATCACGTCAGCGATATGTCCTTTGTGCGGTTGCTTGCCCCCGCCTACGGTGGATTTGCTTCCTGATGGTTACTTTCTGGAACAGCCGCTGGTCAATTTCATCAAGGGCTTTGTCCTGAGGGACCTTCAGGCGTCGACTCGGATGAAATTGCTCCAAGGCTCGATCAGGAGCTAAGGAACGCGAACACAACGCAGAAACCGTCAGACGTGAAGAAAGAGATGAAGCATAGAATCAAAGCGGTCCTTGTGGAAGACGACGGTAAGGGCTGCGACGTGGTCATATCGACCGGAAGGCGACCCCAGTACTTCTCAGCCTGTGATTGACAGTCGGTCCTGGAGACTGTCTGAAGCGCACATTCAGATATTGGTATTCCGACAAGACCAAGAGTTTGACCGACACCTATGTCTTCGCAAGGGGGGAAGTGGTCGCAGAAGAGTGGACGCACGAGCAAACGTGGGGTCCAAGGACAAAGATGAGCTACGAAGAGGCAGCAAAACTATTTTGGGAGTCCTTGCGGGAGGCCAAGCAGGAGTTGGAGTGCGAGGGTAGAAAGATCAAATTGGTATTTCTGGAACACAGGACAGAAGCCAGTGATCGATTCTGATTGAGATCCCAGAATGCCAGTGTATGGGGGACCTTCCTTCCACAAACCTCACTCAACTTACTCTCCCGATGCGTCGGGAGAGTAAAACACCCTGATCAAAGATACGAATCGAAATACTCAATGGAAAGGATAAGACCATGCCAGCGCCTGAAGACCGAAATATACCCATAACAGAGGCCCCTAAGCCAGAATCAGAGGCCCATTCGAGTGATATTCCCGACTGCCGGCCTGATTCCTCCGTGGGACCTCCCGCAATCGCTGACTCTCAACGGGAGGAATCGCCGATGGAAATCATGCAACGGTTCATCGAGCAGGACCGGAGTCTGAGTAAGGAGGTAGACCCGCTCCAAAACCTGAAACCTGCTGCGGAGGATACCGAAAAGCCCTCCACCGAATTGATCGAGAAGGACAGGCTTAACGAAATACTCGAACACGCAAGGCGTGAAGATATTCCATATAAGCTGCTCGGATACCTTTGGGAGATCCTGGGACAGTGATCCAGAAATTGTCAAAGAGCCTCCGATAGCACGTGAACATGCCCTATCCGATGTGATCCGACCAATGTGGGAACAGGGCCTTGACTACGAGCTTAAGAGCGATCTCTTGTGCGATTTGGAAGGTGACGAGAAAATCGACAAAATATTCGTTCCCCAGCCTCAGTCAGAGATAGACGATCCCCAAAATCTGTACCAGTTGGTCAGAAAGGCGTGGGATCAAAACAGTATGGAAGAGCTTCTCGGGATGATCGAGGAAAACGACTACGCCCTGATCGGGGAAACAATGGAAGACGCCTTGGCCCGTTACCGAGAAGAAACGGACAAGTTGCTAAGGAACTCCGAAGAGAGGGCCAGAAACAGAAAGGAGACCGAAGTAAGATAACTTACAGGTCATCGCATTTTCGACTATTCATCAGCAAATTGATGATTCTTGACCATTGTCTGCCATTCACTCTCCCGATGCGTCGGGAGAGTAACTCTCTCCCATTCTCAACCCTAAAAATACCCCCGCAACCCCGAGAATCATTATCGGCCTTTTCCAAAATCCTTTTCGGAACAATTGAGTTCGATCACGCCGTAAAACGGGTTTCTTGGGTAAAGGAGCGCGAAAACGCAATTTTCGCAATGATGAAAAGCAAGGCCAAAATAGAGAGGTTGTTGTATCCATGCGGATAATATCCTTAGCGTTTTGGATCGGTGAGGACTTTTTGTAGGCCAGGACCAGAGGTTTTGTAAGTAGATGATATTGCAGACAGTATAGGGGCCACCCCCACTTCTTGCAGTCCCTGCCTATAAAATCTCTTATCCGAGCGAGTTCGGCCACTGGTGAAAAGGCAAGAAGTTCGTGTCTGGGCGGGGAAATAAAGACCTTTCGGTCTTTACTGTACGGTACATTATTACATTGCAGAATAGCGGGTTCTTCTCGCCCTAGCCTTCCGTTTCCTCGTTTCCATCGCTGTCAGGCAACAGTCCTTCATGCTGAAACTGAGCAGTCAGTGCGGCCTCTGCGGCTTCCATGCGCTCTGCGGCCTGCTTCAAGAACTGCTCTGTCCTTTGGCCTGACTCATTGACCCTTCGCAGCAAACCGCTCATTCTCATAGCTCTGGCCTTGAACATGTCTTCGGTCTGTTTCAAGAAGCGGCCAACTACACCGGAGTTCGGCGGCATCACTGTTACCTCTCCCGCAGGCTGCACAGGAACCAGGTCGGTCACGTTTCGATTACCTCTCTTGTCTTGTCCATATCATCCTCCTTGCCTTACGATTCGTTATATTGGGTTTGATGACCGCAGTAAGCCCGGCGAATGCCAGTCGTACTGCGGCTCTCTAAATGGAGTGAGATCTTCCTTCCCCCTGTCATGCCGTAGCAAACAAGCCAAACTCTTCCCCGAAGAAAACTCCACGAACGTTCTTCAAGCACCTCCAAGGACGGGCTTTTGCACGGCGCAGCGACAACTATCTGAGCCTGCTGGGGCAATGACACAGGATCGAGCCGTTTCTTATTCATCGACCGCCAAACGCTTTCGGCCCCGTCTATTGCTGCTCCTTCTACCAATGTCCTTGCGAGCATCAAGGTCATGTCTTCCCCGGAGGACAATGAAGCCAGGCCATCAGCGGTCAGCTTACCTTCGATGGCAAGCGATGCGGAGAGCTTCTTGCCTACAAGTTCAAGGGCACGCTCCTGCATGGTTCCCTGATAGTGCAGGTAGTGTATCCGCACGGGCTTATCCTGGCCGATGCGCCATGAACGCCGAGAAGCCTGACGCAGAGTAAAGATCGAATACCCTGTCTGGTAAAAGATGATGGTGGGGAAGTCCAACAGGTCCAAGCCCGTTTGTACCAGGATCGGGTTGCCTATGATCACCTGAATGTCCTGCTCTACCTTTTCACGGAGCCACTCTTCCCTCAGCTCAGGTTTCACCTGTGAGCGGAGTATCTCGGCCCGGATACCATTCCTGGTCAAAATGTCTTTGAGCCTGGCCGTAATGTCCCTCGTGTTCGTGTACACGCAGTACACGAAGCAGCGGCGGCCTTCTGAAAGCTCCTGGCGAACAATGTTCAAGCAGGTGTTGCTCCTTGCCATATATCCGGTCTTCGGGCAGTGCGGCAGGCTGTGCAATGATCCTATCCGTTCCGGGATAGATGATGGGCTCATTTTGGAAAGGGCGATCCGGATAGCAGAGCAAACTATTGAGGTACGTTCCAAGCAGCTTGCGAGAGCCTTTGACCAGCATCTCCCGCATGGCTGACCCCACCTTATTCTCCAATTCATGGTACGCATCAGCCAAATCACCATCCATCTCCACCGGCACCACCTCTTCGGTCAGCTCCGGAAGGTCAAGGGCGATGTCCTCCAGGTTGAGGAACACCGTGGAGCCCATGAGATGATTCGAGAAGATAGCCGGGCTTACTCCGGGCTTCTCTCTTGTCACGGTAGGTCCTTTCCTTCCCTTGGAACAGACGTTGTCGTCACCGGGATAGTACCGGGTGACACGCTCCAATACCCCATACCTGCTTATGAAGTTCATCTCCTTACCGTACTGGACACCGTCCGCCAGCATGGCCTGGGGATTGAGCCGATAGTTGAGATAGAACATGTGGCTTGCATAGCCTCCCAAGAGTGTTCCCGTCAGTGCAATGGTCTTCTTACAGGCTGAAGCCAAGGTCCCGAAGGCATTTCCCTGAGCCGTGGCTCCTCCCTTCAGCTCATGGACTTCATCGCAGATGAAAAAATCAAAGTACCCGTTGAGGCGCTTCTTGATGTAATCCGCCACAGAAAACCGGCGAAACCTGGTGTTGTCGGCCTGCCACAGAGGGCGAATTACACGCTGAGCATTTATGCTTCCTTTTTGCCAGGGCCTCTTGATCCACAGGTACTCCGTCCCGGTCCACTATTCTCTCTCCGCAGTCAGGGCAGACCGGAACATTCTTTCTTAGATTGAAAGCAGGCCGCCATGCGTATGAGAGTTTGGCCCGTTCCTTGCTCACGATGTAATAGCGTAAGCCGTGATGCGCCTCTCGTGGATCTATGGCTTGAACGTCAGCAAGACGGCTGAGTATGGTCGCCTGAGCCCCTGGGATAGTCTGTGTTACCTCTCGTGCCCACTTCCTCGTGAGATGACCGGGACACATGACCAGCACTCTAGGCGGATGCCCGTTTTCCATGATGTATGGAACTGCGGCTCCGATGAGGGTCTTTCCAACACCCATCTCACCGATGCACATCACGCTGTCCTGTCTCCTCAATGTTTCAACCGCAGCCTGGATGGAATCAGCCTGAGCCTGGAAAGGTGTACGTAAAAGCTCTTTCATCCGAGGATGCCAATCATCACCCGGCTGAAAGAGGGGTTGGGCCTCGGCTTGGATCTTGTGAGCCAGAGCCCCGCCGAAAGCCTGAAGATAAGTCTGTCACATCGTTAATGGACTCCAGCATAAGCTTCTCCTTGTTCATTGAAATTGATTTGTCCCATTCGGATACCTTCCGAGACGATTTCATCTATAGACCGTTCGTCTACAACAACCTCCACTACTCGCAGTGTGCCCGCCATTTCCCTAAGCCGCTCTATTCCTTCAAGTCGATCGCATATCCATTGCGCCCAGGCGGGAATCACCGGGGAAGCCAAGAGGAGCGAGAACCTGCGAATAGATTGCTTCATGCGGTTGCGTATCTGCGGGAATGATCACCAGGCGGGACTCGGTATTCGAGTTTACCCAAAACCGTGAATCAGCCACGATCTGATGCAGCGATCCTCCTGCCAGCTTTGTGGACATGATGCGGTAGCGTGAAGCAGGATGGCCGTTCAAAAGATGCTCAGGCTGCCCCTCACGCCTCACGGTGACTGTTTTGCACGCTATGATGGCTGAAGATATGGCTTTCACTGCCTGTTCATTCCCGGCCAGAGAAATGAAAAGCACGGCCCCGTCTTCAGGATCATATGCATAGAGGTCCGTGTAGGCGGAGACCTTGATATTCCGCCAGCACTCTTCAAAAACTACAGTATCCAGCATTCCTTCCTCCTTCAGGTTAGCTCTCTGATTTCTCCGTGTCGGTTGAGAATCTTGATGGAGACCACGTACCGATCCAGTTCACGTTCCTCAAGCACCTCACCTTTGATCTCCTGCAGCACGGTCGTGATTTTCCGCACACTGCCTTTGACGAGATGCCAGTCATCGCCAGTACCCATAATTCCGTCCAGCTTTCCCGCCGCCAACAACAGACCCAGGTGGCCGGAATGCAAGGGAAGCGGCGGACGAGGAATACGCAGCTCGGATCGTGTGGTTAGGGCGGCAAACCGCTTCCATAGGGGAGATTGCGCCATGTGCTTCTTCAGGTCTTCCGGATCGACGAGTATGGATCGAAACAGAGTGAGTGGACCCGAGGCCGGGACCGGATAAACCATCTCAGCCTTGTCCGAGAGGGGTGGCAGCTCCATCTTGGGAATACTTTGGAGCCTCGAAGCTTCCTGTTCATCAAGTGTATTGTTGGCTTTCTTAACGCCGAACACGACGATCTGCCTGAAGTCCCCATACTCGGGATCAGGAAAACGCAATACGTGGATGTGTTCAAACCGGGATGCCAACAGTCGTGCAATGGCCTTGTCCAGGCGGTTTTGAGGGATGATATAGACCAGCACGCCTCCGGGAATCAGATAAGGTACGGTCATACGAAGAAACGCTCGTTCCTGTCTCTCCGTCTTGGTGTTTGCTTCTTCTTCCAGGGTGAGTTCATCGTATGGCGGGTTGAGAAGAAGTAACGAGCAGGAGCGGTGCTGTATCCGAGTCTCTTCTATGCCGCAGCGCAACACATGGTGCAGGCGGCGTCTTGCTCTCTTCTGCCCGTTGGTGGTCCAGCTCCACCCCATAAGTGATGGCGTTTGTTCCTCGCAACAAGGCCCGCCAGCGCATCGCCTTCACCGCAACACGGGTCCAGGCTGGAGAATTGCCCTGGAGGAAAAGAAAGATAGTTCCTGATCAGTTCCACCACTCGTGGGGGTGTCGGGTAATGGCCCATCTTGATACGGCCGTGTATTCTCATGGTATGCCTCCAAAAAAGAAGAGCCCGACCGATCCGAAGACCAGCCGGGCCTCTTGACGATATGTCTCATCATGTCAATCCAGATGCAGTTTGATGGCGTCTCCTTCAGCCCTGACTGCTATTTCGCCGTCATCGAACTCAACCTCGCCGCTGTCGAATGTCAGGCTCAGCGGGCTCTGCTTCTGCAACTTCACGTTCTTGCCGCTGATGGAAAAGGTGAGACCATCCCTCGAAACGGATACGCTTCCTCGTTCCAGTTCCACACCGATTTTCCGCTGCACAGACGGCTCTTCTTGGGGTTCTGTCTTTGCCGGTTTATTCTTGGTAGCCATGATTACCTCCTCACCAGTTCTTGCAGTTATCGAGGAATGGACATTGGCCACATTGCCAATCCGCTTTCGGGAAGAAGACTTCCTTCTTGATTCCTTGCCACACGCTCTTGACGAGCTTCAGGAAGCGTTCCCGATCCGCATCGTTGCGGGTGGTCTCGTATCGTATCAGCTCCGGATTTTGAGTCTTCAGGAGCACGTCCAGGCGAAAGCGAGTGTCCCCGTTGAAGCCAAGGACTTTAGCCCCCAACGAATAGCAGGTAAGCTGCACGTTGGAATGTACGGTATTATCTGAATAGCGTTTGGAAGCTGTTTTCAGGTCAATGACACTGACCGTTCCATCCGGCGCCAGCTCCACCGCGTCTATCCAACCAACCAGCGGAGGAATACGCTTACCCAGATCCACTTCAAAGGGCTCCTCGATCCCGATGATCTGAGCAGTCGGATCGAATGACTCGTGAAACACCTCCAGCATGCTTTTTGCCTTTGTCGTAAGAGTTTCCACAGAGTCACCGTTGAAGAAACGTATTGGTCGCTCCTTGGAATGGCTCTCCCACGCCTGACGGTAAACGTCATGAACCTGACTGGCGGATAGAGGGTCTCCCTCAAGACAGCTCTGATAGAAAGCTCCTACTGCCTCATGGATGCAGGAGCCGAAGGCCAGGGCGCAGAGCTGACAAAGGGCGGCTCGATCTGGTCGATGTAGTGGAAATTGTATTTCAAAGGGCAGGTCAAGATACGTGTTGATCTGTGAATAGGACAAATGGGGCTTTTCCATAGATCGCGTTCATCTTGGCCTCCTGGTTCTCTGCCTAATACATCCTGTTGCGCCAATAGTCTCTCTGCTTGATGAGTTGGCGCAGTTTGTCGGATCAAGCCTCTTCTTGTCGGCGTTGACGTGCGTGTAGAATAACGAAGAGCCTGAACATCGGTCTTCTCCTTTCGTGGCGGAACGCAGACGAGCCTGTCCGGTCCCGTCATCTAGCTATTGATGGTTGTACATGTCTGAAGAAGGGGACTATGCAGCGACTTGGGTCTGCAAGTGGCCGATCAACTGCGATGCGGATTCACGGGAAAGGTCTTCAAAGCGGGAAACCTCGAAGCGGGCAAGCATCTCTCCAATGTCTGCTTCCTGATAGTTTGCTCTTCGGCTCAAGCGCAAAAAGGCTCTCACCTGCGCCTGGGTTGCTGTTCCATTGCCGCCACTTTTCAGTTTTGATCCCTCCTCGGACCGTAGCGTCACTTGGCGCTTTCGCCTCGGCTTTGCGTTCGCCATTGTCTTCGGGTAACACTGGTGCAGGGGATTTGCTGCCAGTTTGCTCCTTATCTGAATCTGCGACGGCCACGTGGGACACTTCTTCTGCGCCAGTGTATTCGACCCCTATCCCGCCGAAGCGTAGCGCCCTAGCAATGGCCCTCGTTTCAGCCAATTCAACCAGCGAGTCCGCCAACTTTGCATCCCTCTGGCCCGAAGCTGTTCCCGTGCCGTTGAACTTTCCCCTTTGGCTCTCCACGGCTGCCTTTACCACCACGAAATCACTGTCCAGCCTTATGATTTCAGTCTGGATGCCAAGGTGATCATTGTTTCTCGTGGAGGATTCGCAACCTGCCACCGACAACAGGGAATGTGCGGGTTTGCCACTCATCACCTACCTTCACCTTGCGATGGATCAGCTCGCTCTCTAAAAACTGACCATTTCCGTTTGTGCCCATATTGGTGCTCCTTTCTTGATGTATTCTGTTTCTCTTTAGATTTAACGCAGGCGGGCGGGCGCACGGGCATCACAGCCTCTTGAGGGCGTGGTATACTCCCAGGGCTGATGCGGCCAGATCGTCAATGGGGCCTAAGACGGGAAGCAAGATAATGAATAGGATCACCAGAAGAATGATCCAGCCAATCCCCATGCCCTGCTGTTGATGCTGACCATTTATGGCAAGGCTCCTTTCATGGCGGCAATAGTGTCCCGCCCACGACCCCCTTGCAGGGGCCGCTGGGTGGTTCACTTGCACGCCTTTTTTGATTTCTTCATTGTTTCTATAAATATCTCTGCCGCAGCCACCAGCACGACAAACAACACTTTGATCACTGCTCGCTTCATTGTCGGCTCCTCCTTTCCGCACACACGTTTTCTATCCCTTCATGATTGCCCCACTTACCCCTCAAATATTAAGAAGGGGAAAGAAGAGAAGAAGAAAGCGGAAAGAATGATCGATCCGATCCGCCCGCCTGGTTGCTGACATTAAGAGCGACTCATGGTAAAGCCTCCACGGACATTCAGAGGCTGAACAGACGTATTGAGGCGTGCCTTCATGACGGATGAAGAGACGAGTTGTGCGGCTTGCAGCGACCTTGTTTCTCGGGTGCGCATATTGTGGCTCGGAGAAACTGCCCGTGGAACAAAGCAAATGAGACGGTGTCAGCTATCGTTAGTTCAGAGAATTATGTCCCGGTAGACTGATTCCACATTTAAAGACTGTTCAAGGACCAATTTCATTCATTTCCGACTGGAAATTATAGAGGACCAGCCTCAATGCCGATAATTCACTCCATCTGGCGGGGTATTTTTTTGCGTGAACCTTCATATCTCGATGCCATTTGTGAGTTCGCAGACCCTGCCCGGCAACGTGGCACTTCTACCGTTCCGATCTTACGGAACAATTCAGTTGACGAATTGAGCATTATGAGTGAACCTTCCCACAGAAGGGTCGTGCCCTTATTTTCGGAGCACTCTTGCCCTCGCATATCCGTATGGAGAAGGAGTTAATATCGAAGATTTGATTGAAGAAGGAGAAATGACGATGAACCAGTTTGGTATCAGGAGATGTCTTATTCCGACCGTGACGTTGGCGATTGTTTTTCTCATCGGGACTACGGCCACGGCCCTCAAGGCCCAGGCGCCTTCAGCATTGAAGCAACTCAACGACGCCTATGTTCAGGTCGCTGAGAAGGTGACTCCTGAAGTAGTAAATATCAGTTCGACCAAGAAGGGGGCGTCCGCCGCGATGGGTGAAGGCATGGAGCCCTTTTTCAAGAATTTCCCGTTTCATGAGTTTTTTGGAGATGAGTTCGGGAAGCAGTTCAGGGAACAACAACCCCGACGCCATAGTGGTCCCACTCCGGTCGCAATGGGGTCCGGATTCATTGTCACCGCCGACGGGATGATCCTGACCAATGCCCACGTAGTTAAAGATATGGATGAGATCAAGGTCAAGCTCCCCGGTAAACGAAGCTACACGGCGAAGGTCATCGGGATCGACCCGGACAGCGACATTGCCGTGATTAAAATCCCGGCCACCGGCCTGCCAACCGTAACGTTCGGTGATTCCTCGAAGTTGCGCGTCGGCGAGATAGTTTTGGCAGTCGGCAATCCGTTCGGGTTTAACGGCACCGTGACAAGGGGAATTGTGAGTGCTACGGGCCGTACCAACGTCGGAATCATCGGTTATGAAGACTTTATTCAGACAGATGCGCCTATTAACCCGGGCAACTCTGGAGGGCCTTTGGTCAATATAGAGGGACAAGTGATAGGAATTACCACCGCAATAGCAACCCGTAGTGGTGGGTATCAGGGAATCGGCTTCGCAATACCTTCCAGCTCAGTCAAGATCGTTATGGATCAATTGATTAAGAATGGTAAGGTGACGAGAGGTCTGCTGGGTGTGAATATCCAGGACCTTAACGAATCCCTGGCTAAGTCTTTCGGTTTGGCCGATACCAATGGGGCTCTTGTTGCACAAGTCGTTTCAGACAGCCCTGCTGAAAAGGCCGGAATCAAAGCCGGTGATGTCATCACGAAGATTGACGGGAAGATGGTTGCAGGGGCTGCAGAGGTGAAGAACATCATTGGAGGAAAAAAACCGGGAACCACGGTGAAGCTGACGGTCTTCAGAGATAAGAAGACTTTTGATGTGAACGTCACCGCTAGCGAGCGCACTGCGCAAGCCCTCGCTGAAACACCGAGCGGCCCAGGAGGAGGAGCCACATCATCCGACCTGGGAGTCACCCTCGAGAAGGTTCCCAGCGCCGCGGCTGAAAAACTTGGCCTCAAAGAAGGCGTGGGACTTGCGATTAAGCAGGTAAATCCTGACAGCGTGGGAAGCAAAATGGGACTCCAGGAAGGCGATGTGATCGTGGAAATTGACGGCAAGCCCGCATCCGATGTGTCAGCGTTCAACCAAGAAGTTACAGAGGCCAAGAAGAATAAGGTCATCCGTTTGAAGATTCAGAGAGGATCTGCGACCATTTTCCTGGCAACGCAACTGGATTAGAGAATTACAAGCCTCTAATGGCCGGTCTGAGTTCAACCTGGGAACCCTGCTCCTGGCAGGTGGTTCCGCCTGACTGTCAAAATCCCCCTTTCCCCTTTTAGAAAGGGGGATTTGCCTTTAGCCCCTGTGCACGCTCATTGTCGGCTCCTCCTTTCCGCACACACGTTTTCTATCCCTTCATGATTGCCCCACTCAAATATAAGAAGGGAAAAGAATAAATGGATAAAGAAGAAAGCGGAAAGCATGAGCGATCCGAGTCCTCTGGTTCTGGGGCATTCAGCGAAAACCCAGAAGATGATTGGGGAGAAGCCTTGTTGGAGCTTCTATGATGTCCTACCCCTGTCTCTCTCACGTAACGCTCTTGCCCTGGACTAGAGATGGGGAGATAGGTAGAATTATCGAAACGAACAGGAGGTGCATACGCAAGTGGCATTCGCCCTTCGCAACACGGCGACGCAATCTCAGGTGCTTCGCTGGGTCGATAACCAACCCACGTCTATGCTGATCTTGGTCGGAATACTCTTGGATCTCTTCGTGGGATGGGTGCACTACGCGACGGGTTATGAAATAGACTTGGCCATCTTTTATTTGGTACCAATTGCTCTGGTGACTCGTTGCGTGGGCTTGATGGGAGGAATCTTCCTGTCTGTGGCATGCGCAGCAACGTGGTTCGTAGCTGACATTGCTGCGGGGCACGAGCATTCTCATCCCCTAATCCCGTACTGGAACGCTCTCGTGAATTTTGGTTTTTTTATGGCGGTTTCTGTTGCGCTGGCCAAGATCAAAAACTCGATGGAGTCACTGAGAGAGATGACGGAGACAGACCCATTGACAGGTATTCTCAACTCCAGGGGCTTTGAACAAAGAGCTAGGATCGAAATTGACAGATTATCGAGGTACAAGCGTCCGTTAAGTGTGGCTTATTTGGACGTGGACAATTTCAAGGCCGTGAACGATAGTTTTGGTCATAGTGCGGGCGATGGGCTCTTGGTTCGTTTGGCGGCTGTGCTGAGAGCTAGCATACGCGAGATCGACGTGCTGGCACGCCTTGGGGGTGACGAATTCCTCATTCTGTTCCCTGAGACTAGGTCGGAGTTGGCTCAACGGGCGATGAATCGAATAAAGGACCGCTTGTTCGAGGAGGTGCGTCAGAACGGTTGGCCTGTGACTGTGAGCATAGGTCTCGTGACTTTTCTATCCCCGCCTGTTTCCTCAGACGAGATGGTACGAATGGCAGATTATCTCATGTACAAGGCCAAGAACCATGGCAAGAACAGCCTAGTGTCCTCAATTCATCGTGACGGAGATTCGTCTGCTTGAATCGCGGCCAATCCTCAAGTTACTACTGCCAGAATAATAACCAGTTTATGGAATCCTTTGCCTCTCACGTGGGTATGCCTTCGCTTCTCTTTGATCAGGTCAATCCCTCAAGGAGAACCCACTAGACGCTCAAATATAGAGACAAGGGAAGAAGCGGGTGGAAGCGCATTAACGCCCATTGGTGGATGGGGATGTGCTGATCAGTAGAAGATGAGGAATTCTTGACCAGAGCTTTGAAATAGATGGGCTGGAACGGATCGAAATAGGAAAGAAAGGCAAAAGATGACTAGAAAACAAACGCGTCTCGGGTTTCTAGCTTCAAGTTCTGTACAATAGTAATTTACTAAGCCTATAAAATGTAAGCACAAGATAATTTTGTGAGGGGTGGAACTTTGGCGGAACTCAGTGGTCAATGTTGTTTAATGCTGGGTCCGAAAGGAGGAACCGCTAATGGAGAATTTGAATGACTTGATAGCCGCCGCTCAAGCAATCCTCGACAATGGTTTTGATCTTTCAGCCTTTATGAGTTGGGGGCTTTTAGCCTTCCTTACCCTCGTAGCCCTTCTTGGCCCGCTCCATTACTATACGCAAAACTTCAGGAGATTGACTTCAGACAAAACTCCCCGAAGCCTCCTCGCTGGTCGTGGACTGATCGAGGCCGCCAAAGCGCAACTTCTCACCGACGGCAATCCCAGCAAATTCGAACACAAGTTTTTAGGTCGGGAAATCCTCTGCATTTTTGACAAGCCCAAGTATCGAGAAAAGCTATCTAAGCTCGTAAATATGCGTGCCGAGTCGTGCCCATAGGTGTTGCTTCTTGGTCTCTTAGATCTCGGTCTGCGTGATTCCCGTTCATCCAGAGATAGGGGTGTCGGTGCAACTTCTTTGCTGTGTTTTTATCGGCATGATGCAGACAAATCCCCGTTTCACCTTAGCGGTCGCCGCGGTGGCGAGTCAGGAAAACAAGATAGTTACGGAGCCAAGCCCCATCCTTAGCGTTTGCGAGATGCGGATTTTATTCTTTTCAGTTCCGTGGAGGTGAGATCGGCAGGATATTCGGTGGAGTCGGTGAATGAAATGGGAAGGCAAGGAGTGAAAATGCCTAAAAGGAACTGCAGATGTGAAAATCGTGAGTCGAGAAATTGAGCGCAGTGATTTTACGAATTCTCTCTTTTTGCCACCCAGGGGATGCCATCAAAAATTCTGGTACGTGATTCGAACCGACCTATTCCCCCTGGCGGGCCTCAAAGAGGAACACGATTCAGGTTATGATGCAGTCGCAATGTCACAGATTAATTCTTCAGGTTCTGCAGCCCCGGTTCTTTGTATTATGGCTCTCTTCCAGCTTCCGATCAAATCATCTTGACACGCTGCTCTGAAGCAGCAGTGCTCTTCGGCGCAGTCACTATAGCCTCTGTTGAAGCAATCAGAGTACCCGGCTTCTCGTTGTGCCCTGTGGATTCTACCTGTGTATCGGTTTCGTATACATGTGGGACAGTACCCGTGAGAAATGTCAAATTCCGTCGCTCGGGAATCTCCCCACTCTATCCCGCACAGAAGGCATTTGTATTTCAGCATGGGCCGACTCCTTGCTTACAACGCCGACCACGACTAGATTGCTGGTGAAGCCGATCTAGTCAGATCTCATTCATATCACAGTTGATGAAAGAATGCAAATTGGCTCAGGTTCAGAGCCCGGAAGAACTTCGTGCACTCGAAATGGATTTGGATCACTGAAAGAAGACGAAGACCTGTGGCATTGCCGCACACTTACTGGGTTCGTGCGAACCAACCCGTTGGGTTTTGATTGACGAAAACGGCTCCTTTCAAACTTCAGGCAGGGTGGTCCATTCTGCCGGGACTGTAAAGAAGAATATCGACCCCTTTCCAGGTTCAGATTCGACCCAAATTCGCCCACCATGATGCTCCACAATCTTCTTGCAGTTCGCTAATCCAATGCCTGTTCCCGACTTTCCCCAGTAGCTTCAACCCGTTGAAAAATTCTAAAGATGCGGTCGAAATGCGGTGGCTCGATACCAATGCCATTATCCTTTACATAAAACTTCCACATCAGACTCTTCCCGCGTTGCTCCGATATGAATCTCTAGTGGAATATCGCCGGCAAATTTGATGGCATTGCTGACAAGATTTTGAAATAATTGGACCATTAGGTAAGAATCGCCCGTCACAATCGGAAGTCGGATCACTTGTCACCTTTGCGTTGGCTTCCTCTATTGCGGACCCTCAAATTAGATAAGGCACTGTCCAGCGCCACATTGCAATCAGTGGGTTGGAACGACTTTGGTCCGGTTCCCAAGCGTGAATAAGATAATAGGCTTTGCACGAGAGAGTCCATTCGAAGCGTGATATCCAGCGCGCGAGAAACAAATTTGTGAGACTTCTGTATCGGGGTTGGCTTTGCAAGTGCCGCTCCAGGACCTTTAAATAGGCAGCAATTCCGACTAAGTGGTTCCCTCAGGTCATGGGCCGCAACATAGGCAAATTCTTCCAAGTCCTTGTTGCTCCGCTCCAAAGCTTCGGTCTTGGCGCGGAGCATATCTTCTGTCCGCTTGAGATCGCTCAGGTTTTTGGTAATGCTTGCGATGCCCACTGGTTTATCTTTTTTGTCCGTCAAAAGAGAGAGGCTTACCAAAACGGGCATAAGATCTCCGGACTTTTTGCGGTGAAGGGCTTCCACGTTTTCGACTTTTTCTCCCGATTTGCATCGCTCTTGTAACTCATCCGCCATCTCGTGCCGATTCGGGGACACGGTAGTTTTAATGGATTTGCCGATCAACTCCTCCCGACTCCACCCGTAGGTTTGTTCCGCTGCTTTGTTCAGGTCTACGATATTGCCTTCCAAATCTCTAATGAAAATCGGATCAATTGATTCCATAAAGACTTTGGACAGCTGCAAAAGCTTGTCTTCTGCACGCTTACGATCAGAGATGTTAAAGGCTGTTCCCGAAGCCCGCAACGGGTTGCCGTCACTGTCCCGATCAACAACTTTGCCCCTGGTCAGGACCCAATTCCATTCTCCCGACTTGGCCTTACCCTATGCTCAGCCTCAAAAAAGGCCGTGCGGCCTTCCAGGTGGGCATTCCACGCCTCAATCACCATAGGTCTATCGTCCGGATGGAGGACGCTTCTCCACCAATTTAAATTGTCCTGTAATCTCATCAAGAGAATAACCGAAAATGTCGGCCCAAGTTTGGTCAACGAATCCCTCGTTGTTCGCAATATCGTAGTCCCACAAACCCAGGTCTGCCCCCTTCAGCGCAAGCTCAAGCCTCTGCTGGCTGTCCGACAACAACTTCTGCGCTACGTTCACGCTCTCCAATTTCCCCCTCCAACTGTTCATTTAGTTCCACAGGTCACGGGTGCGTTGTCGAATCCGATCCTCCAGTTCCGATTTGCTTTCTCAAGCGCTTTCTCCGCCTTCTTGCGCTCCGCGACCTGCTTCTCCAGGTCTGCTTGGTATTTCTGGCTCAAGAGCAACTCTTTCTTTTCAAGAGTAAGATCTTCCACGATGAGAAGTACCAGTCGCTTCTTGTCGAGCCTGACCGACCGAAAGAATAAGCGCCCCCACATGCCAGTTTCGGCAGTCCCCAGCACGGCCTCACAAGTTTGAGGCTTCCGGGTCGAAAAAACATCTTCCAAGAGAGACTGAATCTCCTTAGAAGCTCCGAGAAACGTGCGACATTTCCGCCGCAGGTGAACCCAGCAATTTTTCAGGATCGGAGTTAATCTTGCGGCATGCTTGATTGGCAAAGATGATTTGATGGGAGTCATCAATCAATAACGCTGGAACAGGGAGGGCTTGCAATAATTTGCTGAACGAGGTTGTCTTAAATTGCGTTACATCGAAGCTTCCCGATGAATGTGACGTCGGCTAGCAGGGTGGTCACTTCAATTGATTCGGTATCCTCAAAAGGACCTTTGACTGGCGTCTTGCTTTTCTTCATAACAATCTCTTGGAAAAATCGTCGTCCACATCGCGACTATAGCACATGTGGTACTATTCTTTTCATCACCCCCCCTGCTCACTCGATGGCATCAAGCACGATCGCTACCAAACTAGTTCCTGTCCCTGAACTGCGTCTTAGGCTCGCTACCATGCTTATAATCAAAATCCAGCTCGCAGCAACAGGTCCGCTATACCACCGAGACAAACCAGGCAATAAGTGCGTCTGATCGGGCTACGGACACCCTGTCTATTCCCCGCCTTATCCTGGGCAGATGGGACAATCAAGCCGCAGCTTTGCGGTTTTGATCGGTTGAGCTCCTATTTGCTCGGGGCGACTCACTTCAAGACTGTGTTGATAACGGAATTCGTTAAGGTGTTTGTTACCAGAAAGAAAGCTTTTCAACTCTTGGACATTCATAGGAATAATCGTATTGATAAGCTAAGTTATAAGTCTTTCAGAGAGAGAGAATTATCACCAGGGCAACTGAGGCGGGAGGGGCTAAGGGGTATCACAGGGTGGAGGCTATTAGCTATGAAGATATCTAGCATAACTAATAATTGGTATGTGGAGAGGGTTTTTTATAGTTCCCGCCTACAAAAAGCCCTCGACACCGCCAAGTTGAAGTAGGGGCCTAGTGTTTTGCACTTTTGATCCTGATCTCAACGACTTTACCGACCTCTTTTATCGCGGTCTTCAGTAGCCCAGGCTTCTGCTGCAACTTATCCCGGTATTTTGCCCACGTCGAGGTACCGGTGCGCAAAATGGCGTAACGGCTAATCTGATGCTCCAGCAAGTGACCCAGGGATAAAATTCCGGGCAGAAAAGCTGGCCGGATAATTTCCAAGACATTGCAATTAATCCAAATTATTTGCCAGTGTACATGGCTCTCTGTTCTCCAGTTCCCCTAAAGCCCTTTAGAACTCTTGGAGTGACCTCTCATTATTTTTGCGGTATGCGGGTTTCCAGTGCTACCTTCAATTTCTCTTTGAGTTCACCAAGGTCAGAGCTTTTCACAACATAATAGTCCGCCGCAACCGCTTTCAGGTCCACTTTGAAGCTTGAATAGGCTGAATTCAGAATCACGGGCAGATCATAGTGTTTTCTTCGGATCTGTTGAAGCAGATCCAGGCCGTTGTATTCCCGCATCTTTATATCGAGCACGATGCAGTCCGGCTCTTGCGTTTCGACGACCTCCATGAGGTCCTTGCCGTCCGGGAGAGTTACGACCTCGTATCCCTCATCCTGCAATTCCATGTCATAGAGCATTCGGATTCCTTCTTCATCATCAACTATCAGTATCTTTGCCATTTCAGGCTCCTTTGGAGATGTCCGGCAATTCCCCCCACGTCATCCGGAAAACCAGCGTTCCAGCAAATAGGATTTGGTTTTCTCGAATTGGAGGCATTGGTCCTCGATAAGCTCCTCGACTTGCTGCGTGTTCATGGCTTGAGTTTCCAACACGAAGGAGAGGGTCTTCCCATAATACAGGGCTGTCAGCCTTGCTATTAAAACGTCCCGAGGAACCGTTTGAGTTTTGTAGGCTATAGCGAAATCGTAAAGGACCTTGGCCCACAGCCCAGTCGGGAATTGGAAACATTCAGAGGGTAAGCTCGCGACCTCTTCCACCTTGTTAATATTCTGACTATCTAAAACAGCCTTGTAGAGGTCCCAGTGCTGGGAGAGTCCTTCACCGAATTTCGTCGAGAGAACGTTTATGTCGGCTTCCACTAGGGGAGGCACCTCAAGTTCGCCCATGCCGAACCCGAAAACGGCTGTGGGCCGGCTCCATTTGACCTCCTTCCAAAAGCTCTCATAACGGCACATGAGTTCGAATATGGTAATGACAACATCGGAAAACAGATCGTCGACCACAGCCACCGGATCTTTTGGTTTATGAATCTTCGGCCTTCCCATAAAAGACTGGATGACGGCCATTCGATTCCTCAAAGCCGTGGTGGTCATCCATATATCGATCCCAAAATTGCCCACAGCCTCATCCCAGGCGTCCGCTTCAGCATAAGTGCGAGCGAGTTCCCCTGAAAATCCGTAATCCCCCCCTATAGGTTGACGGACTCGGCGGCCGTACAAGGCTCGAGTAAGTGGGTAGGCGACGTTGTTCGTTATCATGTCATCGTATTTATGGCGGACGTAGAGAGGGGACACGAAATGGTACTCTTCGAAGAGCGGCTCCCCCAGATTCCGTATCCATAGCGGTGTAATACTCCTAAGGTCGGCATCCACCACTATGACCGCTTTGGCTGCCATCGCCACTGCTTTACTAAATAAATTCCGTAGGTTGTTGCCTTTCCCCTTGGACCCCTCTTCGGTGGATAGATAGACCTTCGGTGTCTTGGTGGCGGTTTGCATGAAGGCCTGGCGCGTATTGTCGGGAGAATGATTGTCACAATTGATAATTACCGCGGAATGCTCGCCATACGGTCCTTGGAAAGTCCTTTGTCCGCCTGCTGAGTTGGCACAGATATCGAGGAGGCTTCATTGTACGAGGGTATGCCCACTATAATGTCAGCTTGAGTGACACCACCGGGATTGTCTTCAATAGCAATAGCCTTCATATAAAATACCCTGATCGGAGACAAAAAACGGATGCAATGATCCCTATAGTCTGGAATGATGCGGCGGTCTCGCCATTGCGATCTTCTTGGTGCCAGTGAGGGGTCAGGGGATGGTTCCCTGGACCCCGAAGAGGCCCTCGCATGTCTCCCCACAAGACCCACCGGAGGCAAAACCGTCGTCACGTTGCTGAAAAAACGTGTATTTTTCTGTTTATGAGCGTACCTCGCTGGACGCCCCCGGTCAAGTCCACAATGTTCTAGGTGGCCCTACTCGAAGACATCCTGGTAGTATCTCGTCAAGGGGAATGTTGAAGCCACATAAACGTTCCACTCCAAATGCGAACTGACTTATCGGTGCAACCGCTTTCGAGTGTTCTTATGGTTAGGATGCAGACAACTGCTTTTTCACCTTAGCGATCGCCACGGTGGCCGGTCAGTAAAACAGGATGGTTACGCCGACAAATCCTAACCTTGGGATTTGCGATTGGCGGATTCGATTCTTCTCTGTTCCGTCGAGGCGAGGTCGGTAGGTATTCAGTGGCGTGTGTGAATGAAATGAATGTGTAAAGAGGGGACATGAAAAATATCAGCTTCAGAAACGACGAATGCTAACTCGTGCGCATTGACTATGGCTCTTCCGTGAATGCCTGTTCTTAGCCAGGCTTAGTTGGGTATCTGAAAAGATGTAAAGAAGACGACTATCTGTATTCTGTCAGCATAATTGAAAAATTGACCTTGATCACGACCTGTGGTACTGGGCGGCTAGGCCTTTGCAGATGAGAGGATGCCGATGACCGGAAAAACGCCGTGCAGGCGCACCCGTCGACTCTTTCGAAGTAAGATCTGATTGACATCTACTCCGGCGTCTACTTTCAGATTTTGGCGGACATAATACCGTTTTCTTTGCGGCAGCCGCTTCCAGTGGATTTCCTGGTGTTCAATGTTGAGATACCGCCGAAAAAGGGTCCCATCGACTGAACACCACGCTTTGTGACATGGTGCACACAGGCTGAGGACCAACCTGCTCGAGCTACAAATGATAAAGCAGTGGTAAGAAAGCTGATGAGTCGTCGCCACGAGTCACGAGAGACATTCCTGCACGCGAGTTATAGGAATACGGGAGTTGATTAAAGTTTATTCCGGATAAAATCGGCAGATCGGGTTAACGATAGCGATGTTCAAGGTGGGCTGCGAGCACTGCTCTACGAAGGCGTTTGCTCGCAAGCTTATGGATACCCTCACCAGCGGGGCGTTTCTGGTTGCCTTTGCCCTCTTGATGGGCGCTTCGAACACGGTGGTCGGACTGCTGGCAGCCGTCTCCCCGCTCACGCAGCTGCTTCAGATCCCGGCGATTTACCTTGTTGACCGGACTGCGTCGCGCAAGGCGCTCGTCGTGCTCAACTCGTTCTTGAGCCGGGTTTCATGGCTGATCATCGCAATAATCCCGTGGCTTGTGCCGAGCCGAGCAAAGGGTGGCACGTCCTGCTTATATGTCTTTTCCTTTATTTCGGGCTGGGGACCATTTCCGCCTGTGGGTTCAATCCTTGGATACGTGACTTTGTCCCGGAAAAGATCATGGGGCGGTTCTTCGGCAAGCGCATGGCCATCGGTCACTGCCGCAGGCGCTGTGATGGCCTTGCTGGCCGGTGTGGGCATCGAGATGGGAAAGTGGTATGTGCCCAGCCAATTTGTTCCTTATAGCGTATTATTCCTGCTCGGTGGGATTGTCGGTCTCGTCAGGAGTGTACTTCCTGTCGCAGGTTCCCGAGCCCAGAGTGACGACGCACAGGCCCCAAGGCATGTTTGAGGCATTGGGCCAGCCGTTTCGTGACCTCAACTTCCGCCGACTTCTCATATTCCTCGGCATCTTATTCTTTGCGATCAACCTGTCCGGTCCATTCTACGCGGTGTACATGATCAAACGGCTTGAGTTGTCGATGGCGTTAGTGATCGGTCTCGGGGTTCTCAGCCAGATCATGAGCGTAATGTCCTTCCGCATCTGGGGAAAGGCCGCTGACAATTTCAGCAATAAGTCGGTGCTCATTGTGTCCGGCTACATGTACTTCATCAGCGTTCTGCTTTGGCCGTTTCTGCTACTCTCTGAAAGCTACTTTTTTATAATCCCGTTACTCGTGGTAGTTCACGTGCTCACCGGCATCTCCGCTGCCGGCGTCAATCTCTGCACAGGGAACATTGCCCTCAAGTCGGCTCCGCATGGCAAGGCTACAGGCTTCTTGGCGGTGAACACAATCGTGCATGGCGTTGCCGCGGCCGCGGCTCCGATTCTTGGGGGAATCGTTGCCGATAGGTTGACCGGACAGCAATTGTCTCTCATCATGCACTGGTTATCGACGAACATGGGCTCTTTCCTTGACTCTCCGCATCTCCGGCCTGTTCGGGATCCACTCCCTTTTTTTCCTCACGGCGATTATCGGGTTTTACGCAATGCACCGCTTACGAGCGGTACATGAAGAGGGTGAGGTCGAGGGGCGGGTAGTAGTCGCACATCTCTCGGCCGAGGCGAGAAAAGCTGTCCGGAGTATGACCCGCCCCCCAAAAACTGGTCCAGGTTCTGGGTTAGGATAGAGTAGGACATGGACTAAACTGGAATTATGGGCCGATCTTGCCATTTCAGGGGTGTTTGGGTCGGTGCCCGGTCGCGGGATGGTTCCCTTGACCCCGAAAAGGTGGCCGCGTTGCCTTGAATGAAATTCGACGGACGCAAAACTACTAACCCCGTTGCTTCAACAGCGGATTTACACGTATGTTAGAGCGTACCTCGCCACATGCTCATGGGTCAAGCATGATGTTAATCCAAGGCAAAATCGGAGACGACTTATAAGGCACCTGAGAACCCTTCTCCGCGATTTTCCACCTTCGGGCATAGTGAGGTTCGAAAGTTTCGCTTCACGCGTGTACAGGGTTCTGGTTGCGCGAGGAAACACGCATCTTGGCAGTGCCGTGGCTGCGCTCCTTCGGTTCACCATCGGCAGACGCATTGGCAGATCAGAGTGTTTCGGATCGGTGGAAAAGCTGAAGATTGGCTTGCTTACTGGAAAATTGTTGGAGACAACAAGTGAAGCTTGTCCGGCGCGAATTCTTTCAAAAAGGCACCCTAAGCGGTGCATGAACAAAAGGTAAGGTGGCTCTGGTCAGTGGAAATCGACGTCCAGAGGCACAAAGGGATAGTCAACAGCACTGATCATGGACTGTTCCAGTAACCTTTTCGCTTCATTGGCCTCTTCCTCTGGTGCCTCGACCCAAATGGCATCGTGGAGGATCATCACCACACGGCTTTTCATTTTCTTCTGCCTCAAACTGCCGATTAAGTTCATTAACGCCATTCTCAAGATCTCAGCCTCAGACTGCTGCAGGACAGTGGCTTTGGCCCGACGAATATCTTGGGCAGTAATGTCTCCCTCAAATCTTCTTCGCCGCCCCAAATATGATTCTACATAGGGCTTGGTTACAGGTTTTTTCTTAAGGTGTGCAACCGTTTCGTCCAACCACGTCTTCGCAACGGCATACTTAGACCAGAACGCATTTATGTACCGCTGGGCCGTAGTCACGTCAGTATCCAGTTTCTTGGCCAATCCTCGGGCGGTCATCTGAAAAAGAATACTGTAATTCACCTCCTTCGCTATATCCCGCCTCTCTTTATCCGTTGCGCCCTGTATGCCGCACATTTCCACGGTAAGCCAATGCACGTCTTTACCTTCACTGAAAGCCTTTATCAGTTCAGGGTCCTGAGACATGTTTGCCAATAAACGTATCTGAAGCTGTTTATAATCGGCTTTTAGGAATGTGGAACCGTGGGAAGGAATCAATAGCGGTCTGCATGTCTCTTTGCTGATGTTCTGCACCGCAGGATTCCGAGAATAAATCCTACTCGTCTTCGTCCTTATGTTCCATTCGGGGTGCATCCTCGATGACTTTGCTGCGGCCCAGAGAAACTGGAGGTCCGTTTGCAGGTCATGCCACTCAACTATCTTTCGCGATAAACGGGTAATCAGAAGCGCATCGCTTCAGATCGTCGTAGGTAAAATTCCTCTTTCAGCGGCCACGGTGTACCCTGGTGACCTACGCACAGTTCATAAACTTCGTGTTTTCTCCAAAGATTGACTTCCTCACCTCCAGTAATTTCATCGCGCAGAGCATCCGACCTGGTCTGTTGTTCCACTAAGATGGCCGCAGCTTTATGGAGTATCAACGCCAATCCCATTGCGGCTCATCTCCAGTAAAATGGTGACTAGCGGAACTTCTCCGTAAGTGTACATGAAAGCCAGATCCGGGTCTGCTGCGTGAATCTGCTCATTAAGTACATAAGCGGTTTGATAAATGAGATATGCGTCCCAAGCTAGAATTTCATGCATGACCTGGGGATAGGGCCGATCAGCAATTTCCTGCATCCATAGGGGATAATCCTCGTTTAGGTATTCGTGTACTAGATGGCTGAGAGCGTAATCCTCTTTGTCGCCACCAGAATTTAGCAGGTGGGCCATGAGTTCAGTATCCAGTACCAGATGTGTGTTAGTCTCGTTATTTCCGACGTCCAGTGTTTCCCATATCCGTTTGATCCCGTGTACTGCTACTCGAAAAGTTTTGGGCTCATAGAGAAATATTCTGAGAGCTTCAAACTCTTGAATAGAAACATCTACACATGCGTGACCCACTGAAGTGCCATATAAACCTATTAGTACTCTATTGAGGGCTAGGAAAGGTGCTGTTAGAGCTACAGGAGTGTCTCCTTGGTAAAAGTCTGGAATAACCTGAATCTCAGAAACGCTTGACAGGATCTTCATTAACACTCCAAGAAGCTTGCTAGGATAATCTTAATATCTGAAATTTCTTAAGTAATAAAACAATAGTAATATTGATATTCATGAGAGAAGGCTACCCCCAACCCTCTGCACCCCCCCAGGGGGGAGGGAAGGATAATAACATTATAAGGGTGGTACCGATTTGGACTTTTTGGTGGCCGGGTACCTGGAAAAAGCCCTATCAGGGTTGAAGTTGGAAATTACCCCTATATCTCGCCGTCCAAAGACCTCCTCTTATGACCAGCAGGCCCAAGTTTCTGCAGCTCCTGCCCGGTATGTCCCTGCGGTTCGGAAGGAAATACCCAGTTCCTCAGCCACGTTGGTGTCTGTGAAGCTCCAGCCCCCATTGGTTGCGCCGGGCGGCCTCTTCCTGCTTCACGAGAAGCCACAGATAAAGCCGTATGGCAGCACCGTTAATCTGATCGATGATCTGGTCGTCGAGGATCTGGGGCCACAAGTATGGCGAACTCGTCGGAAAAGGATCTGCTGTGCTCCAGCGCTACTTTATCCGAGTTCGAATCAGATCTTCCGCTTCCGTTATGAGCCGGATCAATGTGCTGGCGGCGCATGTTGCTGTAGTCGCTGAATCAGATCCAAGAGCTTGGCCTTGGACACAGCGTAGCGCACTATCTTTAGGCTTTTTCTCCACGCCATGGGCTTCAAATTTGCCGAGCTTGCCGAATTGTTCGGCCACAATTGCTCATTGCGGCAGCTACAGACCGGAATCCATGAAAGATCTGGATGAGACTGAAAAGGTCACACGGGCTGATGGCTTCTCGTTATGCAGGTTCAGCTTGCATTTCCGCCGTTGGCAGTCCTCGGAATGACAGACGAAGCCAACCTCGCCCTAGACGTAGTATCCATCTCCAATGCCCGGTGGTACCACTCGGGTGGATCTCCCCTGCGGGGCAATCTGTACTGCTTTCGCTTATCGGCGGGTATATCCATCGGCTTTTGAAATTTAGGGACGAGACAGTCGAAAATAAGGGACGGAGCCAACAAGAATTCCGTGATCGGCATATCGTTCCCGCAGGAAGTCCCTCGTCTTCTCGAAATACCGCCAGTGCTTCAGCCCTTGAGGGTCGAGGGTTCCCTTTTCATCAGGCTCGGTAAATGACGATCCCAATCATGCGGGTCTGGCTGCTTCCTGCAGGCACGAAAACATTGTAGGTCTTGCCGTAATCATGCCATAGCTTCAGCAGCTCGTCACGCTTGTCTCATTCCTGATCCCCGTCCATCGTGCTCCTCCGTAAGCATCAGAGTTTACCATAGTCGGCGGCGGAGCGTCAGTCTCAAAAAGGGTGATGGCCCCGTAGAGAAATCGATCATGATGCTCCTGTTAACCATTCTGAGCCACGTTCTCGAAGAGCGCACGGACAAAAAAACGTTATTCAAGCATCTGGCCCGCCGTTGGCATGTCGGCCTCCTTATGTGGATCTTTAAGAATGTTGCCGATTGTTCTGAATTTTTCTCAAGTTTGGACCGAGAATATGATTCGAGTGGACGATGATGTTTGACGAAGGCACCGTCTGGAGTGATATACTCCAAACCTACAGGCAATATCATACTCGCAAGCCGTGCGAGTTAACGGCGCAGCGGGAAGTCATCCCCAGTTGAGATGTTTCACAGATAGCCTAACAGTCTGGATTATTGACATGACCGAAAGAGGCGGCCCTACAACTCAGTCAGGCATCTTGTATCAAAACTCGATCGCTGCACTAAATCTTGGAAGATTATGCGATTTGCGTCCACGACCAGCGAGAGAAAGGATAATTAGTGTTCGAATCGAGGCACCGCATAATGTAGACGATATTGTGGTAACTTACGCAGATCGCACTCGTGATTGGATACAAGCAAAAGAGAACCTGCGATTTAGCGGTCCTAAGTGGGACAAACTTTGGGCAGATTTTGAATCTCAACGATTCGGCAAGCATTTTCAACCGGATGATCGGCTTAGACTTGTAATTGGGAATAATATTGAGAGAATCCAAGACCTCGCAAGTTTAAGCAGACGAGCTTCAGGCGCGCTCGATTACCGAGAATGGTACGAGGCTCTAACAAGACCGAATCACTTGTTGCTCACTAAGGTGAGGGCTGCGCTTTCCGATGACCATAGTAATGATGATTCGGTGTTTTCCCTGTTTTCAAAAATTGACGTTGAAATTGTTACATTGGAGCAAATCGAACGTGATGATCTCGTCCGCTGGATACCAGATTCGGGCACTGAAACAAAAACCCTATTTAGGCTCTTGCGGGACAGATGCGGTGGAAACGCTAGGAAGCGGAAGGAATTTTATGCCGCTTCGTTATTGGAAGAACTCAAGATTGAAGATGGTATTTCCATTCATGAACCGGCCACATCCGGTTCTCCAGCCTATCGACAAGCGACTTTACATGTCTATGACCGTATCGAAGTGCCTGGGACCAATGTGTATGGTAAAATCACCGATTTATTCTTGTGGCCCACACTTCGGGAAAACTCGCCGGAACAGCTTCGATCTTCCGATATCGAAGATGAAGACGCCCGTTATCACATAAGAAAACAAAGAGGGACCATTGATCTTCGACAGTTTCCAGGTCCTACTCTTAGGCGGGCTGTTATAGTTGCGGGAAGTGGCTACGGTAAGTCCGCGCCTCTCACGGCCGTTGCCCACAACCTCAGTTTCAGCACTTGGCTGCCTGCACTAATTTCCCTCCCTGAGCTAATAAATTCGGGGGGCACGGTAATAGAGTTTTTCGGGAACACGGTCAACCGCCGCTTCAACGTTTCTGTTTCGTGGCATTACTATTGTGAGAAGGGCTTGCTATACCCTTATTTGACGGCCTTGACGAACTTGCTCCGAGGGAAAGGCGAAAAGCACTAGAACTCATTCAAAATTTTACCAGTCGCTATCATGAAACACCTTGGCTCTTAGCGGTTCGCGATGCGAAGGCTTTATCAGCTCCGGTCGATGCCAAGCTTCTAACCATTGACATCCTAGACTATGAACAAATTGCATCTTTTTGCGAGGTGTACAGAAAGGCTGGCAGTCTGATTGATCCGAATCAACTCTTTTGGCAGCTCCAAACATATTCTGATCTGCGACTCTTAGTCCGCATTCCCCTCTTCTTGGCGCTATTGCTGGCTACAACTCGTTCGCAAGATCGACTACCTCGTACACGAGCTGACTTGCTTGAACACTATCTGCACGTTGTTTCTGCATCCAGAAGAATTCAAGCCGTGTGCCTACACCAGTAGCACGGGCACAGAGTCTCGGAAGGCGGCGGAATGTTTGGCATTCAGGACACTTGAAACGAACAAAATTGGCATGTCTGAAAGAGAGGCCGAGCAAATTCTGCAAATTCAAGAGACTGGCCTGAATGCTGAACAGCAGATAGCGGAAATGTGTTCCCTTGGGCTCATCAAACGGGCCTCCAATTGGATTAGCTTTACTTATCCAGTGGTTCAGGAATATCTGGCAGCATGTCATCTTGTCTCGCATATGCCCGATCGGATAGTGGCGTTATTTGAACTATCATCCAAAAGACCTTGGGCTCAAACGGTGCAGTTTGCTCTTGAGAAACACCCGGAGGCAGATCGTGTCATTAATGAGATTCTGGGAAGGCCCGACGACGCGTTCGGGACGGTTTTGCGCTTGATAGGACAGTGTATAGTCAGCGGATGCTCACGTTTCGACAGCAGTCAGGATCAGAATAGGAGACAAGCTTGCCACCTTATGGCCCAAGTTGTCGTTTAATAAAAGAGATAATTTAGGCAAGATGCTTGCTGACGGTTTTACTTCTCCCCTCCCCGAGCAAGTCTCGACTCTTGCTGATACAAGGTTCACTTTGGGTTCCACAGTCAGGAGGTGCGGAAATTCTTGTGGTCTGTAATGATCCCGAAATGACAAAATTGGTATTAAAGGCATTTCTGAATCAAGATTTGGAATTCCAGTCTCATTTGCATGACTGGCAGGCAGCAGTCGATGCTATAGCCCCCGAGGCCCTAGAATATTACATCGAGAGAGTCAAGGCGAAACGTACTACAAGCGTAGAACTCGAATCTCTTGCTTCTTTGATTGTGAATCTTTCTCTAACAAATCTTCAGGATGACAGCTATCAATTGATAGTCAACGATGAAAGCTTACCGCCAATTGTTCGGCTCGGGGGTGCCTTTTGGGGCCACGCCCCATTTCTAACGATGCTTTCCTCCTTGTTAACAAGATCTTACGAGCGCCTGAGGTAGGAGTACAAGAAGACATGAGGGTCCATGGGTGGTATCTGGCCATCAGAGCGCTGTGGGAATCGGCCAACGCTATTGAACGATGGCGCACATTCGTTGTTGATCAGAATTTCCCAGAAAAAAGACGAGACGATCTTATTTTCGAATTACTTCATAGTCCTTTTAGTCGGGCTGAGCAAGAAAAGGTTCTTATGGATTTGCGTTTGGACGTTTCAATCCCGCCGAATCTGAGGCACACGGCCTTATTACTCTTATGCTATTTTGGCAACCCAGAGGCAACAGACGCACTTCTTGATTCCATAGGGGAACTTTGTGACGAGAAACTGAGCCTGTTATCAGCCATAATAGGCAAAGACGGTTCAAAGGATACCGTGGTACGGTTTTTGACAAAACTGGACAAGCTTGGTCTAACAGTCAAACAAAAAAGTCAGGTTGCGCACGGTCTTTCGATTGGGCTCACATGGAGCGTAACCTTGGAGGGCAAAGCCGGATACTCAATGCAAAAGCGGATACTTCATCCAGCATGTTCACAAGCCGCTCAATTGATCGGCGAATGGGCACAAGGCTATGATGGTAGCACAGAAGACTATTTAAGGTTATTGGAAGCAGGCGTTGGGCTCGGAGATCAAGCCGCAGCTCAGCTTTTAGCTGATAAGATTGCGGAACTGTACAACAGTATGATCCTCTGTTATTTCAAAATTTCTCTTTCGATCACACGTTTTCAAATGCTCTGAGGGTTCTTTACGATGTGGAGGGTACCGCCGACCTGCTGCCTCCGGGGATTTTGGAGAAGTGTGTTCAATTGTCAACGTCCAACACCGCTCTAACGGCTGCACGGATGATTGCATCTGCGGCCAATGAGGAAGCTTTAACAATCCTGCTGCTGCTTCATTGCTCTGTAACTAAGAACGAAAAAGAGATCGAGTTTTATGTCAGAAAGGAAATTGAATCAAATATTGAAGAATTGGCGGCACGGTTGGGTGTTCGGATAGTCTGGGATGGTGACCATTTGGTACAAGCTAAATAATAATTTTGATTCTTTCGGATCGGGTGGGAGGATAATGATGTAATGTCGAGCGAATCTTGAAGTTGAGGCTCGGTGAGAGGATATGCCTTACTTGTTTTGCTTCAGTCGAAATTGGACATTAAGTTTTTGTACTTGAATATTCTATTCGACGATTGGGGGAGGAATCAGACGATGCGGTAGCCGATAAATATCGATAATAAGCGCTCAGAACGATTTTCCGCGATTTTTCAGATAAAAAGCATGAAAGGTATTCGAAACCAGGAACGTTCGCATATGGGGTACCGAGTGCGTTTAAAGACGAACGCAGAGCAGATAGGTGATTGTCCAATTTGAGACCAAAAATCTTGACATCTTAGGAAGTGCGGACGAATACTGGTGGGGTTATCCGAGATTGTGGGCATTCGGAATTCGACAATGGGGGCCCCAAGACACGAATCGACTGGAGGGGATTGCATAATCCAGAGAAACAACGCCGTCCAGTTTGCACAGCATGACTGAACTATGCCGCGACAGATAGGCAAGGGGAGTTCGCGTGACTAATGATTTCCTAATAATTAGTGTCGAGTCTCAAAAAGGGGGCGTTGGTAAGACAACAGCTGCCTTGAATTTAGCGAAGATTTTGCTGGAGGACACGAAGAAAAAGCGAGCCATTCTTTTCATCGACGCAGATATAACTGGTACGAATGCAGCGGAGTGTTTGGACTCTCTGTTTTGGAAAGACATCTGTAAACCAGTGCGAAGTTCCCAAATGAAGAAGAACGAGGCGGAGAATCTTCTCGCGATCTTTGAACGCCAATTCATGCCAGGGCGAAGCAGACCAAAATTTGTAATGGAAGATTCGGGCGGAAACCGATCCGCTGGTCATTGGTTAGTCCTGGCACCGGAAAAGATTAACGTCTTCGGATCACAAATATACGAATGGAAGTCTCAGTTTGGGTCAAAGGAATCAGATTCTCAGGATGTGCCCAAAGATATTCGCATCTCAAAGCCCAGTATACTCTTTGATGAGTGCACGCGTTCTGGTTCATAGAATTTCTTCAGATGATATGCCAAGCTTTTTATGAGGCGGTTCGGAAGAACGACCCTAAACTCTCAGTTGCTGTCATCATCGACAACTCGCCGGGTTATATCGGCATTGCTCCGGCCGTTCAGGAATGGCTCACTGATCTCGGTCCTAAGCTGGGCAAGTTTCTGACCGTTTCGTCGCTTGATAGGCAGGATCTGCTTGCCTGTGGTTATGCGGTCTACAATCTGCATCAGCTCGATACTCTTAAGTGGAATGCGGCAAAAAAATTCAGAAATGCGAAAGAGGATGAAAGTGCTTTGAGGGGGGGACTCAATCTGGTGAAGGAGGAAGAAGGTTTTTTTCTGCGTCTGGTGGAAACCTCGCCAACAGACAGCGACGGCATTCGAATCGAAACGGCATCTTTCGTGAATGGAGCGGGCCTACATTTCTATCATGAATCCGATGCAGTAACTGGAGAAGCATATCGGATTGCTCCTGAAAAATATCAGGATTTAATATTGAATCGAGTTCCTCCACAAGTCAAACTTGGCAAGTATCGCTATAATCTGGAGCGAATCTACCACCTTATGCGTGGCAAAGGCGGGGAGCTGCTTTGGGACCTCCTCGGAGAAGATAGGGGAACCTATGTTCACAAGATGGTCGGTCACGATCAAGTTATTGAATCCCAATTTTGGGAGTCGTCGGTCTCACAAAATGTTGATCAGAAATCTTCAGACATTCCTGGGCAGGAGACAGATGCCCTCTTTATGAGGGCACAGCAGTCTATATCATCAAGTGAAGTACTGGTAAAGGCTTTTGAGCCCGGAGCCTCCTTGAATCATGACGTTTTTGAAAAATTACGCTCTAATCTACGCGACATAGACGATTCTATTATAAAACTGATTGATTTTATTGAAAAACCTGGTTTGTTTGACTTGATGAGGTTCATCCGAAGTGAGTTATTGCTTGGTAGCGTCTTTCGGGATTACGGGAAGGCAATTCTGGACGCTCTCTCGGAGACGGATTTTCCCTTCGTTCGGGACCAACCAGAGGATTTTTTTTATCAAGACCGCTTAGGGGCAGGGGCATGGCATGTTATAGAAAGATTCCGTGGTGAAGAGAAACGCTACATCTCGGCAATAAAAGGAGGAGCTACCCGCGAGATTACCGAACAACTTTTGCCGTCCATGGTGATCGTGACGGCTTTTTCCGGCAGCTACCGATGGTTGAGTTCGTCAAGCGTGGAAGACGTTTTCAAATTATTTTGGCTCATTATTGCTTCGGAATCTTTCCATTGGAGCCAATTGAAGGACCGCTCAAGGAAACGACTAAGCATTCCGGGATTCCTGGCTTCTGAAAGCCAGAAAGGGAGAATGTCGCTAGAGTTAAACGAATTTGTACAAATTGATCCCCGCCTACCCAAAGTAGAAATTCCTGTCCTCTTTCCCGAACGAAAAATTCTCGATCTTTTGTACGAACGAGGACTGCTTGATCGTCTCTATCGCAAGTGTGCATCAGCGCAGGCAAGGATCATTGATGCTCGACAGGATGCTGAGTTTCTGATCGCCTTGTTGCGCCGTTTAGTGACGGGAAATATCCAGGAGGGTCCTATCTTAAGGCACATTAGAGAGATTGCGGATAATGTCATCGTCCGGAAAACACTTTCTCATGCAGCCGGACTGGAGACGATATCTGAAGGAGTTAGCAGCGCCAAATATATGGAGGAATTCTCCTCAATTCTCGGGAGAATCCTTGAAAAATGGGAGGAGGGGAAGTGAAATTCAGTTTCGAAGATTATCAGAGCGGCGTTGCTTCAGGTTATTATTCGCCACCGACAACTTACCATCCCTTCATGCGAGTTGATCGCTCTCAGTACCGCGCCTTAAGAGGAAGCTCACAAGAAACAAGGGAACGATATCAAGAAAGCTTTTCGGGAGCTCCGAAAACGGATCGGTAACGCATATTTTTGGGAAATTTATCCGGTCCAAACTTCAGCCCTGAGTTATTCACAGCTATCCTTTCCAGCATATCGTTTCATTCTGCCCGAGGTGCTGGCGGACGACTGGTTGGCAACCGTCGGATGGCACAAATTCAATCGAGACCATATTCTTCACCAGCCACTGACAGCCTATGTCGTTCAGAAGCTTCTGAAGAAGAGCGGTGATTCCGCAGAACTGTTTCGGCTGAATGACTCCAACCGTTGCCTCATAGATGAGTGCGTCGAAAGAATTTTTGAAAGAGATAAGAAAAACTATCTGGAAGAGTTTCTTCTCGCAATCGGCGTGCGCAAGAGCGAGGCATGGTTGGACACCAGCCACGTGCTGCGACGTGTTTCTTTGGGAATCCCTCTTTGTGGAAGCGGCATTTTTGGCCGCAATGTTCCACGACATGGGGTATCCTTGGCAATATATCAGTCACCTGACCAACAATCTGGAACTCGCTGGATTTCAATCCGACTCCCCGAGTTCAGAAGCCGCGAAACTCGTGAGCACGTTCGGGAATCGCCTTCTCTACAGTCCTCTCAACGGCTATCGTGCCCTGGGTAGGAATGTTCCTGCCAATTTTCATCAGCGACTTATCGACATCACGGATCGAGCGTTGCGAAAAACCCACGGGTTTCCCGGCGCGATTGGTTTTCTCTACCTTAATGATGTCCTAAGGGATTATCCGTGCGATGGCACACATCCAATCAGACAGTTCTGTGTGGAATGGGCAGCAATGGCGATCATGATGCATGATATGGCCAAAATCTACTGGGGAGATGACACTAAAGCATTACCTGATAATAGCCATATGCGTCTGCGATTCGAGACAGATCCGCTGTCTTGTGTAGTTACATTGGCAGACGTGCTACAAGATTTTTCAAGACCGTTCGCAGTTTTCCAAAAAACGGGAGTCGATGAGGGAAACGGTGTGTGTCTCGCGTATGAAAAGGGGTGTGTTATCACTGATCTGGAATTAGATTGGACTCCTCCAGGGACAATGAAGATTACCTATTTATTCAGTGACCGCGGGAAACTTGCTGCGAAACTGAGCAGGATAGATGATGAACAAACAATGTATTTTGATCCTCATCGTGGTTACATTGATCTATCTGCCATAGGTATAGCTAAAGTCGAGATGCAAGCACGAATGATGCCCTGATTCCAAGATTTGCAATCGTCTGCCGAAGCCAGTTTCACTAGAGACCGCGTTGGATTCACAACGTTAAAAGTTTACCTCGTCTCCTCTCGGCTTTTCTCCAGAGTGGAGAACCTACAGGGACGAAATCAAACAGCGGTTGACCGAGATAGGTTGCACAATCCTCGATCCTTGGGATCGGAAATTTCACGAGGCTGTTCAATAAGCGAGTTCCATTCAAGAATGGTCTGCCCGTATAGAGGCTTTCAGGCAAATCGCGTAAAAGATCGGCAAGACGAACGAGGATATGATCAGGTCCTGTGACATAGTCCTGGGAGTGCTAGATGGGCCAGAGTTGGATTCAGGCACGGCCAGTGAATTAGGGTTTGCGGCTGCGCTGGGCAAGAAGTGTTTCGGCCTCCGAACTGATTTCCGTGACAGTGGTGACTTTGACGGGATTCCCATCAATTTGCAGGTGCTGTATTGGATTGAATCCAGCGGGGGGATGCCGTTTAGAAGAATTTCTGGAATTTCGCTTTGAATTTCACTCTCCCGACGCATCGGGATAGTAAATTGGACCGAACAGTCGGACGGGGCAAAGAGCGCGCAACTGGGTATCGCCTTTATATTACTTACCTTTCTGGGAATAACCCCAAAATGGATCTCGAATATTTTCGGAAATTAAAAAAATAGGGCGGATTTCTTGAGGGAGTAATTATTCAACTAGCTTAAATTACATGGCATTTAATTATTTTCATTAGAGATGGATTTGTGTACTGAGTTAATATATAGAAGGACAATTTATGAGAGAGCCTCAGTCTCGAGTGACGGGGGATGGAGGAGAACAGTTGATGGTAGCAGAGAATCCTTTTCATAGCCGACAGAGTTTTTCCATGATCTTCAGATAGTTACCTGACCGGCTGGTCCTCTAGCCTCTCCGTTACCATAGAGGGTCAGCCATCCTAATTCTTCAAAGACAGAATCAATCAATTGCAACAGGGCGGGAGCGCTATTCGTGGTTCCTCGGCGGGGGCCGTGATGGTGGCTTGCGCCCACAAACTCCCACCATAGGGAGCATAAGCTGAGACTGACCTGAGAAAGGCGAATTATTACATGAACTCAGATACTGACTGACGAATTACTTCACGGCCTGCACGGGCCTCAAACAACAATTGCGGGCTAGGAAAGCCCAGGAGAAAAAAATGGAATCGACAAAACACAATTACCAATTATTTGAAAAGAAAACTCAGGACGAGATTAAGGGCCTAATGAAACAGATTAGATCCAACATTGAATGGCTGGACCAATATTGCATGAAGTCCATTTATTGCTCAGAAGATTTGTTTGACCTTTCGGAGCTTGTATACCTCAGAGAGGGACTGGAGGAAATAGCAGAAGATTTGGCTCAGAAAAATCATGCCATAGTGGAACACCCTGGTTACTCCATGTACCTTCTGGAATCAGATCCTGATTATTTAGAGCACATGCGAACCAGCATCGAGGAATTGGCGAACCCTCACTGCGAATAACAGCAATCATCCAAGGGGGTCTCCGTACCCTCCGATGGGGGCCGCACTTAATTACCAACGGAGGGGGGAAAATGGGCAGGGCATTTTTTTGTGTTATTGTTTCAAGCACTCGAAATAACAGGCCATTAATAATTTATTCATTAGAGATGGATTTGTGTACTAGTTAATTGGTAGAAGCAAAAAATATGGCAACGCTTTGGTCTACAAATAAGAATAGACCAGGGCGAGAAGTTGAACAGCAGAAAAGAGATCTTTCCATAGTCAACAGAGTTCATTCATAATCTTCAGATAATTACCTGATCGGCTGGCTTGTCGCCATTGGGGCATGATCCCTAAGCCAGCCACCACTGATTTTTCCTCAGCACATCCAAATACAATTTCATAAGGGCGGACCGGACTGGTACGCCGCCCTAAGCCTACCTGAGCCGATTGTTTCTCGGCCGGACAGAGGAGATAAGAAACATGGCAATGAAGAAAATTGCAGAGATCGGGACTCATCCCCTATTCGAGGGAATATTCACCATCAATGATGAGTTACTGGCAAAAATTGAGCAAGACATGCGAGACGACAGTTACGACGTTTCCCAGCCCATTATATTGGGAACTTGGGATGGACAAGAGGAAGATGTTTGCATAGACGGACATACTCGGTTGAAGGCAGCCACCAATGCAGGAATTGAAGAGGTCTCAGTATACTCATACAAGTTTGAGACGGAAGAGGATGCTTTTGAGTATGCGATTCGTTTACAGACTAACCGCCGCAATCTTTCGGATGGTGACCTGATCCACTGCATCGAACGTATCCACGAATGTCTGCCCCGAGGGGGAGATCGCAAGAGTGAAGACGCAAAATCAATGCCGAAAAATTGCGGCAATGAAAATGGCCGATCTGCCGGTGCCAAGCGAACGGCTGACCTGCTGAACATCAGCGCTCGCAAGGTCGAACAGGCGCTTACTATCATCAATCAGGGGAAACCTGAGGTCAAAGAAGCCGTTTTGAAAAACGAGACTACGATTAACAAGGCCTATCAGAGAACACAGAAGGAGCGGAAACAGGTCCAGGCCGAACTCTCCAGAGAAAATTCCGATGACAACGCCACAGATGAAGACCAAGAAGTTGTACAGGAGGATGAGAACAAGAAATCTGCGCGTGTGGCCGCCGTCCTCATTTCTTTAGAACAATTCGGGGCGCTACACAACTTGGGTAGCTCAGTTGAGGATCACGTAGCCAAAGCCATCGAGCGCTACCTTGAATCTTTCCAAGAGAAGCATGAGGAGAGCTCACCAGGGAGTGATGAACGTAACGATGATGACGACAAATGCCTGAACGAGCAAGACAACGAGGAACACATTGAAGATGCCCCTGATGATAGCAATGAAGCTGAGAAGGACAACGAGGAAGAGACAGATGATGACGAAGAATACTTCGATCCTAACAAATTCCAAAACGAGCAGGACAACATAGGACGCCTTGAGGCTGCTGCTGATAGTGAGGATGCAGATGAGAATGAAAGTGAGGATGAGGCAGAGGATGGCGAGGAATACTTCGATCCCGCAAATTACGAGAACGACTGAGGTCTCTTCATACTTGATCTGACCTCATTCAAGGCCCTTTCCGCCGTTACTCCAACGGTGGGGGGGGCACAAGGCGGGTGTATTCCTGCAAATCCCGACGTTTGATCGGGCGAATGAACCCAGCCCAGCCGATTGACTGAATTAGTGGCGGGCGATTATGGAGGCTGAATATGGCTAAAAAAGAAACACCTCAAATCGAGGCGATACCCGAAACCGAGTACCCGTTTGAAATTTACCAAGACATTTGCTGCGAAATATTTGATATAACAACAGCAATTAAACATGAAATCAAGCTGTTGGAACAAAACTGTAAAGAGCTTATGTGGTATTTTTACGAGAACGATGTCCCTCACTTGATAGAATTGAGGAACAGGTTGGAAGAAACCAGAAACCATTTAAGTCGCCAGAACTACTCTCTCGGGTATGGATCCAAATTGCACAAGATCATTTATGGGGACGATCAATGCAAATAATCAAAGATAGAAGGTTTGGACCTTGTTGAAGAAGCTCCGATCTTCGGGCCTCGCTTCCTGCTGCCTGCGACAGGACGGCGGGGCACAAGGCGGACTTCAGTCCGCACCGAAGCGGGATCAAATCCCGTGGGGATAATATGGAGGCAAAGATGAATGATAAACGACGAAACCGGAAAGGAGAATGATCAAGAGCGAATTTCTATTCAGAAGCTTTTGACTGCCAAAGATGTGGCAGAAATTTTGGGAATTAGTGTCAAGACGGTGAATAAGCTGGTGCGTGAAGGGAAGCTTGGCTGTGTCCAGGTCACGGCAAAAGAGAGAAGATTTACTGAAGACCAGATACGGGACTATATCGAATCCCGTAGATCCAAGGTTCAAATTGACAAGACAAAGCCTAACCGCGTAAAATCTGCCGCACCGAAAGGGGGTGAGAAATCGTCGAGGGTTTTCAACAGGGCGGATCTTCTTAAGGAGATACGCTCATGGCAGTAAAGAAGAGAGGAAGGGTTTACTATCTCAGGATTCGTCCTTTTGATGGCAAACTCATCAACGTGAAAACGATGGCGCAATCCAAAGCAGAAGCAACCAAGATCGAACGGGCCGTACTGACGGCTCTAGGGGCAGGAGATCACCGAGGACTCGATCCAGTGAGCCGTGAAGTGTGCGTACGGATTTTCAAGAACCAAGCTTGGGAAATACCCACGGATTTGGCTGACAATCAGCCAACGGGAGAACTTACCCTCTGGAAGGCTATGGAACTCTGTATGAAGTACCCGGAAATAAGAAACAGCCAGAACAAAAAGAGGCATGAGTACCTCGTTCGTCCAGCTGATTGAAAAATTTGGCAAAGATTTCCCGGCCAAGAAAATCTGGATTCCAGAAATAAAGCAGTACCAGATCGAGCGGCTCAATGAAGGGGCGGCATCTTCCACGATCAACAAAGAGAAGTCAGCTTTATCGAGGATGTTTCAGGGTACTGATGGACCTCCGCTTGATGGACGTTAACCCGGCAAGGTTGGTGAAAAACCTGAACGAGAAGTCCGGTGAGAGACAGGTCTACATCAGCTTCGATCACTTCTACCAGATTGTGGAGAAACTGCCCATTTGGCTAAGGCCGATTGTTCAAACCGCGTATTACACGGGGATGCGCCGAGGAGAAATTTTGGGCCTGACCCGAAAGCATTTGAAGCTTGCCCGCCGTATGATTCTTCTTGGCCCTGAAGATGTGAAAGAAGGACAGTGGAAACGTGTCCCCATTCATAGGGATTTGGTTCCTATCCTGGAAGAGATTTTAAAGGTGCGGTCAATCGGCAGCGACCATTTGTTCCTGATCGAAGGCAGGACGCCCTGCAAACATTCGCTGAGGAAGCCCTGGGTTCAAGCAATAGAAGAGATAGGTCTTGAACCGGCTCCGCACTTTCACGATTTACGCCATGCTTGGAAGACAAACGCAAGACGCTCAGGGATGGACCCTGAGATCAGAGAATCTATTATGGGCCATTGGTATCGAGGTCGCAGCGTCAGCGAAAGGTATGGCAGAATCGGTGATGCAGAGCTTATACGCGCCATTGACGGGATGAGTTTTGACCACGGAGAGACAGAGATCCAGGTGAATGGTCACGAAAAGAAAAAGCCGACTGAGGAGGGTACCCTCAATCGGCAAGTATGTGATCAAATTGTGACCAAATGTGCGGTCACCTGAAAAACCAGCCGAGGGGTCATTTCATCAACCCCTTGGCCTCATTAGCTTTTAGTGGCGGGAGCGACGAGACTCGAACTCGCGACCTCCGGCGTGACAGGCCGTCGTCCCACCAAATAATATCAACCACATGCCTCGATACTTCAGTCATTTCGATCCTTGTCAGTCCTTTTCAGTCCTTTTCGATCCCTCTCGGTCCTCCAAAACCACGAACAAAATACGAACAAGAGTGTACGGACCTGCCAGCGGCTCAACTCGTTTCTTTTAGCCTGTAACCTGCCCTACCCTGTAGCTGACGCAACCTCCAGGTTTTGGCCCTCCGGAGTATTTTGCCACAGCCCCTAAATTTCCTTTACAAACGAACGTGACAGCAATACATACCGACAACCTTGGAGACGGACCCGAAGGCCCTGGGAGGCACGGTCCCGCCGCCATAGTCAATAGGTGATGGTGCTGAACCTTAAACCCCTAAAAAAGGAGAGGCCCAGAATGACTGACCTCCACACCCATCGTTGTCAATGTAGGCAGTGCAAAATGCATCGGGAGATTGAACGATTAGAGGCTTTGGAATACTCCGCCTTGCCCCGGATTGAGGACGTGGACTCCCTGCCCGATGATTTGGGCGGATGTCTAAACGATTCCGAGGATATGATGGAATTATAAGACCATCATTTTGGGCAGAAACTGTCCGCTAATTCTGCCAGCAAGATTCCCATTTATGCTGACGACATACACCTGAGATGACCTCAGATAAAGGCTTATCTATGCCCAACGTACCGCAAGTGTGCCGACCCCTTTTAACAAAAGCAGTTTGCGTCGTCTTTAATATTACGAAAACCGGAGATGATCACGTGAGAGGTTTTTGCCATCAAAAGCACCAACTCGTATCGCTCCTGGGTCCCTCACATGAACTTGTGAGCAAATTTCACGGCTTGCGCCTTGATTTCCTCGCCCATGGCATGAGGCGTGGTGGCAAACGGTATTACAAGGGTTCCAGGGACGTTGCATTTCGTGTACTCCATTAGCCTGTTGAACATCTCCACCACGAGGTCCGCGTTTTCTTCGATAGGACCCGCGCACGTTACCAGAAGCCCAGCCCGTTTTCCTTCAAGGAGCGACTTCCATTTCGGAGTTCCGTAACCTGTAACAAGACAGAAACAACGGTCTATCAACGGCTTGATTTGCGAAGAGAAGCCCCAGCAAAAAAGTGGCGAGGCTAATAGAATGAGGTCAGAAGCAATTAGTCGCTCAAAGATTTCCTTCGCGTCATCCTCTTGGGGACAGCCCGGCTCGTCGGGAATACCTTGACACGTGTAGCATTCTTTGCAGCCATTCACCTTTTTGTCTGTTATGTTGATACGATCAACGAAGTGACCATTCACCCTCAGTTGTTCTTCGACCCACCCTAAAACCTTTGCCGTGTTGCCCTTTTTCGGGCGGGGACTGCCCAATACGCTTACAATCCTCACTTTTGCCTCCTCCGTCAACCAAGTGAATTATCGCCTATGTTCTTGGAGTCTAATTGGCCGTCGCATTACGCAGAATTTTTCCTCCCTCGAGATCGCGGTTCGTCATTACCCACAATTATACGCCGGTTTTGCCACTTCATTGTTCCTTGTACCGGAGACCGGACGGAACATGGTTGCGTTGACCTCGAAAAGGGGTCTCATCTCCTCCCCTGGTCGTCAGGGCCAAAATTCTCACAAAGGTGCCTAAAAGCCAATTTTATTCTCTGCTTGAGCATACCTCACCAAACGCCGACCGGTCAATCAGAATGTTCCTCGTTGCCCTTCACCTCTCTTATGCAGAAACAGCCCTAACCCCCATTTCCTCGGATGTCTCTCAAATGTCTATCAGATAGAGCATTTCTGTGCTTCGCTTACCGGTACTTGGCTGTTGGGCTTTTTGACATGGAGATGGATATGTATATTATACAGACGGGTCACAACGAACCAATGAGACAGGCTTAGCATCTAAATTCGTGAACAGGAGGATGTTGCTTATCGTATGATGCTTTTCATGAGGAGCTGTAATGATGAATCAATTACGCTCTGATCAGATGTGGAATTTCTGGCCTGAGAAACTGGTCGCTTTGCTTTATCGAGGTCTATCCTTTGGTGGGATTCTGAAAAGAACGCACGCAAAAAAGGGGAAATATCGTAATATCCATGATTCTAAAGAGCCGGCGTTTATTGATTTTCTTAGATGGCGCTGGACTAGATTTCTGAGAAGAATACCACCCACTGAGGGCAACCCTTTTCCATTAGCCGATACTGATCGACATTTCCTGAAGACAAATCGTACCCAGACTACGCTGACGTGGATTGGACACGCCACACTTCTTTTGCAACTGAGCGGTAAGAACATCCTCACTGATCCTCATTTTTCAAGGCGTGCTTCACCGGTGCAATGGGCGGGGCCGAGGAGGGTTGTCGCTCCGGGATTGAGCATCCAGGACTTGCCTCCTATTGACGTGGTCGTAATCTCCCACAACCATTACGATTCTTTGGACAGGAATAGCATTATTAATCTTTTTAATCGTGACGGGGGGCAAGACACTTTGTTTTTCGTGCCATTGGGTTTAAGCGCTTGGTTCAAGAGGCTGGGCGTAAGCCGGGTCTTTGAATTAGATTGGTGGGATCAACGCGAGGCAAAGGGCCTGAATGTTATCGCAGTTCCTGTTCAACACTGGAGCCAAAGGATCCCTTTGGCCAAAAACACGACCTTGTGGGCAGGTTGGGTTGTTCGATCAAAGGATTTCAGATTCTTTTTCGCTGGAGATTCTGGATACACGCCTCTTTTCAAGGAAATCGGCCAAAGACTTGGTCCTTTCGATTTGTCAGCCATTCCCATAGGAGCGTATGAGCCAAGGTGGTTTCTGCGGCACCATCACATGAATCCAAATGAGGCGGTTCAGGTTCACCTCGACGTGCGTTCCAGGAAATCCGTCGCCATACATTGGGGTACATTCATTCTCACGGACGAGCCGCTAGATGAACCTCCCAGGAAGCTGAACGCCGCATTGAAGAGATTGCATATTGCGCAGGATGAGTTTGTTCTACTTCAGCAGGGGGAGTCCATAATCCTCCCGCAGAGTGTGCCGGATAAGCAGACTGCAATATCAAGTATTCTTTGTGACACCCGTTGCTATATGTACCACGACCAAAATGGACGTTACATAGGCGATTGGCACAAATCTGGCACAAGGCCCCGAGTCGCCAATGCACCATCGCCGCCTAACGTCGGTTTCCGCCCTTCACCTTACTCCCGGTAAGAGGTCTTTTCCTGGACAGTCTTTCTTGGGGTTTGGAAAGGTTCGCCTGCCGGTTTGCCTACACAGATCAATGCAAGAGGATCTTTTTCCGAGTCGATGCTTAGGAGCTCCCGGAGAACCTCTCTCTCAAACAAGGTAAACCATAGGCTTCCAAAACCGAGGGAATGGGCCGTCAAGAGAATATTTTGGATAGCAACTGCGCACGCATGCTGGTAAGCCATGCCTCCGTCCTTCAGGAACATATCAGCCCCGGATTTCTTCGGATCGCCAACCACAGCTATAATCACAGGCACATCTTTGAGAAAGCCCATTTCATAGCGGTTCAACCATTTCCAGCCGCTCTTTTCATAAAGGAACTGTCGGCGGGTTTCCGCTTCTGCAAAGAGCTTTGCCTTGAGTTCGGGGCTGGTGATCACAATGAATTCCCACGGCTGGTTGTTCACCGGAGAAGGCGCCCAGGTAGCCGCTTCAAGAAGCCGTTCAATGGTTTCTTTACTGAGCGCATCGGGCAGATAGTTGCGGCAGCTCCGACGTTCCGTAGTGGCAGTGCGTAATTCCACAGGTTACTCCTTCTATAAGTTGATACACAGATCTGACACAATCGACATGCCAAGGAAGGAAATCCCCCTCTTACCTGTTTTCAAACGCGCGGTTCTCATACAACATCTTGATGTCATAGAGGTTTGGCCAGGATTTGCCTAACCCGCACGTCAAGAAAGCGGTCGGACGGATGAGCCTGGACGATGGCCACAGTGTCCGCACCTTTTCCGGTGCCAGCAACCGCGATGATATCTTCCCCTTCTGGTACCAGTCCTGCGTCGCAGGCTTCCACGACGATCTCAACGCAGACCTTTATACCTTGGCCGAGCAGTCTCAGCGATTGGGCGACAATGTAGCCCAAATAGACGCCCTGATGCTTTTTCATAAAGGATGCCTCGATCCCTCGACTCAGAATGGTTCCAGTGAAGATCTTGACACCAAGGCGGGCCAACTCTTGCCTCGCTTCATCAGGGCATTCATCCACTTTTGGGCCCGCATAACCGACGTTATGGGTGACCGCCACCATATTCAAGGCCTTGCCCTTAAATTTCTTGGCGAACAACAACCCGGTTTCGCCAGCAGTCGTAGCCACGACGAGATGAGGAAACCCTCATCCACCAGCCCGGAGACTATTTCTAAACACCGAGGGGTGTTTTCCTTACCGGGCTTTTCAAAGTATTCAACCTGCCTGATCATGTTACCTCCTAAACTGAATATTCACGAGACCGACAAATCGGCACATTCATGCTCAAAATGACTAAATTATTATAGAGAATGCTCGCCGGTTGTGGCTAAGGTGATCGGAACATGCGACGGGGCAACGCCGTCAACTAACGAAGCGTTCTCGTTTTTCATTATATCCTATTCTTCAGGTGCGTGGTAATGTGGCTTGCACTTTCCCTTTGGCTGGAGAGTGCCCATTTGCGTTCGGGTAAGCCGCCACACCCAAGATTTTGGTTGACCTGGTACAGTAGCGGGAGGTATGCTCAATAAACCCTTAAAACAGATGTTTCCGTCAACCTTACGGCGGTTTTTGCCGCGCTCGGGCGTGGTGGGGGACGAGGGTGGGTCCTTTTCAGGATCAAAGGAACAATCCTGCCACCGTGTACCAGTCCAATGCCTCCGAAATGGCAAGACCGCAGCATGATTCAGGATAGAATGGGAGGTTATCATGCTAACGATAGTTGCTTTCGCTCAGGCGAAACCCGGTAAAGAGAAGGATCTTGAAAAGGCTCTTCTGGAACTGGTTTCCCATACTCGGAAAGAAGTGGCCTGCATCAATTATGATCTCCATCGACACCTCGCCAAACCGGGCATGTTCATCTTCCACGAAAACTGGGTGGACAAAGCAGGTCTGGAGCAGCATCGCAAATCACAGCACATTGCGGATTTTCGAGCAAAAGCGGGCGACCTACTGGCTGAGCCTCTTCAAATCGAATTGTGCGAGATGGTCTCCCAGCAGGTCTCTAAAAAATGAGGAGCGGAGTTTGACTTAGGCGCTCCAGTGAGGTGTACACCCAACTTTAATGCTTTGTCTCTGTTAGAGAGCCAACATGATTTTTGGGATAGTCCACGGAGCAGAAATGAGTGCTTGCATCGCACAAAAGAAAGGCGGAGACCAAATGTCCAAGCAATTGATGGAGTATTTCAACAAGCAGCCGCGGCTGGGGATTTTGAGCACGGCGGACAAGAATGGCAAGGTTGATTCCGGTTATTTCGGGTCACCCCGGATGATCGATGAAAAGACCATATTCATGGGGCTGGGCAAGAATCGAACTTTTGCCAATCTTCAAGAAAATCCTCGGGCTTGTTTCTTGATCATGGAGCCTGGGAGCAAGCTTCCTGAATGGAAAGGGGTCCGGGTATACCTGAAGATGATTGACTGCCAGACTTCAGGTGAAAAACTGGACAAGGTAAAAAGCCGTATCGCAGAGGCAGCCGGAGAGAACGCTGCCAAAATAATTCACGCTGCGATAACCTTTGAGATAGAGGAAATCAGACCGCTGGCGGATTTTGGTCAGGGCTGGGAATCGTCCATTTGATGTCTTGGCTTCAGGTGGGGTGCATACACAGATCCATCTCTACTGATAAAAAGTCTATCTGGCATGTAATTCCAGACAAATGAGGCTCAGCCATATATAAGCTCGACGCCGAAATTTAATTTTATGGAGAACGCTGGCCCACTACCTGACACGACACGCCCGCCTCTCTGATATTCCCAACTCGTCCTTCAGGTAGCAGGGGCATTCTTGTAGCAGCAAAAGAAGAAATGCTGAAAACTGTCAGCAAAGGTTTGCCGAACAGAGATCAGCTTCAGGGATGCTAAAGATCATTAACCTGTCGGACACGTGTCCATAAAAATTGATGGCACTTAAAGCCGTTTAGCCCAGGATACCGCCCAAGAAACCGGATTCGATCAAGAAAACGATGACTATCAATATGATAGCCAACATGAAGGTCTCGGCAAGGATTCCGTTCATAGCAAACCTCCTAGGAGCCTGTCGCGTATCTTCAAACATTGGCGGAATCGTGCTACCTCGGAGGCTACGCCTACCGCTTCGGTGCGCCACCCAGGCTCCTAGGAGTCTGACATACTAAGTTTTTTCCTTGGCAGCCTCTGAGATATAGCGACACAACAGGCACCGCCGTGCCACGAATTCGGAAAAGCATTGCGTTACGCAACAGCCTCCTAGCGCTCAATTGATTCATGCCCATTGAATATTTGGACTAGATATCTTGTGATTCGTTAAGAAAATAGGAGTGGATAGGTCAGCTACAAATAGCGCTTGTGCGTCAGTTTCATCCAAATAATACGTTCGTTCAGGTCTGACCCGCAAACACATGCGGTACGAAATCTGCTTGGCAAAGGGCTACCCCATCGGTAGCGGGGTCATTGAAGGCGCATGTCGCAACCTCATCAACGACAGATTGGAACTCACGGGAATGAGTTGGATGATCCAGGGAGCGGAAAGCATGATGCGCCTGAGGGCCGTTCACATCAACAACGACTGGGATCTCTTCTGGAAATATAGACGAAGATCGGAGAGGCGACACCTCTACGGCATCGAGGATACAAACTCTCCCGAGATCCGGGATCAAGAACTACCGCGTGCCGCATAACTCCTGACAGAAAGTAGCGGCACCCCATGAAACCGCAATCATCAGCAATCTTCTTTGCTATGAGTGCCTTGGTAAATGTCATTAAACCCTCCTCAAATTGCAACTCAACAAACGTAAAATGTGCAGAATAACAAAACTGTGACCCTAAAGGCAATGACATCAAGATAGTCTTCAAAGCGGTGTGTTGACGTTGGCAGACTGGGCAAATTGGATTTGTTACTGTCCCTTTGTTTTCAGTCTTCCTAGCCAGACTTGGCCTCTTGAGGCTTAGGCCAGGGAGTGCGGAAGGTCAATAATCATAGTCGGGTTCGTAATATTCGGATTCGTAATATTCAGGCTGACCCTGATAGAACGGCATATTATTCAAACGCTGAGGATACGACGACATAGGTACATCATCGGATTGCTGACTGTACGACATATCGTCAAGTCGCTGATAATACGGCATGTCATTATACGGAGGCGGGCTCCAGCCGCTCGACAGGTCACTATACGGAGGCGAATTCCAGCTTCTAGACGGCCCACCTAGGATTGTGCCGTCATTTTTGTTGTGTAGCACTGTGCCGTTCATCGGACGACCAGGGATTATCCCACCACCATTTGCATGCTCGTGAGTCACCCCTCGTTGACCAAAAGCAGTCCCGCAAAGGATTAACATAAGAAAGCCAGTGATTAAGAGTTTCATCGTCTTTCCTTTCTGTTGGCTCACCCTACTCCTGGAAAATCAATGGTCATCTTATAGTGAACGGCACTGAGTTCTGCGCCTAAATGGCCCTCTATCCTTTTCGGTCTTCTGCTGAATTAGACGCCGCTTAGACATCCCCGTTAAAGACTGTAAAGGAATTTTTGCTTCGGAGATTCGTGGATTCAAGAAGGGCACATATACATGACGTGGAAGTATTGCGGACGAAATGAGAAGGAAAAATAAGAGCTTTTGATAGCGAACGGAAGCCGACTTGTATTACTGAGACCTTGCCTCCCGCAGATAACTATAAAGAGTGGGCACAATCCCTACCGTGGCCTCAGCACGAAGATTCCGTGTCGTTCTCTGGCGTTCTTTAGAACCCCATAGCCGCAAAGCAGACATTTCGTAAGGGGGAAGGTGCGCGGAAATGCAAGAAACGCTGAGATTGGTTCTCCGTGCGTTATGGGCGATATGATCTCCGGCGCTCGGCGGGTTAGAGATCACTCAACACCATGTGCCAGCCCGACAGGATCATCCCACTCAAGCCGGATATTGCTCCAAAACGTGAATGATACTCAAGAGGGTTTCGTTTACGGGTGTCGGGATGCCGTAACTTTTGCCCAGCTCCACCACCTTTCCAGCAAAAGCCTCGACCTCTGTCTTGCGTCCTGCTTCAATATCCTGCAGCATCGAAGTCTTGCCTTTGGGGTCCTGTGTTCTGAGAGCAGCATGCCAGTTATCAAGATCCTGCTCCCCCAAATTCACACCAACACGGTGTGCCAGGTACTAGGACCTCCCGCATCAGCGCATCCATCAATGCTCTTGCGTCAGAGGATGATTGAAAGACGCTAAAAGATGCCCGCATGACCGCAGACGCCTGGTTGACTCCCACGTTAACCATGAACTTCCACCACAACATACGCACCATGTCAGTGGGTATCTCAGACGCAATTCCTGCCCTTTGCAATGCTTCTTGGACGCGCAGGACTCTTTGACTCAGATGGGAATTGTCGGCTTCACCAAAGTAAATTTTCCCTGGGTTGGTATAGGTGACAGAGTTTCCCTCACGGAGGGCATTTAACGAAATAGCAATGGCATAAAGGACTTTGTCCATGCCATAAACCGAGCCAAGGTATTCCTCGCTGTCAAGCCCGTTCATTACCGAGATGAGAGTCGTCTGGTCGCCGACCAAGTTTTTCAAGTCGTGAACCGCCTCCGGAAGGTTGTGATTCTTGAGAGCCACAATGATGAGATCGGCGGGTGTAGCACCTTCATCCGGGTGAACGACTGGAACAGAATACTGTTTCCCGTTAACCACCAAACCTTCTGCTTTCAGGCGGTCATAGCGAGTGCCCCTAGCCACCAACACAGTTGAGAATACAGACGCATCGAAAAACCTGGATGCGTAAGATGCTCCCATCCCTCCTGCTCCAAGGATAGCCACGTTTTTGATCTCGTTCACTGAATCCTCCACTCTGATTGGTTCATCTAAGCGGCACCAAATAATCAGATTAGCAGAACTATAACTGTAAATGCAATGATATCAAGATATTCTTCCAAGAGGATTCGTGATGATCTGGACAAGGTGGACAGGGTATTTCGGGGATCAGCGACAAAAAAGTTTCATGGCAGAAGAAGAATGAGGTGTGGCTAATGGTGCCTCAAAAAATTTGTTAGCGCTATACTCTCCAAGTACCTTGTCCACCCTGTCCATATTATTATATATTATTATTGTTATTATATTATTAGGTGGACAAGGTGGCGATTTTACCCTGTCCACTTTTATCAAACCCCTCGAACTCGATAATTCTGAGAAACCCGTTTAAGCCTTTCAGGGCTCAAGCAATAGAGTGTAATCTTGCTACCGCGAACGACCTTACGCTCCTTGCCTTCTACCAGACCAAGGTCACCCATAAGTTTCCCGAATCTGCTCTTGCTGAGTACTCCTACATTGAGCCCTTGTGCCGTATTTGACGTCCAGACTGGATTCTCCTTTACCATTGGACTGGGAAAGCTCGTCTTTTTTCTCTTGTTCCACCTAGCTCAACCACATGGCTTTAACATCAGAGTTAGGAGCCTCACCTTCGAGAACCTGGGATCTGCCTGGAGTTGAGCCAACTATTCGACGTTTTTATTGTCTCGTGGCGTAATCATCCATTGCGTTTCTCAGTTGGAGAACGTTTTCAAGTGGTGACCGTGGACCGATGCCGCATCTGGTCACCAGAAAGTCCACCCCATCTTCGAGAACTCTCATAGTTTCGCTGTAACGCTCTCCACGTGATCCAACAAACAACGTGGATGCGCTCTGGCCACTTTTCCCGAAAACGCTGACGCTTATGGCATGAGCAATCTCTATAATCTTCTTCAGGTCAGTCGTTTCCACAATGTTGATTCCTGCAACCCCTCAGTCTCGATCACATGATGTTTTCATCGACAATGGTTTTCAGCTTATCTCTCAGCAAAGCCTCCAATGCCTTTTTTTTAGTGTTGAGAATGTGTTCTCGCATTCGCTTTTTGGCTTCCGCCCTATTTCCCTGCTTGATGGCATTCATGATTTTTTCATGGTCGGAAACAAGCAGGCGCCGAATTCCTACAAATTTCATAGCTATAGCTCGATTGAGCAGTACGAGGTCCACCATCCCATTCAGAATTTTCCCAATGCAATCGGTTCTTGCGGCTGAATGTAGAATCTGGTGAAAGTCGGAAAGCGTATAATTCAAGCCAGGCGTATCTTCTTGCAGCCAGGAATTTCTTGGACCTTTCGACATTCTGCTCCAGCTCCATCACCAGGCTGTCGTCGGATTTATCAATCAGTCTATCAATGAGCATGCCTTGGAGGACGATTCGCACTTCTGCGATCTCGTCGAGTTCTTCTTCCGTGGGCCTCTTAACGTAGAAATGGCTGTTATCCTTTTTTGTGACTAAGCCTTCCTGGACCAGCTGGAAAATAGCTTCGCGAATTGGTGTCCGACTCACACAGAACAACTTTGCGAATGATTCTTCGGATAAGCGCATATCGAAACCAATCGTCCCGTTGACAATTGCCTTCTTAATTTCCTGATAGACCCGCTTCCGTGACGTCTTTGGCGAGGAGAGCGCTTCCTTCGGTGACGTTATGCCCACGACTTTCATGGCAGATTGAACTCCTTTTAAGAAAAGGATGCTGAGTGTTTCCACGGTTGATGGTTGTCAGCCAGGTCTGTTGAGGTGTGGGGTTCGTCGTTCGTATTCACGGATTGCGGAATAGGCTTCCGAAAGCCCTTTCCTTCCTCGTTCGATCCCACCATCCCCTGGAGGACGTTGTTGATAACGTTGCATTCCCATCACACTGGCCCGGTCTTCTCCTGCATCCGAGACCTGCCCCCTTGACTTTGTGAAGAAGATTTGTGTTCAGAGGCACAGAAAGACTCGAAGACCCCGCCATATGTGCACATACCTCTCTAAAACTGCCACGTGCGGCCCCCTCGGCATCCTGTGCTATCCTATTCGCTTCTCCCTGCCGCGGGCATACCCTCCGGCAACGGCAAACTCAACTTGTTGGCGGCTATGATATCGTTAATCCTCAAAATCATCAGAGCCAATTCGCTCGCGGAAATAATCGCCTGCTTCTTCACGACCAACGGTTCGATCACGTTCTCCTCATACAGGTCCTTCACACTCCCGGAGAAGGGATCAAAGCCGACTTTCGAGCGCATTTTTGCATTCTGCGACCGCATTTCTACGAGGTACTTCGAGTGGACTGCACCCCGCGTTTTCCGCGAGAGCTTTCGGTATCACTTCCAAGGCCCTGGCAAAGGCTTCGATTCCCAACCTTTGAATGCCCTCGACACCTTCCGCGAAGACCCTGAGCTTGGAAGCAATCTCCACCTCAGCCGCACCTCCCCCCGTCAATACTTGCCCGGTCGAAATGACCGCGGGCAGGGTGCCAAGGCAGTCCTCAACAACCCTTTCGACCTCATCCACGATGTGTTTGGTGCCTCCTCGAATCAAAATGGTGGCCGCTTTAGGGTCCCTACATTCCTGGACGAAAACCATCATAGTGCCATCGATATTCTTTTCTTCGACCAGACCCGCGTAGCCCAAGGCCCGTTCATCAAGCTCCTCTATGTTGTTGATGATGGTGGCCCCCGTTGCTTTAGCAAGCAATTCCATATCACTTCTTCTGACGCGTCGAACGGCTAGTATGTTATTTCTTGCCAAAAGGGATACGCAATAATCGTCTATTCCTTTTTCAGCGAATAGTACGTTTGCGCCTTTGTCCTTTATGAGTGCTGCTATCTCCTTGAGAACGGAAATCCGTTCTTGCAAGAAAGCGTTCAGCTGGCTCGGCTCAGCTACACTGATTTTTGCATCGAACGATTTGCCCTTGTATTCAATAGGTGAGTTGATGAGGGCGATCCTGGCAGTTGCGACTCTGGACGGCATAGCGACATGCGCTTTTTCCTTGGCCAAGACGACTCCTCTGATCAACCCACTCTTCTCAATAGCTCCGCCCTCTTTTTTCTCAATTTTTATAAAGTTGACGTCGACCTGCCGATGGCCGTCCCGAACAAATGCTACGCTTTCCACTGCATCCACGATGACATCCGTCAAATGGCTTCTAGCCTTTTCCACTCCCTTTCCGGTCATTGTCGTGTTTGCAACGGCTTTCAGCGTCGGCAGATCGCCCACTGTGGTTATGGCTATTTCGTCAAGAATCGTAAGACACATTTCCAAAGCCATGCGATAGCCTTTTGCGATGACCACCGGATGAATACCGAGATCGATCAGGCCCTCCGCCTCCTTCAGTAACTCGCCGGCCAATACGACCACGGTGGTAGTGCCGTCCCCCACGGAAGCTTCCTGGGCCCTGGCGACTTCTATCATCATACGGGCAACCGGGTGTTGGACGTCCATCTCTCTCATAATCGTAGCGCCGTCGTTGGTCACCAGAACGTCGCCAAGAGAATCCACCAGCATCTTGTCCATCCCCATAGGACCAAGCGTGGTGCGGACAGTCTCGGCTACCGTTCGGGCGGCCATTATGTTCATCCTCATGGCATCTCTGCCTCTCGTCCTTTCAGCGCCTTCCGCAAGTAAGGGTGGGGGACCCATTTTCCTTTCAGCCATAAAATTGCCTCTCTCGGTTCAAAAAATGCAGCCAATTGATCGCGTAAGCAGCCCTATTTAACGCTAGCCAGGGTTTTCCGCTCCCGCTGGGCGAAATACATCTCCTTTTCGGCATCGCTAAACGTTTCGTCCGCGTCTGACAGCAGTTGGACTGTTGCGCTCGTTGCAAAAGCGATTATGTTCATGCAGTGCTCAATCCGATTAAGAGTGGCAAAGCTGGAAATCGGGAAAGATTTGGTCAATTCGTCACACGAGGTGGTGGAATACTTCGTTGTGAAACGATCCACCAGCCGTGCCATTCGGCTCCAGGAAGGTCTACGACTTCCGTGCACATCGTTCCTCCCGAACTTCAAGCCAATCGCCAATCCACATGCTATCAATTCTCCGCACGTTTGCCTGGTAAAGCCCAGACCTGCACCCAGCGGGACAGAAGCTCTGATCAATTCGTCGGGGACTTGCAGGAATCCGTTTTCTCTCAAACTGAGGAGAATTGCCTCACCTCAGGTCCACGATGCTCTGTATTTCTTTGCCGCTTCTGAACCGCTTTCTGCTATTCGTCCGCTATCGGAAGGCTCTCCGAGCTTCATGTTCTTTCACTCCTTGTCTTTATCTTCCTTTGCACTACGACCGCTCTCCTCATCCACGAAATTGGACCGCGAGACGGGCCACCTCAGCCGCCCGGGCAGCGCCGCCGGGCAATCCACCCGTTGCCAGTGTACCAGGAGAAGCAGCTTCTTTTGCAAGCTCTTCGGGAGCGCCGACTCCCAGAACTGCGGCCGTTGCAACCGGTACCACCAGGTCGATAAGAGAGTGCCCCGAAACCAGTAATTCTCCCACCGCCGGGGCAACCAACGGAATGACCTGCAGCAGGATCTCATTTTTTTCCACTACTGCGTTTGGGACAACTTCGTGCAGGAATTTTTTCAGAAACTGTACTCTTCTCCATCAATCCGGACCGACACATCCACATCAGGGTCGAGAACGTAGAACAACTTTCCCGGCTTGCCCGATCGTCGTGCACCTCCCGCCAATTTATCTATCTTGATTTCAATATTTTTCCCCGAGTTCTTGGACACCATAGCGGATGTGCGTGCCTCGACTCGTGCCGTTCGTTCCTGCTCGAGCAGAGAGATTACGTCTGCAAGGCTTTTCCCTGAATGTATTTCGTCGATCGTCCTGTGGACACGCTCCTCGATGGCTCGTTCGACCACCGGATTGGTGGCCATGAGCAGCGCGTCTGAGACCTCACCCGGCCGGAGCTGGTTCACCATACGGGCCACCGTGTTTGCTTCAATGCTCGCATACTCGGCATCGAAAAAGCCTTTCTTATTCTCTGCGATTACTTCCGCTGCTTTGCCTACGGACCCGGTCTGGGCAATTATTCTCAACGCCAAAGAAGCGTCTGCCGCACAATGCCCTATGGGAGTTGTTCGTGGCCCACCACTGCTGCCAGCCCCAATCTTGGCATTTTCCTCAAATACAGCGAGCAGTTCATAGAAGGCCAACATACCGACGACGGTTGGGGATCCCATGTCTTTCATAATGATCCCGAGATCTCCGACAAAATTGGCTGTTTTCACCTCTTCTCGGGTCACTCTGAAATGCAATGCCTCCGGTAGACCCGCTGCCCGTACCGTGCCCAGACCTGCCACCGTTGAGGTGTATGTCTTGAATGAGGAACCATATCGTTCGGGCATTACCGCATCAGGGTGGACGATTTCAAGAGCAGCCGCGGCGCCAAATACCGCTGAAATCAGCGGGTTGGGCTTCATTCCCGCCCCCGCATACGCTCTCATCATCGCGGAAGTGCCGATGAATGCCCCGTTTTCCGCTATTTCCGGGAATATGATGTCCTCGCCCAGCGTACTGTGGCCGCAGAGCGGTCCCCCTCCAACCCCTGCGGGTATGGTCGATCCGTCAATGGAAGTCAGCTTGCCGTCCATCATGGCTTCATATATTTTGAGAACGGCGGGAAAACCGCTGATGCGGTTGTTCGATTTGGGAGTGGGGATGGTGAGCACTCCGCCTCTTTGGACACCGGCTTTGAGCCGGGCCATGGCACCCAGTTTACGGTTGCCGGATGGGACACCCGCCCTCACATTCGATCCTGCGATATAGCACAGGGTTGCAGTGATCAAAGCGGCATTGGAGGCATCGGCCCCGTTTTCGATGGCTGCCCGGACACCTGCCTCCACAACGGAATCCATCGGGATGTCGGTTTGATTCAGAGCCTCCACTTTCAGGGGTTTTCCCCCACGGATCTTTTCGGCAATCGCATTGGCAGCGCAAAAGGCGGTGACGTTCAACATTCCATGTCCGCCCGCCAGAGCCTTTATCGAATCCCCGGTCATCAACTCGGGACGCCAAAGAGCGGCAGACCGAACCGCACGGACTATATCGTTCATCCTTGTCTCCTGTGACTTTGAACCAACTGGAACTCCCGCCAAAGTAAAAACAAACGAAAAGACGTCAGAAAAAACGCACGTTTGTCAAAGGCTGATGCGGATTCTGTCATTCTGTGAAGTTCTTTCCGCTTCAATTTTGGACCTGAGTTCCATGGGTGACATCGCAGCCCCCAGCTCGTCATAAACGTTTTGCAGCAGAGAAAAAAGATCGTCGCTTTCAAAGCAGGAACGTTCCAAGTGGCCGCTCACCGGTTGTTTCAGGCGAATATTGCCGGAGATCTCTTTGTTGCCTTTTGTGATGGTGACATCGATGTTCCTCACAACGGTTTTCCGGAAAACATGGGTGCTCTCTATGCGGTGGTACCCATGTACTGCCAAACATTCAAAGAGCAGGTTGGAAATTTCTGCTTCCACTTCCGGGTCTATGTCCAGAATTAGGAGGTGGCCTATCCGCCCTTTCTTGGTGAGAGTCGGCACCAGATTCCGATTGCGCACCCCGGGGATCGCCAGGGAATCGAACATCCAGCCAATTTCTTCCCCACTCAAGTGATCCACCTGATAGAGAAGGAGAAGTCCTTCTTTTTGCATGCCACCTCCCTGGGGTATCAATTCTTGGGACAAGAAGGCCGCCCCCTCACGATCGGGGGCACCACTATTACATTTCACTCCACGTGCCATAGCGTTTGATCCTCTGCAGCACTGGTGCTTCCGTTCCTGCGGCTTTTAGTATACCCGGACCGCATCCAACAGGACTTTGGCGCCGAGGGCATCTCCGATTGCGCCTTTGATCGTAACCTGCTTGGTGATGAAGGCTCCCACGATGCTAACGTTACCGTCGAACAGATCCGACATCGCACCGCTGGTACCTTCGATCGTAACATCGGGATTCGTGAGCTTTCCTTCTTCTGCCTGCGTCACCTTCCCCCCATTGGTAGTGAAATAGAATCCCCCTCCGTCCAAGTCCGTTACGATGAATTGCACCGACTTGTTCCAGTCGGGAAACTCGGTGTCCAGATCGATTTTTTTATTTATTTGCCTGATCTGAGAAAGGTAATTGTCTATCATTGCTACTCTCCCTTCTTATGACCTCTTGAAGACTTTTTTCGGAAGTCTCTTCTCTACAAAATTCACCTGGATGGCTCCCTCGGCGGCCTTCGGGCATGCTTTGACGCACTCCATACATGATGTGCACAGCGAGGGGAACGTAGCTATGGGAATCCATTGCTTCGAAGTGGTTGTCAGGCCTTCCGCTATGGGAGTGAAACAACGCATGACATGCGGATAGCAGGCTTGCAAGCACTTGCCGCAATCCATTGCTCCCAGACACACCTCCATGTTGAAGGAAATTTCCGGGAAAAGCTTTTTGACGGTTTTGACTTCCATTTGAGAGAAACTCATGGCTACCACTCCTCTTTCAGTGTAGGAATCGATTCTCTTTCGACCATTTTCACTGCCTCTTCAGGACAAACCCTCATACACTGGGCACAGCCAAAACATTTGTCCGGCTTGAAGATCGCCTTTTCATAGGTGGGCGAATAGCTTATTGCCTGGAATTGGCAAGACTTTATGCATGTGCCGCACCCCACACATGCGTCCTGATCCTGTTTTGCTACATAATGTCCTTTTTTGAGAATCCCATTGATGCCCCAGTCCAGTCGCCATTGGAGCCAAACGCATACGGGGGACCCGCAATTACAGAGCTTCGACATGAATGCAGGGGACCCGACGTACGAGGCTTGATGCGCGAGGCCTTGCTCCGCACAATTCTCGAGATGTTCTTTGGCCTCTTCAGCGGAAACCGTCTCGATCTTATGTTCCTTCCAGATCCTTTCCGGATGTTCCTCATACATGCTTGCATACGCGGAGATGCCCAAACAAAGAGTGTTCTCCGGCCCCGCGTATTTTCCGCCGCGCTTGTATTTTCGACAGGTGCATGCGAGCTTCACGAAGCCGCCATGCTCGTCCGCCACATCCACCATCTCTTTGGCTTCATCGAGAGTTACGGTCTGGGCGGAATGGTACTGGCGAAACCCTCTTCCCAGTCGTAGTCGGCAAGCTTCTCGAGCCGCGGACTCAGGCGCGAACTTGAGTGTGTCGACTTCACTCGATACCGGTCCCCATAGCTTGGCCTGAACCTGTCGGTAATTGGTATTCCACTCCTTGAGCCAATCGTCGAGATCACCGAAATTTCTGACGTAGTTCTCGACCGCCATATACCATTTCTTGCCCTTTCCATGCTCGGTACACCAATCACACATGACTTTCTCCTTTCGGGTTTAATAATCTCTGCTTCAGTAGACTCCATGCGTTTCGGCCGCATGAACCATTGCCGATATGTTCCGAGAGTCAACGGACTCTGGCACTACACACCCGGAAGCGAGGATAAAAGGTCCATCACGACCGGGACCAGATCGGACTGCTTTCCAGATAACACTGACATCAGCCTGTCGTATGGTGTCACCTTGATACCTCTAGGGTCTGGGGCGGCCTATTGCATTACCACCACTTGACCAGGTCTGTTATGTACCGTCGGACGGCAACGAACTTGTCATCCGTATAGTCCCGCGGGTACGGGAGATCCACCGGAACGATTTCCTTGACCTTTGTGGGTTTCTGCGACATGACTGCTATGTTCCGCGCCAAATAGACGGCCTCTTCGAGATTGTGGGTCACATAAATGATGGTCGCTTGGAGTTCCCGCCACAGCCGCAGAACCTCATCGAGCATCATGAATCTCTTTTTTATGTCGAGCTGTCCGAACGGCTCGTCCATGAGCAACAAATCGGGATCGGTAACAAACGCTCGAGCTATAGCCACCCGTTGTTTCATCCCTGCCGAAATCTGGTTTGGGAAATAATCTTCAAAACCATCCAGTCCGACCATGCGCATCACTGCCTTGCCTTTTTCAATGATTACGTCTTCTGGGTAGCCCTTTATCTCCAAACCGAACTTGACGTTGTCCCAGACCGTACGCCATTCAAGGCAAGATGGCTCTTGAAAGACGAAGCTTATATTGTGTTTGTGAGGATTTGCCGGCTCGTTGTCGATAAGTATTGTACCCGAACTGGGCGGGATCAACGTGGTAACGAGATTACATAAGGTAGTTTTACCGCACCCGGTGGGCCCGACTACACAGAAGAATTCGTTTTTCTCGATCTGGAAATTCAAGTTGTCCAGAACCAGAAGGTCTCCGAAGCTCTTGCTAAAGTTCTTGAATTGAATTTTTGCCTTGCTCGCTGGATGTTCCATGCTACACCTACGTATCGATATAGTCCGTGATTGTTTTTCTGATCTGTAAGAACTCTTTGCCTGTTAGGTCTCGTGGCTGAGGAAGATCGATGGGGACTTCCACTTTTATTCGAGCTGGCAACGATGAAAGGACGAGTACTCTGTCGCCAAGATAGACCGCTTCTTCCACATCGTTGGTAACAAAGACTACGGTCGCCTTCATCGCTTCCCAAATCTTCCGTACGGCTATCTGCATGAAGTATCTCGTTTGCGCGTCCAAATGCCCAAATGGCTCATCCATAAGCAGGAGATCGGGCTGTGCAGCGAACGCCCTTGCGATGGCCACTCTCTGTTTCATTCCACCGGAGAGTTGATTCGGGTAATAGTTCTCGAAGCCTGTCAGTCCAACTGTCTTCAACACGTCCTTGACCCTTCCCTCGAAATTTGTCCCGTTCCTGCGGAACTCAAAACCGACCCGAACATCCTCCTCCACCGTCTTCCATGGAAGGCAGGAAGGCTCCTGAAAAACATACGCAATATTGTGTTTCTGCAGGTCGATGGGTTCACGGTTGAGGAGCACTTGGCCAGAGGATACCGGAGTTATGCCTGCTATGGTCTGCAGCAGCGTCGTTTTCCCACATCCGCTGGGACCCGCGATGCAAAAGAATTCATTGTGCCTAACGGTGAAGCGTATGTCTTCCAATACTGGAAAACCTGCAAATCGTTTCGTGACATTTACCAGGATATTCTCTTGTTCCATTTCACGTTTCCTCAAAATGTGGTCCACATTCAGCGTGCTTCTCTTGTCCGCCGTTGGATCCGGGTCTCATTCCTTACGGGCCCCAATCATCCGTGGCCAGCAAGCCTTACATAGAAATTTCCGTTCTCCATGCAAACAGATGCTTTTCCAGTCTCAGCAGGGCTTCGTTCATGATATAGCCAACTACGCCAATGATGAGCATCCCGACGACAACTTCCGGCAGCTTCAGTAGTTCCGCGTACTTGAGGATGAGCCGTCCGACCCCCGTTCCTTCGCCACCGATCATTTCTGCCGCGACGATACACATCCACGCAACCCCCAGCCCAACCCGCATGCCTGAGATGATGTCCGGAAGGACCGATGGCCAGATGACCTTGCGTATGATTTCCCAACGTGTAGCGCCATAGACTTTCGCCACATTGATGAACACGGGATTCACCTTCGGGACGGCCGCCATGGTGTTTACCCAAATCGGGAAAAAGGCTCCAAGCCAAATGAGGAACGTGTACCGAGAGAATCCTGACAGCAGGACTATCGAGAGCGGGATCCAGGCTATGGGTGGGATGAATCTAATGGGCTCGATAAACACCTTTGACGTTGTGTACAAAGGTGGGTAGAGACCCATCAGCAATCCCAACGGAATAGCCGTGACGCACCCGAGAAGAAAACCGGCGAAAATGCGGATGAGGCTATTTACCGTGTGTCCCAGAAGGCTGTAGCCTTCCACATCCCCGTTGGCACACAGATCGCAGAAAGCCTTCGAAACCGCCAGAGGTGCGGGGATAAAAGACGATTTCGCCAGCATCGACAGGATCTGCCATGCCAAAGCGAAAAGAGCGAGCACGACAATGCTCCGCGACAGTTTGTAAGCTGTGGCTTTGTAGTCCCATCCGGATGCACCGGCCTTCTTCTGATTGCCATTCTTTGCAGTCATCTCGTCCTCCACTCATCAATGGAACCGCGTATTCGTTCCAACTGGTTCAGCCACGAATGGGCCCTGCCACCGGTGCTTCCCGCATACTTGGCGGGAGCAACCCGTTTCTCTTCTGCGTATGCTATGCAGGAACCCCTTCTCGGTCCAATTTCTCTATGAGGCCGCTGTCCATGACTTTCTGCTCGAACCTGGGATCGTACAGAGTCTTCCACCAGCCTTCGAGGTCCGGTTTCACAATGGACTGGTCGATCTTGCCCGACTCCATCAGCCACTGTATGAGTGTTTTGCAAGCGCCTTCATTCACTCTGGGGGGCTTCCATGGGTAAATCATGTAGTTGTAGGCTTCTCGCACATCTTTCTCATCGCGGCCCGATGCTTTTGCAATGATCTTGGAACTCTCATCAGGATGGGATCGCACGTACTTGATGCTTGTGGCGTTGATAGCAGCAAGGTTTTCCAGAACATCTGGATGCTCGGTCGCATACTTCTTGGATGTCGCGATGACGCAACACTGCATAGATGGAAGAAGTTCGATATCGCGTACCAGGCGCTTCCATCCCGGCACGGCCCTTATAATGATTGTGGGAAATGGCTCGTATACCTGTATTGCCGTCACCTCGCCCTTAAGCGCAAACGTGGTCATGTCCGTCGGCTTGATGGAGACCATCTTGACCGGTGTGTTGAACTTTCTGGTCATCTCGGTCAAGAGCGCGTGCTGAACAGAGCCGACACCGGTATGTCCCACCGGTTGATCCTTAAGGTCTTCGAATTTCGTTATTTTCGGGGCTGCCACCAAGCAAGAACCGCCCTGGTTTTGCGTCCCGACGATGAGTACATCCGCGCCCTGCGCTTTGGCCAGCATTACGGCCGACACGCCCATCAACCCGATATCCATTTCACCCATGGCCAAGTGCTGCGCCATGATCCCAACGGACGAATATTCTTGGCGTATCAATTTGCATCCGGCCTTATCGAAAAGTCCTTTTGCCGATCCGATCGGTATCCACATATTGATGGAGCTGATCGCCAAGCTGATGGCCCACATGGAGTTGATGGCCTACTTTGACCTCCTGCACGTTGGAACTGCGCACAATGCCAGGTAATCCGAGCGAAAGCCCCGCACCAATCATCGTTGCCGTCTTCAGGACGTCTCTTCTACTGATTTTGTTGTCCTTTTTTTCCATGACGATTCTCCTTGTAATGAACCGGCCCTTCACGTTTGTTTTTCGGGATGACTCCCAATGTGTCTGTTGCGCAGAACCTCTTGCCATCTGCCGAAAGGTGTGAGCCTGTTTTCGAGGGTGTAAAAGGTGTGACGTTCCGAGGGAAATCAGCCAGACGGCTTTGTACATGCCTTTGCGGGAAAGCCTCTGAGTGAGTCCCCGACATTTTGGGACGAAATATCAGGAAACCGATGCCACTGGCAGTGAAAAGATTGAATGCTGCCTCAGGAAGGTGACTCCAGGGGAATTTGAGCCCTGAAAAGGACAGGGATCGACCTGCATCGAGCAGCCGAGTCGGCAAGGGGGTGGTTAACCAGGGCAAAGACAGCGGAGAAGGGGCCGTAATGAATAACTGCCCCGTCGCATCAGCTTTTAAGCGCTTACCGGTCACGGCTCCTTACCCTTCTCGGCTACGGCCGTCGGCTTGCCAAAACGACCTAACCACCGGCGTTCTTTCTACCCTAGTTGTATACAATAAGAGATCGTCATGGACGTGTCAACAAGTTTTTTTTAGGAAAAGACGGTAGTGGATTCGCGGCGTATTGTGCTATAGCACAGGTTTGTAACGCGCCGGACGATGAGGCTAATAGTTTTGAGAATTAAATTGTCTGTATACAATGCCGGACTGCAATCGCGAGGATCCCTCCAAAGGGATCGAAAAAACAATAGATCTTTTGCCGGAATGGTGTCCGTGCAGGGGGGCCGAGAAAAGCGTCGACTAGCGCGCAATTTTTTTTGGGAGAGATGTAGGGGCGCACCTATGTGTGCGCCCAGGGCAGCCGCGCAGGTCTGTTTCTACGGGATGATGGTAGGGCCCGACGCTGACGGCTCCCACAGGTTTTTGTCACCTATTGAAGGCGAACTAGTATAATCGCAAATCCGATGAGAGAAAATTACCGGGAGCCTGTGAGGATGAATTCGATGGACACAAGCGAGTTACGCGACAGGCTCCTAATGCGGCCCGTTTTGAGGACGTCCGATACCGACTAAGTGTTCCGTTTCCTAAATACGATCAGGTATGATTTGCTTGAACGCGAAATGAAAGTGCGATAAATGGTTGCCTCCACAAGG
>CAWHDO010000051.1:0-31889 GCA_963828085.1 uncultured delta proteobacterium
TGCCCTTGTCGTCACCGGCCCCTGATAATTCCGCCAGAAAACCGGCAAAAAAACCAACGTGTTGAAATCATTCCCTGCCATGAACAGAACGAGAGAATCTCGGTATCGAGGACGATCAATGCTCGAGGAGATCCTGAATAAATTCCTGATCAACTAGAATGGCGTCCAGGCCGGGGCGGTGGTCGTCAGGAAAACGGTGAGATAATCGAGAGCATGAAATCCGGAGATTGTCATCGACAGGAATCTTATGACTGCTCTTTCTGCGGTTATGATCGATACAAAATCCAGCGGCAACCGGTTACGACAATGTGGCCCGTTCTCCAAAAAATCGTCGAATATTCGGACAAATTCCTCATCCTCGGGCCTCTTGCTGAAGAGTTTTTCCTGCTCATTATCGCCAAAAGCACGGCAAATATCGGCCAGATCTCCTATGAAATAAAAAAGAACAGGAGGCGATCGTCTCCCTCTTATGATCGAACTGCTGCCGGAAGGAAGGGTCTCGGATGGATGCAGGCGCCTCCGCAATGGATATTCACCCATACCGTGATGGTTCGTCGGGGATAGTACCGGTAGTGATCCAGGACGGGGAAGGATTTATCCTGATAAAAAAAGGCAAGCCCCTCGCATATTATTTCAAACATGGCCGTATTCCACTGCGCGGACACGCAGCGCTCGATTATTTCAACTCCCACCAGACCATAGAATTCAATCTCTGTAAATATACCACCGGAAGAACTGATGGAGGGACTGAGGGCCTGTAAGGTCAACGGGAATATCCCTGAACCGGAGTTCGGTCCCGGCGGGACCCGGGCCCTCCGTTGCCGGTCAGCAGGGAAAGGCAACGATCTCCATCAACCAGTGGCCACGGAAGAGGGATCTCCCAGATTAAAGACAGAAAACGCGGTGATACCCCCTGCAGACGAAAAGATGGTCATACTGCCCCCCGGGACCTTCAATGCGCCGGACATACAGATAATCGGCCAGATAAAAAAACTGAACGGGATTGTCGCCATTTCCGTTTTTGACGAGGGGCGGAATATTATCCTGATGGGTGACATCGAGGTTGAACCATTGCTGAAACTTTCACGAAAAATGCTCGAAACCACCAGAAAGATCGTCCCCTTCCTGGACTGGGGGCCGCTCGTCCATATGACGCTTCAGGTCTCCGGAGCGAACGTTATCATCGCCCCCTACCGTGACTACCACCTCTGCCTGCTCACGACACGGACCATCAACATCGGGCACATCAGAGACCTCCGGGACTTCCAGCAGGCCAGCGAGCCGTAACAGGCCCGGATTACCGGTACCCGGAATTCACCGTGCCCGCAGGCACTCTTTTTCCCGGTCGGGTTTCCTTAAAGAGAGAAAACGTCCTACCTGATCATACGCGATCGGTATCCATGAGACCAAGTTCAGTGACAGCCTTATACCTTGGGCGTGTCCCGGCTATTTCAAACGGGTCGAAGGGAAAACAAAGCCACGACCGGCAGCATGGGGACCGGTATTGTGATAAATGAAGGCGTCACGGTCACGGTCTTTCCATCGGATACGCTGTCGATCCGCATCACGAGAAAAGACAGACACGGCAAAGAGATCCCGGGTGAAACCGGTTCACCCCCGATAGCGTCCGCCCTCGGCAGGCTGGGCGTGACCGCATCGGTAACGACAGAATGCAACCTGCCCATCGGCGCCGGATTCGGGCTCTCGGCCGCTGCACTTCTCGCTACGCTGACCGCGGTTGGACCGGCTCTGCGGGCTGGGGCTGTCAGCCCGTGATATCGCCTCCTGTTCCCACGAAACGGAAGTAGCGCCTGACCGGTCTTGGCGACGTTGCCGCCTGCCAGGGGGGAGGGAGGGTCGTGCGGAGGGGCCGGGAATCGATGCAGAGATCGAGCGGAAATTTGACCTGCCCGACCTCCTCTATGCGGTATCTTTCGGCCCCATCCACACACCTTTCGTCCTCCATCCCTGACATTCAAACGACTGTTTCGCTCTCAGCGTAAAATGGTGGTCTCAGATTCGACGGTAGCACGGGTGTTGAACTGGCTGGACGAAGGGCAGGTCCAGCAATTCCAGCGCGCCTTCCTTCAGATGTTCGAGCAACATAGCTTGGCAAAACGGGAACTGGTGCCCGGGGGGAAGACCCGTCGCCTCGGGATAATCGACGGCTCCTGCATGGGGACCCACTATCTGTCCATGCTGGACCTGTGCGGTAAAACCGACTACCCCGTGATGTTCCTTCCCTACGACAAACAGGGAAAGGAACTTCCTACCTCGCGACTCCTGCTACGGCAGGCCTTCACCACCCTGGGCCCCCAGTTCCCTGAACTGCTGCTTCTGGACGGAGAGTACTTCACTCGCAATTTCTTCGAAGAGGTCGCCTCCTGCAACGCTCAGCTGCTGATCAAGAGCAAGGAGCCTTTCCGCGACGTGCACCAGGATGCTCAACGACTGTTTCAAGCCAAAGAAAAGTTCCCCGGTGATATCATCGAAGAAAGCGGCTTCGACAGCGATCGCATCTGCTCCTGGTCCATCCAGATCACCAGCGGAGAGTTCACCGGCTTCCCCGTCCAAGTCGCCCACCTCGTGGAGGACTACCCCAAGCGAAAGGCCCCTCAGCACATCGAGTGCTGGATCGTCACCACCGATCTGTCCCTTCTGCCCAGAGAAATCCGCGAAGCAGCTCATCTGCGCTGGCATGTGGAGAACCATGTCTTCAAGCGACTGTCCAAGCAGTCGGGAACCAAACGGTTCCATTTCAAAGATCCCAAGCGCTTCTTCAACCTGCTGCGGCTGTACTGCGCCGCTGTCGCGCTCCTGGATATGCTGATGGCCATTCTACAACGAGCCGATGAGCAGTTCAAACGGATCCGCAACGGGATCAAGGCCACGTGGAGCAACGTCTTTTCTCAGTTGGCCGAAAGCTTCCCGGAGGGTGCTCTAGCCGATGCTCCCGGCGGCTGACCGCGGGGCTCTTCCTGAACTAACGAGGTGAACTGACATATGCCTCCCCAAAGAGGCCTGCGCGGGCCGGGCTCGGGAGAGGTCTCGCCATCACTCACACAGACCTGCACCCGTTTCCTTCAAACCCCATGCCAAGCGCGCGTCTCACATGCCCGAAGGCCGATGGGGAACTTCTGCCGCCAGCAGTCGATACTTGACAATAGGGCAGCACCCGACACTTCTTAATGAAAGACGTAAGGGCGGATGCGGATACTTCTGGATACAAACATCCTAATTCCTCGTGAACACGAATGGATCGTCCCGGACGCTCTGACTTCGCTTCTGCGCGCGATAGCAGAGCACGGGGACTCTGTCCTTGTGCACCCGTCCTCTTTGGGCGAAATCGCGAAATACCAAAACGTACGCCGTAGGGATATCGTAGTGTCTAAGCTCGCCAGCTATCCAATTCTAGCTGATCCCCCTGTTCCAGACTCTGATCAGGAATACGCTGCAAAAGTCGGACAGCCTCGAAATGGCAACGACATTGTCGACAACCGTCTCCTGTACGCTGTCTACCGAAACGCTGTTGATCTTCTTGTTACTGAGGATCACGGGATACATGCCAAGTCAGGCGCCTTGGGATGCAATGATAGAGTGCTCACCATCATTGAGGGCGTGGCGCTAATCGGTCAACTGTTCTCCAAGGATGGCAGTCGAATAGCACCTGCATCTGTGCGCAAGGAACCGCTACACAACATCAATTTGAAGGACAGTTTCTTCGACTCAATGCGGGTCGACTATCCAGAATTCGACGCTTGGTTCACACAAAAGGCAAGGGATGGCCGAAAGGCCTGGGTTCATAGATACGCAGACGGGAAGGTCGCGGCCTTTATGCTACTGAAGCAAGAAGAGGAACCACTCGCGCTAAGTTCTAGCTTGCTTCCCGCCGAACGTAGAGTAAAGATATGCACTATCAAGGTATCAAGAAATGGACTCCGAATCGGCGAGCTCTTGCTTAAGATAGCTTTCGAATACGCTCAGAACAACTCAATTGACATTCTCTATTTGACGGCTTTTGAGTCGGACAAGGATGACCTTGTTTCGCTCATTTCAAGGTATGGCTTTGTACAAATTGGAAGGAATGGCAGAGGTGAGGCCGTCTACCTTAAACGAACACGACCCGCAAGCCATGTGGTTAGCCGGGGCCGAAATCGCATCGCTTTACTATCCATCGTTCTACGACGGCACTGACGTAAAGAAATACATCATTCCCATACAGCCCGGTTTCCATCAAAGGCTGTTTCCCGCCTGGAAAGGTTCACAGCGTGACCTGGACTTTGACATCGGAATGCTTCCCGAGGGAAACGCGATCACCAAAGCTTACCTATGCAACTCACGAATCACCGGCATCAGCCCCCAGGACATTCTACTGTTCTATAGATCAGAAGATACGTCGGGAATCACCACGCTCGGGGTCGTTGAGCAGGCATACAGAGGCATCAGAGATGTACCGAAAGTCTTGGAAATTGCAGGAAAGCGAATCGTCTATACTCAAGAAGAAATTGAAGGGATGCTTCGGAAGCATGCCGTCTTGATTCTATTCCGTTGGCATGTGGATTTTCCAAGACATGTTCCACTACGCGCTTTGGTTTCCAGTGGGGTTCTCCGTGCGGCTCCCCAGTCCATCATCACGCTCGACCATGCACATTACTTGACTCTAAAAAGGGAGGGGCAAATTGAAGACAGTGTTGCTGTCAGTTAAGCCTGTTTACGCGGATAGAATCCTGAGCGGGGAGAAACGATATGAGTTTCGTCGCGGACGCTTCGCATCGGAAGTTGACGAAGTACTAATTTATGCCACTTCACCATCGAAGAAGATCATTGGGTATTTCCGGGTTGAAGATATACACGAAGGAATGCCGATGGTCTTGTGGAATAAATGCTTCCGCCATGCGGGAGTTGAGGAAGAAGCCTTCTTTGCATATTTCGCGGAGTGTAATCGCGCCTATGCCATACAGGTTGACGCTGCACGGAAATTCGCGACGGCGGTTGACCCGTATACGATCTGGCCAGACTTTTCTCCACCGCAGAGTTTCATGTACGTCGACAGAAAAGATGCCAAAGCGTTGAAAACACTTGGAAGGCGCCGTCTTGAAGCAAAGACAAAAGAGTACGCCCGACAAATCGTTGGAGCAGTCCGCGGATATCCCGGCTGGCAGATAGAGTGCAGTCCGCGCGAAGCATAGGCTTGGTTTCTGAATCGGCGCGTCTGCTCAACTTTATGTTATGCGTTTCCATCGGCAAACCAAGGATCGAGTAGCGATCAACGATTTAGGCTGTGTGGCAAGAAAGAGAGGAAGATCACGCTACCGTTTGTTCCTGGAGCTATCAAGGGTCACGGTCGTGTTTGAGTCCATATGTACGATATCACATTGATCTGTACGGTGCATGAGGAAGCAGGTGCTTGTAGCCTTAGTGAACTATATAGGATTGTAGAAACGGTTGATCCGGAGACAATATTCGAAGAGATTCCTCCTTCCGCTTTCGATGCATTTTACAGAGACAGAACTCGCAGCAATTTAGAAACAAGGACCATAAACAAGTACTTGGAAAGCCATAAAGTAGACCACATTCCAGTCGACTACTACAATGCGCGGAATCCTTCTTCGAAGACAATGGCAATATGCACAGGCGAGTTGAGGGGATCAGTCTCGAATACAGGAAGCTGGTCGATGCGCATTCGTCATATACCTAGACGATACGGATTTGCATATCTCAATAGTTCTTATTGCAATAACCTGCATGGGGAACTATACGGAGCGATTGAGAGGGCGCTACAGACAATAAACGATGAAAGCCTACATCGAGTCTTCCAATCGTGGAATGCTGCCATGGAAAAGCGTGAGTATGAAATGATTAGCAATATCTACAGGTACAGCAGGGAGCATCGATTTGATAGAGGCTTGTTCTTTCTAGGGGCAGCCCACAGAGGGACAATTATCGACAAGATTCAGGAGTATGCTGGCAAGGAGCAGCCACGACTAGCCTGGAACTACGACCAATACGAAAGCATAATGGGAAACGCATAGCAAATCGTTGGACCTCTCCGCCTTAACGCCTTATTAGGGTGTCAATTCGGTCCGCAGGAACTGGCAACTTGGTTTCTGATTCGGGGCGTGAGCTGAACTCTATTCTATACTGCAATTGACAACAACTGTCACTAACTGTAAATTATGATCCCTAAAATGGGCATTAAAAATCGAACTCCACTTTGAGCCTAATGAGGTGCACTCATGGATGAAAAGCCAAGCGGTGTCCTGACTATCGACGAATTAGCCGTCTACCTGAAGATAGCCAAGTCCACACTCTACAAGCTTGTTCGGGAAGGCAAGATACCCTCCCAGAAGATCGGCCGGCATTGGCGCTTCCGCAAAGGAGCCATTGACCATTGGCTTGAGGAAACGCCAGAGAACAGGTCCGGCTCACGGAGAGCACGGTAATGGCGGAACCACTCGCCGATAAAGTCATACGAGCGATCAGCCAGGCCGCCGAACTCTACCATCGCCTTATCATGCTGGCGGCTCCGGCTGGCAGCGGCAAGACCGCCGCGCTCCAGGACGTTCATGCACGCACGGCGGCTCCGCTGGTCAACGTCAACCTCGAGCTTTCACGGCGCATGCTCGACCTTACCGAGCGCCAGCGGGCATTGCAGTTGCCCCGCCTCCTCGCGGAGATCGTGGGCGCATCAGTAACCGATGTGGTTCTACTGGATAACATTGAAGTCCTCTTTGATGTTTCTCTCAAACAGGACCCGCTGCGGCTCTTGCAGGGACTCTCGCGGAACAAGACAGTGGTGGCGGCCTGGAGCGGCTCAATGGACGGTGAGAATCTTGTCTACGCATCGCCGGATCATCCCGAATACAGACGATACAGCGCACGAGATTTCCTGGTAGTGAAACCGGATGCCATTGCATGAAAACATACAGCGAATGAGCAGGGGGCAGACACGATGAAATACGGAGACCTGATCCAATTCGAGCCTATCGAGTCCGTGGTTCAGTTGCGTGACGCCGACGAGGCCGTTGCCGCCCGGCAGCTTGTCAAGACCTATGTCATCTCCGAGGAGATGGCGGAAAGGCTGGTTGACCTCGTCATTCCTCAGCTTCAGTTCGACCAGCCCATTGACAACAAGGGGCTGCTGGTCGTCGGCAATTACGGCACCGGCAAGTCCCACCTCATGTCCGTGATTTCCGCCTTGGCGGAAAACGGCGATCTGTGCGGCCGACTCTGAACGACAAGAACGTGGCCAGCCGCCGCGAGCAAGATCAGCGGGAGATTCAAGGTGGTCCGAACCGAGATCGGCGCGACCACCATGTCCCTGCGCGACATCCTCGTGGCTGAATTGGAGGAGCACCTTGCCGCGATGGGCGTGTCCTATTCCTTCCCGTCCGCGGACAAGGTGGCCAACAACAAGCGCGCCTTCGAAGAGATGATGGCCGCTTTCCACCAGGAGTATCCCGACCATGGACTGCTCCTGGTGGTGGACGAACTGCTCGACTACCTGCGCACGCGCAAGGACCAGGAACTGATCCTCGACCTGAATTTCCTCCGTGAGATCGGCGAGGTCTGCAAAGACCTGCGATTCCGTTTCATCGCCGGCGTCCAGGAAGCCATCTTCGACAGCCCGCGTTTCTCCTTCGTGGCCGACAGCATCCGCCGGGTGAAGGACCGCTTCGAGCAGATCCTCATCGCCCGCAAGGACGTCAAGTTCGTCGTGGCCGAGCGCCTGCTCAAGAAGACTGCCGAGCAGCAGGTGAAAATCCGGGAGTATCTGACTCCCTTCGCCAAGTTCTACGGTCACATGAACGAGCGCATGGATGAGTACGTGCGCCTGTTCCCCGTGCATCCGGACTACATCGACACCTTCGAGCGCGTAACCGCGGTGGAAAAGCGGGAGGTGCTCAAGACCTTATCGCTGGCCATGAAAAAGCTGCTCGATCAGGACGTGCCCGATGATCGGCCTGGCGTCATCGCTTATGACGGCTACTGGACGACACTGCGTGAAAATCCTCCTTCCGCGCCGTCCCTGACATCAAGGCGGTCATCGACTGCAGCCAGGTGCTCGAATCCCGTATCCAGCAGGCCTTCACCCGCCCGGCCTACAAGCCCATGGCGCTGCGGCTCATCCATGCGCTGTCGGTCCATCGGCTCACGACAGGCGACATCTACGCTCCCCTGGGCGCGACGGCAGAGGAGCTGCGCGATGGCTTTGCCTCTTCCAACCCGGGATCGAGGACCTGGGCGGCGATCCGGCTGATGACTTGCTCTCACAGGTGGAGACTGTCCTGCGGGAAATCCACAAGACGGTCAGCGGCCAGTTCATTTCCTCCAACCCGGACAACCGCCAGTACTACCTCGACCTCAAGAAAACAGACGACTTCGACGCCCTGATCGAGAAGCGCGCCGAGAGCCTGGAGCCCGCGCAGCTCGACCGCTACTACTATGAGGCGCTCCGCAGGGTCATGGAATGCACCGACCAGACCTATGTCACCGGCTACAAGATCTGGCAGCACGAGCTGGAATGGCGGGAACGCAAGGCCGCGCGCCAGGGATACCTTTTCTTCGGCGCGCCCAACGAACGCTCCACGGCGGTGCCGCCCCGGGATTTCTACCTCTACTTCATCCAGCCTTTCGACCCGCCGCACTTCAAGGACGAGAAAAAGCCCGAAGAATTGTTCCTGCGCCTGGCGAACACCGACGAGGGGTTCCGCGCCGCGCTCCGAAATTACGCCGCGGCTCTCGATCTTGCCTCCACCGCCTCCGGACACGCCAAGTCCACCTATGAATCCAAGGCATCCGGTTTTCTGCGCGATCTCGTGCAGTGGCTGCAGAAAAACATGGCCACGGCCTTCGAAGTCACCTACCAGGGGCGTACCAAGGTGCTCACCGAATGGGCCAAGGGCAAGTCCATACGCGAGCTTTCGGGCATTGGTTCCAATGAGCGCATCAACTTCCGCGATCTTGTGAACACCATCGCGGGTGTTTGTCTCAGCACGAAGTTCCAGGACCAGGCTCCCGAATATCCGTTCTTCTCGGTATTGATCACCGGGGCAAACCGGGCCCAGGCCGCTCAGGACGCCCTTCGAGTCATTGCTGGACAGAGCCGCACCAAACAGGCCACCGCGGTACTGGACGCGCTGGAGCTGCTTGACGGCGAGCGAATCGATCCCTCCCGGTCCAAATATGCCCAATACATCCTCGACATAGCCAGGAAGAAGGGCCGCGGCCAGGTTGTAAATCACGCCGAGCTGATACAGGACGTCCTCGGCGTGGAGTACCTGGCGCCGCAATCGCTCCGGCTCGAACCTGAGTGGGCAATAGTCGTGCTGGCCGCCTTGGTTTATGCCGGTGACGTGGTCCTTTCCATCCCGGGCAAGAAATTCGACGCCACCGGGCTCCCTCAACTGGCGGGCACCAGCATTAATGAGTTGGTCCAGTTCAAACACATCGAGCAGCCCAAGGACTGGAACCTGCCGGCGCTCAAGGCGCTTTTCGAACTGCTCGGACTTACGCCGGGCCTGGCCCAACTGGTTACCCAGGGCAAGGACGAACCGGTCCAGGAACTGCAAAAGGCGGTTACCACCGCCGTTGAGCGGTTGGTGCTTGTGCAGCAGAGCCTGCAGACCGGATTGTTCTTCTGGGGCCGCGGGCTCCTGGCTGAGGATGAGGTCAAGAAGGTACGCGCCAAGCTGGATGCGACCAAGACATTTCTGGAGTCCCTGCAAACCTACACGGCAACCGGCAAGCTCAAGAACTTCCGCTACAATGCTCCGGAAGTGACAGCCCATCGGGATGGGCTTGATTCCCTGGCCGAGATCAAATCCATTGAAGAATTGGTGGCGGACCTCGGGCCCACGGCTTCGTACCTCTCCACGGCCGAAGCGGTCCTGCCCACCGGTCATGAGTGGATTGAAACGATGAAGACGGCGCGTGATGAGATCCTTGCCCAGATTGTGGATCCGGCCAAGCGGGGCGCTGCCGCCTTCCGCCAACAGACGCAGCGCAAGCTCGCTGAGCTCAAGAAAGCCTATCTGCTGGCCTACCTGTCCATGCACGCGAAAGCGCGGCTGGGGGTGAACGAGGACAAGCGGAAAGTCCAGCTCATGGGTGATGAACGGCTCAAGTGCCTGCAGAAGCTCTCCACCATAGACCTGATGCCGCGCCAGCACCTTTCGGACTTCCAGAACCGGCTTGCGGGATTGAAGAGCTGTTTCGCGCTCACCGAGCAGGAGATGGATGCCTCACCAGTCTGTCCGCACTGCAATTACAAGCCGGGCGCTGAACCGCCCGCGGCTCCCGCGGCAACGATGCTTAAAGCCCTGGACGGCGAGCTTGACAAGCTGGTTGACAACTGGACTCAGACGCTGCTTGCCAACCTGGAAGACCCGACCACCAAGGGCAACCTGGGCCTGCTCAAGCAAGAACCGCGCAAGCTTGTGGACGGTTTCATGAAAAAGCGGGCCCTGCCGGATGACCTGGATCAGGATTTCATCCACGCCTTGCAGGAGGTGCTTTCCGGGCTCACCAAGGTATCCATCAAGATCGGGGACCTGCGCGATGCCTTGCTTAAGGGTGGCTCACCGGCCACCCCGGCGGAGATGCGTATAAGGTTCGAGGAGTATTTAGTTGTGCTTACCAAGGGCAAGGAACCCGGCAAAGTCAGGATCGTTTTGGAATAGGTACGCCAGATGGAAATTGGGGATTTAAAAAAGCTGCTTGAAGCGGGTGAATGGAACGATGTCGAGTTCAAGGAAGCTCGAACGGATGTTCCGAAGTCCGCATATGATACCGTTTCCGCCTTTGCCAACACACATGGAGGACGCCTGGTCTTCGGAGTCGCGCAGCATGGCGAGACCTTTGAGATCACTGGCGTTGCGAAGCCGGAAAAGGTGCAGAACGATTTTCTATCTGTTCTCCACGCTGATGCCAAAGTCAACCATGACGTGGAAGTATCCGAGCAGAGGCTGAGCGCCGGCGGTAAAACGGTCCTGGTTTTTGATATTGCCGAGAATCATCGCGCCCGGAAGCCCGTGTACCTGGACGGCGATATCCGTCGAACCTTTCTCAGAAGAGGCGGCGGAGACTACAAGGCCAAGATCCAGGATATCGAACGGATGCTTCGGGATGCCAACGCCGACCGGTGGGATGGCCAGCCGTTTGAGAAAGTGCTGTTAAAAGAAGCATTTCATCCGGGCAGCTTGCGCTGGTATAGAGACCGTTTTCATCAGACCAATTCCGGGTTCGATCCTCAGCAACCGGATAAGGAGTTCCTCTATCATTTGGGCTATCTCCTTCGGGATGGGAAGCGTTACATACCTACCCGCGCAGCTATCATGCTGTTCGGGTCCCCCGTGGCCATTCATCAACTCATTCCCAGGCCTACGTTGGATGTACAGTTCTTGGGGTATGCCACCAGCGAGTCCATGCCGGAAACCCGCTGGATAGACAGGCTGGTTTGTGAGGACAACATCATCCAGGCATGGGAGCAACTGGTCGCCAAGTACAGGTTTTTCATGCCCAAACCGTTCCGCGACATTGATCCGGTAACCTTAGGCCGCCGCGACGATCCGCCTGGTTTTCGGGTTTTCCGTGAGGCAGCGGTCAATCTTCTGATCCACCAGGACTATGGCGATCATTCCCGCAAGGCGGTCATCAAGTTCTATCGTGACGGAATCCAGTTCTGGAATCCCGGCGACGTGTTCGGCGACGACTCGCGCTTGTTTGAGCCGGGTGAAAAGGAAGTCCGCAACCCGGCCATTGCAATGGCCATGAGGCGCATCAACATGTGCGAGCAGGCAGGCACGGGCCTGCGGATGATGCGGGAAGAGTGGAAGAAACTGGGACACCCAGTTCTCTCCTACAAGAACGATCGTGCGGGTAAGGCTTTTGATCTCCTCATCCCTGAGCTGGATAAAGAAGCCGACATGGCTTCCGATCTTCTCAAAGCGATGTTCGCCGGTACTGACCGCACCACCCCCGAAGTCACCCCCGAAGTCACCCCCGAAGTCGCCCCCGAAGTCACCCCCGAAGTCAGGAGGATGCTTTCCATCATGACCGGGGAGATGACACGAGAGGAAATCCAGAAAAAACTAGGGCTCAGGGATGAAAAGCACTTTCGGGAAAGCTACCAGCAAGTGGCCGTGAAGCTTGGCTTGATCGAGATGGCCTTCCCGGACAAGCCACGCAGCAGCAAGCAGAGATACAGGCTGACGGGAAAAGGAAGACAGTTTCTGGCAGAGCTCACCAGGGGCGAATCAGAGCATTCAGGCAGATAAAGACGAGGAATCAAATGGCGAAGAAAAAAAATGAACAACAGGGTCTTTTTAAAGAAAAGATGGTGCCTGCGAGTCCTGATTCCGATCAACTTTTTACGACCGTCTATGACGATGGCCATGACAAGCCTGTCGAGTGTCTCGGCATGACTTTCCCTAACGACGATGAGCGTCGGAAGCATTTCCTTGCTATACTGCAGGAGAAGCTGAAGGACCCCGAGTTCCGTAAGATCGAGGGGTTTCCCATCGGCTCTGACGAAGACATCCTTGCGCTGTCCGACCCGCCATACTACACCGCCTGCCCGAATCCGTTCATCACCGACTTCATCAAGCACTACGGCAAGCCCTACGACCCAAGCAAGCCATACAGCCGCGAGCCGTTCGCAGTGGACGTGAGCGAAGGGAAGATGGACCCTCTTTACAAGGCGCATTCGTACCATACAAAGGTTCCGCATCTGGCCATTGTACCGTCCATCCTGCACTACACGAGCCTGGCGATGTGGTGCTCGATGGATTCTGCGGTTCTGGCATGACGGGCGTAGCCGCACAATGGTGCGGCTGGCGCCGGCAACGTACCGACGGCAAGTTGAATCCGAGTTCGATAAACAAGGAATGAAGCAGCCAATATGGGGTTCGCGACGAGCCGTGCTCAATGACCTCTCACCCGCCGCCACATTCATCGCCGCCAATTACATTCTTCCCTTCGATGTCAATGAGTTCGCCCGTGCTGGGAAGCGTATCCTGGAGGAAGTCGAGCAGGAAATAGGGTGGATGTACCGAACGCTCAGGACTGATGCAAAAGATTCGCGGAATGCGTCGCCAAGATCGGCTGGTAAACTCCGCGTGCAAGACCGTTGACGACATCGGTTCGATTATTCAGTCATCATCCCTCAGCATTCGGAACTATCGAATACACCGTCTGGAGCGCAAAGATATTTTCCTGCCCTGATTGTGCTGGAGAAGTGGTCTTCGTGGATGAAGCGCTCGACCAGGAGACAATAGAGCATGTCAGGAAAGAAAGACTCGTTCAATCGTGCCCGTCAAATGCAATAACGAATGGGTAAGATCGCCTTGAGCTTTCTATGAATCAAGATTTGACAATTGCACTGGAAAAATGATCAGACTATCCCAAACTCTGTCATCCCTCATCAAGAATCTTTTCAAGGCAAACGGATGCCTGAGGTAATATATGGCGATAGAGCTATCATCTCGGTGCTCAAGAAGTACCCTCTGTTAAATTCTCGCCAATGCATATGACACTCGGCGGGCAATAGGGAATCACTAACTCCACCACTTCTTTTTTCCGCGGGCTGCCCACGCACTGGCCGCGCTCTGGCGAAAGGCCGATGCCCATCCCGACATCCGCCATATGCTAAGATTTTTGTAGGAGCAGGCTATATGGGGTTTTTCGATTAATCGCTACTTGCTCAACTGCAATTCTCATGATGAACCGCCAGCTAAGCGGCGTCTATTATGGTCGCATCTCAGATTCTGAAAGTATCCCATTGGTATAACTTTCGAGGGCAAGCATCCCGTTTGACTAAAGCGTTCCAATAGGATGTTTCCGCGAAAGGAGCGTTGCCACTCTCATGACGGGCACAACCGCACGGCTACTCGAATTTTATACCGACGATTCATTGATCTACATCTTCACTGATCCGCCTTTCGGTGAAAACATCTAGTATGCCGATTTAAATTTTCTTGTTGAACGTGGTAACGGGTCATCACTAATGCCGTTCCTGAAGCAATAATAGACAGTATCTCAGAAAAAAGGGCCTTCCCGAATATCAACACTTGATGCAAACGGTGTTTAGGAATATTACCGAGTATTAAAACCTGGTCGATGGATGATAGTTGAATTCCATAACTCCCGGAATGCTGTCTGGAATGCGATTCAGGAAGCAATGAGCGCAGAGGCTTTGTTGTTGCGGATGTACGGACGCTGGATAAACAACAAGGAACGCAAAGCAGCTCACCCAGGCGACAGTCAAGCAGGACCTTGTTATTTCATCCTACAAGCCCAACGGGGGCCTTGAGAAACGCTTCAAGCTTGAAGCCGGCACCGAGGAAGGCGTCTGGGACTTTATCCGCACGCATTTAAAGCAGCTCCCGGTTTTCGTTTCCAAAGATGGCAAGGCTGAGGTAATCGCTGAGCGCCAGAACTACCTTCTTTTCGACCGCATGGTAGCCTTCCACGTACTGCGCGGTGTTTCGGTGCCCCTTTCCGCGGCGGAGTTTTACAGTGGGCTTGTCCAGAGGTTTTCTGAGACGAGATGGCATGTACTTCCTTCCCGAACAGGCGGCTGAATACGACAAAAAGCGCATGACCGTAAGGAAGTTCTGCAACTTGAGTTTTTTGTGATAGATGAATCCTCAGCCATTCAGTGGCTCAGGCAGCAAATCGTCAAGAAACCGCAGACCTTCCAGGAGCTCCACCCGCAGTTCCTGAAAGAGATCGGCGGTTGGCAAAAACACGAAAAGCCTCTGGAGTTATCCGAGCTTCTTGAACAGAACTTCCTTCGCTACGACGGTAATGGCGAGGTACCGAGCCAGATTCACAGCTACCTCTCCACGAACTTCAAGGAGCTTCGGAAGCTGCCCAAGGACGACGTGAACCTGCGCGCAAAGGCAAAGGACCGCTGGTATGTGCCTGATCCGAACAAGGCGGGTGACCTTGAGAAGTTGCGCGAGAGGTCGTTGCTCAAGGAATTCGAAGACTACCTAACTTCCACGCAGAAGCGCTTGAAGGTGTTCCGCCTTGAGGCTGTGCGTGCGGGGTTCAAGAAGGCGTGGCAGGAGCGTGACTACGCCACCATCATCACCGTGGCCGCAAGATCCCCGAAGACATCCTCCAGGAAGACCCGAAGCTGCTCATGTGGTACGACCAGGCACTCACGCGCTCGGGAGGGGAGTCGTGATGACGATCCAAGGAGAAATTACCAATGCATGCGCATGACCGCTTTCTTCCGGAATGGTTTAATCGTATTCGGTCCCGGCAAATCACACTGCCGCGATTTCAGCGCTTTGTGGCCTGGGGATACGCAGAGGTTTCGGGTCTCCTGACAACCGTCCTCCGTGGTCTGCCTTCGGGTGCGGCATTGATCCTTGAGGTGGGTGATGAGGAGAAGTTTATAAGCCGCACTTTGGTCGATGCTCCGGAGTCAAGCGAGAAAGTGACTGAGCAACTCCTGGACGGTCAGCAACGGCTTACGGCATTGTGGCACAGCCTCCACGACAAATACCCAGATCGGAATTACTTGATCGGCTTCGAGGATGATCCCGGCAATGGCTCCCGAAACTGCCGTATGTCCTTGGCCAGGGCCGATGGATCAAGAACGGCAGCCGATATCCGATGTGGGTGGACGATCCGCGAGAGTGCTGGAGCCGAGGGTTCATCCCTATCTCCTTGTTGCGACCTGATGATATCCTGCCTGAGATCCGCCAATGGATCGCAGCGGCTGTCGGAACCGACCACGATAAAAAAGACAAACTATTCGACGAAATCATTGCGTTGCGCGACAAGGTGAAGTCTTTCAACCTGCCGTATCTGTCGCTGCCTGCCAATACGGCCAAGGAAGTGGCCTTGGATGTTTTTATCAAAATGAATACGAGTTCAGTACGTCTGTCCACCTACGACATCATAGTGGCTCTGGTGGAAGAAAACCGGAAAGTCGCTCCATGATCTTGTGAACGCGCTGAGAGTGTCCGTTCCACACGCGGCGAAGTATGTAGCAGACCTTCCGGGTCTGGTGCTGGATGTAGTGGCGCTTCACCAGATCGCATCCCAAGTCAGGCGGGATACCAGGGCATCGACTACGCCCGGATGCTGAGTGAGTGGGAGACGGTAGTCAATGGCATCAAGGGGATGGTGAGCTTCCTTGAGGACGAGTGCATCTTCGATGCTCAACGCTTGCCCAGCTACACTGCCATTCCAATTCTCTCCGCTCTCTGGGAGCACCTGCCGACGCAGCCTGACAAATTGGGAAACGCCCGGCTTCTGCTTCGTAAGTTTCTCTGGCGGGCTTTCCTGACCTCGCGCTATGAACAGTCTTCTACATCCAACGCTTTACAGGACTACCGCGGATTGCGGAAGGTTCTCTGTGAAGGAGCGCACGAGGATGTTGTACCGATATTGAACCAGGAATCCTATCCGCTTCCCACAAAGGAAATGGTGCTGCTGGCGGACTGGCCGAAGCGAAAGAGCATCCTTGGCCGCGGCTTGTTGGCACTGCAGATCAAGTGTGGTGCCGAAGACTTGGCCGACGGGGCGAAGGCGACGGTCGCAACCATTTCATCCAAGGACCACCCTCGCGAGTATCACCACCTGTTTCCCGCTGCCACCTTGGAGGATGCGGGAATTCCATATGAACAGGTTTTTAGAGCCCTCAACTGCGCTCTGGTGACCGGGCGTACCAACCGTACCATATCCAAAAAGGACCCCATCACATACCTGAAGGAACGAGCTGACAACTGTACCCTTGGGGTAGATGAGATGAAAAGGCGCCTACGAACGCACCTCATTCCCTACGCCCGGCTGGCTGTGGGATATGATGGCATGTCCGATGATGATCGGCGTGGTCGGGTAAAGAACGACTATGACACCTTCCTTTCGGCCAGGGCTCAGATTTTGACGAAGGCGGCTCAGCACGCATGCGAGGGTAAAGCTCTAGAATTGAGCGAGCTGTTGAATGATGCGGATTGATCCGAATAGCTGGTACTACAGCCCTGACCACGGGCAGCTTTGCCAGGTCATCGAAGCCCAGACGCTCTGGGGTGAGACGACCTGCCGCGTCTGGCTGCCCGGGCGCGACTCCGTGGTCCGTATCCCGGCCTCCAGGCTCAAGTCCCTGGAGAGCGCCGGTGCAGGCTCGCCGGATACTATCGCCTATATCGCTGCCGCCGCGCGGGTGGCTGACGCGCTGACCCAGGACGTTCTGCTTGCGCCCATTGAGTCCTCCGTCATCCCGCTTCCGCACCAGATACTGGCTCTGTCCCGCGCCCTTGCCAACGACCGGGTGCGTTATCTCCTGGCGGACGAGGTCGGCTTGGGCAAGACCATAGAAGCCGGTCTCATTCTGCGGGAGCTGAAGCTCCGCGGACTGGTCAAGCGGACGCTGGTCATTGCTCCAAAGGGATTGGTGAGCCAGTGGGTCAGCGAGATGCGCTTCCATTTCGGTGAGACATTCCAGCTTTTACTCCCCGAGGACATCAAGACATTGAAGCGGATCGTCCCGTCATCCAATCCGGAAAACGCGGACACGGGGAGTCATGACGCCGAGGCTCTGCCCGCCAACGCCTGGCAGATGTTCTCTCAGGTGGTGGTGCCAATGGATTCGGTCAAGCCCCTGGACAAGCGCCGCGGCTGGAGCGCTTCGCAGGTAAGCGAATACAATCGCGAGCGGTTTGAGGATCTGATCTCCGCCGGCTGGGACCTTGTCATCGTGGATGAGGCGCACCGACTTGGCGGCAGCACCGACCAGGTTGCCCGCTTCAAGCTGGGCCGAGGGCTTGCCGCAGCCGCGCCCTATTTCCTGCTGCTCTCTGCCACTCCGCACCAGGGGAAGACCGACGCCTTTTACCGGCTGGTGTCCTTGATCGACACCAATGAGTTTCAGGATATCGGCAGCGTCACCCGGGAGCGGGTCCAGCCGTATGTGATTCGTACAGAGAAACGCCGCGCTATAGATGCCGAGGGAAAGCCGCTGTTCAAACCACGGCGCACGCAGCTTGTTCCGGTCTCCTGGGGGGAACGTCATAGGCATCAGCAACTCCTCTATGAGGCGGTCACCGAATACGTCCGGGACGGCTACAACCAGGCCATGAAGGAGAAGAGAAGCTACATCGGCTTCCTGATGATCCTGATGCAGCGCCTGGTGGTCTCCAGCACAAGCGCCATCCGCACCACCCTTGAAAGGCGTTTGGAGGTGCTGGCCGCGCCCGAGGAGCAACTGACCCTGTTCCCGCTCGTTTCCGAGGAGGAATGGGCGGACCTTGACGGCCAGGAGCAGGTTGACATGCTGCTCCGCACCCGTCTCAAGGCGCTCAAGAACGAGCGCGCCGAGGTCAAGCTGCTTCTGGATGCCGCAAGCCGCTGCGAGCAGGTTGGGCCGGACGTCAAGGCAGAGGCGCTGCTCGACTGGCTCTACCGACTCCAATCCGAAGAAGGGGACCCGGAGCTCAAGGCGTTGGTGTTCACCGAATTCGTTCCTACCCAGGAGATGCTGCGTCGATTCCTGACCGAGCGCGGGTTCCCGGTAGTTTGCCTGAACGGTTCCATGGACATGGAAGAACGCAGGCGGGTCCAGGAAGCATTTGCCAAGGATGTCCGCATTCTCGTCTCCACCGACGCCGGTGGGGAGGGCTTGAACCTGCAGTTCTGCCACGTGGTGATTAACTACGACATCCCCTGGAATCCAATGCGTGTTGAACAGCGGATCGGACGGGTGGACCGTATTGGACAGTCTCATACGGTTCGTGCGGTCAATCTGGTTTTCGAGGGCTCCGTCGAGCATAGGGTCCGGGAGGTGCTGGAGCAAAAACTCGCGGTCATCTTCGAGGAGTTCGGCATCGACAAAACCGGCGACGTCCTTGACTCGGCCCAAGCAGGCCACTTGTTCGACGCGATGTATGTTGAGGCAATCCTCAAACCCGAGAAGGTGGAGGACTCAATTGAGAGCGTGGTTGCCCGCTTGCAGGAGCAGGCTCGTGAGGCGCGAACCACGGCGTTCATGCTCGGCGCAACCGAGGACCTGAAACCCGGCGAAGCACAGCGGTTGCTGACCCATCCCTTGCCCCATTGGGTTGAGCGCATGACCGTGAGCTACCTCAGGGCCCATGGCGGCAGAGCCGAAAGGAAAAACGAGTGTTGGAACCTCACCTGGCCTGACGGCAAGGCCTTTGAGGGCGTGGTGTTCACAAGCAAGGAAGCCGAGAGGCTTCCGACCGCCCGGCACATAACCCTGGAGGAGCCGAAGGTGCGCGGGCTGGCCATGCACCTTCCACGTTTCTCTCCGGGCCAGCCGTTCCGGTGGTTTCGATTCCGGGCATCTCCAATGAAGTCCAAGGTATCTGGTCATTATGGAGGATTGCCATAGTCGCCGTGGAATGGAATCGTCAGAGGATCATGCCCCTCTTCCTGGCCGACAATGGCATGGTCTACATGCCGACAGCCAGGCACGTTTGGGATCAGCTCATTGCGGAAGGTATTCAGGTACGCTCTGCTATGGAGCCCCCGGTCTCTCAAGCAACCTTAGAGAAGCTGCAGAGCGCCGCGGAAGAACAGGGAAGGCCCGTCTACGAAGCGCTCATGCAAGAACACCGGACACGCATTGTTCGCGAACGTGAAAAGACCAACCATTCCTTTGCCGCGCGCCGCGGAACCACCGAGCTGATCGGTCTGCCCCAGGTCCGCAATTATCGCCTGAACCTCCTAGCTCAGGAGGAGCGGAGCGTGCAGGAACAGCTTGACCAAAAGGCTCATGCCTATCCAGAAATGGCGCCGCTGCTTGTGATTCGGGTTGAGGGGGGTGGCCATGAGTAGCTGGCGCGATCAAATCCTCAAAGAGTTCACGCCAAAGGTCGCCCGGCTAACCTTGGTGGCTGACCCGGATGGGCTTTTGCTCGAAGAAGGGATCATGGAAGGTATCCGTGAAAGGGGCTTCGAGCTGATCCCGTTCGAAGACCATATCGCGTTCCGCTATGCGTACGAATCCAAGTTCCGATCCCGCTGGGACCGGGGCGAGTATACGGATTTAGTTGTCGTATTGCGGTCCCAAGCCAACGACATTGGTGGGTTGCCGTTCGATTTGCTTCAAGCCGGTAGAAAGCTTGGTTTCAATCTCGGCGACATCTTTCCATCCTTAAGCTATCCGGTCGTGGCCGCACTGGATCGCGGAGACCTCGATGCCTTGTATGAAGCCCAGAGAAGGCATGCCCCGGGCCCGTTGGGTGACAATGCCACCAAGGAGTTCGTCCTACGGCACGTCTTTGAGATAGCGCCCGAGCTGATCAAACAGCCGTCGGATCTCTTGCGGGTGTTGCTCCGCCGTCACTATCGAGGCCAGCGCATCCCGAGGGCGCTGGATGAGCGCTTCATCCAACTCCTGCGGCAGAACGCTCACTTCAACGACTGGCCGTTGGAATATTGGTGGCGGATCGGGAAGCATTCTTTGCCTTTCTCCAGGAGCGGTGGCCGATCTTCCTTGACCGCGAAGCAACAAAGGGGACGTCCGAGGCTTGTGATGATGAGAAGCCCTACAGTCTGACTATCAAGGGACCCGTCGATTTGCCCTTCGATCACCATGACATCCGCGTCTACATCGACAACCTGTTCATGGAGGGATTGTTGTATTCAGTCCCGCATGATCATGCAGAAGCCTTGTTGAAAACCTGGGTTGGTATCGGCATCCAGACTGCTCCAACAGATGACAGATCCCGCCGTCTTGGCAAGCTCATGGAGAGCATGGAGGCATCCATTCCGGCGAACGATGCAAAACACACGGAGTGGTTCCACTTTGCCCGTGGATGGGCTGAGACGATACTGCTGGCGAACGATCAGACCGAAGCTATTCCTGAATCAACGAGCGAACGCATCAAGAACTTGCAGGCACAGGTGGACGCTGGTTTCACCGCATGGCTCCTCAAGCGGTACGCCGGGCTTGTAAACCTGCCACCGGTGCCTCCGGTCATGCTGCATCACCTTCCGCGATTTCTTGCCCGCCAAATGGGAGATGAACGCAACTCCAAGATCGCGCTGGTCGTGGTAGACGGCCTTGCCATGGACCAATGGCTGGTTGTCCGTAGCGTGCTCTCCGCAAGGCAACCCGGCTTCCGATTCCGGGAGCAGGCGATCTTCGCCTGGATTCCTTCTCTCACATCCGTTTCACGCCAGGCCGCCTTCGCCGGTAAGGCTCCCGTTTTTTTCCCGAACAGCATCCAGACCACGGACAAGGAACCGTCACTATGGGCGCAGTTCTGGGCTGATCAGGGCTTCACGCCAAACGAAGTTGTGTACATCAAGGGGCTGGGTGACGGCGGTCTGGAGAATGTCTCAGAAGCGCTTTCTCATCCCAAGGCAAGGATCGCCGGGCTGGTTGTGGACAAGGTCGACAAGATCATGCACGGGATGGAAATGGGCACGGCCGGGATGCACAACCAGGTCAGCCAGTGGACCAAACAGTCTTATCTCGGCACTCTCCTCGATCTGCTTCTTGAGCAGGGCTTCCATGTCTATTTGACTTCTGATCATGGCAATGTTGAGGCGGAAGGGTGCGGCCGTCCTTCCGAAGGGGCTGTTGCGGACCTGCGTGGAGAACGCGTTCGCGTCTATCCGGACGCAACCCTCCGCAACAAGGTAAAGGAAAGGTTTCCAACCGCGATAGAATGGGGCTCTGTTGGTCTTCCAGAGGACTTCATGCCACTTTTGGCACCTTTACGGAAGGCTTTTGTCCAGGAAAGGCAACGCATTATCTGTCACGGTGGCATTTCAGTCGAAGAGCTCATTGTCCCCGTAGTACAGATAGAGAGGAGGGGCAATGACAAAACGGACTGAACAGATCGGATTCAGTCAGCGGGTGCGCCTGGAATGGCTTGAAAGAACTGCCAATCTTGTCATGGCCGGGAACGATAAGGCTGAACTCAATGATGCCCTGCAGGAGTTTCTGCAGGACAAGGTATCTGTGGGAGGGCAGGCTGAGCGCGGCAATCGCGGAAAGATCATCACGATTCTCTTGAAAACATGGCTGGCAGTTCCAAACGGGCTTGAGGCTTTACGCGACGAGGGGCTGGAACTGCTCAGGCGTATTCCTGGATCCGGTCATCTGGTTATTCATTGGGGCATGGTGACGGCCGTCTATCCGTTCTGGTCGGGTGTGGCCACCCAGGCCGGCCGTCTTCTCAAGCTTCAGGGTTCTGCTGCAGCGGCTCATGTACAGCGTCGTGTCCGTGAGCAATACGGTGAGCGTGAGACAGTCTCGCGAGCAGCCCGCCGAGTGCTGCGTTCGTTCCTGGACTGGGGTGTTCTGCAGGAGTCCGGGTCAAGGGGCATCTACACAGTCGGAACAACTGTATCCATCGATGATCCCCGACTGGTCGCCTGGTTGACCGAAGCAGCCCTTCATGCCCGTGCAAACGGCTCTGCTCCGCTCCGTGACCTGCTTGTAGGCCCGAGCTTGTTCCCTTTCCGGATCAAATCGATTCACGCGGAAAGCATCAAAGCCGCTTCATCACGACTTGACATTTTACATCACGGGCTAGATGACGAACTTGTCATGTTGCGGAAGTGAGCGACGAAAGTAGAATAGGTGCTCCGTGCGAGAGGGCGCGTGCGCCCCTATGCTCCATCTGGTCCCTCGCGAGAATAGGGGCACCGCGGTAACTGGTAGTACCGCAGCATGCTCCGACCTGGAGGAATGCGCGCGCTGATTCATTCAGAAGGCAAAGCGCCTCCGCTACCGCTTTCGATTTTGACCGCTCGAAAATGCTTGGTGATGGCATAGATACGAGTTGCAACAATTGTCTCGCCTTGCCAGTCGGTTAATATCCCCACAAGCGACTGCACGCGCGGCGACTTTTCATGGAACTGAAGAACTGCGCCGCCGCTCATGCCGTGCGGGTCCGGGAAGGTGACACGAGCCTGGTCCTTCCCATAGACCTTCTGCCTTTTGAAAACAACGACAAGCTGCCGAGGATCCGTTCGCTCCGCGGCATAGCCCTCTGCTGAAGCCCCGCTCGTGAGGTATGCCATGATCCTTATCGTCTGCTTATCTAAACTCGATCCCTTCGTTGATGAACCTGGATACCCCACAAGAACGTGCTGGTATTCCGCCCTCTCATCGAATTGCCCAAATGCTTCAAAGGGTAGAGGCGTCCACGCCGTTAAGGTTTCCTTGAGTTGAATGATTCCAGAGTCATCACTTTCATCTTTTGGAAAGCCATACTTCTCTACAGGGATCCCGCGCATTTCTGCGGCTCCGCTAATCATCGGCCCGCGTGATCCTGGCTCGCCCCTTTCCGCGGACAAAAGCACGGGGTAAATCACCGGCCCGGGCAGGATATCCTTCAAAACGTGACCTGCCGTCAGAAGCAAATCTGAACGCCCAAACCGGGAATAGACTGACGATCCAACAAACTCGGGGGGGCGACCGGATTGAGAGCTCGGCTTATAGAGGGGGACAATGCTCCTCTGCCAGACCGGAAGGCACTGCTTCTCGAAGAAGTCGAAAACCTCGCTGTACTCCGCCATGACCAAGATCCCTCAATCACGCCACGATCCCTTTTCGAGTCGCTTGTCCGCGCCATAGAAGTTCGACGCCTTGCACTGGTCGGCAAGACTGGCGTTCCTTACGAATTTCCCGCTTTTCAGGTTCACGAGGCTGATCCTACGGCCTTCGTCACTGAAGGAGCGGAAATAGAACTTTGGAACGTGGTGCTGTTCCCTAAAGGCGCCCATGCTCTTTGTCTCGTACAAACCAAAGTATGCCTATGCGTGGCACCGCGCAAGAGCGCGCATGTTGAGCCAGCAGTCGCAACGATATGTGGTGGATGATATAGTATTCTCATCCGAAGGCTGAGCCCACAGCGATAGGATGGAATCCCGTGGCTAAAACGGAAGCAATATCCATTGATGCAAGTAAGTCCTTGCCGCGACGAGACAAGAAATACACTGCTTAAGCCTTGGATAGCGCTTCAAATTACGGACATGTTGCATGTCTACTTGGGAGTTTGATTTGGCTGTGCCCCTCAAGGATCGAGTCACATACAAAGGAGTCCATAAGTATTTGGACAAGACGAATCCCAAAGCAACTCGCTTTTAAGAGTATTTCAAAACTTTGTGTCATCTTACTTTCGGACTCATTAGTATCAACCATATCTAGAAGAAGACCGCCCCCGACGAAGGTCTTTATTTCTTCCTTTTGTCCTTCCCCACCAGCTCGATCAGCTGGAACAGGGCATCAGCGAGCTTGGCCATCGTGCGTTCAATTCTGTCGAGCGCGTCTACAACTGGTGCATACTCAAGTTTCGAAATGTCCTCTTTGGGTGAAGAGGGAGTGGGCGATACAGCCTTCTCAGCCCATGGGCCAAGTTGATCAGTCAAAGGCCTTATTTCATTTTCTCTTGGATCAAAATACCCGTCGAGTGCGAACTGCTGTCGAGCTCGTTCCGCCTCGTATTTTGTGCCTAAAAGGACGTTTGCACCGAGTCCAAGCATCCTTAGGGTGCATATGCCAGTAACTCCTCGCAATCTCTTTACTGCTGAAAATATCTGATTCCAATCCTGAGTTGGATTTGGCTCTTCTTCGCTGAGGTCAAACGAGCGATTGGGCAGGAATCTGTTCGAAATCAACTGCTTGCCAATAAGGTCTGAGTTGCCGCGAATGGTAACTGCATACGCAGACGCAAGTCTCGATGTCAACCATGTGAGTTTTGCAGCCGAATCATTGATATTTCCGCCTTCCCAATCAATGGCAGTCAGTGCCGAAGTCAGTAGTAGACTCGGTCTTTGATGACGGTCCTCTGTGAGAGCGAAAGAGATCGAAAGTAGTCCCGAAGTATCGAACAACAAACACAGCTGATTCCCGAGCTCTCTCTCAGGCACAGAATATAGCGGCTCAAGGATCTTTCCCCATTTGATTAGCTGCAGTTTTGCCTCAAGCGAGGATGGTGAAGGGGTTTCTAAGGGCACGAATCGCTGAAACTCTTCGGAGTCCTCGGTTACACGGAAGCCTTTTCCCCATACTTGCACATAGGCAGCATTTTGGGATATGCCGATTTTTTTATCATTCATCTTTCTGCTCCCCTAACCACACGCCGACTATGTCGCGCAATCTTTTCAACTCTGTGTCATCTGGAAGATGCTCCAGAGCTCGCTTTGCGTATTTTAGGGCTGTGCGGGCGTCCTTTTGATATGAGATCACTACAAGAAGTAATTCATTCCAGACTTCCCGTTGAGTAGGGTGGCGTTTCGACAATCGTGAAAGCGTACGCCTGTATTGTTCGATAGCGGAGGCATCCAATCTACCGGCCCGAAGGGCCCCGGCCATCGGCTCTAAATCTTGCCATTCTTCTTGCCAATCTGACGGGGCTGTGGTCCCGGTAGCCGTCGCCAATGCGGCCACGACCGGCGTCGCAGCAGTAGCCGGTGCGGGAATGAATGGCGGCAACGTGGGATTTGCCAAAGGCGCTCTAAGCAAGCGGCTACCTTTACTCAGCAGATCGGTTAATTCCTTGAAAATTTCCCTAATGGACCTTACCGCTCCCGAGGACACAGCGCTCTCAATTTCTTTCTTCCAGAAGCCGACGGCCGGATCGTTAGGATCGGCTTTCGAAATCACAATGAAACAGTAGCGAGGTCGAGGTCTCCTCTTGTTGACTTCAGCGTCCCAAGAATGCATTCAGCGGCAACAAGCGCTACCTCGTAGCCTACTTTCTGAACTCCTAGTTGTCGGTCGATTGTTCCAGCAGCATACCTATTGTTGACCAAGTCTATTAGTGGTCGCGGAGCGCGGAAAGGCTTCCACGCTGGGAGTGTTACTGGATAGCGGTCGCTTTCTTCGAGATAAAGGCTCTCTACGTCAATAAGGACTATTCGTCCACTCTCCAGAACTCCAACGTTCATTGGGTCAATGTCGAAGTGAATCCAACGGTGAACGTCCCCAGATTCTGGATCGAGGTCCTGCAGAACGCGAGTGGATAATTCGTACGCTTCTCCTCGATCGATTAGTTCTCGAAGAGGAGTTACTTCTTCCATAACGATTAATAGGCCAGATGGCGCGAGCTGGAGATATAGCAGCGGAACCAACGGAACTGCATCGCCAAGATCCCCGATTCGCTGCAGTCGATTATATAGCTTGTTCAGACGTGTTGCGTCCGTGACTAATTGTGTTGACGCTCCTGCGCCGGACCCTGCCGCAACAATGAACTTGATATACGCCTTCTTCTTCCCATCGCGCAGCCATTTAGCCTTGGCGAAAACCGCCCAGTCTTTTCGCGCCATCATCCCCGGCGGATTGTTCAGTATTTGAATGTCTGCCCATTCTCCCGCGGGAAGCTGGTCCAACAATAGAGTCCTTGGATCAGAAGCCATCTTAGTCGTCTACTCCGAGGACAAATGGTGGAAAACACGCCAAGTTTTATCTCCAAAAGTCACAACAAGGAGTTCGCCGAACTTGCTCCAGCACATGGCGAAAGGGTCACTATGAAGGACTGGCGAATTGTCTGAATTGGTTTTCACGATCTTATTCCCTGCAGCGATTGCCGCAAATAGCTTTAGATCTGCACCGATCAAGGCGATTGTTGTAGAATTTGGCGCGAGCGCAATTGGCGCCGTGCAATCAGCCTTAAATGCACCCAATTCAATCGCTTTCAATGGCGCACTAAGCAACACCTGCCCCGCGCTGTTTGTCGCCAAACATAAGCCAAGCCTGTTGGCTACTACAATTGGACCGTCATACGTTTGAACCAACTCTGGCGAAAAGCGAGCTCCGAACCTTCCATCTGATTTTATCGAAATTCCAGCGACGGCTGATCCCGTGAACACAATTAGAAGATCTGCCTTCTCAACAATTGTGCAAGCGACAACAGGTGATGAAGAGACAAATCCTTCTAAGAAATCCGTTTGCACCCATTTGTCACCTTTTCGCCGCATGGAGTGAAGTCGCCCAGTTGAATCGACGCCAAGCAATCGCTTTGTAAATTGGGGCACCCAGCATTGCAGTTCCGTCGGCAGCGATGTTTTCGTGAGCGAATCGCCTTTTGTGCCTTGCCAAAGAAAGTTACATTTCGTCCGTGCGCCAATTAGATATTCCCCTCCCAAATATGTACCTTGTACGCTCGATTTGTCCCATTCTGGCAACGAACCAACAGCATCAAACTGGGGCTGGAGAGTAAGCCCTAAATCAAGAGTAGTTTGTAACAATTCTCCAGTGTCAGATATGAATGTAAACGAAATATTGGCATCGTCGCTTGATTGGCACAGGACTTGGCCTGCCGCCGCGCTAAAGTCACCTACTTGTCGTAGCTCCGGTAATTGGCTTTATTTCGAAAGCGCGTGCCCTATCTGCACGAGAACGGATATTCAGAAGTGGTGGGTTCCTTTGTATTTCATTCCAGGAGCGCAACAAAGCTTGGGCGACTATCCAGACCCAGGCTTCTCAGCAACCATTCTGGCCGTTGGTCTGCTGCTGGAGGAAGGTGGTTTGCTTCGATTGTCTGACTCCCACCCCAACCACGGCGACACGACAAAGTTTGGATTTAAGGCTCTTTTGTCGATCCAAAAGAACAGTGAGTAGTTTTTCTGTGTTATCAGCATCATCATTTTAGAGAATGATAACGGTCCGCCTTTGAAATCATCATGCAAACGGGCACGCCTTCTTCCGCAAAATATTGAATGCGCGCAAATATGTCATCGCGATATCGCTTTCCGTCAAATGATTTGGCGCTATACGTTTTAGGGTTAACAAACATCATTGCAGCATGCGCGTTTTGCAGCACCTCTCTTGCTATTTCGTCAAGTTTTAAAAAACTTCCTCCCTGGATGTCGGGGAAAATTGCATATCCTAAGGTTACATCCATCCGCCGGATCGCCAGGATGTTTGAGGATGGCTCATCCGTCCCGGGAAGCCATTCGTTATTGTCAATAAACTGCTCCATCAATCCATGAAGTCGCTCAGTCGTTGCTAAAGCAAGGCCAGCTAAATTGTGTCCCTTGTACTCATCTTTTGATGCTTCCACCTTTGCGATCTCGTCTGGGTTTGTAACAAAAGAAAACTCGAATGGATGCCGATAAGGGTCGCAGTAGTGAATGGCGGTCAGCATGGCGCATGTCTTGCCGTCGCCAGTCCAGCCCCAAATCGGTATGTTAAGTAGGACGTTTTTGTTCAGTTCTCCCTGTTTCAGCTGAGCTGATATCTCATCGAGAAGACTATTGCCTTTGGCTTTTTTTGCGGTGCTTTTGGATTTTTTTAACGCAGGCGAACCCGCTGGATCGACCTTAACTTGTTTAGCCATAATCGCTCTCCTAATGACTATTTTGAAGATTATAGTGGCTTTCTACAAACGTCACAACTAGGTAACTGACGATTATCTGTGAAGCAGAGCCCGGAAGTTCCCCCCCTGGTTCTGCCACATGTGTCAGATAAGTGGCAAAAAGTGACACCGGCAACTACTGCGTCTTTGCTGGAGTATGCTATGCCTTAGATTATGCCCGATTATCTCCCGAACCCTCCGTGACCCTATCAATAGAACCAGGCTTGCGTCTTTCAGAGCCTCAGCTAATCTGTATACCCCACTATGGTATTCGCATGGTTAATCCCCGCGGGCACATAGTTGCCTACATCCCACACGTCGTCGGAGGTGAGATTGGGATACTGGTTAGCGTCTACGCCGATGCACACCGGAATGTTGTTCGCGATCAAGGTCTTTAGTATTGCGATCTGAGCGTCGCTAGAACATTATTAAGGAAGTAATGCATGCCCCATTCTGAATCCTGTGGGATTGCAGCGCGATAAGGAGGGGCGTCTCTGAAACCCGCTTCCGAAGGCCAGGTGGCCCAGTCCGAAGCAACCGATGGAGAGTGTATGTAGTAAGGGACGGTTTGCCACGTGGCCGCCCCGAAGCTGCTGAGCAAGTCCGCGGCAACTGTGAAGGCAGCCCCCCCATCGACGCCGCCGTTAATTTGGTTGTAGACCCATGCGGGGCTGCAAATATGGTTGAGTTGGCTGTCCGGGTAGTACAGCGGCCAGCTTCCGATTGTGTGCACGCTGGACAAATTCCAGTTGTGCTCAAGCGCCTCCTGGAATGTCTTAATATAGTAGCCTGTAGACCAGGCAACGCACGATCCCTGATTTCCCTGGTCGCCTATGGGAGGGAAATAAACCGAAGAGCTTAAGTCCACGGAAGGTGGCGATCCGACTGGGCCCGCTTTCAAAGAATCGATCATCATCGTGTTTTTCTGAATCTGCGCCCATTCTTCGTCAGTTGGAGGCCGGAGGCCGTGCCATGGCCTTTTATCACCAAATTGTAGTTTCTGTTTTTGATTGCGACACCAAACCTTGTTTTCAGGATGTTCAGCTCGGCGTCTGTCATGGTATGTGCGTTTACAAGGGATGAGATTTTAGACGGAGCAGCCATCGCTGGCTGAACTGCTGTCCCGATGACGCCTGCCGTGTGAATGTCCGCGTAAGTCCAGGCGCCATCGGTGGTGGCCTTGGGGAGTGCTGTGTAAGACGAGAGTGTAGTATGCGACCCGCCATAGGTCGTATATTTCTCTACCGCAAAAGAAACGATGGTTCCGGTGTTTGTCGTTCCTCCCTGGGCAGTGGTCCCATCAAACACGCCCAAAAAAAGATCGTAGGCGTTGATGTTCGACGCGAACTCCGAGATATCAACGGCGATCACGTTTGACGGGAAGGAATTGGGATCGTGGGCATAGTAGCCGGTAGAATTGAATACCTTTGACTGCATAGGGGAGGCATGCGATCCCAGCCCAACCTCTATATAGCAGTCTCCGCGCACCGGGTGGCTTAATTGGAAAGTGGCGAGGAACCTGGGATTGTATGCATTTAGGTCGTCAAAGAACATGGAAAAAACGCCGCCACCAGCGCTCTTAAAAGCCGAATAGGTGATGTAATAGAAGCCGTCTGCAACGTTCTCCCAGGACCCTACGCCCCAGGAGTTGGCAATTTTAAAGGTCTGCGGCGGCGCCTTGGTCCTTGCGCTTGCCGTATTTGAATACCCCGAATCACCTGCGCCGTTGGTGGCGCGAATCCTATAAAAATAGGGTGCTCCTGCTTGAAGGCCCGTGTTGCTGTAGCTAATGGCGTTGGCCGCGGTCAGGTAAATCTGCGTCCAAGAGCTTCCATCAGGGCTGCGTTCAATCTTGAATCCAGATTCGTTGGAAGAATTGTCCGTCCATGCAAGATTAATCTGCGATGATGAAATAGTGAATGCACCGAGCCCGGAAGGTGTGGCGGGCACAGTCAAAGTTGTTGCGCTTGCGGTGTTTGAGTATCCGAAATCCCTGTGGCATTCGTGGCGCACACTCTGTACGAATAGCTCACCCCTGCAGATAAGCCTGTGTTGCTATAGCTGGTGGCATTAGCCGCCGTCAAATAAATCTGCGTCCACGTGCTTCCATCGGGACTACGTTGAATTTTGAAGCCCGTCTGATCGGAAGAATTGTCAGTCCAGGAGAGATTGATCTGCGATGCAGAAACTGCCGTTGCTGTCAAACCCGATGGCGCTGCTGGTATTGTCAAGGTAGTCGCAGTGGCAGTGTTTGAATACCCTGAATCCCCTCCAGTATTTGTGGCGCACACCCTGTAGGAGTAGCTCGTGCCGTAAGAAAGGCCAGTATTGTTGTAGCTGGTGGCGTTGGAAGCGGTCACGTAGATCTGCGTCCAAGTGCTCCCGTCAGGACGACGCTGAATCTTAAAGCCCGCCTCGTTTGAAGAGTTATCTGTCCATGACAGGTTTATTTGATTCCCTGAAACTGCTGTCGCGGAGAGCCCGGAAGGCGCGAAAGGCGGAGTGATAGAAGTGGTGGCGCTTGCTATATTGGAAAACCCAGAGTTCCCTAAGCTGGAGGTGGCATATACCCGGTAGTAGAACATCGTATTCGACGCAAGGCCGGCATGATTATAGCCGGCGGCATTTGGGGCGTGAGGTAGATCGCAGTCCATCCGCTGCTGCCGTCGAGGCTGCGCTCAATCTTGAAGCCGTCTCGTTGGCGGAGTTGTCCGTCCACGCAAGATTAATCTGCGATGACGAGACCGCTGTGGCGGTCAGACCCGTTGGGGCAGCAGGGGGACCGACCGCGTCGTGGCGGCGGCATTGCCGGAATACCCAGAGTCCCCAGCGGCGTTCGTGGAGCGTATTCGGTAGTTGTAGGTTGTGCCACCTGAGAGATTAGAGTCGCTATAGCTTGTCGTTTGCGCGGCGGCCTGCGCGATCTGAGCCCACCCAGTGCTCCCATCAAGGCTGCGTTCAATCTTGAAGCCTGTCTCATTTGTAGAGTTGTCCGTCCAGGCCAGATTGATCTGGCATGAAGAAACCGCTGTGGCGGTCAGGCCCCATGGGGCGGCAGGCAAAGAGGCAAGCGTTGTAACCGAGATTTCATTTGAATCTGTCGAGTTTCCGGGACCATTGAAAGCATAGACTTTGTAGAAGAAGAGTGTTGAATCTACTAAACCGGAGTCGACAAAGGCCGTGGAGTTTGCGGGCAGGCGGGCGACGATGGAGTATGAACCACCAACCCCGGTCTTTCTCTCTACCGTAAAGCCAGTCTCATCGGATGAACCGTCCTGCCACGTCAGAAGCACTGAACTGGAGGAAAGGGCGGTTCCGGTGGAGTCCCTACGGGAGCTTTTGGTGCAAGGGGTGTTAGCGGGCAGCTTATCAATAGGACAGTTAAGGCGACCACAGCAGCAAGCAGCACGATGCCGCACCATGACTTTGCGCTTCGAATCAACATTTCGGCCCCCCACTTTGTAATAGAGCGCAAGGAACAGCTCGATCTCAGGGTTCTCCGCTTTTCGATAATCTGCATGCCTTTATACTACCATATACCGCGGCTGCACACAAGACCCGTAGTCTCTCGTGTAGCTCGTTGAGGCCTGC
>CAWHDO010000052.1:0-124084 GCA_963828085.1 uncultured delta proteobacterium
GTGCCGGAATGGCTGCCACCCTCAATCGTGCTATGAGGTGGACATTGTGTTGAGTTTTGCAACAGCTTCTGCATGAGTCGGGCTTCAGTCTTGGTTGAGCCGAGAGCCGGACCTTGGCAGTAGCGGAGCAGATTCTTTTTGGTTGTGAATGTCTACCATGACGATTGAGATAGTTGAGTGACGGGAAGCGCCCGGTGCCGGCTAATTCGTCCGTGAACGGAGAGACATCCGATGAACCTCGGCTTTTCCAAAGAGGAAGTTTCTGCGCTATTCGCGGAACTCCGCTTTGCCGGAGGTGGGTTGGAAAAGGCAGAAACACCTGCTGTCGTCGAGCGGGCCCCTGGTGGGGGCGCGGGAGGCATCGGCTCGGCAGCGATCCTTGGGAAGAGGACACAGATTCCTCAAGGCAATGCTGTGGAATTGGTCCGTTTCTGGATCGCGGGAAACGAGAATTCAGAGTGACATACACAGAAACCGGCGGATAATCCATGTGAGTTTGACATGAGTTGGGGCTTACCCGGCATTTGGCAGAGATCGCAGGTTTCAAGGTCGTTCTGGCAACGGTCAAGTTCATTTTAAGGAGATAAGCCAATGGAACGAATTCACCTCGACAACAGTCTCAGCATCGGTGGCACGCCACTGGTACGGCTGAATAGGGTCACCGAGACTTCCAGGGACAGTCCTCGGGAAGATTGAGGGACGCAACCCTTCATATTCCGTAAAATGCCGCATCGGCGCTTCAATGATCTGGGCCGCGGAAAAGGAAGGGAAGCTGATTCCTGGCTCAAACCGAACTACCGTTTTGGAACCCACAAGCGGTAACACCGGCATAGCCTTGGCGTTCGTTTGCGCCGCCCGAAATTATCCTCTTTTATTGACAATGCCTGAAACCATGTCCTTGGAGCGTCGGAAGATGCTGAAAGTGTTCGGGGCGGAGCTTGATTCTGACTGAAGGCGCCAAAGGAATGCCCGGCGCCATTGCCAAGGCAGAGGAGATCCTGGCTGGCGACCCTGAAAAATACTTTATGCCGCAACAGTTTAAGAATCCGGCAAATCCCGAAATCCACTACAAGACAACGGGCCCGGAGATTTGGGATGACACGGACGGCAAAGTGGATATTTTTGTCTCGGGCGTCGGCACTGGCGGGACCATCACCGGCGTGTGCCGATTCTTCAAGAATGAAAAGAAGAAGGAATCTGGTCGGTGGCTGTGGAGCCCGATTCATTCGCCCGTACTTGACGATGATCCGAAACGGTGAGGAACCAAAGCCGGGTCCGCATAAAATTCAGGGCATTGGTGCAGGCTTCAAACCTGATGTCCTGGATCTGGACCTTGTGGATGAAATCGCCACAGTCTCCAATGATGAAGCGATCGAAATGGCGCTACGTCTGCACATCGCGAAGAAGGAATCACCTGCGGAATTTCGAGCGGCGCTGCAGCGGCGGTTGCCGTCCAGTAGCCGCTCGTCCGGAAAACAAGGACAAGTTGATCGTCACAGTGCTGCCGGACGCAGGCGAACGTTATTTCTCAACGGCTTTATTTGAAGATATTCAAGCCTGAAACGAGCCACCACACTTGAGGGTTACTGCAAAGGAGGCAGAATGCGATTTGAAACACTTGCCATTCATGCAGGACAGGCGAAGGATCCCACATACGGCGCGGTAATGACACCGATCTACCAGACTTCGACGTTCGCGTTCAAAGATGTTAATGAGCCCGGGAGAGTTCGACTACTCACGTAGCGGCAACCCCACTCGTAAAGCATTGGAGGAGTGTCTTGCGGCTCTGGAAGGCGGTACGGACGGATTCGTTTTCGCGACTGGGATGGCTGCGGAAGCGACCATACTTGAAATGTATGGTCCAGGGCGACCACTTGATAGTCCATGACGACCTTTATGGCGGAACGTACCGCTTCTTCGTCAATGTCACTCAAAAGCACGGGGTCGAAGTGGAGTTTGTGAACTTGCGTGACCTGGATCTGCTACGTAAAGCCAATTCGCCCCGGCACCAAGGCGGTGTGGACTGAATCCCCACCAAACCCGCTCATGAATCTCCTGGACCTGCGGGAGATCGCTAGACATCGCGCGTAGAGCAGAAGATAGCGACGATTTGTGACAATACTTTTCTCTCTCCCTATTTTCAACGCCCCATAGAACTGGGCATCGACGTGGTGGTGCATTCGACAACCAAGTACATCAACGGCCATTCCGATGTGGTGGGCGGCGCGGTCATTGTCAATGACCCGAAATTGGCTGGAAAAATCAAATTTCTCCATAACGCTATGGGTACTTGCGCTGGGCCACTGGAGTGCTTTCTCGTTATGCGGGGGGTGAAAACTCTTGCAGTGCGGATGGAAGCCCATAACCGCAATGCGCTTGAGTTGGCACGATGGCTGGAGGCTCACCCAAAGGTAGAGCGAGTGCTACATCCCGGTCTGGAAAGCCATCCGCAGCACAAACTCGCTCTGCGACAGATGACGGGATACGGTGGCACCTTCTCCTTTTGCGTCAGGGGAGGCGAAGACAGAGGCGTTTCACTTACTGGGTGCCGTCAAGCTTTTCACGCTGGCGGAGTCCCTTGGCGGTGTGGAATCGCTGATCGAGCATCCGTGGTCGATGACTCACGCTTCCATGCCCGAGAAAGTCCGCGGGCTCATGGGCATCACGCGAAACATGATTAGAATTTCGGTAGGGATCGAACACATTGACGATCAGATTTTCGATCTGGAACAGGCATTCGACCAAGTTTGAGGGCGAATCGGAAATAGCGCCCCACCAAAACAAAAGGCCTTGGCATGGTTCGGGATACCCCAACCAAGTCAAGGCCTGATGACATCTTCGGACCGAAAAGATTGACTGAATCAGCTTCCGCTTGCGAGGGAGAGTTTAGCGCGCGCCATCCTTAGCCTACTAGTCAGCTTGCGATAGCCTTCAGGGTCCGCTGTTGCATCGATGGCGACCAGTTGCTGCTCAAGTGCCTGGATGTCCGAGGACACCGCGGCTGAGTCAAGCTCCTCGACCGTGTAAGCTTCGTCAACTAGCACGGACACGCGATCTGCCAAGACCTCGCAAAAGCCTTCACCCACAGCGAACCTTATAAACTTGTCGTTCTCAAGATAAGAGAGGACGCCGGGTTTAATAAAAGTCAGCATGGGCGTATGCCCGATCAAAACCCCGAACTCTCCCATAATCCCCGGTGCGATGACTTCTTCAACTTCCTTGTCGAGCACAACCCTCGTAGGGGTCACAACCTCAACTTTGAATTTTTCCGACATGGGCTTCTCCCGATCAGGCGGCGGCGCTTGCCAGCTTTTCAGCCTTTTCCAAGACCTCGTTCAGATCCCCAACCATATAGAACGCCTGCTCGGGGAGGTGATCCCATTTACCTTCGACGATTTCTTTGAAACCGGCCACTGTGTCCTGGATCTTGACATACTTGCCGGGTGTTCCCGTAAATTCCTGAGCTACGAAGAAAGGCTGTGACAGGAAGCGCTGGATCTTGCGAGCCCTGGCAACGACCAGCTTATCTTCTTCCGAAAGCTCGTCCATGCCAAGGATCGCGATGATGTCCTGAAGATCCTTATATCTCTGGAGGACGAGCTGTACTGACGGGCGACATTATAATGCTCCTCACCGAGAACGTCGGGGATCCAGAATCCTGGAAGTGGAGTCCAACGGGTCGACCGCCGGATAGATCCCCAACTCGGCAACCTGCCTCGAAAGAACGACCGTTCCGTCAAGATGAGCAAAAGTAGTAGCGGGAGCCGGGTCGGTAAGTCGTCCGCCGGGACGTAGATACATTCAACTGCTGTAATGGAGCCGTTCTTGGTCGAGCAGATCCGCTCTTGAAGTTCGCCCATGTCCGTTCCCAAAGTAGGCTGATAACCGACCGCCGAAGGCATACGTCCGAGAAGAGCCGAAACTTCCGAACCTGCCTGGGTGAAACGGAAGATGTTGTCGATGAAGAGCATAACGTCCATATCCCTGTTCATCGCGGAAATATTCCGCAACTGTCAGAGCGGTCAGTCCAACTCGAGCACGTGCTCCGGGGGCTCGTTCATCTGGCCGTAAATAAGGGCCGCACGGTCGAGAACTCTTTCACCCTCAGCTTTTTTCTGGCCGGGAAGGACGCCGCCCATTTCCAGATACAGGTCGTTCCCTTCTCTGGATCGCTCACCCACGCCGGCGAAAACCGAGGTGCCGCCGAACTGCTTGGCGATGTTGTTAATGATTTCCATCATGAAGACGGTCTTGCCAACGCCAGCGCCGCCGAAGAAGCCGATCTTTCCGCCCCTCATAAACGGAGCGATAAGATCGACTACCTTGATACCGGTCTCCTGAATTGCGATTTCTGTCACCTGCTCGTCAAAGGAGGGAGCGGAACGGTGAATCGGCCGGGTTTCTTCCGTGACTATCGGGCCGCCTTCGTCCGTAGGCCGGCCCACCACATTCATGATTCGGCCCAAGAACGCCTTTGCCCACCGGGACTCGTATGGACCCACCGGTGTCTTTGACGGCCATGCCTCGAACCAGACCGTCGGTCGTATCCATTGCGATGGTCCGCACCGTGTTGTCGCCCAGGTGCTGGGCAACCTCGACGACGAAATTGTCAGGCTCGTCGCTTATGGAAGGATTTGAAATCAATAATCCATTATAAATTTCCGGGAGCTGTCCTTCCGGGAAAGCCACGTCCACAACGGGGCCGATTACCTGAACTATTTTTCCCTCTGCCATCTTAGGATATCCTCCTGAAACCGTCTTCGAAATGGATTCTGTTATTGCTCAGCTAAAGAATCTCTCAACCTTTCAGCGCCTCGGCCCCGCCGACTATTTCCATCAACTCGGTGGTAATAGACTCCTGACGCAAACGGTTGAGTTTCATTGTCAATCTGTAGATCATATCGTCCGCATTGGAAGTGGCCGCTTCCATAGCCGTCATACGAGCGCCGTGCTCGGCTGCCACCGAATCAAGCATACCCGTAAAGACCTGCACCTGCACGTAACGAGGCAAAATGGAATCCAGCAAGCGCTTCCTCCGAAGGCTCGTACAGATATTCCCTTCTCCGCTGCCAGTCCTCCTCCTCCGGGGTTACGGGCAGAAGCTTCCGTAAAGTCATTATCTGCCTGACAGCGGAACGAAAGCTGTTGAACAAAACGTAAACTTCCTCGTATTCACCTGTAGTGAACTTCTCCACAGCGACCGAGACAACTCTGCCCGAAAGCTCGTACGTGACGTTATTCATCACGTTAATGAAAGCCTCAACCAGATTTATCTTCCGCCGGCGGAAATAGTCATTACCTTTGCGGCCCACATTAATCATATCAACCTGAACGCCTTTTTCATTCATCTCTTTTACGAAAGCTTCAGAACGGCGGTTCAAGTTGGCATTGAATGCTCCGCAGAGGCCGCGATCCGCGGTAATCAAAATTAGCAGCGCTTTCTTCGGAGGCCTCACCTCCAACAAAGGATGGGCGCCGGGATTAATTCGGGCCGCCAAGGACATGAGTACGTCGCGCATTTTATCGGCAAAAGGGCGCGCCGACTTTATAGCTTCTTCGGCTCGTCTCAGCCTCGCCGCAGACACCATTTTCATGGCGTTTGTGATCTTTTGCGTGTTTTTGACGCTGGCGATCCGTTTACGAAGTTCTCGGAGGTTTGCCATATCTACCTCTATATACGGACCCTAACGGGCTAACTGCGCTCGTCGTCCGCCTCAAATCGTTACACTAACGATAGCTGGGGCGGAGTAAAGATCCCCTTGAATTTGTCGAGGATCTCTTTCATTTTGGCTTCGAGATCCGCTGAAATCACCTTTTTCTCTTTGAGTTCCTGCAAGACTTCAGGATGAGTGGCTTCCAGATGGCTCAGATACTGCTTCTCGTATTCGGCCAACATGCGCAAATCATATTCGTCGACGTAGCCATTAGTTGCCGCAAAAATGATTGCCACCTGTTTTTCTATCGGCATCGGAACATACTGAGGCTGCTTCAGGATCTCGACCAATCGGGTTCCTCTGGCGAGCTGCGCCTGGGTGACCTTGTCGAGGTCCGATCCAAACTGGGCGAAAGCTTCAAGTTCCCTGAACTGGGCCAAATCCAGGCGAAGCGATCCTGCGACCTGCTTCATGGCCTTCACCTGCGCATTTCCGCCGACGCGGGAGACGCTCAGACCAACATTGACCGCCGGACGCACGCCGGAATAGAAAAGGTCGGTGGATAAGAAGATCTGGCCATCGGTGATGGAAATGACATTGGTCGGAATATAGGCCGACACGTCACCGGCCTGGGTTTCGATAATCGGCAGGGCCGTCAGACTGCCGCTGCCTTGCGAGTCATTCAGCTTTGCCGCCCGTTCGAGCAGGCGGGAATGCAGATAAAACACGTCACCCGGAAACGCTTCTCGACCCGGGAGGCCGGCGCAAAAGCAGAGACAAGTTGGCGATACGCCTGGGCTTGCTTACTGAGATCGTCATAAATAATCAAAGAATGCTGACCGTTATCCCTGTAGTACTCGCCCATGGTGACGCCCGAATATGGCGCAATATACTGCATGGGCGCGGGATCGGAGGCTGTGGCCGATACGACCGTAGTATAATCCATGGCCCCGAAACGTTCCAGGGTCGCAACGACCTGCGCCACGGTGGAACGTTTCTGGCCAATCGCCACGTAGATGCACTTAACATCGGTATCTTTTTGATTGATGATCGTGTCTAAAGCAATGGCGGTCTTACCGGTCTGGCGGTCGCCGATGATCAAGTTCCCGCTGCCCACGGCCGATGGGGATCATCGAGTCGATGGCTTTGATCCCGGTTTGCAGCGGCTCTTTCACCGGCTGCCTCTTGATGATTCCAGGGGCGACAATCTCGATCAACCCGGAATTCCGATGGTTTCAATCGGGCCTTTTCCGTCAACGGGTTGGCCTATGGCGTCCACGACTCGTCCCAGCATGGCTGCGCCCGACAGGGACCTGCACGATGCGGTCCGGTCCTCTTGACGGTATCCCCTTCCTTGATGTGGACATCTTCGCCGAGAATCGCCGCGCCCACGTTGTCCGCTTCAAGGTTGAGCACCATCCCCATGATCCCGCCCGGGAATTCGAGAAGTTCGCCGGCCATGGCGTTTTCCAGGCCGTGTAGGCGTGCGATGCCGTCTCCAACGCTGATGACGGTCCCTGTTTCGCTGACTTCGACCTTCTTGTCGTAGTCCTGAATCTGCTGCTTGATAATGTCACTGATTTCTTCGGCTCTGATCTGCATTTTCCTATCCCTTCAAGCTTTCCTTAAGCTGATTAAGCTGGGTGCGAATCGTCCCGTCAAAAACCATGTCTCCGACTCTGGCGACCAAGCCCTCCAATAAGGGAAGGGTCCACCTTGGTGGTTACCAATACTTGCTTGCCCCTTATTTTCGCAAAGGTATCGGTAACTCGCCCCAGTTCCTCCGTGGCCAAGGGTTCAGCGCTTGTGACTTGCCCCTCGGGTTATACCGCGAATTTCGTCCACTTTTCCGCGAAAAGCCTTTTCTATGCCCGCCAATTGATCTATACGTTTGCGATCGATCAGCAAATTCACAAAATTGATCACCATCGGGTCCGCTCCCATTTTTGAAGGACTGCCCGGCAATCCTTTTCTTGTCATCTTTAGTGAAAACGGGATTGATCAAGATTTCACGGAAATCCTTGGAGGCTTCCACCAATAGAGCACAGGCCGAGCCAGATCCTGGGCATACTTATCCAGTGCGTTTTGTTCCTGCGCGATCTCGACCAGGGCCTTGGCATAACGTTTTGCTAGAGTGGTGTCAATCACTTCATACCCCCGACTTTAACAAGATAATCCTCCACAATTTTCTTGCGGTCCGTCCTCGTTGATCTTCTCGCGAATAAGCGATTCGGCCATTCCAACTGCCAATCCCACCGCCTCGTTTTTCAAGATGCTTTTGGCCTTTCTGACTTCCTGCTCGGCTGCGAGTTTCGCAGATTCGACCATGCTCGCCGCCATTTTGTCGGCATTGGAGACGACTTTCTCGCTTTCAACACCGGCGGCCTTGCGCAGTTCGTCGCGGACTATTATCGAGTTCCCGCCCCATTTCGCCTATTTTCTTTTCATACTCGGCGATGGTGCGCTCTGCCCGGTCGCGCTGTTCCTTGGCGTCTTCCAGGTCTTTCTGGATCTGAGCATGTCGTTCGGAGAAGAAGTTCACCATAGGCTTCTTGAGGAAGTAGACAAGGATCCCAATAAGAGCTGCCGTGTTAATCACCCTCCAGATCAGCATCTGCGTGGTCCAGGATCCTCCCCCTTCGGCACCTTCGGCTGAAGCAAAGGCCGTGCCGGCAGAGACCAAAAGCAGCAGGAGGAGTGGAACCAGAGCCCTTATATAAGCCTTCATGAGATTGCCCTCCCGAGGACCTTTTCCGTGATTGACCGGGCAAGAGGAGTCATTTGGGCTTTCAGGGTCTTCCGGACCTGTTCGGCTTCCACTTGAATGGACGCCTTCATCTGGTCGACGATCAGAGAGGCTTCAGCACGGGCCTTTTCGAGGATATCAGCTTCCTTCTGCTTAGCTTCACCGAGCAGAGCGCCTTTTTCTTGGACTGCCGTCTGTCTGGCCTTAGCAAGCTCTTGCTGATGCCGATTCTCCTGGTCCAGAACCTTCTGCTCCAGTTCAACAGCCTTTTCCTGGTCCTTGCGAATCGTTGCTTCCCTTTCCCGAATCTTCGCCATGATGGGTTTGTAAAGAAGGACGTTCAAAAGGAATAAGAGGACGAGGAAGTTGATTATCTGGATGAACAGGGTGATATTTAGTTGAATCACTGACGTATTCTCCCGGATTAGCGAAATTTTACGACCGTCCGGCTTCCTCCGGATGTCGGAACCCACCAGCCACTTGACTTCCAACTATGTGATTTTTTTGAAAAAGGATATTGTCTGAGACTCAAACTAAGAATGAATCGGCATAGTAACACCGCGTTCCAGACGTGTCAAGATCTTTTTCTCCGGAGAACAGGGCATGGGAAAGGCGGGAATTACTAGGGAAAGCCTTTAATTACCGGTCATGTTTGTGCAGGGGACTTTTGCCAGAATCTTCTTCGGTAAGACTGTCGTTCTCTTCGTCAGACGGGGGCCATGCCTGTGCTGAGATAGCCTCCAATGGTTCTTCGTCTCCAGCACGCTCCTGCTCGGGCTCGGCAATAGAGAGCGTTTCCGCCTTCGCCGACGACATGCTGCAGGTCCCTTCGAAGATAACGCCTTCCTCTACAACGAGGCTCGGAGTACGAATGTTGCCGTAAACTTTGGCAGGCGGGTACAGTTCAATTTTTTCCGTGGCCGTCAGATCGCCGCGGACTTCGCCTGAGATCTTCAGGACGTTGGAGTGGATTTGCGCGTGAACAACCGAATCACTGCCCACTACAAGGACTCCTCTGCTGATGATTTCGCCCTTGAAGCTCCCATCAAGGTGTACTACCCCCGAAAACGCAAGTTTGCCTGTAAACTCGGTTTGGGACCCGAGAAATCCGCTTACTGCGTCACTTTTCGGTTTTTTGAATCGGAGCATGTCACCTCCAAATTGACGGGAGCCGGCTCGTGAGGCACCCGACCCGTATCAGACACTCTCTGCTTAACATAGACCGTCGTAAGCTTCAAGCAATAATTCAATCTCTCTTCCCAAGCAACCGTGAAAACGTGTTCTATAGCGCTTCCAAAAAAGTTTTGCCCGAAACCGGCTATGATACGGAGGGGACGGACAGAATCGGTGGGACTGGTATAGGAAACTGTTTCAAATCGTCGCGGGCTTGCGGATCGTGCCACGATTCTGTGCCCGGACCTCGAGATAGGTCAAGGCTTTGGGCGTACGCCAAAACACCAGTTCTTCAGACCCGATCGAATAGGCTGCTATTATTTCTGTCCGTCACATCCTGCCGGGCCGGAGAACGGCCTTCAATGGCGCTTGGCTCCAGAGTTTTGGCCCGCGCGGCGAAGTCGGTACGCGCGGAGGCGCTGTTCGTATGTCGGCCAGATCCTCCTGTAGACTCCCGGAATGTCCCCCTTTTCCTGGAAGCCGTACATAATCTTCGTGGAAAGCTCCGATTTCTCAGGTGAGGAGAGTTGCGCCTTGACCTGCTGAAAGTTCCGGACCTCCGGGTACATGACCATGGGAATGCAACCTGTGGCAGGTTTGGGAAACGCATTGCAAGCTCGGGTATAAATCTCCAGGAAATCCTCATCCTGTATATTGCCGAAAGATATTTCCGTCGCCTCGCAGGGCTGCACCTCGCCCGTAGAGGTCACGAAAAGGTATTCGAAACGGCACTGGCACCCCAAAGCCGGGTCCTTTTCCAGCCATGTGGAGAGTCCGCTCAGGGGCGGGTGCGACCGATATGCAGGATCTTTGAACAGGTCCTGTTGCAACTGGGCCAGAACCGGGCTGTGGGCCATGACTCCCCGGCAGGCTTCACGGCCGGAGGGTTTCACCTCCATGACCCGGATCTCCGCGACTCCCAGGTCCCGCGCGAAGTTGTAATATTCTTTGAAATTCTTCGGATCCCTGCAAGTCCTCCGGGGGGACCAGCGACAGGCAAGTGTACAGCCCAGCCTTCTTAAAGCTCTCCACAGCTAGGCAAGCATTGTCAAAGGCTTCGGGATGCCCTCTCAGGCGATTGTGCACCTCGGGTTTGTAGTGATCCAGGCTAACCCACACTCCGAACAGTCCATTTGCCTTGAGTTCCGCCGCCTTTTCAGGAGTGACCCCGTACCCTGTGGTGAACATCCACAAACAGGTATTGTCGTTGACGCTTTTAACGAGCCTCAGAAAACGATCGTACCGATACATGGGCTCGCCGCCGTGCAGAATTATTGTAGGGACACCGAGACTCTCAACCTGACGTATAGTCTTCTTCAGCAATTCTTCATCGAGGTCGGTCTCAGTGTTGTGCCGCGCGTTGGTGGAGCAGAATGCGCAAGCGTAAGGGCAGCAGTTGGTCGTGGAAATGGAAACGATCCCCGACGGAAGCTCGGTCAGGTCCAAGTTGTTAAGATAATTCGAAATCCTTTTGTCAAAAGCTCGAGACGGGAAGGGCGGAAACGTGCTGTCCAGCATGACTGCATCGCCGAACCGCACCATGTGGCGATATTTCAAAACTGTAGTCTCAAGAAAGGATAACTTGATGAAATTAAAGAGCGCATCACCTGCATTCAGCCCCTTCTCTTTCCTGATAGCCCGGTTGGCCGGATTGAGCATGAGGTTGAGGGCCCGCAGGAAGACTCGGCCAAAAATTGCGTAGGTCGCAGAACCCGTGATGTTAGACGTTCCGGTAGCATTCAAGTTCATCGCCAACTCCTTGCTCCAGCCAATTTGAATGTGCGCCGTGCTCGGCGCGGGAAGGCAAAATTCCCTACCATTCCGGTACGGTCACTTTACCACCTTGATTGGGAAGCTGTCAAAACGGTGGGTCATACTCGACAAAATCCAGATTTGGGCGGTCGATATCGATGCGCTCTCAAGCGAGTAATTGTTCGCCACTGCGGTTTCTGCCGCTTCGGGCGGATCTCTTACGCTTCGAATGGCACAACCTGATACGCTCTCGAGAACCGCGGAAAGTCCAGGCGGTAGCGAGATCACATGTTTAAGAGCGCATTCCTACGAAACTTCCGGCTATCAAAAGAGGGGCGGCTTTTTCATGGTGGCACCAATGTTTCGAGCATTTTCATGCTTCGTTGTAGCTCTCTAGCTATGGTAGATGGTATGAAAGGACAACTCGGCGTCGATCAATAAGAGGAGCGCCGCGATGGATTCCACTTTGGTTTGCCGAACAAATTTGCGCCATCGCGAGAAAAACGATAGTATAAATGTGAATGGGGGCACGGCGTGCCGTGCCCCTGCTATTTGCTTATTTGAAGCGAAGGAGAGATGCATACATCTGAGAAGCCCGTTGTGATTATCGGAGGCGGAATCGGCGGTTTGGCTGTGGCCAAATCCCTTTTGGCCAACGGTATTGGTTGCACTGTCGTGGAAAGAGAGAAGCAACTTGGCGGAAGAGTCCGGGATTGGGCGTGCATGGCAACCAATCAGTGCCTACGATGCTTTTGCTGTTCTCTCGGGGATCTCGTGGAGGAGATCGATTCCTTCTCCAACGCTAGGGTCATGAAGGGCGCTGGACTGTCGTCAGCCAATGTCTTCGAGGGCGGAATTCGAGTTGGGGTGAGGTCTTCAGGAGGCGACACGGACGAGTCTGTTGGAGGCTGAAGCGCTCGTCATCGCAACAGGGTACCAACCGTACGACCCCTCTGAGAAGATATTTTGGGGCTACGCGCGCATGAAGGGCGTGCTGACACTCAAGGATATAAATGCGTACGTGCGCAATGATGACCTCGCGGGATTTTCAAGCGGGATTCAAGGCGCTGCCCAAATAGCCTTTTTTCAATGCGTGGGTTCCAGGGACGCTGCCATAGGGGCTAACTATTGCTCGCAATACTGCTGCGAAGCTGCTCTGAGGATGGCTTTGAAGTTGCGCCAAGAACGTGAGGACTGGGAGATAACGATCTTCTACATAGACCTACAAGTTGCGGGCAAATTTGCGGGGTCTCTAATGGAAGAAGCACGAATACGTAGAATCCGGCTGATTCAGGGCGTTCCGGGGGAGATCGTGCCGGGAGATGACAACACGCTCCAGGTCATCCGGGAAGATGCCGGCCGTAACGTGCGGGAGAGTTTTCACCGTATCGTCTTGTCCATCGGTCAGAGGCCCTTGCCTGACTCTTCGGGCATTGCCGAGATGGTGGGGTTGGAGACGAACGAGTTCGGATTCTTCTCATCGAAAGATCCCTTAGGTGGCGGTCGCACCGGCATGGCAAGGGTTTATGTTGCTGGAACTTGCAGTGGTCCCAGGACCATTGAGCAGACCCTCATGGACGGCGGTCAGACAGCGGCCGCGATTATCACAGACCTCTTTGGGAAACGCTCATGATCCAACAGGACGCCGGTTGTTCGGGACCCGATTTATTGCCGGTCCTCGTTCTGGGAGGCGGTCTTTCGGGAATGATGACCGCGAAGGCGCTGAGGGATCTCGGGTTAACCGTAACTGTGGTCAAAGCGGGTCCCGACCATTCTTGGCTTTATTGCTCGGATAGCCGTCTGGACCTCGCAGACTACTTGCGGTCTCTGCTTGAATCAATGACCGGTGTAGAGGTCCGCGAATTGCCTTCGCTTCCGGAGATCCAGAGAGAAGGGTTCGGCTTCTACTCCGATTTCGGTTCTGACAAGCCGCGGCGTTACGGTTGCCTGTTCTTGACGTCCGGAATCAAACTTCGGCCTCTCTCCTCCAGCCTTCCGCCAGGCCTTGAATTCGTCTCCCCTGAACGCTGCTCGGACAATGGCCGCAGAATCGGATTCCTTCTCGATTACGGCTCCAACTCGAACCCGGCCGCGGGAATGACGGCTATTAGACAGGCGATCGAGAATAAGGCGGCAGGAGGAGAATCATTTGTAATCTTTCAGCATGCGCCCGTTTCGCACCTATTCGGCGAATCACTCTACGATCAGGCCAAGCGGGCCGGCGTCCGGTTCTACAGGTTTGGAGCGGAGCTTCCGATTGTCGAGAGGGTTTCGGTGGATGACCCCGCCAAGAAGTTTGCCATCACCTTGCGAGACGTTATCGAGACAGGGGAATACGTATCGCTTTACTGCGATGAAATCCTGGCCGTGCAGGGGCCGGATCCCGATTCAGTGCCTCAGGTCCTCCGCGAAGTCTGTCGAAACGACGCTGACAGGGATGGATTTTTGCTATCTGACAGCATTCACTGTCATGCCGGGCGGTCTTTTTTGAATGGGATATTCGCGGTGGGCGAGGTCACAGGCGGAAACCGACCTTGTGCGGGTAGCCGCACAGGCGGCCTCTGCTGCGGTAAAAGCTAGAGCATGGATGTTATTGGCCTCGCGGCGCAACGGTGATGAGATGGTGTCAGTAACACAAGAGTGCATACGATGCCTCACCTGTTATCGAATATGTCCCCACTCAGCGTTCTTCGTTGGCCGAGGCGGCTCAAGATCGACTGTCCAGGCTTCGGCGGCGATTTGCCAAGAATGCGGATTATGCGTCTCCGAGTGCCCTCGTCTTGCTCTGGATCTGAATGCATTCCCCGAGCACGATGTGGTCTCATTCCTTGCCGAAGCAAGAAAGGGCCAAACAGAGCCAATAGTAATCTATGGATGCCAACGATCCGCCGGCCGCGCCATGTCGCAGGTTATTTTGCCTCCGGGTGTTCTCTTCTTTCCGGTTCCTTGCGCTGGTCGGATTTCAGAATCTATTCTCTGGGCGACTCTGGCCGCGGGGGTTAAGGGTGTGCTGACTATAGGTTGCCATCGCGGGAATTGCGCTTCGCAGACCGGCACGGACTGGGCCATAGGCCGAGTGCGGAGCGTCCTTGGGAAGCTGAATCTGCCGCAAAGTTTTGCCCTCAAGCTGGAGTACAGCATCCATTGCTTCCAATGAACCTGCGCGATTAAGCAGGGTAGTGAATCAGTTTTGCTCATCCCTGAGCACAGGATCTTTACGGAGCAAATCAGGAGTAAGCAATGGCCATGGCATTTGACCGCGCCACGACAGACCTCTCCTCACGAATTGTTCGGACCCCTGGTGGAGAAAACCTCAGTGTCTGTTTGACATGCGGTGAGTGCGTTTCCAGATGCTTTTTGACTGACGGCTACCCGAAGATGAATCCACGAAAGCTGATCAGGAAAGTCCTGATGGGCCGGGATATAGAGGCGGCTGACTCGGAGTTCATCTGGGCTTGCACCCTTTGCGGGCGTTGCACCACAGACTGCCCCAAAGGGCTCAAGATGGACGTGATCGTGCGAGAGTTGCGCTCCCTGGCTGGGGATCGAGGCAAAGCGCCTGCACGAATAGTGGAGGGAGTGAAGAAGGCCCTGGAATTCGGCAACAACACCGCAATCACAACCGAGGCGTTTGTTGACATGGCCGAGTGGCTGGCTGAGGAGGCTGAGGAAGACATAGAGGAGATAGAAGAGGGCGGGTTGGCGATCTCCTTTGATAGGCGCGGCGCGGAGATGCTCTACGTCCCCAATCCTCGTGAGTATACGTCAAATCCCAGGATGTTTCAGACCTATCTGAAATTCTTCTATTACGCGGGTGTTGATTGGACCCTCTCATCGAAGTTTTTCGACATCACCAATTGGGCCTATTACCTGGGGGACACGGAGGCAGCGACCGCATTGGTGAAAAACCTGGTCGACGAGACGAGGCGGCTTGGGGCAAAGGTCCTGCTGTCCACGGAGTGCGGCCACGGGTTTAAGATTTTGCGAAACGATGCGGAGCGGTGGCTGGGCGAGCCATTGGGCTTTGAGGTTCTGTCCGTGGTGGAGCTTGCATACAAGCTTTACAAGGAAGGGCGGCTACCGATCAAACCTGGAGCTATCCAGGCCAGGGTCACGTATCACGATCCCTGCAATGTGGGCCGCAAATTGGGTATTTACGAGCCGCCTCGTGAGCTAATCCGGGCCGTGGCCACTGATTTCGTGGAATTATGGCCGAATCGCAAGTACAGCATCTGCTGCGGAGGGGGAGGCAGTGTCGGCCAAAACACCGATATGGGCAAGAAGCGGCTCGAACACGCTCGGATGAAACACAACCAGATCATGAGCACAGGGGCCAAGATTATTGCCACGTCTTGCCAGAATTGCTTGAGTCAGCTAGGAGACCTCCAGGCGAGATACAGCATGCCTGTGGAGGTCAAGTCGGTAATTGAGCTATTGGTTGAATCGATGGAAGCATGAATGCTGATGGGGGCAGGGGCGAGGTCACTCATTGAGTCCACGGTTCAGGGCAGCCTAAGAGGTGCTTCTATATCAGCATTACGATGATATTTTGGCATCAATGTGCTTGGAAAGCTTCGGGATTAGGCTACGAGCGAGCCGTCCCACCCCACTCGTGCTCACATTTTCCGGGAACTTTACCCCAAAATGGAGGTCATCATTCCGTAGAAATTGGACCAGAGGTGAGATGAATGGAATCACTCAACGACCTGATAAACTACGCACAGTTCATCCTTGACAATGGTTTCGATATCCAGACTTTTCTAACGTGGAAAGAAGCTGCGTTTATCTGCCTGCTCGGGTTGCTGGGACCGCTTCACTTTTACACGAGGAGCTTCGGTAGGGTAACCGGTAGAACCGATGAGAAGGGGCTGCTCGCTGGAGAGGGGCTTCTCATTGCGGCTCGAGAGGAAATTGTTCGCGCCGTGACCGACACATCCGTAACTTCCGATGAAACCGTCTCACCTTCAACGCATCAGTTTTTCGCCTGGTTTAACCGTCCCAAGAAATGGTTACCACTAAGATTTCTTCAAACTGGAATGGTTGTTGCTCCTGAGAGTCAGGAGTGATACCGGCTTAGGGACAAAGCGCTCGAGGAAATTCAGTTCTCAGGGGACGTGCGATCTCCAGTAACTCTTGCATGCAACCGTGGTGTCAACTCGCCAAATGTGGAGCCTTCTGCGGCGATCAAGAGCCTCTCAATGCCTGTTGAATTTGAGCCTTCGGGACCACTCCCACAAAGGATGCCGTGATCTGAGAGTTACGTACCACGAAAATCGTCGGTATTTTTCGGATTCCAAAGGTTCGCACCAATTCCCGATCGGTTATCATAACCAAGCCTATCACGGCCCGCCCCTTTGTCTCTCTTGCAACTTCATTCAGGACGGATTCCATCCGCCTGCACGGAATTCAAGTATTGCTGTAAAACTGAAACAGGACCGGGTACGTTTTCGACGCCTCCACTACTTCTTTCTTGAAGTCTCCGGACCCAAATTGTCTCAACACGCCGGTAACGTACGTGGGATTGTCCGGAGTGGGTGTTCGCGTTTCCCGAGGGGGCTCGATCTGCCAGGAAGGACGCTCCTGCGGGAGTGCGACAACTGGCGGCGGGGCTTCAATCCTTCCCGGCTCCTCTTCGATCTTGACTTCCGAGTAATCCGGGCTCGTGCTCTCCAAGTCGTTGCTGGTCTCCTGAGGCTGGTCTGCTTCACTTTCGACTTCCTGAGCGGATTGGGTTGTCACATCCAGTGCGGCAATTTTCTGTTTCTCACTTGCTCGATGTGTGGACCAGACCAGAACCGCAGTTCCGACAAGAGCGAAAACCACTATGCTTAAAATAACGGGTGCCCAGCCTGTCCCTCCAGTCGGAGCAGCATCTCCGGTAAACCGCGGGGAGATCATCGAAGCGTCAGGTCCTCGCCCCTGCCGAGCGACAAATTTGGCCACAACAACTCCGCATGCAGGGCACTCAGGCACTGCCGCAGCCTGGGGCGCATTACACGCGGGGCATCGCCATTGGGGCCATGCCGGCGGTTCACGAGACGGTTTGGCCGAGCCACTTCGAGGCTCCAATCGGCGCAGTTCATCTTGGGTCAGCAATCCTGCGGCCGACAGTTGCCTGAGCACATATTCGAACGATTTGTCCGACAAACTATGCTCTTTTTTCAGCGCTGGAGCGTCCATGCCCGAACGAATGTCCGCGAGGATCTGTTTCGCGCTGAGTTTTCTTTTGACGGGGTCAGTCATGGAGGATGCCTGATTTCAATGAGGCCCAGTCATAGTTGTTTGGCCAGGTAGGATTTGGTGAGCGAAACGCACCGCATCGCTCCGGAAAAGACAGCGAACGATGCGGTATCCCCTCGGCTCCGTCTCTCACAGAACCTCAGTAGCACCGGCATCTTGCCGGTAATTTGTCTTCCCGTTGACCGGCAAGATGCCGGTCCTACTGAACATATTGACGAATCGTTCAGCGTCTAAAAAACGCCACGAAATCCTTCGGATAACTTCCTTTCAAGTATCGTTCAACAGTGCTCTTATCCTGAAGAGGGGATAGTCTGTCTTTCTTGACGATTTTGCCAGTGCCGTCGTTGAAATAGAGAACCCCTACAGCATTGCCCGGATTCGCATCACCGTGGATTGCCCGCACGCACCCTGCAAGCACCAGCGCTTTAGCCAGATCAGAGGTATTGATGTGGTGCCCCACGGCAAAGACCAGATTTCCGTCGGGGCGGATTCCAAATGCGCTGCGCGTGGCCAGAAACCAGTGGTCGCCCGAAGTGAAATTAAGCTTATGTGACGGCTTTTCTCCAGGAGCACTGGCTGGCACTGCAACGACCGGCTGATCTTCGTCGAGCAGGGAACCAAGCCCTATTTCCCCAGACATTATCCGGCCTCTTTTTACTACGGTGGTCACTATCTTGCCGTCTTTTGCGATCAAATGCTGTAGCTGTCTGGCGTCTCGAACTTCCGATACCGGGATTTGGTCGTTCCATTCAACGATATCAACTGATTCGTTCTTATAGAAAACTAGGGTCGCAACCCCAAGGGCCATTTCCTTGAGGACCTCTCCCGCGAGGATTGTCCCACCGGGCCCCGAGTGCCTGGTTGGCCAGAGCGCATTGGTGACAGCCAGAAGATAGGGTTGAATCGCCTCTTCAATTTTGGACGGTGACTCTCCCCTGTATGGTTCAGCAGACCCAAGATACAATTTTGTCGAAATATGCTTCATATTGAACAGCATCATGTAAACTATCGCATTTGGGAATTCTCCACTCGGGCGATAGAATGTTCTGATAGATGTAATCGGCATGGTCATGCCCTCCGGAAAAATCTTCCTTCACCCAAATTCCTTCACCCGGCAACTTGGGCTCTCTGTAAAGCGGCAATATGTGTCTCAGAGAGACAGGTTGTGCGCCGATAGCAGCGGGAATCGCTGATGGCGGCAGGCCAGCCTGATCTGAGGGTTCCGGCAGTCCTGCACTGACGTTTCCGGCTGCGGCATGGTAAGAGACGGGAAGCGAAACAGGTACAATAGCTCCGAGCAAGTAAAGGTATTTCGTCACCTCAACCATTCCTCCCAAATGACGGCCTAATGCGGTCAAACCCGGATATTTTCATTCGAACGACTGGGTTTGATGCCAGTTTCGAGCATACGCCACCCTCGACGCCAGAGTCAAGGCCGTTTCTTGAGGATTGCGCAATCGTACCGAAATGGGGCCCAGAGGTGGCCATTGCGAGTCGGGGGAACAGTGGCTTTTCAGTAGGTTAGCTTGTGATCTTTCCAAATCCACGTAGGTGCTACAATAACAAGCCTCTCCGAATCTGAGAGCCCCAACGGGGCTCAATGATGGTAGCCCGGCAATTCATTGCCGGGTGATCGATGAGGAATGAATCAGTTCTTCGTCCCCGTGGGGCGCCCGAAGGATTGATCCTTCGGGCGCCCCACGGGGACGAAGAAGCCTCTCTTGGCCGTTCATTCCCGGCGATAAATCGCCAGGCTACTATCGGGATGTCCCTCCGGGACAGTAGCTTATTTTAGCGCCTATGCTCTTAACCCCCTTGTAGCATAGTGGTGAATAAATGCTAAGTTGGCGCCCATGATCACTGACCCCATCCCGCTTACCGATAAACTAGAATCGGGCGCGTGGTCAGTCGCGCGAGGTTAAGCGCCTCGTCGCTGATCAGCTTCAAATATTTAGGACGCTTATGGCCGTAAGCCCCTAAGACAATTAGATCGTATCTGTGCACGGCCACGTCTTTAAGGATTTCTTCCACCAGGTCCCCCTTTACCATCTTGGTAATTGGGTCATAATTAAATTCCCGTAGAATTTGTGCGCCGCGTTGGAGTGAGGCCCTCGCGAACTCATCGCTTTCGCGCTGTCCGGTTTCCTGCACGTGCAGCATACTGACTTCCGGGTTTCTTGCCGATCAAGAGAGGAGCGATGAAAGAGAGAGATGCTTCATCATTTTGCGAACCCCTATATACCACCAGAACACGCCGTATCTCACGAAATTGGCGCACAATGAGTACCGGCTGTTGGGCATAGTGGAGGATCTTGGCGTGTACAGCCCCCAGGAGAAGACCTTTCAGGGAAGATTGTTCGTGAGACCCCAGCACGATCATGTCGTAGCCGTCCTGCGCGGCATTCAGAATTTCCTCCGCCGGATCTCCGGAGGCCACCTGAAGCTCACAGGGAATTCCAGCGTCCAGGCATGGCTCGCATGCCTCGCGAAACTGTGTTTCCACGGATTGCACGTCTGCCTCCATAGCGCTTTCGAGGCCGTCCTTGGTCAGGAAAGGAGCATAGCTTTCCGCCACGACATCCGCCAAATCCGGCGTAACGTGCAACGCATCCACCCTGGCGTCCAATTCGTTCAGCAGGTGGCACGCGTATCGAAGGCCCATATACGTTTCCGGGTTCTTGTCAACCGCGACTAAGACTTTCATTCTCAGCTCCTTCTGTGTCGGGATCTGTAAGGCGGAGACAAATCCCAGTAATCCGAACTTGTGTAATTCCAGCGCTATCGCATTACCAAAACGGACGTCTGGCACTTGCTGACAAATCGCCCAACCCAATCGCGGGAAAAGAAGCGACTTAGAAGGGACTTTTTCCCGACCCAAAGGGCTAGAAGATCCTGCCCGACTTCCTGGCTAATGAATCGTTCAAAATCGGAGACTTCGGTCAACCGAGTGTTGACCTCAACTTCCCGATCGCTGTAATAATCTCCGATTTCAATTAAACGGGTGTACACGGATTTGTCCATGTCACCATTTTGGCTTAAGCCAACAAGCTCCAATCGTGCTCCGTGGATGGTGATCATCTGGTTGATCATTTCAAGAGATTCCTGGCTTATATAGCCCTGGTCCAGGCAAGCCAGTATTCTCTCTACCGGCTGTTCCTCTTTGACCAGCAAGACGGAGCAGCCGGCGTTGCCCACCACGTCCTGAGGCACAGATCCAAATTGCTCCCAAGAGCAACTGTCGCCCTTCGTGCAACCAAGCACAATCAAATCAGTGCCTTCTTCCACCGATTCTCCCATTATCTCCGCCGCCGGTTTACCAACTCGCACACGGACTTTGAACTCCTTCTTGCTCCCGCGAACAACCTTCATCTCTTCCCAGAGGCCCTCCTTCAAGGAGATCCATTCATATTTCCCTTCCTGCGTCTCATAAGGGGAGGCGTCCTTATCCCAACTCCTCAGAAACGAATCCCGGTACTGTTGTAAGGCTCGGCCGATTTCCGCACTACCGGGCCAAGATGTTGCCTTGCCTGCTGGTTGAACTCCCAGCAGGGTCACATCCGCCCACGTGTTCATGGCCAGTTTGATCAAAACCTGAAGAGCATATTCACTGTAAGGCTGTGCATCGGCTGCAAACAGTATCCTCATAACGCTTTTCCTTTCTCATTGCCGGGGTCTCGTCGCCTTCCAGGCGTTGTAACGGATGGTGTAACGGTACGGTCCCACGTCTCGCGGGATGCTCCTACCATGGAGTCCCGCCGCCGGACAAGACCTCAGTTTCGATGAGCTTCCTCAATAGAACGCGACAAGCGAAGACGTCTTTATCATTGCAAGCCACTGTAAGCCAGGCTGGTCTTTCTTGATGTCCCTTTCCAGAGCCGTCGCCACCAAAGGATAGTTCAGCGCTTCATCCGTGATCTCTTCGGGATTGGAGGGCAAGCTGGCTTGAACGGCAACCTTGCAGCCTGCTTGTTCCAAAAGCGTGCGAGCATTCTCAACAGCTTCTCGCAGGGCCGTTCCCCCCCCGCCGTTTCCCGAAGGCAATGCCAGCAGGAGAGGGACCGGGCAGTCTTTCCAGATTCTCTGAAAGACCCGGGCAAGAGTGTCGGTGGCGGTCGGATTCAAACAAAGAATCAATACCTGATTGATTTTTCGCAATGCTCGAACCCAAACGACAGGGAAAGTAAGCTTTTTATAAAACTTCGAGTGAAGATGCTTGTAAATTGTGGCTGCATTCCACGAGAAGTGCGAGCCTGAGCCCTCTACATACAAGCTAAAGTCTTCGATTTGCAAGATCTTGAGCAATTCCGCCTCCCGGTCGCCGTAAATGACCCGGGGTTCATTCAACTCAGGACAGAAGTCCATTTCCGCGGTGATCATCTCGGAGATTTCGTCCTTGCCTTCCCGTATCATCTCGCGTTCCAGGGTTCGGCTGGCCCAACCCGCTCCAATGAGCGATCCCTCAGACGGAAATTCCTTGACATAGACGGGATGGATCTCCATTCGGATAAGGCCGCCGAGTTGGCAGGCAAAACGTATGGCCAGGCTGGAAGCCAGGTCTACCTCAATTGATACGAGCGTCTTGATCAACTTGCATTCCTCCCGTTGAGGTCTGAAGACTCATTGCGAAACCAGATCAGAGAGATACTGAACACTCTTATTTCTCCCGGCCCCTAATTTTGGCCTCGGCCCTCATTACTACCTCCTGGATCTCGCTCAACTTGAAAGGTTTGGCAATGAAGTCGAAAACTCCTTTGTGAAATGACTCCTTAGCGGTCTCCATGGTGGCGAAACCCGTTATCACGACTACTTCGGTCTTCGGAGAGCGACGCTTCGCTTCCTCAAGGAGTTGCATGCCGTCTACGCCTTTCATCTTCAAATCGGTAATGATGATGTCGTATTCGGTGTGCTTAATTTGATCCATCGCTGAGGCGCTCTCGGTAAAAGCGTCCACTTCGTAGCCCTGCTTCTCGAGCGCAGGTTTCAAACGTTTGCAGACAATCGGCTCGTCATCCAATACTAGAATTTTGAGCTTGTTTCCGTCCATTTTCTGCTCCTTCCATTGAGGCAACGTCGGTGCGTTGAGCGTGTTGGCCGAAGAACGCAGCCACAGTTTCGGCAATATCGCTATCCTTCCTGAGCTGAATGTCGAGTTGCCTTGTGAATCCGATCAGTCTTCCCAGGTCCTGTAGGCGGAGTTGAATTTCCTCCTTGGGAAGATGAAGGATTCTCGCTACAACTAGATCGCCTTTAATTGTAACCTTGAAGTGGTAGCCTGACAGGATATCGGCCAGAACCTGGGCTCGCCGGGAACGGCGGGTTATGTCCGTCACCCCTCCTACGAATCTGAAGTAGATGTGATTGTGATGGGCCTCATCATGCATCCGAGCGTCAATCAGGTTGAAATGGTACCCGAGGCGCAGGTGAAGGTTCATGTAAATATCGCTGATTACGGCCAAATTGAACCCGTCAAGAGATGTGCCCGCTGCGTCCCAGTTCCTTGTAAGGCTCGACATCAGGCCCTTAAGATCCACGGCAACAGGCTCTGTGCTCCACGTGCCGGGCCGCGACACACCCATCCACAATGCCTTCAGTGGTAAAGATCGAATCTGATCGGCCTGAACGGTGTTGCCTTCCGCGAAAGTATCGAGCCCCCCTCCCAGGTCGAGAATTTTCAGCCCCATCGGGAGATCAGACGCCAGCGTCCAGACCTTAGCCCCTTTGAACCGTTTTAGGAATCTCGGCACGTCAATGAGTTCCTGCACTGCCTTTTCATGCATGAATCTGATCATGTCATGAACGGATTCACATCCTTCAGGAGTGAAATCGTGAGACTGGGGATCGATCAGGTGGAGGGGCGCCACACGTTTGAGAATTCGCCGCAGAAGGCGAAACTCAGGTGCTTCTTCGAAAACCGTGGACTGAACGAGTTCGTAGCGAATCAACTCCTCTACACGTCCCTCGTAAATGATCCGATGGTGGGTATCCAGGGTGATTTCCATCCCATTCCTGAGGAGGCCGGTCGCCTTTTCCACACCTATCAGAGCCGGAACGCGAAACTCGCGGGCGATAGTGGCCAGATGTCCGGCAACGGAGCCTCTTTCCGCAATTATCGCAGAAGCCTTTGGCACGACCCGAGCCAGCCAGGGTGCGGTGTATCTGGTAACAAGCACCGCTCCCTCGGAAAATGCAGCCATGTCCTCGTTCGATTGCACAATGCGAACAGGACCCGAGCCGACACCCGCATGAGCGACCACCCCTGCTTCCCGCACGAGCACCGGGTACACAGAACAGGATTCACAAATGTCCTCATCCGGGCCGCTGACAGCCTCTGGAGAGGCCAGACGCCTGCACTGGAGTAGCCGGCAGTTCCCTCGTGAGTCTACAGCCCACTCTATTTCCTGGGGTCGCTTGAAATAGCGTTCCAAAGCCACTCCCCACTTTGCAAGGACGCGGAGCGTTTCCTCCGAGACGGCCGGGGACTCTTGCCGTTCCGGGGAGATTTGCGTTTCCTCTTCGCCACCACTCTCTGCGGCCCTTATCAATAGCTCTTTTCGGGCGATTGTTGCGGCCTTAATTTTGTATGGCGGCTCTTTTTCGACCACATACTGGTCAAGCGCGTCTCTTCCTTCCACTACGGTTCTTCCCAGGCCGAAGGATGCGAAGATTGCCATACAATCCTGCTTGGGTGATTCGAGACAAACGGTTTGAGTACTCCGCCGGCCCGGCTGGGGATCATTTCCTGGCAAAGCACCGCCATTGCCGCCTCTTCTCCCATCATTCCCATTTCAAGCCGGTAACTCATGGCCTCTGGAGCGTACAGGCTGGCCAGAACCACCTTGTACGTTTCGAGGATCTCGGCGGAGGTCACGTTCAGGACCGTTTGATGTAGCCCCGCAAAGGATAATTCGCCGTCCTCCCCGTATGCGCTGCTACGCACCGCCCAATTGTGTTCGTTGGTTTCCGCATGTTGCTTGATGGCCTTAGCCAGATCCTGAGGAATCACTCCGGCCAGTATGCTGTAGCGAATTTGGCTGGAGGCCTTACTCAGTTGCTCCTCACCCGAACTCCACGACTCGATCCATGCGTGAATCCGGTCCTCGAGGTGGTTGTGTTCCAGGAAGCGATAGTAGGCTCGACTGGTGATCACAAATCCGTCGGGCACGGGGAGGTGGAGGCGATGAATTATTTCGGCCAGGGTGTTGGCCTTGCCTCCGGTCAGTTCAGGGTTGTCCACAGGCGCGTGTTCCAGAGAAACTACGTATGGAGCAACCGTTAGCCGCAGCCTACCCTGAAGTTCCGATTCTATCGGGAGGAAGACACGATCCAATGCTGAATAGAGCGCCAGATAGCGGTCGGATGCTATGAGGTTCAATCCTTTCACCATGCGCAGCAACAACGTCTGGAGTTCACCCACGGAATCGTGAAGATATTTTCGGTCAAATATATAGTCTCCTCCGGACTTCTCGCCCAGGTCAGCCATGAGTTCCATGGCTTTCTGGTGGTCCTGGAGCAACTCTTGAAAGTGATCAAAAATCTGTGGAAACGCTACAAGCTCCCGCCTGCGGGTGAACAGCACATGAAAGATTTTCTTCAGCACTGAAAACACCTTGAGTTCCCGACTCAGGAATCAGCAAATTTCAAGAGTTATACTCGTTGCCAAAATTCTCGTCCGATGCGGGTACGGCCTCGTCACCCCGGACCTGATCCGGGGTCCAGTCCCGCGTTTCGCGGGATGGATTCCGGCCTTCGCCGGAATGACGGAGAGAAAGCCCCTCACAGTGGGGTTTGTTACTCCCCATCCAGGATGGGATCTATGAACATCGTCGTTTGGCAACTACTTTAGTCCTCAAGCCGACGCTCAGTGCGCTGTTTTCCCCTTAAAGACAAACCCTGTAACGAAGCCTGTGACAATGGCTATAAATACTGCCAAAAGGCCATACGCCGTTGCGTGATGAAGGGCCAGGGAACCGAGAACCGCCGGCAGGCCTTTCATAGTAACGGGAAAATCAACGCATGCTTTTTCCGCCAGGCTTCCCTTGTTAAGGACATATAAGCATATTTGATAGCTCCCGGGTGAAATCTTTCCCGGGAGCCGGATTTCCCCTTCGATGGCGGAACGATCATCAGCGGCCCCGGACAGCACCTTTATCGATCCCGGGAAAACGCCGTACAGCCCGCCGCTCTCCTTCAGCTTCAGGAATTGCTGAAAGACCTCGGCAGAGTTTCCTATAGGCGCAGAGCCGGAAAACTTCACCTGCTTTTGCAGCGCGGTGTACCCCCACGGCATGTCCGCGTTATTGGTCGCCGAGAGAACATTCGGGCTCGTGCTCATGAAAAGGTACAAAGAAGGTGCGTCTTCGACGTCGATTTCGCCCACGTTCATCCATAGCCCGCCGCGGCGCCCCTTACGCATCAATTGATCTTTGATTGCGGGCCCTTTGAATTCTACGATTGCGTCAGCCCCTCTTGGGATATCCGCGGAAACTGTTATCTGAGAGCCGTTGAAAAACTCTCTGATAGCCAGGCTGGAGGGCGTGACTTTCATCTTTTCGGGAGCGGAGACCGCAAGTGATGGGAATCCGATTCCCAGTGCGAATCCCACAACTAAAGCAACTGCCTTCCACGGATCTGATTTGCCCTGCAACTCAGTGTCCCCCCTTGTATGCCAACATTATGTCAGGTGAAAGGATTAAGCCAAGGAACATCTGGATCATGACGACTAGAACCAGGGATGCCAGCAGTATCTTCAACTGATCCCCCTTCAGCCTGCGGCTGAGACGGGCCCCGAATTGAGCCCCTATAGTAGATCCGATCAACAGCAGGATGGCGAGCACGAGATCCACTGTGTGGTTTGAGATGGCCTGCATTACGGTCACGTCAACACAGGTGAAAAGTATTTGAAACAGGCTGGTCCCCACCACCACGTGCATTGGCATCCGCAGCATGTACACCATTATGGGGACCATGATGAATCCGCCGCCGACCCCCATGATGGCTGCCAAGATTCCGACAAACGCGCCCAATATTAGCGGGAGCACAGGCGACAACGTGACGCCCGACTTGGCGAACTTCATCTGGTAAGGAAGAGCCCGAATCATGCGCAGGTAAAGGGACGATTTTGTCGGTCTGACCTGCTCAACCTCCACAGTCTGTTTCCTCAGGTTCTGGAGGCTTTCCAAAAACATATAAAACCCTACCACTCCCAGCATCACCACGTACGTTATCTTGATGACAAAGTCCGCGTTGCCCATGGCGCGCAGGATCTTGATAAGCTCCACCCCCACGGTGCCGCCCAGGACACCGCCCACCAGGAGCAGTATTCCCATTTTGAAGTCGACATTCCCCATTCGGTAATGAGCGTAAGTAGCGGACGCGGACGCTGCCACAATCTGATTAGAATCGGAGGCAGCGGCCACAGTGGGGGGGATTCCCACCATGATCAGCAATGGAGTCATGAGGAATCCTCCCCCCACTCCAAAGAGCCCTGACAAGAAACCCACAGCGCCACCCAAACCTAGAAGTATCAGGATGTTTACGCTGCTTCCGGCAATCGGCAGATAGATGCTCCAGCTCATATCATGGTCTCCCTCATCAAGCTTTAAAGATGGAGATCAGAAACGCGAGTTATGTGTCCACCCTTCTGGACAAGCAGGATCTCGCCCGCGAATTCGCTATGAAGGCGCCTTAATTGCGGGCCTGGGCTCGAACCCTCTTTGCCGCCCGAATCCTGCGGCGCGGCCATTACGATGAACTGAATCGACGGTTGAGACCGAACAAATGTTATTAATTCGTCAAAAAGGTCGCCGGAGCTGAAAAAGATCTCCAGCTTCACTCCGGCTTGTTGACTCTCGTTCAGGACTTGATCCAGCCACGGACACTGACTGCTGTCGAAGTCTTCTGTGGCGGCCTTTGATCCACCGGTGTCGCCCGGCCCTTTCGAGGAGGACACGACGATCAGGGAGAGCGAAGATTCTATTCGAGCGGCCAACTGGATCCCATAAAAGATCGAGTGATATGCAACGGATTCGGGATTGACTGCCACGAGGACTTTTTTGCCCATGATCGACTCTCCGGTGCCCTTATAAGCACTTTTGATGCCAGACCGTAATGTTCTGCAAAAACGATGACATATCTCACAAAACAGCGTAGAGAAGTGGAGTTTGTGTTTCAAAATGGAACAACGCCTCCGCTTTGCATGGGAAAGACAGCCACAAAGCGGTTCAGCAATGTTTCATTATGAAATTTGACGTGAAATCGAAGGATTGTTGATGTGTTTCGGACGAGGATGGCGAGAAATCGGTACAGTGCTTGCCGAGCAATGTATCCGATAGGAGGAGCGGAGATGGATCAAAAATTGGCGGCACCCGCAAGCATTGGACATTCGAGTAGGGTGAAAACGTTACGTATCAGCGACACTCCCCAACGTGTCTGGTGAATGCGCTTGTTCGACAGTTCCTTCTTATCTCACACGTGGTATTGGTTGCTTCCCCTTCGGACAAACACAAACGCACCGCTCGCAGTATGGTAGGAGGCCCTCTGGACCGTGTGGTTCATATTCTCCCCTGGCCTTTCGGTATGATCGGCATCGGAGTCCTCGAAAAGTGTTTTGCGAGATCGCGTGAGCGGGACACTCGGAAATGCAAAGACCGCACGCGTCACAGAATTGGTCGCCAGACAACTCCGGCCGCACATCCAGTTCGGCGGTTGTTCCCATGACCCTGAGATGAACCCAAGGACCCCACGCGGGATGAAACAAGAAAGCATTGGTCCCGATTCTGCCAAGCCCGGCAACCTCAGCAACGAAGCGGAATCGCAAGCCGCTCTCACCGGGATACTTCACCAACTTGGCGTGGTATCCCTGTTTCACCAATTGTTCCCTGATCGCTTCGCATAGATCCCTGAGGTGATCGTCCGCATCGCAGCGTTCTCCGCTACTGACAGTCGAGTACCACGTCCACTCCTCCTCCGTCACAACATGATGCGTCACCACAATGGCAGTGACAGCATCCGGCATGAAAGAGGCGAAGAACTTTCCTTCGCGCTTAGCCAATATTTGGACTGGCACAGCCGCCAAGTTGCAGCACGGTGGGAGCATATGAAAGAGGACGTTATTCATAGTCATGTCGAACCTCACCGCTGAGCGGCCGGCGGTAGCCGGTACGCTCAAGCCGATGGTTGGCGTTCCCTATTTCACACTTCATGAATGTGACGGCGAACGGCAGATCCGCGAAATGCTTTGTCTCCACAGGACCGAAGCCAAGAGCTTCGTACCATCTTTGGAGATCGACGTGCTGTGCGATGATGGCGATACTGATTGCCTTGGCCCCATCGTCGGCTGCTACTCGGAACACATGCTGAACGAGGGTCTTGCCAATACCTTGTCTGCGCGCCTCAGGGAGAACCGCAAGCCTCTCAAGATAGAAGGTGCTCTGGTCCGGTCTTTCAAGAGCAACGCACCCGAGGGCTTGCCCATTCAGTGCGGCAAGGTAGTAGGTAATCCCCTTGCCGAAGTCATTCCGGATCCTTTCCAGCGTATAATTGGACGGGTGTGTGAGGCAGTTCTCCGGTGTGAGACCGAATCGTTTCGCCACATCCAGAAAGGCGCAACGGATAATGTCGACTAGGAGCCTGCCGTCGTCATCAGTAGCTGTTCTGATCTGCATATTCACCACCCCAATACCAGTGCCAACGTAAAGCTCACCTGCCGCTATGAAGCGCAGTGGAATAGCAGTCAGGTGCAGCGTCGGGTTATGCGTCGAGAATGTATCCTTGAGTTAAGCGCCTGGCTGGATACAACTACCTTTACATCAAGCAAGACGCTCTGCTGTCTCTTTGAGCTTCAAAATGCCCCATTCAATTTTGTCCGGCTCATAAGCCGGAAAGGTCAATCTGATAAAAAGACCTTTCTTGCGCTTTTCTTCCTTACAGTTGGGAGGGAGAGCATCCCACGCAGCAGCTACACCCACACCAGCTTGTTTTGCGGATTCGATGAAGGATGCTTCTTTATCACTTGAAATATTCTCAAGGGTGAGGGGGGCAAAAAAGCCGCCGCTGATTGCAACGGGAAACGCTCCAGGGAACTGGCTATTAAGCGCGGTATTTAATGCCTCCATTCTCGGTCTGTACAGTTTGCACAAGTATTTGACGAAATCGTCATACCGTCCCGATTCAATAAAATCGGCTATGAACGCCTGGGTCGGCAGGTTGGGGTTTATGCGTGTATTGGCAATAATGCCGGATAGATGCCCCACATAATGATTTGGAACGATCATATACCCGCACTTAGTTCCCGGAGAGATCGTTTTCGTAAAAGAGCTTGTTAAAATGGGTCCCCATTCTGAGACTTCTATCGAGCCATTCGTTTTTCCATCATACCGAAGGGCTTGATAACAGATATCCCATACGCACGGGATACTATGTTCCCGGCAAATGCGTTCAACATCCTTTCGGTTCTCTTCTGTGTAGTTGATCCCTGTTGGGTTTTGATGAAACGGTATTCCGTAAAAAGCCGCAACCGCGTTCTTATTAGCCACGTCTTTAAATTGGTTCAAATCGACCCCTTCCGGTGTCAATTTAACGCCAATCAAATGATGTCCATAGCACTTTGCATCGAGTAATACTCGATCGTAACTTGCTTCTTCAACAATGATATTGCTTTCTCTGGGGAGAGACTTGAAAAAAAGCGAGATAACCTCCAGGCCGCCGTTGCCGACGATAACTCGTTCCGGATTAACACGATGTAAGCTGCCAATCAGATCCCGCAGTGGCTTGAACCCGGTAAAATGGCCGTATTGAAGCACATCCGTCCCATACCGCCTGATGGCTTTTTCGTATCCCTCTGACGCCATTGGAATAAGGCGTGATAAGGCTTCTTCTGCAGGAACCCCACGCAAGAAATTGATTGATTGTTTCTCACTCATTTTGCCCTTTGTGATCTCTCTTCATTTCTCGTAAAGCATAACTTATGTTTAGATGGTTTCCAGACAAACCCAGTTCGGGTTCTTGCTTCCAGATAACACTCTGCTTAGATTTGTGTAAACCTTTTTTTATCAATGGCTTGAGGCGCATTTCGCTTGATTCCGGCGTCTTATATGGTTTCCGCATAACACGCTCCGCTTTCTTCCTCATAAGTTGTCCACCGGGCTCTTCACGCCCCTGCCTCTCCAGTTCAGAAATGAATGTAGGTCATGGTGGTTCGCACATCCTTATGGCCGAGCAGTCCCCGCACGTTGCGTACGTCGCAAGCGCCTTCCATCTCGCTCTGGATCACATATATCTGCAACCGCCCCCTGCTTGAATGTCTTTTCCTTATGGATACAAACCGGATGAGACTTCAAGGACACAAAAGATCTTATTTTTCATTACGTTAAGAGATACAACACAGTCGTGCCCTCGTCAAGGACAAACGGCAGGGGGCAGGTGGGCATTCAGTTGGCCGTGGCTAAAGAATGTCATTGCGAGGGCGGCGAAGCGATCGTCGTTCCGGTGTACGCCGAAATCCAGTCTGGACCCCGGATCGAGTCCGGGGTGACGGTGTCATTGCATTGCCAAAGCTGAGATCGCTGGTGGGAGCGTCCCGCACGGAGACACGGATTGCCGGTCATCCCTAATAGAGAGGCTAGAGGCCGATAGGCGTTAAAATACCGAGCACGACTTCATGATTACAGGCTGTTATCACCCTCCCCCTTTCCCCTCCCATCGAGGGAGTCCCGCGAAACGCGGGATCTCCCCTGGCGGGAGAGGGCAGGGGGAGGGGAATTGGATTGCATCAGAGCCTGCTTATCTTAACGTCTGTGGGCTGGAAGCCTGCCCACCCGATCACTCCTCGCAATTGCATCGTGTTACACGTTCGCATTAAGACGGTGAGAATCGGTTAGGGGCGCCCCACACCCGGTCAAGATCGGGGTAGCGGATGTCGCGGACGTGCTGTCCGGCTCGTCCGAGCACGGATGAATCCCGTGGGACGCGGGACTCATCCGTGGCACCAGATTCCGGTCAACTTCGGGCACTTACATCTAAAACGGACAAAAGTCGGGCAAAATGCAAGGAAGAGTAGCACCGGCATCCTGCCGGTTCCTGGATGAGTACCGGCAAGATGCCGGTGCTACTGGTGGAAGGGCACTGGATAGGGCATTTTGCCGTATATTTGGGCTTCCAGTAGTTTTAGCGGTCCGTGCGGCGAGGCGGGGAACCTGCTCTTCACGCCGGCTTTGACAGCCCGTACCGCTTCATTTTTCGCCAGAGGGTCGTTCGAGGAAGATCCAATATCCTTGAGGATTCACCAAGATTGTAGTCCGTTGACACGAGGACCTTCTCCAGGTAATCACGTTCCTGCTCTTCCAATGTGGGCCATTTACCGTACAGGATTACGGAGTATTCCCGAAGATCCACCGGCAAATCATCGACTGTCACAGTTTCGTGTTCAGCCAATGCCACGGCCCGCTCAATGATATTCTCCAATTCCCTGACGTTTCCGGGATACGTATAGGCAAGGAGAACCTGTTGTGCAGCGGAATTAATACCGCGGATCTTTTTGGAAAATTTGTGCGAGTACCTTTTGCAGGAAGTGGCCGATCAACATGGGAATGTCGTCCTTTCGTTGGACGAGGCTGGGGAGGGCGATCTGCACTACGTTGAGGCGAAAAAACAGATCTTCGCGGAATCTGCCTTCCTGGACGACTCTCTTGAGATCCTTGTTTGTGGCTGCAATGAACCTGAGGTCCAACTGAATAGGTTTGTTGCCGCCGACCCTCATAATCTGTTTTTCTTGCAGCACCCGCAGCAATTTGCCCTGCATGGCCAAAGGCATGTCGCCAATTTCGTCCATGAAGGCCGTGCCTCCGTGGGAGGTTTCGAGTATTCCTATCTTCGTCGCTGTGGCGCCGGTGAAAGCCCCGCGCTCATAACCGAAAAGCTCGCTGGAGATCAACTCCTCTGTAAAGCCGCCGCAATTGAATGCAACGAAAGGTCGGTCCCTGCGCCGGCTCTCCCGGTGAATCGCCCGCGCCACCAACTCCTTGCCGGTTCCGCTTTCCCCCTGAATCAAAACATTGCAGTCAAGGGGCGCCACCTTGTTGACCATGCGGAAGACTTCCCTGAGGAGGGAGCTGACTCCGATCATTTCGCCCAAACCCTCGCCGGCCTCCAGGCGGGATTTGAGGTCACGATTTTCGAAGATCAATTTCTTGTGCTCCAGGGCCTTGTCCGCGAGGTTTCTGATCTCGTCCAGCTTGAAGGGCTTGGAGACATAGTGAAACGCGCCAAGTTTGACGGCCTGAATCGCGGAATCAATCGATGAATGGCCCGTGATTAGAATGACCTCCATCTCCGGAAAATGGTTTTTTGCTTGCCTGAGGATCTCGATTCCATTAATTCCGGGCAGCATAATGTCCAGAAAGGCCAAGTCGTACCGGGTGCTTTCCAGGCTATCGAGAAATTCCTCCCCCGAGCCGTACGTGTGTACTGCGTGACCTTCTTTGGCGAGCGCCTTTTGAAGCCGTGTTCTGACTATGGCTTCGTCGTCAATCACCGCTATGTGCATTACCGGCTCCGGATGGCTTTGTATTGTCGGACTCAGCAGGGAGAATGATCGTAAAGGTAGTACCTAGCCCTTTTTCACTGTGGACCTCGATGCCGCCTCCGTGCTTTTGGAGTATGCCGTAGGTGACTGAAAGCCCAAGGCCCGTCCCTTTCCCTACGTCTTTCGTAGTGTAAAAGGGATCGAAGATACGTGGGATGTGCTCGGGCTCGATTCCAACGCCATTGTCCGCGATTTCTATACGGAGAAATTTGTCGTGATCGGAGAGGGAGCCCCTTATGCTCAACTTTCCACCTTCGGGCATTGCATGGATGGCATTGATGAACAGGTTCAGAAACACCTGTTGGAGGCTCTTGTAGTCCCCGTGAACACAAGGAAAGTGTTCAGGAATGTGTTTTTCCGCCTCCACATTGGACACGAGCATCTGGTTGCCCACCAGCTTGAGAGTTTCATCAATCACCGAAGAAATTGCAATGGAGACCATTTCGGGGCGTTCCGATCTTGAGAAATCGAGCAGATTCTTCACTATCTCAGAAGCTCTGTCCGCCTGAGCCAGGATATCCTCAATCATTCCCAGTCCCTCTTCGTGGTCGAGTTGATCGAAATCTTCCTTGAAGGCTTCCGCGGTGAGAACGATGTTGTTGACCGGGTTGTTCAGCTCGTGCGCAATTCCCGAGGTAAAGGTCCCTATTGCGGAGATTTTCCTGGCCTGCACAAGCTGCTCCTGGCGTTCCTCCAATTCGTGGATCATCCTGTTGAAGGCGCGAAACAGCGGAACGAATTCCTCGGAATGGCTTTCATCCTCACGGATAGGAGTAAAGTCGCCGCCGGCGATCTTCTCCATAGCCTGTTGCATTTGGATCAAGGGCCTGGTCATCAGTCTTGAGATGTAGCGGGCGACGAGGATTCCCAGAAGGCAGAAAAACCCCATTGAAATGACAAACAAATACAGGGCCCAGCGGAAGAGCCGATCTATTTTTGCCCGCTCCTGCTTTGCCCACTGGCCCGCAATATCCAGAAGTTTCTGGCCGGTGCTCCGCAATGACTCTTCCAGGCCGGAGATGTCTGACTGCGACCCTCCCGCGTCTGCAGATGATAAGCTGGCCTGGATTTGTGAAAGCGTGCGTCTGTAGTCGGCCAAAGTTCCGGGAAACAGTGATTCCGCGCCTTTTTGAGACAGCCTGAGGATGTTCGTCTCGTGGTCCTTGTATAGTCGCTCGACACGGTCCGCGTAGGATGCCGCTTCTTCGAGGCTGTGTTGCTGCTTATAAAGGAAGAAGTTCTTTTCAAATCGCCGAATTTCGAGAATGTTGTTGACCAGATCGTCTGCGACTTCCACCAGCCTCAGTCTGTGTCCGATCTCCCTGTGGATCTGAAAACTCAGTGCCGCAAAGACGAGAACGGACAGAAAACGGAACAGAAAGGCGAGAATAATCTTTCGGCGAATCTTGAAGGTGACCTTCTTCATGGGAAAACCTTGCCTGTCAGAATCTGATTGGGTCGATATTGCTGTTTCCATCGGCTGTTGCAAAAGGCTGATGCCGACTCCCGGGAAAACCTGCCGCGTGCCTCCGGAGACCTCATTCCTTCGCGCCGTGCGCTTTGAGGAGTCCGACCACATCGGCATGGCCCTGCGCTTGAGCCACGCTCAGAGCCGTCTGGCCGTTGTTTGTCTTGGCATTGATATCCGCGCCCTTTTCGACGAGCAGTTTGACCACAGCAACGTGACCTATATAAGCCGCGGTCATAAGCGGCGTGTATCCGTCTTTGTCTCCTGCGTTGGCGTCAATCCCCTTTTCGATGAGCATCTTGATTACGTCGAGGGTGCCTCCCGAATCGCCATACGTCACGACTGCCTTGCCGTCTTTGACGCCTGCATGAATAACTTTGAGGTTCTCTCCCGACGCAGCGAACATGAGAGCGGTCCAGCCGTCTTTGTCCTTGGCCTTAATGTTCGCGCCCTTTTCGATGAGGAGTTTTGCTACTTCCAAGTAGCCTCTGTACGCAGCGGACATAAGCGGTGTCCGGTCGCGGTTGTCCTTTGCATTGACATCAGCACCCTTGTCCAGCAGGGCTGCCACCGCTTTCGGGGAACCTTCCCCGGCAGCCCATGTTAGCGGTGTCGTGCCATCTTTGTCCCTTTTATTGACATCATCTCCTTGCTTCGGAACGTGCTGCGCCAGCTTCACATCGCCCTTGTGAGCAGCGTCCAGCGATTCCTCGCCTTGACCCGCGTAGGTTAAAGAATAAAAAACCGCCAATAGGGTCATCAGACCTGTCAGAACTCTGGCCATTCCAGCCTTGTGCACTGATTCAGCTTCGCGGCGTTGCGTCGCCGGCGTGCCGCTTGCCCCGCGGCCGTGTGGAACCACGACGGGTGAGGGTCAAACTTTTCACGCAGGAATTCGGGTGCAAAGTCGGCCCCATTCTCCCACGAGAGCGTGTTGTAACGGACAACAAAGCGACCGAAGAACTCCACATCCCGGAGCGGTTCGAACACAGGGCCGTCCAGTTCGTCGGAGAGGTCCAGTTCGCCTGATGCACCATCATTGAACTTGAGCCAAACCTTGTAACCGCCAAGATGTTTTGCTTCAATGACGTGGGGAATCATGAGATCACTCCAGAGGACGAATTGGAATGAGGGGCAGTTTCTTGGCCGCTAGGTCCCAGTCAGTAAGAAGCTCCGTCTTGTGCAGCAGGCACCATTCAAGAACAAGACCGAGAGCACGCCTCGGGAAGCGGCCAGAGACCACCCCCTTCTCGATTTCAACGGTAATTTCGAATTCGCCGTATTCCGCGTGGAAATGCGGCGGTTCATGCTCACGATAATACATGAAGATCGAAATTCCAAGAAATCGGCTTATCTCCGGCATCCGTGCCTTCCCGCGATTCGCCACCGCACTCTCTTAACTAACCCGCGTTGCGTCCCCGGCAGTGTCGGGCGGCCCATCTTCCTGGGCCTGCGCTTTACGAGTTCCTGTTTTCCTAGCAGGGCGAGCGAGCGTCCCCCGTTCGAGCGATCTGTCTGGCCAAGTATATTTTTGCCAGACTCTGGTATGGCACGTCCTTCTTGTTGGCCAGGACTTTCAGTTCCGCCAGCATATCCGCAGGGAGACGGATAGAAATGGACTTCAGCGAAGGCTTCAAATTTGGGAACAGAGTCCTTCTTACGCTGCTGGAATCAAAGTAGTCCAACGGCGAATGAGTTGCCCAGAACTTCCTTTCCTCATCCTCATTCTTGAATTTCGGTATCTTGTTGTCCATTCTTTTCATAGAACATTCTCTCTTTCCGGCTCATATCTCTCGCGGAAATCACCCGAATGAGATTTCCTCTTCTCGTGAATACCACGGTGAGGTGACCCCCTCCTCCCATAGGCCTTAAAATAACAGGGTTCCCCTAAATCGCGAGCCCCGGAGGGGCTTTATGATAGTAGCCCGGCAATTCATTGCCGGGTAGCCGATGAACGATGATCCGGTTCTGCGTCCTCGATGGGCGCCCGAAGTATCAATCCTTCGGGCGCCCATCGAGGACGCAAACGCTCTGTTGGCCGCTCATTCCCGGCAATGAATTGCCGGGCTATTATCGGGATGTCCCTTCGGGACAACCAGCTTGTCGAAAATCGATCAACCCAATTTTGACACGGGTGCCTCCTCATCCCGTCATTATCGTGACCTCGGGGTTGACCTACAGTAGTCCTCTCAGCGTGCCGGCCAAGCGCTCCAGGCTCACGAGGTTGTGGCCGGGCAGGAACGAATCCAAGTGGGGTAGAGCAGCCTTCATCCCCCGGCAGGTCGGTTCGTAGGACGGTCCTCCCATCAGCGGATTTATCCAGATGACCCGATACGACTTGCGATGGATCTTTGCCATTTCTCTTTCCATGACACCGGGTCGCCGTGATCCCATCCGTCGGAATGTATCAGCACGACGGTTGACGATCCCAGAGCCCCGCCCCCCTGAAAAGAGGAGAACTGTTGTAGACACTCCCCGATACGTGTGCCGCCGGACCAATCACGAACGGTGCGCCCCAACTCTTTCATGGCTCTTGGAAACGGCAAGCGCGCGGTAAGCCAGTTATTCGGTGGAGCCGCGTGGCAAAAACAAAAGTTTCCACTTTAGTGGGGATCGCTTGAATCTCCTTTATGAATCGGAGAATGAAGCGAAGATACGGGTTCATGGAACCGCTGACATCGCACAAAAAAACCAGTCTCTTGATTCGCCTTTTCGGCTTGAACTGAGGCACTCAAAAACTTCGCCACCATACCGTATGTTCTTCCTGAGCAGCCGCCGAAGATCGAGAGAGGCTGTTGACAAGACAGGCCGTCTCCTCACTCCCACACGCCTCATCAGAGGTGCTATAATTTCTCGTATAAGCCGTGCCATGCGGTAATCTTCGCCCAGCGGGATCTCTTTGAAGTCTTGCTCGCGAAGGACTTCATGCGACGAATAGATTGAGTGAGGTCTTGCATTCCAGGCATCTTGCTCCTGTGAATCGGATATGCTTGTTTCAGCCAGCGTGATACCATCGAAACCCAAGGAGGAATCCAACTCAGCATTTTCCGGACCCGGCTTAGCCGACTGATCCTCCCGCGATTCCTCCGGTCCCGTCCCGGCCAACCAGAATGCCGCGAACAGCCGCTCGAACATGGCTGATTCTTCTCGTCTCACGGTAAATGTGGCTCTTAAAACGGTTTGGAAATCCTGAATGTTTTCAACTTCGACGCACGAAACGCCCTTGAGCGCATCCATAACCGACGGAGTGGATATTGTGAAGCCGTTCTCCTTTAACAAACGGCCAAAAGATATTACAGCGGAGGCTAATGAATCATTCGGAATGGAAGAGCAAAGCATTTTGGTTGATCGCAAACCGCTGTCAGCACATTGTAGCAAGTACTTCCGCGGGGAAGGAATCCCTGAAATCCTGCCGGCTCCAAAGATCTTGAAAGTACAGCATGTCTTCCCGGGTACTTCAAAATGCAGCCGAGAGTCTCCGTGACCGTCTTCTCATCCAGGGCCGTCCGCTCCAAGGCCAAGAGGGCTGCCGCCCAATCCAGAGTTTCAGCCACTCCCGGCCTTTTGACCAGTTCTTCCTCCCTGACTCGCTTCATGAAAAGAGCAACTTGCAGCGCCAAGTCCTCGGAGATGCCGTGAACTCGCGCTGCGATTATTTCTCGCTCCTTTTCAGGACTGGGGTAGTCTATCCAGTGATACAGGCATCGGCGTTTCAGTGCATCATGGATATCACGAGTTCTGTTGGAGGTGAGAATCACCAGGGGTCTGCGAACCGCCTTTAGGGTCCCTATCTCCGGGATGGACACCTGGAAATCCGACAGAACTTCGAGAAGCAGGGCCTCGAATTCTTCGTCGGAACGGTCGATCTCGTCTATCAGCAAAACCGGCTCCTTGTCTCGCGCTGAAAGAATAGCCTCCAGAAGAGGCCGCTTGATAAGAAAATCCTCCGTGAAAATGGTGCGCCCCAACAACTGCCGATCCGTACCGCATTCCTCTCCAAGCTTGATGGCAAGGATCTGTCGGGGATAATTCCACTCGTACAGAGCGTGATTTGCGTCGAGCCCCTCGTAACACTGAAGCCGAATCAGATCTGCTTTAAGTGCCCGAGCTATCACAACGGCGGTTTCCGTCTTTCCAACTCCCGGTTCGCCCTCAAGAAAGAGCGGCTTTTTCAAAGACCACCGAGATAGAGAACCGTAGCGAGGGATCGATCCGGGATATAGTTTTCCCGGAGCAGTCCCTGTTCCACAGATTCGATAGAATCAAACATAGTTCCAGCCAGTTATAGTAAATGTCGCATTTTATTTGAATTAACCCTAATAAGTTCTCGTGGGAATTCCCCCTCTCCCTTCCCTCTCCCGCCAGGGGCGAGGGTTTCCTGGAAGCCCCCCTCCCTGGACGGGGAGGGGGAAGGGGGGAGGGCGATACAACCCGAAATGACAAGGTCGATTCCGTTAAGTTAGCGCCTATACCCGCCAGGGGCGGGGTAAATCGGTTTCCCCTCCCTTGACGGGAGGGGTTAGGGGAGGGTGATTTCAGCTACCTCTGTTAGTGGCTCCTTCTGGGAGTTCCACCATGCTCAAGGCATTCTCCAGCACTGACGCTGCCATGACAATGTCTTCTTCGGTGTGGTCGCTCATCAGAGTGAAGCGTAGCCTCGCAGTCCCTTCAGGTACTGTGGGAAATCGTATACCATGAGCGAAAACCCCCTGCTCCAGGCACGACTCGCTGACACGCAAGGTCTTGCGGGAATCACCGGTCCTAACGGGAATAATGTGGCTTGGCCCGGAAAGGCCGGCCGGACCGTGATTCACCAGATCATGGAATTTCAGCGAGTTGTCCTTGAGTTGGGACCTCCTGCGGTCCCCTTCCGACGAGGCAATGATCTCCAAAGCCGCCAGCGCTGCGCCGACAGTTCCCGGCGGCGCGGCTGTAGTGTATATCAACGACCGGCACCTGTTGATGAGAAGTTCAACAAAAGCCCGGCTCCCTGCCACGTAAGCCCCGCTTCGTACCCGCGGCTTTTCCCAGTGTTCCCATCTGGATCTCAGGGATGATGCCCTGTTCTGCTGCCAAACCCTGCCCATGAGGCCCTCTCACCCCCGTGGCATGAGCCTCGTCAACCATGAGCAGCGCCCCCCAACGCCGGCAGAGGAAAACTATCTCCTTTAGCGGCGCGCGATCCCCGTCCATCGAAAAAATCGACTCTGTCACTACCAGTCCACGGCGGAAGCCGGACAAACGGAGAATAGTTCCAGTGCCGAAAGGTCCAGGTGCGGATAAGACCATCACACGAGCCTTTGAAAGGCGGCAACCGTCGATAATGCTCGCATGATTCAGCTCGGTCTGAAATAATCAGGTCTTGTTCGCCGGCCAGTGCAGAAAGAGTGCCCAGCGTTTGCCTGGTAACCGCTGCCGAAGACCAGCGCCGCCTCCGTTCCTGCTCCAGTCTGATATGGGGATCCCAGCGCCCAATGAGGTTCTGTGTTGCCGGCAATCAGGCGTGATGCGGTTAACCTGCCCCGTAACGGGTGACACAATCCACGAAAGCCTGCACTATGTCCGGATGTCCAGCCAATCCAAGGTAATCGTTGCTTAGAAATCGACGGCGATCTGGATTGTTGACGGTAATCTTCCGGCCGGGCATTTGCCCGACAGATGGCATGACCCTGTAAAGCTTTGTTCGAGCGAAGCTCCTGAAGTTCAGAGGTCCAAGGGGTTTGTAGGTTGAAAGCTCCATGATCCGTGGCGCTCCGATGCTTTCTTGATGACGTAATAGCATTTACCTGTTAAGTTTCAAAATCACAAGCAATGGCACGCTCGTGATATTACTCCGCTTAGCGTGGTGTATATTGAAAAGCCGACAGTCATGTTTGCAAACTCGGACTAATCTGTGTGCCGGCCGACATTCGGCTGAACCGGGCCAGTTGCGCTTGGCCGCGTGACGAGAGAATACCATGAAAATTACTCTTTGGGGGACAAAAAATCCATAACTGCGCCGGGAACGGATACGATACTTTATGGCGGCAACACCACCTGCCTGGAAATAACCACCACTTCAGGCCAGACGGTAATCATTGACGCGGGAACAGGCATCCGAAGTCTGGGTGATGCCTTGCTGCGAAGGGACACGCCCCTCATCGCCCATTTGCTGATGACCCACATCCATTGGGATCACGTGTGGGGCTTCGCCTTTTTCGGTCCGGTCTTCCGACCCAACAACCGCATTGTGGTCGGCGGTTCTCCCAGAGGCATGGAAGGTCTCAGACGGGTGTTCAGCAGGGACTACCTCGACGGGACATGGCCGATCAGGTTTGAGGATCTGAAGGCGCAAATTGAGGCTACCCGGGAACTTGCCGGAGCCCGCCTGTCCTTGGACGGAACACTGGTGGAGTCTCAGTTCCTCCAGCACCCTCAAGGTGGAATGGGCTTTAAATTCAAGGAGAATACGGGCACTCTTGTTTTTCTGACGGACAATCGAGCTCCTCGATAAGCCCTGGTCCGGTCCAAGCTTCAAGGACTTCGTGTTGTTCTGCCGGAATGCCGACATTCTGATCCATGACTGCCAGTACCTCCCCGAGGAGATGGACGTTCGGCGAGGCTGGGGTCACTCTGATCTCGACTCTGTAGTGAGGCTTGCCCTGGAAGCTGATGTCAAAATGCTGGTCTTGTTTCATCACGATCCTTGGAGAACGGATCAGGCCGTGTCTTCGATGGTTGACCGTTGCGCAGATATGCTTGCCTCCGCGAACTTGTCCATCCCGGTCCAAGCCGCACAGGAAGGCTCAATGCTGGAACTCTGAGGTGGTGGTGAGGTTGGGTTTCAAACAAGGATAGAGGAAGATGACCGCAACGTGTCGGTGACGAATTGATATAATGGGACGAGAGGATGCCCGGATGAGAAGAAGTCTGAAGACCAAAGAGGAACCATCTCGAGATCTGACCGGGCTCAACCACAAGGCAGCCCAATTAAGGCAATTGGAATCGGAGCGCAGAAGAGTCGCCGAAGCCTTGCGTCAGTCCGAGACGATGTTCAGAAAAATTACTGAGAAATCCATTGTGGGAGTTTATCTGATACAAGATCACATATTCCGTTACGTCAATCCCAAGATGGCTGAGATTTGCGGCTATGAAGTATCTGAACTGGTTGATACAAGAGGCCCAAAGGACGTCGTTTGGCATGAGGACTGGCCACTCGTTGAAGAGAATCTCAGGAAACGAATTTTCGGAGAAATGGAAGCTATCAACTACCGTTTCAGAGGCATAAAGCGTACGGGCGAAATTGTGCACATGGAGGTTTACGGTTCCCGAACGGATTACCAGGGCAAACCTGCCGTCATAGGGACTATTCTCGACATCACAGACAGAGTAAAGGCTGAAGAAACGACTTGCGCAATCCGAAAATGAATTGCGCCATCTTTCAACACAACTGCTCCGGGCACAGGAGGATGAGAGGAAAAGACTGGCTCAGGAACTTCACGATGGAATCGGTCAGTCGGTTTCTGCCATCAAGTTCATGATAGAAACTTGCATGAAGCAAATCCGAGAGAATCCTGAATCGGATATCACGGCACAATTGAAAACGCTGTTGCCCATGGCACAGAGTACGTCGAAGAAGTTCAGCGCATTGCAGTTGATCTGCGCCCCTTTATTATCGACGACCTGGGCCTGGTTGCAACATTGAGGTGGTTCTTGAGGCAATTTCAGAATACATATTCCGGCATTCGGCTCGATAATCGGATCGGGCTGGAAAACAGGAAATTCCGGAATCGCTTAAGATAGTGATTTTCCGCATAGCCCAGGAAGCCTTAAATAATGTGGCCAGACACAGCCGAGCCAAGCGGGTTCATGTTGCTCTTAGAAAACAAAAGGACCGAATAGAATTGCTAATTAGAGACAACGGGGTCGGAATCGCAGGGGATTCCACTGCATCTCCCCCCAGTTGCGGTAAAGGATTCGGATTTTCCAGCATGAAAGAACGCACCGAATTATCAGGTGGCGTGTTCAGTCTTGAAACCGGACCTGGCTTGGGAACTACCATAAGGGCTTCTTGGCCGCTCAAAGCCTCTGATCGCAACAAATAAGGCCCTTTTCCAAAGCGAAGGCCGCCAATGCTGCTCCGCTATGCAGATCCAACTTCTTCATAAGATTGGCGCGGTGCCTTTCCACCGTCTTGACGCTGATACCCAGGAGGTCCGCAATCTGCTTGTTCTTGTAGCCTTCGGCTATCAATTTCAACACTTCCGTCTCTCTTGTGGTCAGTCCACGGACAGGCGATCGGCCGCTCAGTCCTTTTTGTCCCTCCAAATACGCTGCCAACACCACGGCTGAAACAGCAGGGCTAAGATAAGGTTGCCCTTTCAGGACCGTTCTTATTGCTGAAACAAGTTCCTCATGACTTGCGTACTTCAAGACGTAACCATCCGAGCCGGCTTGAAAACTCGCGAGGATGTATTCCTCATTCCTATGAACGGTGGGAAACAACTATTTTTGTGTCAGGTGCTACTCGCTTGATTTCTTTGATGGCCCCCACGCCATTCATTTTGGGCATTGAGAGATCCATGATTACCACGTCGGGACTCAGACTTTTCACTGATTTGATCGCCTCAAGGCCGTCTTCGACGTCTCCTACGACATCGAACTCAGGATCCGAAGCAAGTAGCGCTCGGAGTCCTTCCCTGAGGATCGTGTGGTCTTCAGCTATGACAATCCGATGTCTCCGACTCATGCTATTTCCTTGCCGGCTGGTGCGTGTGGCATATACAGGTCTAGTTCCCCTGACCGCGGTTGATTCAAAATTGCACCGAGATTCTACCACAACGTGATCTCTCTTCAAGGGGATACACCATCTTTCAGAGCACTCTTGGAGTGACTCTGAGCCGCTCTGCCGAGAAAAGCCTCTTGGAAATGAGTCGGGGACTCATAGTAGTATGCAAGCGCCGCCTCTTATACAATGTTTCATGTCGATGAATCCAGGCCAACCTATGGCGTTCAGCATGGGATGCTAATGCCCTGCATGGACCCCATAGGACTATGGAGGATTTGTGGCGTAAAAATGGAGTATTTACCCGATTGACGGCAACTGCAACAATGGTAGAAAGTTCATAAAGAAAAACTGAGCCGCATGGTGATGAGGCAAGGAGGTCAGCATTCTGAACAAGAAAGTGCTTCCCGCGGTCTTCTTTCGGATTGACACTTTCCCGGTAAGACACTAAGCTTCAACAATGGCCTGTTGGGGGCGAGGGTTGGATTCCTTTCGAAATCCTTTTTTGACCCCGGTCGGTTCTACCCCGAGTCTGTAAAACAGCACAATGGCACGCACACGAGCCGAATCATTGGACCGAATTGCATCGCACCCGGGCGTGACGTCTCGCCAGGATGCGTAGCTCTACGGCTCACTCCAACCATATTTCCATTCAGCAAGGAGGGATGGCATGAAGAGACTCTTGACAGTCGTTACGGCGTTTCTTGTCTGTTCGATGATTTGGATGGGTGTTCCGGCTCTGGCGGAGGAACCGATCCTCATCGGCGTCCCAACGGCAATCACGGCCATTGAAGGAAAAGAATCCCTCAACGCCGTCGAGATGGCCGTCTCGGAAATAAATGCCAAGGGCGGGGTTAAGGTCGGGAATGTCAAGCGCCCGATAAAAATCGAGACAATCGACCTTCGAGACACGTTCCGCAGGGGTTCCGGTATCAGAGGCCCTCCTCGGACTGGAAAAGATCATCACGGAAAAGAAGGTCAATGCTCTCGTCGTAGGGCCATTTCGATCGGAGGCGCTCCTCGCGGGAATGGACATTTTGTCGAAATACAAGATGCCCTTGCTTGGGACCATCGCTATGTCACCTAAATCAGAGGAGAAAGTTAAAGCGGAACCCGAGAAGTACAAGTATTGTTTTCGCGTTTGTCTCAATGCCAAGTATCTCGTGGGTTATCTGGCCAAGTCACTGGAATATATGAAAACCGAGTTCGGGTTTGACAAGCTTTTCCTCATGCATCAGGACGTGCTGTGGGCCCGCGCTACTGCGGAAGGCACTGCAAAAGTGGCTGCTGAAAAATTCGGCTGGCAGAATGTGGGAACGGAAGTGTATCCAACCGGCTCGTCGGATTTTTCCAGCGGCCTTGTTAAGGCGAAAACGAAAGGGGCTCAGGTAATCCTTACTATTTTCGATATGCCTCAGGGCGGGATCCTGCTCAAGCAATGGCAGTCAATGAGAATACCGTCTCTGCTGGCTGGATTCATCGGTCCCATGTGCGGCGCCGGGGCATGGAAAACCTTTGACGGTAAAATAGCGGGTCTCCTTAATTCAGACTATGAGCTTGGCAGTGCAATAGCCACAGATAAGTACCCACCGTCTAAGAAATTCTATGACGACTACCAAAAGAAGTATGGAACTACCATAGAGGCGGGTCACGGTCCTGCGCCATCATATGACTCGGTTTACCTCCTGGCCGAAGCTATAGAACGCGCGGGGACGCTCGATCCCGATGTTATTGTAGCTGAGCCTGAAGAAGACCGACCGGCAAGGAGTTATTGGCAGGATCAAATTCGATGAAGGCAATCAGGTCATTTACGGGGACGACCCCACCAAGACAGCCGTCGGTTGCGTATTCCAGTGGACCAAAGATGGCAAACGGGTGATTGTGTTGCCCGAACCCATCGCAGAAGGCAAGATCCAACGTCCGGATTGGGTCAAGGCAGCCAAATAACGGGTCGATCCGGTTCATTAGCTGATGCGCAAGGAGGGACTTTGACCCTGCCTTGCGCATCATTAAAACGAAGTGAAGGGTGCCGCACGACAGGACCCGCCGGCTTATGTGACGAGGAGACCTTATGTTAGAAGTGACACTCATATATGGATTCGTCAATAGTGTCATTTTAGCTCTGGTGGCCCTGGGGTTCAGTTTGACTTTTGGAATCAGCGGCGTTTCCAACTTTGCGTATGGGGCGTTTTACTGTACTGGCTGGATTCACGGTCTGGATTCTTATCCACCAGCTTTCAATTCCGTTTCTGCCCGCTGTGATCCTTTCGGTCCTTTTCACTGCGGGGCTCGGCGCACTCCTGTACAGGTTCGTCCTGTTGCGGGTCCGCGGTCTCGTAATTTCCGAAGTGATAGCCACATTCGGCGTGGGGCTGGCCATACTGGAGTTATTCCGTCACCTGGGATTCACTGGCTTCGAGTACACGCTCCCCGTATTCACCGACGGTAGCATTATGATCGGAAATACGTATATCGATCATCAGAGGCTGTGGATCGTGGGAGTGGGGATTGTGCTGGCAATCGGCCTCTATCTCTTTACTCACCACACTCGGACGGGCCTGGCCTTCCGCGCAATTGCCCAGGATGAACGTACAGCGCTTTCACTGGGGATTAATTCGGACAGAATTGCAGGGATCAGCGTGGCTTTTGGATCGGGCCTAGCCGCAGTGGCGGCTATCCTTATCCTGCCCAGGGGCACCATATCGGTTAATGAAGGATACGACGTCCTGATTAATGCCTTGGCCGTTTGCATTATCGGCGGCCTGGGCAGCACGATAGGAGTCGTGGTCGCATCGTTCCTGATCGGCTACGCTCAAATGGCAACTGACGCACTGTCAGGCCCTCATTGGAAGATGATAGTCTCATTGGTGGCGATCTTGCTGATTCTGGCCGTGAAGCCTTCGGGTCTGTTCGGAAAACAGAAGGAATTGGAAGAGCGCATATAGCGGTCGTTTCTCTGCATGTCAAATGGATCGCTGCACAGGCGAACCGACAACCTAACCGGTGGCGTAGTGAAGCAAAGAAGAAAAGAAAGAGTCGATCGAGGAATCAAGGCCAGGTCTGACGACATTTTTGCCTTGAACTCATACAGGGAGATGCTTTACGTATCGGTCCCTCCGATGCTCCCCGTAATCGCACTCATCATCCTCCCCTTGATTCTGCCGCCGTACTGGCAGAAGGTGCTGATTTCTACTTGCATTTTCGCCCTGATGGCCATGAGTTGGGATTTCTTGGTTTCTGTAGGCATGGTGTCGCTGGGGCAGTCACTCTTTTTCGGAGTCGGGGCCTACATAGCCGGATTTCTGGACCGATTCGCAGGCTTACCCATTTGGTTGACGATACCGTCGGCCAGTCTGCTTGGGGGGGCGATATGCACGGTGGCGCTATTGCCTGTCCTGAGATTGAGGGGCGTCTACTTCTCCATGGTAACCTTGGTTCTCCCGATGATGCTGGAGCGCATCGTTGAGGCCACAGGTTTTCTTGGCGGAACCGAAGGGCTTGCTGGGCTAAAAGAGTTCCCCAGCGTTTGGATCGAGATGTACTTGGTAGCCGCGGCGGTGATCGTTGCCCTGTTCGGCTTCCGCAGGCTCGTGACAACCGATTACGGGCTTGTGCTCAAAGCGATTCGAGACAACGACAGGTCCGTCATGAGCGCGGGGATCAACATCTATTGGCTCAAGGCTCAGGCGCTCTTCATCTCCGGTTGCGTGGGCGCCTTTTGCGGTGCTTACATGACCCACGTTTATAAGTTCGTGGGCATGCCTGCATTTGCGCTTGACTACTCTATACTCCCATTGGCTTCCGCGGTGGTCGGAGGGATGGGAACCTTTGCGGGTTTCTCATGGGCGCCTTTATTCTGGTGCCGCTCTCCGAGGCGCTTCGCGGAATCGGCGGTCTCCGTACCGTTATCTATGCACTTTCACTTGTGGTTTTCATCGTTTCGTTGCCGGAAGGTATCTTCCACTATATTCAGAGGAAGTACCACCAGTTCGAGAGATGGGTAGAGGTGGAAAAGTGACGGCGCTTTCATTGCCCGGCAGCGGGAGCCTTGAAATAAGTCCAGCCCGACAGGGGCGTTTGTCCAATGATTGAGAGTTCACAGAGGCAAAGTCAGGATGTGCTTCTGAGCGTCCGGGACGTCAGCAAGAGTTTCGGCGGCGTACGTGCGGTCGTAGCTGTGAGCTTCGACCTGTACAGGGGCGAACTCTTGGGCGTCATCGGACCCAACGGGTCGGGGAAGACCACGCTGGTGAATCTCATCACCGGCTTTGTGGCGCCGGATTCCGGCTCGATTAAGTATGACGGTCAGAACATTACCGGATGGATGCCGTACCGCATAGCGCGTCTGGGGATTGCCCGCACATTTCAGATGGTCCGACCTTTTGCAGGGCTTCCGGCATACAAGAACCTCATTATTCCGCTGTTCTCGCCCAGGGTGAAGGGCTTAACCGGGGGCCGATACGGCGACCGCGATTCTGTAGCCAAGGATCTGCTCGAAGAGGTCGGCTTTGAGAGAGATTCATCGGTAACCTGCAAAGCTGCGGGCAGTCTCCCCCACGGTTACTTGAAGCGGTTGGAGTTAGCCAAGTGCTTGGCGCTGCGTGCGGACCTTATCATACTGGACGAACTGTTTTCAGGGCTTAGCATAGCTGAGCTGGCCAGCATCGTCCCCATCATAGAAAAGTTGATGGTGGAAGGCAAAACGATCGTAATGATTGAGCATCGTCTGCGCGAGCTTTTCCGCATAGCGGACCGCGTCGTTGTTCTCAATTTCGGGCGTGCCATCGCGTCCGGAAAACCGGCTGATGTAATGGAAAAGGACGAGGTCAAACAGGCCTATTTGGGAACCGAGTAACAAGAGCGCGTTTGGGCTCGGGGTCCTCATCCGTCGCAGCGCTAAATGCAAACCGGTGTTAGAGGAAGATCACGGTTTATAAGCCGAACTTGAACCCCACAATCAGGGAACCTCATGCTCGAAGTATCCAACCTTATGGTCTTTTATGAGAATGCTCTGGCGCTTAACGATTTCAGCATGAGAGTCAAGGCCGGCTCTATCGTGGCTGTGATCGGGTCCAACAGCGCAGGCAAAACCACCCTGATGAACACCATATCGGGACTGATTATCGACACCCAGATCAAAGAGCGCCGCAAAGGCGGAGAACGTATCACCATTTACGGAACCGTGAAATTCGAAGGGGAAGACATCACTGATCTTTACCCGAGCGAACGAGTCAAAAAGGGAATGGTGGTTTGCCGGGAGCGTCACCCCATTTTTCCGGAGTCTGACCTTCTTGAGAATTTAAGAATTGCCGGATACTTGCGGAAGAGATCCCAAGTGACGGAAGCGATAAGTTACGTGTTCCAACTCTTTCCCACGTTGGTGCGTCTCAAGTCGCGAAAAGCCGGATTTCTGAGCGGGGGTGAACAACAGATGCTCACTATCGGCATGGCGCTTGTTGCGAAGCCGCGCCTTCTTCTTCTGGACGAGCCTCTACTCGGGCTGAGCCCTGTCATGCAAAACACGCTGGTGGACGCGATCAAGAAAATACGCTTGGAAACCGGCCTGACCATAGTCATCACGGAACAGTTCGCCCGCCCGATACTCCCCATGATCGACCACGGGTACATTATCGAGAACGGAATGCTGACCATGGACGGCGGTGGCATGGAACTGATGGACAACCCTGAGGTAAAGGCAGCCTATTTCGGCGTTTAAGAGGCTGTTGAAAACGGAGGTTAACCGTTCACCGGGCATCTGGTGACCGGCACGGAGGCCGGTCCTACCGGGCTCAAGTAGGGCCGACGTCCCTGTCGGTCGCCTTTCAGGCCGGGTAGATCGATATGCCGGTGAACGGTTACAACGGAGGATCGCCTATTTATGTCTTCCCTGGAAGAACTCACCATTTTCAAAGCATTTGCAGCCACGGCAGCCAAGGACCCTGATAAGACAGCGGTTTCCTTTCTTGGCACGTCATATTCTTACGGCAGACTGCTGGACCTCACGGAGCGGTTTGCCGCAGGCCTCGCCGGCCTTGGTATGAAAAAAGGCGACCGCATAGTAATGTACATCCCAAACTCCATCCAGTTTGTGGTCGCGTGGCTCGGCATCCAGAGACTCGGTGCGGTTGCGGTCCCCATCACACCGATCTACACCTCGTTCGATCTGAAATACATTGCTAACGACACCGGAGCCCGTGGGGTGGTGTGTTCAGACCGCAACTACGGGTACGTCAAACAGGCAATGCCCGATACCAGAATAGAACGGGTTATTGTGACCAATTTGGCGGATTTACTCCCCTTTTGGAAGCGTGCCTACGGGCTTTTGGCCGACAAAGTTCCCACGGGCAAGGTTGAAAAAGCCCCTTTCGTTAGCTTCATGAGAAATATGGTCTATGCCCCGCACCCACCCGCGCCGGACCCGGGTGCCCGGGACGAGGAGATTGCGGAAATCCTGTACACAGGCGGAACTACCAAACATCCCAAGGGAGTTCCTCTAACGCACGGGCTGTTTCTCGTTTCTTCTGAGGAGCAGCTTGCCATCCGAGATCCCCTATTCCCGAAGGACTCAGATGTAATCCTTGGCGGAGCGCCGCTTTTCCATGTCCTCGGCCAGACGTGCAGCCTCTCTACCGTGGTCGTGGGCGGCGGCACCGTTGTTATTCAACCCCGGGTAAACCTCGACGCGATCTTTGATTCCATACAGCGGCTAAGAGCCACTACTCTAATCGGCGTCCCCGCGTTTTACCGCATGATCCTCGAACACGACCGTGTGGATCAGTACGACCTCTCTTCTCTGAAATATTGCTTCTCCGGCGGGGACGTGCTTCCGGTGGAAGTCGCACGACGATGGAAGCGTCGCTTCGGGCTGGACATTTATCAAGGGTACGGGGCCACGGAGACTTGCGGCGGAATCGTGATGTGCCCAACGGATCGTGAGAGTCCGCCACTGAGCATGGGACTAAAAGTACCCAGCAAGCACATAATGATCGCGGAGCCCGGCGGAATCGAGCCCGTAAAAGAAGGAGATCCCGGCGAACTGCTAGTCTCATCAGACAGGATGGTTCGGGCATACCTCAATAAACCCGAAGAGACGGAAGCATCGTTCGTGGAGATCGGTGGCAGGCTCTGGTACCGGACGTCCGACATTGTGCGCCGCGACGAGAACGGATTCCTGTACTTTGTGGACCGAACTATGGACACGATCAAGCACAAGGGCTACCGCATTTCCGCTTCGGAGATCGAGGCCGCGCTTCAGGAACATCCCGCGGTGATAGAGTCGTGCGTCGTGGGCATACCCGACACTAAAGTCGGAGAACGCATCAAAGCCTTCGTCGTACTCAAAAAAGACGTCAAGGGGATCACCGGCTACGAGTTGACCAAATGGTGCCGCAAGAGACTAATTGCGTACAAGATTCCCCAGGTACATTGAGTTCCGTGATATGCTCCCTAAATCTAAGGTCGGCAAACTTCTTCGCAGAGAGATCAGAAGCGAAGAGAAGAAGAGACTGGAGACCTAGAATAGTATGCGCAAGGCATGACCTGGGAGGTTTTGCGATGTACGATCCCATAAAAGCTAGTATATGCGGCGAGATAGCTCTGCTGTTGTTTGATCGGCCAAAAGCGTTCAATGCGTTTGATCTGGATGCAATCACGGTCTTCGCGGAGCACCTCATCAACTTGTCAGGCGATGATACGGTGCGGGGGATCGTGATCTCCGGGGCGGGCACGGCCTTCTGCGCCGGAGGCGATCTGAAATGGGTTGCGGGCTGGCCCAGTGGGTATGCCTCCGCCTTCCATAACCTTGCCGCGCGGTACCATCAGGCAATTTTGGAAATCCGGCGCATGCGAAAACCTGTTATCGCGGCCATCAACGGGATCGCGGCCGGAGGAGGGTTTCTCGTTGGCGCTCGCGTGTGATTTTCGTATCATGGCCAAGTCCGCGGTCATGAGACAGGCGTACACTTCCAACGGACTGTCCATTGATGGTGGAGGCACATTCATGCTCCCGAGGCTCGTGGGTATGGCCCGCGCTTTGGAAATAGCAGCCTTCGACAGACCCATCTCAGCAGAGCAGGCCCTGAACTGGGGTTTGGTGACCAGAATCGTGGAGGACGGTGAAGCTCAGGAAGAGGCCATGAAGATGGCCGAGAACTTGGCCGAAGGCTCCCTGCAATCTTTCGGCGCCTCAAAGCACCTCTTCACAGATTCGTTCGGCAACTCTTTCGAGACACACCTCGAGTTGGAGAGGGCTGCGCTTCGGTCTTGCGCGGCCCATCCCGCAGGGAAAGAGGGTTTAAAGGCATTCGTGGAAAAGCGTAAGCCTGTTTTCGGCCGTCTCTGAGAGATTTGCAACCGTTCTCCGGCAGAATGGGATTTACCGCAGAGTGCGCCGAGAACGCCGAGAGAAGAATTGCTTAATCAACGGCAAGTAGACGATTAGGTTTGTCTGACTAGCCGATGAAGATTTGGGATGTGACGAAGTCGAATCCACCGCGCCTCGGGTCGGGGAGGCAACAGAGAAAACGTTTCTTCTCCGCGTTCTCGGAGCCTGCCCCGGACCTTGATCCGGGGATCTCCGCGGTGAACGCTCACGAATCGATTACCTTGGCCGATCCTGACCCCACTTCATCGGGCGTGTGACAGTGCGAGGTACGGAGTCCGTTGCCTCGGGTCCAGGATGGCTTACCGCCTGCGGTTTCTGCAAGGTGCCACCGTTGGAAGGCAACGGAATCTTTTCCGGGGGAGGCGAAGTAATACTAGCCGGGACACCGGTTCTGATCGGAGGGCGAAGGCTGAATGGCTCGGGTCGCGGAGGGAGAGGGTCTGCTCTCCTTCAGTCGAGGAACGGGAGCCATGGAAGGCGCGGTTCGGCTTATGTGTGACCGTGGAACGAGCTTCCTGGGATACGCAGCCGGCCGCGGACAACCGAGACATGCCCCCACGTCGTGGCTGGGAATAGGGGGGTTGGGCGACTCGTACCGGGGCAGGAAATCATCGGGACCAAAACACTGCCCGAGACAGCAGCCGTCAGGCGGGAAATAGTATGGCGCGAAATAGACCCAGGGTCCGAATCTCTCTTCCGAGTGGGATGAGGTTTGAGCAGCAAGCGCAGAAATAATTGCAATAACGCAAATTAGCACTATTTTACTTATCCTCATCCGCTGAGCCTCCAATAGTTATCCTGAATTAATGGCCTAAAATATCTTCATGTGCATTGTATCAATTATGTCACCGCATTGTCAATAATTTATTAGTTAATACATGAAGTATGATAGAATACGTAATAGTTCACCGCTAAGATAGGAGAGGGTTCTGTTTTCTGTGTCTTTCTCCCAAGTGAGGTGCGAGGCATTCCGCTCTCTGGCGCTGTAGATAATATTGGCCTGACTATACTCATTGCCAAAAGTTTAGTCGGATTGGAGGTAGCCTGGCACCGTCATTCCGACGGAAGCCGGAATTCAGTCCCGCCGCAGGCGGGATTTCAATCCCGCGAGACGCGGGACTTCTGGACCCCGTCCCGCGCAGAACGCGGGATTCGCCGGGGTGACGGGTGGTGAACAGGTCATTACTTTTGGCAATGGCTAGTGCGCCAGGCCAAGCTTGGCATCTCTTTCAGGGTGAGAGTCCCTGTCGGGTAAGGCCTAACCAGCCACCCGTATCGAGTGTTGCGGATATTAGGAGGATGCAATTTAGGGCAAACGAACGAAATATCCGAAGCGTACACAGAGAATCCTGTGGGCCGCAGGGGAGACCGCACTCCCTTAAGCGATTCAGCCTCGTTACGTCATTAGAGCAGGTGGCGACGGTGTTAGCAAACCGGAAGCCAACACAAGAGGATCGTTACTGGTGAGATCCTGGAGGGCCTGCCGGGGTCAGAGAGCGTGGCACGCAGGAAGAGAGATGCCAGGAACCTGGGAGGCCCCATGGTCTCCCTCATAAGAGGGTAGGGTGTTCCGACGCAAGAAACGAAGGGCGCCTGGCGGATCATGGGGAGTCAGATCGCTCCATAGTACTCCGAGGCGGGAGAACCGACCACATGGGGAAGGGAGCGACAGGGCTGCGTAGCCCGCAAAGGAAACATGAGCCGGTCTGCTGAACCGGGGTTTCTCATGCCAACCTCACTGCGGGGAATAGCATCACAATGCGGAAGCGAGCAGCCCTGAAGAGCCCGGTGCGAGAATACCGCACGCCGGGATCCGTGAGGGGGCCGTCGGGTAACCGGCGGTCCTACCTCGATTAAGTACCCACGCGAGTTACGTGGGCCTGCAGAAGCCATTTCTCCGTCTGCGTTCTCGGCGCATCCCGCGTGTCGCGGGACGGTGAATCCTGGTTGCCAACTGAACGGTTACCAAAAATGAAAGATGTGGCCTCGCGGTATACTCGGAGCTTGACTCACGGGGATCAATTGTGATTTATTAGATAATTTATGAGATCAAGTTCGGACATCGGAAGCCTTCCGGTGTCCCGCTTCCCAAGGGGTACCAATGAAGCAGGACAAGACTGAGGACGTGCGTAATGTGGCGGTCGTCTCCCACGCAGGTTCGGGGAAAACGACCCTATGCGAAGCCATGCTCTTCGATGCCGGAGCGGTTGACCGTCTAGGCAAAGTTACTGACGGGTCTTCGAACTTCGATTTCGAGCCTGAAGAGGTGAAGCGGGGACTCACCATAGGTACCTCGCTTTTCACGGTTGAGTGGAAGAAAAAGAAAATCAACATACTGGACACGCCGGGCGATCCAAATTTTGGCGCTGAGGTTACAGCGGCACTCAAGGCGGCCGATATAGCCATTCTGGCCGTCGATGCCGTGGATGCAGTCAAACCGCTGACAGAAAAGGTTTGGGCCGGGATCGAGGCCGCGGGCGGTCCAAGACTGCTCGTCATAACCAAGATGGATCGCGAGCGAGCCAACTTTGAAAATGTAGTCAACAGAGTCAAAGAGACGCTTAAAGTGAAGCCTCTTGTGTTGCAGGTCCCTATCGGGAAGGAAAGCGGGTTCAAGGGAGTGGTTGACTTGCTGTCCATGAAAGCCGTCACCTTCGATGGCGATGGAAAGAGCCTGTCCAAAGGCGATATCCCGGATGACCTCAAAGGTGAAGCGGAATCAAGGCGCGAGGTCCTCATCGAAGACCTCACCGAGGTTGACTGACGCGCTCATGGAACGCTATCTCGAAGGGGAAGAGCTTGGGGCCGAAGAGCTGGCCGCCGCTCTCAAGCAAGGGATCCTCGGCAAGAATTTCGTGCCGGTCCTGGTATGTTCCGGAATCCTGAACAGGGGCATCCAACCGATTCTCGACATCATAGCCGATGGTTGCCCTTCTCCAGCGGAATTGCCGGCAATTACGGGGATCACTCCCGCGGGTGATGAACAGTCCAGGGTCCCATCCCCGGACGAGCCATTCTGCGGATACGTATTCAAAACTCTCGCAGATCCCTATGCAGGCCGACTTTCCCTGTTTCGCGTTTTTCTCCGGAAAACTCTCTCCGGATTCGAACTTCCTGAACGTGAGCCGCGGAGTCAAAGAGCGGTTCGGCCAGCTTCTGACTATGCAGGGGAAGCACCAGAAGCCGCTGGAATCAGCCCAAGCCGGGGACATTGTGGCAGTGGCCAAACTGAAAGAGACTCTTACCGGTGACACGCTGTCCGATGAAAAAACTCCGATAAGGATCACCCCGGCGAGCCTTCCACAAGCGGTGATATCCTTTGCCGCAGAGCCCAAGGCCAAAGGCGACGAAGAAAAGATCACCCAAAGTCTGGCCAAGCTCGCGGAGGAAGATCCCACTCTAACCATCAGCAGGGACGCGGAGACCAACGAATTTCTGATTTCGGGAATGGGACAGGTCCATATTGAGGTAGTTGTAGAAAAACTGAAGAGAAAATTCGGCGTGGACGTGAACCTCAAGACCCCTAAGGTTCCCTATAAAGAGACGATCAAGGGCAAGGCCAAGGTCGAAGGCAAACTCAAGAAACAGACCGGTGGCCGTGGTCAGTTCGCTGTAGCCTGGCTGGAGCTTGAACCGCTGGGCCGTGGCCAGGGCTTTGAATTCGTGGACAAAATAGTGGGCGGGGCCATTCCGCGTCAGTACATCCCGGCAGTGGAAAAAGGGGTGATCGAGGCCATGCAAGGGGGAGCATTGGCAGGTCATCCTGTCATTGACGTCAGAGTGACGGTTTTTGACGGGAAATACCACGATGTGGATTCGTCAGAACAGGCATTCAAGATCGCTGCGTCCAAGGGATTCAAGAAGGGGGTTCTTCAATCAAACCCGATCCTGCTCGAGCCCATCATGAACATGGAGATTACCGTGCCTGATGACTGCATGGGTGACGTGATGGGAGACTTGAACTCCCGTAGGGGCCGAATCAGCGGCATGGACGCGAGAGGCGGCAGCCAAGTTATCAAAGCTCAGGTCCCCATGTCCGAAGTTTCCAAATATGCATCCGACTTGACGTCCATGACCTCAGGCCGCGGCATTTTCTCGATGGAATTCTCCCACTACGAAGAGGTTCCGGCTCACATTATGGAAAAGATTGTGGAAGCCTCGGGCAAGAAAGCAGAAGAAGAAGATTAAGGCAGGCCGGAGGGCCGAGGGATGTGAAGAAAGCAGGCCGGGGAGGGGCTTTTTGCAAAAAGCCCCTCCCCGGACCCCTCCGCAAAAACTCCTATGACTTGTCATCCTTGACCCCTTCGGCGTGTCGAACCGGCTATGCAGCCAGGTTGTCACAAAGGGTGAAACTTCAGCTTTACAGGGAGATTTCGAAGATCTCTCGCGAAAACTAGCGAAGCGGAGCAGTTTTCCAGTTTCGCTTTTTTGGAAAGTTACCGGGGAACCCTCTTTTACACAAAAAAGGGTTCCCCGGTAACTTTCCGCCGAAATCGAGGTTTTGAATGTCTGTAGGGACTATCATAGCGGTTTGCACGAGCAAGAAGAAAGGGACGCCCAAGGCTGATGCGGGTTCCGGGATTCTGGAAGAAGGATTTGGGCTGAAAGGCGACGCACACGGCGGAGATTGGCATCGGCAAGTTTCTCTTCTGGCCATTGAGCAGATCGATACCATGAAGGCCAAAGGTCTTGACGTCAAGCCCGGGAGTTTTGCGGAGAACCTTACTACCAGAGGCTTCGATCTTGTTTCCGTCAAAGTCGGAGACCGACTGAGAGTAGGGGAAGAGGCTCTGCTGGAAGTCACCCAGATTGGCAAGGAATGCCACACTCGGTGCGCGATCTATAACAAGATTGGGGAATGTATCATGCCTGAGCAAGGAGTCTTCGCCAGGGTGATCAAAGGCGGGACAGTCAGCAGTGGTGATTCCATCGATGCTGCCTGATACACTTGTCAGTCCCGTATATCGGCACGGACAATGAGGTTGACAGCCTGGCCGCCCGTATAGTATATATTTCAATGTTGCGGGAATAACTCAGTGGTAGAGTGCAACCTTGCCAAGGTTGAAGTCGCGGGTTCAAATCCCGTTTCCCGCTCCACTAACTGACTAATATCATTAAGACCGACCCCCGAAAAGTTGGGCAGCAAATTTTTCGGGGGTTCTAGTTCTGGCCAAGATCTGCCTCTCTAATCCGATGAGCGGACTCTCTTAAATCGTTTGTTATCTTTTCCCGTGTCCTTTACCCTTCCCTTCGTCATCTTTGGCTTTTCTTCAGGCACCACGGTTCGCATTATTTTTCTCAAGCGTGTCATGGTGCTATCGCCGGTTCGCTTAATGGCTCTCAAACGCGTCATGGTGTTATCGCCATAAGGCGTGAGAGTCCAATATGTTTCCGTATCCTTTGGGCTTTTAGATTTCTCACTCTTGGCAATTAGTCCAAGTGCCCTCAACTGGACCTTAATTGTCTGAAAGTCATCGCGATTTATTTGGAACATGTCCAGGCTACAGCCCGCAAGGTGTTCCTCCTCAAGTAGTTCCTCTGAGTTTTGATCACGAACGAAATCGTTTAGGGCTCTGAATAGGTCGAAATCCGACGCCTCGTTAATCATTAGAGGAGCTACAGCCGCAAAGATGCTGTCCCATGTCGCCGGAAATGTGTCAGACTCGTCAGATGCCTTGATCTCGGATAGGTTCAATGCTCTGAAGCTGTATCGTATGAAATGGAATTCGCGGCCTTGAGCGAGATCTTCGCTGCCTTTGGGTGCAGTCGTGCGCGCCCGTGCTAATTCGGATTCGAGTTCTTCCACTTGTTTACGCAGCTTTAGAAGTTCAAGCATAGCGTCTTTGCTTGGAAGCTCGTCTGCCCGGACCCAGCCGACAGCGGGAGTATTCTTGATCAACTGAGTCATACTTCTGCTGACCACGGCGCCCAGATTGTCCCGAGTTGACCAGTGTTTGCAAAGCTTCTGCTCCACAATCGAACGGAAAGCCACCAGCTTTTCTTTGCCCTCCTGCGTTGATTCGCATTTTTTTGATTGAATATTTCCCGGGTCTTCATGAAGGAAAGCTATGGTAGGTTTGCCGATAGACAGCGCATACTGGTATTCCATCTCGGTATAACCCAAACCGTCCGGTCCACAGGAACCATAACGCCCTGCGAGGATAAGAATGTAATAATCACATTCGCCTATTACTTTCGTAATTACGGACCACTGAGTTTCGTTTGCAGCAGGAAAAAGTTCCATACCCGAAGGAATACAATTAAGCTCCAGCAGCGCATGCATGACTTCCTGACGTTCCTCTTTTAAGTCTTCATACGTGCTGCTCACGAAGACTTGGTAGCGTTTTTCCATTCTGCATACTCCTTTGCATTAGCATCCTAAGAAGGGGTCAGATCTACTCTTGACGCAAACTTTTCGTTGAGTCAACAGTAGACCTGACCCCTTTACTAGTTGAAAGTGTGACGGTGCTGCAAGTTTCAATATACACCTCTTTACCGCTCAGGGTGCTTTTTTGGTATCCATTCACTTACGCGGGAAACTGGGGTGCACAATCAAAAATATCGAAGGCTTGCGATCATGCTGCCGCGGTAAGTGAATGGTTACCTTTTTTGCCCTTTTTTGCTTGCCGTTTACAATGATCCGATTCTTAGAAGAGCAAGTTGTCGAATTCATAAGAAGAATGACTCACGAAATGGAACCGGTGAAGAGCAGACGCCGCCAGCTAAGTCTCCGGCTTGCTCCACTCAATTACCCATGAAGCCAGCGACTACAACAAAATCAAGACCGTCGAGGAAAGAACTACTTGCGGAGATCGCTTCTTGGCGCAATGGCGAGAAATGATCGGGCAAAAAGCTCAATGATGTGTCTGAAGCTCGAATTCCTTGAAATCGGCGTCGGCTAGTTTCTCACTGATTAAATATGACTTTGAGAATTTGCCGAGCCAACTCGCCTGCCCCACATTCATCGATTCTGCAATTCTCCGGTTGTTTTTCTAGGAATTCTTTCACTGCCTAGCATAGTCTGGTCTCTGACCACAGGCAGCCAAAGCCATGCAAGTTGGTAACAAGAGGCGTTCGTCCCCCATAGTCGAGTAAGCGTCTAATAATCTTGGGATGATTCTGGAGTTGCTACGAACAAGGAAAGAAATCAAAGGGTAGAGTTGGTGGTCAGCAAATGTTTCCTCGCCGCCAACCCGAGGGATGAGTGGGTCGAGGACCCTCCTCATCTCTTTTGGTCACAGCCGCGTATCCTTGTCCCTCCATGAAAAATGGCGAGGCCAGCTGGAGGTATTCTACTGGGTATGGGCGTTCCCAATCGGAAGAACCTTCCTGACGATCAGGGTAGGAAAATCGGGTGGCTAGTAGCAGTTCCATGAACCTCTCAGTCGGATCGGCTCCTTCAGGACATCCGAGAATTCTCAACGCCATGAGAGCATGGACATCTCCCCAGGAAGGACGGGCGTTTCTTTCGATAACCCTTGTGATTCTCCTCATCAAAGCTTTTCTGGCTCCATCCGGTCTCTCAAATGCGTTTCTTGATCACATAGCCATTCGGTTCTGTTTCGACCAAGTGCTTAAGTAACTCCGCCTCCGAGAATCGTGTGAGTGATAGTTTACCTTCCCAATTGCAAGAGATTCGATAGAATGAGTCTGATCGGACATGCCGCCATTGCCCTCGAAACTGATAGGGAATTACAAATCTCACAAATAGCGACTGAAGAGTGGACGTAAACATTTCTGGTTCAGATTCAAAAGGGCAGGTGCTTGTAAACACAAACTGGTAGGCCGTGTTGCTCTCGTTTCAAGATTCTCAGTGAGTTATTTTGGTCTTTCCGGCGTAGCACCGCATGTGTATTGGAGATGAGGAAGTCTTTCGTATCCAATTCAATATCTGACTTCTGTCTAAAGCTCTTTGAATCACAGAGTGAGATTTCTTTTAAGGTTTCGACCTTAATCTCCTCGCCACCAGGACCGCTCGCTCCTTGATGATAGTAGTTTACGCCAAGGACTTCCATGTAGACGTCATAATGGTTTATCTCATTTTCCCTTTGCTGGCATTTGTCACCCACGTTAGTCAAGGAGAACTCCACGTTGACCATCTTTCCGGCTGGCTGCGGGATCATCATCTCTGTAAACCGAAGGGGCGCAATACAATTGGTAATGATGTCCAATAATCTTTCACCTGCTTCGGTGTTCAGTATTTTCCGAAGTCTGCCCGGTACATCTTTGGTCAACTGGAAGGAAACTCCTCTTAGCTCAAGGTCTCGCTCCAATTGGTCCTGCTTGATTTCTCTATTCTTGAATTCCTTTGCCAGCCCCAAAAAACCATCCAAATCATAAGGTTGTCCGGTGGATTCCAAGGGGTGGCAAACCAGCATGAAAACGAGAGCCGCCAGACCGAAATTCCTAAGATTCGTAAGTCGCCAAATCAGATGCTGCCTTCTCATGATTCACAACCCCAATTTCTTGAGATATTCAATGATTTCTTGGTCGGTGGAATGTTTAAGCAGTCTTAGGACTGCCTCGTTTTCAGACCTTGCCAGGATTTTGCGAACCACCTTGGTCTCATATTTTCCTCCCAGAACTTGCTTGAATACTGCTTCAATTGGGCGCAGATCATCTGGATTGGCAGTAGCTCTCATTATAGCGAATTGTCCATCCAGTTCAGTTGCAGCAAAGAAGTAATCCCATGCTGCCGGAGCTAAATGAACCCTATACGATACATAATAAATGCCCTCACAAGCCGTAAAGACAGCGAGGACAGCGGTAAGGGCCTTGGCAACAAGGGGAACTCTTTTGAAGAACCTCCATAACCGAGATTTTTCTTCCTCCACACCACCATTCTTCTCGGCATCGAGCTTCTTGGATGGCTGAGCATCCGAAAAGGTCCGGCTCCGCCCCTTCGATTTGCTTCCTTGAGTCACTTCTGAATGACCTCCGCCGAGCCAACACCCCAGCAGGGGGGAATATCACCTTGGAATACCTGTCCCAGTCAGCCTGAGTCCACGATTTCGAAGATGAATCTGCAATCGCCAGGTCGCAGAGAGTCACGTTTTTTGTTCGAGATCGTCTTGAGGCTGGCTGCGATACGTGTCGCACGTTACCACTCCGGGCATTCTGGGTTTAACCTTTGAGTTTAAGCGATTTGTCACCGCACGCCAGACAGGCATTTGGTTCACAAGGTTTAGATTCTTCTTGCGAGCAGTCACATTCTTTTACGATCTTGATCTCCAGTCCGCAGGTCTCGCAGATCCAGACCTGATTCAATTTCAGATCAGCGCAAGATGGGGACAATTTCAGTTTCCGCCACCTGCTGTTCACCTTGTCGCTGAACTTAGGGTTATCGCTCTTCATGTAAATGAAGACGACCACAAGCAAATAGATGATCATGACAGCCAAGAGACCGCAGGTCCAGCAAAACGGCTCTGTCGGCAAGGGTTTTGACAAGAATACATAGTCAAACGCGAGAGGCAGCAATCCTGCCATAAAGCCGAGAACCACAAAAAGGATGAGGTTAATCTCCTCTTGCCCCCTCCACCATATTCGCGAGGGTTTGGGAGAACCTAGCGATATCCCAGTTCCCAAGTTGATTTATTGGTGACCGAAGGTACGTTGATATTACTGCTATAGCCCTACGAATCACCATCGTGATCGAACCATTAAGACGATGATAGAAACAACGGCGAGAAAGTAGTGAGCATCTGGGATCGTCGCTGCCGGAGTCGTCGTTCCGGTTTGGAAAACGCCTGCTGGATGATCCAGCCCAACGCCACACCGGAGATCGTGATGGCAGTCATGGTGACTGTAAAACGCTGGTTGATGTACTGATTTACTTCGTTGTGAAGCTTTCTGACGTCTTCGTCGTTTCACGAAACGATGCTTATCCCCACCTTTGACAAACTCAACTGAGAATCATGTGGCGGCAATCTTCTGCCACCCGTCCTGAGACCGATGACGAGGTTCATAGACGGGATTTTCACCCGTTTCTCATCATTTTTTTCACCACCGTCACCAACCAATTCGGGGACAATAGTCCCAGACGACCGGTATCCTATCGGAGCTGCGGGCGAAACTCAATGAAAGGGATAAGCCGGAATTATTCGGCGCTTTTGCCATGCCTTGCGTCTTGGTGCCAGCGAGAGGTGAGGTGTCGCTCCCATGAACCCCAAAAGGGCGACCGTATCGTCCCCGTCCCCTCCGTCTCGCGACAGTCATCTGATTAGGTAATATCTCTCCTACTTTTTATCAAATTGCCACTGCTCGCAAGAATATGCAAGATAAATCGCCACCCTTTGGGGCGTAACACGATTTCATGTCATTCTTCCCGAGCGGGAGCGTATATCACTTTCACTAGATATGCTAATGGAGAAGTCTTTGACAGCCCCGAACCGATTTCAGCTAATCATGTCCGAACCGTGGGCTGTTCATCGGGTCAAGACACCGCGTCGTGCGTCGGTACTGCTAAATTGGTAGACCCCGCATAAACGCCGGGGCCTACCTGCTATAGCGTCCTACACACAATTATCGACCCGGTTTATCCTCGGCATTGCGCCTAAGGACATCCTGTCAATACGCATTGTGCTGCCACGAAGGGCGCCGCCAGTATGGAGCCAAGCACGTCCCACGGAGTATCAGCGGCTTTAACCACCGGACGCACCTTAGCGTTCGTGGACGGCACTGACGTCGCACAGAATGTGCCGACAGTCCCTGCACCGGCCGTGGCTGGCACGCACCATGTATTCACGGGGGCGTTGGCCTGAACGCAAGTAGTGGCAGCGGGGGCCTGACCTTCCGCAAAAGTAGTTTCGGGCCAGGACGCATTTACAAGAAATAGTCCCATCACCAGGACAACCATTACTCTGATATATCGTTCAATTTTCATGCTAAAACCTCCAAGTCATGCCTTGGATATTCCTGAACATTCTACAGTCGTACAATTCATCTTTCAGATGCAGATTCATTGAAAAGGATTCGCACCAAAGGTGAGCATTCAGCTGAAGTTATGCGGTGGTCTTGCCATCTTGAGCGTTTTGGCACACTAGAGGGGTGTTACAAGCTGCTCAAATGGAGTTCTCCCGTAGCATAAAGAACTGCGTGCCCTGAAATTCTCACACGATCGTTCAAATGTTCACAGAACAATTCCCCGCCTCGCTGTGACACTTGGTAAGCATGCAACTGGTTTTTCTTTAGTTGGTCGGACCAATATGGAATCAGAGTGCAATGAGCCGAACCGGTAACCGGGTCTTCGGGAATGCCGGCTCTTGGCGCAAAAAATCGCGACACGAAATCGGACTTTTCACCCGGTGCGGTAACAATTACTGCAAAGGCATCCGGAATTTGTTTCAATTTTTCAAAATTCGGACTCATGCCCCTTATCATAGATTCATCTTTGAAAACCGCCATCAAGTCTCTGGACTTCAGGACCTCTAGAGGCTCCGCACCGAGGGCTTCAGAAAGCACCGGAGATGCCTCTGCAGGTACTGGCATCCTGGCGGGGAAATCCATGGATAGTAATTCACCTGCTTTGGCGACCGACAACAAGCCGCTCGCAGTTTCGAAATCAACGGAAGACAATGCGCTATCGATAAACGAGAAGATTACAAATGCGCTTGCAAGCGTGGCATGGCCGCAGAGATCGATCTCCACAGTGGGGGTGAACCACCGCAGATCGTATCGTCCTTTGGATTTCGGGACCAGAAAGGCGGTTTCGGGTAGATTGTTCTCAGCGGAAATAGCTTGAAGCACGTCATCGGACAACCATGATTCCAAGAGGCATACCGCAGCCGGATTGCCGCCGAATATCTTTCTCGAAAAAGCGTCCACTTGGTAAAAGGGTATTTTCATATCGTATTTCTCTCCTACTCATGATGAATCGCGTTCATCGTCGAGCCCAAGCGAGCTGGCTGGGATCGCCGAGTCAGGCGATCATGGTTTCATTATGCGCTCAAGAAGCGCTTGGACGTGAGCGCGACGGTCACTGAAATCTATGAGAGGTGTCACCCGTGTATCCGCGACCGTCCACAAGGGAAGGCTGGAAACTAGCTGGTCAAGCTCCTGGATTGTCTCGACGTCCGCGATGAAGCGGAGAGCAATGCGTCCTGCAACCGGTCCTCCGGCCACAATGCGGCCTTCTTGAGCAAGCTGTTCAGCCTTGGCCAGCGTCGGGAAAATAATACCTTCGATAAATGAGCGTGCAGTGTCTTGTGTAGGTGGCGGGCCGGTCTTGACATGATCAATCTCAACGAGGAATTTCATTTTGACCTCCATTTTGGGGATGTGCGAAAATCGACTAACGTCGGGAATCAGCGAAGCGCCGGCCGATATGCAACTTACGGGGTTAACCGGAGATCTCGGGGAAATCTGCTGCGGACCAACGTAAGCCTCATTCCTTCGCTTCGTGGGCTTTGACGAACCCACGAGCCAGCCGCGCCTTTCCGGCCTATCATGCGTCGAGGAGCACTCCCATCAGAAGTGCGGGCTCAGAGCCGTAGTTGAGCCAATAGTGATTGGTGCCGCGTTGAACGACCACGTCAAAAGGACTTAGTTCGACCTGATCCGCATCCAGCAAGAGCCTCACCCGTCCCTTAAGCACCACGACGTAGTCGATTGACGAGGTGGTGTGCATCATGGGATTGCGCCGGGTATCCACACGACAATGGCTCGCTCCAGCGGCTGCAAACGCTTCCGCCGCCGCTCTTTCCGCCTGCTCGGGTGACAGGGACGGATCTTGCGGTGGAATTTCAAAGAAACGAAAAATCGTTCCTCCTGAAGGCGGCTCAAGACTGTATGGGCCCGACACATTCTCATCCGTTAACGAGGCCGGGCATTTGGTCGTTCTCCAGAAATCCGCGGATCCGAGATGGCCGGTCTCTACCTGCTCGTCTCTGACTACCACGGATTGTCCATCCCTATTGCGCCCGGTGACAACACATCTATATGCACCAGCCATTCGCACCACCTCTTTTTACGTCCTGGTTCCCAGGCTCAGACCCAAAGAAACGAGAAACATTCTCTTCATAATGTAACCTCCAAATTGTCGTGCAGGAATTGTGGTTGAATGGCCCTCCCCACGAAAGGGAGAGCCGCCTCGAAATATGAGGCTGTCCACCATCGTGGGCTTTTCAGGACCGTTGAACGGCAGCCGATAGCTTCTCAGACCCCGATTGGCCTCCACGTTTCCTGTGCAGAGCCTCTATGGTGGCAGAATTGAGACCATCCTACCGATGAAATAGGCGGTATGCGGTTTTTGATCGTATCTCTCCGTCCTGACTCCGGTCAAGCAAAATTTTCAACGTGGGACCGCTTCGGAAAAGAACCACCTGTCGCATCATCGGACTACCCTTCAGGCACACCCTGCAATTCAGATCTTCACTTGGAACTTTTTTCGCGGGATTATGTCTTTATGTCAGTAAGTAATGGAAGGATCTTGCGAACTGTCACAAGGATCAAGAAATGAATAGGCTTGCGACAATCATATCGGACTTGATACCCTTAGCACTCACCGTGCTGTTTGTCATAGCGGTCGTGTTGATGCTTTTCCAGGTAACTCATGATCCGGTGGCAGCCATGAGTGAAGCGCCTTCAAAACCTGAACTCGTATGTCCGTCTCCACGGGGCGCTCAAGCGGCACACTGCGAGAAAGTAGACGAAGCGGCTCGTTCCGGCGAACTGGACAGTTACATTGCGTCTCAATTCCCGTGAGGCCGGTGTCCGACAATCAAATCATTGCCGGCATTTCCCCCCTTTTCGCATAATTGATCAGTAACTTCAGCGGCGTCAGTGTCAACCGTTCACCGTGAACACTTTCGGCTCAAGGCAGATTTCCTCACTCCGATGGCCAGCCAAACTCGGGCCCTCTATCAAACACGATAGTTTCCTCAAAATGCTCCGGTCTTAGTGCCGGCACTTCATCCGGGTCGATCAAATTTCTTTCTGCCAGTCTTCGAAACACTATTTGTAGCTGTTTCTCAGTGATCCGGTATTTCTCCATCAGCTCGGAATCCGTATATCCCGACCGCATATCTGTCACAAACTCTCTAATCGTTATTATTAGCTTCATCTCCCTTATCCACCGACCGCGATAAGACTGTACGAGCTTTCGCAGCTCTTTCATGTCGTTTTCCGATATCTTGCTTATGGCAAATCCGGTCACATGGCTTCCCCGAGCTTCATCGACAAAACACCACCGGCAATAGCCCTCGAATTCAAAGGAGGAAAATTCGCCTAATTCGTCGCCAAGAATGACCAGCGCTTTGACGTCTCCCAGGTTGGCCTCGATCCCCACCACGCTGACCCCCTCTTCGGAGATGTCACGCACCAACCCGTCAATCTCAGGCCGGCTTGTTTCGTAAACCCTTAATTCGAAATCGACTTCATGCCTCACAAATTCGCGAGTGGCGAGGAGTCCGGGGGGTTCTTCAATGACAGTCGCAAGCCCGTCTTCCGCGGGCTTTTTTGCCCGTACATCCAGGAGCTTCTTACTCACGCGCCGAAGCATTTCCGCAGACAATTCGTATTTTTTCATCAGGTCGGAGTCGCTCATGCCTTCACGGATGTCAGCAAGAATTCCTCCAATGTCCAGCCTTCGGCGAACCGGCTCAAGGTTTGGTCCCAGGAGACCTGCCTCGATCAGCTTCTCATAGAGATTCTTCAAGCCTTTGACGGAGAGGCTGTATTTGCGTCGAATCGCACTCTCGTCCATTCCTGATCGGATGTCCTGAAGGACTTCCTTGGGAGACAGCTTACGAACGGTCATAGGGTGTCCTGTACCGGCAGTTTGAAGCACTATATTACGCGATAGCCTTGGGGCATGAAAGAAAAAAAGGGGTCCACATGTAAGTCCCCAGTTGCCCGTGGCCAAAGACTGTAATTGCGAGCGCAGCGAAGTCCCGCGTCCCGCGGGACATTGCCAAAGATGAGATTGCCGGTCATCCCTAATAGACAGGCTGGAAGCCCATCCCACCGATCACGCCTCGCAATGCTACAGGATCAGCGATTGACCAGCGTAACTGAGGGATTACGTGTATATGTTACCTGCCCGAACACTACGACCTTAACCACTTGAAGTTGCCGGGAGTTCCTCATGCAATTCGTCGGCCTTCGCTATGTCACCCTGCTTGCCATCCTGCCCTATGGCAGAGTAGGCCAGCGCGAGAAGGATGGAGTTGAACTTGGTCTGCGCCGTGTCTCCGCGAGACGTAAGCACTATGGGTACCGTGCCGGGACCCGCGGTGATAATAGCACCGTTGTCCACAAGCAGTCCAAGGCTCCCCATAGTTTTGGACAGCATTTTGTAGAGGACGTTGGCAGTATTGATGTCCGTGGCAACCAGACAATTTGCGTCCCCCATGATTCGTCCGTGGTAATGCTTCTCTTCGGCCACTTCAGGGACCGTAGCCAGATCAAAGGATAAGGGGCCTTCCACGATCAGAGGACCGTAGCGATCTTCCAGCGCCTTGGCCTTTTCTTCCGCCTCAGCAGCGAGAATGGTGGCTGGAATCGCGGCGGTTTCTTTTTCAACTGCGGTGATCAAGGCCACTTTGAGGGTGTACCTGGTGTCCACTACCTTTCTGACCACACTCAACTGATTCTCTATTACCTGTAGCAGGGCGTCCGCACTCCGGAACCCCGGATTTACCGCAGCGTCGGACAGAGCCAAGAAGCGGCCGTCAGGGAGGACAAACAGAGCGGTATTCGATGCCAGTCTCCGCGGGGCAGGGGGAGAGCCGTCGCCTGCTTCGGCTTTATAAATGGAAAGCGCTTCACGGAGGAGCCCCGCGGTGTCCACGCTCCCCTTCATTACAAGAAAACCGGGGTTTTCTTTCAAGAAAGCGCTGAATGTCTCCGCCATGGATTTCTTCTTGCTTTCAAAATCAACAGCCAGTGGGTCGATAGAGACTATTTCTACCTTGGGATCCAGATTAGGGGATAAAGGGACCTTGGCCCGTTCAACCGCATCCTGTATTTCCGGAGGGTTGCCGACCAGAGCCACCCTGTCGATCAACCCGTAATCTCTCGCGTTGGAAACCGCGACCAACGCATCTCCGTTGTCGGCTCCCACAAGAACGAGATTCGCCGGGCGAAACTTCCCTCCGGAGATATAACCGGTGACCTCATCGAGGAGAGAAGAAAAGGAGAAAGTCTCGACCGCGCCTCCTGCCGCCCCCAACACTTGCAGTGCCTTCTGCACGCTCTTTGCTTCCACCGTATAGTGCAAGCGGCGGTCCCCCCTAGCCGGGTTGACGTACATTTCAAAAAGATGATTCGCGATCAGGTATTCCTGCTCGAGGGAATCCAGACACATTACTGGGGTGAACGGCTTATCCAGCATGTCTCGAATCCGGCCGAAGAGTTGTTGAAAATGGCTGTCAAGAGCCATCATACTGGTAATGACGATGAAGTGTGGCCGCTGAGCGGGTTTTCCGGCAGAGGCCATTTCAAGAACCATGGCCACTTGGCGAGCGTATGAATTCACAACGTGCATTAGGCTCCGAGCCAACGAGGGGGATATTTTCCCCGATTCGACTATCATCAGTAACTCGCAGATTTCTTTGACACCTGTCCCGATTTCACGCGCGGCCAGCCGGAAGTGCTGAGGAATCGTGAAGTTCTCTTGTTTGAGGCATTCCACGATCTTGTCGAAGTCAAACTCTATCAATATGCGGTTGGCTTCTTGTGCGGTGATCTCACGGACGATACGGGGGCCGGTTTTTCTGGCCACGGAAGCAAAAAGTTCATCCAAGGCCATCACAAGAAGGTTCAAGTTCTCCGGATTGATTCTATGGATCTCTGAAAGCAGCGCGGCCACGGATTTCAACGGGGTCACCTTGACGAACCCCTTGAGGCTCTGTCTCAATTCTCTCGATTCAGCTCTAAACAAGGTCCTCACGTCGTGCGGACTGAGAGTCGAGAACGAAAGCGGGCTGCACACCGATGCGTTGACGACATCCCGCTCTCCTTGAAGCCTGAGAAGATTCCGCAGTTCCCACGCTACAAGGGCCCCGCGGTTCAAAGAGCTGTTGTGCAACCGCTTCCATGATTCATCCCTGACCTTCTCAGTGAGGACGTAGATTCCGTCCGGTACGGTCCCGAGGTCACCGCCTCCGCAGACCACATCCGTCACTTCCGAGAGCTTGACACCGTTCTTCAGGAGCAGATTGGTAATCTGCAGGGCCAATTCCTCCGGAGAAGTGCCGAAGGTTCGGAAGTCGATCTCGCTGCGAAACAAGACCTGGAAGCCGTGGACAGCAAGCACATACACGGCGTACCGCTTGGCGATCAGCGCTATCGTGATGGTCCGTCCCAACTTGTTTAGTGAGTCTTGGAGCTGCGCCTGGCCTAATTCAGGAGCTTTGCGCCGGGCTACGTTCGAGAGAATCATCTGAATTATGGGGCTATCTCGCTCGGCGCTACCGCACCGGTACAACATCAGCACATATACCGAGAGAAGTTCCCCATAAACTTTTGCCAACTGCTGCTCATGTCTGAAATCGTCCGTAGCCGAGAGAAGGCCCCCCAACAATTGGCGCAATTCTGAAAAATGGTCGGGATCGCGGATACGGCGTTCGAGTCGGAGGATTTCCGCGATCACTTGCTCGTGCAGAAATTCCGAAATCTTTTCCAGTTCCTGTCTGGCGTTCTCCGCATCTCTGAGAGCCCCTTGGATCTGGTGCACTCCAGGCGTTGCTACAGGAGAGTAATCTCGGAAATCTCCGAACAGTTCCGGAGGAAAGTAGCCGGATTCAGCTATGGCATCCCGCAGCTCTTTGATACTTTGGCTTATGTTTTTATCTTCTCGCATTGTATTCTATTGATCTCCCGCAAGTTGTAGCTTCAACCTTTACAATATAATAAACGTACCTACAATGGATCGGGTTCATCTGAAAATACACACCAGGAGAGCACGGTGAAAATACTGGTAATTAACAGCGGCAGTTCATCGCTGAAATACACACTCTTTGACATGACCGACGAAAGAGTCCTCTTCGAAGGCATGATCGACCGGATAGGGCTATCCGGGAGCACCTATTCGTTCGGCTCCGGAGAAGAGAGCGCACCGCTAACCGTTAAGAAAATGAGCATCAGCGACCAGGGCGAGGCGCTCGATGAAGTCCTTGGGACCCTGGCCCGCGGACCCTTACAATCCTTGAAAGAGCTTGCCGCGGTGGCTCATCGGGTGGGGCACGGCGGGAAATATCGTGAGGCGGTGCGCATCGACCCGGACGTCATAGCCGAGATCAGGCGTATGACACCGATGATCCCACTTCATCATCCGGCCATGATCAAAGAAATAGAAGAATGCAGAATCCGCATGCCGCATGCAGTGCATGTGGCAGTGTTCGACTCGTGGTTCCACTGGTCGATACCGGACGAAGCGGCAATTTACGGCCTGCCTTACAGGTACTTTGCTGAGAAGGGCTACCGGCGCACGGGCTTTCACGGCAACTCGCATGCCTACATATCGGGCAAAGCAGCAGAATTTGTAGCGAGGCCGCTGGAGGATCTCAAGATCATTGCCTGCCATCTGGGAAACGGCGCGAGTGTCTGCGCAGTAGATCGCGGCAGATCAATAGACACAACCCTGGGGATGACTTCGGTTGAGGGGCTGATCATGGGGACCCGGTCCGGCGATGTGGATCCGGGCCTTATACCTGTGATCATGAAAGAGGACTCACTGTCCCCGGATCAGATGGTCAGCATGCTATACAGCGAGTCCGGGCTTCTTGGGATAAGCGGCATAAGCCGTGACATGCGCGAGATCGAGGACGCCGCGGCCCGGGGCAATCCCAGGGCTGCGCTTGCCCTGAACGCTTTCTGCTACAAGGTGAAGCGTGCCATAGGCGCGATGCTCATGGTGCTTGGCGGCTGCGACATCTTGATTTTCGCGGGCGGGATCGGGCTCAACAGCCCGACGGTCAGGTCAAAGTCCCTCGAAGGAACAGCCGGACTTGGCTTTGCCCTGGATGCGGCAAAGAATACCGGCCCCGTAAACGCCACTTCAGAAAATCCCGTTGTGGAGATCTCTGATGCCGCTTCTCGCGTGCGCATTCTCGTGGTCCGCACCTTCGAAGAGCTAATGATGGCCCGGCAGTGCATGAAGGTCGTGGAAGGGGAAGGGTGACCGTATAATGGCTCTGAACTCTTCTATTGAATGGACTCATTCAACTTGGAACCCAATTACCGGCTGTAGCAAAGTCAGTCCCGGCTGCAAGAACTGCTATGCCGAATGCATGGCAAGACGCCTGCAAGCGATGGGGTCACCGAACTACGTGAACGGCTTCAGGGTGACGCATCACGAGCATCAGATTGAGAAGCCGCTCCAATGGAAGCGTCCTATGTCTATTTTTGTAAACTCGATGAGTGACATTTTCCATGAGGAGGTGTCCATTGATTTCATTCTCAAGATATTCAGAGTCATGAAGCTTGCCGGTCATCATAGATTCCAGTTGCTGACCAAGAGAGCCGAACGCCTATCAATGCTCGATCCGAAGTTGCCGTGGCACGACAATGTGTGGATGGGTGTCACTGTTGAAACAGCAGACTACGTGTACCGAATTGACCATTTGCGGCATACAGGGGCTAGAATTAAATTCCTGTCTCTTGAGCCTCTTCTCGGTCCTCTCCCCGATCTTGATCTCCGAGGCATCGACTGGGTCATTGTCGGCGGCGAATCGGGTCCGCGTGCAAGACCAATGCATCCGGATTGGGTCACAGAAATACGCGACCAATGCTTGGACGCGAATGTGCCATTTTTTTTCAAGCAGTGGGGCGGCAAGAACAAGAAAAAGGGAGGAAGGCTACTTGAGGGCTGTTTCTGGGACCAGATGCCGGGCAGCGCGAGTGATTGCAAATCTCTTCCCTGATGCCAATTTGCCGTCCAACGCCCGAGCCGCCTTACACCTCACATTGACTCGACAAACCTCACTCCCTCATAAATATCTCCCGAGAATGCGGCGACGTATGCGCTGGTCCTCGCCTTCCCCGACTTCTCATGAAGTTTCTCCTTGACACATTCGGCCCAGAACGATAGTAATAGCCGATGATAGTCATCGGCACTAACGATGTAGATCTGTGACGAAAACAGCCCCGTGAGAGAGGAGATTTTCATGAGTTCCGCGTATGAACGAATGTGGAAGGAGCTTGGCCTGGATCTGGCCGCGCACGACGCACTGCTCCAGGTCTTGGGAAAAGGGTATCAGGACATCTTTCTTAGCCAGAAGGATCGCCCCGCAGGTATGGAATATTTCAATTTCGTCATGAGTGAAGTCCATGGTCTCCGCGTCAAGGAACTCGTTGATGGAAAAAAGGAAGGGCACAAGGTTGTCGGGTCATATTGCGTGTTCGTTCCTGAGGAGATCGTTCGGGCCGCAGACGCCACCCTGGTTGGCCTCTGCACCGGCGCTGATTTTGCCACTGACGAGGTGGAAAAACTGCTTCCCAGGAACACCTGCTCCTTGATCAAGTCCGCTTTAGGATTCAAGCTGGGAAAGGTCTGCCCCTATGTAGAGTCGGCGGACATGATCGTAGGGGAGAACACATGCGACGGCAAGAAGAAGGCGTACGAGGTGCTCAACGAGTTGGTTCCCAACCTCTACGTGATGGATCTGCCCCAGACCAAATCAGTTGCTGGGAAAGCGCTGCTCAGAGCGGAATTTGACCGTTTCAAAGGTGCGATTGAACGGCTTACAGGGGTGACAATTGATGTCGCGAGGCTCAAGAAGGGGATCGAAATCGCCAACAACAAGCGGAAAGCTATTCACAGGCTGTCTAACTTGAGAAAAGCCGACCCTGTGCCCATATCCGGGCTTGATGCGCTTCTCATCAACCAGGTCTTTTTCTACGATGATCCGATCAGATTCACGGATTCCGTCAACAAGATGTGCGACGAACTCGAAGAGCGAATTAGCAGTGGCACAGGCGTTTCTCCCAAGGGGAGTCCCCGTATCCTTCTCTCCGGCTGTCCCATGGCCGTGCCCAACTGGAAGCTGCCGTGGATCATTGAAACCTCCGGCGCATCAATCGTAGGGGAAGAATCCTGCGTGGGCGAGCGGGGCACGCGAAATCTGACCGATGGTTCCCGAAACTCTGTGGATGAATTGATGGAAGCTATTGTGGACCGCTATTTTCAAGTTGACTGTGCCATATTTACTCCTAATCCCGACCGGCTCGACCATGTGAAGCAGATGTACAAGGATTACAACGCGGATGGCGTGATTCATTACGGTCTCCAATTCTGCCAACCTTATCAAATAGAGTCCTTGCCCGTAGAGAAGAAACTCGAGGATGACCGAATCCCCACGCTCCGGATTGAGACCGATTACAGTATGGAGGATGTTGAGCAACTCAAGACAAGGGTCGAGGCATTTATAGAGCGCATCAAATAGTTCCGCTTCACGGTAGATGCAGGCGGTAGCGCGGGCCGAGCTTGCCAACATTATAATCTTCCGGGAGCCACGGGTAGCCCTACCGACATCGCGAGACGTGGGGCAGACCCCGGCCCTGGTTCGGTGGGCATTGGTGGGTCGGGCATGCGAAACTGTCTCAAATGTCCTGGAAATCGCGAAATCGTGCCACGATTGAGGCGGGCATGTATTTTGACACCCTCACTCCAACCCTCTCCCAGAGGGAGAGGGATCTCTTAGAGTCCGCTTAATAGTTCCCTCGCCCCTTGGGAGAGGGCCAGAGTGAGGGCGTTTTCGTGCTACGATTTCTGCTGGCTCAAGGGTTTTTAGACAGTCTCATACTGCACGTTCTTGAGAGACCGGCAACAAACCTGTGGCACCACTCGGTGCATGGGCGATGCCTTTTGCCGGCAGATCATTCTCACTTTCGGACATTGCTCTTGGCAATCGTCATAGATGAGGAGAAAAGGATTGCTCGTAACCGGCATAGACATAGGCTCGAGAACAATTAAACTCATCGTACTGGATGCTCAGCGCCGTCACATCGTTTCCTCCCGCAAGGTCGAAACCACGTTCAATCCTTTGGAGCAAAGCAGGCGCATGCTCACGCGCGGCCGGTGGGACAGGCTGATAGCCACCGGTTACGGCAGGAAGCTCGCCCAAGATAATTTCCAAGCGGAGACGATTACTGAAATCCAGGCCCATGCCGTGGGAGCTAGGAGTTTGTTCCCTGCGTGCACCTCTATTCTGGATATCGGTGGTCAGGATACCAAAGCGATAGCGTTGGATGAGGCCGGTCGGGTTCGTAAATTCGAGATGAACGACAGGTGCGCAGCCGGAACCGGCAAGTTCCTGGAATTTATGGCAACGAGTTTTCAGCTTCCCATTGAAGAATTCGGCAATTTCGCGTTGCAAGGCGAGCCAGGCTTGACAATCAACAGCATGTGCACGGTGTTCGCGGAAACAGAGGCCACTTCTCTGATGGCTCGCGGGCACAAACCTCAGGACATTGCTCTGGCGCTGCACCTCTCTGTCGTGAAACGGTCGCTGTCAATGCTAAGAAGGGTGTCAACCAACGGATCTCTGGTCTTTTCAGGGGGAGTGGCACGGAACCGGTGTATAACCGAGCTAATCGAAAGAGAAATCGGAGCCAATCTCCTGGTTCCGGACAACCCGGACATGGTGGGCGCGCTGGGAGCCGCGCTGCATGGGTCACGGAACTAATAATCAATCAGTTAACCTGTCGGCTTTGCCCGATGTCATTTAACTCAGAGATGGCCACAAGGAACACGTAAACGATCTGCTGATCTCAGGACGCGAACATCGCCGACGCGGCAGGTGAGGCCTACAGTAGTGTCCAGATATTCGAAAATTGCTAGTGCGCCAGGCCAAGCTTGGCATCTCTTTCAGGGTGAGAGTCCCTGTCGGGTAAGGCCTAACCAGCCACCCGTATCGAGTGTTGCGGATATTAGGAGGATGCAATTTAGGGCAAACGAACGAAATATCCGAAGCGTACACAGAGAATCCTGTGGGCCGCAGGGGAGACCGCACTCCCTTAAGCGATTCAGCCTCGTTACGTCATTAGAGCAGGTGGCGACGGTGTTAGCAAACCGGAAGCCAACACAAGAGGATCGTTACTGGTGAGATCCTGGAGGGCCTGCCGGGGTCAGAGAGCGTGGCACGCAGGAAGAGAGATGCCAGGAACCTGGGAGGCCCCATGGTCTCCCTCATAAGAGGGTAGGGTGTTCCGACGCAAGAAACGAAGGGCGCCTGGCGGATCATGGGGAGTCAGATCGCTCCATAGTACTCCGAGGCGGGAGAACCGACCACATGGGGAAGGGAGCGACAGGGCTGCGTAGCCCGCAAAGGAAACATGAGCCGGTCTGCTGAACCGGGGTTTCTCATGCCAACCTCACTGCGGGGAATAGCATCACAATGCGGAAGCGAGCAGCCCTGAAGAGCCCGGTGCGAGAATACCGCACGCCGGGATCCGTGAGGGGGCCGTCGGGTAACCGGCGGTCCTACCTCGATTAGCTCTACTCCTCCCGTACCCGAGGATCTCCCAGGAGTCATGAATGGTTAGGCTCCCTTTCCGCAGGATAAGCTCTTTCACCTTTTCCTGGATCTCCTGCAAGGCTTCAGTAGTTATGAAACGGTCGTCGTTCAGCCGGACGAGTTTCTTTTGAGCATGAAGGTGATTCATGACCTTCTCTACGTCTCTGTACGTGAAGTTGTCCCCGTAGAGCTTCTTGCACGTTCCTGCGGAGAAAGTCGCATAGCCCTGATTCTTGGCAAATTCGACCACCTTCTCCACCAGTTTTTCCCGCTGCGAAGGAAGCCTCACCACAAAGTTCGGGATGCGATACCCCTTCTCGGTCCTCGCGAGCTTCCCCTCCTTGCACAGCTCGCCGAGCATCCGCTCAAACAGCGCATCATCAAGATTCGAGTCCAGCCGGAACCGGATTTCGTTGCTACTTACTGCCAACTTGAAGACGTCTTTTGAGAAGATTTTTTTCGCAATGTCCACCACTTGGCTTTTCGCAAACTCATAGCGGACTCTGTCGAAGTATCCCCGTCCGTCCAGATAGAGCATTTTTCCTGTCCGCATCTTTGTCTTGATTGCAGCCTGAATCCTCTCCACAGGAAAACCGGTGGAGGAGGCGATTTCTGCAACAGTCACCGGACGGCTGGGAAACTTTGAAAAATAGAGGCCGAGGATGCTTTTCACATCTTCTCTCTGCAATGGCTGCAGGTAAGCCAAGGTCTTTTCTGCCTTGGCGGCTCGGAACTTTTCCTTGGGCGTCTCAAGGATTTTCCCGCCTCCAATGACGCAGTGCAGATTCATAGGCGAAATCACAAAAGGATCTCTCGGAAAAACGGCCACGGGTTCCTGGAGCCTGAGCTGTACCAGTGCAGTTTCCCCTGGATTAAGCCGCTCATTCTCCATCATCACCAGTAGAGCGGTCGCACAAGATGTACCGAGATACAGCTTGACCCTCTGGCGGTTCAGGGCCGGTCGCCGGGCCGTCGGGAGGAGAGACAGTTCCGCATTCAGCAGACTGGCCGGGCTAGAGAACTCCGGGCTGCGGCAAGCACCGATCCGAGGCTGACCTCCTGGAGTGAAATGCCGTGTAAATTGATGCCTACCCTTTGGCCGGCCACGGCCTGCTCGACTCGCTGGTGATGAACCTCAATAAACCGCACCTTCGCTTGTTTACCCGAGGGCAGCAGCCCAACAACATCGTCGCGCCTGATGCTTCCTGAAAGGACTGTACCGCTTGCCACGGTACCAAAACCGGGAAAGCTCCTCACCTGATCAATCCAGAGGCGAAAAGGATCTTGAAGCGCCTTACCGTCCACACGTTCAGCTTCGCTTTCCATGGCCAGTAGGATTCGTGTAGGCCGCGACCGTCCATCGCAGAGAAAGGGATAACAGGTTTCGCCTGAGAAACGAGCCCTCCACGATCTCCCGAATCTCCATTTCCGCGAGTTCAATGGTCTCAAGATCTACCACATCCGCCTTACTAAGCACGATGAAGCCGCCTTTGGCCTTGAGGAACTTCAGCACTTCCAAGTGATCCTTGGTCTGAGGCATGACCCCGTCATCGGCTGCTACGACCAGGATGGCTGCATCGACGCTGCTCAAGCCGCGAATCGTGTTCTTCAGGAAATCGCTGTGACCGGGCACGTCCACGAGAGCGATCTGGCTGCCCGACGGAAGCTGCAACGGCGCCACGCTAGGTTCGATGGAAAGCCCGCGCCGTTTCTCTTCTTTGAGACGGTCAGTGTCGATCCCTGTGAGGCACCGAACCAGACTGGTCTTGCCATGGTCCACGTGCCCTGCCACGCCGGCGGTAATGAACTTGTTCATAGCTCTCAGTTTCCCCTTGTCTGTCAAAGTCCCGCTCTTGGTAGTTCTCCACTGAATGGTGCTCACGATTCAGGGAGCGAGCTTAGTGACAAGATCCGAGCGGTCTAGTCTCGGCTATTTTTTTGGACAAAGCATTCTCGTTTGGAGGGGGCAAGGGGAATCGAACCTCCTCCCGGTTTACTAGACCGGGCCAACGGGTTTGCAGCCCGCGGGGTGCCCAGCACCATTGCCCCCGTAAGTGCCTCAAGACGGGCTATGAGCCGGACTGAAAGAGGTCCAAGAGTAGTGATTTGGAAAAATGAACGGTAAAAAAGAGTCTTTCGGCCTGGCCCTGAGCCTACCTAACACGGGTAGCTTGGATCAAGCTACTTCAGGTAAAGCCGAAAGATCGGTACATGAATGTACTCCTTATGCGGGATGTGCGAAGGGCACTATTAAATGCATACCAAGGTAGATCCGATATGTCAAATCAAAAATACCTATGCAAGTAACCATTCGCTTGAAGGAGGGACGCTTCACGCCAGGAGAGCAACCCCGCGTAGAGTCACCGAACGGAATCGGGAAACGAGCGCTTCGTAATCGGCGGGAGTGTTCAGATCGAAAAGGATCATCTCATCGGCTACTTCTACTCGCTTAGAATCTCGATCATGCTTGCGGAAAAAGCCCCGAAGTCCATCTGCTCCAGAATACGAGAGAATTTCGTTTCGGTAGCTTGCGCTTATCAGCGGTGGGTGTCCTCTTTTTCCCCGAAAGGCTAGCACGACAATCTTGCTCTTTCCGCCCCGGTAAGCTTCAAGGAGATCCCGAATCGTTTGTGAACGGAACAAAGGGATGTCCACCGGCAATACAAAGAAGGCTTCCGATTCGGTCCCCAGTTCGTTGACACCTGCCTGGACCGACGAGAACATGCCTTGCTCAAACTGCTCATTCATAACTACTCGGGCTCCGCAATTATGGACGATTGGAATAGTCTCCTTCGCTCCATGACCGACGACCACAATGACGTCCTCGACACCCGACTCACGAAATAGTCTTATGGCCCGCTCCAGAATGGTCTGGTCCCCGAGCTTGAGCATCGGTTTCATGGCGCCCATGCGGCTGGAGTAGCCGGCTGCAAGAATGATTGCAGCAATCCTCTTGAATGATGACTCAGCCATATAGCATCAGAATTTGTCAGGATTCCTGGAACACAATCAGTGCTCACTTGAGTCTTCGTCAACTCTGCGCCGATAACCCACGTCTCTGAATACAGCCGTTCTCTTTATGAGATCCTGGATCTCGCCTTCTTTGGGAAATCGACCGACGTGCCTCTTAGAGAAGAGCAATTTTCCACCGTATTCCACCTCGAAGGCTTCTCCGGAAGACTCGACAAGTTCGGCCTTGATGCCAAGCCTATTTTCCAGTTCTGCCGCCAGACTGACGGCGTTCGGCTTGTACCTTCAGCTAGAAACAATATGTGATCTTGAACACATCCGCCATCTTGGCCTACCCCCTTTCTTCCCCAACTGGAAGCACCGAACGTCAGTTCAAGTCATCGCACTTGCGTTTTCACACCGCTGCATTTGTTGCCGGTTACACTTATCAAAAGAGGGCGGATAGTCAAGTTCTATTTTGGTAATCGGCGAACATGATGCGGCGCGAGTTCAGGCTCCGCTCGTGGATGTTTCAGTGCACCATGTGATCAGTTTTCACCTTAACCAGATCGAGGAGGTCGCGCATACTGATCGAAACCGGGTGTGCTCCTTCGAAACCGAACGCGCATTTGCCCCCGTCGGTTATGGTAAGGGCAAAATAGCCTTCAGGAAATTGGGCTATTAAGGTTGCTCCGGTGCAAGGCTTGTCGGTTACTACCATGTCTTTATCCAATATCAGGGTGGCCAGGATTCCTTCGTCCATCATGCTTTTTCCTTTTCTCGTTCCAATCCCATACCTCCCATAGTATTTGCACTAAATTGCGCACCGTCCATCCCATACGGATGGAACAAAAGACGAGAAGAAATTATACTAGAGTAAGCCTTCCAAAGGGCTTACCTCCCTCCAATGCTGACAAGTTGCCTGAATTTTGATCCGAGCCATGAATCTATCGCCTCCAAGTAGACGAGGTCCGCGGCGTCAGCCAACTCCGGCCGCTTCTCCAGTACGAGGAGCGCGGCAAGCTCGGCTGCTTGGCCGGTGATTCGGGCGCACTGTTTGAAGTGTCCTTTCGGATTGTGCTTGGCTTTCTGTTTGAGCACCCGGCAACAAGTAGAAACCGAAGAGACCTTTGAATCGGTCATGGAGAAGATTCGCCGCGGGCATCGCTTGTTTGCCGTTGAGGGCGCCGGGACGGTCCCGCCCCAGAAACAAGCCCACAGCCAAAGCCGCGCCGCTGAGTGCTCCGCAGGTGCATCCGCTGTTTCCAAGGCCAACGGGGAGGGCAGATGCCAAGCGGATGTCCATACCTTCGGGCAGGCCCCCGCCGAGTCCTCTGTTCATGACAGCAAGGACCGCCTCAGAGCACAGCAATTGCCCTGTCAGGTACAGATTTTCGGCTCGTTTCCCGATCTTCAAGGCCAATTGTTCAGTGTCGGGTTTCGGCGTAGGGTCAGACATGAAAGCCTCTATTTAGCCGCTTTCACCGGATAGCCCGCCTGTGACCACCCTTCTATGCCACCCGGAAACCGATACACGTTTGTGTAACCCAGTTTAAGGGCCCACTTGGCCGCGTTGTGGCTTCGAGTGCACTCGGTGAATCCGCAATAAAAGACGATCAGGCGGTCTTTGTTATTACCCAGGAGCTTGAGGAATTCGGCCTTTTTGCTATCATCCATCTCTTTCATTTCCGGGATCGGGAATTCCATTTGAACAGCACCGGGAATGTGTCGTTTCTTGTAACTTGCCTCTAGCGGCATCGTGTCCACGATGAGCATATCCTTCTTGGCGTCCACCCATTTCTTAAAGTCTTCGGCGCTGACGGCCCTATAGCCTCCGTCCATAATTTCCTTCGCGAAGTTGATTGCTATGATTTCCTTGACCTTTTCCGGACAGTCTGCCTTTTTGGTGCTACAGGCCCCTGCAAACAGAAACAGGAAAACGATACCTGCGGACAGAAACGATGACATCAGATTTCTGGACAAAGATCGGATACCTCCTTTAAAGTATTCGTGCAAATTGAGCGGGAATCTGCCAAGCGAACTGACTGCTTCTGTCTCTTTCCGGGTCATTAAGGGATCCAAAGGCGGCCGAGATGCAGTGTGCCCGGGCTTCCGGTTTATTCACTTTAGCCATGTGTCCGGAACCCCGCTGGATCGACCGCCTGGGATCCGTTCGCTGCCGGGCCCAGAGGCTGGTCGGCATCCGGGCAACCGGTGTTGTTATCGAAGCATATATTATAAGGGCCGATGTGTCAAATAGGTATCCACGATGCCACGCATTATGCAGTTACCTGTGGGCAAAGGGGAAACTCGCCGACGTATCATTGCTTCGCTGCCTCCGCAATGACAAGAGGGATGCAATGCCCTAAAATAACTGACTGATTATGATGTCGAGACCAATCGCAACCGCTTTTGAGTTGCAAGCAAGATACGCCGTGTGCAATAAGTGATGGCTATCATGGTAATAGTAGATTCAGATGCGCCTGTGAAGCAAGGAAGGAGGCCGACAGCGTATGAGGTACAAAGAGATGAGCATCGTGTTGTTTTTGTGGCTATTCCCGGCAATCCTCGCCGGAGCGACAGGCCCGCAAATGGCTCTGGACAAGAGCGAGCATGATTTCGGGGATGTCCAGGTCGGGGATGTAGTTGAAACACAGGTCCGGGTATTCAATAAAGGGGACGCCACTCTTGTGATTAATGAAGTGCAGACCTCCTGCGGTTGTGCCAAAGCCGTCAGCCGTGACAAAGAAGTTCCACCCGGCCAAGAGACCGAAATTACCGTCTCATACGACTCTGCAGGTCGAGCCCGGAAGAAAGACTCAATCTGTGCTCATACACACCAACGATGGGAAGAATCCTGAGTCTAAGCTTCAGATCTTCGTTAACGTAGTCCACCCGATTGTCATAGAGCCGATGAATCTAATTGCCAAACTTCCGCATTTTCAGCAGCGCATAAGCTTTCCGATGACGGCCACGAACAATTCACAGCAATCTGTCAGCCTGAGGGTGTCTGAGGTCGAGGGTGCAATTTCCAAGGCTGTGATGCAGCCGGATCAGGTCGTGGTCCAGCCCAATTCTGAAACACGGTTTCAGATGGACGTAGATCTGAAAGCACCGGACAAAGGCGATGTTTTGAACGGCGCCTTGACGATTAGCACCGATCACCCGAAGGCGAGTCAGTTTCGAGTGCGGTGTCTTTTCAGGTTCGAAGAGGCAAAATGAGGCTGGCGTCGCAACCAATTATGGCAAGCGTCCAGCCGGCATTTGGTGACCGGCACGGAGGCGAGTCCTGGCTCATAGTAGGGCTGGCGTCCCTGCCGGCTACCAGACCGAGTAGGCGGCTTTCGCGCCGATCGATTACCATTTGCGTGTCTTGGGAAGAATGGTGCCGATGCCCCTGATGGGCACATAATAAGCCGCGGAATCGTTGCTGGTCTGAAAGCAAACTGCTGTCACTCCCTGTCATCCGTTATCTTTCGCATGGCGCTGGAGGAATTCTTCCCAGCGCATGTCCGTGAATTCCTGGAGCCTTCCGACCTGTTCCTCAGTAATTGTCTTGAATCGGGTCTGACCTTTCACATAGTCTGCAACGGTCTTCTTGCGGCCCTTCTTCGCCAGGGCAAGGGAGCGGGACGTGAGTTGGAATTTTCCGTCTCGAATTTCGTAGAGTACGTGAATACCCGTTTCTACGGCCAGCTTTCCCATCTTGATGAGGTCCTTGTTCGGGAAGCCCCACCCCGGAGGGCAGGGGGCATGGACTTCGATGTAGCGCGACCCCCTTATATCCTTTGCCGTACGGACCTTATCAAAAAGGTCCAGGGGGAAAGCGGGCGATGCCGTGGCAACGTAGGGTATGCGGTGCGCCTCCACAATGCCGATCATATCCTTCTTGTGTTGAAGTTTTGCCAGCACCGGTGTGGTGCTGGTGCCAGCGCCGGCCGGGCTTGCGCTGGAACGCTGGGTGCCGGTATTCATGTAGCCTTCGTTGTCGTAGCACACGTAGATAAAGTCCGTGCCCCTTTCCAAAGCGCCGGACAGAGACTGAATACCGATGTCGTAGGTGCCGCCGTCGCCCGCGAAGGCTACTACAGTGTAGCCTTCCTTGCCGGTTGCCTTGAGACCCGCTACGATGCCGGAAACCGAGGCGCCGGTGGCCGCAAACGGGTTATTGATGCAGATGACCTTTACGGGCGTGACCGGATAGACCCCGTGAAGCACTGTCATGCAGCTTGCAGGGACCGCGACTATGGTCTTGTTGGGGGCCAATGCTTTTAACGAATGGCGATACGTGAGCATCAAGCCGCATGCTGCGCACGATCTCGAACCGGGTAATATGTATTCTTCCCTGGGTAGCTCTCTGACTGCTTTTGTGGCCATGATGAATATCTGCTTCCTGTTTTTGTATATCTCGAATGCTGTTTTGAATACTAATTGGTGGGACAGGCATCTTGCCTGTCTCCGAATGACAGGCAAGATGCCTGTCCCACCAATCGGTCCAGTGCCCACCGAATCATCCTCAGTTTCGGCCATTATTCTCGGCAATTTTCTCGTTCACAGGCTGTGCCTGGGAATGCCTGACCTGGAGGCTCTGCCTCCGCTATCATACTGAAATAAAGTCAATATCCGGGCAGAGCCCGCAGAGGCATGGGTTCCCAGGCGGAGCTTGGGAACCAGAACTCCAAAAAACAATCCCGCCAAAGCGCGTTCCCCGTGGTCTTTGTGGCGACGTGCAATCCATTTTTCGTCTCCGCGTTCTCTGCGGTGAACCCTGCCTGCTGATTTGTCTTTCCCTCAACCCTTCACGTTAATCCAACCGTAAGCGGTGTCTTTGGTGACGCCATCCACCGCAGCTTGCGCTAGCTGCTCCGGTATCACGTCGCGTCCCCCGAGCCCAGCCACGAATGATGAAAATTTGGGCCGTAGATTTTTATCAAATAACGCGGCTTTAAGGTCTGTGGCAAGTGCGCCGCTATATCCGTAGCTGATGTCCTTTTCGAAGACCGATACGGTATCGACTCGGGCCAACGCCTGAGCCAGGGCTTCAGCAGGGAAGGGGCGGTACCGCCCGCACCCCGACCACTCCTGTGCGAAGACCTTGCTCTCTCATCGAGTCCGCCGCAATAGTGCACTCCGATGCCAGAGATCCCATGCTGACCAGGGCGTGTAGAGCGTCCTCCATGCGGTATTCCCATACCACTCCACCCCATTCACGGCCGAAGAGCGACTCGAACTCCCTGTCCGCGTCCGATATGGCCTTGAGCGATGCAAAGAGGTCTTCCTGCAAGCGGTACCGAAGGTCCATATATCCGGGTCTGAGATCACCGTGCGGGTCCGGCCGCGGTTCGCTGAGTATCAAGGGGTTGAGATTCATATAATTCCCTTCGGTGAGGCCGGTATCAGGCGTGTATGGCGGCAGAAATCTATCGACCTCGGAAGGGTCGGGGACATCCACAGGAGGTACCTGGCGTGGGAGAGCACGAACCCGTCATAACAGACCATAATGGGAAGGAGCGTTTGTTCAGCGATCTTGAATGCCTGGATGATGGTGTCCAACACTTCCTGGCTGTTTCGGCAGTAAAGCTGAATCCAGCCGGTGTCTCTCTGAGCTATGGAGTCCTGCTGGTCGTTAAGAATAGTCCAGGGAGCCCCCACGCCGCGGTTCACGCATGCCATCACTACCGGGACTCGGCTTCCAGCGGCCCAGTGTAGCATCTCGTGCATATACAGGAGACCGTTGGCGCTGGTGGCGGTGAATACTCTGGCCCCCACCTGTGACGCGGCCACCACAGATGCCATTGCCGAATGTTCACTCTCCACGGTCAGATATTCCGCCTTAAGATCGCCGCGTTCCCACCATGGCCGCGAGCTCTTCAGTTACGGGGGTCTGAGGTGTTATGGGGTAAGCCGCGATCACCTGAACCTTGCAAAGAGAAGCTGCAAGAGCCGCGGCGGAGTTGGCGGTTATGATTCTGACGCCTTTCATTTTGATTACCTTGACAGAGTTATTTTCAGCTGATACCCAACTTTATCCATCAAGTGGGCTTTGATACCATTTTTCATCCATGTGTAAAATTGCGAGAGTCTTCCCGTGCGTAACGGCGGTTTTCCGCAATCACTTTCTATGAAGTTTTAGCGCTTACCTGAATTCCCGTTTCCCTGCTGGGAAACGGGAATTCAGGTAAAGATTAGAAATTCTTGGAGAGGGGTTCGGGGAGGACCTTCTTTCAAGAAGGTCCTCCCCGACTCTTACTTCGGTGTTCGGCCTTCCACCATCTCGATTGCTTTGCGCGGGCATTCCTCTGCGCAGATGCCGCATCCCTTGCAGAATTCCAGGTCTATCTCGAGAGGAAAATCCGACGAAATTACGCCATCAGGGCAGTATAGCCAGCATAGTAGGCATGTGTCCTTCTTTGAGCACTTCTCCTGGTCAATCACCGGCGTGTGAGTTCGCCAGTCCCCTGTTTTCCCGGCCTCTCCGGACGCGGGGGTGGAGGCTGCGACGATGGTTTCCTTAATTTTATCGGCCATAATACCTCTCGACTCTCTGAAAGAATAACAGCCACGCTCTTGGGATGCTAAAAACGACACGCATCAGATATCAGGAGCTTACCAAAAATGACCGGGTGAGAACGTTTCTTCTCAAGAAAGCGTTACGTCGCAGTTCGTACAGCTTATTGCACGTATGTGCCAACCTGTTTCCATAACGAAACTTGACCGTGTCCAGCCAGCACACTCAATGCCCAGTCTTTGTCCGCCTCTTGTTATCATGCGCCTGCGGAAACAGCCGGCAGCTCGTACCTGAAAATATGCGTATTCTGATAAGCCAGTTCGAGCGCGGCCAGATTCCTCTCCAAGGCGGCGTCTTTAAATTTTCGGCTTATTGCTCGCCTGATGTTCTCAAGGCTAACCAGGTCCGATGCCGCGGCAAATGGGCCTAAAATCGATGTTGAGATGAGCACATTCCCTTCGACGATGAGTCCAGCTTCCTGGGACGAATGAAACGCATCGGATGTCGCAATGGAAAACGGCCCATTTAGCCCAAGCTCGTCCGGAGTGCGGGCCGTATTGATCACAAGAAGGCCGCCTTCTTTCAGGTTGGCTGTTACGTTGACCATTTCTAAGAGATTGTCGTCCAAGACCACTGCAATGTCCGGATTCAGCACGTTCGAATATGTGCGAATAGGCCCGGGAGCGATCCGGGTGTGCACGCTCACCGGCGCCCCACGGCGTTCCGAAAAATATGTCGGCTTCGCACTCACCCCTCTAAATCCCTCGTAATATGCGGCCTCAGTGAGTAGTTTGGCCGCGGTCACGGCTCCCTGGCCGCCCCGTCCGTGCCATATAATTTCATACGATGCTCTCATGGACCTCTCTAGCCTTTGCTTGCTTCAGACCATTCCAATTTAATTGAGTCTCTGTGATTCGTCAACAGGAGATCTGCAAGGAATAGGGCGCCAAGGGTAAAGGTATTTTGGCAGCCAACCGTGGGATGCGCTGGACGTACCGCGATAAATGACCCCGCCGCCTTTATGAGTGATTCAGAGTCAACGACTACGCGGAAAGAGTCTGGCGAGTGACACGAGCGATGCGCTCTGTGCAGATTGATATGTACGCGGGGTCTATCTCATATCCGACGAAGTGCCGGCCGGCCTGGAGTGAAGCAATGGCAGTGGAGCCGCTGCCCATGAAGGGATCGAGGACCGTTTCTCCCTCGAAAGTGTAAAGATGAATGAGCCGCTCGACAAGCGCCACAGGAAAGGGAGCTGGATGGCCGACTCTTCTGGCTGATTCGGGGGGGATATTCCAGACACTGGTGGTCGCGGCCATGAATTCATCTCGAGTGATGGTGGATCGACCCTTCGAAGGGCGATCGAAGCGCTGTTTGGAAAAGATCAGGACATATTCGTGAAGGTCTCTCAGAGTCGGGTTCCCTGCGGACATCCAGGAACCCCATGCGCAGGAGCCGCCTGCCCCCTTACCCTTGACCCAGATTATTTCACCTCTCATCAGAAAGCCAAGGTCAGATGCGAGATTCGCAATATGCGCATTGAGCGGAATGTATGGTTTTCTCCCAAGATTTGCGACATTGAATGCAACACGGCCACCAGGAACAAGCACTCGGTGCGTTTCAGCCAGGATGCGTCTGAGAAAACTCAGATATTCTTCGAGCGTGAGATCCAAATCATAGTCTTTCCCCACATTGTACGGTGGGGAAGTTACCATGAGGGCCACGGCATTATCGGGAAGTTCGGTCATTTGCTCGGATGAGTGGGGAAATACACAGTTGAGATGGTGCGGAGGAATTTCGTTGATTTGCTGACAACCGGTTCCGGAAGGATTCGCTGCGCAAAGCTTTCTGCCGTAGAAAGCCGAAGAGTCGTGTCCCTCTCGTTTTCCCGTGCCGAATGATCTTGTGGAGGTCGATCTTCTCAAATCCATCCCGTGCGGCCCGGTATGTACTTTGGCGTGAACCGGGAGCCAGGGAGTGGGGTTAGCATGCCCAGGGATGTGTGTCAATAAAAACTGATTTAATATTAACAATTAAATTGTATTTATTAAAGTAACACATTATAAAATTTGACAGCTTTTCAAAAGCATCTGAAATTGATGCGAATGCCCTCTGATCCGCCGCCGGTAACGCTAAAATCTTCCCTGATATGCTTTTTTGACCGGAAGATCTGAATAGCCATCCGGTTACGGACAGAGGAAGAGCCGGTCGCAGGATTGTTACTCGAAGGCATCTACGCAATCCCGCGTTCAGCGAGACTTTCCTGAATTCGTGGCATGATGGATACTGTTATGTCGACAGCTTTCAGGGGCTCGCCCCGCGCTGACGGAAGGAGTTAGGTGAAGGCGACCTCGGCAGGAGTCTCTTCCTGTGTCAGGTCCAGTCGCCGAGTTCATTCACACCCATCTCGAAAAGACCACGTTGGACAACAGCCGACCTTTAGCGGTAAGACGCAGGTCGTCCCGGTCGAGACAAAAAGTCCGGCCGCCTGTAAATCTCCAATAGTTTCCGTTACAAAAGTCCTGGCATCAACCTGGTAGCGCTTGCCCAATAAGTCAAGATCGATCCCCTTCACCAAACGGAGCCCCATAATCAAGGCATCTTTGAAACGAGTCTCAGGTGTTAACTCGGACAATGTTGCATAGGGCAGTCTGTTTTTTCGTATGGCCTGCTCGTACTCTTCCAGATTTTCGAGGTTCGCATAACGATGTCGCCCTGTCATTCCATGCGCGCCAGGGCCGAATCCGATGTAGATCCGGTCTTGCCAGTATTTCAGGTTGTGGAGAGCGAATCGACCGTTCCTGGCGAAATTTGAGATCTCGTAGTGCTGGTACCCCGCGCTTTCAGCAAACAAGCAAATGTCTTCATAAAGGTCCGCGGAGAGATCGTCGTCAAGAGGCGGTATCTTCCCGTCACGAATCATCGAGTCGAGTTTCGTCTCGCTTTTCAACTCTAGAAGGTAAATTGAGAGATGCTCGGGATGCAGGTCCGCAACCTTGTCGAGGGTATCTCGCAGTGATGCGCGTGACTGACCCGGAAAACCCGCAATGAGGTCCAGGGAGATGTTCTCAAAGCCCGCGTCACGAAGGTCCTGATACGTTGCTACGGCCTGCTTTGCGTCGTGCAGCCTACCCATTGCTGCAAGTTCGCCATCATGTAGCGATTGCACACCCAGGCTCGCCCGATTCACGCCTACCTGCCGAAATTCACATAATGCGGATAGGTCAGCCGTGGCTGGATTGACCTCCATGGTTATTTCGGGTGATGCGATCACTCGAAAGGAACACCGGACAGCCTCAATGATTTCCGCAATTCTGCTCGCGGTCAACAGGGAAGGGGTTCCCCCGCCGAAATAGATAGTGTCCACCGTAGCATCGGCCGGGATGGAGCCCGAACATGGGGTGTTACGCCATAGTCTTATCTCTTTCCGGACCGAATGCACGTACCTGTCTGCTAGATCTGTTCGATAGAGGTTAGTCACGAATGCGCAGTAATTGCATCGGCCTATGCAAAAAGGCACGTGTATATATATGCCAAGACGATCATGTTCTGGAGGAAATACGGGGTCGAAAGGGCTCATTGCAGGCCCTGTGGCCGATCGATTTTTCGCTGCACAGCCGCGCTTATTTCCGGGCCTTGCGACTCCTGGACTTAGGCACGCAACACGGAGATGGCGGTTTCTGGTCAGCCATCGGGTGAGAATAAGCCGGGCCGCAATAGGGCGGGGGAGGAACATCGCAACAAGGGAACCCGCTGCCTCCATATCTGGAGTGCCACTGTGACATCTCTGTGTAGCTTACTCCCTCCATGCCAGGTTCGAACCCGCTCTTAGCGGAAACGGTTCCCGGGGCGCACAAAGATAACGGTACCTACGGCTACAGCTAGAAAAACCAACCCCCTAACAAGTGATTTCAACATGGATCCCCTCTTGCTCAAGACTAATGGCAACTCCGTCAATCATAGAAAGACTATGTTATCAGATTTCATTACGCGAAATGCAAGAATTTTGTAACGTTCACCGCGGAGATTGGCGCAGAGATTCCTGTTTCCTCTGCAAATCTCTCAGTATGAGGCAGATCGCATTTGGGTCTGTGACAGTTAAGGCGATACTGGCCCGAGAGTGTACCCCTTGGGCTGTGCGGTAATGTGTAAGCAGTTTTTCGTCTCTGCGTCCTCTGCGTTCTCTGCGGTGAATCTTTTCCCGCTGAACGCCCACCAATTTTTTTGAATGGATTGTGGACAGCTTGGCGGGCTCATCCAGTTAAGGGGCCCCTCACGAAGCCAGGGGCCCCGGCGGGGAAAATTAACACCGCTTGGTCACGGCTCATGGAAGATTGGTTTGCCCAGATCCGTGAGACGAAAGAGGTTGAAGACATGGTGGCCGTCATAGTCCAGTATCCTGAGGTCATCCTGCTGGTGAAGGTCGCCGGTGATAACATTAAAGTGATGCTGGTACTTCTGTTTTGCGACCTCTAACGGAACATCAAAAGCGACGAACTTCTTGATCCCCTTTGTGGCCAACTTGTCCACCAGGTTCGAGTCCTGTCAGAGATTCGTACGAAGTCAGAATCAGTATGGGGCCTGAACCGGTAAAAAAGATGCCTGCCTTCATGGTACACACTCCTTTCTGCCGTTTAAAAGAGGTTCGGTTCCTCAACAGCCGCCGGTCAGCTTTAGAGCAACCCGTCGGCCGACAAATTCCTCTCTCTCCGGCTGAGCGAAAGTCCTCTCAGTCCAGGCTGGTCCTGCCAATCTCGCCTAACCCTCGGATTTGTTCTTTGGCCGCATGAGCCGCATCCGATGACGCCTCCTCCCCCTCCGGTCTGCACAATGTTCTGAATCAATTGCCTAGTTCCCCGCCGTCAATTGCCGGAGGGCTGTACCTAATTGTGAGGCGGTATACAACAAATTACAAGCATTTTCCTTGCAAAAGGTGAGGCACAATCATCAAGAGTAATTCAAATGAATATAATCAGTTACGCCGCCGGGCAAATTTCCCTTGCATATTCTTGCCATCGGTGGCAATTTGATGACATCGGAGAAATAGCACCTAATTCAATGAGTGGTATGCGAAAGAGGGGGCGGGGAAGATGCCCGGGAAAATCATTAGCCTCGTGAATTTCAAAGGGGGAGTCGGGAAGACGACGCTCACGGTAAATGTGGCCGCATGCCTCGCCAAAGAGCACGGGAACAAAGTCCTTATCGTTGACCTTGACCCTCAGTCGAACTCAAGCATCTGGTTGCTAGGGCAACCCAAATGGAAGGTCATTAATAAACCAAACATCCGAAAACTGCCTTATCCCTTTTCACGGACAAATTTCAGTTCGACAATGTGCTCGTGCCTTTTGACCATCCCATGTCGGGGAACAATTTGCCTCTTCTAGGCCTTCTTCCGGCAAGTTTTCACATGATTGACTTGGAATCTGCGATTTTCAGGGAACAGGTGAAACGGCAAGTTGATCATAAGTATAGAAACGGCAATGAATACCGATACCTGGGTAAAAATCGAAAGACGCTGACTGATGAATTCGACTATGTGATCATCGATTGCCCTCCCAATCTTTACAATGTCACAAAAAATGCCCTCTTTCATTCGGATTACATACTAAGTTCCGTACATCCCGAATGCCTTGTCGAGTATGGGGCTAAAGCTGTTACTGAATCATTTGGAATTGATCGTCCGCCCTTTTGCTCCCAAAATGGCAGAAAAGCCCGTGGTGTTGGGGGTGGTGATTACGAATACGATCCGAATTTGAAAGACCATTCTCTCGGTATGAAGGCAATTGAAGGCGCTTTCAGATCCTTCAAAGAGGACAATCCGGAAGCTTTAACTGTCAACGAACGCACCGTTGTTTTTCAGCAATACCCCATTAGGGACTATATTGCTCATTCCGAAGCCGTGCAGGAAAACAACCAACCGCTATGCCTGTATCAGGAGCTTGGTAAGGCCTATGCCAGACGTGAAAGCCAATAGCCAGGCACTGCTCGAAGCTATGGAGGGACTATCGATGACCTCTCTCGCTGATTTGACCGAACAAGTTACGGAGTTGTCCAAACTTCTTAGAGGCTAGGTCCACCGGTAATTCCACAGGCCGCATTGGATGAGGCCGCAATCACGTTGACCCGGCTCACCACAAGCCTGGCATTATACTGCCCGCCGACCGTGGCCGAGAAGAAAGCAGCTAAGGCACACCCTTTGAGTGCTCAGATCATCACATTTACGTCCGCCAAAGAGCGCAAGGAAGTATTTACTTTGGATTATTTTAAGAAAAAGGCCGGTGCTCTACCCAAAGACAAGGATGTCATCATTGCCGCTCAGCCCGCAACTCTCGCTGGGCTCCGGGAAGGTTTAATCGTCTACCACTTCAGGAAGGGGAAAAATGAAGGTTTCGGGGAACTAAAGAAATCAAGGATATTCGTTGAACGTGATTACCTGCGCGAACCCACGGTAAAGAAAGCAGCCGAAGCGGGAACCTACTCATAGACCTGATGCGGATCGATGACATTCAAAGAATCGCCTCACTCCTCATGGAAAAATTCCCAAAGAAACCTGCGCTCAAGAAATTTGCCGCTCAAAACGATCTAAAAGTTCCGGGCCAACGCACGGCAAAAATGTTCGTAGAACGAAGAGACGCCATGGCGACTACCGAAGAGATCCATTCGCATGGAGCTATAGCGAGACTCTAACTGGACTGAAGATTGCCGGACCTTCAAAAGCAGATATGAAACGTCATTCGGGATTATCCCAACTTGATTTGTGCGGACCTGAGGCGCATGTCTCAGGGACGCTTTGGACAGACAGGCATCTGCTTGAGACAAGAGAAATTACCGGATGGAATAAGTAGAATCGACCTGGCCTTTGTGACCGACAAGACGGTTTTCCTCGTGGAGTTAAAGCGGGACTCGTTCACTGTGATACGATGCAACAATTTGCTAGGTATAGGGCGGCGTTTCTGAAAGAATATCCGAACCATGAAATTCGCGGTTTTTTGGTCGGAATGAGGTGTCCCGACGAAGCGACAGTAAGGAATCTTATTGGAACGCAACCTGTTGAAATCCTACTTTTTGAGGAACACATACCCCATCCACGAAAAGATAACTGAATGCCCCGAATGTGGCGCTGGAGTGAGATCAGATAAGGACATGTGTCCCTATTGCAAGTCCGCCCTTCGGTAATCTTATCCTGGTTTATTCGGGATGAGACTCTGGATTCAGGCCAAATGCGTCTCAAGCCATTGGGGAGAAAACGTTTACACGACAATCTGAGCGGAGGGTTATCTGGAAGCAGACCCTAACCCGGTTTGTCTGGAAACCGTCTAAACAAGCTGGACGTAATTTCGATGCAGGAGGAAAAAATGCTTGAGTCACAACTTCAAAGTATCGTTGGACTGGCCCTACCTACTCGAATGGGACCAGACCTGAGAGCTTGGGGTGTCTTCCTCGGCTGTCTTGTTTGCAGTGCGATCGGCGTCGGGATCTGCTTCTGGGTTTTCGGCGGCACGATTACAGGCTTCCGACTTTGGGGAATCGGCCTCGTGATTTCCGTGGTGATGTTAGGCGTTAGTTACGGTGCCAAGTACGCAAACCCTGATGCCCGGAGTGCTTTACGCCGATGGACTTGATCCAGTACTTCAGCCAGGGCTTTTTATGGCCGAGCACTTGGCCGGCACTCGCTAACGTGCTCGGCATCCAAAACATTGCACCTCCGGATCACGGCGCCCTTGACGTCCTGGGTCCACTGTTCTCGGTAATAGGTTCACTGTTCTCGGTAAGCTGATAGGGATGGTTACGCCCAACAAGGCGCTCCAGCGGACGCTCGCGAGCTGAGCTTTGTCGTTGAGCCAGCAATCATGCACCTTAGAGAAGATAGGAGCATCCCATGACACAACAGGCGACCCTACTCACCTGGGCCAATGTTCTCAAGCTCTGTGTTCCATTCGCTTTCTCTCTTTTGCTGATTTGGGCAAAGCTCGCATACGAAAACAGACGTGAACTCAAGGCCAAACAAGCCTTCTCTGGAGAACTATCAGCCACGAACAGCCTAATTTCCTGTCGCTCTCGATGAATTCTCAAAGATCGCCAAAGCAGTCAACGCGAATCAATTCGTATCGTGGCGTTTGACATTCCAAGCAAGCTTAGTACCTTTGCGGATAGGCTTGCAGCTGAAAGAACACGAGAAAATCACACATCTATTCTACCTACTCATCTCAAATCGAGATTGTGCGCAGTGGCTTATGCAACTTAAAGAATCTGGAAGCAGCCTTTGTTTGCAGTGCCGACAAGGGAATCCGCGCAAGGATAGTTAAGGCGCTCAAGGCGCAGACGGCATCACTCAGAAAGGACCTGGTTACACTCGCTCGGCGAAACTGGATGTCCTTCGTGTGATTCACGGCCAAAACCCCAAGTTTGATCAACAAGTGGTGGACCAGCAGTCAAAGCTGATCGATCAAGCGTCAGGGGTTTTGGAGGTATGAGGAGCGCTCATTGAATCATAGATTTCTGGCGACCGGTACAGGAAAAGCAACGGTCAAGCGGCTCAACAAGTAGGTGCACCGGATGTGGCAGAACAGCATGGCACGCCAGTGACCATTGTCATTGTGTTCGCCCGCCACTCGAATATCCGATGCCTGCGGGCGTCGCTACCTCTCGACGCATCTGCGGCCTTCCTATTTGGATACATACCTTCGCAAACGCCATGTACACGGTCCGAAGACCGGAATCCGATACCACCCAGTCCCTATCTACCTGTTTTTTGCGCTCATCCAATATTTACCCACGTATAGTTGAAAATCAAAAGAGGAGATGCTTGTTCCTTCAGGGTATTGAAAGAGAGTTGAAAGGAGAGCAAGCCGTTTCCTTTCAGGATTTGCATACAGCTTGCACGTACTTTTTCGGGGATTTTGCCGAATGATTTCGGTAAGTCACTGGCTGGGGGACGAGGATTCGAACCTCGGTTAACGGGGCCAGAACCCGTCGTCCTGCCGCTAGACGATCCCCCAGCAGGTCATTGATATTAGTTTCTTGGGCCGGGCATGTCAAGACGATTCACGCGAAAGCGGCGTCCATATTCACCGTCCCGCAAGACGCGCGGAGAACGCAGAGAGAAAGAAATGGCTTGTACAAGCCCACATGAACCGCGGCGGTATCAGTCAGGCCGGCAAAGAAGACAGTTATCCCTTCAGCCCGCATGCCGACGCGGAAGGCGATTCCTCCTTGGCTTCCCAATGAAACGCGCGCATACAATCATAAAAGCAGTCGGCAGATCCATATTCGCCCTCCCATCCACCAGGTTGCGCGGCTGTCGAGCCCATAGCGATTTCATTGGTCGGAGTGACGCTGTTTCGTTTCAGCGCCCGCGCGTCAGACAGCAGAACCCATATAAAGAAAACCACTACTGCTGCGAGCATCGTGGAACCAATAACGAGTAAGGCATCCATGTAGCCTCTCCTTGTGGACGAGTAGTGCACTCGGGATAAGTCGTCCCTTCTGCACTGTATGGATGCAGGAATGACCAGATGGATGCGCATGCAGAAGGAATTTTCTTGGAGGATAACCGCTTATCGGAACAGACATGAGGCCAACAATCGCGGCTTACCGCGTGCGAGTGACGCGGCATATATTTTATTCACGACGATAAAATCGGACGTTTCACCGTCCCTCGGATGCTGATATTATGTTAGAATCTACTGTATGGTGTCCTGTGAGAAACCGTATAAATCTTAAAGGCATACTCTCGCAAGCAGGCGATAGACATCAGCAGGTCATTTCGTTTGCTTTGCTTTGTCTGGGCATCATAGAGTCACTCACAAGTGGATTAATGGGTGTAAAGGACGCTCCCACGCTATTTTTCCACGCTGAGAACTGTTTGTATGTCCGAAAAACCTTAAGAGAAACTATCGCCGACCAAATCATGAGTCACGGAGTTCAGCTATCGGATATCTTTGACTCTTTGCCCGCGGACGAGGCTCAACGTGAGTTTCAGCGTGAATTGGCAAAGATGCATTCTCTGAGTTTGAGACTTCTTGAAGGCAAGCGAGTTGCTGCCTAGTTCTTGGCTTAAACGGACTGACCGGCCGAAATTACTTCAGGAACCAGGCGTTCTGTCCATCCTCGGCTTTCCTGGCGACCTGCGAGAGGAGTTTTTCAAAGTCATGGTCTTCCATGCGGCCTGTCTTGATAAGTTTGCACATGAAGTGATCGTAGATTCTGTCTTTGGGCGATCCCGGATGGGCCTTCAGGTATTCACTGATAATGACGCGGGCCCTGACGTGGAAGGGAGTAGTGTTATTCCTGACTGCCTTATTAGCGCGACCTGACTCCCCCGGTCGTGGTTTCCGAAAGTTTATCACCAGATCCCGCTTCACCACCTTGTCAGTGACCCGCTGATTATATGTGTTGGAACCGGTATCAATGAACAGGGCGCGGTCTGATTCCTCCACGATAAACCCCACTTTGGCCATGATGTCCTGCAGATCGCGCCAGATTGCCGCTGAGGAGTCGTGCCAGCAGAGAGACAGACAACGGCCGGGTTTAAGCACCCGGTGGCATTCTCTCATCGCAAGAAACATCATTTCCGCCCAGCCTTTCAGCGACTTGTCGCGCGTATGATTCACGATGATTTCTTGGTCGTGCCATTCTGTATTTAATCCCAACCACGATTCCCAGACGAAGTTCAGTTCGCCGTACTGAACCGCTCCACCGTAAGGTGGATCTGTGAAAATGTAATCAATAGAATTAGATGGGATCTGCTCCATAGAAGCGGCCGATTGCGTGGAAATGCACGCATCCTGCGACTGCAACCTCATCGCCAGAGTTTTCTTAGCGGTCAGGATGCGGCCAAAGACCTTTCTCAGGCTCTCCAGGCAATTGCGCTGCTTTGACATCGGAGGCAAAGCCCAGTTTCCAGGTATGTACCCGCCTCCTCCAGCCAGATGCTGGGCCTTTCGACTCACCGCAAACATGCCCGAGGTAATTATCGCCCGTAGGTCTTCGTCTGAGCCGGCCGCGTGCATGAACGCTGCAACCGCTCGGAGATTCCTGTAGGTGAAGAGATCGGAAACTCGCCTGAAGTCTCGACTGGGGCGCCATTCATCTCCCCAGGGAATGTTCGGGTCAATGACGTTCATCATGAAGCGGTCCGGAAACGGATAGGGTATAGGAGCGGATTCTATTTCTCTAATGCGTCCGAGATCTACCTTTTCGAATGCCTCTCGCTCTTCTCCTGCACCCAGAACCGAGCGGGTCATCCTCTTGGGTTTGCATGCTCCGTGGCACGAAAAGTTGACTGCGACCGGCTCGTACCCGCACGTCCTGAGAAACGGAGAGATAGGCTGCCGGGTCCCGTGCTCGGAGATGCACCACGGGCAGCATGAGGGCGTGCGTTGAGAGGCTTCGTATAACGACACTCGTCTGTGACAGGACGGACATTCGTAAAGGTTTGAATAGATCACATAGTGGATAGTAGCCGGTGAGTTGCAGCAATGGCAGATCGTTCGATAGAGGTATTGCATCTCCTCGCGTACAGTGGCGCACAGCCGGTCAAACCGGGCGGCCAGATCAGCAGGATCGCATCGTGAAAGATAGAATCGAGTGATGAAAGTGGCCGCAGGCGAGGCGTCTATCGCCACAGCCTTTCTTCCTCGCGCAAGTGCGGCCAAGGGCGTGCTCCCTGATCCGCAGAAGGGGTCCAACACCAGGTCCCCTGGGGACGTATAGTGATTGACGTACGCTTCGACGGCATCATAAGGCTTTTTCCCCAGGTGATACGAATGCATGCTGTAAACGGGAGAAGTTTTTGTCGTGCTAATAGGAGATGTAAATTCCCGCGGCCGATAGTCGTCCGTATCCGGATTAAAAGGCCGACTCTGCACGTGGGCCATAACGAACGAGCGAAGGTGCCGATTTGGCTTATCACCGGAGTAGAGCATGTGGTTGGCCGTGATATGTGAAGCTCTTTACCCTATAAGGGTTAAGATAGCGACTTGGTCCCCCTTTGGTAGAGGGGGGAAGCGGGGTTCTGTAGGGGCAACCCTTGTGGTTGCCCTTCAGGGCGGGCACAAGACCCGCCCCTACAGTCCAATTGATAATCCCTCTTGTATGTTCTAGGGACCACTCCCTTTCACCCGACTTAATCGGGATCATGCAAATTGCCGGACTCCAGGCCCCTATATAACCCGCGGACACCGGTAAGGCAACACTGACCGAAACGCCGTTGAGCGAGCGCCCGAGCAGGCTCATAAGCTTGACAATGTAGAATGATAATGGTCAAATACGTCCCTTGCCCGTAGTGGGGTCTGGAGCATTCATGAAAATCCGGGAAGTGGTCGATATACTGTCAGGGCGGATCATTGTAGATAATCATGATCTCGACGAGGAGGTGCCAAGAGGCGGCGCTGCGGACCTCATGAGTGATGTTCTTGCGTTCGGCACCGAAGGAATGGTGCTTATGACAGGGCTGACCAATCCCCAAGTGGTTCGGACCGCAGAAATGGCCGGAATAAACGTGATCGTAATAGTCAGGGACAAGACCCCCCCTCCCGAAACCTTGGAGCTGGCTCGTGAGTCCGGCATAACCGTTATAAACACCGGGTACACCATGTACGAGGCCTGCGGCCGACTTTTTCAAGCCGGACTGCCGGGGCTCGGTCAGGTGAAGATGCGAGACGACTCGTGGTGACATGACTACCCCAGAAATTACCAAAGTTCAGGAACTCATCTACACCACCAAGGTGGAAACCGTGATGGCGCCGAATGTTGTCGTGGTCGAGCCTTCCATGTCCATGGCTGATGTGAAGGAGTTGATGCGCAGCAAGCGAATTACCGGTGCGCCCGTTCTGGATGGAGACCGGATCGTCGGCATAGTAAGTATGACCGATGTAATCGACGCCATGGAAAAAGGTCGGCTGACTACAACGGCGGCCGACAATATGACGCAGGAAGTAAGGACGGTTTCAAAGGACGCGTCCCTGACAGAAGCCTTGAACAATCTGGGGAGGCAGGGATTCGCGAGGCTCCCCGTTGTGGACGGGGACGGAAAGCTGGTCGGAATTGTAACCACAGGCACCGTAATTCGAGCGCTTCTTCGCGAAATGGATGAGAGCTTTCAGAAGAAGGAAGCTGAGAAGCTGCATACATACCGCGCAAGCCACATATTCGAGGACATCGTTTCCGACGACACGAGCGTTATTCTGAGATACATAGTGGAAGAAAAGGACTTTGCCAACGCGGGTAAGGCATCCAGTATGATCAAGAGATCTCTTCAGCGACTCGGATTCCTGCCGGCCATGGTGAGAAGAGTCTCCGTGGCGGTGTACGAAGCGGAGATGAATCTCGTCATACACACGGACATAGGCGGAGAGATAACGTTAGAAATCCGGCGGGATCGGCTGATGGTGTCCGCAGTCGATCACGGACCCGGGATCGACAATCTGCAACAGGTGCTTCAGCCGGGATTTTCTACGGCTCCGGAATGGATACGGGACATGGGATTCGGCGCGGGCATGGGCCTGGCGAACATAAAAAGATGCTCGGACACCATGAAACTCCTTTCTGAACCCGGAGCGGGGACGAGGCTTGACATAGCGTTCGTTTTCGGAGAGAATCTCGCGGGGGCGACGAGAAGCGAGGGAAAAAAATCTTGACAATTTTCCCTGCCAAACTGTAACAAGATCACGTTACGGTTTCGCAGGCCCTTCATCGGTTGCCTCTCCGTATCAGTAATCTTAGTCACTAATAAATATCGCGTTGGGCCTCCTGTTTTCAGGAAGCAGACGTCTACTGCGGGAGAAGAAGGATGATCAATAGTTACCTTCCCATCCTGGTGATTCTGCTAGTATCCGCATTCATAGGTCTGGCCATCATAGTGCTCTCAACACTCTTGGCGCGGAGGAAACCCTACCCCGATCAAGTTGATGCCGTACGAATGCGGAATGGATTCACATAGGAAGCGCCAGGCGCCGTTTCTCAGTCCGATTCTTCGTAATGGGTATGCTGTTCATCGTCTTTGACATCGAACTGATCTTCCTCTTTCCGTGGGCAACCATTTACGACAAGCTGATGGTCTTTGGCTTCGTGGAAATGTTGGTCTTTGTGCTGGTTCTCCTCGTGGGACTGGTGTACGTCTGGAAAAAGGGTGCATTGGAATGGGAATAAAAGGACATCTTAACGATACCGTTCACGTTACCAATCTGGAGTGGTTTGTGAACTGGTCACGAAAATCGTCCATGTGGCCCCTGGGGTTTGGTTTGGCATGCTGTGCTCTTGAGATGATCGCCACGTTTGTCAGTCGATACGATCTCTCCCGGTTCGGAATGGAAGTGGCCCGCCCTTCTCCCCGACATGCGGATCTCATGATAGTTTCCGGTACTGCTTCCAAGAAGATGCTCCCTGCCATCCTCAGGATCTACGAGCAAATGGCCGAGCCTCGATGGGTGATAGCCATGGGTGCCTGCGCGTGTACCGGCGGGATCTACAAGAATTATGCAGTAGTGCAAGGTATCGACCGTCACTTGCCGGTGGATGTTTACATTCCTGGGTGCCCTCCTAGACCCGAGGCTCTGCTGGACGGAATTCTCCAGCTTCACGCCAAAGTCATGAAGGAGCAGTCAATCCACAATCCTCCTATCCGAAAAATCAGGTTGCCGCTAGATGAAACAGGAAGAAATTAAAGAGAAACTTCTGTCCGAATTTGGACCGGAAGTAATTCAAGACTCGGCGGATTTTAGGCGATCAGATCAGCGTGACAGTTCCATGGAAAAGATCCTGGATGTTTGTCGTTTCTGAAGGAAGATCCGGAACTAGCCTTCAATTTTCTCTCTTTTGTCGGCGCTGTGGACAAATATCCCGAGAAACCTCGTTTCGAGGTTGTTTACCAGGTCTATTCCTTGAAACATAATCATCGATTTCGCGTAAAGGCGCTTCTGGAAGAGATCTGAAGATGTCCGCACCATTGATTCGGTGACGCCTATTTGGCCCACCGCTAATTGGCACGAGAGAGAAACGGCCGAAATGTTCGGCATGACATTTAACAATCACCCTGATCCGCGGAAACTCCTCCTGCCGGAACAATGGACCGTTCACCCTTTCAGAAAGGATTTTCCACTGTACGGAACGGAACAAGAAACGCCCGACCTGCCTGCCAATGGCGGATTCTAGGGAAACATCTCATGAGTGAACAAGTGAGCCCAAAGAAACTTCAGCAGCGAACTCCTGGAACTGAATCTGGGACCCCATCATCCCAGCACTCACGGGGTGTTCCGCGCCGTGGTCGAGCTGGACGGCGAGATGGTAGTCAATGTGGTCCCGCACCTGGGATACCTCCATAGTGGTTACGAAAAGACCTGCGAAAACAAGCATTATCACCAGGTGATCCCTTTGACCGAACGCTGCGATTACATGGGGGCTTCCAGCAATTCCCTGGTTTATTGCCTGACAGTGGAAAAGCTGCTGGATGTGGAAGTTCCGGAGCGGGCTCAGGTCATCCGGGTAATGATGGCCGAACTGTCTCGTATATTTAGCCATCTTTTTTGGCTGGGAACTCATGCGCACGATGTCGGCGCAATGACGCCGCTCTTTTATATGCTGCGGGAACGGGAAGAGATTATGAATCTCTTCGAACTCACGGCAGGCGGTCGCTTAATGCCGAATTATTTGAGGATCGGCGGACTGATACGGGACCTTGAAGAAGGGTTTGTAGAGCGGCTGCGGGCGTTCACGGACCATTTCGATCGCCGGGTGGATGAGGTATGAAACACTCCTCACAAAAAATGCTATCTATATGGACCGGACGAAGGGCATAGGTATACTGCCCCTTGAAGATGCCATAGCAATGGGGGCCAGCGGGCCCATGGTCCGAGGTTCCGGACTGGCCTGGGACATACGGAAACCGGAACCATACTGCGGGTACGAGCAGTACAACTTTGACGTGCCGGTTGAGACAGGGTGCGATGTCTATTCAAGATATCTGGTCAGGGTCGCAGAGATGAGACAGAGCAGCCGGATACTGGCCAGGCGTTGGACAGGCTTCCCGAGGGCCCTATACGGGCGCAAACCTGGCGTGATCTTTCCGCCTCAGGAAGAGATTTACACAAAGATGGAATCACTCATCCATCACTTCATGCTGGTGGTGGAAGGACTTAAACCGCCCGTGGGTGAGGTTTACCAGTGTATTGAATCGCCTCGAGGGGAGATTGGTTGCTATATGGTTAGTGACGGCGGTCCCAGCCTTATCGTTTGAAATGGCGAGCGCCTGCATTCGTGAATCTAGAATCCTTGGCTCTGATCAGCAAGGGATGTTTTTTTGCGGATCTGATTGCGATACTTTCCAGCGTGGACATCGTGCTGGCGGAGGTCGACAGATAGGCGGCAGGTTGGAGGAGCCCTCATGACTCTCGGAGACAGTAACGGAAGCGTTGGCGCTGGAAGTCAGGGCGGGCAGCGACCAAATGAATCGTGTGGTTGAAGGTGGATATGTAAGCGACCTTCTCAGTGATGTGATAGCTGGGCTCCAAAGAAGGGGATCTCTGGATCACCCTGCAATTACATCAAAACATAGTGGCCGTGGCTTTTCTCAACAATCTGGCAGGGATAGTGATTGTAGGAGGCCGTGAGCCGGACGGAGACACCTTAGGAAAGCGGAAGAACAAGGGGTTCCGATCATGGTGAGTTCAATGCCGGCATATGAATTGGCCGGGAGGCTGTACGAGATGGGCATTCGTCGAGACCTTGAAGGGCAAGGTTATGCGGCGTCGGAAATCCAATGGAGTTTGAAAGTTAGCTTCCCCGCCCTTGTTTGATAAAGAGCCGGGAAGGGTGATTGCTTGGGTTACCCTTGCCCCTGGATCTTTGCCTTTCTTTCCGGGTTCCGGCAGAGAAGAGTTCAGCGGCAAAAGAAGAAGAGGTTGAAAGGTCGATCTTAAGATTTACAGACTTGATCTTCACATCCACACGGTATTATCTCCCTGCACCGAAATAGCGGAGATGACTCCAAGGGCGATAGTGCGGACGGCTCTGGACAAAGGTCTGGACATGATCGCCGTATGCGATCACAATTCCGCCCGGAACACAGCGGCCACAAGGCGGGCAGCGGAAGGGACCGGACTAGGTTATTCCGGGGGTCGAAATCACGTCCTCGGAAGAAGTCCATATCCTGGGTCTGTTCCCGTCCGATACCGAAGCGGAGGCCGTTCAAGAGGAAGTTTACGCCCGTCTCGTCGGGAGAAACAAAGAAGAAGTATTCGGTTACCAGGTAGTTGTAGATGAACATGATCAGGTGGAAGATCTCGATCAAAGGCTCCTCATAGGGGCCACGACTCTGAACACGGAAAGAGTCGCCGTCTGATTCATGAATTGTCGTGGCCTGGCAGTTGCGTCCCATGTGGACAGGTCCGGATTCGGGATTTTCAGCCAACTCGGATTCATTCCCGATGGACTGCAACTGGATGCTCTGGAGGTTTCGAAAGCAGTCGGATCTCGAGAGCGTCAGCGAGAAATACCCGCAGTGCCGTGATTATCCCCTGATCACTTCTTCGGATGCGCACTATCTCGAGAAGATGTCGGGGCTGCGGCTACCCTGGCGAGAATGGCCGAACCCAGTTTTGCAGAACTCAGAAAGGCTTTGGCAGGCCGGAGGGCAGAAGGATCAGTGGAACTGAAACAAGGAGGCTGCGCCATGCAGCTATTTCAACGGGCCTGGAACTTTGAGCAAACGGATGCAGGATCTTTCACTGCATATCCTCGATGTGGCGGAAAACGGAATAAAGCCGGGGCCGACCTGATTCGAGATAACGGTGGAAGAAGACATTCAAGCGAGACAACTCACGATCACCGTGGAAGACAACGGACGAGGAATGGAACCGGAGTTCCTAGTAAAGCGCTCGATCCTTTCGTCACCACGCGGACTACCCGCAAGGTCGGGACTCGGGCTTATCATTGCTGCAACAGTCCGACGAGACTGGCGGAAGGCGATTAACAAGTTGATTCAACCCCGGAAGTGGAACCAAGGTGACGGCATTCATGAAGTCATGGCCATATCGATCGCAAGCCAATGGGCAACATGTCGAAACCATGGTGACCCTGATCCAGGGAACCCGGACGTTGATTTTGTATATGTGCATAGGAAAAATGGAAAGGAGTATCATCTGGATACCCGAGAATTACGAGCTGAGACTTGAAGAAATTCCGATAAATCAACCCGAGGTGGTAACCCTCATTCACAATAATCTTTGAGGGACTAGAGAGATTGCTTCCGAATGAAGCGTGGGATCGAGAATCTATGGAGTGAAAATAAAGTGCAAGAACGAGACACGCGATACTAAAAAAGAAAGCTGAACGCCTGTTGAGGTGATTCCGCCTGAAGAACTGGAAAAACTTGAGGCGATCATCGACAAATATGAGGGCCGGGCCAATTACATTATTCCTGCCCTTAAAGGAAGCTCAGGAGATGTATGGTTACTGCCTATGGAAGTGCAGAGTCAAACTGGCTGAAGGTCTGAACGTGTCGGCATCGCACGTGTACGGCGTGGTGACCTTCTATTCATTCTTTACGATCACGCCCCGGGGCCGGCATACGGTTCGCTTGTGCCTCGGGACGGCTTGTTATGTGAAGGGATCGAAAGAAATTCTTCGAGAATCATGACAGAGAGATCGGCCTCAAGGTCGGAGAAACATCCGACGGACGGCCGATTCAGCCTCGAAGCCGTCCGATGCTGGGCGCTTGCGGTCTTGCTCCGGTGATGCTGTCGGTGAGGATACGCACGGCAATATCAATCCCAACGATACGTTGAAGATTATGGAAGGCTATCAATGTAGAGAAAGCCGACTAATTTCAGAGCGTTTGCTGGTGTGAGTGCCTGAGAGTCGATCAAAAGCCTCCAGGAGGAAGCATCGTGCCAAAGATTTCCATAGAAGATCTAAAGAAAATTAAGGAACGAGAGCGAGGGAAAATGGTTCTGCGAGAGGGCGAATACCGGGCCAAGATTACTGTCCACATGGGAACTGCGGCATTGCGGCAGGGGCTCGTGATGTGATGACGAGTTTCGTGATGCCATAGCCGGCCCGTGGATATCACGGACGTCATACTGACCAACTCAGGTTGCGCCGGTCTTCTGCGCCAAGGAGCCCATGATCACGGTGGAAGTTAGAGGATCAATCGCCGGTGAAATACATCTGTTTGGATCGCGAAAGGCAAAGCGCATCATTTTGATGAACACGTGATGGGTGGAAAGCCCGTCGAAGATTACGCTCTTGCCCGTGGGAGCGAAACCACGGCACGGGTAATTAAGCCCGAAGAATTGGAGATATGCTCCGGTGGCTGAAGATACGCCCAGGCCCGTTGGAGAATAGGTCGATGAGTGCCAGTCCCTATTTATAGAATGCAGTTCATGCTGTGCGCAGGTACCGGATGCCTGGCCAGTGGTTCCATGGAAGTAAAAGAAGCCATGGAAAAGGAATTGAAAAAGAGGAACCTGCAAGACGAGGCCCAGATAATTACGACAGGCTGTAATGGTTTTTGCGCCAGGGGCCCCGTTATGGTGGTCTATCCGGATGGTGTTTTCTACAACCAGGTCAAACCTGAACAGCTCCCCTTATCGTGGAAGAGCACGTCCTCAAAGGGCGTGTGGTGGAAAAGCTCCTGTTCAAGGAGGAGTGCCAAAGGAAAATATCCCTCTGTTGAAGGATATCAGGCTTCTTCGGCTTGCAGCGATTGATAGTGTTGCGAAACCGCGGCCTGATAGATGCGGAAAATATTGATGAATACATAGCGCGGGACGGATACGCCGCTCTGGGCAAGGTCCTCGAAGAAATGACCCCGGAAGAGGTCATTGAAGAAGTCAAGAAATCAGGACTGCGTGGCAGGGGCGGCGGCGGGTTCCCCACCGGGCTTAAATGGGAGGAGTGCCGGCGATACGAGAATTTCCCGAAGTACACGATCTGCAACGGTGACGAAGGCGACCCCGGAGCCTTTATGGACCGCTCCGTGATGGAAGGCGATCCCGCATTCGGTTCTCGAAGGTATGGCGATCTCCGGGTATGCTATCGGCGCGGAGAAAGGTTACATCTACGTACGGGCCGAGTATCCGCTCGCTATCCAGAGGCTTCAAAAAGCAATCAACGATGCCCGGGATTACGGTCTGCTGGGAGAAAACATTCTCGACAAAGGATTCAATTTCGACATCGAGATTTATCCCGGAGCAGGTGCGTTTGTTTGCGGCGAGTCCACGGCATTGATGTATTCGATCGAAGGCAAGCGAGGAATGCCTCGTATCAAGCCACCTCGCAGCGCAGAGGCAGGCCTGAACAATCAGCCCACAAATCTCAACAATGTAGAGACCTTCGCCAATCTCAATCCGCTCATACTTCACGGCGCAGAGTGGTTCGCCTCCATCGGAACTGAAGGGCAGCAAAGGGACAAAAGTTTTTGCTCTTACGGGAGCCGTAAATAACGTCGGTCTGGTCGAGGTCCCTATGGGAACCACCTTGAAGAGCCTGATATTCGATATAGGCGGCGGTATCCCGAAGAAAAGGAAGTTTAAGGCCGCCCAGATGGGCGGTCCCTCGGGTGGCTGCATACCTGATCAGCATGGTGGACGTGGAAATTGATTACGAATCTCTGACCGATGCTGGCGCGATGATGGGATCGGGCGGAGTAGTGGTCATGGACGACCATACCTGTATGGTCGATACTGCCAGGTTTTTTACCGAATTCTGCGTGGAGGAGTCATGCGGAAAGTGTATCCCTTGCCGTGAAGGGCTCAAGGTCATGTTCGATAAATTGACCGACATAGTGGAAGGCAGAGGCCAGGAAGGGGATGTGGAATTTCTTCAAGAATGGGGAAAACACATCAACTCGACCTCCCATTGCGGGTTAGGAAAAGCCGCGGCAAATCCTGTGCTTTCGACGATACGTTATTTCCGAGATGAATACGATGCTCACATCCGCGATAAGCATTGTCCCTCGCTGGTGTGCCCGAAGCTGATCGATTTCGTGGTCATGGAGGACAAATGCAAGATGTGCGGTCTGTGCTATCGAAACTGCCCATCCGGCGCAATAATGTGGGAAAAGAAGCAGATAGCCCGAATCGACCTGGAAAAATGCACTAAATGCCGGACTTGTATCACGAACTGTAAATTCGGAGCCATTAGATAACTAGATTCATGCGGTCCCGGCCAATCCGGCCAGATTGCGGCGCCGCCTCAAAACATTGTTTGTGAGATAATTTCTATGGAGACCCTTACCGTTGACGGTGTTGAAGTTAGTGTAGAACGAGGAACCAGCATCCTGGAAGCCGCGCAGAAGGCGGGAATTCGTATTCCGACCTTGTGTCATGACAAGCGGCTTGTGCCTTATGGAGCTTGTCGTCTCTGTATGGTCGAAGTGACGGCCCGGGGTCGTACCCGTACTATGCCCGCGTGCTTCAATCCGGCGCGCGATGGCATGGAAGTCGTAACCAACAGCCCCAAACTTGACAAAAGTCGGCGCATGCAGCTCATGCTGCTCCTGCGGTCCCATCCTCTTTTGTGCCCGTCCTGCGACGCGGCAGGAGCATGTCACCTTCAAAATCTCGTGCGGGAATTTGAACTTGCTGACCCGCCTTTCTCGCGGGAAACCAGATATTTCCATGTGGATAATGCATCTCATTTTATCCGCTTCAACATGAATCTGTGTATCAAATGCGGAATGTGCGTCAGGATTTGTGACGAGGTTCAGGGAGAAAATGAGCTGAGCTTTACAAACCGGGGCATGCACGCGGAAGTCTCGACCGATTTCGGACGACCCCTGAATTGTGAATTCTGCGGTCAATGCGCTTCGATCTGTCCGGTTGGGGCTATTACGTCAAAATGGCTTGTGGGAACCGGCAGAGAATTCGAGCTGAAGAAGACCACAACAACGTGCTCTTTTTGCAGTCTTGGATGCACACTAAGCTTGGGACAAAAAGCCGACAAGGTTGTGTACGTCAAGTCGCCCGCAGATAGCCATAATGAGGGCAATCTGTGCGTCAAAGGCCGGTACGGTTGGCCTTATATCTATTCCGAGCAGAGACTTGTTAATCCGCTTATCCGCAAAAACGGCTCACTTCAGGAAGTCGGATGGAACGAGGCGCTGAGTTTCGTAGCCGACAACATGACAAGAATCAAGGTTAAGGAGCGACAAGCCTTGCAGCGCTGGGTTCGGAGCGACTGACCAATGAAGATGCATATGTATTCAACCGTTTTGTTCGTACTGTGATGGGAACACCTCATCTCGACCATGCAGGCGGATTCGGATACCGGGCCCTCGTTGACGGACTCGGGCCTTCACTCGGTTATCCCGCGGGCACCAACTCGATACGTGAGATTAGAGGCGCCAAGGTGATAGTTCTCATAGGGGCCGACCTCTCGGAGACACACCCTGTGGCTAAGAACGAGGTGATCAACGCCACAGCCAGCAACAGGGCAAGGGTCATTGTTATTGATTCTGTTCGGACCAAGCTCACAGATCGTCCGGGCCTGTATCTTCTGGCTCCTCCCGGTTCGGAGTATCTCATAGCTAATGCCATGCTCAAGTGGATCATCGATCAGGGGCTTTTCGATAAAACAGCCTTGGACCTGAAAGCAGAAGGTTTGGATGATCTCATTGCATCACTTTCCAATTACACAACCGAGAATGTGGGAAAACTGACCGGAGTGGACGCGGCCCTCATCCGAGAGGCGGCGGAGGAATATGCCAAAGCCCCTACAGCCGCTATTATCCTCACTCAGGGGATGAACCAGCCCGGATACAATGTGGAAGCCGCTCGGGCCGCTGCGAACCTGGCACTCGTGACGGGCCGTGTCGGCAAAGAATCATGCGGAGTTCATCTCTTTGGTGAGAAGGCGAACTCCCAAGGCGCCATTGACATGGGCTTGGCCCCGGACCTACTCCCCGGCTTTAACAGCATGGCGGACGAGGCAGAGCGAGCGAAGTTCGAGGCCGCGTGGGAAGCTCCGTTGCCCCAGGGAACGGGACTCAATGCCTCTCAGATCATTGCCAAGGCTGACAGTGGAGAGATCCGAGGGCTTTACATAGTCGGAGAGAATCCACTTGAGACCTATCCTGACAGGGCGCGGGTCGAAAAGGCATTGTCCAAGCTGGAATTCCTGGTCGTCCAGGATTTGTTCTCCACTTCGACTGCAAAGATGGCGCATGCGATCTTGCCTGTAGCGTCCTTTGCCGAGAAGGTCGGGACGTATACCAGTGCGGACAGGCTCGTCCAGCGCCTGCGCCCCGCGCTGAAGACCACCGCGGGAAAAAGTGATCTGGAAATCTTTACGGCTCTAGCCGCTCTTATGGGCAAGCCGTCCATGACCTATGCCGGTCCCGAACAGGTTATGGAAGAAATAGCCGGCCTTGTGGATGTCTACAGAGGGATGTCCTACGATCGGCTTGCGGACCGGGGTATTCACTGGCCCTGCATAGATTCGGAAGATCCTGGCAAGAAGCTCCTTTACGAAGGCGGCTTCCCCTCGGGCAAAGCACGACTGGTGCCTGCCGCAACGATTCCGGAAGCAAGTGTCAATGGGTTGCCCATGTACTTGATTCCGGGAATACTGAAGTTCCATTCGGGCTCTCTGTCTCAGTGGAGCGCTGCAATGGTGGAAGTCTGCCCGAACGGAGATGCGGAAATCAACCGTAAGGATCTCAAAGCGTTGGGCTTGAAAGCCGGGGACAGGGTGAGGATTACCAACGCCGAGGGAGACTCTATCCGGGTGACGGTGAAACCTTCACGCCGCGCTCTGGAGGGTTCCATCATAGTCCCCCAACACTCCCCGGTATGGAAGCTGAATTTGCTGACCAGATGGGGTCAGCCGGTTGTCAAAGTCCAAGTTGAAAAGGTAGCAAGCTGAAGAGGTTGCGTGCATGGAATCCGCCCTCCCTGTCATTCTGGTGATCGTGAAGGTCCTGCTTGTTGTCGGGGCAGTTCTAACTTTCGTGGCGTACCTGACACTGATCGAACGTAAGGTGCTTGGGTGGATCCAGGTCAGGATCGGTCCCAATCGTGTAGGACCGTGGGGTCTTCTACAGCCCCTCGCGGACGGAGCCAAGCTCCTGCTGAAAGAAGAGATCACCGTTGCCGGCGCCAACAGGATCATTTACCTTGCAGCCCCGTTGATCGTGGTTGTCTGCGCTTTGCTGCCGTTTGGGGTCATCCCGTTTGCCAAGGGGTTGGGTCTGGACAGCATTCTAGGGCCTCTTGCCGCTAAGTATGGACTAAATGAAGGGGTCGTCTCCGACCTGAACGTCGGGATACTGTATATATTCGCTATCTCATCTCTGGGTGTCTACGGAGTGGTTCTGGGCGGATGGGCCTCAAACAATAAATACTCGCTACTGGGCGGAGTTCGGGCCAGCGCCCAGATGATAAGTTACGAGCTGGGGCTCAGCCTTTCAGTCGTGGGCGTGCTGCTTCTTGCCGGGTCGCTCAGCTTGGTGCAAATCGTAGACGCCCAGGATTCGATCTGGAAGTGGTACGTCTTCCGACAACCGCTCGGTTTTATTCTGTTTCTCATAGCGGGAAGCGCTGAAATCGCCCGTACACCCTTTGATCTCATCGAGTGTGAAAATGAACTGGTTGCGGGCTATCAGACTGAGTATAGTTCCATGAAGTTCGGTCTCTTTTACCTTGGTGAGTACGCACACTTGCTCTTTTTGAGCGCTCTCATGACCACCCTCTATTTCGGGGGATGGCAGGGGCCCTGGCTGCCACCGGTTTTCTGGTTCATGGCCAAAATGTTTTTCTTCGTGTTCCTGTTCGTTTGGATTCGAGGCACGTATCCCAGGCTTCGCTATGACAGGGTCATGACTTTCGGATGGAAGGTACTGCTGCCCGCGGGGCTTTTCAATGTGATGGCAACGGCATTCGTTTACACTGTCTGGCTCCAGTACTCGCATTGAGAGTTTTATTTCCTCGTGAAGTAGGGCTATAGCCGGACATTCTTCACAAGGCGTTGCAAACGTAGATCTGAAATAGAACCGTGAAGTCGAAGTAAACGGGTTCCGATATATTGATGAGGTTGCACGAGATGATTCTTCCGCTGATACAGGGATTGAAACTCACGCTCCACTATTTCTTCTCCAAGAAGGTAACTCTAAAATACCCCGAGGAAAAATGGGACGTGGCACGGAGATGGAGAGGTCGCCATGTGTTGACCAAGCATCCCTCGGGTAAGATCAGATGTGTTGCGTGCATGCTCTGCGCGACAGTTTGTCCTGCAGAGTGCATCAGCATAGTGGCTGCCGCGGAACCTGATAACAGGAAATATCCTGAGAGCTATGTCCTCGATCTGGGGCGATGTATCTTCTGCGGATACTGTGTGGAAGTGTGCCCCAAAGAGGCTATAGAAATGACCACAGCCTACGAGCTGTCCGAATACAGCCGCGAGGATCTCATCTTCACAAAAGAGATGCTGCCTCGAGCCCCCTGAGCCAAGGTACGTCTCCAAAAAGAAGGCAGGCTGACACGTTGGGGGGTCAGCCTAAACTGATGTGAAGGCCGGTATGTCGTTTTCACCGGCGGAGGTTTTGGAACATCCATGGAAGCTCTGATTTTCTACGTTTTGGCTGCCATAACGGTGGCGTCAGCCTTCTTTGTGGTTTTCCTTCGGAGACCCATGCACAACGTGCTTTTCATGATCCAAGTGATGATAGGTCTCGCGGGACTATTCATCCTGCTTCATGCGGAGTTCGTGGCCATGGTCCAGCTCGTGGTGTACGCCGGAGCTGTGATGGTCCTCTTCCTGTTCGTGATCATGCTTTTGAACCTCGATCAAGTGCGACTGCCGATTGATCCGAGGGCCGTCCGGTCGTGGGTGGGCGTTGCTCTGGGCGTGGGGGTAGCGGTGCTGTTAGTGCCTCTTCTAAAGGCTTTTGTGCCTTCCGGAAGCACAGCCGCGGAAACGGCCCTTGAAATGTCCAACACACAGATCATCGCCAAGGAACTGTTCACCACATACCTTCTGCCTTTCGAGGTGGTTTCGGTTTTGCTCTTGGCAGCCATCATCGGGACGGTGATCCTGGCGCGAGAAAGAGGTCTTGAAAAAACAGAAAGAGGTTCGCCGTTAACCGCGGCCTCTCTTCACATGGCAGGAAATTTCAAATGGTCACCTTACAGCATTATCTGTTCTTGTCCGCGATCCTTTTCTCTCTGGGCGTAATCGGAGTGATGTTTCGGAGGAATCTGATCATCATTCTTATGTCTCTGGAGTTGATGCTGAACGCTGTTAACCTGACATTTATAGCCTTCTCTCGCTATCTGGGTTCAGTCGAAGGGCAGATAATAGTCTTGTTTGTCATGGTGGTGGCAGCGGCTGAAGTGGCGGTGGGGCTTGCCGTGGCTGTTGCCGTATTCAGGATGAAGGGCACGGTAGACGTCAACGACGTCAACCTGATGAAGTGGTGAGAAGAATCGACCTGTCAGGTGGTTCAATATGAGAGCCGAACTTTCTATCGTTGGGCGTGAATTGGGAGCTTGGAATGACTGATCTGGTCTGGTTGATACCACTGTTTCCCTTGCTGGGATTTCTGATCAATGGGCTTTTAGGAAAGCGCTTCTCAGAGCAGGCCATAGGTTGGATAGGCTCATTGTCGGTGGGTGCTTCCTTTGTAGTGGCTCTGCTGATCTTCCTCGAGCTTATCGGGACCCCTCCCGGTGCCCGGTCCTTCCAGAAAATCGTTTACACGTGGATGATATCGGGTGACCTGAACGTTCCGATAGGCTTTCTTGTCGATCCGCTCAGCATCGTCATGCTGATGGTGGTGAGCGGGGTAGGGTGCATTATCCACATCTATTCCATCGGGTATATGCACGGAGAATACGGTTTCCGCCGCTATTTCGCCTACCTGAATCTATTTGTCTTCAACATGCTGATCCTCGTTTCTGCCAACAACTTCCTCTTGATGTTTGTAGGGTGGGAAGGGGTCGGCCTCTGCTCGTATCTGCTAATCGGGTATTACTATGAAAAGCAGTCTGCTTCCGATGCGGGAAAAAAAGCCTTTGTCGTTAACCGCGTGGGAGACTTCGGCTTTCTCATTGGAATGTTCCTAATTTTCGTGACGTTCGGGACTTTTAACTATACTGATGTCTTCGCTGCTGCTCCCGAGAAACTCGTCGCTGGCGGCACGCTGGTAACCCTCATAACCCTTTTGCTCTTCGTGGGAGCAACCGGAAAATCGGCTCAAATACCATTGTACACGTGGCTTCCCGATGCGATGGAAGGCCCTACACCGGTCAGCGCCCTGATCCACGCGGCAACCATGGTGACCGCAGGCGTCTACATGGTGGCTCGCTGTAGCGTGTTGTTTTCTCTGGCACCCGTGTCCATGACCATCGTGGCGATCATCGGAGGGGCCACGGCGTTTTACGCGGCCACCATCGGCATAACTCAATTCGACATCAAACGCGTCCTGGCCTATTCGACAATCAGCCAGTTGGGGTACATGTTCATGGCGTGCGGTGTGGGCGCCTTCGGATCGGGCATTTTCCACCTCATGACGCATGCTTTTTTTAAAGCCCTCCTGTTTATGGCAGCGGGGAGCGTCATGCACGCAATGTCCGGAGAGCTGGACATGCGCAAGATGGGCGGCCTCAAGTCCAAACTGCCTCGCACATGGATTACTTACATGGCCGGCACTCTGGCAATAGCCGGTATCTTGCCGTTCGCAGGCTTCTTCAGCAAGGATGAAATCCTTTTTTTCTCGTTCCAGCGGAGCCCGGCCTTTTGGATTTTAGGGGCTGTTGCCGCGATCATGACGTCCTTTTACATGTTTCGGTCGGTGTTCATGACTTTCTACGGAGAGTCACGGGTGGATCACGAAACAGCGCATCATCTTCACGAATCACCACCTATCATGACAGTCCCTCTCATGATCCTGGCCTTTCTATCGCTTGTGGGCGGCTGGGTGGGCATTCCCATTTTTGAAGGCTTGAACCGGTTCGGCGATTTTGTTGCACCTGTGTTCGCTCCAGCGCAGGCGATCATAAATGCGGGTCACCATGCAGACCATCACAGCGTGGCCATGGAGTGGCTTCTTATGGGGGTGTCGCTGGCCATCGCCATTGCAGGGTTTTTCTTCGCACGATGGATGTACTTGGTCAAACCTTCCGAAGCGGACAAGATGGTTGAGCGCTTCGGCGGCCTGCATACGCTCGTGTACAACAAGTACTGGATTGATGAATTGTATGATTTCCTGTTCGTCAACTCCATCGTCAACTTTTCACGTATGCTCTGGAAGGGTTTTGACGATGCGGTTATCGACGGGATCGTCAACGGCGTGGCTCGCGTGGTCCGTGGTTGGGGGAGCGCTCTGCGGGCGGTCGAGACCGGCCTTGTCAAGGATTACGCCCTTTCGATTCTCATTGGAGCCATCGCGGTAATAGGTTATCTCGTCCTCAGGTAGGACACGGAGGAATGTCGTTCATGGACAATGTTTCCTTCCCAATTCTTTCTTCGATCACGTTCATTCCGTTGGCGGGCGCGCTGCTTTTGCTGTTCCTCAACAGGCAGTCCAAGGAACTTCTCAGATGGGTCGCTTTGGTCGCCATGCTTGTTGACCTAGTGGTGAGCCTCTTTGCGTACTCCTTGTTCGATGCATCCACCGCGGCCATGCAGCTCGTCGAAAATCATATCTGGGTCCACGACTGGGGCATCTCGTACAAGATGGGAATAGACGGGATAAGCCTTTTCCTGGTGCTGCTTACGACTCTGTTGGGCCCCATAGTGATCCTGGCCTCATGGAAGGACATAAAGGTCCGCGTCAAAGAGTTTCTGATTTCCCTGCTCTTCCTCCAGGTGGGGATGATAGGCGTGTTTGTGTCGCTGGACCTGTTCCTTTTTTATGTGTTCTGGGAAATCATGTTGATTCCCATGTACCTGCTGATCGGAGTCTGGGGTAACCCCGCACGAAAGCTCTACGCGGCCATCAAGTTCGTTCTGTACACTATCGTAGGGAGCCTGTTGATGCTTGTTGCCATTATTGCTCTCTACTATACGGCCTGGCAGGCTACCGGAGTTCCCACGTTCGATCTCCTGAAGCTCTACGACTTTCCCGTTCCTCTTCAAGCTCAATTCTGGATGTTTCTCGCTTTCTTCTTGGCTTTTGCCATCAAGGTTCCCATGTTTCCGTTCCACACATGGTTGCCGGATGCTCATACCGAGGCCCCGACGGTCGGCAGCGTGGTGCTGGCGGCGGTCATGTTGAAGATGGGCACATACGGGTTCATCAGGTTTGCCATCCCTCTCTTTCCTAATGCTGCTATGGATGCGACCTGGTGGATAATGCTCCTCGCTGTGATCGGGATCATTTACGGGGCCTGGGTCGCAATGGTCCAGGATGATGTAAAGCGACTCGTCGCATTCTCCAGCGTAAGCCACCTCGGCTTCGTGATGCTCGGTATGTTTGCTTTGACCGCCCAGGGGCTGGAGGGGAGCGTACTCCAGATGATAAACCATGGGCTAAGCACGGGTGCGCTGTTCCTCATCGTCGGGATGATCTATGAAAGAAGACATACCCGTATGATTGCGGAATTCGGTGGCTTGTCCAAAGTCATGCCTCTGTTTGCGGTCTTCTTCATGGCCTTCACTCTTTCGTCTATTGGCCTACCTGGGCTCAACGGATTCGTGGGCGAGTTTTTAATCCTCTTGGGAACGTTCAAGGTTTATCCCTGGTACGCGGTGTTTGCCGCCTCCGGCGTGATCTTCGCTGCGGTCTATATGCTATGGATGTTCCAAAGAGTGATGTTCGGCCAGGTCACTAACCCCAAGAATCTCGGGTTAAAGGACCTTAGCGCTCGAGAGATTGTAGTCCTCCTCCCCATTCTAGTCTTCGTGGTTTGGATCGGTGTTTACCCCAACACTTTTCTTAAGCCTATGGAGCCGTCGGTGAAGAATTTCATTCAGCAGGTGGAGAGCAAGAGGGCGGCAGTCATTGATTTCGAGAAGGCAAAACTGCAGTCAAACGGTAGCGAGGTTGAAAAGATGCTCACATCTTCGACCGCGCAGCGTACGGTCGATCGCTGATTTAGAAGGACTAGGAGCAATCGGGATGATATCAATACCCGAGGTTAATCTTGGAGGTATTCTGCCGGCAGCTATTTTGTGCATTGCCGGTCTGGTTGTGATGATAGTTGGATTGTACCTTCGCAAGGGAGTGATCGCGATATCCGCGATCATTAGCCTGGTTGGTGTCCTCATAGCCCTTCTGGCGAATGCGCCGTTGAGAATGCTGAACAAACAGGCTTTCTCAGGGTTGATTGCGCTGGACGCATATTCCTGGTTCTTCAACCTCCTCATACTCATCGCGACGGGGCTGACGGTCCTGACGTCGGTGCGTTATTTCACGGATGACGGGCTGGATCTTTACGAGTACTTCGTACTGCTCCTTTTTGCAGCAGTGGGAATGATGTTCATGGTTTCGGGGAACCATATTCTGACCATATTTGTAGGGCTGGAGACCTTGTCAATTTCCATCTACATAGTCTCCGGGATCCTTCCTGTGAATCCAAAGTCCAAAGAAGCGGCACTCAAATATATAGTCCTGGGGGCGTTCTCCAGCGGCATCTTCCTTTATGGTGCGGCCTTGATGTATGGGGCCGCGGGGTCGCTGAGCTTACCCGAGCTCGCCAAGTATTTCCAGGCCGGCCAGGTCAGCCGGATGGCGGTTGCCGGCATGGGTCTCTTGTTGGTCGGTTTTGCATTCAAGGTGGCCGCGGTTCCATTTCACATGTGGACCCCGGACGTCTATGAGGGTGCCCCGACTCCTTTCACCGGCTTCATGTCGGTAGGGGTCAAGGCCGCTGCTTTTGCAGCATTTGTCCGCGTGTTCTTTGAAGCGCTGACGGCCTTGCAAGTTGACTGGACCCACATACTCTGGGCGCTTGCGGTGCTGACCATGATCCTCGGGAATGTGGCGGCCCTGGTGCAGGAAAATATCAAGAGAATGCTTGCTTACTCGAGTATTGCCCATGCAGGCTACCTCCTGATCGGCATGGTGGCGGGAAAAGAGGCTGGAACCTCTGGGATGCTTTACTACTTATTGGCGTACACCTTCACCAATGTGGGAGCCTTTGGGGTAGTGGCCCTGGTGGGGCGGAAGGGCGAAGCCAATGTCATGATCGACGACTACCGCGGTTTGGCCAAGGTCCATCCTCTGCTGGCGCTTGTTATGGCGGTCTTTCTCTTCTCTCTGGCCGGGATTCCTCCGACGGCCGGATTTATGGGTAAATTCACGATATTCAGCGCGGCGATAAACTCGGGGTATATATGGCTCGTCATAATAGGTGTGCTCACGAGCGCTGCATCGGTCTTTTACTACTTCCGGGTGATCATGAAAATGTATATGGAATCGCCGGAGACGGTTCCGACGAAGCTTCAGTTTGGCCCGGCCATGGTTCTTGCTCTCTCCATTGCAACGGCTGTTGTGCTATACATAGGCATCTTTCCCACAACTTATCTCAATTTGGCCACGGAATCGGTAAAGCCGCTTTTCTGAGGGCAGGACTATAGAGCACACAATTAGTCGCACGGCGTGCCATTCGCATTTCCAGGAAGAATATGAAAATAAAGGCTCTGGTCCCCACCGGTCATGGCATCAACTGCGAGAATGAAACTCGCCGCGCACTTGAACTGGGTGGATTTGACACAGTTGACCTCGTCCATCTGAATATTTTGGCGAAGGGTGAGGTAGATCCGGCTGCGTATCAGATTATCGTGTTCCCCGGAGGTTTTTTGGATGGCGACGACCTGGGCGCGGCCCAAGCCTGCGCCAACAGGATCAGGAATTCCCGAGTCGATGGAGAGAGGCTGGTCGACCGACTGATAAGGTTCGTGGGCGGGGGCGGCCTTGTGCTGGGGATCTGCAACGGCTTTCAGCTTTTGACTAAACTCGGCATGTTGCCGGCCGTCAATGGCGACTATACCAGAAGGGATTTTAGCCTTACCGGTAACGATCAAGGCAGGTTCGAGGATCGCTGGATTCATCTGATGGTTGACGCGGATTCTCCCTGCGTCTTCACTCGCGGCATACAACGGCTCTACCTGCCGGTGAGGCATGGAGAAGGGAAGATTGTGGGACGGCATCCTGACCTTTCTCGGGCTCTTCTGCAAGCCCGTCAGGCGCCTGTGAGGTATGCTCTTGAGGAGGGCAACGAGCCCACAATGATCTATCCGTTCAATCCGAATGGTTCCGAGCAGGCAATTGCAGGACTTTGTGATCCCACGGGCCGGGTATTCGGGCTGATGCCCCATCCGGAGTGTTTCCTCCACCGGACGAATCATCCTCGGTGGACTCGAGAAGAGTTGCCGGAGGAAGGGGAGGGCTTGGCCATATTCAGGAATGCCGCGGAATTTCTTCGACGGGCCTGAAAGAGTGGCGTTAAGCGGTCCAAGATGCCACGGCCTCGGTGAAGTCGGGTCTCCTCTTTTTTTGTTGCAACATCCGGTAATTTGGACTAAAATCAACGGCTGTTCTCCCACCTGGATGTCTTTGAACTCATAGATTTGACCGAAGGACTAAAGCAGGGAAACCTGCAGTGAATAGTTATACAGGAGGTATACATGGCTCTGGATCCAACCAAGATGGCCGACTGGCAGGTAGCTGAAGAAGCAGAAAAAACGATGAAAACGGTTTATCAGCTCAGGGACGAAATGGGGCTGAAGGAAGAGGAACTTCTCCCGCACGGACACTACGTGGGCAAAGTGGATTTTAGAAAAGCTCTTAAGCGCCTTGCCGACAGACCTGACGGAAAATACATCGACGTGACAGCCATAACTCCCACTCCCCTTGGGGAAGGCAAATCCACCAGCAGCATGGGGTTGGTGGAAGGTCTCGGAAAACGTGGCAAAAATGTAACCGCAGCCATCCGTCAGCCATCCGGTGGGCCGACAATGAACATCAAGGGTTCTGCGGCAGGTGGCGGTCTGGCCCAGTGCATCCCGCTTACGCCATTTTCCCTCGGCCTTACCGGCGACATAAATGCCATTATGAATGCCCACAACCTGGCGATGGTTGCGCTCACGGCACGTATGCAGCATGAGTTCAATTACGATGATGAGGAATGGGCCAAGAGGGGGCAACCAAGACTCGATATCGACCCGAGAAATGTGGAATTCGGCTGGATTATAGACTTCTGCGCCCAGTCTCTGCGAAACATCATCATCGGTCTTGGCGGGAAGATGGACGGCTTCATGATGCGGTCGTCGTTCGGGATCGCAGTCTCTTCCGAGATCATGGCCATTCTGGCTATGGCCAATGATCTCAAAGACATGCGGGAACGCATGGGCCGCATAGTGGTCGCGTACAACAAGAAAGGCAAGCCGGTAACGACTGAAGATCTTGAGGTCGCCGGAGCGATGACCGCGTGGATGGTGGAAGCCCTGAACCCCAATCTCTTGCAGAGTATCGAGGGCCAGCCCGTCTTCGTGCACGCAGGCCCCTTCGCCAACATCGCCATTGGCCAGTCCTCCATCATTGCGGATAGAGTGGGACTCAAACTGTCAGATTATCACGTTACAGAGTCGGGATTCGGCGCTGACATAGGCTTTGAAAAGTTCTGGAATCTCAAGTGCCGCTTCTCAGGTCTTAAGCCGAACTGCGCGGTTTTGGTGGCTACAATTCGTGCGCTCAAATGTCACGGAGGAGCGCCTGTGCCCAGACCTGGCTTACCGATGCCCAAAGAATACGAAGGTGAAAACGTCGGCTGGGTCGAAGAGGGGTGCAAGAACCTGGTACACCATATCAACACGATTAAGATGGCTGGAATCAACCCCGTGGTGTGCATCAACTCCTTCTACACAGACACCAAGGACGAGATAGCAACGGTCAAACGGTTGGCCGAGGCCGCGGGAGCACGGGCTGCGGTATCGACGCATTGGCTCAAGGGCGGAGATGGAGCCCTGGAGTTCGCCGATGCAGTGGTCGATGCGTGCGCGGAGAAGAATGAATTCAAGCTCCTCTACGACCTGAGCTTGCCGTTGCGACAGAGGATCGAACTAATTGCAAAAGAGGTCTATGGCGCGGACGGAGTCACATATACCGCCGAAGCAGAAGCGAAAGCCAAGAGGATGGAAGCCGATCCGAACCTTGCCAAGCTCGGAACCTGTATGGTCAAGACTCACCTGAGCCTTTCCCATGACCCGAACATCAAAGGCACTCCCAAGGGTTGGACCCTGCCCATAAGGGACATCCTTACATACAATGGTGCAGGATTCGTGGTGCCGGTTGCCGGTGCAATCTCACTGATGCCCGGAACAGGTTCGAACCCGGCATTCCGACGTGTCGATGTTGATGTTGAGACCGGAAAGGTCAAAGGGGTATTTTGATAGGTTATCCCAATAGAGCAAGGTATGTCTGAATAGGGGCGGGTTTTAAACCCGCCCCTTCATAGTTTGGATCAAAGCCCTGGTGCAAGAACACGGCCTCAGCGGGTCTTTCCCGGGTACAGTTTGCCTTAAAAACAAAACCTCCGGGACCCCATCGTGTTATCCCGGAGGTTCGAGCCCCATTCGCACCGGGGGGAGGAGCTTCAAGGGCTCTGCATTTACCTTAGTCATTCATTGGGTAAGGGCAAGAGGAGGCATTCCATACGGCTATGACGGTGGCTTTATTCTCTTGGAATCGATTGGCCCTCAGCGAACCGTCACAGCCAATCGCAGAGATCGCGCTTTACCTGTTCAAACAAATGGAGCAGCCGCATGAGAACTAACCGCTGACTTTCCCGCCAGCAAATTCGCTTCATCAATATTCAGAAACGCCGCGGCGGTTCGCCCGTGGCAGAATCATTCTTCCGCTAATAGTCTTAGCCCGCGGTTTCTCGCCGCGGGCCTCTTCCCCCGCCAGAATATCTGTTGCGCCGGTGCTGCATGCCAACACGAAATCTCTAAGCGTGTGGCCTTCCAGCACATCCCAAAACGACGCTATTAGTACCAGCCGTAGTGGCCTCTGCCCCCGTATCCTCCCATGGATCCGAAGAACGGAAGTCTCATGCCGCCAAATCCTCCCCAACCTCGTCTGCCATGGCCGTATCCGCAACCGGTGTTGCAACCGTAGCCGTAGCCGTAATAGGTCGGGTATCCATAATAGCCCCATCCGTATCCGCCATATCCGTGTCCGCCCCACGCCAGGGTACTGGACGGCATTGCAGCGATAAGGGCCACAACAGAAAAGACCAACGCACCAACCAACAATGCTTTTTTCATCATTCTCCTCCACTCTACGCTATGCAATTACTTCACTGGAGTCGGCCTTCAGCAAGCTCTCAGGAGTCGGTCCCTATCGTTGCGGCGAGAAGACTGCCAAATTCGTCGAGGGAAGAACTCACTAAATACCAATCAACTTACTATCTGCCGGCCACTCTTGAGAATTCTTGCCGGATCAACTCCTTTTTCCTAACTTAGATGTTTTTGAACGATAAAAGTTTCATTTTTTGGAGACAGCGCTTCTATGGAGTATCCGTCACACCTTCTTTGAGAGCCTGTTCCGCTCGTACAAAATGCGCAATCCTTCCATGGTAAGGTCGTCGTCGACCTCGTCCACAAGGGTTGTCTCCGCTGAAATGACGGTCGCAAGACCTCCAGTTGCAATTACCTTCGGCCTGGATCCCAACTCATCAAACATTCGCATAAGTATTCCGTCCACCAGGGAGGCGTATCCAAAGACAATTCCCGACTGAATGGCAGATGCGGTATCCTTCGCAATTACTCGCTGCGGAGCGATCAATTCGACCCGAAACAGCTTGGATGCCTGATGAAACAACGCTTCCGCGGCTATCTTGACTCCGGGTGCTATTGCTCCTCCCTCGTATTCGCCCGCCTTGTTTATGTAATCGAACGTCGTGGCGGTGCCGAAGTCCACAGCGATTAGGTGGCCGCCGTACTTTTCATACGCAGCGACTGCGTTCACGATTCGGTCAGCTCCTACTTCCCTGGGATTATCGTATCTTATAGGCATACCGGTCTTAATTCCCGGACCCACAAAGAGTGGGGGTATCTTAAGAAAGCCACTGCACAGATCTTCGAGCGCCCCGATCAAAGGGGGAACAACGCACGAAATAATGACTCCGTCGATTTGGAACGATTTCAGGTCTTCGGTTGCCGCAAGGCTACGTAGTATCATTCGATACTCATCAGCAGTGGAATCTTCAACCGTGCGGATCCTCCAAAACCCGAGTTGCTTTGTTCCATCGTAAATCCCGATGACAGTGTTCGTGTTTCCCACGTCAATGGCAAGGAGCATGGCCTTGGCCTCCTGTTGTCGAATACTCACCGCCGCTCTATCAGTCCAAATGGGTACATGGCTCGTGAAGCCCTTGTACGGGAATTGCTGAAGTCCTGGGATCGCTCCGTCGGCCCGGCAGGGATCAGACAGGCGCCCCAGCAAACCGAGCATACGTCACATTCGGCGTCAAGAAAAGCTAATAGTTCACAGCGGAGATCGCAGCTTCATTTTGCCGCGCCTGTCATTGGGCGGAGCGGAACGCAGCGTTCCACATTAAAGAGGATTGTTTCATTGACCACATTGTTAGGATAATGGCAAAAGCAGCACTTTGGAAATATGTGGCCGAAAGAGATGGCCACAAAGCCTTTCACATTTCAGGCCCCACCGTGGGCGAAGAGGTAATGCCGGCGTCACGAGCGGCTGATTCGAGTACCGGCGGCACCTTTTCCGGCGCGGGCGCTCTTAATGCCTGGTCAAGGTTGTCCGGAATTCCGTCGCGGTGCCGGACTATCTGGTTCTTATCTACTATGATGACGGTCGGAACGCCGTTGATACCGAAACTCTTCGAGATGACTCCTCCTTCGTCGTACACTACCGGGTAGGGGATATGGTATTTTTCTACGTAGAGTTTAGTCTTGCGAAGAGAATCGTTTACGCCCGGGTTGATAGCGAGGAAGGTAAAATCTTTTGTGCTGTGGGTTGAATAGATTTCTTTAAGCCTTGGAATAGCCTCCTCACAGAAAGGGCACCACGTCGACCAGAAGACCAGAAACAGGGGCTTTCCGCTTTGGGGGCTGTCCAAAGTTACCTTCTGACCCTCTATGGTGGTGGCCTCAAAGGCCGGGGCTTTATCTCCGACGCCAACGTATGCTGCCACCGCCGAGCATGGACAGAGCAGCAAGAGCGCGGCCAGAATCACGGTATACCTGTTCATTTTTTGGCTGCCTGCACGTGCATTTGCGTTGCCTTGGGTTCACAGCATGAGCTGGCCCATTTTTATGAGGAAATACTCACCCAATCCGATCATGGCAAGGCCAAGAACTTTTTTGATCTTGGCCATCCACTCCCCGGACCTGGGCAGAGATGCTAGAACCCGCGGAAAAAGTGCCCACCAGGACCAGCAATAAGCCCATGCCCAACGCAAATACGAAGAGAAGACCACCACCAAAGAACAGGTCTCGGGTAGTGGCAACGTAAGCCAACAGGACCCCCATGACGGGTGCGGTGCAGGGCCCGGCCACAAAGCCGGACACTATGCCGAGAAGGAACACACTGAAAAAGCCGCCGGGTGCGGGACCGTCTCTCACTCCCATCATGGGTATGGTAAAGACATCGAGCATTGCGAGACCAAGAACGATCATCACGTTCGCGACAAGAAAGTGGACCCACGGATTGGAGTTGAACTCCCCGAAGAACCTTCCCGACATTGCCGCTACAACGCCCAAAGTCGCGTAGGTTATCGCGACGCCTGCCACGTAGAACAGCGACAGGAAAAAGCCTCTGACCTTGGACCCGCCGAGGTTCCTGCTCCCCACGTATCCTGCCGTTATCGGGACCATCGGGTATACGCAGGGAGTGAAGCTGGTGAGCACACCGCCAACGAAAGCCGCGATAAAGGACATGAACGGGGAGCCCTTAAGGTAAACATCCAGGCTGTTCTCGAGTTCTTGCATGATCTATCCGTCAGGCCGAAATTTCGACATATACCCCTTGCCAAAAGTTTTGTCCGATTGGAGGTAGCCTGACACCGTCATTCCGGCGGAAGCCGGAATCCAGTCTTTTCAATATGTTCTGGACCCCGGCTTTCGCCGGGGCGACGGGTGCTGAACAGGTCATTACTTTTGGCAATGGCTATAACTTCGCGGGTTCTCTACGGGCACCTCATTGGCCAACGGTCAATAACTATCAAATTACCAGTTCTAGCGACCTATAGGCATTGGATTCCCGATCGCATCAATTGTTTCCGCGGCACACGAGCTTTACAACTTAATGCCAATTCTGAGTCACTTCTGAGGTGTCGGTAAGTTGGCTATCAGGTGAGAAATGTGAATGTCTTGCGAGTCATGGCTGAATGGATATGGAGAAGAACTCAACGGCGTTCCGGCCTAAAATTAATTCCATAGATTCCTCGGAAAGACCTGACTCGCAGAGATGCTTGAGTTCTCGATCCCATGCGTACGGGATATGCGGAAAATCGGTGCCGTACATGATGCGGTCTGCCCTCATTTCAGCCAAGCGGGGCGGGGTGCTGTTCGGCAGATAATCTGCTATTACCATGGAGATATCCAGCCAAAGGTTGTCGTATCGCTCCAATAGCTTTTTGTACGCGGCAAATTCATTTGCACCCAGATGTGGCACGCACACGCCAAGTTTGGGAAAGTCCTTGAGTATCTGTTCGAGCTTGTCTGAGCGACAGTTCAAGTAAGGATCACACGTATAGGGGTAGTCGGGGTTTTTGGGCTCGCGGCCGACATGCATGATCAGCGGCTTCTTGTGAGCTGCACAAACCTCACATATCTCATGAATGGCCTCACTGTCCATGTGAAAACACTGAACATGAGCGTGCAGTTTGACTCCGTGCAGCCCGACTGAAATGCCTCCACGAGTATGTCGGCGGCACCTTCCTCGCCGGGGAAAACTGTCGCTGTGCCGGTAATCTGTGGCTGCCGGCTGCACAAGTCTGCCATATAGGCATTTAACATACGTGCAATTCCCGGCTTGTCCGCGTAGTGCAACGCTACAATATGGCCTATCCCACGGGAAAGTAAGAATTCTATTACTTCTGGAGCCTTCAACGGATAGCGAATCGACCATGCGAACTGTTCGAACCATTGCCAAATAGCCTCGAAAAGCGGGTCCGGGAAGAGATGAACGTGCGCGTCCACGATAAACGGCAAAGAGGACGGAATCCTCTCACCCTCGGCATCGGGCTCTATGGGGAATGGCCAGTTAAACACCGGTGATTTACTCCCGGAAAAAACCTAATACCACTGAGGTAAGCTTTCAGTTACCCGCGGCTAGAGACTGTCATTGCGAGCCGGCCAAGCAATATCACCGTCACCCCGGACTTGATCCGGGGTCCAGACTGGATTCCGGCGTACCCCAATCCGCGTTAAGTTAAGGGTGTTCTTGGTCATGAGTTTTCCACAAGGAACTGAAAGATTTGCCCATAGTTTGCCCTTTTTTTC
>CAWHDO010000053.1:0-85392 GCA_963828085.1 uncultured delta proteobacterium
GAAGAGCGCCGCAGCTTTCTTCGGGGCGGAGCTCGACCGCCGCTCAACCAAATGACCCGCTACACCGACGAGCACAGCCGCTCGTTGCCGCTGGCCGGCTTTCTGTGCGGGCGCGGCCACTCTCAACGACCAGCGCGAGCCCGGGAAGTCGTCGGATCGCGGTCCGTTACGGAACGACAACGGACACTGGGACCTTGGCCTCGGGGCCGCCCAGCGGTGGAATGAATCCCTGGCTGTAGTTTGGATCGAGTATCCAGACCAGAGCGTCATCGCTCGAGGGGGGCAGCGACGCCGGAACCTCGATGACCATGGCGAAGCGGACGCTCTGCCCCGGGGCGATCGCGCCAACGCCCGCGCAGTTGAGGACATGCTCCTCGATCACCGGCCCGCCATTCGCGTTCAGGCGCTCCTGATAGGTCGGGCAGGGTGTGAGCGTGATGGCCGAGCCCGTCGGGTTGGTGAGCACGAGGACATAGTGGAGCGGCTGACCCGGGGTGGCCGACTCGGTCAGCCCGAGGCGAGCCTTGAGGCTGTCCGACGGGATCGCAGGCGGCTCGGTTGGCCAAGCGCCACCGATCCCGAACGGAGTCACCTCGAGCACGGAGGGTTTCGAGGGGTCCGTACAGGCGGGCACTTTGGCCGAGATGGCGGGCGTTCGCACGAGGGTGCCATCTCCGAGCCTGATCAGCAGCGTGACAGGCTGGGCCGGCTGCGGGCCGCACCAGTTGGTCCACCTCAGGTTCCCGCCATCGCCACCGTTCTGGGCGTTCGCGGCAGATGGCGGCATGAAGATCCATGGCGGCGCGGTCGGCCCGGGAGCTGGGCACTGGCCGCCGGTGCCGCCGCACATCGGCCCAGCAAGACGATATTCGTCGAAACCGACAGCGCGTGTCCGCTCGCATCGAGGATCGAGACCGACACGCCTCGGCTGAGCGAGCACGGGGCTGCCGCATCGTTCCAGACGCTGTAGCTGCCGCCGAGGCCCACCCCGTCGGACTCGAGCGCGGCGGCCGTGCCGAGCTGATCGGGTCGGCAGGCGGGTCCATTGGGCCAGCTCGACGGAGTCGGGACCGGCGACGGGGCGGCGGTTGCAGGCGACCACGGCACCAGCGTTGACAGCTCTGCCTTTGCCGTAACGCTCGTAGCTCCCGGCGCCGGGGACTGGCTCGCCCCCAGGCTGGCTGGAGTGATGGTCGGGGCGTTCGGTCCCGCCACGCATGCAGCCACCGCCAGAGCTATGAGGCCAACAACCGCTAGCGGCCGTCCCATCGCTGTCCTCCCATGCACCGCCGGCCAGGAGGGGGCGGGACGCGACCACGCCGACCCAGCCAGCCCGAGCGCATGATACGGGTCGGGCATTCGTCGGCGTCCTGGATGGAGTGGACGGTTGAGGCAACCGCCAGCGACGTGCCTACAAGTCGAGCGAAACGATCAGGTCTCTATGCAGAGGGGCTGGCGCGATCGTCGACCTGCGATCCCGGAGACAGCTCATCGCTGACCCCCCGCACGGGCGTACGATGTGGCTCCGACCCGCGGTCGCCGGGTCAATCGTCGATCGGTGCCCCAGGACGGAGGAAGGGTGTCCCGATGAAGGCATTTGTGGTGGCAACCGAGGACCGGCCGGGCGAGCTCGCACGAATAGGTGAGGCGATGGGCACAGCCGGCATCAACATCACCGCGCTGGCGGGATTGACGGGCGAGGGAGCTGGCCTGATTGGCTTTCTGGTCAGTGACGAGGCAGGTGCTCGCGGCGCGCTCCGCGCGGCAGGGATCGAAGCGAGGGAAGTCGAGATCATCAGGATCGCCGTGGCCGATGAGCCCGGTGCGCTCGCGAAGGCCGCCCGTAAGCTCGCCACCGCCGGGGTCAACATCGAGCTGATCCTCTCGACGGGGATCTCCCACGGGAAGGGTGGCGTGGTGCTGGCCGTGAGTGACCCCCGGAGGGCGCGGACGCTGCTCGGGGATCTCGTGGTCGACGCTTAGCGAGGTCCTCCCCGTCCCCCTCGGTGCGCCAGGCCGTCGCGTACCGCGCTGCTCTGCATCACTGCGGGAGCGGTCGCGGTTGCCTGAGTGGCTTCACATCAATGGACGGAACCGGGCCGGCGGGGTCGCTGCCTCATCGGAGGGCTCGTCGTCATGCTTCCGTCCTATTTGCCCGACAGCGGACTGGTGCCGGACGCGCGGCCCGGGATGCGTTCCGACGGCGCCTCGTGGCAGGACTCAGGATCGCATCCAGGCCGGCTCGAGCGTGCGGTGCTCGGCGAGCGCCGCATACGTGATGCCGAGGGCTCGCTCCCATGCCTGACGATCGACGTGGACGGTGTATCGATGGCTCCCGGCGTGGAACGTGAGGACCGGGACGTCTCGAATTGCCTCGTCCACGTGCATCGGCAACCCGAAGACCGCGCCGACGGCCGGCGTTGCACCGACATCGCATCCGGGACACGACTCGGCAAGCTCGGCTTCGGTCATGAGCCGGACATGCGAGGCGCCGAGCACGCTGGCGAGCCTTGAGAAGGTCGACGTGATCATCTGCGTCGAGGACCACGAGCGCACGCCGACCGTCGTCGGTCACGACGCCGATCGCCTTGGCGAACGCCGCCGGGTTGACATGTTCCGCACGAGCAGTCTCTCGTGCGGTGAACGTGGTCGGATGCTCATGGAGCTCGTACTCGACGCCGTTCGCTTCCAGCCAATCGAGCAAACCGCGGTGCGGTCCGTCAGGAACCGCCTGATCGCCGCTCATCGCGAACCTCCTATCCGCGTCGCGGGTGGGCTGCAGGCGACAGCAACGCCCGCGGCAGCAACATCTCAGCGTGACACCCCGCTGACCCGGGCGCCAGAGCCAACGGTCCTTCGCGAGGCCCGTTGCCCCGACGGACCCGATGGCTCTCGAGAGCGTCAGCGACTGCTGGGCGGCGACTGAGCGCTCGGCTGGTCCGAACCATGGTTGGGTTCCCGGCGGGACTCGAACCCACGACCTTCCGCTGACTCGACCGCGCGCCGCCGGCGCGTCTGAACGAACGCTCCACTTCATCTTGCCGGGCGGTGCGACACTACCCACAGCCCGATCTTCGATCGCAGACGAGGAGCACCCGGATGAGATTCGTGATCCTTCGCAACGAGTCAGGGAAGTTCTGGTGGAGGGCCGTGGGCAACAACAATGAGATCATGGCTGCCTCCCAGATGATGGAGCGGAAGCAGTCGTGCCTCGACTCGATCGCCACGGTGCAGCGCGAGGCCGCGAAGGCGGAGGTAGTCGACAAGACCGACGAGCCCAGCAGCTGACGCCGGGCCCGAACCTGCTCCCTCCAACCTCAGCAAAGCGCCCACGCGCTGGCGGCTTCAACCCGTAACAGGGCCCTGGGAAGCGTGGGACCTGCCTCCACCGATGGACCCGGGCTGCTGCTGCGGGTTCATCACGATGCAGCTATCGTGCAGGGCGCACACGTCCAAGGGGGTAACCGACTGGTAGACCTCTGGTGCGGCCGACTACAGTTGCCATCGTGGGAACCGCAGCCATTCGAGCCGCGTCATAGCTGCCCAAGATGGTTCACGCAGCTATGCGAGGTGAGGAAGATGAACCAGCCACCCACCCCATCGACCATCCCGCGCCATCCGAAGAGGGCTGTGGGGTCTGGGAGCGCTGGCGCTCGTCGGCGCCATCGGGTCGGGCTGTGCGGGCCAGGCAGCGGCCATCGCGGAGGCTACCTCACAGGCGACCCGCGCAGCGGGCTCACCCAGCGACGCGACGCAGGCTGCCGCGGCCATCGACGCCTTCGGGTTCGACTTCTACAAGAGCGACCTCACTTCGGGTGGCAACGCCGTCGTCTCTCCCGCCAGCATCGTCCTGGCCCTTTCCATGGCCCAGGCCGGAGCCCGTGGCGAGACGGCCTCGCAGATGGACACCGTCCTTCACGCGGCGGCGGAAGCCGGCAGCGGTAACGGGATCAATTCCCTGGACCAGATCCTGGCAGGGCTCTCGGGCACTTTCAAGGATGCCAACGGCACGGATCAACAGCTGACCCTTCGCATCGCCAACGCCCCGTTCGCCCAGCGCGGCCTGCAGCTGCAGGAGCCCTTCCTGGACACGCTCGCCTCGAAGTACGGCGCGGGCCTTCGCTTGGTCGACTTCGAGAACGACCCGGCCGGCGCCTGCCAGCTGATCGACGGCTGGGTCAGCGACCAGACCGAGGGACGGATCCCAAAGCTGCTCGACAGCCTCGACTCCGCGACACGGCTCGTCCTGGTGAACGCCATCTACCTCAAGGCCCCCTGGCAGACACCCTTCGATGAGTCAGGCACCAAGAACGCACCGTTCACCCGCGCCGACGGCTCGCAGGTCAGCGTTCCGACCATGAGCCTCGATCTGTCGGAGGGCAGCTATGCCTCCGGCACTGGGTGGCAGGCCATCGAGCTCCCCTACGCCGGCGGCTCGCTCGCGATGACCATCGTCGTCCCCGACGACCTGGCCCCCTTCGAAGCGCGGCCTCGACGCCGCTCGCTTCTCAGCGATCACGGCCGCCCTACAGCCGGCGTCCGTGGATCTGACGCTACCTCGCTTCAAGATCGAGACGAAGTCCGACCTCGCGTCCGCGCTGGTGCAGATGGGGATGCCCCTGGCGTTCGATCCGGATCGGGCCGACTTCTCGGGCATCACGACGCAGGAGCAGCTGTACATCTCGAAGGTCGTCCACCAGGCCAACATCTCGGTCGACGAGAAGGGAACGGAAGCCTCCGCGGCGACGGCCGTGCAGATCGAGGCAGCGCCTCGCCGGCCCAACGAGTGACGTTGCGCGTCGACCGGCCGTTCATCTTCGCCGTCCGGGACACAAACACCGGCGCGATCCTGTTCCTTGGGCGGGTGGTCGATCCTTCCGCATAGCGGACTCGCTCGCGGCCCGTGGCCCGCCACCATTTCCGCTACATGAATCGATCCCGCATCAGCCGGGCTTCCAGCTCGTCCGCTATCGAGGTTGCGAGCCGCGTCGCGAACCGATCGGCGAGACGGGCCAGCAGCCGACGACGGAGCCGAACGGGTGAGGCCTCGGGCGGCACGCCGGCCATCGCAGCAGCGGCCTCGATCGCATCGTCCAGGTCGCCGGTGGCATCGGCAAGCCCCAGCTCCACTGCCTCGCTGCCAAGCCACACCTCGCCTGTTGCCAGCTCGAGCACGCGAGCGCGCTCCAGCCCGCGGCCGGCAACGACACGATCCACGAACCGCTCGTAGAAGGCATCCACGAGCTGCTGTTCGCGGCTCCCCTCTTCGTCAGTTTCGTCTCGCCAAGGCGAGCCCATGCCCTTCAGCCGCCCGGCGCGATGCTCTTCGACCCGCACGCCGAGGCGGTCGAGCAGCTTCGGCAGTCGCGGGCCCGCCGAGATGACGCCGATGGATCCGACTATCGATGATGGGGCGACGACGATACGCCGCGCGGCCATGGCGGCGAGATATGAGCCCGACGCGCCCGTTCCGCGGATATGTGCGACCAGCGGCTTCTTCTCGGCTGTATTTATAGATGACCTCGAAGAAAATGTCGAAGGCGCAGTGCGCGCGGGGATATCGGGCATTGTCTTTCGCGGCCGCAATCAACTTGTTCAGCAACTCCAAAACCTGGGCGTGAACGTGCCTGAAATCGAGGAGTAACCAAAATTGAATCAAAAAGTGCCGGCAATTCAGGGATTCAAATTCAGCGCGGCAGCGGCCGGAATTAAACGCGAAGGTACAGACCGATTTGATCTTGGCCTTATTGTATCGGATGTCCCCGCCTCAGCCGCGGCAGTCACCACTACCAATCTCGTGTTTGCTGCGCCGGTTGAAATCACTCGGAACCGCCTCGCAAACGGAGCTTGCCGGGCGATATTAATAAACTCGGGTAATGCCAATGCCTACACCGGTGATCAGGGCCGGCAGGATGCGATAGACATCACTGGAGAAGTGGCGGAGGGTCTCGGAATCAGGCCCGAACTTGTCGTCCCCATGTCAACTGGAGTCATCGGCCAGCGCCTGCCTGTGGACAGAATGCGCGGTCAAATCCCCACACTCCTGAACAGGCTTGACCAAGGTTCATTCATGGATGTTGCCACTGCGATGATGACGACAGACACCCGCCCGAAGACAGTTGCTCTCGGCGGGGTCTTGTCGGATCGCCCTTTCAAAATACTGGGGATGGCCAAGGGATCCGGCATGATTGCTCCCAACATGGCTACACTGCTGGCCGTAATCCTTACTGACATCAAAGTCGAACCGAGCCGACTTAAGGAGTGCCTTGGCGACGCCAACAGCCGGACTTTCAACTGCATCACCATTGACGGTGACACCAGGTACAAACGACACGGTCATCGTGATGGCAGGCGGGCAAAGTGAGCCTAGAGAACTCCGCGGCAGCTGCGCTGACAGTGAAGCTTTCACTTCGTTACTGAATGAGGCCTGCATGAGCCTGGCGCGTCAGATCGTCCTTGACGGAGAAGGGGCCACAAAGATGGTGGAGGTCAAAGTGATCGGAGCCCCAGGGCCGGCCGCGGCCGCCAAAGTGGCTCGAACCATCGCTGAGTCACCTCTGGTCAAGACAGCGTTTCACGGAGAAGATCCCAATTGGGGTCGGATACTTTGTAGCGCGGGTCGGGCCGGAGTAGCTTTCGAACCCGACAACGTGGACTTGCTTATCGGTGAAGTCCCAATTGTGAGACAAGGGCTGGTTGTGCAAGGTGATTGGGAATCAGCCGCTCATCGGGTGATGCAAGGCCGGGAGTTCTCCATTCTGCTGGATCTCAGGGCCGGCAATGGCGAGGCGAGCTTCCTCACTACGGACATGTCAGAAGAATACGTGACTATAAACGCTGACTATCGATCTTGATGGTAAAATTGCGGGAGAACGGTGCGACACTTTATTGCCGGAAAATTTCCACCCAGAATGCCGCTCTTTCGGTCGGGACCTACTCCAAGCCTTCCCTCAACCACGAGACACGTTTCCCTCTTCGGACCTGTCTCTTGGTGGTCTCCGCTGCTTCCGCCGGAACCACAATTCTCTGCCCCCGACGGAGTCTGTGACGCAAGTTCACGTCAGGATTCAGACCAGCCAGTTGAGACTTCCGTATGCCGTAGCGTCGAAGAATCTTCGGGAGGTTGTCTCCATTGTTTACAACATGCACTATATGCGTTCGCGAAGGCTCAGGCCGTATATCTTTCAGTTTGGCAGCTAGGAGTTCTTTCTTTCCAATGGGGACTCTGAGAGAGTACGACGGTCCTGCCGGGGTAGCGCTTCTTATCAGCGCCGGATTCAGCTCGACTAGACGACTGCGGGGCACTCCGATTGCTCTGCCAAGAGTTTCCAGCGTATAGGATCCATCGACAGTGATCAGCTCATGTTTTGGCTCCTCCGCCTTGTCCGGCACGCGAGCAAACCCATATTTTTCAGCATTCTTGGCGATGTGCGCCATTGCCAGAAATCTTGGGTAAAATTCTCTTGTCTCGCGTTTCAGACGGCGACTGGAGCAGATCTCGTCGGTACTCACTGGCATCTTCCTGACAAAGGACCTTGTTCAGCTTGTTCTCTCCCGAGTTGTAGGCGCTCAGTGCAAGCCGCCAGCAACCGAACATGCCATATAGCTCCTTCAGATACAACATGGCCGCCTTGGTCGACTTCTGCGGATCCAACCGCTCGTCCACCCAGCTATCCACACGCAATCCATAGCTACGCGCAGTTGCCGGCATAAACTGCCACATGCCGAGAGCGTTAGCCGGGGACCGGGCTTCCGGATTTGCCCCGGATTCAAGCATGACAAGGTAAGCCATATCATCCGGCAGACCGTTCTCCTTAGTTGTTGCTTTTACAGTCGGAAGATATTCTGCCGCATTGGCCAAGTAACGCTTCATGGTCTCGCGCTGGCCGTAAGCGTATTCCCGGATGAATTTGCGGACACGGGTTGAATCTTCGTCAGTAGGGAGAGGGGGATAGGTGGTGAGTTTGGCGACCGGATGTTTTTTAGTTCCGGTTCCGACAGAGATAGCCCGGGAAAAAGCATTGGCCACGGCCGGTCTGTATTCGACGTCCTTTTTAACGACGCACGTGCTCGCGCCGCAGCCTCCCAGCAGAACGGCACACGACGCCAGAACAGACAACGCCACCCGCGATCCCAGTGGCCGTAGGCGGAACATATGCAACGTCCCGAGAGTCTGCTCGGGATTCACACTCCATCCTCCAAACATGACATTAAAATCACAGAACAATTCCGTCCCAAAGCAAGAATCATGATACCACAGACAACAATCCTGTCAACGTGAAAAGAGGTTACCAAGCAAGCTTTCGGTTATCCGTGGCTAAAGACTCTCATTGGGAGGAGTGAAATCCTGCGTTCCACAGGAAAGCAATCTCCAGTCCCGCGAACGCCCGGAGAAAACCGAGATTGCTGCGTCTCACGCGACGCGGGACTCGCTATGACAACTTGCATCACGTGTCACTGAACGGGCAGTGATTATCGTTCGCAGTGAAAGCCGCCACCTCCGGTTTGAAAGCCGAGAGGGACGCCGGCCCTACTATGAGCTGGTAAGGACCGGCCTCCGTGCCGGTTACCAAATGCTCGCAGAAAGGTTGTGGTAATTGTATCCAACCGAGACAGCACCCGCCAGCGATAAGCTGATCCGGCATACTCATGAAAAGGTGATCTTGAGAGCTGAGGAGGCGGCCTCGAATCTTCCTCCCATAGAAGCGAGGACGGTACCCGCGGTGGAGAGGCCTGTATGGTTTTTCGCATCCATGATGCTCATATCCGCTGGGAGTGCGCCGGAATCCCAGAGAATGTCAGCGCCGCATATACCGTTCAGTTCTGTGAATCTAATTGTTAAGATTTTCTTATATGGAATGCTCCGCTGGTCGTGCCACACTCCGAGAGCCGCCACCGCGTCTCTGGCAAACGCCAATCCCTGCACCATGATCCCCTCAACGAGGGTCGGGTTGTTTCTGATCGACGGAAGCGCCTGATCGTATTCGCATCTGACTTCGATGCCTCTGCTTATGAATTGCTGCCCCATCAAACCGTGGATTTTTTCGAAGATCCGTTTGAGGGTGGTGTCGCCAAAGCCGGAGAAGCTGCCGCCGCTGAAGACTCGAAGGCTTTCCACGATCCCACTGGCCTTTTGCACCTGTGAGGTGACGATGTTCAGCCGATGCACGATAAATTTCTTTTCTTCTTCCGGCAGATCACTCCGCTCAACTTTGAGCCTGCACGACCTGAGACGCGATCATGATCGCGTTGAGTGGTTGCGCCATCTCGTGAGCGAATCCTCCAAAGACCTCTCCCAGTGAGGCCAAACGCAGCAGGTCTTCATGAGGCAGACCAATCTTTGTTTCCATTAACCCTCCACAGACGCCTCGCACCATTGTCACTCGTGATGACAATGATCGAAGTTCGCAACAGAGTCCAGCATATATATATAGAAAACGATTGCAAGTTTTTCTCGAAAAAATAGAAATCGGCTAATATGGCAGAGGCCGTCGAGGCCCACGATTGGTGGACGGAGAAAGTGCGAGGGCATAAAATAAGTACAGTAAAATCGCAAGGGGGTAGCCCATGTCGGATAGAGAAGCCCAAGCCGTGATCGTCGTCGATCTCCAAGCCGACTTCACGGAGTTCCGGAACGGCACCCTTGCCGTTCCCGGAACCGGCTCGGATTACGTGGAACAGGTGGTAGCGCGTACTCGAGAATTCAGGGGAAAAGGCCTGCCCATCCTGGCAACCCGCGATTATCACCCGCCCGATCATGTTTCCTTTTTTACGCTACATCCCGGAAAGCAACCTCTTGACGTGATCAAAATCCAGGATCGCGAGCAAGTGCTCTGGCCGCCTCACTGTATCCAGGGAACTCCGGGCGCGGAGATTCTTCTGCCGCCGGACCTCATCACCGCCGTAATCTCAACGGGAAATCGTGCGGAATTCGAGAGCTATTCCGGGTTCCGAGACGATGGAGGCCGTGACACGGGGCTCAAAGGGCTTCTTCAGGAATACGGGACCAGGAGCCTTATCATCTATGGTTTAGCCACTGACTACTGTGTAAGTGCGACAGTGCTCCATGCTCTTGAAGAGAGCTTCGACGTGACGCTTCTTTTGGATCTTAGCCGCGGCATCACCCCGGAAAGCACTCGCAAGGCCGTTGAAGAGATGAGGGCAGCCGGAGCCCGGATAGAAGAGTGATTAAGCCTCACTCACCGTGTCTATCGCGCGTAGTCGACTGCTCGTGCTTCCCTTATGACCACGATCTTGATCTGACCCGGATAAGACAGTTCCTTTTCGATCTTCTTTCGTATGTCGCGGGCCAGGAGGGTAAGCCCTTCATCTCCGATATTCGAGTTCTCCACTATGATGCGAATCTCTCTGCCCGCCTGTATAGCAAAGGATTTACTAACGCCTTTGAACGAATCGGCTATTCTTTCGAGATCTTCGAGACGTTTGACATAGTTTTCCAGCATCTCCCGCCGAGCGCCCGGTCTGGCCGCGGACAATGTATCAGCCGCCTGAACAAGTACTGCCATCGTGCTTGTGGGGTCTTCATCCCCGTGATGAGCGGCAATGGCGTTTACAATCAGGGGCGACTCGCCATGTCGGCGGGCTATGTCCGCACCTATGATGGCATGCGCCCCCTCCACCTCGTGATCTATGGCTTTGCCGATGTCATGGAGAAGACCCGCGCGCTTTGCTTTTTTGGGATTCAGTCCAAGTTCCGCGGCCATAATGCCGCACAGGAAAGCGACTTCGATGGAATGCTGGTAAACATTCTGGGCGAAGGACGTCCTGTACTTAAGTTTGCCCACCAGTTTTATCAATTCGGCATTGATCCCGTGAACGCCCACATCAAAACTGGCTTGCTCGCCGGCTTCGATGATGGTCTCCTCCATCTCCTGAGTAACCTTTTTTACTACTTCCTCGATGCGAGCGGGGTGAATTCTGCCGTCGCTGATGAGTCTCTCGAGGGCTATTCTGGCCACTTCACGCCGGATGGAGTTGTAACCCGAAAGTATCACCGCTTCGGGAGTGTCGTCGATTATGAGGTCTATGCCCGTAGCGGCTTCTATAGCTCGAATGTTGCGGCCTTCCCGTCCTATGATTCGCCCCTTCATCTCTTCGTTAGGAAGGTTAACCACTGAAACCGTTCTCTCGGCAATATAATCCGCAGCATACCGGCCGACAGCCGTAGAAATAATTTCCTTCGCTTTTTTGTCGGCCTGGGTATGAGTCTCTTCTTCTATTTGCCTTATAATCCGCGCGCTTTCGATTCGCGTCTCGTCGCCAACCTTTTGCAGAAGCATCTCCTTGGCTTCGTTGGCTGAGAGGCCGGCTAGTTGCTCTAATTTCTCGAGCTGCTTCTTAACGAGCTTATCCGCCTCAAGCTCTTTTTCCTTGGCTTTTTTGTACCCTGAATCTATATCCTTTTCGTGCCTGGTTAACGCAGTTTCTTTAGATTCGAGTTGTGAGGCTTTTCTCTCAAGATTCTCTTCCTTTTTCAGAAGACGGGATTCCCGAGCCGATAGTTCGGTACGGCGCTCCTTTATTTCGTGTTCAAGGTCCGCCCGGGATTGAAACAGTTTGTCTTTGGCCTGAAGAAGGGCCTCTTTTTTTGTTGTTTCAGCCTCTTTCTTTGCGGTTCTGACGATTTCGTCCGCTTCAGATTTAGCTGAGTGGCTCCGGCTCCTGTCGAGTATTCTGGCTACGGCGTATCCAGCCGCTACCCCCAGGATTACTGCGACAAGGGCAGGAATCAAGAAGGAAATCAATTCCACAGCCCACTCCATTTTATGAATATGACGGGATGTTTAAGCGGACAGGGCAGGAAAGGATGTCGAGTCTCGGAAGAATGGGTTAAGGGTAAGAAGTTCACACCGCGTGCCGATTACCCACAGAATAGCGTATATATGTACTCCTTCGAATGGCCATCCAGAGGCTGCCGCCCACATCCCGGTTGTCAGGTGAAAAGGAATGAACGACCGGCAATTGGTAGAAATCCCCCGCGATCAGCCGTGCAGACAGAAACTTTTGAACCTGGTTACCCAGGTGGGACCCTAGCGACTGCTTCAGGCTTCCTGCTTCGCGGCAGGCATGCTCACCACAGCCGGGGGCGGTTCCCATTTTTTGAGTGTTGGCTCAAAAAATTGCTGTCCATCACGCACTGCGCAGGGGACTACCACTTGTCAAACCACCCGATCGATGGCTTTCAGAAGCCGGTCGGTCTTTTCCTCCAATTCTCTTATAGTTTGCTCCTTGACCTGTTTGAATTGGAACATCTCGTCTGTGATGTTCAACAGCGTTAAGATCGCCAGGTCCAGTGTTGATACCACTGTAGCATGGCGTTGAATTTCATCTGCTCTCTCCTTGATGAAATCCGCCAGGGACTGAATGTATTTCTTGTTTCCATGTCCACGTATGTTGTACTCACGGCCGAACAATCGTACCTTAACGGCTTCGGTCAGCTCCTCAGAGTTGTTTCGGTAATCCAAAGCATCCCCGGCCACATGCTCTTTCAGGTGAATGCCTCCAGCTTTTCGATAATTCTGTCCAATTTGCCTTTGGCCGATTTATGATCTTTTTGAATCTTCTTCAGAGTGCGATCCAATTCGCTGATTCGCTTGTCCCTCAGTTCCAGTTCCTTGCCAAAACGTTCTTGTTCTCTCTTGGACTGATCGTTCTGCTCTATCAAATGCATGATCTTCTCTTCGAGAAGAGCAAGCTTATCGGCATTCATAGGGGGACTCCATGCAGATTTTTTGAGAACCGCTTTAATTATATTTCTTTAGGACGAGGTGTCAAGAAGTATCTTGAACAGGCTTTGGGCCTGTCATTAGATACAAGCCGTTAATTTCAGGTTATATTCAGCCGGTTTTGCCATACAAAAAACGACCGCGAAAAGTTTCGGACGCGTCGCCCAGGTGCCTGGCAGCCGCATCACAAGCGACTGACGAGCAAAATCAATATCCGGCCAATAAACGAAATCTCAAGATTCCGACTCCCCTTGCTCGATTCCACGCGAATCGACGAGCTTCTGAATCTTCCTGTGAAAGGTGTTCCGGCTCATTCCGAGCCATTTGGCGGCTTTCAGTTTGTTCCCACGGCTCCGCTCAAGCACCTTGATGATCAAGCGCTTCTCTACCTCCCCCATAATGAGAGGGTGAATTCCTTTCACATTGTTATCCACAAGGTATTCTACCAACGTGTCAATTGAGTCAGCTATATTGGTCTTGAGTATCGCCTTCGCCTTGCCGGTTCTCCGCGGCTTCTCCTGCGTTTCCGAGTCGAAGACCTTATCAAATTTGTCTGATGTCATGAGATAGCGGCCTTCCCGAAAAACTTCTCCGCGAAATTCATAACCACGGCCGGCTCTTCCAGGGTAAAGACTGTGCGCCGAAATGCGCTCCCATCCACAAACCCTTTTGAGTACCACGCCAGATGCTTGTGCATGCGGTGAACAGCAGTGCGGCGATCCCCCCACTCCAGAATGTACTCGAAGTGCTCCAGGATCACATCGAAAATGGTCAGCACGCGATCAGAAATCCCGGCACGGCCAATAAATCGTTCGAGAATCCAGCCTGGCAGCCACGGTCTGCCGACGGCCCCCCTTCCAACCATTACTCCGTCACATCCGGTACGGTCCGTCATGGTCACGGCATCCTCTACCTGCAGGATTCCGCCATTGCCGATTACGGGTATGTGAACGGACTGTTTGACCTCTTCCAGGATATCCAAAGACGGAGGGCCGGAATGAGCCCGAGATCGACTGCGAGAGTGCACGATCAGGGCGTTGGCACCTTCGGCCTCTATCACACTTGCCATGGCCGCAGCATTTTGGTCATTTTCGTCCCATCCCGACCTAATCTTCACGGTGAGAGGGACCGTCAAAACCTTTCTCACGGCAGCCACAATCCGGCCCGCAAGTGCGACATTTCTCATTAATGCCGCTCCGGCGCCTCGCCTCACGACCTTCCTTACAGGACAACCCATGTTCACGTCTATCGCAGCAGCTCCTATGTCTTGAATTCGTTTGGCTGCTTCAGCCATCACCGCCGGATTATTTCCGGCGATTTGAAAGACAGTAGGGACCTCCCGGCCCCCAATTTCCATGGTACGCAGGGTACCCGGCACCATTGCGACGGCGTCTGCGCTGAGCATCTCAGTCCAGACGGCAGATACCCCGAACCGCCGGACTATCTTCCGAAAAGGGGGATCGGTTATCCCGGCCATTGGCGCCAGAAAAACATTCCCCGCAACTTCAAGGCTTCCGATCTTCATCAGATGACCCCGGCCCCTGTCCTTTCCTCAAAGGGAAGTTCTTTTGCTTGGCCCTGGAAACAGCCAGGCTTCCGGCCGGCACGTCCCGAGTGATAGTACTGCCCGCGCCTACAACGCTTCCTTCGCCTATCTCGACAGGGGCAATAAACTGGACATCTGAACCTATAAAGCATCTATCACCAATAACAGTCGGATGCTTCTTTTTGCCGTCATAGTTGCACGTAATGGTTCCGCACCCGATGTTCACATCAACACCTATTTGGCTGTCGCCAAGATAGGTGAGGTGAGATGCTTTTGAGCCATCTCCTACAACTGTTTTCTTGACTTCTACGAAGTTGCCGATCCGTGCATTTTTTCCAATTTTGGCATCCGGTCTAAGATGGGCCATCGGTCCCACAGTAGCGCCGGCATCCACCGTTGCACTGTTGACTCTGGATCCCTGCAAAATTTTTACGCCGTCTCCCAGCTTGCTGTCCATAATATAGACGCCGGATTCTATGACGCAGCCCTTTCCGATCTCGGTAGGGCCGGAGATGGTCACACCCGGGTGAATCACAGTGTCGGCCCCGATTCGAACCTGGGAGTCAACATAAACCGACGAAGGGTCGAGAAGAGTGACCCCTGAGTCCATCAATTCTTCCCGGAGTCGATTCCAGACTATTGCCGAAACGCGGGCCAAATCAGAACGACTGTTGATTCCGGTTGCTTCCCGAGCATCTTCGAGCACAAAGGCATGGACAGGTACTGATTCTTTCCCGGCCTCGCCCACAATGTCGGTGAGGTAGGTACTCTGCCTGGGAGTTATCTGTCTTCAGCTTACCCACCAGCGAATAGAGCAGGTCAGCTTTTGCAAGGAACACTCCCGTGTTGATCTCTTTTATGGCCTTTTCTGCCTCATCGGCATCTCTTTCCTCTACGATGGCTGCGACTCCGCCGTCTTCTGTCCTGACGATCCTCCCGTATCCTGCCGACTTTTCGGGGTAAGTGGTCATCACAGTGAGACTGCTACTGTTGTTCTGATGGGAGCGAATGAATTCTTTTATGGTTGTGGACTGGAGAAGCGGAATGTCTCCGCACAAGATCAGGATGTCGCCGGAAAAGCCCGTGAACAGATCCCGGGCGGCGGCTACCGCATGCCCCGTGCCCAATTGTGGTTCCTGCAGGGCAAATTTGATGCCAGGCTCTTGGACGACCTTTCTCACTTCCTCTGATTCATGCCCCACAACAATCACTACATCCCGGAAACCGCCCGAACGGACTGCATCCACAACATAAGAAATCATCGGGCGACCCGCCACAGGATGCAAGACCTTGGGCACCCCGGATTTCATACGCGTCCCTTTACCCGCGGCCAATATCAGAGCAGCAAATTTTTCCATAAGCGGACAAAAATCGCCTAGTTTAAATTGAACTCGGCAAATTTATCCCTTTGTCAAAATGCTGTCAAGCCGGTGTTGCCTCCCCGGAGAAATCTCTCCGGAGCGAGACTCTGAGTCTGGCGGCCTTGTTCCCGGTGGGCTGGGAGGTTACACTCTCAACTTCGTTCAGATAAATTGCGGGAGGACTCGGATAATGGAATCAGAGCGAATATTCAAAGTCGCCGTCCTGGGTTCGGCTTCAACCTCCGAAGCATCATCCGATTGGGAGAAGGCTGTGAAGATCGGTGCTGCGGTAGCGGACAGAGGGGGAGTACCGTTGACAGGGGCGTGTCCGGGATTTCCCAGTGCCGCTGTCCTGGGGGCCAACGCCTCGAACGGCTGGACCGTAGGGATTTCTCCCGCGATAAACCGAGAGGAGCACGGGCTTGCTTATGGATATCCTCTGGAGAGCCGCGTCATCGTCTTTACCGGGATGGGGACGAAGGGCAGGAATGTTATCCTAATTAGGAGCGCAGATGCCTGCGTATTCATCGGTGGGGGAATGGGGACGTTGAATGAGTTCACCATCGCGTGTGACGATCTGGGACCAAATTGTGCAATTGGTATCCTCACCCGGACCGGCGGTTTTTCCGACGAATTCCTGCGCCTGGTTAGTCTTTCCGGAAAGTCCCCACGCGCCCTGCTGATTGCCGAGTCTGCTCCTGGGATACTGGTGGAGAAGCTTTTCAAGCACATTACCAGGGAATGATTCTTCCGACCAGTTCCTAAGCGCACGGGACAAAAAACCTGCTTTTTCAATGACATGGCGTCTAATAAACCTTGACCGGCTTCGGGAAGTGTGCTAATAGTCAGATTCCGCATCTGACAAAGAATTTACTACTTTTTCTCGGCAGAACTGGGGAGCGGCATGAAAACCTCGAGGCCCATCGCAAGTCCGGGAGTGTTCACTAGAGAGACCTTCCATACTGGACTCCAAACGCTCAAGCAAAGACCCCATATTGCAAATTCGGCTCGCCAATACGAGCGGCCTTCACAACTAGACGGTAGAGTGTCCAAGCAGGCAAAGGATGACCGGCGAGGTGAACCCGCCAAGCGTCTTTGCAGTCATTCCTGCCGGATGATAGCAGTGGTGACCGTTGTGGTTGCGGTTGTTTCTGTTACCTGCGCGGCCATGCCGGTATTCGCTCAGTTGCCTCCGGAGCTGACCGAAGCATTGGAAAATCAAAAGGCAGGAAGGCTCAAAGAAGCTGTAGAAATCTACACAGAAGTGATCGCCAAGAATCCCCGTTCCGTGGAGGCTTACAACTGGCGGGGAATGGCGCATGAGGACCTGGGCCAGCTTGATCAGGCATTGGCGGATTATAACAAAGCCATAGAGATCTCCCCCGATTACGCGGATGCTTACAACAATCGCGGGGAGGTCTATCGCAAGAAAAACATGATTCCCCAAGCCACGGCCGATTATCGAAAAGCCACACAGTTGGATAAAAACTTTGCCGAAGCCTATTACAATATGGGGCTCATGCATGAGCTTCAAAAACGGGGCGGGCTCGCTGTACCGGAATATGAGAATTACCTGAAATTCAAACCGGACGCTGCCGATAAACAAGAGGTTTTGGACAAAATAAAAGCCCTGAAGAAAACTGCCGGGGCTCAGGAGCCTCCCCCTCCCTCCACCGGGGAAAAGAAACCGGGAGAAAGACCCGGTATCCCAAAGCCGCCGGCTGCAAAGAAAGCAGGAGAAAGGCCCGGACTTCCGAAGCCCGCCATGCCCATGAAGCCCGAAACACCAGCAGGAGGTGTTGACCTGGGCATTCCCGGCGTACCACCGATCCCGGTTTCTCCGGACATGTTGCTTGCGATGGCCGCGGGCACCAGCTTGATAGGGCTCATAATCCCCGTCATATTCTATCTGTTCACCGCTATAATGTTCTTCCTCATTGCCAAGAAGACGGATACAAGTTTGCCCTGGTTGGCGTTCATCCCTATCGCCAATGTGATCCTGATGCTGAACATTGCCCGAAAACCAATATGGTGGCTCTTGCTGTTGTTTCTTGCCGGCAGTCTCTATGGTAGCCCCGTTCCTCGAGGCGATAATCCCCACTGGGGGAATGCTCTCTATTGCCGTAGTTGGAGTCGCGGTTCTTGTCGGCATAGTCGCGTGGCTCCTTGTCAACCTGGGCATTGCCGCGGCCAGAGGGAAGTCCGGAATTTGGGGCGTGCTACTATTCGTTCCGTGTACTAATCCGATTGCCCTCGCTTATCTGGGGCTTTCAAAATAGCTCTGCAGCCTCATGAGGGACACGTCGCTTCAGCCCGAGCATTTTCTGCGTGACAGAGTTGTCAGCACAGAGGCTCTGGTTACTGAGAGTAGTGGCGGGTTTCAAACCCGCCACTACAAGGAGTACTCCACCCAGGTCGGTAACACAGGAATGACCGGCACAGAGACCGGTCCTACCGTCGAATGCTCCAGCGGCGGAGACACAGTTCGGTTTTGTTCAGCCGGCTCCCTTCTGACCATCAGCGCGCATCCACCAACGCGCGATCTTTCGGGATTCAACCAGCTTTCCGCAATACTCATTAATCGAACAAACGGATCTTTGCTGGTGGGGATGAAGCTTGTTCACGGCTCCGAGAGTTTCAGTTCAGGGACTCCGGATGTGTCCTTGTCCGGCGGCCGCGAGCAACTTTCTCCCGGAGCATGGACTGACTTGAAGTTCCCTACAGAATCCTTCGGATCATACGGCGTCCCCGACGGGTGGAGGGATATCCGAGACATTGAGCTTAGCTTCTCTCGCGAACGAACCTACGAGGGGACCGAGCCCGTTGACGTTGAAATAAGCTCTCTGAACGGGGAGTTTCGAGAAATCCCCCCTGGGCCGCGGTTGACTCTTGAGGGTTTGGCACAAGTCTTGAACCCGGATATTCCGCATTTTGCGGAATTACTGACGAAAAAACAATCATTTGCCCAGTCTATTATCCATCTCTGGTCTCCAGGCCCTCCGTTCGTTGCCGACAATTCAGGGCTTCTCATCCCTCCTCCGCACCCGTATCCGCGCGAGCGTGCAGACGACATCCTGCGCGGACGAATCATGGGGCAGACGGTCGGCTATCCGTTTGCTTGGGACGTCTGTCCGCCTGGCATCTTGGAATGGTCTCACTTCCTCCATCGTCACCATTTCATAAAAGAAATAATCGTGGCCCTGGTTGAGACCGGAGATGAACGGTACGCTCGGGAGTTGGATAGGCTCATAAGGAGTTGGATCAGTAGTAATCCGGTGCCCGTAGGTTCAAACGGGGGAGCGGGTCCTTCATGGGAAAGCCTTTCAGTGGCCTGGAGACTCAGGGAGTGGCTTTGGGTAGCCGGGATAGCCTGGTCGTACGGATCATTTCAGGAATCCACTAAAACGGACATGCTGCGCTCCATCTGGGAACACGCTCGCAGCTTGATGGACCACAAAGGTCATCCCAACAACTGGATCATAGTGGAATCTTCGGCTTTGGCACTTGCCGGGATATGCTTTCCGGGATTCCGGGAGGCTCGGCTATGGCTGCAAACAGGAGTGGCACGACTCGAAACGGAATTTCAAAGACAGTTCTTCGCTGACGGGGTCGATTTCGAGATTTCCCCGCTTTATCATTCGATTTGTTTGCACGCTATGCTGGAAGTCAAGGAGGCGGCCGCTGCTCGCGGAATTCAGCTTTCCGAGCTATTTGAAGCGCCCCTCGAACGTTCCACCGATTACCTCACGGCCTTGTGCCGGCCGGACTTCACCTGGCCTTCGCTGAACGATTCAGGGTCTACGTCATCGGACTACACTGCATTAATCCGGAAAGCCGGCGAAGTATTTCAACGACCGGACCTGATCTGGGTCGGTTCACGGGGGACCCAAGGAACAGCGCCGAAGTTGCTATTCCGCAATTTTCCCGACGCGGGTATTGCCACATTCAGATCTCATTACGGTCCGGACGCCAACTTTCTGGTGTTCAGAGCAGGACCGCCGGGTGCGGCACACGTGCACGAAGACGTGCTCTCCGTTGACGTAACGGTCGTTGGTGTTCCACGGCTGGTCGATCCAGGAATCACCACCTATGCGCCGGATAAATTGACGCAGTATTACCGGTCAGCCGCTGCTCATAATGCGATCCTCATTGACGGCAAGGGACCGGACCGCTCCACTTTGACATTTCAGGAGAGGATTCGGACGGCCGGACCTGAATTTTCGTGCTGGAGCGATGCCTCTCTGGATGTGGCCACGGGAATCTGCCGCGGCCCGTGGGCGGGAGTCCAATGTAATTACGTCCTCACGCGTACGGTGGTGTTCGTCAAGCCCGATTACTGGATTATTCGCGAACCTGGTAGAAGGGGAGGGGGAGCACGAGATATCAGTGTGCTGGCAATTCTATCCCAGCAGAGTGGAAGTGGACATCAAGACGCTCGCTGCACGATGCGTGGATAGACGCGGCCAGGGGTTCGAGGTTCTTCCTTTGTGGGGATCTAACAGAGCCGATGTCGAAATCTCAACCGGCTTGTTGAGCCCGCCCCGCGGCTGGGTGTCGCTGAATGGCTCGGACGTGCCTGCGACAAGCTGCATTTATCGGGTGACCGCCACGTTTCCGGCTACATTGGTCTGGCTCCTGCTGCCCGTTGACAAGACGCCGGTTTCAGGGGTTCAGGCAACACGCCGGGACTCGGTTGACGGCGAAGTCACACTGAAAATTGAATTCCCTCAAGGAAGGGCTGACAGAATAACGCTGGGCAAGGAACGCATCGAGGCTAAAAGTCTTGCCCCGAAAGGCTTGTGACGGTAAGATACTTTGGGACCGAATCAAAAGTATTAATACGTCTACGACATAAGTATTGTGTCCCCGGAATTCCGTGAAAATGAATCCTTGACTCAATTCAAGTGTCTGATAAACTAAGGGGAAGGGTATTCCCCACAAGAAGTCCACAGTGCAGCGAGGTCTCAGGGCCTCAGCACCGAGCCTTAGTTGCTCAACAGCACGTGGGCTTTTTTGTTTCTATCATTTCCTGGGGAAGCATCCTAACAGGTGGAGCCCGTTTTTCTTATCTCGCCTTAATATAACCCTGAACGAAGTTCCAGCAGGTGTCAGTCCATCTATGGCAAAGCTATCGGGACCCCGTGGAGAAGGGGGGGTCTGTTGTGTTTTCAAGTAGTTCGCGGACACAGGGGAGAAGTCTATACCGGCGTTCTTTATCCGGCTCTGGATTCTTCTCTGTGTGGCTACGGAACCAATTCAACAAAACGCGCTCCGGCGGGTTGAATGCCTGGACTAATACAGAGGGAGGCACTACGCCAGTCTGCCTTTTCCATGTTTTGAGAAAAGCGTAAGCAGCGCGGAAGACTCCTTTGGAGTGTCGGTGCTTGAAAGGTTCGTGTTGGCATTGGTACATCCGGTAACGATACGGGAGCGCAGAGTAGATTTCAAAGACTTTCAGGTAGGGGCTGGGCGCACGTCGATTGTGACAACTGTCTCGCGGGTAGTCTCGGCAGCGTAGGCCAAGCAGGCTCGGATGTCTTCTGGAGTGAGGCCCGGGTACGAAGCCAAAATGTCCTCAACGCTGTCACCACTTGCCAAATAATTGAGTACGAGCCACACCATGATCCGCGTTCCCTTAACACATGGCTGACCGTGGCACACATTGGGATCTACAGTTATTCTGTCCAGGAGGGGAGACATCTTGAACTTCCGGCATCAGGCTACAGTTTGTGACTTCCTTGCCGGTCGATAGTTCCTATCGAATTGAAAGATCGCTCATAAAGATAGTCGGGAGGCTGTCCAAGCACGCTTCTGGCCTTACGTCCTGGCAAGAGACGAACCGAGCAGCATTATAACAAGCGCAGCGCCTCCCAGCACAAGCCCGCAACAAACCAGCGAGGGCAGCGAGATGGCCAGGACTGATCTTGCAGTGCTTATGCCGTGCACCTCTCGGACACCTATCACCGTGATGTAGATTTTCCAAAAGAGCCCGATCAAGCCACCTATGAGCGGTAACACGCCGAACAAGTCCGGAGCCGCAGAATAACAAACGACCCTGAATGTGGCCTCAAAGTCTTCGTTGGCGCCACCGACCAAGAAAAGCGAAACGTGCAGCATCAGAGCCGCCATGACAATGCCCATGAAAATCAGTAAAGGAATAAGAAAGGCGAGGGCAATTGTCGTTCCTTTTGACAGGGACATCGTTGATGCAAGCGAGTTGCCGAATGCAAAGGACCACAGGTAACCCACCATGCTCCCTACAGTTCCGACAATGAGAGCGTAAAACAGAGGGTTCAGAAGCCCGCCTCTCCGAGGGACCCTCTCAAAAAAATCCTTGGGTGAAAAAAGGCTCTGCCTGATAGTCTGAGAAATTCCTTGTATGAAGCCGAGATTTTCCTGATCCTCCCACGGGCAGTATTCGGCCCGTCGAGCGGAGGTGACTTCAGACGGATAAGACGGAAGATGCTCGTCCGCGGGACCTTGCCCTGCCTGGTCCTCATGGTTGGCGCCGCGGGGCGTCTCCAGAGATCCTCCACACCACGAGCAGAATTTCTGCCCTTCCACGGGGACAACATCGCGACCGCAATGGGGGCAATTCACAACGCCCTCCTTAAATCATGTGATCCGAAATCCAATCTTCGCACGCCACTTCCGTAACTCGGATGCTGCGCTCAGCGCCCTTAACGGACTGCGAGGATATCCACTCTCCGCGGCACGATTCCTTGGAATATCTCCGAAGCACACCCCCGATAAGGGCCTCCTCGTCAGGTTCAACACGCCCAATAGCCAAAATCTGGGGGCCGGGAAAATCTACAGGAGAGAACAAGGAACCTATGGCGGCCAGCCGTTCAATGCGCTGGTTTTCGGCCTCATTCCGGCCGACCACTATCTTCAGGCCGGGCCTTATTCTGAGATGCCGCCCGACGTGCAATAGCTCAAGGTCTGCAGGTGATACCTCTTCGGTGTGGGCGAGCAGATCTCGAACGCGGCCGGAGAATTGCTTATCAGTCAGCAGGCAGCCACCTGCCGGGGGTGAGTACCCGGAGAGGCCAAGCGCAGCGGCCAGTCGGAGTTGCACCTTTCGCCCGCGGCCGGCAATGTCGAGAAGCAGTTCGCGATCGACAACTCCCGCTTCTTCCGCCTGAGTTTCGGGCAACAGTTTGGCGGAAAGCGGCCTGAGCACGAGTCCATCGCATCCCGACCGTTTTTCTATGAGCCTGATCGTATTCCTTCGTTGGGACATGGGCCGTTGCCCCACCACTTCTCCGGTAACTATGAAAGATGCCCCGATCTCTGCCATCAATTCTTTGGCCTTTACAAAAGTATAAATGCGGCAATCTATACAGGGGTTCAGGTTCTTTCCATAACCATACCGAGGATTACGAAGGAGCTGGAGAAAGTCTTTTCCCTTTGGAAGCATCCGCAGAGGGACATTTAACTGCCGGGCCAGCTTGTGTACCGGAGATTCCTCCGCCTCCGCGGCCAACGGAGAAAAAAACGAGGTGAAATGCACCGCGAAAACATCAATGCCCTGGCGTTTTACGAGGTAAATTGCCAGCGCGGAATCCAAACCGCCGGAAAGGAGCGCCACGGCCTTTCGACCAAGTGAAGATTCGTTGGCGGCCGATTCAGAAAACATCGGCTGAGAAGACATAAATCTTCGTCTCCTTTTCTTTCCAGGCGTCCCTCGGCAAACCAGCTTTCCGGCACGTCTCCTGCAAGAACGTGATGCGGTCCCAGTTCCTCTCCGATGCCACCTGCGGAAGAAGCAGCCCCGATAGCACGCCCCTCCTTATCATTATTCCGTGTTTTCCAACCTCAATTTTTTCGTGATCCTCAATCTCCGCCAGTGGAGTGAGCACCGATATCTCCATATCAAGGTACGGAAGTTCATCTTCGCTCACGGGTTGGAACCGCGGATCTCGAAAAGCCGCAGCTTCTGCCATTTCTTCGACGGTTTTATGCAGAGGGTCGGCAGCATCAAGCGATCCAATGCAGCCTCTCAGCATGCCCTGTTTGTAAATGCACACGAAAGCCCCTCGCCCTTCCTTGAGCTTTTCGGTGGTGGGCGGAAAGGAAGGGAGTGACTTCCCTTGGCTCTTCAACTCGATGACGGTTCTGGCGATCCGACGAAGCTCCTGCTTCTCGTCGTCCGTCAATCCCAGGTCTACCCCAACCCTTTTTCCTTCTGGCGACATCCTGCTCTCCTTCTTGATCCCCACGCGAGCGTACGTTGAAGCCCTGGCCCGGTGGCTCAGGGAAACATGGGAAGAGCCGTGAGTCCGGCAGTCTCGTCAAGCCCCATCATAAGGTTCATGTTTTGGACTGCCACACCGGATGCGCCCTTGACGAGATTGTCCAGGGCTGCAATCGCGACGATCCAGCCGGTGCGTTCGTCGAGGTCCACGGATAGGTGACATTGATTAGAGCCCCTAACCAGCGCGGTGTCCGGAAATTTCCCCTTGGGGAGAACCCTTATGAAGGGCTCTGACCTGTAGTAATCCGTGTACGCTTCTCGGAGCCTGCGGTCGGAAATTTCAGCCTTCAGAGGCAGGTAAATGGTGCTCACCATGCCCCGGCTCACAGGAATCAGATGGGGAGTGAATCTGACCTTTATCTGTTTGCCTGCGAGTTTGGAAAGCTCCTGTTCCATTTCGGGTATATGCCTGTGCCCGAGGACACCGTATGGTTTAAAGCTTTCTCCGACCTCGCAGAAGCTGGTGTTCAGCTTGGCCCCGCGGCCGGCGCCTGAAATCCCCGATTTAGAGTCCACCACCGGGCAGGAGGTATCCACTTCGCTGAGCCCAAAAAGAGGCGCAGTTCCCAGAATGACCGTTGTCGGGTAGCATCCGGGATTAGCAACGAGCACGGCTTTTCGTATGGCTTCCCGGTGGACTTCGGGGAGACCGTAAACTGCCTGGCCCACAAGCTCAGCCGCTTTGTGGGGGCCGTACCATTTTTCGTAGGTTTCAAGATTGTCGAGACGCACGTCAGCAGAAAGGTCTACCACCTTGAGACCGGCGCCCAGGAGCGGTCGGATCAGGCCGGCCGATTCCCCGTGGGGCAGAGCTAGAAAGGCCAGGTCGGCCTGGGGATCAATCTTCAGCTCCTCAATGGAGCGGAGAGTGAAATCCTGTTTACCTCCGATAGAAGGAAGGGCTTCGCTCGCCTGTTTTCCCGCCCAATTTCGTGAACTGCCGCCGACGATGGTTGCGCCGGGGTGGGATGCAAGTATGCGGATTAGCTCCAAGCCGGTGTACCCGGTGGCGCCGAAAACCAGTGCTCGAATCATCGTTCCTATTCCCGTTGGGCAACAGCGTCCAAACTGAAAGCCGCTGAAGATAGTTCTGAAAGTGTTGCGGTGATTGCCAAGAATAATGTCGGTTGTGAAGACCGTCACTTGATAATTGGTAGTAACCGACCTCCGTGGTCGTAGGCCTCGCAGTGCCGGCCGTTCTCAACGTCGTAGGTCTCTCGAAGTCGCGTCGCCCGTTTCTAACGAATGTTTCCTACCCACCCGGAATCGAGCCGATAATTGGGTGCTTCCTTGGTTATCACCACGTCATGAACGTGAGACTCTTTGAGGCCCGCAGGAGTGATCTTCATAAACTGAGCTTTCGCACGAAGTTCGTCAAGATTCCGGGCCCCAAGGTATCCCATACCTGCTTTGAGTCCGCCTATCAGTTGGTTCACGGAATTGGCCACAGGGCCCTTTGCCGGAACCATCCCCACTATACCTTCCGGAACCAGTTTGTTCTCCGATACCCCTTCGTGTTGCCCGTACCGGTCACGGGATCCTTCCCTCATGGCCTCGAGAGATCCCATCCCACGGTAAGACTTGTACGAGCGCCCCTGATAGAGGACCATCTCACCGGGACTTTCATCGGTGCCTGCGAACAGGCCGCCTATCATGACGGTATGCGCGCCCGCGGCCAATGCCTTGGTGATGTCTCCGGAGAACTTGATGCCGCCATCGGCAATGAGGGGCACCCCAAGCTCCTCGGCTTTTTTCGCACACTCCATGATAGCGCTTATCTGAGGTACGCCTACTCCTGCAACTATGCGCGTAGTGCAAATGGAGCCGGGGCCCACCCCTAGCTTGACTCCGTCCACACCGGCCTTTACGAGATCTTCTACGGCCTCGGCCGTGGCCACGTTGCCACCGATAACCTGTGCATTGCTGAAGTTCCGCTTTATGTCACGAATGGTATCCATGACGTTTTTTGAGTGGCCGTGCGAGGTGTCAACGACGATCACATCAACCCCCCGCCTGAGAAGAGCCGATACGCGTTCTTCGCGATCAGGGCCTACTCCCACGGCAGCGCCGACACGCAGGCGACCCAGCGGGTCTTTTGCCGAATCGGGAAAAGTTATAGCCTTCTGTATGTCTTTGATGGTGATAAGACCCTTGAGGCGGTTATCTTTGTCGACAACCAGAAGTTTTTCGATCCGGTGCTTGTGCAGCAAAGCCTTGGATTCCTCTATGCCTATCTTTTCATCCACTGTGACGAGATTGTCACGAGTCATCACTTCTTCAACTCTAAGGTCCAAGTTCTCCACAAAGCGGAGGTCACGATTCGTAAGAATGCCGCTCAGATAGCCATTAACGGTAACCGGAACACCTGAAATGTGATATTTCTTCATAATCTGGAGGGCATCCGATATTCTCTGATCGGGATTGATAGTGATGGGATCCACGATCATCCCTGATTCTGAGCGCTTGACCCTGTCGACTTCCCGCGCCTGATCCTTGATGGAGAGGTTTCGATGGATAATTCCGATCCCGCCTTGCCTAGCCAGACTGATAGCCATCTCGGATTCGGTCACGGTGTCCATGGCCACGCTGACCAGAGGGATGGTGATGACTATTTCTCTGGTCAATCGAGTCGGAACATCCACCTCGGAGGGCAGTATTTCCGAGTAACAGGGTTTTAGGATTACATCGTCAAAGGTGAGAGACTCGTTAATCACCATCCAATCTTCTCCCTCCCAACGCGTGGGACGCATTTGGTTCTTTCAGAGTAGGCGCTCAACATAATCGCGACTGGTTTCAGGATCAAGCGGAACTTGCAAAGAGGTCCGTTTCTTGCTGATTAATGTACGGCCGGTGGGCTCATCTGGACCGCGCGGGCCTGCTCCGCGATCCTCCCGATTGCTCCCGCGGCCGATTCCGTAAGAATGTCCAAGTAGCCTTCCCATTTCTTCTTTGGGTAAACCAGTTCAGGCTCTGTCTTGATGCCTCCCAGGTCCGCCGCAATCTTAACGGCATCGTAAAAGTTGCCTATGGTGTCTACCAACCCCATCTCCTTTGCCTTTTCGCCGGTGAAAAACCTGCCGTCCGCGATCTCACGAAGCTTGTCTTCGTCTATCTTACCTTTGCGACCCTCTGCCACATCGGAAATGAATTGCTCGTGAATTTCAGCGGCAAAACTCTCCAGGATGTTTCTCTCATCATCGCTCAAAGGTCGTACACCGGTTCCCAGATCCTTGTACTTGCCGGCTTTGATAATGTTTACGTTTACACCTATCTTTTCAATTACCTTGTGAATTTCAGGCAGCATCATGATGACACCGATGCTTCCCGTGATGGTTCCCTGGGAACAGACTATCCTGTTTGCATTGCTGGAGACATAGTACGCGGCGGAGGCGGCCACGGTTTGCATGGAAACTACTACCGGCTTCTTCTTCTTGATTTTGCCAATTTCTCTATACATTTCTTGAGCTGGCGCTACCGTGCCGCCAGGGGAGTTGACGCGGATGAGGATAGCCTTAATGGAGGATTTCTTTTGATATTTCCGCAATTGCTTGAGAATCTCGTCCGAAGACATAATTGTTCCCTCGAGGTTGATGACTCCAATTTTGTTGCCGGACTCAAATATTTGGCTCCAGGTCGAAGTCTCTCTATCTGTGTCCGAAACAAGCGATATTGCCACGAGCACTATCACAAACCCTACCACCAAAAAAAGGATCAAAAGGATCGCCAAGCCGGCCCTCGATTTCTTCATAGTATATCTCTCCTGTGATGCGACCTCAAAAATTGAGCTCAAATATCAAGAGGTTGGCCAGTAAATTCCCCGAATAATGTTCAACCCTAACAGAAATTTGTTTGGGTCGCAAGCGGTGGACAGCGACGGTCGCCATGAAGAATGAAAACAAGGACCTGGGTAAGTGTGTTCTCCTTGGGGGGATTGCCTCGGGAGGTGGAGGGCCTGTTGAGATAGAAGCGCCTTTGGCCCTTGCTGCCGGCGTCGGTCAAGTCCTGGAAGTTCTCTGCGAGGCATGCAGTTGTTTTGTACTGTGCTTTAGGCTATGGTTCGACGCCACAGCGTTGGTGGAAATGTCCGCTCTCGGAAACGAGGAGGGATCCCATTCATGAAATTTGTCGAGACGTCGATTGATCAATATATTGCTAAAGTGATCCTCTGCCGCGGGAAAGAGAATGCCATCAATGAAGCCTTTGCGGAGGAACTCAAGGGCTGTTTTGAGGAACTCGCGGCGGATGCCGGAGTCAAGGCGGTGGTTTTGAGCGGGAAGGGAAACTTTTTTTCCTTCGGCTTCGATATTCCGGAGTTTCTCCAATATGCCAGGGACGACTTCGTACGGTTCGTGACGAAATTCGCCGATCTTTATACTTATATATTCTTGTTTCCAAAACCCGTGATTGCAGCTTTGAACGGCCACACAGTAGCGGGCGGGTGCATGCTTGCCACGGCCTGCGATTATAGGATCATGGTGCCGGGTAAGGCCAGAATAAGTCTCAATGAGATCAACTTCGGCTCGTCATTGTTTCCTGGGAGCGTTGAGATGCTACACTATTGTGTGGGCCGTCGAAACGCGGAATTGGTGGCTTACACAGGCGCAATGTATTCAGCCAAGGACGCGAAGGGACTGGGGCTGGTCGATCAGGTCGTGTCTGAAAAGGACCTGACTGAAAGTGCCGGAGTGGTGGCGCAGGAATTTGCACACCGGTACGGCCCGGCGTTCGAGAGCATCAAGATGCTCCTCCGATATGACGTGGGCGAAGGGATGAAGCGGAAGGACCTGCTCCATCGCGATGAGATGGTTGACATCTGGTACTCCGAGGAAACCTGGAAGCAGCTTCAACGTATAAAAATTCACGAATAGAAAGTGTCTTTACGCGCTACTGTGTCAGGGTGGCTCGAGGGTTTCTCCAGCCGACAAACACGCTCAGCAATCAAAAAAAGCCGGCAATTTCGCTGTGCCGACTTTTGAGTTCATGCCTTTTCTGGAGGCGGCTGGCGGATTTGAACCGCCGTATAACGGTTTTGCAGACCGTCGCCTTACCACTTGGCTAAGCCGCCTCTTTATGGACGATGATTGTAAGACAGCGGCAGATCCGATGTCAAGCTAAGCGCTTCCTTTGAATGATTGGGTAACGTATTGCGACCGGAAGTAGTGGGACAGGTAAGATGCATGTCCCACCAATACAGTGAATCCTCTCTTATTGCCTGACGTAAGAGTATGCGTCACCAGAAACACGAATTGGACCACCAAATGAGGGCTCGATGATCTAGCGTTCTGTATAGTTCCTTGCATTGAAGAAGAAGTTCTCCTCCCAAAAGACCCGCACGTTTGCTACACTGAACCGCGCCTGACTTCCAGATATCAGCGGGCCAGGCATGCAGTTCTCAAGGATTCATGCGATGTGTCTGCGACAAGCGATCACTAAGTTCCTAAAGGGAACAGCCGAAATTTGGGCCTTTATAAAGGAGACCTTCCTGTCGTTCCTGGAGGACCATGGGATACCGCATGGCTGCTTCGTTGGCTTTCTACACCACTTTCTCAATCACTCCGGCACTCCTCATAGGGCTGAGTGTTGCGGGGGTGGTTATTGGCAACTCCAGGGCGCAGACGGAGCTAGCAGCCGGAGTGGGACGCCTGATCAACCCTGAAGCGGCCGAGTACAGTTTTCAGTTTTGTGGAGCGTTTCAGTACGGAACTCAAGGGAAGGCACCTGCCTATAATAGGCATTCTGGGGGCTTTGGTGACTGCCACTGCCGTCTTTGTCGAGCTTCAGTCCGCACTCAACGTAATATGGCGGGTATCGCTTCGTGAGCGTCAGGGCCTGTTGGGCATAATTCGAGCAAGGGCAATATCGTTTGTGTTTGTCGTCGGGATAGGGGTTTTGTTGTTGATATCGGTTGTGACAAGCACTGTGCTCGCAACGATAAACGGCCTGTTTATGAAAACTCTTCCTATCCCGGAAGAGATCCTGCGCTGGCTGCAAATAATCGCGCAATTTGGAATGGTTCCGCTTTTGTTGGCGACCACTTATAAGATGGTGCCGGATGCAAACATCGAATGGAAAGACGTGCTGGTAGGGGCTGTAATAACAGCAGTTTTGTTTCTGCTTGGCAAATCGATCTTTGGAATGTACCTGCGCTTGAGCATTCTGGGATCCGTGTACGGGGCGGCTGGTTCTCTCTTTATTCTACTCGCATGGGTCTATTATTCTGCTCAAGTCTTCTTTCTCGGCGCGGAAATGACGAAAGTTTACGCGATGCGTTACGGTTCCTGCTCTAAAGATCGGCACTCTGGCGGAAATTCGAGGGGTGATGCGAGGTAGATTTCGGGCATCGAACTTTACAGAGAAATCAGAGCTAAGTGGTCCTTTTCCATGCTAAGGTTCCCGCAAATGGTGCACACAGGAAACTTTCACACAGGCATTTTGTCTTAGCTTGGTTAACATGGGGGAGGCGGTCGCTAATTGAATGGATACTATTAGAATTGCGCCAAGCCTTCGCGGCAATTTTTGCAATTGTACGGCATCGCAGGCGGCAGAGGTGTCAAGATTCACATGCAATCTTGCTATCTTAAATTGACTCTCATTTCATGTCCGAGGGAGGGCAACAATGACCGAAACCAGGATGATCAAAAAAGTTCTCAAAAGCAAGCCCACGATTGAAGGGGCTGGGGTCCATCTCCAACGGGTGTTTGGATTCGGCCAAGTTCCAATGTTTGACCCTTTCCTGCTTCTCGATGATTTTCGCTCAGACGTTCCAGAACACTATGTTAAGGGTTTCCCTTGGCATCCTCATCGTGGAATCGAGACGATCACCTACGTACTTCGTGGAGACGTGGACCATGGCGACAGCATGGGGAACGAGGGCGTCATATCCACGGGTGACGTGCAATGGATGACCGCCGGAAATGGGATCATTCATCAGGAAATGCCCAAAGGAGACTCAAACGGACGGATGTACGGGTTTCAACTATGGGCCAATCTCCCCAAAACTCACAAAATGATGGACCCTCGCTATCGCGATGTCAGAAGCGAGCAAATCCCCGAAGTGTTGCTGGATAATGGTGCAAAGATCAAGGCGATTTGCGGTAAGGTAGCCGACAAAGAGGGTCCCGTGAGAGACATCATTACCGATCCGGAGTATCTTGATATAACGGTCCCTGCCGGATCGGAATTCGTCCATGCCACAAAGCGCGGACATACGGTTTTCGCGTACGTCATAGAGGGCAAGGGGTATTTCTGCAAAGAAAAGAGACCGTTTTCCTATGAGATTGAAGGGGTCAACTATTTTGACATGCAGATCGACCCTTACATAAGCAACCACACCCTCATTCTATTTGATGACGGAGACGAAGTGGCGGTCTCGACGGAAGCCGATTCCGTAAGGTTCCTGCTCATATCAGGCAAACCTATCGGAGAGCCGGTGGCTTGGTACGGTCCCATTGTGATGAATACCCAAGATGAGCTGCGGCTCGCTTTTGAAGAGTACCGGAACGGGACGTTTGTAAAGCACCGCAGAAAACTCTGATTCAGCTCGTTTTCAACCACAATTTTTTCCGTTTCGCTCCGTCCAGATGGGATCAAACATAGGTTAGGCCGGTTTCCAAACTGCTGAAATTGTGAAGGAGGAAGGTACAAAATGAATGATGTTGTGAAAATTCTCGGTTTCGCCGGAAGCTTGCGCAAGGGTTCTTACAACAGATCTCTTTTGCGAGCCGCTCAGGAACTTGTTCCAAGGGATGCCACACTTGAGGTTTTCGATCTCGGCGGCATTCCAATCTTTAACCAAGACTTGGAAGATCAGCCCGCGGAGACGGTTAAAGAGTTCAAAGCGAAAATCAGGGCTGCCGATGCAATTCTTATTGTGACACCAGAATATAACTACTCGATCCCCGGCGTCCTGAAGAACGCCATTGACTGCGCCTCTCGTCCTTACGGAGACAATGCCTTCGAACATAAGCCGGTCGCCATCATGGGAGCCTCAATCGGCATGGCAGGAACTGCCAGAGCCCATTACCACTTGCGGCAATCTTTTGTCTTTTTGAGTTGTTTTGCGCTTAACCAGCCAGAGGTCATGGTGCCCTTTGCCCAGGATAAGATTGACAAAGACGGCAACGTCGCTGATGTGAATACGCGAGAGAAGATCAAGGAACTATTGGAGAATCTGGTGGCCTGGACCCGGAGACTGAAAGGGTAGCTCTTAACTCCGAACCGCCTCGTGAATGACTGGCTTCAAACCCATTGTGCTGAGGTCCTCTGAGAAGAGAAGATCTCCGGCTGTAGCCAGGAACCTGTCGCTTTCATGAACGTAAACCCTCAGTTACTCGGGGCAATCGCGGATTCTGTCATTGCGAGGAGTGAAATCCCGCGTTCCGCGGGAAAGCGATCTAGGGTCTGGCCATACAGAAGATTGCTTCGTCCCGCGCGACGCGGGACTCGCAATGACGGTCTTTAGCCCCGCGTAACTGAGGGACTACTCGTGAACTGCTCGGCCCCTCGGCTTGGTCAACTGCCCTGGATTCTCCAGTATGAATCCCCAACGTGGGCCTCATTCCCGTTGATCGTTCAGAATTTTACTCTCGCGTAAAAGAGTCGCTTTACCAGCTTCCGCGGAAACGATATAGATCAGCACGATACCCGCTAACATGAAAAGAAACGAAAACGGCAGAGGCTGAAACTCCATCAAACCGGCAAGTGGTGACATCGGCAACAACAGGGTGACAGCGACAACCAACAGAGTTGCAATGAAAAGATATTTTCCGGGTTTACTCGAAAAGAACGGTCTTCGACTTCGAATGACAAGGACAATCAGGGAGGCGGAAACCACCGACTCGATGAACCAGCCCGTTCTGAATTGATCCACAGTGGCATGGAGCACCCACAGAAGGCAGCCGAAGGTAAGATAGTCAAAGACCGAACTCAGGAGACCAAATGCTAACATGAATTTCCGTATGAACTGGATATCCCAGCGTCGGGGCTGCTCAACCATTTCGCTGTCCACGCTGTCGGTTGCGATTGCCATTTCAGGAAAATCAGTCATGAGATTGGTGAGCAGGATCTGTTTCGGCAGCAATGGAAGAAACGGCAGAAAGAGGGATGCCCCTGCCATGCTGAACATATTTCCGAAATTGGCGCTCGTCGCCATAAACACGTATTTCAGGGTATTGGCAAAGGTCGTCCTGCCCGGAGCCTCACGCCTTGCACAAGCACGCTCAAGTCCTTTTCCAGCAAAACAATGTCTGCGGCTTCTTTGGCTACGTCGGCTGCACTATCGACAGAAATGCTTACATCCGCCGCATGCAGGGCCGAGGCATCGTTGATGCCGTCACCCATGTACCCCACGACATTTCCGGCCTTCCGGAGAGCGAGGATAATCCGCTCTTTCTGATTCGGCTCGACCTCAGCCAAGATGTCCACCTCAGCCGACTCTATTCACCAAAGCCTCGTTACTCATTTGCCGGAGATCCGGACCGGTAAGGATCTGGGGATTCGCCAATCCGATCTGTTGACCCAAATTGGCAGCTACAAGACGATTATCGCCCGTGATTATCTTCAAAGAAACACCAAGGCGCTTGAGAAGTCCTATGGTTTCAACAATGTCGGATTTAGGGGGATCAAAGAGAACGAGGAATCCCAGGAATGTCATACCATTCTCGTGATCCGGATTGATGCTGGATTCTGATCCCAGATCTCGGTAAGCAACTCCCAGCGTCCGAAAACCCTTGCCGCTAAACTCCTGAAAGTGCTTCTCGATTTGTTCCTGGACAGAAGCGATGTCCACGACTTGCCCATTGGCAGCTTCTGCTGACGAGCACACTTCGAGAATGTTACGCAAAGCACCCTTGGTGACCATGAAATGCCGATCTCCAGTTGCCACGAGGATGCTCAATCGTTTGCGAACGAAATCGTACGGTACTTCGTCCAGCTTCTGGTGATCGGAGATGTCGAACTGACGATAGGCTCGAATGGCCTCATCAATAGGGTTGACGAAGCCGGTCTCGTAGAAGGCATTTAAGTAGGCATAGCGAAGCACCTTCTCGCTCGATTCGGCATCCACATTGAGGGCGGAATGTAAACGAACCACTCCTTCCGTGAGTGTCCCGGTTTTATCCGAACAGAGGACATTCATGCTGCCGAAATTTTCAATAGAGGCAAGCCTTTTCACGATGACCTTTTCCCTTGCCATGTCCTTGGCTCCATGAGCAAGGTTGATGCTGATAATAGCCGGTAAGAGTTGAGGCGTTAATCCAACAGCCAGCGCAAGGGAAAAAAGAAAAGAGTCCAGAGACGGGTTGATGCAGATACACGTTGACCGCAAAGATGGCGAGCACCAGCATCAGAGTGACTTCCATGAGGAAATATCCGAATCGTCTTACCCCCCGTTCGAATTCGGTTTCTTCCGGTCTAAGTTCGAAGACGCTCCGATACCTTGCCGAACTCGGTTTGCTTTCCAGTGCTGACAACTACCGCTTTCCCGCTACCGCTGACCACGTGGGTTCCCATCCAAAGAACACCCTTGCGCTGAGAAAGTGGTGTATCCGCGTCCGTGACTCCGACCAATTTTCCGACCGGATACGTTTCGCCGGTCAATGTAGCTTCATCCACGTACAGGGCTTTGGATTCAAGAACCAGGCAGTCCCCGGGAATGATATCACCCGCGCTGACCAGGACGACATCGCCCGGAACGATCTCTTCCAGGGGAATTTTTTTTGCGGTTCCGTCCCTCAGCGCCGTCGCTTTTATTTGAACAATTGCCAGCAATTTCTCCACCGCGTCTGCTGCGCCACGCTCCTGCCAGAATCCGAGAAGGCCACTTCCCGAAAACAATTAGCGAGAATGATGAGGGCATTCACATGGTCATGGAGGAAGAACGACAGCCCTGTGGCAAAAAGCAGGATCAGGATGATCGGGCTCTTGAATTGGGAAAGCAGGAGGGTAAGCGTGTCGGATCTCTTCTTAGGTGTGAGAAGGTTAGAGCCGTATTGGGACAGCCGCCGCCGGGCTTCGGAACTGGCCAGTCCTTGAGACGAGCTTTCGAGCCGATGGAGCATCTCAGTGGAAGGGAGACTCCAAAACGCTTCTGGTGCTTGGTTCATGCAGCGCTCTCATTCCGAATGCACGGCCGGTTGGCCGCCGATTCTCGATCTTTCAATATGTTTTTGTCATAGTCGTCTCACGCTATATACAAGTCAAGTTAGGACTGTGTTACTGAATACTCATCACTTTCTCCCTGTTCCTCGCCCGGTCTTCTTACGCAGGGACTGTCGAAGATGTCCCGCGGGGACAACCGCCGGTGCTTCCAATTCTTTCTCATTTGGCATCTGTTAAGCCACAGTCTGAGCAGCGGAGAATCCTGCTTGGCCTACTCGTCATTCCGACCTTGTATCTTTACTGAATGAGTATGGTATGATGGTTCCAAGACCAGACTGTGGTTGAGGCGAAGAGCTTGCCACTGGGGCACAGTGGCGAATCCGAACTGTAAGCTAGGAAGGAGAAATTTATGACCAAGAAGCCCTCGCGTCGAGATTTTCTGAAGTCTGGATTGGCAGCTACAGCCGTCCTTATGGTGGGGGCCAAGGCCACGAGGGCCAGTCAAGGGCCTCAACTGTTTGAGAAAAGCTCAATCGGGTCCCTGGAACTGCCCAATCGGTTCATCAAATCATCCACTTGGAGCGGCACTGGAGACAAGAAGGGTTACATAACCGATCGTGCCATCACGTTTCACAACGAAGTGGCCAAGGGAGGAGTCGGCCTAATCCTTACCGGTAATCAGATTGTCATGTCCAATGGAATAAGCCTTCCCTATTCTATCGGGAACTACGACGACAGCCAGGCCGAAGGGTTGAAGAAGATCGCCGATTCCATTCATGAAGAAGGATGCAAAGTTGTTGTCCAGCTATCTCATTCGCTTGCACGATCCAATCCCAAGCTCTTTTTCGCAGAGGGCGACGAATTGTGGGGCGTATCGGCGGTTCCTTATTCGCCAGACTCTCCGGTTCCCAAAGAGATGGCGCAAAGCGACATTACCCGCCTTGTGGAAGCCTATACCGCAGCAGCGGTACGATCATCCAAATGTGGCTTCGACGGGGTCATGCTTCATGGCGCACACGGGTACGGACTTCATCAGTTTCTGTCTCCTGCATGGAACAGGCGTGGCGATTCATACGGCGGGAGCCTCCAGAATCGGTATAGGGTAGTCGGAGAGATTATGGAAGCAATCAAAGGAGCCGTGGATGCCAAGTTCCCAATACTGTTCAAGCTCAGTGCCCAAGATTTTGTCAATGGAGGGCTTGAACCCCCTGATGCATTGGAGATCGCACGGCGATTAGAACAGGATGGAATCGCGGCGATTCAGGTGAGTGCCTGTTGTACGGTATCGAACAAGGATCAACACTGCCCGAAGACAGAGATTCTCGAACCGGAAGACGAAGGCTATCTGCTGGATTTCTCTCAGTACGTAAAAGGCGCTGTGAAAGCGCCCGTAATCGCTGTCGGAGGGATACGATCTCTCTCAACCGCCGAAGGTGTTCTTAAGGACGGAAAAGCAGACTACATTTCTATGGCCCGTCCTTTGATTCGTGAACCTAATTTAATTAATCGATGGAAAAGTGGAAACACTGCCAAAGCCAAGTGCATATCGTGTAATGGCTGCTTTGAAACGGGCATGCAGGGTCTGGGAATTTCATGCAAGATCGAAAGGATGCTCAAAGAAAATAAACAGGCGTCGTGAGAAAAAATGGCGGGCTCCGCGACTGTGACGGAGCCCTTCATCCCGGAAGAAACCCATAATTTCAATATGTCTCTGAATTGTTCTCAGCCCTCAAATGTGGCGGGAGTCTTATCCATTGATTTGAGAATCTTTTTTGGAATGCCCGATTCGCACGGCACGCCTGTCTGGCAAAGCCCGCAGCCATAACCGTCAAAACCGTAATTCTTTTTGACAAATTCGGCACAAGTCACGCCGGCATGGTTGAAGCATTTCACCTTGTCGTGCCCCTCTTCGGTTATGGCTCCAACCGGGCAGCGTTTCCGACAACCAGAGCATGAACCGTCGTAGAAAAAGAGGCATTACGCGTGGTGGTCGTTATATGGCCTTGCCGTCGCGGGAACCGAGAGGTTTGCGACCACTGAGCCCACGCGATGCGCCTTTCCCTTCGGTGTGATCAGCCCATCGCAGAGACCGAATGTCCCAAGACCTCCTGCATAAGCTGCATGCCGCTCCGACCATTTTGAGGCGAGGACGTATTTCGGAGACTTCCCCCAAGTCCATTCGGGAAGAAGGATTGGAGCAACAGATTTCACGCCGCTGCTGCTGAGTTCCTGGACGACGTGCCGACGCAGAATATTGTTGAATTCCTCGCCCGGAAAGCGAGCTTGAACCCACCGCCGAGACGGATAAAAAGTCTCTTTGCGGTTGTCTGCTTTCGTGGCTTCTCGTTGGGGCAGAATCCAACTGATAACCATCAGATCGTCAGGGGTGACACTGACCTCAGGAAACTGAACCGAAAAAGCTTCGAGCGGCGTCCAATGCAATTCCCAAACTAAGTCCTTGTAAGCCTCATAAAGCGGGTCAGCCCCGGATGAAAAACCTACGAGAACTTCATCCCATGCCTTTTCATCAGGTTCCATCCTGAGGGAGTTGTCTGGCGAGTTTTTCACAAACTCTGTTATAATGTCGCTCAACCAAATTCGCATGTCCGCAATCATGGGCCACTCCTGAAACATTGAGGTGAGAAAATCAATTCCATCTTATCATATCCTACCTGTATTTGCCGCCGGACGGAGGTATCTCCGCGACAAAAGGCAGGACTTTGAACGCTGACTCAGCGAGGTCACAAATGGGAAAACAGAGTGGCGGACTTCTCATGTACAGGCTTCTTGATGGAAATCTGGAGGTATTCCTTGTGCATATGGGCGGGCCTTATTGGGCCAAGAAGGACCTTGGCGCCTGGTCCATTCCCAAGGGTGAGTATGAATCCGGTGAAGATCCATTTGAGGCGGCTAAGCGGGAATTTTTTGAGGAAACCGGCTTTGCTGCGATCGGGGAATTCATCCGACTTAATGACGTAAAGCAGCCGAGCGGTAAAGTCATATCTGCATGGGCGTTTGAGGGAGACTGCGACGCGAACGCTATCAGCAGCAACACCTTCTCTGTGGAGTGGCCTCCCCGTTCCGGGCAAATCCGGGAATTCCCGGAAGTTGATCGTGCCGAATGGTTCGGCCCCGATCTCGCAAAAGAAAAAATCTTGAAGGGGCAGCGACCCTTTATAGAGGAGCTTGAGCGTGTCCTGCGAGGCGACTGATTAGAGCGACGTGCATTAAAGAGGCGGCAATCGGAACTGCTTTATCATCCGCTTAACTGTTCGGGCTCAGGGGCAGCAAAATCAGGCTCTTCGAAGTTCGGCGTGAGCTTTCAATTATCAAAATTACTTGATCAAGAATTTCCATGTCATCTGGGAGCGGTCTGCTTTCCCAACCCCGGGTCATCCCTCTCATGCCCGGCCGTATCCTCCCTCATGAATCTGTCAAAAAAGGCTTTCAGATCATTCTTGCACAAACCGTATTTGGTCATCAATTCCTCGTCCGGCATTTCCTCAACATCCCTTATTACGTCTGAAACGGATACGGTCCTTTTCACCTGTGAGTCCCCTTAATATTCCGATCTACGTAAAGTAATATCCATAGATAGATCTTGTTAAGCCACTATTGGACCAACGTTACTGTTTCGTTAATTGTGAGAAAATGCATCATGCGCGGACGGATTTTTCACTGGCATAGTTGCATGCCCGTTCCCGGAGCCGGTCGAACCGTTATCAGTTGAGATATGCCATGACCCGACGCGAAACTTTGCATTCTGGTTTACTCGCTGCAACTCAAAAAACCCTGGGGCGGAACGGCGACTTGAACAGGATTAGCGATTTGGCGAGCTTGGTTGCGAGCCAATACGCTGGCACTCTCATCCCGGAAAATGACTATCATAAGGAAAGCATGGAGAGATCGACAAACAGGAGGATGGAAACGCTGCTTGAAAATAGGTACACGATTCCGCAAGTTCGGTCACGCACCGTCGCCTCCATCGGATCGGTAGGGCTGGCGTCCCTGCCGGCCGTGGATCAATGACCCCGCGACCCGCGGGGAGGCCGGTCCTACTGATAAATGCCTTCGGCTACGGTGGTCCGACAGATCAGAATCCGCGATCGTATTTAAGAAACGCAGTACTTAGCGGCGCATGCCGCTGCAGAGCACATAGTTAAATAAAGGAGTAAGCCTATGTTCAAAGATACTAAAGCATTCAGCACTTTTTCGGTAAACGATTTGCAAAAAGCGAAAGAATTCTACGGTGAGACACTCGGATTAGAGGTTTCTGAAATGCCTGAAGGGTTGGAACTGCACATTGGGGGCGGCACCAGGATATTTATATATCCCAAGCCTAACCACGTTCCGGCAACGTTCACGATCCTTAATTTTGCTGTAGATAATGTTGAAGAAGCCGTGAATGAGCTGACCAAGCGCGGCGTGCGCTTTGAGGTCTATAATGAAGGCGATCTCAAGACAGATGAAAGAGGTATTCACCACCGCGGCTCAGGGCCGACGATAGCGTGGTTCAAAGATCCCGCAGGCAATTTTCTGTCCGTGCTTGAGGAAAGATAATCAAGATTAGTAGTCGTTCACCGCAGAGATCGCAGAGAACGCAAAGGGTTTCTGTTTTTTTGTACTTTCCTCTCAGGTGAGGCGCAGGGCATCGCGGTCTCTGGCGTTGAAGGGAATACCAGCCCAGTTGCGTACTCAAGGGGCTTATAAGGGCTTGTACAAACCATTTGTCCTCTCTATGATCTCCGCGCCCTCTGCGGTGATCCCGCGCAGGACGCGGGACTGTTTGTCCGCTGAACGGTTACCAGTTCTGAATCTTTGGACCGCAGAAAAGCATCTATATAATTGAGCGCCTTCAGCCGCTTCTAAGAACCTTCCTCTGATGTCCAGCATGAGAGAGAAGTCTCGGAAACGACCGGGCAAGGGAGGCGAACCACATCCACACCGGAACTCTAGTTCAGTTGCACTTATGCAGACTGCGTGTGAGAGCCTAATTGTTGGTGAGCCTCCCCACGTCCAAACAGCTTCCGTGACAGCGGTTGAGTGTCAACTCAGGTTGACATGGGGCGCACCAAGACGCCCGAAGCTGAAGGTGGCTCCAGGCAACAGATCGACAAGGAGACGTATGATGGGCAATGCGGAGAAAGAGGAAGGCAAGATGGACATGCAGGCGATGATGGAAGTGTACAAGAAGGTCGGAACCCCAGGCTCACCCCACAAGAAGCTTGCGAATCTGGCAGGATCTTGGACCACTAGGACTAGGGCATCGATGGAACCTGATAAGCCCCCAACGGAAGGCACAGGCACCTGTGAACAGACGATGCTCTTTGACGGACGTTACCTGCAGCAGGTGTATACCGGCGAAATGATGGGAAATCCGTTCACCGGCATCAACCTCATTGGGTACGACAACCACACCAAGAAGTATGTATCGACCTGGATCGATTCGATGAACACCCGTATTTATTATTTTGAGGGAACTGCCAGCCCGGATGGTAAGACCATTACGCAGGAAAGCAGCTACGACGATCCAGTCAGAGGCCCCACGGTATGGCGAAGCGTGACCAGGATCGTGGATGACAACACCCTGGAGTATGAAATGTTCCTCACCCCCAAAGGGGGCAAGGAAGAGAAGATGATGGAGATGACCGTCACCAGGAAGTGATGATGAGGCAGGTCGGCCTTTGTGAGGTACACTGGGGTCGTTCGGCGGTCGGTGTAGCAGGAGACGTGCTGTGGTCTGCGGTAGTGTCCTAATTTAATGCACTCGCCGTCATTCCGGTGAACTACATGGGTATCGGTGAGAACGGAATATGAAAGACCTGCTATGATTTCTGGTGCCACGGATGTGTTTTGCCTTGCCGGACTCATCCGTGCTTGCCAGTTATTGCCCGATGGCCGATGGATCTGTGCAGCAAGGAAACCTTATGTGGAGGACGTGCCGCCAGCCCGCCCCGGCACGGATGAGCCCCACGGGGCGCGGGGCACATCCGTGGCACCAAATCTCCGTCGACTCCTGCGTATTGGGCACGCGCTTTCTGCAAACGCCGGCATCATCCCGCGCAACGCGGGACTGGACCCCGGGATCGGAGTCCGGGGTGACGATTTGTAGAGATCGCCCAGGTGTTCCAAATTAGGACACTACCTCCAACCGCAACCTCTATTTGTTGCCGGGCTTGGCTGACACCTGAAAGAGCGAGGCCAGATGGAGCATGACGAAGATGGGTACGAAATATGCCGGGATAAGCACGAGAGGCAACTGAGCCATAGGGGCCGTCGTGACTGCGCCTGTGATGCCCGGAGCCAGACCGGAACTTAGCGCGCCGGTGGTGACAGCAACAATGAGGTCCAGTATCCCGAAGAGATTCCAAACCACAAATAGACGGCTGTTCTTGAAGTCGGGCCGCTGGATCAGGGCAAGTATAACCCAAGGCGCGGTGATACCGATGGCGATGTCGCCGAGTCCCGCGGGCCAGGCAAAGAAACCCGGCAGCGCTCCTTGAGCATAGAGAGCCAGAAATCCGAGACCGGCAAACCTCCAAGCCTGAATCCCCGCCATTAGACGAAGGTCCGCGACCATAACGAAGTCGTGAAAGGAGCGTGACAATCGGAACGCGGCGAGAAAAACGATGATGGGTGCCAGCATTCCGGTAATGATTGGAACTGGAACACTCCCGGGCGGTCTAGGGAAGGCCCCTCTCGCACCAAGGATAAAGATCAGGGCGAACCAAAGGACAAGCGCTACTCCTGCGATCATTTTCTCACTCTTCGCTGCTGTTTCCATGTTGTACTCCTTTTAGGTATGTGTATATACACATACCTAGACAAAAAAATTAGGTGAGTTCCACCAGATCGGAGATTCCCTTCAAAAGACTGGTCCAGCGGTCTTCCCCCAACTGTCTCTTCATTTCAACCTGCGCCTTTTGCCAAAGAGGGAAGGCCGCCGCGAGCGAGGCGTGTCCCAGTTCGGTAAGCGAAAGGTTTCGAGTGCGAAGATCGTCGCCAGTCTCTATGTCAATCAACCCTTTCTTATTCAATAGGGAGACATTCCGGCTCAAGGTGGTTCGATCCATGACGATGGCCTTGGCGAGCCGTTTAATGGTCACTGGTTCGCTGATCCTGATAGCCGTGAGAAGAGTCACCTGGGTTACTTTCAGGCCGGATGATTTCAAAGCGGCATCGTAAAAGCTCGTGACGCGTCTGGTCGCTTTTCGGAGATTGAAGCAGGTACACGTCTTTCCCATTTCGAGAGCGGTATCGAGCGGAAGTTTCTCCACATTTGTTGTTTCCCATTTCTTTTCAGGGGCCATACCTCATCTCCGAATAGTCAGCGAGTCTTCGCGAAGCCGACGCATCTTTTGAGAGTATATACACCTATCAGTTTTTGTCAATGAGACAAGCGCTAGATCCTGAAATTTAGAAGATTGGCATCCCTAACGTTAAGCAGTGGCGAGTTTGCAGTGAGAAAAATCGGTGTGAAACGTTTTGAGTAGTGGCGGTCGAGTGTCAACTTGAGTTGACACGTGGCACAGCGACCCGCTCCGGGAGGGATAGAAGACTCTAAAATCCCTTCAATTTGGACGTTCCTAGTCGCGGGGTAATCTCTTCCGATTTCCGGAGGAGGTACAAGCAATCTGCCCTTAACGTCCACGTCGAGAAACCCTCATATCTCTCAATGGAGATGCCCGATCATCAGGTGATTGGCGATGTTTCCAGCCTCAAACCCTCCAAAGGTAATTTCTCACCTACTCGGGGGAATCGCTGACCCTGTGTCATTGCGAGGAGTGTTCGGTGGGACAGGCTTCCAGCCTGTCTATTAGGGATGACCGGCAATCCCGCGTTCCGTGTGGGACGGTCCCACCGCCTTTTCAGCTTTGGCGATATAATCGTCATTCCGGCGTACGCCAATCCGCGTTAAGTTAAGCGCGCCGCGTAATAAAACTTGCTGATTAGTCGGCTCTACGCGTATTGTTCGCGATCCTAAGCCGGAAAACTTGGCAGATTTTTTACGCGGCGCGTAGTAAGAGAGCTTCTCTACCTTTCCAATTCTCTTAAATTAAGAGGAGAGTTCAGAGAAAGTTCGGAAAGGAGAGAAGATCTCATGAACAACCATCATCGACAGCGGTCGGAACCGCACATGAAAATCCTCGGTAGGGATTTTCAGGCTAAAGACAAAACCTTTGTCCTCCCGTCGACCTTCCGGTTGGGATTGGATCCGGAGGAAATCGGGAAGATTGCCCTTAGATCAGGCTTTATGAAACGACGACCCCGAAAGATCGAGCCCAGGACCTTCCTCCAAGCTCTTGTCGCTATGACCCTCAGCCCAGGTTTTTCCATGAGGGCGTTTGCAATCATCTTGGGCCTCCTGAGCCACAACGTTGTCAGCAAGGTGGCCGTCTTCCTCCGGATGAAGCCCAATGTCATTGACTTTGTAAGAGAAGCGCTTTTCAACTCAGTTTCGGCCATGTCCCGGCTCAAAGAAGAGATCGGTCACGGGGTCTTTGCTTCTTTCCGTCGGGTCTTGTTGCAGGACAGCACAAACCTTTCTCTTCCTCAAAAGCTTGCAAAGTTTTTTCCGGGCGCCAAAAATCAGTCGGGTAAAACCAGCGCGTCAATCAAACTTCAGACCACCTACAATGCCCTCACCGAGACATTTGTCTCATTTCAGCTCACTGCTTACCGGTGCAACGACCAATGCGCCTCTCCTTCCATCTTGGATATTATCCAGGAGGGAGATCTGGTGATCCGCGACCTGGGCTACTCTTCCCTTGGTGTCTTCAGGTCCATTGATGAGAAGAAAGCTTTCTACCTGAGTCGCTATTCCCATAAAATAGCTCTCTTCCACCCCACCGGCAAACGCTTCGATCTGCTCGGGCACCTGAAAAAACACGGAACCCTTGACGAAGGGCTCCTTGCCGGCAGCGAGGAAAGACTCCCCGTGAGGGTAGTGGCCATTCCGATCCCTGAGCCTATTGCCGCCCAAAGAAGGAGAAGACTGCTCCACAGTGGAGACAAACGGCTCAATCCCGATCCAACCCATTTGGCCCTTCTCGGATGGGAGATCTTTCTCACCAACGTCCCCCAAAAGACCTGGGATGCCAGGACAGTGTCCCGGATCTACGGGGTGCGTTGGCGCATCGAAATCATCTTCAAATCCTGGAAAAGCCACTTTAAGATTCATGCATTTGATCATCCCACCCCAACGGAGGTGCAACTGCTCATCTACGCGAGACTTATTTATATCACGCTCTTTCAGACTAGCTTTTTCACCCGGCTTGCCGCCTTCGTCTATGAAACGACAGGACAACACCTCAGCCTGCTTAAAGCGGCCGACTTCTTTAGCCAACGCATCCTGCCCGCATTGTTGACGGGAAGTGACTATCCGCTCATTCTTCAACAGATCCTCAAACATTGCACATACGAAAAACGGAACAAAAGGGCAAACTATGGACAAATCTTTCAGTTACTCGTGGAAAACCCATGACCAAGAACCCCCTTAACTTAACGCGTATTGGCGTACGCCGGAATCGTGCGCCTGTAAGCGCACTCAATCAGAGAGGTGAAAGTCCTCCCCAGGCTTACGCTACAGCCTGTAACCGACTGTAACTGCGTCGCCGTGAGGCGGGGTGGAGAGCAACAGGAGGTGAACGACCAGTCCGTAGGATAACGAACCCGTTTCGGCCGGGTGTTTTCGGCGAGCCTGCGATTCGACGGTGAAGCCTAGACCGATCTCCTGAGGCCTGAGTCCGAGACAAGGACAATACATGGTACAGAGGTCGGAGATCCGATGCGCTGACAAGCAAGGTAGCGGAAGGAAAAGCGACATCGGAGGAACACAAGGTGGTTGGGGATGGAATGGTCCGGAAGGTTGAGTACGTGAAACAGGGAGACCTGTATACCGGGAAGAGGCATGCAGGAGTCAGAGCCTCCATAGTAGCAATGAGACGCCGTAATGGGCGTGGAGCAAAGGGAGGCAGGAAGGTGGATACGTGAGTACCAGGCAGACGGAAGAAACAACCGACTCCAGTGCCTCTCGGGGCTAAACCGGTCGGAGAGATCCGTGACCGATGGTCCTGGGTTGAACCGAGTGTCTGGACGGAACGCATGTTGACGGCCCTGGAAAACGGGGTGAGAGGAGGCAAGTGGTACAGCCTGATGGATAAGGTCCACTCTCTGGCGAACCTTCGGGGCGCTTTTGCTCTGGTAAAGGCGAACCAAGGCAGTCCAGGGGTCGATCATGAGACCATCGAGATGTTTGAGGAGCGACTGGAGCACAACCTCTGCCGTTTGGCAGAGGCGCTCCGGTCGGGAACATACCGACCCCAGGCCATTAAACGAGTTTGGATTCCCAAACCTGGAACGAAAGAAAAACGACCGCTGGGCATTCCCACGGTTCGTGACCGCGTCGTCCAAGCTGCATTGCGTAATGTTTTGGAACCGATCTTCGAGCGGGACTTTGCATGCCACAGTTATGGGTTTCGCCCAGGCCACGGCTGCAAGGACGCCCTGCGACGGGTGGACGCTCTGCTTCATCAGGGATACGCCTATGTCGTGGATGCGGACCTGAAGTCCTACTTTGATACGATTCCCCATGATCTTCTCATGGCCCGCATTCGGGAAAAGATTGCCGACAATCCGGTTTTGGCCCTCGTGGACTCGTTCCTGCGTCAACGGGTAATGGATACGCTGGAAGGCTGGATTCCCGAGACGGGCACGCCTCAAGGCGCCGTCATGAGTCCACTGCTATCCAACATCTATCTTGATCCCCTTGACCATTTGATGGCTGGCCACCACATCCAGATGGTGCGGTATGCCGATGACTTTGTGATTCTGTGTCGGACGGAGGGAGAAGCGCTTCGGGCGTTGGCTTTGGTTCAGACATGGACGGCCCAGGCCAGTCTTACGATGCACCCTGTCAAGACCCGGATTGTCGATGCGACCGCTCCCGGCGGGTTCGATTTTCTGGGTTATCATTTCGAACAGGGAATCCGCGGGCCTCGGTCCAAGAGCCTCAAAAAGCTCAAAGATGCCATCCGCGTCCAGACACGGCGTTGCAACGGTCATAGCCTTTGCGAGATCATCTCGACCATCAATCGAATCCTGGTTGGCTGGTTTGCGTACTTCAAGCACAGCCATTCTCGTACTTTTGGCCCTTTGGACGGCTGGATACGTATGCGCCTGCGCAGTATCCTTCGCCAACGTCATGGGGGCTGCGGGCGCGGCCGCGGGTTCGATCATTTGCGCTGGCCGAATGCCTTCTTTGCCGAACATAGGCTGTTCTTCCTTACCACAGCCCATCGTCTGGCCTGTCAATCCGCTCGGCGGTGAACCACCAACCGGAGAGCCGTATGCGGGAGATCCGCACGTACGGTTCGGAGGGAGGGGCGGCCGGGTAACCGGCTGTTCCTACCCCTATCAGTTTGGACCCCGGATCGCAGTCCGGGGTGACGGTGTCATTGCTTCGCTGCGCTCGCAATGACAGTCTCTTGCCACGACTCGCTAAGCCTTTACTCTTCCCAGCCATTGTCCTGGATTTGGGAAGGGCGCAAGCAGTAAATTCGGAACCTGTCTGCGCCCTTAGACCGGGTCTGTTAAGCGGCATTCTCGTCCGTCTGCCACAAGCCGAATTGGTTCTTTTGGGGGTCCAGCGCAACGGCATACCAGCCCATGCCTTTGACCGCCGTCCTCGGCACAATCACAGTCGCGCCGTCATCCCTGGCTCTCTCGAGAGCTGCTTCAACCGATTCTACGCAAACGTAGAAAGTCGGCGTCTGCCTGGGATCTTGCCGCGCCATCATACCGGCCCCCGGTTTCTCGTCTCCGTGTTTGATCCCGTAATACTCAATATCTCCCGGCATTCTCTCGAAATCCCACTCGAAAAGACCGCCGTAGAATTTTCTTAGAGATTCCAAATTGTCCGCTGGTATCTCTAAGTGACAGATCTGACCTTTCATGACAAATTCCTCCCATGGTCGCTAGCGCTCAATGTTAACGGGAGCCAGTGGAATCTGCCTTGCTGCATGGTCCTCGTTGACGCTTGCTTCGCAGCAACGCTTCGTGGGTCCCGTTGTTTCCACCCCTAATATAGTCACGGGGTCCCCATTCAGGAAAATTCCGGCCTGCGTAGTTCCAGAACTCTGAATTATCCATGGGAATGGCAAGCTCTCAGCTACTCGGGGCAAGCGCAGAAACAAAGAACCATTGACAAGTGAATATCAGTGGTGGCGGGATCATGAAAAAAGTGAGAAAGATAATCAGCGGTCGGAAAGTCCGAAGTTGTCCAAGGGGCTGGTAGTGGCTATGGCAAGAGCGGCTGTTCTCTTTTTCGTTGCGGGCCTGGCGGAAATTGGCGGAGGCTATCTCGTATGGCTTTGGCTAAGGGAAGACAAGCCATACTGGTACGCGATTGTAGGGGGAGTGATTCTCTTCCTGTACGGAATTATCCCCACCATGCAGAGTTTTCCTAACTTCGGAAGGGTTTACGCTGCGTACGGCGGCGTTTTCATTGTCCTGTCTCTTTTGTGGGGATGGGGGATAGACCGGAAGACCCCCGACCTATACGATGGTATCGGAGCCGCAATTTGCTTGATCGGAGTGTATGTGATCCTCTGGAGTCCCAGAAATTAGTCCTTCTGATAGCCCTTCCGGTACAAGGAGGCAACGCCTCCGCCAAAACGATCCCTTCGGCAAACAAATACTAATGGGTTCACAAGAGGGCTCTATAGCGGGAATATATACCTCACATACCGCCTTTTGGAAACCCGCCCAGGGAGTACTATATTGAGACCAAAACTGGGAGAGCACGAATCTACCATACTTTACCTCGCTTCAAGTATTTCTCATGGCAAATCGGAGCTTATACTCGAGTGTATAGGCGCCCAGCCAAAAGGAGGTTGGCCATGCAATCTATTCTGCTCGCGGTCATGCTATTGGGAGTCGCAGCCTTATCAGCCTGGGGGGCGGGAAAAGACCATCATGGGCTCATTAACGTACGTAGCAAATACTCCGCACCAGAAACACTGGATCGCCTTGAGGCATCAGCAAAATCATTGGGACTGACAGTTTTTGCTAGGATCAACTTTAGCGGAGACGCCGAGAAAGTAGGGCTCAAGATGCATCCTGCTCAGCTATTGATCTTTGGCAACCCTAAGGCAGGGACTCCGTTGATGATTGCCTCACCCACCATAGCAATAGACCTTCCGTTGAAAGTCCTCGCGTGGGAAGATGCCAATGGAAAAGTCTTCTTGACATACAATGAGCCCGAATATCTTAAAGAGCGGCACGGCCTTCCGGAGCAGTTGATGAAGAATATCTCGGGAATTGGGGAACTGGTGAAGAAAGCGGTTGAGTGAGGTCCGGTGCGAAAGCAACGAAGTTGGATGCCGGCGATCAACGAGTAGTAGCCCACCGCGGAGACCTCAGAGTATTCTGATCCGTCTGCATTGCTGGCGAATCGGTAGGTCGGGCCGTGTCCGACAGAATGTTGCGGCCATGGGGCGCTCTACAGGCTGATGCCCAAGACCCTTTTAATCTCCGCGTTCTCTGCGGTGCATTCTTCATTCCTGGGGAACGGTTAGTGAAACCTTTGTTCACTCCATTTTTTTCAGCCGCGTCAATGATCTCTTCAGGATCGAGCCGTCTGGTATAGTCGGTATTCACGAAGGCTCTCCGTATTTTTCGGTCCGTTCCAATGATGTAGGTCGCGGGAATGGGCAACTCAAACGTGTCATCCCCATTGGCTTTGGTAAGATCAATTCCAAATCCGGCGTAGATGGGCCTCAATTCTAGTGGAAGCTGAAAGACGATTCCAAACTCTCACGCGACCCGGTTTCCAGCGTCGCTGAGGACTTCAAAGGTCAAATTGTTCTTTTCCACCGTGGATAACGCGTTGTCCGGGATCTCAGGGGAGACCGCCACAAGGGATGCTCCCAGTTCTCTGATACGATTGAGTGCGAGTGCAAAGACCGCAGCTCTATATTGCAATAAGGTCACCAGCCTCCCCGATAAAATGATAGCACGACAGGCCCGTGTTTTACCATTTTGGTCAGGGAAACCCATTCTCCGACCGCGTTCGGTAGGACAAAGTCTGGGGCCGTATCCCCTTCTTTCAGACAAGATGCGGTGATCCCGGACTGTTCAAGATCCTGAGTGGCACGGTCCATGACGGAGAGTTTATCCGGTGGAATACGTTTGCGGGCAGCTTCTCGTCGTTCAGCGAGTTCTTCGGTCATAGACATGTTCGGGTCCTTTCGAGAGTTCTAGCAGTCATTTCCGCGCGAATCTTCGTGGAAAAGCAACTGGAATAATTGGATAAGTTATAACCTCGAAGACGGCTCACGAGGGCTCGTTTCTAACCCAGGTTCGTTCCGGTTGCGTACCAGTCTGTCTCCGGTGGCCGCGATTGTCAAATGGATAAAAGCGGGAAAAGGGGCTGTCTCCGGGGTGAAAGTTCGACTCTTAGCAGCGACTCCGGAAATGCTCTCTATTTCCTGGTGGCAACGATGACGCCGGCTAAGATGAGGATGCCGCTAATCGCGTGGACCCAACTGATTGGCTCATTCAGCAACCAGAACGCTTCAATGCCGCTGAATAAAGGAAGACAATAATATACAAGCGCAGTGCGAATCGGACCGATAGTTCTTAGGGCTCGGTTCCAACACAGGTAAGCCAGTAATGAAGGTCCGACAGCCAAATATATGATTGCTGCAAGGGCTGTCTGGGAAAAACTGATGGCAGTCCCCTGGGTAGTAAGCTCCCAAACGAACCACGGCACCAGAAGCAGCCAACCTAGGACGAACATGGAAGAGAGAAAAACGCCCGAACTCAGTTCCGCCGGTTTGACCTGCACGAGAATGCTGTACAGAGCGAAAGCTGCCGCTTGGACGAACATTATTACATCACCCTCAGAGAACGTTAAACTCAACAGTCGGGAAATCCGGCCACCGGTAATGAGGAGGACAGCTCCCAAGGTAGCTGTGATGAGACCGGCAATTCTTCCAAACGTAAGAGTGTCGTGAAGGAACAGTCGAGCAAACGTTGCCAGAAAGATAGGCGAACACAGGGCTATCAAGGAGAGATTCAAAGTCTGCGATGTATGGGCGGCTATGTATACAAGCGTGTTGGACAAAGTCACGCCAAAGAATGCTGCCAGAGCAAGGTAACCAAGATGTCTGCGGACGATCGCGATGTCACGACGTAGACCACGGATTCCGAAGGGGATTAACAGGACTACTGTGGCCAGACCGCGTAAGAATGCAAGAGTCACCGGCGGGATCGAATCCGAGAGTGCCCGGGCTACGATAAAATTACCGGACCAAATGATTGTTGCCGCCAAGGCAAACAAGTAGCCTGTGGCGGATTTGGATGGTTTTGGTGTCAATCCTCGTAGATCTCCATGTCAAAAGGAATTCGCAAGAAAGACACTTCATAAGTAGCACGTGGCATCGCGACACGCCATATCAGAGGGACGGGCCGCATCTGGTCCAAGGCGAAAACCTGGGGAATTTTCTTATGTCCTGCACCCAAAGGCTATCGATGGCATCTGAGGTTTAAGAACCGAGGAGGTTCAAGATATGTCCTTTAGGAAGGACATTATGGACACAAATAGAGACGGGGAGGGACAAAGAGCAAAAGATGAAGGCGACCCACCGTTCATGGAAGTTTGGCCGGATGACGAATTTGCAGAGTGGGTTTCAGCCCATGGCGACAGGGCCGGAAACATAATCTGCCACACGCCTGAATTCAGAGCCACACCATACTGTGGGGTGGGGTACAACTAATTGTTGAGGATGTTTTGAAATGGAAAAGGCGATTTGGCGAGAATCGCTTTTTTTGTGACGAGGAACGAATTTCCTGATATTTGTAGACTGCAGAAAATATGACGACCTTGATCCACAAACTTTCTGATTGGTTACATGATGCGAGATCCCCGTATCGAGACTTTGATTGCGGCATTTTATCATGACCCGTTGACCGAATTCCTTCTGCCGGAAGAGGAATCCCGAGCCAAGCGGCTCTCCGCAGGAGTAGAATTTCTGCTGGGATTATCGTCAAGCACCTTGAGTGCCGGGACCACAAATAGGGCGTGTGCAGCGGTGATCGGTGCGGCTTCACCAGAAGCGTATCCGCCTCCCTTTTTTCACCTGATGGTTATGTTAACCAAACTGATTCTGAAGTCGCTGTCTTTCACACCCTACCGTGTGATAAAAGAATGGGTCCGCATTTTTCAGAAGTTCGATAAGATACGCCCTCGCCAGCCTCATTGGTATGTCCTGATCCTGGGAGTGCATCCGGATCACCAGGGAAAGGGACTGGGTGGAGAATTGCTCAGGCAGATTCTTCAGAAAGCCGACGAAGATAGAGTCGCTGTTTATTTGGAGAGCGCCAATCCAAGAAATTTGGATTTTTACCGGAAGCATGGATTTGTAGTGACGGAGGAAATCGTTCCGGTTGCCGGCTGCCCACGAATATGGGGCCTGCTCAGGGAACCGGAATCCAACGAGGAAGCTTCATAAATCGTGAAAATTTCTTGAGTCAAATCTGTTCTCCGGCTTATTTCCAACTCTGGTGCCCTTCAGACTCTTGTACTGCCTTGCAATTACAACGAAAAGATTTCCAAGGTCGTTGAAGTTCCCGAATCCCATCCATCCCAAAGAAAATCGTTTTCCTTTCCGTCTGCGATAAGCCTCATGGCGTAGCGAACCTGCTCCTCGTACAATTCACAGAAGGCTCCGGGTCTATTCATCCCCCCGTTCATCTCATGGGCTTCCGCCGGACAGGGGGAGCCGCAGAAATGACGCACCGCGGCAAACCGCGCAAGGAGTGATGCCTTCTACCTGCCTCCCGGTCACGGACTTGAAAGCCTCTGTTTCCAACACTTCGGATATATTGTCTCGGAAGAGATTTCCTCCGTTAAACTCAAGGACTCCCACGAACTCGCTACAAGGAAACAGATCGCCTCTCGCTCCAACCGCGAAGAAACACCTTCCGCCACCGCAGGGAGAAATGTCGCACATAAGCCGCCGAGCCAACGGCGCCACTATTCCTACAAGAACATTAGCGAAATTGGCAATAACCAGTTTCCTCCCCGTCTCCTGATAAAGTTCGTAAGTTCGATCAAGGGCTTTGAGATAATGAGACGAGAGGTCTGCGTCCGCGGGTTTGATGTCCCTGGCTCCCTGCCTCGTGCATCTGACAGGGTTGAGCATCCCTATGGGGACTTCCATTCCGTGGAGGAAATTTACTATCTCGGTTAGGAATTGCATATTCTGAGTCGTCGCGGTACAGATCACATTATAATTCGGGTAGCCTTTCAATTTTTCAATCGTTGCCACGACTTTTTCGAAGAGCCCTTCACCGGCCCAGTTTTTTCTCGTCAGGTCTGCGATTCCCTTCTCGTGTCCATCCAGCGAAAGTCCTATACCGATGCCGCGTGAGGTGAGAAATTCGATGGACTCATCGTCCAGGAGGGTAATCGTTAGTCTGAACCCCGAAGTTGAAATCGTCCTTGTATTTCTCTATGCCGGCAAAGACCGCATCGTGAGCAAGCATTGGTTCTGAACCGTGGAAGACCACCTGTGGAAGCCTTCCTTCGGGCAGCGTCCTGCTGAAATATTCCTTGAGTATGCCCAGCGCTTGGATAAGCTCTTCCTGAGACATTTGACCGCCGTTTCGTCGCATGTCCTCGGGGATATAGCAGGACCAGCAGTTCAGGTTACATCGCTCGGTAGGGTTGAAGTAAACGGCGGATGGATTGAGACCGAACCGGAGAAGCTCCATCTCTTGGGCAAAGGCGTTTCGCTTCTTGCGGAACTCCTGCATGAGAGAACTGGAATCGTCAATAGCTTCACCGATCTTCTCTTTTTTCAAGAGAGACCAAAACGCCGTGTCCGGATCGAGGAGCGCCATGTAACTGTCGTGTCCAATATCGATGAGCTGAACGGTTGGTCCATTGCCCGTGTTGAAATAGCGACCGCTGGATGAGGGGGAGCCGTTCACCGCTTTGTTCGTTTCCATGAGTATATCTCCTGCGAAAATCTTGCCTTATAACACTTTGGGCGGGGGTGATTTGTTGCTGCACACCCCCGCCGGGTTGTAAATAGGTTACTTGGCCTTGGCTACCATCAGAATGTAATGAGACAATCCGGTGCCGTCAGCCGCACAAGTCTTCCGATACGCTATAACGTCCTTCACTTTTTCATCACCTCCTTTCTCCACTAAGAAATAAAAAAACCCTGACACCAAAATGGTGCAGGGTTCTACTTTTTCCATCAGATTTACCCTAGTCTAAACGCCCGTCTTCTGGCTTTCGGGTCATCCTCCACCCGCCCTTCCCATCCGGCTTGGACCAGACAGTGGACATGCAGGCTTCGTTACCGATTACAGCGGCGGGACCGCCACGGATTTACACCGTGTTCCGATAGCGTCCAGACTCTATGGAGGTCATTTAGCGTTAAACCACACCCGTCTGTCAAGGGAAATGTCTTCTCTCGGCACTGCGGCTTCCTTTATCTGCTATATCATGGTTTGTGGTGGGAGTTAAATGACGCCGGGCTAATGAGGAGGTACTGAGGGCGCTGTTTCCTAAATTCGGTCACACAACGTCGCCTTTATCAAATCAGTAGGACCGGCGTCCCTGCCGGTCATTGGTCCGCAGCCGGCAGGGACGCCGGTCCTACTGATAGATGTCTTGAGCTACGGTGGTCCTACGGATCAGAATACGTGACACGTGACAGTATTTATGAAACCCTGTACTTAGGGCTGTTTGAATCCGTACCTTTGTTCGTCATCTTCCTGCATGGTATGCTTGAAAAGGGATATCCGTAACGGGTTCATGGGAGATCTGCAAAACCGAGAAAAGCCTTGATCGAGACAGGGAATAATCGTTCCTCAAACCGGCAGCCGGCTCCCATAACCGGAGCAAGCAGGCTGATGAGACTTAATTACTAAAGTCCGGAGTCTTTTTGCTTACACGTACCACTTGAATGATAAAAGGAAAGGAGCCCCAAATTATGACAGAAGCTTCCTATGTGCCTGAAGGAGTCCTGGGTCCAGAAGAACTGCGGAAAATGGACTCTTATTGGCGAGCCACGCTCTATCTGTGCGTCGGCATGATTTATTTGCGGGATAACCCCCTATTGAGGGAACCCCTGAAGATCGAACAAGTCAAGAATCGCCTGCTTGGGCACTGGGGGACAGATCCCGGCCAGAGCTTCACGTGGGTACACCTGAACCGGTTGATCAAGAAATTCGATCTGAACATGATCTTTATCTCAGGTCCCGGCCACGGAGCACCTGCGGTGCTCTCACATGCTTATCTGGAAGGGACTTATTCTGAAGTTTATCCGGATAAGAGTGAAGACGAAGAAGGCCTCCGCCGGTTTTTCAAAGAATTCTCCTTTCCCGGCGGTATCGGAAGCCACTGTACCCCTGAGACCCCAGGATCTTTGCACGAAGGGGGCGAGCTGGGATACAGTGTTTCCCATGCCTATGGAGCCGCCTTCGACAACCCGGACTTGATTGCAGCGGTCATGGTAGGTGATGGGGAAGCAGAGACGGGTCCTTTGGCCACGGCGTGGCACTCCAACAAGTTCCTAAATCCGGTGCACGACGGTGCAGTGCTGCCAATCTTGCACCTGAACGGTTACAAAATAGCCAATCCCACTATTTTGGGGAGAATCAGCCACAAGCAGTTGGAGAACCTGTTTCTTGGGTACGGTTACAAACCCTACTTTGTCGAGGGGGCCGACCCTTTTCCTATGCACCAGGCAATGGCCCAGACTCTGGAGTCGGCTCTCGCAGATATCAGGGCCATTCAAAACCAAGCACGCACTCAAGGGATTACTCAGTTGCCTGAATGGCCGATGATTATTCTCCGGACGCCCAAAGGCTGGACCGGTCCCAAGGAAGTGGACGGCCACAAGGTGGAAGGCTTTTGGCGGGCTCACCAGGTGCCCTTCGACGTTCACAAGAATCAGGCCCATCTGACTATGCTCGACGCGTGGATGCGAAGTTATGAGCCTGAAGAACTGTTCGATAAGAATGGCACACTGATTCCGGAACTCAAGGAACTGGCGCCGATCGGCCACCGCAGGATGAGCGCAAATCCCACCACCAATGGGGGTTTGGTTCGCAAGGAACTGAGTTTGTCAGATTTTCGCAAGTATGGAGTGGACGTGACAAAACCGGCCACCTCCAGGGTGGAAAATACTCGCCCTTTGGGCGACTTTTTGAGGGATACCATAACTCAAAACATGACGAATTTCCGGTTCTTCTGTCCTGACGAAACGGCTTCTAACAGGCTGGATGCTGTTTATCAGGCGAGCCCGAAAGCCTGGATGGCGGAAATCAAGCCGGAGGATGCGGACGGTGGCTACCTGTCCCGCGACGGTCGGACGATGGAAATGCTGAGTGAGCATACGTTAGAGGGGTGGCTCGAGGGATATCTCCTTACAGGCCGCCACGGTTTCTTGGCTTCTTACGAAGCTTTTGTGCACGTCATCGACTCGATGTTCAATCAGCATGCCAAATGGCTGGAAAAGTGTCGTGAAGTTTCCTGGCGAGCGCCCGTGTCCTCGCTGAACTTGCTCATAACCTCCACCGTGTGGCGCCAGGATCACAATGGTTTCAGCCACCAGGATCCCGGCTTCCTTGATGTGGTCACCAACAAGAGCGCCAGAATAACCCGGATCTATTTGCCTCCTGATGTTAATTGCCTTTTATCGGTAGCAGATCACTGCCTGCGGAGCACCAATTACATCAATGTCATTGTTTGTGACAAACAACCGCATCTGCAATACCTTTCCATGGAGGAGGCCATTCAGCATTGCACGAAAGGGATCGGAATCTGGAATTGGGCGAGCAACGACCAGGGGAGCGAACCGGACGTGGTAATCGCAGCGGCAGGGGATATCCCCACTATGGAAGCCCTGGCCGCGACCGCGATCCTCCGACGAGAATTTCCCCGATCTCAAGATACGTTTCATCAACGTTCGACCTGTTACAAATTGCAGCCTCCGAGCGAGCATCAGCACGGTCTGACAGACACGGAATTCGACAGCCTGTTCACCACGGACAAACCCGTCATCTTTAACTTTCACGGCTATCCCTGGCTGATCCATAAGCTGGCATACCGTCGCCACAACCACAAAAACCTGCACGTGCGCGGGTACAAGGAACAGGGAAATATCAACACACCCCTGGAGTTGGCCATGAGGAATCAGATAGACAGGTTCAACCTTGCTATTGATGTGATTGATCGGCTTCCCAAACTGCAAGTTTCCGGGGCCCAGGTCAAGGAATGGCTGAAAAATCAAATTATTGAAAACCTCAATTATGCACACGAACAGGGCATTGATAAACCGGAGGCCACTGACTGGAAGTGGCCGTTCTAAATACTGTGTTTCCTAAATAAGTTTGCGGATGTTTTCCGTCCCTGCCGCTTCAGGCGGCCAAGCAGGCGTAGGGTGCTGGTGAGTCCCGCGTCTCGCGGGATGAACCGCACCGGTCGAGGCTCCAATCAGCAGCGTACTGATCGGGGATGCCTCCAACGATGCGGTTCGTTTCGCTCACCACATCCTACCAAAGCCAGCGATCGTGCCACACCGAACTTGCGGAATCGTATACTAACGGAGTTGCCCTCCTCTTGAGCCGTTGAGGCTTCGCTGGGACTCGGTTTCATCTCCTGAGCTTGTGTATTACTTTTGGAGTAGCAACGGAAAAGAGCATGGAGGAATAAAATGAACCGATCTGCATTAATTATAGCGAGTGTGGCGGCCTTGTTGGTTGTCTCTGCCTTCTCATACGGGACATTGTGGCTGGCGGCTCAGTCTCTGGCGGGGACGGTTGGCGGTGCGGGAGTGGGTTGTCAGGTGCAATATGCGCAGTTCCGTCCTCCGGCACTCTTTGACCGGGGAGTCCGCGAGTTGAGTTGCCGTGACAGATATGGGGGACCATCGATATGGACCAACGATCGGACCAAAGCGGAAGTAACATCGATTACTTGCGATGTACTAACCAATGCGACGTCAGAGGCTGGAACGAACTGGACCGTTCCAGGAAGCAATATTAGACGAGATTTTCCGATTTCTGGAAGAGCCGGTACGAAAGATACTCTGGGGAGAAAAATGCCACCCCAGGTCCCAAGCTGAATAGATTAAGTATGCTGTTTCCGGAATATCGATCTTTGCCTGCGCAAATCTTTTTTGCTTTTTACGCATCTTTATCAACAAGGGGCGCAAATGCGCTCAATGCCCATGAGAAGATATGGCGACCGGTTTCAGAAATCCGGATATACGGCGGTGTTGAAAGAATGAAAACTTTGAGTCTCGTAATTGCGTTGGTGACATTAATCGCTGTTTGTGTGATTCCACAGTCCTCACCTGCCGAATATTGGATTATTACGGATGATGCGGGAATGCCGACTGTGACGGACAAGCAACCTGCCGACATGGAGGCCGGGTTCGCGGCCCGTTCAAGTACTACGACGCGGCGGTAAGGGATATGGGAACTGGAACCGAGTGGAGGTCTCGGTGCTATATTACCGGGCTATGCACCAACGCCAAGCACATAGGGAAATGAGCATCGGCAGCCTGGGAGGCATGACAATGGGGATAGCTTATGCTGAGCTGGGCTTCGCCTCTGCTCTTGGTTCATCTCCGAGCCAGGTGATCTGGCGTGCCTGCCTGGTATGAGCCAAGACTACAATTGAACTCTATTCTACAGTCCCCGAAGCCGAAAAATTAAATAAGGTTTCCCCGGAATCGTAGGAAGGATTCATGGGCATAATCAGGAGGGCTTTCTTCCTAGCTCGCTTTCTCTAGGGACTAGAACCTTGGCCGATGTCATTGTTTGCGATACGGACTTTGCAGCTCGACTCTCTTTGCACGCACCCTTTTAACCCTTCATTTTCCTTGAAAGGTGTGTACCGTCGATTCTGTTAAGCCTCAGTTTTGATTTGACGGGCTGCTCAATTCTCGGTATCATCTGCGCTTCATTGCAATGCATCCAGGAAATCCAGTTCATCACCGCCCTGGTGATGAACTGGACATTTCTCCAATTGCGGGGCTTCTCGGCAACAATGCAATTCTTCGATTGCCGCTTGCGGCTTCAAATTCCTGCGCACAGCAAGACCGTCCATAGCTTGTGGTTTGAAAAACCACTTTCGAACCTTTCCAGGCGTCTCGCAATTGATAACCAGTGCGGGAAACACCGCCCTGAAGCAGGAGAGACATAACCAATGCAGGAAGAGGGTGTTCGGGAACTTGTTCAGACGCTAGATACCATGTCTGAAATGGAAAAGACTGTCGGCGAATTCTACAAGGAGTGCGCAGCATTCTTTCGGTTTGATTCGCGGTTTTGGTTGAACCTTTCCCAGGAGGAAGCCCTGCATTCGGATGTGCTGGCAAAACTATCCCAAATGATAAGGCGCAAGCCTTACGAATACGAGCCTGGAAAGCTGTCTTCCGCGTCTGCTTTAAGAACCTTATCTCTCGAATTCATTCGGACCGTGAGAAACTGAAGACTGGGACCCTGACGATGTACACTGCCCTTTTGGCTGCCTATCACATGGAGACGACGCTGATCGAATATAGCTATGCAGACGTAGTCAAAACAACAAATGCCAAGTGTCTAGAGGCTCTGGAAAAACTCTCAGCGGCGTGTGTCATACACAGGAGCAAGATCAAGACAAAAATGGAACCGTAGCAGGAAGGCCCAGAGAAACAGGTACAAAATGAACGGCCTGTACCCGGCAACGCCCAAGGTATTTATTCGATGCCCGGCAATTGAATGGCTGGAAGTTGTTTACTGGCTCTTAATCTTAGCAATGGCTATCGCTGCTTTCAGATTAGGAGCAGAACCACATTATTCCGGTCGGTACGTCCTCAGCATATAATCCAAGTCACTTTCAGGATTCAGCCCGCTTCTTGTAATTGCGTTGAGATCTGAAAGCCTGTTGTGAACTTGCCAGTTCCACAAAGCCGGGGCATCCCGCTCTACGCAATAGTAACACGGGGACGGGGCATTTGCGGTTCCATACGAGGACGTGACCCGGCAAGAGTCGGGGCCGGTTTTTCATCACCGGCTTGCGCGAAACTCACCGTAGAGATCAACATCAGCGACAGAGCCATAAGGACCACCATAGGAACATTCCTTGCTTTCATGTGCCTGTCTCCAGCATCCTTGCCCAGTTCCCTGAAAGGATGCCGCTTGACACCGGTGGAAGAGGGGGGACTCGAACCGCACGGGCTGCCCCGCCGGATGCTGAGTCCCGTGCGTCTCCAAAATTCTGCTCTAATTATTAGGACGGAGTATCTGCCCCTTTGTTAAAGGGGCATCTATACCCATTGCCAAAAGTTTAGTCGGATTGGAGGTAGCCTGGCACCGTCATTCCGACGGAAGCCGGAATTCAGTCCCGCCGCAGGCGGGATTTCAATCCCGCGAGACGCGGGACTTCTGGACCCCGTCCCGCGCAGAACGCGGGATTCGCCGGGGTGACGGGTGGTGAACAGGTCATTACTTTTGGCAATGGCTAGTGCGCCAGGCCAAGCTTGGCATCTCTTTCAGGGTGAGAGTCCCTGTCGGGTAAGGCCTAACCAGCCACCCGTATCGAGTGTTGCGGATATTAGGAGGATGCAATTTAGGGCAAACGAACGAAATATCCGAAGCGTACACAGAGAATCCTGTGGGCCGCAGGGGAGACCGCACTCCCTTAAGCGATTCAGCCTCGTTACGTCATTAGAGCAGGTGGCGACGGTGTTAGCAAACCGGAAGCCAACACAAGAGGATCGTTACTGGTGAGATCCTGGAGGGCCTGCCGGGGTCAGAGAGCGTGGCACGCAGGAAGAGAGATGCCAGGAACCTGGGAGGCCCCATGGTCTCCCTCATAAGAGGGTAGGGTGTTCCGACGCAAGAAACGAAGGGCGCCTGGCGGATCATGGGGAGTCAGATCGCTCCATAGTACTCCGAGGCGGGAGAACCGACCACATGGGGAAGGGAGCGACAGGGCTGCGTAGCCCGCAAAGGAAACATGAGCCGGTCTGCTGAACCGGGGTTTCTCATGCCAACCTCACTGCGGGGAATAGCATCACAATGCGGAAGCGAGCAGCCCTGAAGAGCCCGGTGCGAGAATACCGCACGCCGGGATCCGTGAGGGGGCCGTCGGGTAACCGGCGGTCCTACCTCGATTAAATATCTTGAGTCTCAGGATGATTCTCCGCGAAATTTGGGTGCGCTTATCTTGCGCCTCACCTTCTTATCAAGTGCTGAAAGCCGCGCTGCGTTGATTCTGCTGAGCCTCAATTTCGATTTGACGATTAACATCCAGGTGGATTCCTCGACTAACTTGTACGCATCCCGGTTGATCCAGTGCACCACGGTTCCTCATCCCCTAACCCCAACCGAGATGCACTGGACATTTCTTTAATGGCTGAACTCATCCAGGAGCTTCTCAACTTTCACGAGTATTTTTGTGTCCTCCACATCCCCGCATCCTATTGAGATACTTCGTAATCTTAACTGTCTTCTAACCAAAAACTCACGAGATGCTATTAATCGGACGGTACACTATAAGGGGAGGACCATGCGGAGGTTTTTTCCGGATCGCGGCAAGCAATTCGTGATCGGTCTTTGGCCAAAACACCACCGATATGGCAAGACCGCCGCATAATTCCGGGTCAGAAGATCTGACAAAGCCGAGAGACACGTGATCAGCGAGCAGTTGAGGCACGATTATGGCCGGAGAGAAGATTCTTGTGGTTGACGACGAGGAAGATATACTTGAGTTGGTAACGTATAACCTCTCAAAAGAACGATATCGGGTAACCAGTGCCCTTTCCGGTGAGATTGCGTTGGACAAGGCCCGAAAGGAGCACCCAGACCTAATTCTGATGGATCACATGCTTCCCGGTCTTGATGGACTGGCTGTCTTCCGGGAACTGAAACGCGATCCCTTAACCCGCAATACTGCTATAATTCTGCTCAGTGCCAAGAGTGAGGAGGAGGACATCGTGGTGGGATTGGAGTTGGGCGCTGATGATTACATTGTGAAGCCCTTCAGTCCCCGGGTCTTGCAGGCACGAATTAAGGCTGTTCTCAGGAGAAAGGAACGTGACCAGGCTGACGATGCGTCAATAAGAATACATGATCTAAGCATATATCCGGCCCGCCATGAGGTACTTCTGGAAGGTGTCCCTATTACCCTGACTACAGCGGAGTTCCGGATCTTGCACTTTCTGGCCCAACGCCCGGGATGGATCTTCAGCCGCGAAAAAATAATTAATGCCGTCAATGGGGCAGGCCATGAGGTTACGGACCGATCTGTTGATGTTCAGATCGTGGGCCTACGAAGGAAACTTGGACCGGCGGGCGAGTGTATCCAAACCGTGAGGGGTGTCGGTTACAAATTCAAAGAGCCTTGACAACGCTAACTGGTCTAGCAGTACGCTTCCGGTTTGAAGAGCCGATGGCGCAGAGAATTTCAACTAATCCATCCGCATGTTTTGAGCTAATGAATTTCCGCAATTGACGGGCCGGAATTATCAAAAGGAGAAGGCTATGAGAAGAATCACTTGTTTACTAGTGCTTATTTTGGCAATGGCTATTCCTTCATTCAGCTTTGGAGCCGAACCGCAGGAAAAGCAGGGGACGGTACTAACAAAAAAGCAAATGCTGCAATCCATCCAGCAATTCAAAGACCAGAAGAAAAAGGAATTGGGGCAGTTCAAGCATCAGCTTATAGAGACAAGGAAAAAGGAACTTCAGGAATTTGAAGAGAAACTCAAAGCGGCGATTCCACAAGATCAGGAAAAAATGAAAAAGCAATTGGCACAGAAAAAGTCCGCCCTGAAGGAACAAGAAAAGAAGGAATTGGAAGAAAAGAAAAACCAGTTGAAACTAGATTTGAAGCAGTTTTCAGAGCAAAAGAAAAAGGAAATCCAGGAGAAGTTCAAGAAAAAAGGTTATTAATAGAGGATAAATAGCTATCGTGGTGGAATCATAATCTAACAGGGCTGAAAAAATGTTGGCATAAATGCGAACTTTTTTTAAGAGAACCCAAGGTGTCAAATATCCACTTCTTTTGATCGGTAGGAAAGGAAGGACGGGACCCGCAAAAGCAATTTTGTCCTCGCTCAATGTCTCGCCGGTATAGCTCGACTCTCTCTCGCCTGCCCTCAATCTCCCTGAAAATCGCGTACCGTTGGTTCTGCCAAACCTAGAGGGGAATTCTGACCGAACCCTTGCCTCCCTGTTCAGGCCGTCCTAGATTCTAATTACGTGACCGGATAGATTTCCGCAATTGAATGGCCGAAATTACCGAAAGGAGAAGGCTATGACAAAACTCACTTTTTTGCTCGTTTTCGTCCTGGCAATGACAATCCCTAATTTCAGCTTTGGAGCCGATGCACAGGACAAGCAAGGAGCGCAGATTACAAAACAGGAAGTCCGGCAATCCATCCATCAGTTCAAAGATCAGAAGAAGAAAGAATTGGAGCAGTTTAAGCAGCAACTCATGGACAGTCGAAAAAAGGAGCTTCAGGAATTTAAGGACAAGTATAAAGCGGCAAAGCCTGAAGATAGGCCGAATCTCAAAAAGGAATTTGAACAAAAGAAAACAGCTTTGAAGGAACAAACAAAGAAGGAATTGGAACAGAAGAAGAATCAACTGAAAGCAGACTTGAAGCAGCTTTTAGAAAAGAAGAAAATGGAACTTCAGGAGATGATGAAGAAAAAGTCACATGAATAAAGGTGGCTAGAGCTACCGTGCTGGAATCATAATCTAACCTGGTCGAAGAAATGTCGGCATAAATGCCGACATTTCTTTATTTCATTCATCTTACGACTGACTGAGGGAAACGGCAGGTTTGGAGCAGCCGGGTTCCGGGGACACTATACTTAATTCATCACCTTCCTCCAGCGGAAGTGCGCATGCTGCGATGCCACGAATGCGCCGGACGGTCTTTGGGAACCGACAAATTTGTATGATCATTATAGGCATCCGGCTGGCTCCATCCTTGACTCTTGCCTGTGGACTCAAATTGCTTCGGAACGTGCAAACATGGAACTGCCACTTACTGCAAGCCCTTCAGGCTTGGAACGAAGCCCGTGAAAAATTATGGTTGACTGAACTAACGATGGTCAAGTATGCTAAATAGTGACGGAATGCCGATCACAAGGGAAGATTTCCGCCATATCCTGTATTTCAGCGTTATGCTGGGCGATGCGACGCTGTGCTCTGCCCCGCGAAACTCTCAACAGAGCAATCAAGACCTCAAGAGTTGCAAGTTGCAGTGGTTTCTCACGGTTCCGGCAAAATTCGTTTCCGCGCAGGAGGAACTGGCGATGTCAAAAGCTCGGAATAAGTTTGTGGTCGTTATGACGCTTCTCGGTCTTGTAACGGCTTCTTGTTGCCTTGCAGCGGACCCCATAAAAGTCGGCTACGTCCATGTTTTCTCCGGGCCGATGGCAACGTTCGGGCAAGTCGCGCGACAGGGCGCACAGCTCGCTGCAAACGAAATAAACGGAGAAGGCGGCGTGGACGGGCGAAAGATCGAACTCATCTTCGCCGATAGTGCGGCAACCCCGGATGTTGCGAAATCCGCGATAGAGAATCTGGTGAAAAAGGAAAATGTAAGCATCGTCATTGGCATTGTTTCCAGCGCTGTGGCCAAGGCCATAACCCCAATGATGAACGAGCTGAAATGCCCATTGATCATAACTGATGCCATGTTGGATGAAGTAACCGGCTCCCTGTGCAATCCGTGGACGTTCAGGATTACCTGGAACATGGATCAGTGTTACAAGGCGGCAGCTCTCCTCGCTAAGGACCTTGGTCCCAAGAAGTGGACCACGCTGGGCCTGGACTACGGCTTCGGGCAGGACTCATGGAAATATTTCATGAAATACGGGCAAGAAGCTGCGGGGTTGACGTTTGAGCGGGGAACATTCGTTCCCCCGGAAACCAAAGATTGGGCACAAGTTATTGGTAATTTGAAAAAAATGCCATCCGACGACGGGTTGATGATCTCTTTGTGGGGAAACGATTTGAAGACCTTTCTTCAGCAGGCAAACCGGGAAGGTTTCTTGAAAGGGAGGACGGTCCTGTGTCCTGTCGGAGGCGCGGTAGAAATCTTTATGGCCCTGGGGTTTCTCGACTTGCCTCCCGGGATCTGGTTCGGAAGCCCGTACTGGTGTGAGGCATACGATAACTCCTTCAATGACGTGTTTGTAAAAGCTTACGCGAGCTTTTCCCTTTCAGAAATTCCGCCGCCCTACGCTGCTTATAACTCGTATGCCGCGGTCAAAATGCTTAAAGCGGCCGTCTGGAAGGCTGAGTCATCGGACAGAACGGCCGTGGCAAAGGCATTGAGTGGCCTAACAGTAGCCGGTTTGCCGGTGGGCTCCGTGACGTTCAGAGAGGAGGACCACCAAGCAGTATTTGATGTAGCGTTCGGAAAGACCTCCGCTCACCCCAACAAGTATTATAGGAGAATCCGCGGACTGGATCCCATCAAGAAATTCAAGGGCCAGGAAATCACACATCCAGTTTCTGAAAGCTCCTGCAAGATGCCGGCATTTCCCCAATAGAGGATGTGGGGTGAACCACAATAACATGCTTTTTTGCCATATCCGCGCGATAATTAAGGATTCTTGTCAAGCAACCCCCAGTTGAAATCCGGAAGAAGCCCAAAGATTGGTTATTTGGGATAGTACCCCGCGGCGACGGACAATGCTTCGATGGCAATCATTCAGTCTCACGGGGTGCATATTGTCATTGCGAGTCCCGCGTCGCGTGGGACGAAGCAATCTGGATTTTTCTCCCGCGGTTCGCGGGACTGCAGATTGCTTCGTCGTTTCACTCCTCTCAATGACAACTGGGAGAGACGCCCCCGTGTGAGTGAATGGTTACTTGGCCGGGAACTTTTGTCTTGACAAGCCAACAACCTGCGGTTAAGTTCTTCCTAGAGAATCCGGTTCTGTCTAGCGAATAGTTAAGCTTCAATATGTCTTCAAAGCAAGATCCACCGACAACCAAGCCCGAATACTCCTCGCTTGTCCCGGCCGTAGAGCAAGCTTCACGAATCCTAATGGCTCTCGCGCAGAATAAATCGAGGAAAATGACCCTGACTGAAATTTGCGGCGTGGTGGGCATTCACAAGAGCAAGGGTTACTCAATCCTGAACACATTGCGGCAATTCGCATTTGTCCAGCGGTCTTCCGATAGCAAGACCTATTCACTTGGCCCCGGCCTTCTGTTCTTGTCGAGCAAGGTCTTGAATAACATGGATTTACGCGAAGCTGTCGCACCTGTCCTTCGCGAGCTATCTTTTGCAACCAAGAGCACAGCGTTTCTCGGCCTTATTTCAGACAGTCATGTTTTCGTGGTAGCCAAAGATGAGGGGAACCAGGACATCGGAGTGACGATCAGACTGGGGCACAGATTTCCTCTGACATGGGGCGCTCATGGGAAAACCATAGTCGCTTTTCTCCCACACGCTGAACAGCAGAAAATTCTCGGCGGATCGCAGCTTTACTTCCATGGCAATCCATCAAGCTTTGATCCGTCCAGGCTTGAGCAAGATCTGACTGATTGCCGTAAGGCCGGATATGCGACGGACCTGGGGGAAATGATTAGCGGTATCCATGCGGTAGCTTCACCTGTCTTCGGCCCCGGCGCGAAACTGATAGGGTCTTTGGTGATTACCGGCACGTTCCCCAAGGACTTCGCCAAGAAATACGGCACACATGTAGCGAGAGCAGCGACAAAATTCTCCGAGTTGATCGGAGGCGCTCTTCAACCGTCCTTCCGGCAACTCGATACCGTAACGGTGTTGGCTTCGGAAGAGGCGCGAGCAGAATGGGAGGGGTAACCATGGCGGAATTCAAATATTCGAACTCGGCTCGTGAGATGGAGGTCTACGGGTACGATTCGGTCGTAAAGAGCGCTTGCAGAATGTGTCATGGCGGCTGCGGCGTGCTCGTGTACGTCAAAGACGGCAAGGCCAAGAAGATAGCAGGAGACCCGGACTGTCCCATTAACCACGGCACGTTGTGCGCAAAGGGCTTGGGATCGATTCAATTGGCCTATCATCCCGACCGGCTCACTTATCCGGTGAAACGGGAAGGGCCGAAGGGAAGCGGCAAGTGGGAACGCATCTCATGGGATGAGGCCCTGGGAACCATTGCGGAGAGAATTCTCCATTATAAGGACAGTCATGGCGTTGAATCCATTGTTTTGGGCTACGGCACGGGTAGAGACAATGAGGCGGCTATTTATCGGTTCGCCAATGTGCTGGGCACTCCGAACGTCCTGACGGCAGGCCATTTTTGCTATGGTCCCCGACTCGCCACAACCATTATTACCTGTGGCTCCAATCCGGTCGTGGACTACGAAAACCATCCCAAATGTATCATGGTGTGGGGCAATAATCTGGTCTTCAGCAATCCTGACTCCTACAAGGGTGAGTCCTTCTCAGTGGCTCTCGATGAGGGCGCCAAGCTGATCGCTATAGACCCGAGACTCACTCGTATTGCGGCCAGGGCCAACATTTGGCTGCGTCTGAGGCCCACGACCGATGCCGCTCTGGCACTGGGAATGTGCAACGTAATTATCGAAGAAGGGCTCTACGATAGAGAATTTGTCGAGAATTACGCTCATGGGTGGGAGCAGTTCGTGAAACGTGCCAAGGAGTGGCCGCTGGACAGGGTGGAGCAGGTTACCTGGGTCCCCAAGGAGAAGATAGCAGAAGCAGCACGACTCTTTGCCACAAGCAAACCTGCGGCTATCCAATGGGGAGTCGGGGTGGAGATGCAAGCCAACCTTACGAACAACGATCGTAGCTTGATCGCACTGATGGCTATCACGGGTAACTTGGACGTCCCGGGCGGACAAGTGTTGTTCCCGACGCCTAATATACGAAATGTGGGATCATTTGGCGCTCATGGGATGCTTACCAGGGAACAATTCGCAAAGCGCCTCGGTGGCGATCAGTTCCGGCTGGGGTCTCGCTTTGCAATTCTCAACCCGAAACGGATCTGGGACGCGATTCTTGAGGAAAAGCCTTATCCGGTAAAGATGCTATTCTTGCTTAGCACTAATCCCATCTTGACCAGAGCTAATTCAGCAGAAGTGTACCGGGCGCTGGAAGCGGTTGATTTCATGGCGGTCGCAGACTTCTTTATCACGCCAACCGCTGCGCTCGCCGACATCATCCTCCCGGCGGCCACCTGGCTCGAGATGGACTACATTGCGGATTTCTGGAAACGACACGGGTACATTCTGCCGAGGCGCAAGGCGATCCAAGTAGGGGAGTGCCGATCGGATCATGAAATGCTCAATGATCTGGCTCAGCGGGTCGGCCTCGGCGAATATTGGTGGCCCGATTTTGAGCAGGGCCTCGACCACATACTTGAACCCGTGGGAATCACATGGAAGCAGTTCAAGGAAATGGACTATATTCGAGGGGAAGTGAAGTACCAGAAGTACAGAACTGAGGGTTTTTCTACTCCAACGAGGAAATTGGAACTTCACTCAACGGTTCTGGAAAAAATGGGGTATGATCCGCTGCCGCAGTATCATGAAGCTCCCGGGAGCCCGTACAGCGCGCCCGAACTTTACAAGGAGTATCCGTACATCCTCGTTTCAGGACGGCGAATACCAGGGTTTTTCTGCTCTGAAGGGCGCCAAATCCCGGTCCTTAGAGATCTCCATAAGGACCCCGTTGTTGAGATCCACCCGGAAACGGCTCGGAAAGAGGGTATCAAAGAAGGAGATTGGGTTTTCATTGAATCTCCCAGAGGCAAGATCCGACAGCGGGCCAAACTGTTCGCGGGCATGGACCCTCGCATCATCTTCGCGGAGCACGGCTGGTGGTTGCCGGAGTGCAAAGACCCGCAACGCTCGTGGCAGGAATCCAACATAAACATGCTAACGGACAACAGTTATGAGAACTGCGACCCTGCGATGGGCGGGACCGCTATCAGAACTTTTCTTTGCAGGATTCATCCGGAGTCACCTGAAGGGAGGTCGGAAAAGTGAGTAGGTACGGTCTCGTCATAGATCATGAGGCTTGCTGGGGATGCAGGACCTGTGAGGCTGCCTGTGGACAGGAATTTGATTTCAAGGCCAAGTTCTTGCTGGCGACTGAAGAGGGACCCTCGCTAGGCGAGGGCATGGTCGATTACATGTATCGTGTCAACGTCTGCCAACATTGCGACGACCCTCCATGTGCTGAAGCCTGCCCCGAACAAGCTATCTCGAAGAGAGAAGATGGAATTGTGATACTCGACGAGAATGTGTGCACGGGATGTCAAAGCTGCATGGAAGCTTGCCCGTACAATGCCATAGGTTTCGACGAAAACAACCAAAAGGCGCTCAAGTGCAACCTATGTCACCACCGGGTGGATCACGGGCTTATTCCTGCTTGCGCGGATAATGTGTGTCTCGCGCACTGCATCTATTTTGGAGATCCGGTCTCAATAGCAGAGGATATCAAGAGCAAGAAACAGAAGAGGCAGACGAAATGATGTGACAGCATTGGCAGATTTCATGGTGAACGGTGTCAGAGGGGGTGTCGGGAGCCATGCTGCCGACTTAAAGGGGATGCAGTCAGTCCACGTCGCATCCTCCCCGGACCTGGGGGACAGGTTTTGCGTGTCTATTCCCGGCACGCGTCCGCCCCCCGGGAACCAGATCCAAGATTGCCCAATTGCTCCTCTTTTATCTTTGCTCGGATGCGCCGTATTGCGGGAAGCAAGCTCATAAAGCAATCGACCATCCTGGGTTCAAAATGAGTCCCATTGCCTGCGTTGATCATGGAGAGAGCCTGTTCTTCGGGAAGGGCGGCTCTGTAAACGCGGTCGTAGACAAGGGCATCGTACACATCGACCACCGCGACGATCCGACCGGCTTCAGGGATAGCCTCTCCGACAAGACCGGAAGGGTAACCGGAACCATTCCACTTCTCATGATGTGACAAAGCAATTTCCTTTGCCATTTGAAGCAATGGAACATCAGGATTGTCGAGAATGCGACCACCGATCGAGGTGTGCGTTTTCATGATCTCAAATTCGGACGGAGTCAATTTCGCCGGCTTCTGTAGAATTCGATCCGGGATGCCGATCTTTCCTACATCGTGCATGGGAGCAGCCAGTCGGATGTCATCGACTGCCTCGGGTTCCCAGCCCAACTCCCCGGCCATGGCTGCGGAGTACATGCCGATACGTCGAATGTGAGCCCCGGTCTCGTCGTCGCGGTACTCTGAAGCAGATAGTAATCTGAATATTATTTGCTCTTCTCGTTGACGAACCTGTGCTGTGCGTTCCACAATTTTTTGTTCCAGATTACGTTCGTACTCTCTCATTACAAGTGTCACGCGACGGCGCTCCAAGGCGTTGGCGACACTTATCAGGATCTCATTGCGGTCGAAGGGTTTTAGGACATAGCCGTAAGCTCCCAGTTCGAGACTCATAATTGCCGTTTGACGATCGCCAACCGCGGTTGCCATGATTATCGCCGTATCAGCGGAAAAGATCCTGATGGCTTTGAGAAGATCGATTCCGGACATGCCGGGCATCATGATGTCACTGACCACCAGACCGAATTTTTTACCTGCGAGCAAACCAAGAGCCGTTTCACCACTGGCGGCATAAGTGCATCGATAACCGTCTGCCGTAAACCAACGGGTGAGCAGATCACATATATGCGGCTCGTCATCGACAATGAGTATCTCTTCACGAGCTTTCTTGACCTGACGTTCAGGTTCCGGCCCCCCCAACTCCACAAGCCTTTGGCACACATATCTCAATTCATCGGTGAGTTCTTCTTTGGTTTTGTCTTGACTATTCATGCTGCCACCTTATCGCGGTAATTAAGAGGTGAAGCTGTTAAGGAAGAATAACGTCAAATTGCCGCTATGAACGGAAGCTGAGATTCCAATCTGGCATCACGATAGCACGCAATACATCCAAATGGCGAAAACAATTCCAGATTGCAGGGACGCGACGCACCGCAGTGGGGCGTGGCGAGCAATTTGAATGCGTTAATGAAAATCGGAGACAGCGTGGATACCCGTCGGTGCCAACGACTGCCGAGGTACGTGAATCACGGTTGGTCCAGAACTTCACGAACGGTTCTGAGTAGTGTCGGCCCGATATCAAATGGCTTCCTGACGAAACCCCGGGCTCCAAGTTCAGTTGCGTCTTTGAGAGTTCCGGCAGAGGTGTAGCCGCTGGCTATGATAACCTTTACTTGTGGATTGATCTTCAGAAGCTCTTGGAAACACTTCTTGCCTCCCATTCCGGGCATGATGAGGTCCAGAATTACTAACGAAATTGTGTCCCTTCCTTTCTCGTATAGACTCAAAGCATCCTTCCCATTAGCTGCAATAAGCACGGTGTAACCGGACCGCTCCAGAATCCTTTTTCCTAATTCTACTATCGGCTCTTCATCATCTGCCAGCAGAATCGTCGCCATCCCGCGAGGAATCATCAGCTTTTCCGCCGGACTCCCTAATTCCGCTTCGATTTGGACTACCGGCAGGTAGATTTTGAACGTGGAGCCCGACCCTGGCTCGCTGTCGCATGTGACATATCCGCCATGCTGCTTTACAATACCATAGACCATGGCCAGCCCAAGACCCGTTCCCTTGCCCACCGTCTTGGTCGTGAAAAAAGGCTCAAATATGCGCTGCAATGTTTCTTCATCCATGCCGCAGCCTGTATCGGAAACGGAGAGCAGCACATAGTCACCCGGCTTTGCTCCGACATGCCCCCTGCAATATTCTTCGTCCAGAGCAACGTTTTTCGTTTCAATGGTCAGTTTACCCCCGTCAGGCATAGCATCTCTTGCATTGACCGCAAGGTTCATCAGTACTTGATCAATCTGGGTGGGGTCCGCATTGGTTGTGGATAGACTATCGGCGAGTATCAGCTCAATCTCCGTCATTTTGGGGATCGCTCGGGTCAGCATGTCTTTGATCTGTTCCACTTGATGGTTCAAATTTATGGGGCGAGGATTGCTCTCGGCTTTCCGACTGAAAGCGAGCAGTCTTTGGATCAAATCAGCCCCTTTACCTGCTGCTTGGATTACCTTTTGAAGGTCTGCATAATCCGGACTGCCTTCCTCTCGGCCCGCAAGAAGCAATTCCGAGAATCCCAGAACAACGGTCAGAATATTGTTGAAGTCATGCGCGATCCCCCCGGATAAGGTTCCTATGGCCTCCATCTTCTGGGACTGAAGGAGTTGCGACCTGAGGCCCTTACTCTCTGTGAAGTCCATGACGAATGCGAGAAAAGCCCGTTTCCCGGAATAATCGATCTGAGTTACCCAAGCACCCACATCAATACGTTTTTCGGTCTTGGTGAGTCCGACCGCTTCGTAATGAGAGACTGGTTCTCCACCGCCTGTCCCATCCGCAAACTTCATCAAAACTAATTTCTTACTTTCCGAGGCATAAAGGGTCTCCTTAGGGAGTCCTATTACCTCATCTCCTGTTTCATAACCGAACATTTGCGCAAACGTAGGATTCACATAGACGTACTTGCCGTTCTGAACGATACTTATCCCTATTGGAGATGAATCAATTATGAGCCGTAATTTTTCCTCCGATTCCTTCAACGCAATTTGGGATTTTTTTTGTTCAGTGATGTCCGCTATCAAGCCTACTGCCGCCCTCGGCTTTCCCTCTGCGTCTCGGATGGTAGAAGCCGAAAGGTCTGTCCACATGAGGCTCCCGTCTTTCTTGACATGACGTATCTCAACTCTGCACGAAGCGACTTCTCCTCCAGCGATGGCTTCCAGCCCCTGCCTGAAGATTTCTCTGTCGTCAGGGTGGATTATGTCCATGACGGTGAGTTGACGCAAATCTTTCTCAGTATGACCGAGCATATTCAATAGAGCGGGATTAGCCTGCTCAATTTTCCCACTTGGGTCGAGCACGTTGATCCCGATACCTGCATTATCGAAAACGGCTCGGTATCGCTCTTCGCTGTCTCTCAGTTCCTGCTCCATTTGTTTTCGAGCGGTAATATCGCGGACGATGTGAACCGAGCCTAAGAGATGCCCTCCTTGGTCCGCAAGCGGAGCCACCCGAATTTCGTATGTACCTCCAAGACGAGGTTCAAAAATTTCCACTGAATGCTGATTCTCATCGCCAAGAAGCTTGGCGTGCGGGCAAAACCGAGGAGGTTCATTTCCGCCATGAACAACCTCAAAGCAATGCCTGCCTACAAGCGCCTCCTTCCTCATCCCGAAAGCTGCAGCCATTGCTTTATTTGCCCGTATTATCCTGTGTTGAGCATCGAGAACCATAACGAGGTCCGGGACGGTGTTGAACGTTAACTCCCATTCCTGATTGGCCCTGATCAGAAATTCCTCCGCACGCTTTTGCTTGGTAATATCGGATACCGCGATTCGAAATTCAGTAAAGCGACCATCACAATCTTTTACCGCCACGCTTCTTAAGTGAGCATAGAATTGCCCGCCGTCCTTTTTGATCAGCTTGATGTCGCAATCGCGGTTGATATCGGCTTCACGCAGTTCCTTCAAGTGAAAATGGAACGTGTCTCGGTCCTCATTACAAACAAGTAGAAAAAATGGCTTGCCGATCAAAAGACTTCTGTCCATGCCGAGAAGCTCAGCACAGGTGCGATTGGCTTCCAGAATCACCCCGTTCTGATCCAACGTAAAAAAACCCAGAGGAGCAAATTCATAAAATTCCGAATACTTGTCCCGTAACACCCCGAGTTCCTGTTGAGCTCGACGGAGTTCCTCGTTTTGCATCTCCAGTTCGATCTGACGGACTCCCAACTCGTGTACCAATCGTTGGACTTCTTCAGGGGAGAACGCCGATACGTCAGGGACATCTTGGGACTTTGGCCGCAAGGCTCCCTCCGCCTCCCTTCTTAGGTCAGAACATTTGTAGTCGGAATCGTCGTCGCCTTGGAGCATGTCTCACCTCCTACAACGGCGATCGAAGGAACCGCAAGGTGGTCGTGGATGGCGAACCGAGGGGATACTAACCCTTCGGTGTCGTCCTGGGAATTCACGGTTCTGTCTCCTGTGCTGGACAGATTGCCGGGTGGTTAAACAGAATGTCTAAGACCAACACAATACGACGGCAAATGAAGGGTAAGAATTTGATATCGTGACAATAACAATGAGACCCCCCATCCCTACGAGTTCGGAGACCGAATGTTGTACAAGCTACCCTATTGGATATATTATAACTGCCTGGCAGAAAACTGTCCAGGGTCTCCTGACTTTTATAGGAATGCGCGTTCAAAGAACTGACATCAGCAACGGCGGGCGTCCCTGCCCGTCATTTTCACTTGTTTGAAGGGGCAATGGTATGAAGCCGGGTTGACGGCGCTTGAAAATGCGCTTACGAGGTCCAATGACGCGCTCATGAAGAGAAAGAAGAAGCAGCGTCCGATCCTGGACCTTGATTCAACGGAAGACCCGGCGCACGGCAAGCAAGAGAACGTGGCGTTCAACGGTCATTTCGGAAAGAACTGCTTTCATCCGCTGTTCGCCTTCACGAGTGACGGGGAACTCTTCCCAAGGATCGGGTTCATCGTGACCAAGTCCATGCTCCCTGCCGGGAAAGTGATCAAGGTGTAGAACAGACGCGGCTATGTTGAGAACCGGATCAAAGAAGAATACGCTTCGCTGGGACAGGACCAGTTGCCGGCGCTTCGCCGCGAACCAAGCCCGGTTGCTCATGGGAGTCTTGGCCTATAACCTCCTGGACATGCTCCGGCAATTCTATCTCCATGGCGAAGAGGTCAAACGTTCAATGGAATGGTTGATCAGGCGCCTGATCAAGGTTGGAGCGAAAGTTGCGTATCACGGCCGGAGGTGGCATGTTCATGTCGCTGTCGGGCTTTCCTCAGTCCAGAAGCCACGGGAAACTTTTTAGATGCACGGTCGTCTAAACCTGGTAAATTAAGACTCGGGAGCGTAATAGTGTGCGTACGCCCCAAAGGGGCCTCAGGCCCATGAATACTAAAAGCTTTTTTGCAAATTAAGACCTGTTTACTTAAAGATTAGAGACTCTTGAGACGTTGGGGGATAAATGAAGACAAAGAGATATTTCGCTTTAGTCGGCTTGTCATCCCTATGTGCCGTAACTCTTCTCGGAGGTTGCAGCACGATACTCTTGTTCGACCCCAAAGGACCGATAGGCGAGGCGGAGCGGTTCGTCATCATTGCGGCCATCGTGCTCATGCTGATCGTCGTCATTCCCGTCTTCATCATGGCTTTCTGGTTTCCCCGAAAGTACAGAGCTTCCAATACTGAATCGACTTATATGCCGAAATGGAGTTATTCCGCTAAAATCGATTTCTTCATGTGGGCGGTTCCTATTGCCATTGTCACGGTTCTTGCGATTCTGGCCTGGACCACGACCCATTCTCTGGATCCCTATAAGCCCATCCATTCGGTCAACAAGCCTGTCAACATCGAAGCCGTATCCCTGGATTGGAAGTGGCTCTTCATCTACCCGGATCAAAATATCGCGACCGTCAATCAAATCACTTTTCCCGTCGATGTTCCGGTCAGCTTCAAACTCACCTCGGAAACCGTAATGACTTCCTTCTTCATCCCGCAACTGGGCAGCCAGATTTACGCCATGGCAGGCATGCAAACCCGGTTGCACCTCCTGGCTGACAAACCAGGCACTTATGCCGGTCAAAATCAGCAGATAAGCGGTCGTGGTTACGCCGACATGCATTTCAAGGCGAATGCGGTTTCCATGGAAGAGTTTCAATCCTGGGTGCAAAAGGTCAGACAATCTCCGGAAAAGCTCGATCTGGACCGATACGAGAAGCTCGCCAAACCGAGCGTCGGCTACCACCCAGTGACCTATTTCTCTTCAGTCAGGCCCGGTCTGTTTGAGTATATTCTGCGCAAATTCGATCCGAATTGGGGCAAGAATCCTGGTCGTATGAGCAGAGGATCCGTTTCCACACACGCAAGTACCGACGTTTCAGAGGGAAATTGATATGTTTGGAAAGTTAGGCCTTTCAGCGATTCCGTTTGACCAACCGATCACGATAACTTCCGTGGCTGGCGCGGTTCTCCTGGGCTTGGTGATCCTGGGCTTGGTCACTTACTACAGAAAGTGGAACTACCTTTATGAAGAATGGCTGACCAGCCTAGACCACAAGAAGATTGGCATCATGTACATTATCCGTCGCATTGGTCATGCTGCTGCGCGGGTTCGCCGATGCCATTCTGATGCGCTCTCAGCAGGCCATTGCCTCGGGCGGCTCCCTGGGTTATCTGCCCCCTGACCACTTCAATCAGATATTCAGCGCTCACGGCTCGATCATGATCATCTTCATGGCCATGCCGTTTCTGGTTGGGTTGATGAATATCGTTGTGCCGCAGCAAATAGGTGCACGCGATGTAGCCTTTCCCTTTATGAATTCGCTCAGTCTCTGGCTGACCACAGCCGGGGCGTTGCTGGTCATGGTATCTTTGGGTGTAGGTGAGTTTTCCAAAGCCGGATGGTCGGGATATACCCCGCTGACCGAACTGCAGTACAGCCCCGGCGTAGGGGTGGACTATTGGATATGGTCCTTCCAGATCGCAGGTATCGGCTCGACCATGACTGGTATCAATTTTCTCGTCACCATCATGAAAATGCGCGCTCCCGGAATGAAGCCCATGCGGTTGCCGTTGTTTGTTTGGACCTCTTTTTTCACCATGGTGCTCGTGGTTTGGGCATTTCCGGTCCTGACGGCCGCTCTCGGCATGATAACACTCGATCGCTACCTGGGTATGCATTTTTTCACCAACACGCTCGGTGGTAACATGATGATGTATGCCAACCTGTTTTGGACCTGGGGGCATCCCGAGGTTTATATCCTGATCCTGCCGGCTTTCGGGATCTTTTCCGAGGTCGTCGCCACATTCTCCGGAAAACGGCTGTTCGGCTATACATCCATGGTCTATGCCACGGCAGTCATCACGGTTCTGTCCTTTTCCGTCTGGGTGCATCATTTTTTCACCATGGGCGCCAGCCCGAACGTCAATCTCTTTTTCGGGATTGCGACCATGATGATTGCCATCCCCACCGGGGTGAAGACCTTCAACTGGCTTTTCACCATGTATCGTGGCCGCATAAGGTTTACTACGCCGATGTACTGGACCCTGGGGGCCATCGTGACCTTCGCTATCGGCGGGTCTTCAGGCGTACTGATGTCTGTACCACCCGCTGATTACGTGCTCCACAACAGCCTGTTTCTGATCGCTCATTTCCACAATACGATTATCCCCGGTGCGGTTTTCGGCTTTTTTGCAGGTTATTATTACTGGTTCCCAAAGGCCGTCGGCTTTCGTCTGAAGGAAAATTGGGGCAAACGCGCATTCTGGTGCTGGCTGATCGGCTTTTATCTGGCCTTTATGCCCCTATATGTGCTGGGCTTCATGGGCATGCCCCGCCGCATGGCGCATTATGCCACCCTGGCCTGGCATCCCTATCTGCTCGTCGCCGCATTGGGTGTGGCCGTGATCCTGCTCGGCATCTTCTTTCAGGCAATTCAATTGCTCGTCAGCATTAAGGAGCGCCGTGCCCTCGGCGATCCAACCGGAGATCCCTGGGACGGCCGCACCTTGGAGTGGATGACATCTTCTCCGCCCGCGGTCTATAACTTCCCGAAAATACCCGTCGTAGATGAAATCGATGCTTTTATGGACATGAAGGAAAAAGGCGCCGCATATCGCCGGCCGGATCAATATAACGACATCGAGATGCCGAAAAACGCGCCGCACGGCCTTATCATCGGCGGATTGGCTTTCGTGTTCGGATTTGCCATGATCTGGTACATCTGGTGGCTGGCCATACTGGCCGCTCTGGGTATGCTTTTCACGATCATTGCCCGCTCAATGGACGATGACATCCATTACGTCATACCCGCCGCCGAGGTCGAGCGGATCGAAAATGAACGCTATCGACAGTTGGCCGCCGTCGCGAAATGACGCCCCGCAGACGAACAGACCACCACAAAACCTGTAGTGGAGATGTAAATGATGACAACAGACGCTTTGACCATCGGCATCGCTCATAACGAAGAAGTTGAACACCCCGATACCATCGCGATGCAGACATTCGGTTTCTGGCTCTATCTCATGAGCGACCTCATCCTATTTGCGACGCTCTTCGCAACTTTTGCCGTCCTGGGCCGCAACTATGCCGGCGGACCGACGGGGAAGGAATTGTTTGAACTGCCTTACGTCTTGGGTGAAACCTTGCTCCTGCTGTTCAGCAGCGTAACCTATGGTCTGGTCATGCTGGCCGTGCACAACGGCATGAAGAAGTGGGTTCTGATCGGACTCGCCGTTACCTTTCTGCTGGGGCTTGGATTTGTCTCCATGGAAATCAATGAGTTCCACGGCATGATTGCCGGGGGCCACGGACCGGACGTCAGCGCCTTCCTTTCGAGTTATTTCACCCTGGTAGGGACTCAGGTACCCATGTGACTTTCGGGCTGATCTGGATGGCGGTCGTGATAGGTCAGGTGGCCGTCAAAGGGTTGACCTCTCCCGTTCAATCACGGCTGATGCGTCTGAGTATGTTCTGGCATTTTCTGGATATCATCTGGATCGGCATATTCAGTATCGTCTACCTGATGGGAGTTATGTAAATGGGCCAAGCATATATCGACAGCACCGGCGCCAGCAGGGGAAGTCTCAAATCGTACTTCACCGGCTTCGTTCTTTCCCTCATTCTGACCGCCATTCCGTTTGCCTTGGTGATGAGCGGTACCTGGTCCTCCTCGACGATCCTGGCCGGCATTTTCAGCGCGGGTATCGTGCAGATTCTGGTGCACTTGCATTACTTCCTGCATCTGGACACTTCATCGGCGGCGGGTTGGAACGTGCTGGCCTTGATGTTCACTCTAGCGATCATGGTCCTCTTCGTCGGAGGAACCCTCTGGATCATGTATACCCTAAATTACCGAATGATGTGAGAATGCCTGAAAGGATCAAAAACTATTTGCTCGTTGCCAAACCGGGGATCGTTTTCGGCAACCTGATCTCCGCGGCAGCCGGCTTTTTTCTTGCCTCCAAAGGGCAGGTTGATGGAGTTGCTCTCCCGGTGACTCTCATCGGCATATCCCTGGTTGTCGCTTCCGGTTGCGTTTTCAACAACTGTGTCGATAGAAAAATAGACCGAAAAATGATCCGGACACGCGACCGCGCCCTTGCCAAGGGGCTCATCTCACTGAAGATCGCCGTATCGTACGCAACGATTTTGGGCATTGCGGGCATGGCACTGCTCTGGGCGGCAACAAACCTGCTGGCCGTTGTGATCGTGCTGGCGGGCCTTGTGATTTATGTGGGCGTGTACAGCCTTTACATGAAGCGCAATTCCGTCTACAGCGCGTTGATAGGCAGTCTGGCGGGAGCCACACCGCCCCTTGCGGGATATTGCGCAGTTACCGGTCGCTTCGACATGGGAGCAGTGATATTGTTTTCGATCTTCAGCCTATGGCAGATGCCTCACTGCTACGCCATCGCTGTTTTTCGGCTTGATGATTACACTGCTGCGGCCATCCCGGTTCTGCCGGTCAAGCAGGGAACAGCCGATGCAAAAAAGCATATTGTCGGTTATATCTTGGCCTTTATGGCCGCCACGCTGATGCTGACCTTCGGGGGGTACACCGGTTACAGCACGTTTGCAGTGGCGACCGTGTTGGGCCTGTCCTGGATGTACATGGCCTGGTCGGGCTACAAGGCATCCGATGAGCGGCTCTGGGCCAAAAAGCTTTTTATCTTCTCCATTCTGACCATATTCATTCTGAGCGTCATGATGTCAATCGATTTCACAGCGCCTGTCCCGTCAGAAATGCTTCTGAGCTATGCTCCGTAGTCCGAACCGCTGTATTTAGAAAACTGTGATCAGTAACAGCAGGTACCGAAGTGCCAGGGATATCTAAAGAAATGTAGATCCTTATTAGGAAGGCATAAAATGGAATAGGGCATGTCCTTCACAATGAGGATCTCTTCACGAGCATTAATGACCTGGAGTTCGGCCATCGGCTCACCAAGCTCCGTAATTGCCTGCCACACAGGTCTCAATTCATCGGCGAGATCCTCTCAGGTTTGGCCTTGGACAATCATGCTCCCCACCCTGTGAGTATCGTTAGCGATTAGGCCCCGAAAAAGAATGATTTGAAACGCGTACCCGATCTCGCTCCTAATCCAGAGCTTGGCGAACTGAGCGGAGTATCTGATCGATATCATAGGGCTTATTCACGAACCCCTTTGCACCGCTCGCTAAAATATCTTTTGTGGCCCCGTCAGGGGAATATCCGCTGGCTATCAACACCTTGGCCTGCGGATTAACCTTTAGAATCTCATCAAGACACTGTTTCCCGTCCATTACCGGCATAATGAGGTCAAGGATAACAAGTGAGATCTCATCTCTTTTTTGCCGGTAAATTTCAATGGCTTCCTGCCCATCGTGTGCCGTAAGGACCTTGTACCCTGATGCTTCCAGGATTCTTTCGCCAAGAGACCTCACAAACTCTTCGTCATCCGCCAACAGTATTGTGCCGGTCCCCAATGCCGAAAAATGAGCGTATGTTGGCACATCCGGCTCGGCTGGAACTTGATGCGCCGGTAAGTATATTTTGAAGGTAGTCCCCACGCCGGGTTCACTGTGCATGGTTATGTGCCCACCGTGGCTCTTCACTATACCGTAAACCACCGCCAAACCCAATCCGGTCCCCTGACCCGGTTCCTTTGTTGTGTAGAACGGTTCGAAAATATGATCCGATGAGGCCCTGTCAATCCCGGTTCCCGTGTCACTGACCGTGAGAAGCGCATGCAACCCTCTGGAAGCTTCGATATGAGTACTGCAATACTCATCGTCCAATACCACCGCTTTGGTTTCGATTGCCAGCTTACCCCCGTTCGGCATGGCGTCTCTGGCATTTACCGCCAGATTCATCAGGATCTGGTCTATTTGTGCAGGATCGGCATTAACCGTGGGAAGATCGGAAGCAAGGTCTATTTGAACTTCTATGGTCCTGGGAATCAACCTGGACAGCATTTTCCGGAGCTGGGGAACCTGCTTGTTGAGGTTGATGGGCCAAAACTTTGTCTCCGTCTTACGGCTGAAAGCCAGAATCTGCTGAACCATGTCCGCAGCGGTTTGACCGGCATGCATTACCTTTTTCAGGTCATCGTAATCCCTGTCTCGTTCGTCCTTATCGGAAATAATTAGTTCGGAGTACCCAAGTATCACTGTCAGAAGGTTATTGAAATCGTGAGCGATACCTCCGGCCAGAGTGCCGATGGCTTCCATCTTCTGCGACTGGCGAAGTTGCAATTCAAGTGCTGCTTTCTCGTCCTCTGTCCGCTTGCGTTCAGTGATGTCTCGAACAATATGTATCACCCCTGTCAACCGATTGCTGCTGTCAAATCTCGGTATTGCTCTTATTTCGATAAACATATTTAAGTGAGGCTCAAACAACTCGAATATAGCCTCTTCCCCTGTAGCTAAGCAGGCGCAACTCGGACATGCCTCGGGGGGGCTGTTTCTTCCATGATAATATTTATAACATTTTATTCCTTTCGGGATTAACAGGTTGGGCAATCCCAGCATTTTTTCCGCAGCCTGATTGTGACGTATGATGTTAAAGTCCTTATCGTGGACCGTAATCACATCCGTAATGGAATTGAAAGTTTCCTCCCAGTCGTGTTTTGCTTGGAACAGCGCTTCTTCAGATCGTTTACGCTCGGTGATGTCCGCTATGACTCCCACCGTAGCCCGAGGCCTTCCTCCTCCGTCCCGAATAGGAGAAACTGAAAGGTCTGCCCAGATTGTGCTTCCATCTTTCTTGACATAACGTCTCTCAACCCTGTACGGACCGTCAAGCTCTCTCATAAGAGCATCGAAGTCTTGGCAGGCGCTTGCTCGATCGTCAGGATGAATTATGTCAGGGAGGGCCAGCTGTCGCGGCTTCCTGTTCCGTGTAGCCCAACATCTTGAGTAGTGCAGGATTTGCCTGCGCCAGTCTCATCTCACGGTCCACCACGTTGATCCCAATCCCCGCATTGTCGAAAACGGCCCGGTATTTTGCCTGACTCTCCCTTAGCGCCTCTTCGGCTTCCCTGCGTTCCGTGATGTCCTCAATAATCTCTGTGAATCCCGTTGCCACACCTTCCGGCCCGAACATTGGGAAAGCCCGAAGATTGACAACCACGCGGGTACCTTCACGTCTCACGCCTTCTGTTTCGGCCTCCGCAGGCTGCCCGGTGGACATGGCTCGTTACTCCCGGACAATGCTTGCAGACCGCCTCACGGTTTTCGAATTCATGAAAGCATTTCTTACCGCTAAACTCGGAAGCAGGTCTGCGAAACCATTTGCCGAGCACAGTATTCGAAAGGATTATATTGTGGTCCGAATCTATCAATGAGATGCCGACACCCAAATTTTCCACCAGGGTTCGATAGCGTTCCTCGCTTGTTTGTAAAGCCCCATCAGTCCGTTTGCGCTCGGAAATCTCCGAGACAAGCTTTTCGTTCACCTCATTCAGGGCAGCGGTACGTTCTTCAACACGCCGCTCAAGTTCATTCTTGGCCTCTTCCAGAGCCTCTTCCACTCGCTTGCGCTCGAGCACGATGCCTACGCTGGCTCCTAGCCCTTCAAGAAATCTGATCATATCGGGTGTGAAACAATTCTTCCGGGAATCGTTCAATTGCAGTAGGCCGATGATGTCACGGTCCGACCGCAACGGTATGAGCGCAACTGATTCGTATCCCTCCCCGTTGCATCGGTTTGGGGTACGAGCCTGTCTATCTTCTTCCGATGTGGTGGCGAGAAGCTCTGTTGTGCTATTGCTCCAGAAACTCCCACCTTGCGTGAAAAAGGGGAATGAAGGGTTCGTGCGTCCTTGTAGTATGTTGCCGCACATGCACTCCAGGACCGGATTTCCAACGGAATCCCTGATGATCTCGCCACCGTAAGCGCGACCGCACAGAGAATTCTCAGCTTCCACGAAATGATCCGAAAAGCCCTGGGTTTCAAAGTAGGGAAAGTCTTCTCCTTCTCGCAAACGAATGCCCACAGCTTCCAATCCGGTGAATTCTTTCACCATTCGGAGGATTTCCCGGATAGCATCCAGACCCACCACCTCGCGATTCAGCAGGGTCAAGACTCCGGCGGCCAGCCCCTGACTCTCGTGAGCCCAGCGGAGCCTGCTTCTCAACGCTTTCAACTCGCCATCCAGCGAATGGGCCTGATCCACCCCCACATAGGTTTGGAACTGCTTCTCATCATCTTTCTTCATTCATGGCACCTGGTTGCCGGACATAGTGACCGGGTGGGAAAATGGCATGTCTAAGGTAGTATAATACCAGAGGGAACTGTGCCTGTGAACAACTCCGATCATTGCTCTCGGAAAAACCGGCTGCGGCATGCGTCACGACTGGGAAATAATGGGGGGCAGATGGCTGCGCGGCTGCAAAGGACTCAAAACGTAGGTGGTTCCGGTCCTATTTGAGGGTTATGTGAATTGTTTGTTCGGAAGAATCGTTCAGTTCGGAGCGACGCGGCATTGAACTTTGGAAACCAAATTACCAGGCATTCCACGTCTCCGCCTCGGATTTTACGGGTAAGAACGACCCACTCGGTCATGTTTGGGTCAGATCGCCCTGCTCATGAAATGCCCAAGATAGCTATCACCTTTCCGAGTTCTTGTGCCCGGAAGGGTCGGTACGACCCAGTATTAGTTTGTTGAAAAAGGCCCGCTCAGATCCCGGCAACTCCAGAGACAAATACAAGTTACCAATATTACCGAATCTATTGCTCTGGCGCACGCTCGTCCTCTAGGTGGCACGGGAATTGCTAAGCTACTACAGCATGCAAGTGTGACCATTTGGAAGAGCAGCAATTCATGATCAAGAAGTTCTCATGAACGCAGCCAACCATCTGAATTCAAGGGGGGAATTGTGACTGAGAAACGCCCCATTAATGCTGACGATGACCGAAAGGCCCCTGTAAAGCTTTTTGTCATAGACGACCCGGCCACACAGCCCTGTTACCTTGCCGATTTGCTCACCAAGGACATAACCAACTCGGGCAGTTTCGATATCAGAGGTGACATTTGGGCGACCACTTTTGGCAAGTTGCTGGACGCCTTGCCAATTCCGGGCATACTTCTCGATGAATCCTTTAACATAATGTCCGTTAACCAGGCCTGCGGGAAAATCAGCTCCCAGTACGAATCAATTCTCAGCACTCGTTTTCCCCGGCTTTTCTCATCCACATCTAAGGGCGGAAGCATGCACTCAATTGTACGGGAGGCATTCGCTACGAGAAAACCCACAGTGGTGGGAACATCTCTAAGAACGGGAACTGACAAAGCTATGCGGTGCCGGATGACCTTTCGATCCATCCGGATCGGCCAGGAGCGGTTCTTGCTCGTCCTGATCGAAGATTTGAGCCTGAAAGAAACAACGTTCCCTGAAAGAAAAGCGTGAAGCGGAGCATGAAAAATCTCATCAAGAAATGGAAAAGCGATTGAAAGAGCATACCGAGCGATTATCTCCGACAGATAAAGACCCGCACAACGGAGTTACGGAGCCACAAGAAGAAGAGCGCACCCTGAAAGAGATTGTGAGTAAGATTGAAGGCCAGTTGAGAGACCTGAAAGAGGAGATCATTGTCAGACTGAGGTTGAGCGTGCAGCCATTAATTGATCAGCTTAGAGCCGAGACCGAGTCTGAAACGGGTCGGCATCTTTTGCAGGCATTGGACTACCATCTAGCGAATACTGTCGTCTCACTTGGTGGCAAGCCCATGCGAGAACTTGCCCTTTTGACGCCAAGAGAAGGTCAGGTGTGTAATCTCATCGCTTCCGGCCTAACGTCCAAACAGATAGCGGTAGCAATGAAGGTTACTGTTGACGCGGGTGCATTCCACAGGCTTCATATCAGAAAGAAGCTTGGTCTGGATTTGTCAGGTGAGCCGCTTGCCACCTGGCTCAAGTTCCGGGACGGGTGGTGACGTCGTCTGGCCCGAGACTCGGCCCAACGACCAAACGGCCGGACAGTGTCGCTCGACACTGCAGTCCGTCGGAATCTGTTATGAGGTCGCGTACTTACGGCTAGTATGGGTATGCGGACTACCATATTTGGTAGTAGATTTGTAGTATTGACTTACATCCCAAGAGGTTGAGACAATTGTTTCCTGTAACTTCTAATATAGGCAGACAACCGCTCTCCAAGCCGCTTAATTTTGCCGCGGTACCTCTTTCAGGGGGGGGGAAAGCATAAGCATTACCAAAATGCAGGCTCGACGACTCAGTGGCCAACGATCCCAGATCGAACCAGTGGTCATGGCGCTAGGGTGAATGCTGACAAATCAATTATGGAATGGCTAAAGGATTCGTTATCGCGATATCAGGCGATGGTCGCGAGGGGCATTTATGCAGGCACAGTAATTGGAAAGCAGGAGCTTCTTCGCGGAGGTCGATGAAAAGGCTACTGCTGAACGGGGGGATGTGGCAAGTGAACGATTTAGCACTAAAGCAAACAACAACCAGCGAACGCAGAGAGACGAGTGAGAGGAGGCGGCAGGAATCCTCTACGAGCTTTACCCTCGACACCGATGATCCCGATGTCGAGGGGGCCTTGCTTGAAGCGTTGTCAACTGGAGATTGTGAGGCGGCAGCCGTGGCATTGGCCATGGGCGTCGATCCCAACTTACAAAATCCGTCGGGGGACAGCGCCTTAATGCTGGCATCCGACGGCGGTCACTCGGAATTGATTGAGTTGCTTGTTTCAAACGGAGCGGACGTCAATATGCCAGGCAAAGGTCGCCGTTCGGCACTTTTCGCCGCGGCCGCGTCAGGTCGCGTAGGCGCGCTGCACATCCTCCTGGAGAACGGCGCGCACGTCAATGCTACCGACGAGGTCGGCAGGACTCCTCTCTTTGAGGCTGCTATCGGAGGTCATTTCGAGGCAGCCGAAAGTCTCCTGGCTGCTGGGGCCAACCCCGACCACGCCGACACTTCCGGTGACACTCCCTTGATGATGGCCGGTTCAAAGGGACATTTAAGGTTGGTGAGGCTGCTGCTGGGCGCAGGAGCTATGGTTGATGCGCTCAATTGCTACAGCAATACAGCCCTTATGAGGGCGGCTTTTAAGGGGCACTTGAGGGACCGCTCAACTATTAATCGACCATGGGGCGGACCCGAATTCGCATAACCTCCACGGAAATTCACCCTTGTTCTTCGCGTCCTTTTAAGGGCCACATCGCTATGGTGGGCCTACTCTTGGACAACGGTGCGGAGATAAATGGCGCTGACCACTATGGCGAGACGGCTTTGATAAAGGCTTCCGAGCGGGACACGAGAAGGTCGTCCGACTT
>CAWHDO010000054.1:0-44145 GCA_963828085.1 uncultured delta proteobacterium
GGGCTCACGATTTAAGAGAAGCTTGTTGTTTCAACGCCTGTGGGGTTTAAAGCTTCCCTACTCAGCAGGTAGCGATTTCAGCTTGCCGCCTGCTATACGGCCTTGGGCTGTGTGGGGATAGTTACTGACAAGTTTCTGAAATATGATCCTTGCCGAACGAGAATCGCCCATCTTTTCAAAGGATTGGCCTTGTCTAAGCAGAGCGCTGAGTTCCTTCTTCGAACCCGGGAAATCTTTGATCACTCGATCGAACTGAAGAACCGCTTCGTCAAACCGCCCTTGCGCGAACCGAGCCTCTCCGATCCAGTACACTGAATCCGCACCGAACTGACTCTTGGGATACTTTTTGAGAAAGTCCTCGAACTGAAGCACCGACTGATCGAAAGATCCGCCCTTGAACAGGGCATAGGCGTCTCTGTAGGCCTTCTCGTCGGCTGACAGAGGCGTATTGGCGATCTCAACGGGTGGGCCGGCGGGCTGATCCGAAGTGGGTGCCGGAATTTGTCTGTCCGCGGGGCGGCCTTCTGCTCCAGGCTGTCTTTGCACCCGAGGATCTGTGGGAGGGGGGACGCAGGGATGCTGGCCGGGCCAGCGTCTCTGGGAGCTTCCATACCGAAGCTCGTTGCTCGATGAGACTGACCCTTTCCTGCAGGTTTCTAATTGCGTTTTCGTTGCCGCCCGAAGCCTGAAGGCGTTCGATCATCTCCCTTAGTCGCTGCATTTCACCATCCATCTCTTGCAAGCGTGATGAAAGCTGAAAAGGGGCAGGATCTACTGCAGGCACTGATTGGGCCGGTTTTACGTAAGGGAGCGAAGGCCCCCCCGGTCTGGTGAGACATCCTGAAAGAGACAGCAATGACAGTACCAGTAGCCCTGAAAGACCTATATAGGCGTTGCCAAAAGTTTTGACCGCTTTGTCCGAGTTGACGGTGTCATTCCCGCGAACGCGGGAATCCAGAGTCTGGACCCCGGATCGAGTCCGGGGTGACGGTGTCTTACCTGTAAATCGGAGAAACCTTTGGCACACAGTGTTATAGGCCGACGAACAACGCCGGGCATTTCCCTTTCTACAGACGCTGTCCTTCGTGAGACACATTATCTGGAAACCCGCAGGTAGACCCGCCGGTTTCTTGGCCCAGGCATTTTCATTATGAGTCGGATCCACCGGCAGTTCAGATCCGTATGAAACAGTGGACAGTCGATTGGGAGCAATTCCCGCTGTTGCAAGATACTCTACCGAGGACCTTGCACGGCGATCGCCCAAGGCAAGGTTGTATCCGCGGTTCCACGCTCGTCACAATGCCCTTCAGCCACGACTGCCACATTCGGGGCCCTTTTGAGAATCTCGGAATCATGTTGTAAGGCAGCTTGGGATTCCGGTGAGAGAGTGTATCTATCGTAGTCGAAATATATAGGCTGGAGGTTCATCTGAACCGCTTGCAACTCTTGTTCCATCACCGGACCCCCGACCGGAGGGCCGGCAAACCCCTGCTGAGGCCCCACATCGGGCCTGACAATCTTTCTTGCACACCCTGACGCGAGAATGAAGAAAAGCAGTAGGACCGACATTCCCTGTATCAGGTAGCGAGATGACATGGATGTCCTCTCCTTTCAAGCCTCGACCCTCTCCCTCTTAGCGACCTGTCCGGGACCAGGCAGGCGCTTTTCCCGTGACGGGGGAGACAGGGACCTGCGTCTCCCCTTGAGCGTCCATGACATAGATCAGCTTCTTTCCATCCCGGTTGGATTGAAAGGCAATCATCCTGCCGTCGGGCGACCAAGTCGGCTCTTGATTGGACCCGCTTTTGGTGAGCACCCGCAAGTCCGTTCCGTCCGTTCTTATCGTGCATATCTGAAACCGTCCCTCGGTACGGGCGGTGAAAGCCAAAAGGTCTCCCCTGGGGGACCACTTCGGCTCAGTATTGTAATTTCCCTGAAGTGTCAGGCGCCTAGGTTCGCCACCGTTGACCGGCAGGATGTAGAAGCCGGTGTACCCGCATGATCTGAAACATAAGCGATAGCCGATCCATCGGGCGACCATGTGGGAGAGATATCATTTCCACGGCCAGTCGTCAACATTTTTATAATGTTTCCTTGCGGTGTTATCATGAATATCTTAGGTGTTCCATTAAAACTCATAGACAAGGCTATGATTTTACCATCTGGAGAATACCGACCGGAAGCATTTATCCCTGGCCGCGCAGAAATCGCATACGGTCTTAGAGTGGCGAAATCCAACGCCCAGAGGTCAGGTTTACGATTCAAATAAGAAGTGAAGATTATGTTGCGGCCATCCGGGGACCATTCCGGGGAGAGGTTTATGCTCCCTGTCCGAGTAAGTTGCCTCAGGTCATGTCCGTCGAAGTCCATCGTGAAGATTTCTCGGGACTGGCCATCACTCACAAAAGCGATTTGGGTGGTAAAGCACCCTGGGACGTTCGTGAGTTTTTCCATAACACGATCCCCAAATTTGTGAATCATGATGCGGTGATCGTTTATTCGGCCGCTGAAACGCTTGCCCAGGTCGAGTTTCTTCAGGGCCACATCATATAGCATAGCTTCCAGGACAAATTCCTCTCCTCTCATTTCGAAGCTTCCAAGGATCAACGCCTGAGCGCCGGTTTGGGACCAGCCGTCAAAATCAGGCGAGTTTCCGGGGTTTTGAGTATGAGGCGGAGACTCCTCAATGATCCGAAAAAGACCTGTCATGTGCAGATCGTTCTTGATTATGCGTGCCAGATCCCGCCCGTTTAGCGCTCCGGCTCCCTGAGCAACGAAGTCCGGTACTGCTATAGGCATCTTTGCCAGATTGGGGTTTTCCAGGTCGAGTACCAGTTTGCTATATGCTGGATATGGGCAGCAAATGAGCAGGAAGCAGACAAAGCAAAGCAGGAAGCTCAGGTGACTTAGGACACGGCTTCGTCTAGAAATGTAGCAATTGCCAAAACTAATGTACGAAATTGAAAACGATTCAGTGGGGACGGGCATCCGGGACTGGCTCAAAATCCGTTTGTGGGAAAAAAACGTGGCAAGATCGCGTCTGGCATGAAGTTTATTGCCCTCTCCCAGAGGGAGAGGGAGCCCTTGGAGACGTTTTGAATTTCCCTCGCCCTTTGGGAGAGGGACATAGGGTGAGGGTGTTCGTGCTATGATCTCAACCTCTCTACGAGCTTAGAGACAGTTTCATCTTGCTTGTCGCTGGAGGAAGGCCAGGACGCCTGTTCCCACCAGTGCCTCGCGATCCCACAACAGTTCCCCGCGGCAACATTGCGCTTCATTGCATGCCCTTGGGGGTGAATCTAAAGGCCAGCCCGCCTGCTTGACTTATCTTCTCCTTGAGTTCGAAAGGGATTGGAGGAAATGGAGCGGCCTGAAAGACCGCTCTCATTGCAGACCGGTCAAAGACCTCTTCTCCGCAGCTTTCATCTACCGAGGCATCCACGAGCCGACCGTCATCGGCTATCCTGACCCCGATGATGGTGACTCTGTCCAGTTGCGGATCGTCTGCTAGAATGGACCAGTGAGCATTTATTCGGATCCTGACTTCGTCCAACCACCGAGCAGACTTTTCATCGACCGAAGAGCCGCCCTGTTTCCCTTCAGGCCTTCCTACGGTCTGCGAGCCTGGGCCTTGTGAAGTCCGAGCCGGTGCAGCGTCGGTCTTTTTGTTGTCGACATCCTGGCGAATAGCTGCAAGTCGTTTCTCCAGGAAAGATTGCGGGGCCTCCTTCTTTTTAGCCGTTTCGGGCTGCGGCTTTTTCCGGCCCGGCTCGTTGGCCGCTTCCACCCTTTGTAGAGGTCTTTTGCGCTTTTTGACGGCGATAACATCCCGATTCTGAGACGCTACAACCCTGGCTTCCAGAGTCGCACGGGGTTTCTCCGAGACCATTTCGAGCGGATTGGGCTCAGTCAGGACTGCCGGTAGCACATTCGGGGCTTCTGTAGGGCGGTGCCGGATTTGTTCGACCACCGGTGAATAGGCTTTAGGAGCCACCAGCTTGATATGGCTGATGATTTCTTCCGCAGGTTTGTTCACCTTGGAGATGGAGAATGATAGGCTGATTACTGCCAGAAACACCAAGCCGTGGAGAGACACCGAGAGCAGCAGTCCCCACGGTGAGGCCGAGGCCGGGGATCTGGAATAAGAGCTGATCATTTTACAGGGGCGGATTCCTCTTGGGGTGTCGTTATGATCCCGAGATTTGTGATGCCGGCGTTCATCAGCGCTCCCATGATGCGGACCACGGTTCCATAAGGAACGGTTTTGTCTGCTCGAAGATACACTTGCCGTGAGGGACGATCTTTGGTAGCTTCAAGAATCTTTTCGGGGAGTTTCTCTTCCTGAACCGCTGCCTCGTTTACAAAAATATCCCCTTTGCCGGAAACGGCTATGACAACCTCTTTCTCCTGCTGCTCTTTGGCCAGCGGTTCTCCCTTGGCCTGAGGCAGCTCCACCGAAACGCCTTCTTGCATCATCGGGGCTGTGACCATGAAGATGATAAGCAGCACCAGCATTACGTCAACAAGCGGGGTGACGTTGATCTCCGCCATGGCCGTTCTTCTGTTCGGACTCATGCTAAAGGCCATTCATTACTCCTGAGCGCACTGACACGGGCGCGACCTGAAAAGGGAGGAACATTGTTATTTCCTCGCCCAGTAAATCCGCTCGATTATGTTTATCAGTTCCGAAGAAAAGTTGTCCATTTCCCCGGATATCGTGTTAATGCGTCCCAAGAAATAGTTGTAGAAGATTACTGCCGGAATTGCCGCCGCGAGACCTGCCGCAGTGGCGATCAAAGCCTCGGCTATCCCCGGCGCCACAACCGCCAGCGATGCGCTTTTCATAACGCCTATTCGTCGGAAGGCCTCCATGATTCCCCAAACGGTCCCAAACAGGCCAATGAAAGGAGCCGAAGACCCCGTGGTTGCAAGGAAGTTCACTCCCCGTTCCAGACGGCTCCTCTCTGCGCTCACTGCTTGCTGGAGGGAGCGCGTGACGTTATCCATGCCGGTTCGCTCATACTCCGGTTCCTGCGTGGAATCCGTAGAACTCTGAGCGGCCTGCTGTATCCGCGACAGTCGGTTCAGTTCGGCATACCCCGCTTTGAATACGTGAGCCAGTGGGCTGAATGTGAACTGCTTAGCTTCTGCGTACAAAAAGAGAGAATTTCCGCGACTCCCGGAATGCGTCGAAAAAGAGTGGGTGTCTTTACGAGCGCGGGATAGCGTGATGGCCTTAGTCAGAATGATTCCCCAGCAGATGACGGAAAACAAGAGCAGCAGAAGCATTACGCCTTTCACTACCCATCCGGCCCCCATGATGATGGCCAACAAACTTTGATCATGAACCAAGTTTACGGGCAACGCCGTGGCAAGAGCCTCGGGCATCGAGAGTTCTCCTTTCTTCCTATCAAATATACCCTTAGTCCATATTAGTGACTAAGTCAAGTTTTTACCTTGGTTACAATTGGTTAACTGATTAATATAAAGCTACTTTTGAGCCATTACCTTCGGCGCAACGTCCGCGAGCCTCGGATACGGTACATGAAAAGACTTCGGTGTTAGTCGCCCACCGATCTAGGTACCGGCTGGAACGGCCCGCCCGATGGATAGATTTCAATTGCTTGTTATCCGGATCTTAGAAGCTTATGATCAAAGTCAAAGACATTCTATCAAGGATAATGTTCCTCCCCCACAGATTTCCTTGTGAAAGAGGCACACCCGTACCCTTGAATTGACTTGACATTTAGGGTGAATTAGTTGTATTTTTTAGGGAAAAAATAGCGAGGTCGCCATGTCCTACCGGATCGTCGTGGCCGACAAAGACCCTCAAAGCCGGGAAGCAGTAACGCGCTTTCTCGTGCAAGAAGATAACGAATTCATAAATGTTTCCAGTTCTGGCGAGCTTAAGGAAGCTATCAAAAATCAGAAGCCTGACCTCATCATTCTGAACTCCGTCCTGACGGATGCTCCTGGGTGGCGGCTCGTCCAGCGCATAAAAGGCTCCAGAGATTTCGCTCACATTCCGGTCCTGCTGATGACTGGTGACCCGGGAGGTCCGCCACTGGCGGAGGCTCGCTCCGCGGGAGCAGACGGATATCTAAGCAAACCGATCAACGGCGCCACCCTGAAAGAAACGGTGGGGTCTCTCCTCGGCGTCCGGACTACTGCCTTCGACGAGAGCGGCGATGAAGAAATTATGATCGATTTCACGGACGAGGATTCCGGAGAAATGACCGAGGAACTGCTCGCCATGTCCAATGTGGCCTTAGAGGGCGACGAACCGTCAACAGAGGTGGGAGATACTGTTGAAATTGATACTGGAACACTTGTTGCGGAACTCGACCACACCAGCGAAATGGCTAAAGGCGAGACTTACGAGGACACGGTTCGGCTCAATCTTGAGGACATGGGAGTGGCTGATGATTCAGATGCGTACGAGCCCACTATCGAGTTGGTTTCGGATGCTCCAACGGATTTCGCCGACGCCGGTTCCTCAGAAGTAATGGAAATCGATCTCGATTCCGACGTGATCCTGCCTGATTTTGAGGGTACCACTCAAGACGTGACCGATATAGGACAGGCAGCCAAGCATTCCGTGACCGTTGAAATGGACGTAGACGATCTGGGACTGGAGCTCGAATCTGACGAACCCATAGAGGAATTCACCGGTAAGCCGCCCGACCGCATCGATCCGGATGATACTGAGATTGGTCAGATTTTGGAAGTCCAGGAGCCGTCAAGGATCTTGACCTCGGAAGATTTGATGCTGGACGACGACTCTCTCGTCAAGGATGCGTCCGATTCCGCCGAATTTGACGTTATAGACCTGGAACAGGACTCTGAGATCAGAGAGATTGAAATGGAGGAACTGGAGGCCATCCACGCGAGTGAAGACGAAATCCTGGGTGTCGACCTGGACGAGGAGACTGTCCCCGTTGAAGACCAGGAGATGGAACTACTTGCCAACGAAGACCTCGAAGAAATTCAGCTTGACGATTCCGAAGACGTTACGCTTGACGTGGAATCCCGATCAGCGGTAGCGCCCTCGTATGAATCTACCGAAGAACTGACCTTGGACGAAGTAGGTGAAGAGATAACAACTCAGGAGTTTTTTGGAGAAGAACTTCCTACCGAAGAATTCCCCACCGAAAGATTTCCCGAAGAAAAGACTCGTGACCTCGGCCTTGAGGAGGTGTCGCCGGTCCATGCAAAGGCTCCTCCGCATGAGATCTCTTTGGACCAGACCCCGGTTGTCGGAGAAACGCCTATTGAAGAAATCACTCTCGACGCGGCTTCCGCTGAAGACCTCTTCTTCGACCAGACGCGAGAAGAAGAGCCTATGCTGGAAGTGACCGAAGACATCTCATTCGACGAGATTTCTCTGGAGGACGAAGCTGAAGAGGCCCCGAGGGAAGAGCCGGCGGCCACTCCTCGCGCTTCGACGGCTGAAACAATTGCAGGGATCGCCGGAGGAACTCTGGCAGCCGGAGTTGCGGCCGCGGCTGCCGGCAAAATCGCAAGCATGGCCGAGAGGGGTGAAAAACCTGCTCAAGCCGGTCCTCCGACGGCCGCGTTCCGCCAACCGCAGGCTGTTGCCCCCGCTGGGCGCGGAGCAGCGGCTCCTTCTCGGGGCAAGACGTTTGCACCAGAACAGATTGAGCCGATTCCGCCCGCGTTTCCTAGCGAGAGGATCAAAGAGGCGATCCCTGGGCGAACCGACATGTCCGAGACCTTCTGGCAAGCTGCGCAATCTGCACTTCCCACTAAACAGGATTTCTTGGGCAGCATCAGGCAGGACTTGGCAACCTCAATGCCCACTAAACAGGATCTTTTGAACAGCATCATGCAAGAGCTTTCAAGCTCGTTGCCCACTCGTGACGATATCTTTTCGAGAGTTGACGAGATCGTCAGCAGGTCCTTACCCTCCGAGCAGGAAATAGCCCAGCGAGTCGATGGCGCGTTAAGGGCCGCACTCCCGTCTCCCGAGGTGATCGGAGAGCGACTGGAAAAAGTGCTCCTATCCATGCTTTCTCGCGAAGAGATCGGAAAACGATTTCAAGAAGGCCTGGGAAGGGCTCTTCCTGGCGACCGGATTAAAGAAATCGTGGAGGGGGCCCTCAAAGCCATTCCTTCACAGGATTTTTTCAAAGAAACGCTTGGATACGGCTATTTCAAGCGCCATCTCGCCCGAACTTGTCGCTGAACGCGTTGACGTGGCCCTTCGTGGCATGCCGTCGCAGGAGTACATCCGCACTCGACTTGATAAGGCCTTTGACGCCTTGCCATCTCCTGACATTGTCAACGAGAGGCTGAATATGGCCCTGCAGGCCATTCCCACAGCAGACCAGATAATGAGCAGAGTTGACCAGTCTATTCAGGCCCTGACTTTGCCTGAAGATGCCATAGCTCGTATTGATGACCGCCTCCTGGCCTTGCTCCCCTCAAAAGAGGAACTGGGGACAAAATTTCAGACAACGCTGGAGAGCACGGTCCAAGGCATCTTGGGCGGAGTCGATCCGGTCGATCTGAAGGAACTTGTTAGCAAACTTCTTCCAGACACGGATAGGATTCTGGAGACCATCAAGAGCGCCCTGCCTGAAAGGGACCGTTTCCAGGAAACCCTTGGCAACGGCATCGCAGTGGCAATCCAGAACTCCTTGCCCGAAAGGGTGTGCGCTGAGACCGTCTCACGTGGACTGTTCGACGAGCGAACGAGAGGGATGCTGCCCAAAAGAGAAGAGATTGTAACTATGCTGCGCGAGGAAATCCATTTGAAGCTCCTGGACACAGTTGAGAGGCTAATCAGAGAGCAGATCGAAAAGATCACCTCGGAGCTCTCATAATGCGGGGCTTCAGGTTTTCCATTGCCTCAGAAGACAGCGGATATCGCAGGAGCGACTGGCAGTCGCTCTCTGCTTCTCCACATATCAATAATTAAAAATTGCTATTTTTCGAGCGGCGAGAATTGGACAATTGGCACACGGCAGGGTCCTTGCCGCTGCCAGATTCACCTGAGATTTGGCATTCCTGGGGCCTTGCGCACTCTCCTGGATATTTCAAGGCAAGTTTGCCGAGTCCAGCGACCTTTTAACGGCTTGCACTCGATAAGCTCGTGAGCATCCAACCAAGCTTGGGCGTCGGTATACACCATTTCACACTCCATACAAACTCGAAACCACGTCTGCGAGTTCGCAGCCCAAGAACCTCCTCCAAAATAAAAAAAATAAAGATTCAGTTTCTATTATAGAGCGCTAGTAAGGGAAGTCAAGAAATTTCACGGTAATCCGCCCGCAACTGGGCTTCCAGTCATCAGTTCAAGACGCCGAGTTGCTCCAGCATTTTTTTGACCGCCTTGTACAGAAGGCGCTTCCGACGAAATCTTCAGCAAAGCCTGGCCTTGAAGATCAAGATTCACAAGAATGTCGTCGTAAGGAATCAATCCCTCCGGAGGATAAGGCAGGGCCTCAATTTCTTTATGTGTCGTTTCCGGCAAATCATCCAGTGAACCCTGAACCCGACTCAGTACAGATGCTTGTTGTGAATCCTCCCTCCCAGTTCATCGATCAGCTCGACAATGCGGCCGATTGTCACGCAAACTCCGAGGAGCCGGATCTGAAATGATAAAAAGATGGTCAACTTCCTCCTCTGTCCGCCACGAAAGGTGTTCCATGCCGGCCTCGTTGTCGATGATTACAAACGAGTAGTTGGAGGTGAGTCGCGAAATTATTTCACGCAGGATGTTATTGGCCATGCAGTAACAACCCGGGCCTTCCGGGCGACCCATGGAAAGAAAATCAAGGTCCCTGGTCTCTTCGAGCGACGCCTGGATTTGGTATTCCATAAACCGATCACGTGTCATGCCGCCGGGAATATTCTCTCCTGTCTTCCTGGTATCTTCGCGAACGCAGCCGACGCTCCTAGGATTTTTGATCCCCAGCACTTCGTGCAGGTTCGAGTTGGAATCTCCATCTATTGCTAGCAGAGGACTCTTGCCGGCCTCTATCAGGGCTTTGATCATAAGTGCAGTTATGGAGGTCTTACCGACTCCTCCCTTGCCTGCAACCGCCAGTGTGGTTCCCATCATAAATCCTTTCTTCGTTCAGCAGCCGAATATGTTGTCACCCGATTGTCTCTGAAGTTCCGTTAAAATTTCGTAAACCTTTTCAGACTGCTCTACGGTCATGCTGGCGCAACCGCACGCCGGGGTCACGAGCATTTTTTCCGTCAAAAGGCTCCGGTCTACACCTGATTTTTCAAGAAGCTCGATCCCCTTCCGTATTCGGTTGATCACGTCCCTGGCTGTCTCATCCAAAATCTTTTCCGTGTTAGGTACCGCTCCCCAGGCCAAGGCGCCCCCCTTCTCCAGAAAATCGGACAATTGGCCTCCATAGAGCGACATGGTCTCCATGTAGTCAATTGCATCGAAGTTTATGATGCGGACGGAAGTCTCCATAAGGATCCCCAGTCGGTATTTCCGCAACAATGAACGCCTGGGATGCCGCCGCGTTCCACTACCATTGAGATAACATCGTCGAGTGATTCGATTACGTCACTTTTTGAAAGCGCCAGAAAAGCGGAAGAGCCGTATGCACTCAGGCTCGGTTCATCGAAAAAAACAATCACATTGTCCGCAAGGGGTTTGAACTGTTCCAGCAACCAGACGGCCTTTAACCCCATTCCTTTAACAGCTATGTCGCGAAAAATAGGATGGTAGAAAATTGCCCTTTTATTTTCATCTGTTACTGTCATGGCGAAGCTCAAAGGACCCGTGACCTGTATCTTTATGAAGGGCCGCTTCTTCTGCTCCTGACGCACTCTCTCAAGGAAATAGTGGATTCCTTTGCCGTATTCAGGCCCTATAGCAAAGGCGTCTGCTGATGCCCCCTCCATCACTTGCAGGTATGCCTCATAAAACCGCTCGATTTCAGGGCCGGGGTCCCCGGAGGTGTCGAAGTGATAGGACAGATTGACCGAATCTAGCCTGAATCGGGGCAGGCCCTGGGTACACTGTATCCACATCTGTTCCCGAAGATCTGCTCGGGAGAGTTGCGGTACATGTGGGCACATGTCAAGGCTGCCCAGGATAAGATCGACAGCCCGTTTTGGATCGATATGAGGCAAGCTTCCGACAGCGGTAGCCACAAACGAAGGGAGTGACCTGATTTCACCAGTATTTGCCATGCTTAACTTCCAAGGAGTGATTGAACACAGTGATGTTCAGTGACTGAGCGGATTACATGCGGGAGCATCTCTCTGAGCATTGACCGCGGTTCTCAGCTTAGTTAATATCAGCACAGTGTGTCAAGTGAGAGGATTTTTATAAGGTGAGTGATCCTCCAGCCCGCGCCAGGTAAACTAATGCGCAAGCAACAGACATTTTGGGTCCATCCTGCGAGCTTCACCTGTCGACTCGACATGCCTGACCAGATCCTCGAAACTTTATGGGTCGAGCGACAAGGTTGGGGCTACTTGCGGAGAAGAGACCTGTGGATCAAGAGAGAAGGCTCTCTCGAGGAGTTGGAGGCGGAAGGGTAAGTTCTCAGGAAGCCTCTCGGAGACGAAGACGTTCGGGTGTGCCCTTATTGCGGGATGTATCATGTACACGATCCCGGGATCCCTGGTGCAAAAGCACATTTCTCATTGCCGCGGGGGTAACGAGGATTGGCAGAAGGTAGAGGACGCAATAATAAGCGAACAAAGAATGAAGGTCTACCTGGCCAAGATCCTCGCTGAGAAACTCAGAGAGCAGGCCGAGTTGGAGGACATCGAAAGAAGAGAGCGGCATGACAAAATCAGGGAGGGGATGATGGCTAGACAGGCGAGGAAAGACCGTAAGAAACGAATAAAAGAAGAAGCAAGAGAAGAGTTGAGAAATCGATGAGACGAGTCTCGCATGGAGCGGCCCACAAAAAAAAGGGGACGTCGAACGTCCCCATGGATAAGGAGGAATTGGGGTTTTAACAAATAGAGGGGATCCCACTTCACCCCCTCGGCTGTAATCAGGGGTTTTTCTCACCAAACCGCGGAAAGAAGCCCCTGATCCGTTGAACTTCTATGAATCCTGTCTCGTGGTACCCTTGTGATACCAATGGTAACTACGATTCCTGACTTTCAGGACGCTCGCTCAAAGTTTCGATGATATCCCGATCAGGCAAACCGTTTCAGGATGCCCGATTCGTGCCGCGGGCTCGTTTATCGTTTATATCCTTACAATTACTTGCAGCTCGTGTTTAGACGCCGGCCACAAACGAGGGCCGCTTTTCACGTGGTCCTCAGACCATCCCCGAATGCACTTCAACCGTTTCCCAAAGAACCCCACAAGCGGAGGCCCCTTCACCAAAATTAGCCTTACTGTCCTTCAATGACCGGGTCGAGGCGAGTTGATTATCGATAGCCGCCGGCATAAGGAGCACATGTCGGTCCACAGGCGACAGGCTTGCACTTGGTTATGGGGCGGGGACAAGGAGCCGGCGCACACATGGGCGGTGCTCCGCACATTTGAGGCTGACACATCTGCGGCGAGCACGACGGAGGAGCGCACATGGGTGGGGCGCAGCCCCCGCCCGGCATCCTCGGAGGGGCCAGAATACCACCCATGATAGCGGCGGGGATGCCGATGACCGCGCCGCAAATTCCGGTGCACGCGCTCAGGATCCCGCCACAGAACGTAAAAGGAGAAGGAGATCCGCACGTTGGCGGCGCGCATGGCGGTGGACCACAGGGAGCAGGCGCTGGAGCACAGTAAGCCCCTGGGTAGGCCCCCGGACCACTTGCGTCACAAAGTGAGATCATCGCTGTGCACAGACAAAGCGCCAGACAAACCAGTATTGCAGCCAGTCTTGTCACCATACCTCATCCTCCTTCGGTAGATCCTTCAAATTATACTTGAGGGCGTAGACTCAAGCTAAGAATACTGAATTTAGCCCGTTGTCGGGCTTCGTTGAAAAGGCTCTTTAACATCGGCGATACATCGTGTCAAGCAAAAATAATAGATTGCAAATGTTAGCACAAAATCTTTCATATATGCTGATGTGAGCTGGTTATCTACGTAATAATATGATATATTAGGCCAGAAAATTAGGCGGTGCTCCCCGGCACCCTGACCCTTCTCTCGCTCGAAGAATGATGACGACGACTGAGACTTTGTGCTAAACCGGGAACACGGCAAGAATCGCAGGAGACTCCAGAGAATATGAAAAAGTTAGTGTTTTTTTTGGTTTTCTTTGTGTTGATTGCGCCGCTGGACGCTTCTCCCCAGCAAAACGCAGTAGATCTCTATAACCAAGGCGTGGACGCCCTGAAACAAGGCCAGTTGGACGACGCAATAGCTTTGTTTAGCGTTCCATACAGTTGGACCCTCAGGACAATCTCTCGTACAACAATAGAGGAGTTGCTTACAAGCGCAAGGGATTGTTAGATAAGGCAATCGAGGACTATAACCGCGCTCTGGAAATAAAGCCTGATTACAACGATGCGCTGGCGAACCGAGGAAACGCTCGGTACAGGAAAGGAGACCTGGACGGAGCATTGTCAGATCTTACCGCCGCGCTCAAAAAGGGAAAGAGAGACAGTATCCTTCTCACCACGTTGGGTCTGGTCCGCAAGGATAAAGGAGAACTGGCTCAGGCGATCAAGGACCTGCGGCAAGGTATCTCGCTAAACAAAAAGAATGTGAGAGCGTATCAGGGGCTCGGAGAGATCTATGAACAGCAAAAGGACTACGACAAGGCCCTGGAGTCCTATCTTAAGGCCGTTGAGTTGGCTGGAGGTAGGGGGAGCCTTCCGGACATTGAGCAGCGGATAACAAACTTGCGCAAAGTCTATGCCGAGGAATTGCACAGGCAGGGTCTGCAAGAGTACCGGGAGGGGAAGGAAAAACAGGCTCTTCAGCTTTGGACCCAGGCATTGAAATTCGACCCTGACTTCGCTCCTGCTTTCCCGCGACCGCGGTCTCACATATCACAAGAGCGGCAAGTATCAGAAGGCTGTCGAAGATTTTGACGCCGCGCTGGAAAAAGACCCGTCAAATGCTGAGCTTTATCGAGTCAGGGCCGATGCGAACTACAAAATGAAAGAGGCCGAAAAGGCGGTGGCCGATTACGCCAAGGCACTTGAATTGAACCCCAAGGATGCCGTCGCGCACAACAACCGGGGGCTGGTTTATCACGAACAGGGGGAATTGGACAAGGCATTGGCCGACTACTCGATGGCCATCACGCTCGATCCTTCGAACCCCACCTTCTATGAGAATCGTGCGTTAGTCTTGGTTGCCAAGGGGCTGGGCCCAAAAGCGGTCGAAGATTATCGGCATGCGCTCGAGCTAACTACGGATGAGACGCACCGATCGGCGCTACAGGAGAAAATCTCCGGAATCACGGGCAAGAACACCGAAACAGTGACCGGAGCTTCTGCCGGTCTTCCGGGGCCGTCGGATACCGTCAACGCCGGTCCGGCAAATCCGCAGGGAGACGGTAACAGCGCCGTACCGTTCCCGGAAATAATGTCCGGTTGCCCCAAGGTCGTTGTATTGGCACCTCTATATAACTGTCATTGCGAGGAGTAAACTCCTGCCCCTTTGGGTTCAGACCTGCTCTACGGCCTCTTTGACAGCTTCCATCTGAATTTGTTGAATAATCTTGATCCCCTTTTTGAGCCAAACGGACCAGGGAGTTCATGCGAGCAAGGGAAAAGGGGTTCCCTCTGCCGTGGCTTGAACCTCTACGAGGCGTCCCCGGCCGGTCATAACCACGTTCATGTCAACGTCAGCGACGGAATCCTCCTCATAATCAAGGTCCAGCAACAGTTCGTTACCCACCACACCTACACTTCCCGCGGCTACGGAATCCGTTAACGGGTTGGACAACAGTTTACCTCGGGCCACTAGAGTCGCACACGCCCAATAAAGGGCCACCCGCGCGCGCTTATGGAGGCTAGCACGATCTCCGTCGGCTTGGAGCACATCGCAGTCTACGGTGATCGTCCGTTCCCCCAACGCTTGCAAATCGGTGACGCAACGCAAAGATCGCCCGATTAACCGCTGGATCTCCATTGTTCGGCCGCCTATCCTGGTGCCCCGTTTGAGAGGACCGAGTATGGGTGGAACGAGGGAGCATACCGTATTCGGCAGTAACCCATCCCCTCCCTTGATTTTTCAGGAACTGGGGCACCTTGTCTTCGACACTCGCGGGCACAAACCGACGCGTGTGCGACCCACCTCTATCAGCGCCGATCCTTCCGCGTAGTCGAGCACCCCGTTGGTTATTCTCCAGTCCCTGACTGCTCCAGACCCCTACCTTCACTCCGAGTATGTTCCATGCTTGCCTTCGCAGAAAGAGATGTTCCGGCAGCTTAACACCCCGCCAGGGCATGATGTCAACCAAGCAGCAAGGGGCTGGCAAAAGAAATTCACAGACGCATGCATTGAGTCTCGCGGCGAACGTCGCTCCCGGTGGCAGAAGAGCTAACTTTAACTTTAGCAGTGAACACTTTGATTTTTATTGACAAATAAATCTATTCATAATACAAGGAAGGCGTCCGAAATCCGTTCTTGCGGAAAATCAATGCCCCCCATAAATTCCATTGGAAAAATCTTGAGCGAACGGAACGAACCGGCAACGCTCTCTCCTGTTGGGGACCTTACTCGTCCGAACTCCTTGCTCTTTAACGATGCCCGTGCCTACAAGCACCTTTTCTTGGGTCGCGTCATGAACCGCTCTCCCAGAAAGGTGAGTCGTGCGGGACTATTCTATGGTTTTCTCCGTCGCTCTTCCCTGCTAAAGATGGAAATGGATGTCGCGCGAGGATTCGACGTCTCTATCGTACTTTATCCCATGGACATGGATTTGCCGGCATGGGGCATTGTCGTTGACAGAATCGGAAGGGTCTTTGACGTGGCAATCCAATGCGAAGGACCGGTGGAGTTCTCGTACCAGGGGGGAAGTTGCAGGAATAAACAGGAATGGCAATTTCTGATCGGGTCGCAAGCTCTGTGCGAAACGGACAATGTACGCCGCTTTTACAACAGAGTAAGGAAACTTGCTCGCGGCCGCGTTATCGTTGCCGCAACAGTGGGGTTCGGTCTGTGGGATGCCCTCTGGATGAGCTTTGATTTCGAGAGCGCCCACCGTATGTTGACGAGCGATCCCGATTTTGTTGCCGCGGTCCTCGATCATTGGACAAAATTTCATCTGGGCGCTGCGCAAGCGATGTTGGACGCTGGAATCAAGATGATATTCTTTCGCGAGCACGCGGGGGGATTTCCCGAAGGCCGGGAAATGGCCTCAACTATTGATCCTTTTGTCCGGGAACACCTCAATGAACTGTCCAGGGGGGTTAGATCCCGTGGGGGCTGCATTCTTCTTGATTGCGACGCGGATGAGATGATCGAAACGGATTACCCGGCAAAGTGGGGATTCGACGGCATCGGCCCCATGTTGTTCAGGGACGGAGACGACATGATCGGGGCGCGCGTAAGCATGGATGAACAACTTATTCTTGTAGGTTCAACGAGTTTTCCTCATTTCCGGGAACCTCTCTTTAAGAAAAGGAATCTGACAAAGAGGATCGTTGTGGCCGGCAAGTCCTGCGCCCGCGATCCGCACTGTGCAGGAGCCGGCCTCGAACCCGAGCAGCCTTACGCTCCGTCGACGGGTTTCGAACTTGCTTCCTGAATAAAGGGGAAGAATTCATGAACCTGATTGAAGCCTACAACGCAATTGATCTCTTTATCATGGGTACTCTCCTTGTCACCCTGATCCTGGGAATATGGAAGGGATTTGTTCGGTCTCTTACCGCGTTGGCCAGTTTGGCGGTCGGGGTAGCCCTTGCGATTAAGTATTATCCTGCTGCACAGGCTTACCTGAACAAGATATCGTCCCTGGATCCAAAAATTTCAATGGTACTGGCGATGGTCATCATCTTTATTGCCGTCCAGGTCGTGTTTGTCGTCATCCGGCGGATACTGGAGGCGTTGATCGATGTGACTCGGTTGACTTGGTTGGACCGCGTTTTCGGAGCGGCCATGGGCATCATTGCCGGTTTACTTGTGGTGGCTGCGGCGGTGCAGGCGATGCTGATAGGGATTCCCGAGTGGCCCCTGGTCCAAACCTCGAAGCTGGTCAGGCCAATGGACCAGCTCACCGGGAAGGCCGTTACCTATGCTCCTAAGCAGGTGAGAGATCAATGGAGCGCATTAATGACAAAGTGGAAGGGGACGCAGGAGCTTGCTCCGCAAACCACACAGCGTCAGGCGGCTCCTTTGCCGAAGAAGGCGCCTGCTGCTCCCCCAGGACTTGTCAAGTGAGATTGGACGGCCGGAGTGGCCGAGCCAGGAGGACCTTATGAAGCGACCCCTCATTTCGTTGTTCATTATCCTGGGGCTGACTGCGGGATGCGCCTATTTTCAGAAGAAAGACGAACCTCCTCCTCTTCCCCCGATAGAAGAAACCAAGCCACCCCTAACTATGAAAGGGGAATATTTCAAGGCTTTTCCGTGGTCTGCTCTGGCCAAGCCTCGAAAGGACGGAAACGATCCGGACACGACCACCTATACCTTTAAGGAAGGGGATACCCTCGATAGCGTCGCGGAGAAAACCATGGGCGATCCGGGTCTGGCTTCCGGTCTTGCATCGTACAACGAGATTTCTTCATCTTCGAAAGTTCCTGCTGGTGACAAGGTTGTCATTCCAAACCCCATAATCGGCATGAGCAGCCAGATAATGGTCAAGAGCAAAGGTGCCACGGAATTCAGTGCCCCACAAAGTTTTGATACCCAGTTTAAGAAAGGGGATGAGTATAAGTTCCGATTCGAGTCCAACATAGACGGCTACTGCTACATCTTCCGTCAAGGACCCAAAGCAGTCGAACTATTGTACCCCGCGCAACTCAAGCGGCTCAAGCCTCAACTCAAGAAGGGTCAGAAGAAGGCCAAACCTCCGGCCCCCGCGCCGCCGATGCGTGACACCGGCAAAGTCAAGGCACATGAGTCCTTCGAGATCCCCATCGGCAAGAAAGGGTTCGTATCCGATGGCAAGGGAGCCGGAGACCGGGTCTTTGTCTTCCTATGCCTCCGGCAGATACCGGACCTCGAGAGCCTCAAGGAAAAGGCTAAGATCAAGGTTGAAGACGTTGAAGACGTGATGCATCGAGTGAAAGAGGGTGAGATTTATTCTGAAGGGCAGTATCGCCTGCTGAGGATAAACGACCCTGCTGAGATACTGGGCTTTGCGCTGAATCTGAACGGCTAAGAGGAAAACATTGACACCAATTGGAACTCGGTTTTATAATTAAAAGTTCGTGGGGCTGTAGCTCAGTTGGGAGAGCGCTTGAATGGCATTCAAGAGGTCGTCGGTTCGATCCCGTCCAGCTCCACCATGAAAGACTCAAGATTCCGTCAGGTTGCCATCACGCGGCCTGACGGTTTCTTTTTTCCAAGAACACGATTGTGTCAGAACCGTGTCTATCATCCCTGCAAACTCTATTGGAATAAGCGATAAGCTTCGCAATCTCGGCCGCAGAATAGTGCGTCGTGATGCCTCGCCCCGACTTATGCCCCAGTAAATCCTTGCGATCTTCTTCCGGCACGTCGGCCCCCTGAGTCGCCTTCTATGTGAGTGGGTCCGGGATGATCGCGAAGGGGCGACATCGTGTTACCGTCTCCAGTATTGCCCTGTGGGCAGGTCTTAACTTCTTTAAGCCCCCATAATACAGAAATGTAGCTTTTTGTCGCGTTTAAGCCTCGAAAGGCGAGAGAGCGTCCAGGGAAAAGATCTTGTTGAGTTTTCCTTGTGTTTCTGGTATCATGTCTTCGTTTCTAACTAGCCTCGTTGATGTCAGCCAGCAATCAATGGGTGCGCGCCCGCCGGTTTTGCCGCGGGCTTTTCTTTTTCGGCAAGTGGCTTCACGAGAACGCGGCATTTCCTCAGATTGACAAGGCCGAAGTATTCCCTCACCATGTAGATGCCACCACGGGTAAGCCGCGGAGCCTGAACAAGGAACGAGGAGGTGTCATGACTGAGAATGAAGAAAAACCTCCCCTCGGAGGGGCCAGCTCGGAATCTTCTCCTTCCGCCCTCGAAGCAAGGGTGCAGGAACTTGAAAAGCAAATTGCGGATCTTCAGCAGCAAGTCGCGGCTTTGACCAAAATGGTCGAAAGAATTGTCAAACCGGCAAATAAGGTCGTGAATGGCATCATGTCGGGCATTTCGGCCGTCAAAGAACATCTCAAGGGATCAGAGAATCCGTGAGGCTTCACAGGACGCGCTCTGCTTCGATTTCAGGGAAGAGACAGAGTTGATACCCTGAGACCCGGAACCGCGCGAAGAATAGATCCTGCAATGCCTGGGTAGGGATACGGGGGGCGGGAGGGGGTAAAGCCCCACCCATCTGGACTTATATTGTGGGGGGACCCTAAAGGCGTTTACATGCGTGACAAGATTTTTTTGAAACTTTCGCCCTGGTCCCGCGCCGGAATCTCTGGTGGACTCCCTTTTCGCTTCCAAATCTTCTTGAAATCTGATTGAGTTTGAGATAGGAGCCTCAGTCTAAGGGAAAATCTATCGCGGCACCTGCCGCTACACCTGGGAGGTCACCCTTGTCTGTCCTGTCCGTGAGTGATGTACAAGAATACTTGGAGGAGGGTTCGTTAATCATTGAGCCCTTTGAATTCGTCAAAGAGACCCCTCCTGCAACCGTAGACCTACATCTCAGCCCGACAATGATCTCCTATGATTTTCCTGGGAATGCATACACCATCGGGTTTGATCTTGATGAAAGTGAGGGCAAGGTCGAGGTCTTTGATGGAAAGGTCTGCTGGCTAGATCCAGGACAGGCCAAGGTTTTCGTGTTGGCTGAGAAGCTCGTGTTGCCCCCCATACTGGCCGGTATTATTCTTCCACGAAGCACGCTTACAAGGCTGGGCGTAGAGCTTCAGCCCACCTACCTAAACCCAGGCTACTCTGGAACCTGTCCAGTGCTAATAACAAATCACGCTGAGTTCCGCGTCGGCATTCCTTTTCGAGAAGGCCAAGGTCCTAGGGTGGCGCAAGTGATGTTTCTACGGCTTTCTTCTCCGCCCCACAGGGCTTACGGCGAACATCGGGATGACAAGTATCATCCGGACACTGGTTCTCCGGCTCGCTTTGACAAAGATATTGATCTCAGGGAATTGATTCGCCCTTATAAAGAGGTGCTCGATAGGAAATGAACCCAGCCCGTGGCGACAAAGAGAGCACATGGGATTACGTACGCTCAGCAATGATAGTTTTCAGTTATCTCGTGCGAAAAGCAGAAGATGAGAAGAAGGACCTCTTAGCTGAGGTTGAAAAAGAAATACAAAGCCACGACAAGAGGATTCTCGAAGCGGCCACCCACCAGCTACTTGATGACCTCAGAATTGAGCTTTTAGTTCCTAAGATAGTGAGCGCTGTTGCGCAAAGGTTCAACGAGACGCTTCAAGAAGCAAGGTGGACGAAATGGCTGCTTTTTATAAGCCAGGCATTCGGGGTCGCAGGAGCGTTTATGCTCTCTACCAATTATGAGAAATTACCGCCCGGCTCTCTCGTATACTTGATCCCCTACGGCCTCGGTGCAATTGTAGGCGTCTTTGTACTTGTTATGTGGGGAAGACAAAAAATTGGATAGGGATTTTCCTACATTGCCAGTGTGTGAAGATATCGAAGTTTTTTTTGCGGCCACACCTCTGCTCATGGATACGCTTTCATGCAAGCTTCATAGCGGTTCAATTGTGGGTCTTCGCGTAAGTGTGTACCTCACATTTTTGGGTCTCAACCCACCAGTTCATAGCTGGTGGTGTGAAGGGCGTAGATACGGAGGATAAAGAAGGCTCGGTCCCTGAAGCCGTATGCCTGTCGCTGCAAGGTCTTGATCTTGTTGTTTGTGCCTTCGAGTGGTCCGGTGGATATGGGATGATCATAGTACGCCAGATATGCCTTTACGATGAGTCCGGAGAGTGTTGGCGAACTCTTTGAGTATTCGTATACCGGACACCTCGGCCCAGTCGATCCAGTCTTGGAGATGGGCCTCGGCGGCCGATTTGTCCGGCATAGACCATAGAAGCCTGAGATCTTCCTTCATGTAATATGCCGTCGCCAGGGGCTTGTTGATGCTCAATGCTTCTTCGAGGCGAGCCCGTTCGTTGCGGTCGTCCCGGAGGTTCTCAGGATTCTTCAAAAGCAACCACCGGGTCCCTTTGAGGACCTCCTTGTGAAGCAAATCGGTGGCCTCCCGATACAGTTCTCGACGCAAGTCGGTCAGCTTCTCGTTGAAGAGCTTGATCACGTGGAAGTGATCGAACACGATGGTTGCGCCGGGCAAATGAGTGCTCACTGCAAAGATGTATGCCTGGGACATGTCTATGGCCACGGCCTCGATGCGTGCTCTGGAGGATTTGAGTCGTTTCCAGAAAGGTTCCAGAGCATCGGCGCCTTTGCCTTCGCCAACGAAGACAACCGCCCCGCTGTCCAGGTCAAGAACCACCGTCAGGTATCGATGTCCGTGACCAATGCTGATCTCATCGACTGCGATTCTATGCAAGCCGGAGAGCGAAGGACGGGAGAAGGTCCGCTGAAGGTACCTTTTCTGGATCTCTTTGACCGTATGCCAACTGATTCCCAAATGATGAGCCACATGCGTCATGGTCATATGCTTCGACAGCTCCAAGACGTATTGCTCAAACCGCTTCGTGTATCTGCAATCCGGCTCGGCAAAGCCGATCTTTACCTGCCGAATGATCCCGCAGGCCAAGCAGAGCACTCTTTGGATTGGGAAACTCGATAATAGTCGGTCTCAGACCAATAGGAAGAGTCATGAACCTCCGAAATACAGTCCCTTTCTTCATGACCTTCCGACTCCCACAAGTGGAACACTCAAGAGTCCTCGGGTCTTGACCAACTCGAAAGATCGTCCGTCCCTCCTCAAAACGAGTATGAACATGATGCATTCCTCGTCCTGTGATCCCGAAACAGTGATACACTATGCCGGTGGACATGACTTCCTCGCCTTCTCAGATTTTTCGAACTATCCAAGAAGGCAGAAAGCATGTCCTCTTTCACTTTTCAATCAAGGTACGCACTTACGCGAAGACCCTCAATTGTTTCCTCAATATGTCCTTTGCCACCAATCCCTGTTTGTTTTTGGGGTCGGTCTTTGCCTTCGCTTTAATCAGCAACTCAATCACCTTTGGATGCCCTTTGAAGCATGCCCACATGAGAGGGGTCATGCCTTCATTGTCGGGCGCATTTACATCGACGCCGGCTTGCAACAAAAACTCTACGATTTCAGGATGACCATATTCAGCAGCAGAGCTTAGGGGCGTACGACCGAAGTTATCGCGTGCATTCCGATCCGCCCCCACTGCACAAAGTAAGCGAACAAAATCTCTGTTGCCCCAGTCACCAGCAGCTAGCATCAAGGGGGTCTGGCCCATCGAATCTTTCCGGTTTACATCTATCATTACTTCGTGACCGAAGACGCGTCCCCAATACTTCGATATCTCCAGCTGCATCAGCAGTACGTCGCTGGACACCCGTTAAAGGGTTGAAAACCCAGATCAAAAAAAATATGATGAATACGATGACCAGGCCCACTATAAGGCCCAATAGCGTCAGGCCAGACGACGCAGGCTTCTTTTTGGGCGATTCTTCACTGTGGCCTTTCAAATCCTGTCTTCCCATGAAACACCCCCTCGCGCTGGAAATCTACCAGTAGAGATTAAGTGTGCTTTCTCATGACTCGTTGGCGAGTTTGAGAAATCTCGCTTTGAATCAGTGTTGATACGGGCCGCACGCCCCCATGTCTTGGGAAGTCTCGGCAACCTTCAGACGATCACAAGATCCTTCCCCGGCATCTTGAACGCTCCATCATAGGGACACTTCGCCAATTCCACACTGAAATAATGCCCGTTCCGACAAAATGACAGGTGCATGGGAATTGCTCTGAATAGTTCCATGACCTTAATTGGCGGTTCGGTTTTCAAAAGGTCCGGCGCAAGGGGCTCGATAGGCGCAGAGCCTACAAGGTAGGCTTTGACAACTTTCTCGCCATTACCTGTCAGGCTCTCCAGGTATCTTGTGAGCTGGAGCACGTCCTTGTTCTTCAACGGGGTCCTCTTGCACTCGACTACAACCATGCCCGCGCTGGTCTCAAAATCAATGTCAAGGCGTCCGCCCCTGATTGTTCGCTCTGTGCGCCCGGAACGGTACAGGTCCCGGTCCAGCAGGTAAGGGTGATAGCGGATAAGGGTCTGTATTTGTTTTTCCAGCACTGAACTCCTGCTCTCGTTTCAGTAGTGTTCCGACAGCTTAACTTGTCCAATGTGAGAGGCAATTTGGTCCAATGACTTTTGACTCTTTGAGACTAGACCCTTGCCGGTTTTCGGAGCGGTAAAGCCATTGGCCTCTACCAGTAAGGTCAGTTCCTTGGCAGTTAAGCTGCCAAGCCTTTGTCTGATTGATTTCAAGTCGAGTTTTCGGAGTTCGTCACATAGCTCCCTGCCCTTCTTGCGAGGGTCTAGGTCTTTTTTGAGGGCCATTAATTGGTCCCCTTTAGCCACGATCTTCAAGAATTCAGCACGGGTTCTCTTGTCCGCCTTTACCACTGTGAAGTTTCTTTTCGCTTTGGTCTTGCAGAAATCCTGCATGAATTTTGGGGTTGCGATAGCTTTGCCGTTCCCCTCCAGCAGAGCGGCAACCTCTGCATAGCCAGGCAATTGTTCCAGTCGTAAGTTTTCGGCCTTGGCAAGAAATGTCGCCAAGGTCTTTGTCAATGATTTCAGAGGAGCCTCAAGGTCGCTTGAGGTCTCAAGCTTTGGGTATTCTTCAAGAAAGTCTGCCGCTTCCCGCAGTTCAGATACCAAGTTATTCATGAGTCCCCCTGAACTTGTTCCGAATTAAATTGGCGAGGTTTCGATAATCACCTAACAGATCTTTGTTTTTCACTCCCTTGGCAAAGAGGAGCGGTCTGTACTTAAAAGATCCTGTGCGAAAATCCGCTGCATGTCTAATACTTACAGGAAATATTTCGGCGTCAGGTGCGGTTAATTTCTGCACCTTCAGGTCTTCTAATTTACCTCTCAAAACTGCTTCAGAAAGCTTGTTGGCCTTTTCCTCTATGGTTGGTTTATTATTAATCACTATTCCTGATATCGTCGGCTGCTTTTCCCCAGGCCGGTGTTGATCGTGAATGTGCTCTGTCTGCTGGCTAAACTCACGCATCTTGCGTGCCAGTAACGAAAGGCCGATAGCGGACAAATTGTCCGGGTTACATGGCACAAGTATGTGATGAGATGCGAAGATAGCGCATTGAGTGGTCTTGTAGAGATTCGGCGGACAATCAATTAAGATGAACTCATAGGAATCTTGGCATCCCATTATCTGGTTCCAGAAGAGCACGTAATGGGGTTCCCCCCTCCGCCGGTGCCAAGCCGTTCTCGAAATCCATAAGCTGATAACATGAAGGCAGCAAGTGGAGCTTTGGCAGAACTGTGGCCCCGTCCTCCCTAATTGTGTCACGCACGATACAAGGCCCGATGGGGCTCTTGTTCTTCAATAGGCCGTAAACGGTGAGAGTAGGCTTGCTCTGTGCCTTACTATTCCATTCCACCGGCCCCATGACATAAATACTTGCATTACTTTGCGGGTCCAGGTCTATAAGAAGCACTCGTTCGCCAAATTCGCGGGCCAGTGAAGTAGCTAAATTTACGGCCAGCGCGGTCTTCCCCACTCCACCTTTAAAGTTCACGAAGCTGATTATCGTGGCTTCCATAACTGAGGGCCTCTAATCCCGGACACCCGCGATCCGTGCCCATGCGCTTGAACAGACAGACAGTAGTTGGAATTTAGCTAGTCAGAGAAAGCAACGCCTCATCTTACCTTTCGGAGATAGCCCCAGCAAGGTTTTTTTCAGAAAGTCGCCAGAGACCCCACGTGGGGGGAGTCTGAACGATGCATGCCTCGAATTTATTAGAAGGGGTCCCATAGGGAGGTAAAGCCGTGTATCGTCATAAGCCCGGCAGACGGAGGGGATTAGCCTAAAACTGAAAACCCCCGTCAAATTTGCATACACTTTGCATACAGATTTGGAGGGGGTCTATCTTAATAATTACAATAGGTTGTTGGCTGGGGCGGGAGGATTCGAACCTCACGTAGCCGATGGATTGTCGCTCGGGTCGTTGATTGCATGATTTTCCGGCATAGGCCCCCCTATTTTTGGGCTGTGTCAATTCTGTGTCTTTGGTTGTGCAACGTCCTGATTTGTGGTGCTTCGATGGAATAGTCGGCCTGGGTAAGTCGTTGATTTTATAAGTGACACAGCCTTTTTGGTGTGAATGGCATTCAAGAGGTCGTCGGTTCGATCCCGTCCAGCTCCACCAGAAGACCCAACTATCCGCCGTCTTGGGCAAATGCTCGGGGCGGCTTTTCTTTTTCAAAATCTCCAGTCCGGGTCATGCCTGTGAAAATGGTAAGAATTAGGATATACTCATTTTCAGGAGCAACGAGATGCCCCTAATATCTATGTTCTATGGCATTATAGTCCAGCTATTCTTCTTCGATACTGAATAAACACCACAACCCGCACATCCACGTGAGATATGCAGAGTTCAAGGCATCTTTCGACATCAAGACGGCAGAAATCCTGGACGGTGAAATCCCTCTATGACAGCTGCGTCTGGTTCAGACATGGATAGAAATCCACCGTGATGAACTGATGGCCGATTGGGCTCTGGCACTGGAAGGGAATGCGCCATTTAAGATTGAGCCTCTGAAGTAGGAGGGACCAATGATCCCGGATGTCATTGATTTTGAAATCCTGCCCGATTACAGGATAAAGGTTACGCTGTCAAATGGAAACAAAGGTGTCTTTGATGTCAAGCCATATCTCGACAAAGGAATCTTTCAGGAACTGAGAGACTACAACTACTTCGAAAGAGCCAGAATTGAATTGGGAACAATCACGTGGCCGAACGAACAGGATTCCAGCCCAGACACAATTGAAATAAGAATGGAAAAGGCATGATAAGTCGTTTCACCGGATTATCTCCAAGCCTCGCGCGCAAGCCCGGTTATTGCCAACTCTACAATTTTTTTTGGACCTGGCAAAAAAAAGATTGACTCCGAGAGTTACCTCGGTAATCATGAAGGTGTAGAGAATGAGTCGACGCGTCGAGTGCTGCTTTCAACAGATAAACGAAAGGAGCATAATGGAAGAACCCTCTAACAGGTTACAAACATAATTTAGGCCGAAAATAGGCAACAGAAAGGTTTCTGTTGCAACAATGAGTACTAAGACTCACGAAACGGAGCTGAATTCAATCGGCTCCGTTTTCTATTTGGCCGCATTGCTGATCGCCGACGGGAACCAGGCTTCTGGGTTTCCCGTTCTCCGACGACATGATCCACTAAGCCCTCTCTTCCTCACCTTCAACTCCCTGTTGTCTTTCGTAGAATTCGGGAAAATCCCGTGGACGCGGGATTCCGCAAGAGCCTCCTGGCCGGGGATACGATTCAGTCTGCGGCCATCCAAAGAATGACGGGCAGGATGCCCGTTCCACCATGAAATTCTTACAAACACTCAACCGCAGGGGGGACATGCAGCCTGTCATCTCCGAACTTTATTCTTGATAATATCTTGTTATATTGATATACTATATCTAGTAATTAAAGTAATATCTTGTATTAATGAACAACAAATGAAAATTTCACTCTTATATCGTGTCATACTCTGTTTGCTCCCCCTGGCCCTCGCCTACACTTCTCCCACCCTCACCTTCGCGGAAAGAGTGTCCCAGGCGCCCTCTACACCCCGTCGCCGTCCGCGGCGGCCGATTTGCAACGCGAAGTCCTGCCAGCCGTCAAGACGACCAGAACGAAGAACCGACCGCGGTGATCGCGCCCTGGCGTTCCGCGGAAATTTCCTCCGAAGCTAGGGGTATTGTCGAGGATTTTCATTTCAGAGAAGGGGATTTTGTCGAAAAGGACCAGGTCGTGGTTCTTATTTCCAAGAGGAGATATGCGCTCGCACTCCAACGAGCGACAAACGCGGTTAAGGCCGCGGAAGCGGATCAGAAGCGACCCGTCAGGAAGCTCAAATAAAGGAGCAGCTCCTGTCCGAAAAGGCTATCACGCATGGGGACTTGCTCAAGGCCAAATCTGACGAGGAAATTGCGCAATTCAGGGTGGAAGACCCGAAAAATGCTCTTGAAATCGCTCGCCTCGACATAGAGTCGTGCCAGGTGAAAGCGCCTTTCAGCGGGTATATTGCTGTTCGGTTCAAAGAGCCTTTCGAATCCGTCGATTATTCTCAAAAACTCTTCGTGATTGTAGATAGCTCCAAGGTCTACGCCATCGGCGACGTGCCTGATAGCCATCTCTCAGCCTTCAAAAAGGGCCGACGGGCTGCGTTGTACCGTCTTCAGGCAAGGAGAAGCCATTCCTGGGGACGGTGGAGAGAGTGGGGCGGTTGCTCGATCCCAAGTCAGGGACCAAAAAGGTTTACCTGGTAATTGATAATCCCGACGGCAAGTTAGAAGTGGGTCTGACAGGCTATCTGGGGCCGGCAAAATGACTCGGCCCTGGCCGCTATCATTACAAAAGCTACGGCGCCTGGCCATAGTCGCGTTCTTGCCATTTATCGTTTCTTGCCAATCCGCCATGATGTCTTGTTTTCGCGACGCGGACCGCTCAATGACTCCTGACTGTCTTTCGCCGCAGTTTTGAATCCCTTTCGCTCTGAGGATCACGTACGGTTCACTTCAGTAAACGCGCCGAAGATGTTGGCGCTGTCCAAAACGCGGCCCATGCCTTTGGGTGTAGGAAAGGCGTGCATGACTATGGAGGATTGCCGAGCTACGGCCCTCACGAATAATCTGGAACTACAGATAGCAAGAGTGGACGAGCTTACAAAGGAGGCGGTAAAAAAAGCAACATTGCCAGGGGCTTGCCACATTTCACCTTTTCGAGCGAACTCAGCCAACGAGACAACCCCCCATATTCTTACAGCGATATTCTCGGCCAGGAGGGTTTGGTCCCCGACCCCGCTGCCGCGGGCACAGGTGTCAACAACTATTCTACCAGCCGTGAGAGAACCACGTGGCGTTATGTCCTGGAGACCAGATGGAGTTCCATGGACGCGGTCTTGGCCTATTACGTCTCCAAGAATGCTGCGAATGAACGGCTCAGGGCCCATTATCAAAAGATAAGAGTAGCCCAAAAACTTATCTCGGTGGTCGATGGAGCATATTTTAGGCTCTTGAGCCTACAGGATTCATTATCGTACGCCAAACAACTTGTATCCATGCGCACCCGCATCGCCGCCTCAATGCGGAGACTCCAGAATAAGACGATAATAAGAGTCGACGATTACGAACGGGCTGAACAGAAGGCCATAGAAGCGCGGCGCGTCCTGTCGAAGATCCGAAATGAAATGGAAAGACAAAGGAGCATTCTAGCATCAGCCATGGCAGTAGCCCCTGAAAGTTGCATGGATGGCGGTCTCTCCGTTAAGGGGAAAATGTGTCCGCCAAAATTCTCAGGTCGGTTGTGCGATTTGGAGGTTGTGGCGGTCAAGAACAGGCCAGAGGCATATCAGGCCGGGTTGGATCATCTGAATTCCGTTAATGATGTTAAACGGACTATCGTCAGGTATCTACCCAAGGTAGAAGGCTTCTGGCGATACACGAGGGATAAGGACAAGTATCTTTACAACAAGGATTGGAAGGAAGTGGGCTTCCTGGTTCATTTTGATCTGTTGGATTGGCTGATCACCGGGAATGAATCAAAGGTGGCCACGACCGCGGCAGACAAAACTTACAAGGAAATGGGCGCTGTCGCCCTCGGTATTACCTCGCAGGTGCGGGTAGCCGCATTGGCCTATGACGACTCTTTGGATGAGTTGGAAACCAGGGAAGCTGCTTTAGCAGGCTCTGAGAAAGTTCAGGAGATAGCACGAAGAAGAGTGTCCGGTGACGATTTGAGCCAACTGGAGTTGGAAGAAGCTGAAGGTAACCTTCTTTACCAGAGGATTCAACGCATTCGCGGTTGGAGAGGCCAATGCGACACTTGCCGAACTTCAGAGCGCATTGGGTACGAATTACAAAGCGCCGGTTCCTTGTAAATTGTAATAGTTGGGGAAGATTCGTAACTAAAAACCTCCTTTCCGTCCTGTAAAAAGCGGCATAGGCCCTCGGGAGATTTCTTGTTTCCCTTGGGCCTATGTTTCTATAAGAGCAGTGATTGCAGGTTTGCGGTGCAGTTAGAGGTTCTGAGCGCCTTGACTTGGTCGTGGATCAGGTGACTCAGGTCCTCCAAGAACTGCTGCCCTATTCGGGATCAAACGATGAACAATCATTTAAATTCAGCACGGATCTGACAAAGCCCAGATCCGTGGCACCCAGGACATGATGTCGCTCCGATGGTGGGTGCCACTGACCTGGAACCGATCCTGGGCACCAGGTCAGTGCGGGTTTTGCTGCCAACGATTCTAACTGTTTGAAACCGAACCGGTATTACCTATTCAGTGCTGTTGCTGGCGAGTTTGGTGGTGTCGACGGTAGAGGCATTATTGCCGGTGCTGCCGGCATGAGCAGTCTTGCCGGTGCCGCCCGTCGTAGCAGTATTGGTGGTACCGTTCGTTTTAGTGGAGTTGCTGGTTTTGCTTTGTTGGTACTGTTAACGGGTGTGACGGTATTGGTAAGGTTAATATTGCTGCTGTTGCTCTGTTGTAGCCATCCGCTCAGCCGATTCAGTTCCTGACCTTTGGTTCCCGGCAGTTGACTCAAGCGACCGTTGTCTTTCTTTGTCGATTGATTGCCAAGGCTGTTCGAGCCGTCGCTCTTCTTGTTTCCAGATAGATCGCCTACACGCGCAAGGTCCTTATTCTCGAGTCGTTCACCTACGCGCTCCAATCTAGCACCTTTCTCTTGCAGCCGCTCGCCAATACCATCCATCCGCTCGCCAAGATGCACGAGGAATTTGTCTCCAAATCGCTTGCCAAGGCGCTCCAAATGCTCACCCTTGCTTTCCAACGCCTCGCCCTTACGTTCCATCCGCTCGCCCCTGCGATCCAGCCCTTCTCCGAAACGCCGTTCGCCAGAGGCGAACCTCTCACTTTTGTGCCGTCCGAGATCCGCAAAGCGGGCAGACCGGTCGCTTTGGTGACTTCCCAGATCTCCGAACGCGCAGAACGGTCACCTTGGTGACCTCCCAGATCGCTGAACCGCGCAGACGCATCGCCTTTGTGACTGCCCGGATCGCTTAAGCGGGCGGACCGGTCACTTTGGTGGCTGCTTAGATTGCTGAAGTGAGCAGAAACGTCCACTTTGGTGACCCTGGAGCGCCGCAGTCCCAGTGTGGGCAGTCGGCTGAACAGTGGGCGCTGCCGGTGTACAGCAGCTAGTAGAGCTAGTCGCTGTTTGACTCTTCTGCGCCGAATGGTTAGCCTTTCCGGCGGAAAAACAAAGATAGGGGGTGCCGAACACCAGGATGAACACTCCCAATGCCGCAAGCTTCTTCATGTCATCACTCCTTTTCTTGTTGAGCCTGCCCCCCTGTTTGGCTCGCTTGACCCGAGTTGTACGGGTTTTATTAAAACCACTCTTCCTATTGCCGCTTCTTCGATGGGAATTTTTCGTGCAATCATTTCACTTCTCGCAACGATGCCTGTTGTTGAGGTGGCTCGGACATTTCCAAAGAACTCCAGATCTACTTGTTGCTGTTGCCGCTGCGCTGGAGCCAGAGCTCAAGCGCTCGACCTCTTGACTCTTCCTTCTCGATCTCTCACCCGGTGGCAAGCTCCCTTGGGTTGAGGCCCGCTTGTCAAAACGCTCCAACTGGTCATCCTTGCGATCGATCTGCTCGCCCGATCGAGACGGTCGGTCGCCAAGACGCTCCAGACGCTCACTTCTACGCTTGGAATGCTCGCTCAAACGCGGGGGGCCTCCATCTTCCGGTCGTTCACTAAGGCGCTCCAACCGCTCATCTTTGAGATCGACCTGCTTGTCCAACCTAGAGAGGCCCGTTTCTTCCGGTCGTTCGCCAAGAATGCCCAGACGCTCGCCCAAACTAGAGATGCCACCCTCTTTCGTTTGTTCGGCGAGACGGTCAAGCCGCTCACTTCTGCCAATGGTCTGCTCACCAAGACGATCAAACCGATTACTGTTGTCGGTTACCGGCGGTAGCAAGCGCCCGGGCCACTCAAGCCCATGCGACGGCACACCGCGAAAGCGGCGCAACAACTGATTACCGGGCGCGGCCGGTGCGCTGGTCACTGTGTGACTCGACGGTTGAACAGCGGATACCGTGGGCGTGCTAGTCACTGTTTGACTCGATGGCTGAGCACTGGGTGCCGCTGCCGGGCTCGTCACTGCTGACCCGGTCGTCGCCGTTTGACCTGCCGACGGAACACTGGGTGCTGCCGGTGCGCTCGTCACAGTCTGAACGGTTTGCCCTGACGGTTTAGCCGTACCGGCCGAGTAACAAAAATAGGGGCTCCCAAACATCAGGATGAAGACTGCCAGGGTCAGGACTTTCTTCATGTCCTCAACTCCTTTTCTTTTTGTTGAGACGGTCCCCTCTGCTTTGGTCCCCTGGACCCCAGGGGTTGAGTTGTGCTAAAACGATTTTTTGCGATGGGCTCCGTGGCCTAAGCATTATCCGTGCCAAGAGTTCACGTTTAAGTTGTTGACGCCCGCCTGGATCTTCAGTCCACCGCGATTCCCCTTCCATACTATGGGAGTCTTGAATCTCGGGGCATTCTGACATTAATTGTCACATTCAACATGGGCAATGCCGTAACCTCCCAATATCCTATCAACTTACTGCGTCAACTTGATTGACATTGGCGTCCAAGTTGTGGACAATTTTTATAAAGATATTTAAATGTGTTCAACTATGCTGAACATCGGATTCAAAATCAATCGTGGTAAAAGGGGATTACTTAGCAGTTAAGCCTATCTCTCAAGGCCCCGTACTGGGATGTCGGCTCCATACCCTTGTTCGGAATTATTGAGTAAAGAGGCGGAGATTTGTCGGGCCCGTCCGCGGCACCGCATGCTGTGAGGATTCACGCCCAAGCGGCCGTTATCCCTGTGACTAACAGGATAATATGATCCCTCGGTACACGATTCCGCAGGGTCGGTGCTGCAGGGTCGCTGGTTTTTACCCGAAAGTGCCTGCCCATTATGCAGGAGTTGATGGAAATTTGGTGCCACGGATGTGCCCCGCGTCCCGTGGGGTTCATCCGTGCCGGGACGGGCAGGCAGCGTCAAAACTGAGATGGCTGGTGGGACCGGCATCCTGCCGGTCATCCCTAATAGACAGGCTGGAAGCCTGTCCCACCGATCACTCCCCGCAATGACACGGAAACGTAGATTCCCCCCTGTGACTGATTGGTTGAGGGAACATCGCTCGTTATTCTATAACACGTAACCTCAATCGTGCTAAAATCAGTTGACCGACAGGAGGTGCTCCGGCTATGCGACCCAAAAGGCAAATTCCCGCCGGTCCGGTAGTAGCGGACATTCGGGCAGGGATGACGAACGCTCAGTTGATGAAACGATATCGGATTTCATCGGGCATGTTGGAAAAGATTTTCAAGAAGTTGCAAGACGCCAACTTGATAACAGAACGCGACCTTCACGGCCGAAGACTTTCGCCACAGGAGGGCGTTGTACACGGCGCTATACGCCAGGAGCCAAGATGCTATACGATCATGAGACTCCCGATCACGGACTTGGGCAATTTGGAAGCGGACTGCTATGTGAAGGACCTTAGTGAAAAAGGGCTTCAGATAGCCAGCCTGAGGAGTAATGTCGGCGAGAAAAAGAATTTCCTTATTCAAGCTTCTGAGTTTGCCGACGTCGAACCGTTTTCGTTCGAGGCTGAATGTCTGTGGGCAAGGACTGAGACAAACTCTGACCGCTACCTGGCAGGGTTCGAGATTACCGGCATATCAGACGACGACCTGCAACGGCTCAGAGAGTTCATTCGGTCTGCCACGATTTGCGAGTAATACCAATGTGTGCGTCTCTTCCTTCCCGCCCCCCTGTTGATCGAGATGCTTGGGTGCTGCTTAGGCGCCCTCACACTCGCGGACTACTAATCATACTGGGCCTTTTCATCCTGGGTGTTGCTGGTACGATGATTCTTGACGCTACCGGATGGGATCTCGCGTGGGTGAGCCGGTTTTACACGCCGGGTGGGGTCCAAGGCGGGTGGACTCACGGTCGCGAACAGCCCTGGGCCTTCTTATTCAGATCATGGCGAGATGCCGGCCCTTATCCTTGCGGTCGCGGCGGTCGTGCTCTATGCAGCGTCAAGATTGGGGAAAGTTCGGCGGGAATATGCAAAAAGCTCCCTGGTGGTGATTCTAACTGTAGTTCTCGGTCCCGGATTGCTGGTCAATGGGATTTTAAAGCCTTATTGGGGCCGGCCCCGACCCGCGGATATCACAGCGAGAGGCGGCACACAGGAATATCGCAAAGTGTGGATGCCGGTTGGGGCAAAGGGAGGCAAATCTTTCCCCTGCGGCCACTGTTCTATGGGCTTCTCGCTGGCCTCCGGCGCGGCCTTCTATTCTTTCCATCCATTACTGTCCGTCTGTGCGTTGGCGGTCGGGATTGCGTACGGAGGGCTTCTTGGCGCGACAAGGATGATCCAGGGCGGTCATTTTCCAACAGATGTGCTCTGGGCTGGAATTTTGACGCTCATGATTATAACGACCCTCTACTATTTCATTTTCCGAGTGCCCGAGCAAACAGACTCATCTTGACGTTCGTCGGTCGAGAGCATATTCCGGTCGGCTGTCTCTCTTGCGGCTGGTAAGTGGAGAAGAGAGGAGGACAGTCACCCCCCCTCTTTTGGCTTTAACAGTTCCGGCGCCAATCGCTTCACCACGGCGGGCATCCGAGCGAATCCGTTGAGCCCGTTCAGCTAATGGTAACTCACGCTCAACCTGCCTGCACCATCCCCTCCGTGAACTGGACCTCTCTGCGTATGCACCGCTCTCGCAACGTCATCTCTAACGGCAGAGAGGATCCGCAAGCCCTGTTCAAGGTCCTTCACGCGGGGTTGGACCACGTCTTTTGAGAAACGCTGATAGTAGATGTCGTCGCAGCCCCCGAGACTGTAGAGAAGATCGTTGACTCTGCGCCTCCACTGGTCGAAGACACAGGCATTGAATTCGTATTCTACAGCTATCCCGTGAATCTGGTCCCTCTCCACGAATTCCCGCGCCATGTCGTGAAGCGCATCAATCTTTCCTAATAGTTCGGGCCCGATGTTCATGGTTCTCACTCCTTCCCGCGACCCGTCTCACCGATTTTTTGGCCCCTTGGAATTCAGGTTGGGAGACCGGTCCGCCGTTCGAATCCAGTTAACCCCCCGTCCTCTGCTGCTAATTTGTCAATGAATATCGGGTTGTCAATGCCGTCCATTTGTCCTTGTTTAAGGCAAATCATGTGCGGAGTTCTGTTGATGGCGGTGGATTGGCCACGGGCTGAGTACACGATTTCCTAAGTTAGATCACGTATTCCGATCGGCTTTGTACACATAGCCGGAAGCTTTTACCGGTAGGACCGGCCTCCGTGCTGGTTATTGATGCACAGCCGGCAGCGTCGCCGGCCCTACCGAACCGGCAGAGGCCGTGGTGGCAGTTACGTGACCGCAATTGCGAATCACAGCACTTAGATCCTCAACGTCCCTCCTTGTGATTTTGAGACGCTCTGTCATAATAAGATTAGAAATTCCACAATTACTGTGAACATCTATCTAAAATGACTCCGCATCTGCCAAGGCCCACGCGTCTATGAAGGGACTACGATGGAAGATCAAGACAAGACCAAGCAGCAACTCATCTCCGAGTTGATAGAGGCTCGCGGCAGATGCACCGAACTCGAGATTCAGTTGCGGGCTGTCGAGCAAACCAACAAGGCGCTCCGAATCACAGAGGAGAGGCTGGAGCTCGCGTTGAGCGGGGCCGAAGTGGGTTTGTGGGATTACAATCTTCAGACAGGTGAGGCGTTTATCAGCCCGCAGCGAACTGCCATGCTGGGCTACTCTGTCGATGAACTTGAACCTTTTTTCAATTCTTGGAGAAAACTGGTTCATCCTGATGATATCGCGAGTGTCACGGATGCTTTTAACGCTCACGTCCAAGGCCACACCCCCCTTTATCAGTGTGAGCACAGACTGCGCACCAAGTCCGGTGAATACGTATGGATCCTTGCCCGCGCCAAAGTTGTGGAACGGGATAAGGACGGGAGTCCGGTGCGAATAGTTGGAACAAGTCTGGACATCAGTGATCGCAAACGTGCCGAGGAGGCCGTGCAAAAGGCGCGTGATGAACTTGAACGCCGCGTTGAGGAGCGCAGTGCAGAACTTATGAGCGCTAACCAGCGGCTGGAACGGGAAGTCGCAGAGCGCAACAAGATTGAAGAGGGTCTGAAAGAGAGCGAAAAGCGGCATCGCGAACTAATCGAAAAAGCCAATGACATGATATATCTTACCGATGCAAATGGCTTTTTTCTGCTTTTCAACCCGGTGGGCCTGCTGATAATCGGCTATTCGCAGGAAGAAATCACTCACAAGCATTATCTTGACCTGATTCATCCCGATTACAAGGAGCAGGTCGAGAGATTTTACGGATTGCAATTCATCAAACGAATTCCAGACACGTATTATGAGGTGCCCATCATTTCAAATCAGGGAGAGACTCTTTGGATCGGGCAAAAGGTCCACCTGGTTATGGAAGATGACACTGTCGTGGGATTCCAGGCTATTTGCAGAGATATCACGGACCGTAAGCGTGCGGAGGAAGAACTCCGGGAGAGTGAAGAAAGGTTGGAACTTGCGCTGAGGGGAGCGGATCTTGGCTTGTGGGACTGGAATGTCAAGACCGGCATTGCTGTTTGGAACGAACGAGCTTCGTCGATGCTGGGATATTTGCCCGGCGAGGTTCAGACTAACCTTCGTACGTGGAAAAGCCTCGTCCACCCGGAAGATTGGCCCCGCGTTTCGGCGATTCTTAATAGCCATCTTGAGGGACGCGTTTCTTTTATTGAGCTTGAGTATCGACTTCGTTGCAAATCCGGGGAATGGAAATGGATTTTGAGTCGGGGCAAGATCGTGGCATATGACACGGACGGGACGCCTCTGCGCATAACCGGAACGAGCCTTGATATTAGTGAGCGCAAACAGATGGAGCAAGCCCTGCGGGAGAGTGAAGATAGGTACAGGGCCATCTTCAACAATGCTGCTTTAGGGATCAATCTCTCAGATCGCGAAACCCGTTTTCTGGAAGCGAATTCCCGTTCGTTAAGTATTTTGGGTTATACGCAAGAAGAATTGAAGGCCCTCACGGTTTTCGACGTAACCCATCCGGATGATCGGGAAGTGTCCATAGCAAATTTTTCTGCCCTGGTAGACGGTAAAGTGGACTCCTATAGGGTGCAAAAACGTTTCATCCGAAAGGACGGTGAAGTGGTCTGGGCGGATGTGCACGTGTCAGCAATTCACAATGAGCGTGGAGAATTTGCAGCCACTTTGGGCGTGGTTGTGGACATCACCGATCGCAAGCGGGCTGAACAGGAAAGAGAAGTAATGAGGGCCCAGCTTCTCCAAGCGCAAAAAATGGAGGCAATCGGAACGCTGACTGGTGGCATTGCTCACGAATTCAACAACTTGTTAACCATTGTTTCGGGTTATGCGGAGCTGCTCGTCTCGGAAAAGGACGAGAGTGACTCAGAGTATCAGACCTTCAAAAAATTATTCAGGCGGCTCAGAGAGGAGCTGAACTCGTCAGAAGTTTAATGGCTTTCAGCCGAAAAACGGAAATTAACGCAGCTCCTGTCAACCTCAACCTTGAAGTGGAGCAGGTCAAGAAATTGTGGGATCGCACTTTTCCCAAAATGATAGAGATCGAACTTAATCTCTCTGAAGGATTGAAAACTGTCGAGGCAGATTCCGGGCAAATTAGGCAAATTCTTATGAATCTTGCCCTGAATGCCAGAGATGCCATGCCCGAAGGAGGCAAACTCAGCATAAAAACGAACAACGTTGTCGACGGAGACTTTTCCCTGCCCTCTGGATCGAAGTACAGGGACTATGTGCAGCTCACTGTTTCGGACACTGGAATCGGCATGGGTAAAGAGACCTTGGATCGTATCTTTGAGCCGTTCTACACTACCAGAGGACTTGCGCACAAAACAGGGCTGGGGCTTGCCGTGGTACATGGGATTGTTGAGCAACATGGAGGTTTTATTTGCTGCGACAGCAATTCGGGGCAAGGCACGACTTTCAAGATTTACTTGCCGGTAGCGGAGGCAGCCAAATTCGCCGCGGTTCCCGCAAAAACCCAACCCCTGGGCGGAACTGAGACGATTCTGCTGGTGGATGACGAGGAATTCGTGAGAGATTTTGCAAGCCGATTCCTGGAGCGTGCCGGTTACCGGGTGATCACCGCGGAGGACGCATTGTCGGCTTTGGATCTATATGGTAAGGAAAGAAGCGACATTTCGTTGGTGATCCTCGACTTGATCATGCCGAAGATGGGGGGCAGGCACTGCCTTGACGAACTTTTGAAAATTGACCCCACGCTGAAAGTGATTATCGCAAGCGGTCATTCCGATGCTGACAATAGAGAACAACTTGTCCGGGCTGGAGCCAGGGGATTCGTAGCAAAACCTTTTAAAATGAGAGAATTGCTGGGAGCCCTTCGCAATGTTTTAGACGCCGGTTGAGGAGGATTGCTGGATCTTTCGCCCGTCAGAAAGCGCATTTGTGTAACCCGGCTTGTAGCACTTGACGAGAGGCGATCTGTTTCATTAGGATCGTGGAGTCGAGAGGTCCCTGGGATCTATAGCATGCGTCGGAATTCTTGATTGATTCCGATGGCGCTTGCGCACTGCCCCAGGAAGCAGATCGGTGGGACATGTGTTGTCTATTGGTGGGACAGGCATGCCGAGTAGTGAGGTTGTGTTTTCATCCTCCTGGGCTTAGTACGGCGTTTCCTAAGTGAGGTGCCACTTTGGCAGTAGCGCCGGCATCTTGCCGGTTAGCCGAAAACGCAATTGACCTGACCGGCAAGATGCCGGCGCTACTGAGTATTGCATCAGCGAGTCAGGGAAAGTACTAGTCGTCTCGGAGGGCCACCGGCAGGAATGTGCGAGCGTATCTAATACCAATTCGCGTTCAAGATGTAAGAAAATCCCCTCTAACCCCCCTTTAGTAAAGCGGGGCAGGGGGGATTTGGAATGCGAATCGGTATAAGACACGCAGTATTTTAGGAGCTTGGTTGGGACGTTGATGCTTCATAAACTAAAAACTGCGCTAATTTTCTTAATTTTTCTGCTTTCGGCTATTCCGGTCGCGGTTCTCGGACAGGCCCCCTTCCCGGGCCAATTCCCGCCGGCTCAGCCTATGGGGCCTCCACAGCAGGTCCAGGGCCAACAGCAGCCGACGGAATACGCTTTCAGACCGGATCTCACCAACCCTGAGTTCGGCGAGTGTCTGAATCTGGAAAAGATTTGGCGAGCCGCGTGGCAAAGATATGCCCAAGAGTATCAGCGGGCCCGCATGATGAGTCCCAGCGACCCGCAGTACCCACAGATGTCCTATTATCTTCGGAACTTAAAACAGCAGCTTGACACGACCTGGCAGACCTTCAGCGGGAGGTGCGTCTATTTTCCCGCGGTTGAAAAGCAAAACCGTAAACAGACCAGGTAAAGGAGCATATGTCCGTACTCGAAACCGCGAAAAATTCAAGTATTGCAGACCCAATCAACGAAACACACATCGACAACCAAGTCAGGGGAGTGGTTTCTACCCGCGTTATCCGCTCCGTACTGCTCTTTGCCGTGGCCGGCGTGATCCTCTATGGCACTGCAACATTGGCGGCGGATTACAGGGCCATTACCGCGTCGCTCCGGGAATTTCCTCTCCAGACATTGTTTGTGATTCTGACCCTGGTCATCATTGGATGGTTGCTGCGCGGCTGGCGATTCTACTATTACCTCGGGCAGATCGGCACAAGGGTCCCCCTCACTTACTCACTCGAGGCGTTTCTCGCCGGGTTCGCCCTGACGGGCACTCCAGGTAAAGTCGGCGAGGCGGTGAAAGGGGTATTTCTCAAGGAGGACTATGGAATTCCAGTCACTCGCGTAGTCGGCATTGTCATGGTTGAGCGTCTCATGGACCTGTGGGGAGTCCTGCTTCTTGGTTCATGCTCCTTACTTATGTTCAGCGGCTGGCGCACCCTCTTTCTTCTTTGCGCGGCGGCAGTGATTGTGGGCGGTGTTTTCATTTGTATGGAGCGGGTGTATCGTCCTGCTTTGGAATGGCTTGGCCGGTTCTCGTTTTTCTCGTGGTTTTCGCACAAGATTCTCAAGATACTACTTACCGGCCGCGATCTTATGACCCCCAGGATCTTTTTCGTGGGGCTTGTGGTTTCAGCGATTGCGTGGGGCATGGAGTCCTTTTCGCTCTATCTGATACTTGAGGGCCTTCACCTCCCCTCCACTCTTTTGGAGGCCAATTTTGTCTACTGTTTTTCGACCATTGTGGGCGCGCTGTCTTATGCTCCCCGGAGGGATCGGGGGAACTGAAGCGGGCATGATGGGTTTGCTCGGTTTTATGGGTATTTCTTATACCAACAGCTTGCCCGCGGTCATTCTGGTCCGATTATGTACGCTTTGGATGGCTGTGTTGGTGGGGATCGGCTTCATGGTTTTCATGCTGGCTCGTTCCCGCAACAAGTTACGGGGGGCTGCCGCCCCTTGCCCGGACCGGAACTCTTTCGTTCCGGAAAATCCTTTCAAGGAGCCAAGTGCATGAGTGACGACTATGATGTGGAGTTGACCGAGGAGCATATCATGCTCCGAGATATGGTTCGCAAATTCGCAGACAAAGAGATAGCGCCTGTGGCCGATCAGGATGAGAACGATCATCGCTTCCAACGAGAACTCGTGAATCAGATGGCTGAACTGGGTCTCTTCGGCTGCCCCGTCCCTGAGGAATACGGCGGAAACAACATGGGATATCTGGCCCACGCCATAGTCACCGAAGAGATCGGCAGAGTGTCGGGCTCCCTCAGGGTCGCTTTCAATATGCAGACTATGGGGACGGCCATGTCGATCCTAAAATGGGGGAGTGACGCAGTAAAAAAGAAATATATTCCGGAACTAATGTCCGCCAAGATGCTGGGCTGCTTCGGGATTACCGAACCGGATGCCGGTTCCGATACCGCGGCCATGTCCACCACCGCGGTGAGGGACGGTGACCACTACATTCTCAATGGTAGAAAGATGTGGATCACCTGGGCGCCTGTCGCGGACATGTCGGTAATATTCGCAATGACGGACAAGACGTCGAAGCACAGAGGGATGAGCGTCTTCGTCATGGACATGCACTCGCCCGGCGTGTCGACTCTTTCCATAAAGGACAAACTCGGCCTCTGGGCCTGCCCAACCGGTGAAATCATCATGGAGGACGTAAGAGTCCCGGTAGGCAATCGCCTCGGTGAGGAAGGAAAAGGCTTCGCTTACCTGATGCAGGAGCTTATCAGCACGCGACTATCCGCGGCCGCGGGAGCAGTCGGAAGTTGTCAGGCGGCTTTGGATGAGGCTGTCAAGTATGCGTGTGAGCGTAACCAGTTCGGCCGTCCCATCGCGGAATACCAGATGGTCCAGGAAGTCATTGCGCGGATGGTCGCGGAAACCGAAGCCGCGAGAGCGTTAACCTGGAGATGCGCCATTCAGAAGGACCGCGGGCTGGTCAATAACATGAGGGAGACTGTGCTGGCGAAGTATTATGCATCCCGCGCAGCGGACGAAGTTCCAAATCTGGGGTTGGAAGTCTTGAGCGCCTACGGTTACTCCAACGAATATCCCATAGCGCGAATCCTTCGTGACGGCAAAGTGTACAAGATCCTCGAAGGTGCTACGAACATTATGAAGATGATCCTGGCCACCGATGCACTCGGGTTGAAAAAAGCCAATAGATAAGATTCGGTTATCGCGGGTGAAAGAGGCACTGGCCTACGAGTCCCCGGCATCAGTAGCGCCGGCATCTTGCCGGTACATCAGTCCACCGGCAAGATGCCGGCGCTACTATTGCTTGTTGATGACGATTACATTTTTTTCGGCATGCGAGAGTTACCAATTGCAAACAAATTTGAAATGAAGTCCCACGCTACAAAACTATGGCATTCTCATTCAAAGTAATTCACAAGGATTCCGGATGTGGCGCCAGGCTGGGCAGATTGAACGCAGGCAGCACTGAGGTTTCGACTCCGGCTTTCATGCCGGTGGGCACCCGCGGCGTGGTGAAGACGGTATCGCCGGAGGAAGTGTGGGGCCTCGGATACAGGCTGATACTTGCCAATGCCTACCACTTGTTCCTCCGGCCTGGTCACGAATTGATTGAACGCCACGGGGGCCTTCACAAGTTCATGGACTGGCCCGGGTCCCTTCTGACGGACAGCGGTGGCTTCCAGGTCTTCAGCCTGGCCCGTCTTCGCAAAATCACCGATCAGGGAGTGCTATTCCAATCCCACATAGACGGCAGTTCCCATCTGTTCACTCCGGAGTTGAGCATACAAGTTCAGGAAGCACTGGGATCGGACATAATCATGTGCCTTGACGACGTCAGGGGTTATCCGGTCGCGAAAGAGGAAGCTCTGGAGGCTGTGGTCAGGACCGGCCGTTGGGCGGAGAGATGCCTAAATTCCAAAAAAAAAGTTGACCCTGGTTTGTTCGGCATAGTACAAGGGTCGGTGTACTCAGATCTGAGGAAATTGAGCACGGATAGCCTCACTTCCCTCGATTTGGACGGATATGCCGTCGGCGGTCTCAGTGTCGGGGAACCCCATGATTCTATGGTAGAGATGCTGGAGGTCACAGTACCGTTGCTTCGCGTAGGCAGCCCCCAGATACGTCATGGGGGTGGGAAAGCCACAAGATATTCTTGAAGGGGTGCTACGTGGGGTTGATCTGTTTGATTGCGTGATTCCCACACGCAACGCGGCGGAACGGAACGCTCTTCACCTCTCAGGGGTCGGTAAACATAAGAAATGCCCGATACGCGGATGACTCTGGGCCGGTGGATCGTTGCTGTGCATGTCCGCTGTGTGCCAATTATTCCAGAGCCTATCTGAGACACCTGTTCCAGGAAAAGGAGATCTACGGACTGCGTCTCGCCACGATCCACAATCTCAGTTTTTATAGTTGGATGATGGAGAGCATTCGCAACGCAGTGAGAGAAGACAATCTACGATCTTTTGCCGGAGAGTTTCAGGCAAAGATGGAGGAGACAGATGATTGATGTGGCTTACGCCATGGCGCCTCCCGGCGGGGGGGGCGGAGGTGATATGAATCAACTCATAGGGTTTTACCCATTGTGCTGATTTTTGGCGTTTTTTATCTTTTGCTTATAAGGCCGCAACAGAAAAAGGCCAAAGAGCACAAGACGGTCTTGGAAAACCTCAAGAAAGGCGACGCGGTAATTACTCAAGGCGGCCTGTTAGGCAAGATCACCGCATTGTCGGACCAGATTCTAACCTTGGAAATAGCCGACAAGGTCCAAGTGCGTGTGTCGCGGGCCCATATAGCGGGGCTGGCGCCCTCGGGCAAAGAGCTAAATCAGTGAGGAGTTCCAATAGATGACCCAGAACCTCCAGTGGCGGATAATTTTAATTGGAGTGGTCCTGGCGGTGAGCGCATTCTTGGTCTATCCGTCGCTCGGACCGGTGCCTCCCTTCTGGGCAAAATATCTTCCCAACAGTCCGGTCCGTCTCGGGCTCGATCTACAGGGAGGTCTCTACCTTGTCCTTGAGGTTCAAGCCGATTCGGCGGTTGAGGCGGTTGTTGATCAGAGCGTCTCTGAGGCCTCAGCCCTGATGAAGGATGAGAAGATACGGTATAACGACATTCAGCGCACGTCTCCGAGCGCATTGACCGTTTATCTCAAGGACGCAGACCAGGCAGGGCTTTTCGATGAGAAGGTCCTGGACAAGCTGCAGAACTTCAAGAAAGCTTCCTCGACCCAGACTGACAAGGGGTTTGAAGTCCAGCTCGAGATGGACCAGAAAACTGCGGAAACCATAAAGCAAAGGGCCGTCAGGCAAGCCGTGGATACCATTCGAAACCGAGTAGACGCGTTCGGAGTCGCGGAGCCGGACGTCGTAGTCCAAGGGGTGGACAGGATAGTTGTGCAGTTGCCGGGCCTCAAGGAAGACATAAACCGCGCGATCGACATCATAAAGAAAACCGCGTGCTCGAATTCAAGCTCCTGGATGAGGGGGGCGATCTGAGTGCTGCGCTGAAAGGTGACGTCCCGGCCGGCGATGAAATTCTCTATCAAGTAGAGCGCAATGCACGAACCGGCGCGTCCAGCTCGAAGCCGTTGCTGATAAAGAAGCAAATCCTCATGACCGGTGACTGTATCACCGACGCCAAGGTACAGCCGGGCCATTTAGGCGGTATGATTGTCCACATGGATTTCAATAGGCGGTGTGCCGATCTCTTTGAGAGGATAACCGGCGAACATGTGCGCGAGCGACTGGCCATAATCCTTGATAACAGAGTCTATTCCGCGCCGGTGATCAAGGATCGGATATCCGGTGGATCGGCCATAATCGAAGGAACTTTTTCCCCGGAAGAGGCCAGCGACTTGGCTCTGGTGCTGCGGGCAGGTTCGTTGCCCGCGCCGGTGAAAATCCTTGAAAACCGCACGGTGGGCCCGTCTCTTGGTGAGGATTCCATCCGACTTGGCCGCAACGCGATAATGCTCGGCATATTTTTGATCGCGATCGGCATGGCCTTTTATTACAAGTGGTCGGGATTGGTGGCTGATGTGGCCCTGATCTCTAACCTTCTGCTCATCATGGCCGTCATGGTTTCGCCCGGCTTGCGTGCCACTTTGACTTTGCCGGGGCTTGCGGGGGTGGCGCTGACCATTGGTATGGCAATCGATGCAAACGTTTCCTATTTTCGAGAGGGTGAGAGAGGAACTGCGTGCCGGAAAGTCACCTAAAGCTGCTCTGGACGCTGGTTACACCAAAGCGTTCATGACAATTCTCGATACGCATGTCACCAATATCCTGGCCGCCCTTCCACTTATCCAATTCGGCACCGGGCCC
>CAWHDO010000055.1:0-39427 GCA_963828085.1 uncultured delta proteobacterium
CTTGTGTAATAAGCCCGAACAGACGCTTGGACCCTTCTAGGAGTCCGCAATCACAAGGTAGGGATCTACACATGCCAAAGGAAACTTTTGTCGGCATAGATATTGCCAAAGATCAACTGGATGTGCACGTCCTGCCCAAGGCTGTGCATTTTACTTGTGAACATGATGCCAACGGCATCGCCTCTCTTCTTTCTCGCCTCCAGAAAGAAATCCCACCGTGATCATCATGGAGGCCACGGGAGGCTATGAAATCACTCTGGCTGCAGAACTCAGCGTTGCCGGCTTACCTGTTGCCATCGTCAATCCCCGGCAAGTGCGGGACTTTGCCCGTGGCATCGGAAAGCTGCAAAAACCGACGCCATCGACGCCTTTGTCCTCGCGCGGTTTGGTGAGACAAACAGGCCGGAACCGCAGCCCATTCCAACCGATCAGGAAAAACAGGTCAAGGAACTTGTGACACGACGACGACAACTAGTCGATCTCCGCGTGTCGAGAAGAATCGCCGCCATTCAGCCCGCTCTCCACGGGTGCGACAAAGCATTGATACCGTCATAACCACTCTCGACAGAGAAATCGCAGAGGTTGACACAGACATAGATGACCTGATCAGAAACTCTCCGCTCTGGCGAGAGGAAGAAAAACTCTTGAAAACATTCAAAGGAGTCGGCCCAGTCGTCAGCAGAATAGTACTGGCAAAACTCCCCGAACTCGGAAAGCTCGACCGCCAGGAAATCGCCTGCCTGGTCGGATTGGCGCCCCTCAACAAGGATAGCGGCAAAATGAGGGGAAAGCGCATGATCTCAGGCGGCCGCAAGGACGTACGCGACGCTCTGTACATGGCCGCACTTTCTGCCATAAAATACAACAAGGTCATCAAGCCGTTCTACGAACGGCTCATGAAGGCCGGTAAACTGTTCAAGGTCGCCATGACAGCATGTATGCGTAAGATCCTGGTCATTCTCAACGCCATGGTCAAAACCAAAAGACCTTTTCAGATTCCAGAAGTTTTTGCTTGACATGAAACACAGACGCTTCGGGGTCCGGAGCGTTTTCATGTGCGTGTTCTTACCGTGGGTTGTCACCCACGGCTACTGTCGGACCGCCCCTCCGGGCTAGGACGGCTCCCGGGAATACGCGACCGCAGTTGCGCCATCGTGTCCTTAGCTTCCCTCACTAACTTTCGTTCTCTCCACTATGGTCGGCCAAAGCTCCACACGGTTGCGCCCGAGGCTCTTAGCCAGAAGTAGGGCCTCGTCAGCCTCTTTGATCAGTGAATTGAGATCAAAATTGTCTCGTCCGTCCAGAGCCGTCGCGCCGAAGCTGATAGTGCAATGAAATTCGCCCTCGTCTGCCGTCACCGGGAAATCAGCGATGCACTCTCGCAATCGTTCGGCCAATTCTGCCGCTTCTGTTCCGTCACTGCCGGGAATCAATATGATAAACTCTTCTCCTCCATATCGGCCGACAGAGTCGTAGGACCTCAAGGAGGACTCGATCCTCTTTGCCAATTCTCTGAGAACTGCGTCTCCCGCAAGATGCCCGTAATTATCGTTCACTTGTTTGAAGTGATCCACATCGGCAATGACTATTCCAAAATTTGTGCTTTCCCTGCCAGTACGATCGAGTTCCTGCTGCATCTTTTCCAGAATAGCTCGTCGGTTCCACAGGCCGGTGAGCGCATCATGGGATGCTTGGAACTCCGAGGCGCGCAGGGCAGAGATTAGATCTTCCTGTAACCTGACAATTCGCGTTCCGGCCCGAACTCTGACTTTTAGCTCGTGAATATCGAAGGGTTTTACGATGTAATCGTCTGCGCCGGCTTCGAGTCCGGCGACCACATCCTCCTTTAAGCTCTTTGAGGTCAAGAGTATGACGTAGGTGTAGGGCTGCTTTTCCAGTTTGCGGATCTCGCGGCAGAGGGTCACGCCGTCTATTTCAGGCATCATCCAATCGAGGACGGCCAATTTTGGAGGATCCTCCGCATTTAGAAGTTGCCAGGCCTGGGCCCCGTCAGAACAGTCCACAACCTCATGCCCCCATTTGGTCAAGTCGAGCTGCCAGCAGCTTCCTGGTGACAGGATCATCCTCGGCGATCAGTATTCTCACTGGTCACTCTCCTTGGCCAGGGCCGACAGGCCCTCGCGGACACGGTCAATTTCCCGTTCCAACTCCTTGAATGCATGGGAGGCGTCGCTCATAGCCCGGGTTCTCCCCATCATTTCCAATCTCTGTGCTGCTTGAGCTGCTGCTTCGGCAGCAAAATTGCTGACCGAGCCTTTGAGGGCATGGGCTGCTTTCTGCAACGCCTCTGCATCCCCGTCTTTCACCGCGTCGCGAATGTCGGAAATCATTCTCAGGGCACTCGCTGACAAAGATGCCTGCAACCTCTTTCAGGAGGTCTCTGTCCCCTCCGATTCGTTCCAGCATTTTGGTGCGGTCCAGAGCATATCCAGCGCCCACAGGGACCTCCGGCGGCTCGTCGGCTGCCTGGCGGTCATGAAAGAGATTCTCAACGGTTTCAAAGAGTTGCCGTGCATTGATCGGCTTCGCTAGGTATCCATCCATACCGGCTTGAAGACACCTTTCCTTGTCTCCCTTCATGGCATGAGCGGTCATAGCCACTATCGGCAGATGCTCTCCTGTGATTATTTCGACGTTCCCTGATTGATCGCGTAGCTTCAAAACCGTCGACTTCGGGCATCTGAATGTCCATCAGAATCAGATCGAAGCTTTGTTTTCCCAGAGCACCCAGCGCCTCCGCGCCGTTTTCCGCAATCGAGACAGTGTGTCCCATCCTTTCCAGCATCTTGGCGGCAACCTTTTGGTTGACGGGGTTGTCCTCGGCCAAAAGTATGCGCAGTCGACGCTTGCTCTCCCGTATGGCATGGCGGGTAATAAGTGACTGGCCCTCAGAGGTTTGTGGCCCTTGCAGCACTCTTGAAACTGTGTAGAAGAGTTCCGATTGCTTGATTGGTTTTAACAAGTAGGCCGAGATCCCGAGATTCACGCACCGGGATGCGTCACCCCGCTCGCCGGCGGATGTGAGCATTATTATTGTTGCCGTCTTAAGACGCGAGTCCTTGTTAATTCGCTCCGCCAATTGAAAACCGTCCATCTCCGGCATCATGCAGTCGGTCAGCACCAACTCGAAAGGCCGACCTACATTGTAGGCTACTTCCATGGCTGCTAACGCGGCTCGTCCGCCGTCCACGACCGTGGGCTTCATACCCCATTGGAGCACCATTTCCTCCAAGATGCGCCGATTCGTGGCATTGTCATCAACTACGAGTAACGGCAAGTTTTTCAGATCAGCCATGTCCCCTATCGGAGGCATCGCTACCAGCTGATTCTGCAGCCCAAGGCGGACAATGAAATGGAACGTGCTCCCCCTGTTTACTTCGCTTTCCACCCAGATGCTGCCACCCATCTTCTGAACGAGCTGTGACGAGATAGCCAGCCCGAGCCCTGTTCCACCGTATTTTCTTGATGTTGAAGTGTCAACTTGCTCAAAGGTCTGAAAGATTTTTTGCTGCTTGTCTAAGGGAATACCGATGCCCGTGTCGCTCACACTGAAATGCAGCTTGAGTTCGTTCCCCTCTTCGGAAACGGTATCAACCCGTACTACGACCTCGCCCCGGTCAGTGAATTTCACTGCGTTGCCGACCACATTCACCAGAAATTGACGAAGGCGTCCAGGGTCTCCTGTCAGCGCATCAGGCGTACTGGAAGGGACGTGGTAGATTAGTTCAAGTCCTTTTCTGTGAGCATGCACCGCAAGTGTGCTCATAGTGTTCCCAATGAAATCCCGCAGGCTGAAGTCCATAGCCACGAGATCGAGCTTGCCCGCCTCTATCTTTGAAAAGTCCAGGAAATCGTTGATCAGCCTCAGCAGCGACTCTGCGGACATTTCGACAGTTTCGAGGTATTCTCGTTGCTCAGAGGTGAGTTGAGTGTTGAGAGTGAGTTCGGTCATGCCGATTATCCCATTTATGGGTGTGCGAATCTCATGGCTCATGTTCGCGAGGAATTCACTCTTGGCTCGGCTTGCTTGTTCCGCCGCCTCACGAGCTGCGATCAGGTCCCTTTCGGCCTTCTTGCGCGCTGTAACGTTGCGAACCGTCGACAAGCTAACTTGGCCCCAGGCCGGGTCGTTCATGACCGTAGCATCCACAATCACTTCTATTAGGGTTCCGTCCTTTTTCACGTACCTGGTAATCTACGTTCTTGACCTGCCCGGCACGCCAGAATTGCCGGGCAATGGCGTGCAACACCGCGTTTGCCGACGCAGGAGTCATTGCAAACTCGATATTGCGCCCGACAACTTCATCACGGGAATAGCCCATTTCCTCAAGCCATCTTCCATTTACATTCCGCACAATTCCCTGCCTGTCTATCGAGTGCATCATGACCGGTGAGTTTTCGTAGATATAACGGAATCTCGCCTCTTCTTCCCTGAGCGCCTCCTCCATTCTTCTGCGCTCCGTGATGTCCCGATTCGAAGCCCGCCTGCCAAGCAACTTTTTGTCATCCGCGAGGACCGGCTGGCAAACGTGATTGATCCATCTGGTTTCTCCATCCCGGCGAACTATGCGAAAATCCAGAGAGAACGACATTTCCTGTTCGTGCCGCAGCGAGTCGCTGGTGTGTCTCATCATTATGTCGCGGTCGTCCGGATGGATGATGTTGTGGAACAACGCGGCGTCCTCCATGAACTCTTCGGCTGCATACCCGGTCACACGCTTGCAAGACGGCGCAACCCACAAGAATTTGCCATCCGGACCCACCCAAAACTCCCAATCATAGGTGAAATCGGCTACCGTTCTGTAGCGCTCTTCTCCTGCCCGCAGTTCCTCTTCCAATTTCTTGCGTTCGGTAATTTCCTCGGTGAGGCGAGTATTCACTTCGGCCAGGTTGGTAGTCCGTTCGTTCAAGCTAACCTCCGCCTGCCGTTGTTTCTTGAAGATTCTCGAGACGAGCAAACCGAATGCAAGGAAGCATGTTGTTATGAGTGTCCGATGATAGATGTCTTCCATGGGCACGGCAAAGATCACGGAATCCCAAAACGACATCTTGTGAAAGACTAAAGATTGGACAAGGGCATCGGCCACACAGATGAACGCGAAGAATGCCACAGAAATGGCAATAACTTTGTGTTCGGTTTTCATGAGGTTTGCTCCAGATCCGGCAGGATCGCCAAAGAGAGGCGATTCTTATCCGGGCTTCTATTCTTCTGACTTTTTCGATTTTCCCCTGGCCACTTCTTCACTCCAGATAAGCCTTGGCCTGTCCGTGCAGTGACGGGCTCACTTCTTCCGGGACTGCTCGTACAATGGCCTCCAGAGCTGCGATCACCTTGCTTCTCAAGTCAGGCTTTAATTTCCCGGCGTGCTGGAAAGTATTGAGCAGCCGGCCTGCCGTAAAAGCATTAATGCGCGAAAGCTCTATGACCGTGTCCACGACCCATTGTATGCCTCGATCAGTCCAGACCATCTTGTTGTTGGAAGCCATGGATAAGAAGAGTGCCCTGGACCAGGTGGGCTGAGTAATGTCAAAAGAAGGTCGTTTCCTTTCGATCTCGATCATGTCGAATACGTCATCCCCGGTGCCGGCACCGATTACGGCGAGGTAATTCCCGTAGCCGCTCAGGTGCGTATGCCAGTCATCATAAGCCTCGTCGAGAACTTCATGTCTCTCCGGCGCTGAACTATGATTCAGAGCCAGTAGAGCGGCGACTCTGTCCGCGGCTGTAGTCGCCGACCGGTAGTGGTCTATGATGAGCCTGTGGCTGTCAGCGGAGTCATCTATGACAATTAGGTCTAGAAGCACATGCTTTAGGATGCGGTCCTCGATTCCATCTCGGGGGGATTGTCTCGGCCGGTACGTATCCAACCGGTTAAAGGCATTTTTCAGATCTTTCAAGTATGCGCGGTTTACGGCCAGCATGAGCTTTTCGCGGGCAACCACCAGTTCGCGATACCATGTACAGTACCTCTCGATCCAGCGGCTGTTCCTCAATTCGGATAAAGTAGGCTTTAAGCGCCGCGGACAAGCTGCGATCTTGAAGGATCTCGCCGTAGAGTCTAATCCACTGAGGATCTATGACGTAGTCAGGATCCAGAAGCAAGTTGATGCGTTGGCGATCGGTAAGCCTCCGCATTGCTTCCACCCGATTAAATGCGTTGTCATCCAAGCGTACCTGCGAGGCCAAAATCTCAGGTGACGCGTTTTCTTGCCGGAAAGCTCCGTAAAAGGAACAGTCACGATTCAGCGAAGCGAATGCGGGTTCTTTTGAAATGTCCGGGAATGTAAGTCGCGCGGTTTTTTGTGTAAATTCAAATATCTGCTCGGTTCCCGGAACCACGCGGCCTTCACCATCTACGAGAGCGACTTCCAAAGGCAAATGAAAAGGGGATTGGGCCGTTGATTCTTGTCGAAAATCGACGTGGTACTCGCACTTTGCGGCGTCATAGCGTGCATCCGCAACTACCCGGGGATAGCCGATCCTGTAAAGCCAACTCTTCTTGAAGAGATCGAGAGACCGACCGGATACCTCCTCAAAACACTCGAAGAACTGGTCCGTGTTCGCGTTGGAGTTACGATATCGGGAGAAGTAGAGATCTTTGCCCACTCGGAAGGTCTCTTTCCCAACAATCAAGCGTAGCATGCGGATCACTTCGGCTGCCTTGACGTAAGTTACACCATCGATCAAGTCATCCGGGTCGTTGAATCCTTCCCGAACAATGCGACCCGCGCGGCCGCTGTCCTCTATCGCCAAAGGCCCGAGGAGAGGACTACGAATGCTGTCAACCTGAGTCAGACGAACAAAAGCCGGATCGAAGACATCCGCCATAAACCCGCGTTCAACGTCAACCGTATACGCTTCATTCAACCAGACGTCGAATGGAGTCTCCATTGTGGTTTCACTGCCGCACTGGTTGTGTTCAAACTCGTGGACGATCACCGCGTGGGCGTACATCAACGATCTATCCAGGGTATGTTCGTCAATGAGGGCAGCATCCGTTACCACAGTGGTGTTACCCACATTCTCCATTCCACCGAAATTCGATTTGTTCATGCAAATGGTTCTATATGTTTCTCCGGTATACTCATAATCCTGCTTTTTGCGAATCCAAGGGACTGCCTGCTTGAGGATTTCCATGGGGATACGGGCGTCGTTCACGCGTCCGGGCGGAACAAGGTATTCGACTGCACAATTCGACCAGACTCATACGTGACCGCATCGGTGAGGACATCCCAGGTGCCCGCAGCGGCCAGGAAGAGGTAGGGCGCCATTGGGACGGGATTCTCATACGTGATGATCTGCCGGCTGGGATCGTCAGTCTTTGCGACAGGCCTACCGCCTGGGCTAAGTTTCCTATTTATGTTGCCGTTGCTTATCAGATGCGTGTATCGAGCATCAGCTTCCAGGGTTGTTGTCATGGTGCATTTTGCACGACAATCATCAAAGATGGGCATGATGCGCTGAAAGCCCCATTGCTGGCATTGGGAGATGTACGTGCTGCGGCACGCCCGGCGTAGTAGTATCTTTGTAAATCCCTTCCAGCAATCGATCGGACGGCACGCACCTTGTAACAGTCCTCACGCGGAACCGTTCGCCGGTTTGTAGACCGCGAGGCAACTTGACTATCAACTTGCTCTTTTTTGCGAGGTAATCATAGTCAAGACCTAAGGTCTGCTCTTCGCCGCTGACCGCATCCTCGATCCATTCCACCTGCACAATTTCAAGGTCCTTTGCATCAAGCTCCATCAGATCCAGGGGTTGTAACGCGGTAATATCCATCAGATTGGTCGACTGAACGAATTCATCCAAGAAATTCAGATAAATCGTTAGATGATTCAGTCTGACGGTTAGCTCGCCGAAATCTTTTCGCCTGTACTTGTAATGTTGTTCAGCCATCTTCTCCCGACCTTTGTAAAATATGGTAAAAAGCGGCCCTTCATTTCATCAAGCTCTCTCCCCCGATTCTAAGCCCGGCTATTGTTTTGCCCGGTGTCTCGTGGTAGAGCGTTACCATGACAACGGAACCGTTTAATGCGACTCTGTCATGCCCCGCGGACACCCCCGACCATGACCATGCGGAGGCAATGCCAACCTGCGCACGGTCCACTGTTGTCGAAAAACACGGAATCGAGAACCCTGATTTTCTTAGTTTAAGCCAAATCATCCAGGATATTCAACCCGTGCGTGTGCAAGGCCCGGTCACCGGCTTGGTGTCGGGAGTATCAATCGACACCCGTAAGCCGCTGGGCGAGGACCACATATTCTGGGCTATCAAGGGCGAGCATTTCAACGGGAACGACTTTGTAGAAGACGCACTAGCCGCGGGCGTTCGAGCCATTGTGACCAGCCGTGCAGACCTCTTTGACAGGCCGATTCCCAAGAGTGCAACTCTCATACAGGTCGCGGACACCCTGAATGCCTTGCAGCACCTCGCCGCATCGTATCGGAGTCGGTTGAGTTGTCCTGTGGTCGGGATTACCGGCAGCAACGGTAAGACCCTGGTTAAAGAGATGCTCGCGTCGATACTTTGCACCGAGCAAAAGACTTACAGGTCGCCACTTTCTTACAACACGCAGGTGGGTGCTGCTCTTGGGCTCCTCGGGATGCGGTCTGAACACGAGGTGGCGCTGATTGAGGCGGGTATAAGTCTGCCCGGAGAGATGGACCGGCTGGAAAGGATGATCCGGCCGGATCACGGAATACTCACTGTAATAAGCAAAGCCCATATCGGAGGCCTGGGGAGTCTTGAGAATACTCTGGAGCAGAAGCAGCGGCTTTTCAAGAACTTGACAAGCGGTTCATTTCTCGTCCTCAACGCGGATGATCCTCTTAGCATGAGCCTCCAGGGCCGGCTTCGGGCAAATGTGGTGACCTTCGGCCTGTCTGAAAAGGCTGATGTGAAGGCCGATAGTGTCGAATCATTCCCCGAAAGGGGACACCGATTCCGGATGGGTCTTTTTGGCGATCACCTGGATGTCGCTCTCCCTGTACCGGGCCGGTTTAACATTCTCAACGCTTTGGCGGCCGCGGCAGGCGCTACGCTGTTAGGCGCGTCCCCCGGGGCAATCCGGAGGGGTCTCGAAAAATTCCATCCCTCTCCGATGCGACTCGAGATGCATACCACGGTGACCGGGGTCACCCTGATCAATGACACGTACAATTCAGACCCTGCATCAATGAAAGGGGCACTGGATGTCCTTGCCAAGGTCGGGCAGGGCCGTCGCAAGATAGCCATCCTCAGCGAAATGCTCGATCTGGGACTCCACAGCCGGGAGGAACATTTGGCCGTGGGCAAGGATGTTGCGCGGACCGGCCTGGACCATCTTATAACAGTCGGTGAAAACGCTGCTCTGATCGGACAAGCCGCAGCCCTCGAGGGAATGAACTCCCGGCGGGTGACCAATACCCGCAGTTACAACGAAGCCGCAGCGGAACTTGAAAAGATTATGAACCGCGGGGACGTAGTTCTTTTTAAGGGCTCGCGCTGGTTTCGTCTCGAACGTATAGCCAAGGACCTGGTGGGTTCTATAGGTCCCACGCGTTTGGAGGTCAACCTGGATGCGATTGCTGCCAATATAAAGACAATCCGAGGGATCGTAGGTGATGACGTCTCAATCATGCCGGTTGTGAAGAGCTTCGGCTATGGCAACGATTCTATAAGGACGTCCAAAGTGGCGCTTGAAAACGGCGTAACCTACCTCGCCGTGGCCTTTCCGGACGAAGGGGCTACTCTGCGTGAAAACAGGATCGAGGCTCCTATCCTGGTGTTCAACGTGCTCCCCGAAGAAGTGGACAAGATAGCCAGGTACCGTTTGAGTTCCGTCGTAGCCTCCCTGGAGGTGGCCCGTGCCCTCGATCGGGTTGCAGCCGGGGGTCGGAAGATCGCTGTTCATGTCAAGATAGACACGGGAATGGGTAGGTCCGGAGTGTGGGTCGACGACGCAAACCCGTTTATTAAACAAGTGCTTTGTATGCGGAATCTGGACGTCGAAGGGATCATGACCCATTTCGCGAGCGCGGACGACCCCCGCGATGATACCTATACCCTGGGACAGATCCGTTCTTTTCGGTCACTAGTGGACGATCTGAAAAGGCAGGGGCACATTTTCAGGTACGTTCATGCAGGGAACACAGCCGCGCTAGTCAGGTTTCCCCAGACTCACTTCAATATGGTCAGACCCGGCCTGGGAATATATGGACTGTATCCTTCCGAGGCTGTGCGCTCGATGGTGAGGCTCGAGCAGGTAATCACCTTTTCCACGAAGATCGCACAGATCAAGGAGCATCCGGCCGGTCGGTGCATTTCATATAATCGCCGATTCGTTACGCCAGGTCCGTGCCGTATAGCCACCCTGCACGTCGGGTACAATGACGGTTACCCCCGCTTCCAATCAAATGTGGGGCAGGTTCTCGTCAGAGGGCGCAGGGTTCCTGTGGTGGGGACAGTGTGCATGGATGCCACCATGATTGATGTCACGGATGTGCCGGCAGCCAAAGTGGGCGACGAAGCGGTCCTCATCGGTCGTCAGGGCGATGAAGAGATCCTCGCGGACGACATCGCGGCCAATGGCGGCACGATAAATTACGAGATAATTTGTAAAATTTCGCCGCGCGTTACACGCATTTTTGTGCAGAGCTAAGCAGCAATACAGCGATATTCGGGGCAAGGGTAGGGGGCGGCAGTGCCAGCCGTGGACCGCCGAACGCGTTCAGCGCGCACGGATTACTCCATAGTGATTCTCAAAAGTCTCGACCTTATTGCGGTACGCGCACCCAATGCAAATCGGTAGGGTCCTGGGTGTCGGCCGGGCCTACTTGTTGATTTGTACGAATGCGCGATCAAACAGGAGATAATCGTTCACCGCGGAGATCGCCGAGATCCCTGTTTCCTCTGCAAATCTCTCAGTATGAGCACATCGCATTCGGGTCTGTGACAGTGAAGCCGATGCTGGCCCGAGAGTGTCACTCCCTTGGCCTGTCCGGTAATGTGTAGGCAGTTTTTCGTCTCTGCGTCCTCCGCGCTCTCTGCGGTGAATCTTTTCCCGATGAACGCTTACAACAGGTGATATTTTAGCATTGGCCCCCGTGCTTACTCGCATAAAAGCGAATTAGTATAGGTCCTGTCCAAACAAATCGGGCAAAGCTTATGAGGATCGCTTTATGCCCTCGCAGCCGTTCCACCGTACCCGGATATAAACTATCTTGCTGGCAGACGATAAAGAGTCTATAAGGGGCTTGAGATCTACTCGTTTTCCAAAAGGGGGGACTTTCTCGGCGGGCTTACGCGATTGGCTAAGCTTGCGGGAGATGGGATGAAAAAGGACCATACTGAAACTGATGAGCTTTTGAAGGAACTGCAAGAGGCTCTGAGCAAGAATGCTGAACTGGACCGGCAGCTACAGGAGTGCCTCCGGTCCGAAGCCGTGCTTCGACAGTGTGAGGAGCAGCTCAACGAAGCTGTCAGGGGGAAAGAGGTGTTGGTCCGGGAGATTCACCATCGGGTCAAGAAACAACCTTCAAGTTATGTCAAGCCTCCTAACACTACAATCGCGGTACACACGCGATGAGACCACTCGCCATATTCTTAACGACAGTCAAAGCCGTTTGCAGGCCATGGCCGTGGTTCACGAGCTGCTCTTTGAATCGGAAGACCTGGCAAGGGTCAATCGCAGCGAATACCTTACGCGGATTGCCCGGCACCTTTATGAATCCCACGGAATAAGTCCGGACAGAATTGCCTTGCGCATACAGGCTCAGGAGATTGGTTGCACGATCGATACCGCGGTTCCGCTAGGTTTGATAGTAAATGAGCTTGTATCCAACTGTTTGGAACACGCGTTTCCAGCGGAGAGGAAGGGGGAGATCTTGATAAAAACGGAGAAAATCCGTGAAGACGAGTGGGAAGTGATTGTCTCCGACAACGGTGTGGGGATGCCGAAAGATTTGGACCCGGCAAAATCCGGGACTTTTGGTCTGTATCTGGTTCACGCGCTGGCCGGGCAGTTGCGCGGTGATGTCGAGCTAAAGAGGACCGGCGGCGTGGAAGTTCGAGTTCGATTCAAGGAAGCCGAATACAGGCCCAGGAGATCGAAATAATGCGTGGATCACGTATCCTTGTTGTTGAGGATGAATGGATAGTCTCCGAGGACATACGCGTAACCCTGGAAGATCTCGGATATGAGATCGTAGGAGTAGTGTCCTCCGGTGAGGAGGCGATCCGGAAGGCCCAGGAGAAGAAACCGGATTTGGCTCTGATGGATATAGTGCTCGCTGGTGAGATTGACGGTATCGGGGCTGCGCAATGCTTGCGAGACACTTGGAACGTTCCTGTAATCTATCTGACCGCCTACTCAGAGAAATGCGTGCAGGGCCGAACGCAGGCGACCGATCCGTTCGGGTATTTACTAAAGCCTTTCAAGCGGTCAGACCTGAGGTGTGCCATAGAGACTGCGCTTTACAAGCACCAAATGGAGATGCGCCTCATGGAAAGCGAACAGAAGTTTCGATTGCTTTATGAGAACGCTCCCTCACCCTACCAGTCGCTGGACGACACCGGCCGCTTGCTCGAAGTAAACAAAACGTGGCTCGAACTTTTTGGATATGCTCCAGCCGAAGTGATCGGCCAATGGTTAGGAAACTTTTTGGCTCCAAAGTATCAGGATCCTTCCTGTGGAGGTATTTTGTGCCGCGAATCGGAAGGCCGGATACAAGACGTCGAACTGGAGATGGTCAAGAAGGATGGGTCGCACGTAGCCGTGGCACTCGACGGCATTGTGGTTCGCGATGGGGATGGACATTTCAAGGCGCACTACATCTTGCACGACGTCACGGAGCGCAACAAGTCACACGGAGAGCATAAATGGTTGGCGACCGCCGTCAAACAGGCTGCCGAAGCAATTGTCATTGCGGACAAGGATGGAAACACCAAGTACGTTAATCCTGCATTTGAACGGATTTCCGGCTACTCCCGAGAAGAAGTCGCGGGCAAAAAACTTAGCCCGTTGGCCTGCCCGGATTACAACGAGGCATTCCAGAGGCAGTTGTGGAACACTCTTACACGCGGAGAAGTCTGGAATGGGCGACTAGTCAGTAGCAAGAAGGACGGCACCGTTTATTTCGAGGACACAACCGTAGCTCCCGTCCGAGACGACCATGACGAGATTTCAAATTTTGTCTCGGTCAAGCGAGATGTCACCCGGGAAGTTCTACTTGAAAAGGAGCTTCTTCACGCCCAGAAAATGGAGGCAGTGGGCACGCTGGCCGGTGGAATAGCCCATGATTTCAACAATCTTCTCACCGTCATTCTCGGATATTCGGAATATCTGCTTATGGATGGAGATTTAGGGGTGTCCGCCCGGGGAGACATCAGGAAGATAAATCAGGCCGCTCGCAAAGGGGCCGAGTTGGTCCAAAGCCTCCTGACATTCAGCCGAAAGCTGGAACCCAAGCTCGGCCCGACGAACCTGAACCACCAGGTGGAGCAGGTTAAGGATCTGCTCGAGAACAATACCCAAGAAGATCAACATTTCGGTTTCCCTGGAGAAAGGGCTGGCCATTACCCGTGCGGATCCGAGCCAAATCCAGCAAGTACTTATGAACCTCGCCGTAAATGCAAAAGACGCGATGCCCAATGGGGGGAAGTTGACGATTCAGACGTCCAATTCTGTCCTTGATGAGGGATTTTGTAGGAGTCATCTGGGCGCTAAATCCGGTCGTTATGCAATGGTTTCAGTCTCCGATACCGGCCACGGCGTGGACAAGGAAATCTTGGGCCACATATTCGAGCCATTCTACACGACCAAAGGAATGGGGCGCGGAACCGGCATGGGGCTGGCCATGACGTATGGTATTGTCAAGCAGCACGGCGGCTACATAGAATGCGAAAGTGTCGTGGGCGAGGGTACAGTATTCCGAGTCTACTTGCCGGTACCGGACGCGGACGAGAAATACGAAGGCACCCGTGAAAAACCGTTTGTTCAGGGCGGTGCGGAGACCATTTTGTTGGTCGATGACGAGGATTCCATAAGGGATTTGGCACAGAAGATTCTCGTTCGTGCCGGTTACAGAGTACTTACCGCATCAAACGGGAAAGAGGCGTTGGAATTGTATAAGAAAGAGGTCGACCGGATCTCGCTGGTCATCCTTGATCTGGTCATGCCCGAAATGAGCGGGGGGCAATGTGTTGAAAAGCTGGTCAGGATGGATCCGAACGCAAGGGTGCTGATAGCCAGCGGGTCTTCCCACGACAGTCCAGCGACGGAAGGGCTGGAACAACTGGCAAAAGGGTTCGTGTGGAAACCCTACAACATAAGACAACTTCTCCATGCCGTGCGCCGCGCTTTGGATGCGGAGTAAGCGGCAGCGGTTCAACCAACCGAGCCGTTTCCGGCCTACCCTAAATCTCCTGTTTGTTGAGCAGCATCTCTATCATCTTTGACCCGTCCTCCACCAAGCGACCGGAGGCATCCGCTGCTTCTTCCGAATAACCAACAGCCGCGTCAATTCCGGATGTGCCCCATTGTCTCGAGTCGAGCAGAATGAACGGGACCGGATCACCAGAATGTGTCCTGGTGACAATCGGGGTACGATGATCGGGCGTCAGAAGAATGCGCCACCTGGTGAACTTTTCGAGCCCCGCCAATATAGGTCCGACAACCTTTTCGTCGAAGTCCTCTATAGCCTTGATCTTCAGGTCCAGTTGGCCGGAATGTGAAGTTTCGTCCGGAGCTTCGACGTGGACAAATACGAAGTCCTTCTCTGTGAGTGCATCCAAAGCACCTTGAACCTTCCCATGATAGTTGGTGTCGATGTATCCGGTGGCACCTGGAACTTCCACAATATCGAGACCGGCATATTTGCCGATGCCGCGCACCAGGTCCACCGCGGCCACTACAGAGCCCGTTATACCGAACCTATCTCTGAGTGTCAGAATTCGAGGGGCTCTGCCTTGACCCCACGGCCAGATCGAATTGGCCGCCCCTTGGCAGCGCTTGATTCTCCTTTCATTTACCGGATGACCGTCCAGGAGCTTCCAGGACTTGATGATAAGGCGCATCAGCACATCAGATCCTTCGCCTGTAGGGAACCTTAAAGCAAGCGCCTCGCCCGGGAATGCGTGTGGCGGATGCGTTACACAACCATCCGGTCCGTCCGGCCATACGAGCAAATTCCTGTAAGAGACGCCAGGCATCACTGTCATTCCCATGGATTCGATCTCGGGCGCCAGCGAAGCCATTATTTCGTGCGCTTCCGCGGTGGAAATGTGATCCGCACTGTGGTCGGCCATAACCGTGTAATTCCGTTCCAAGGTCACAAGGTTGAGCCTAAAGGCCACTTCGTTCTCATGCAGGCTGATCCCCATAGAGGCTGCCTCAAAAGGGGCCCGGCCTGTATAAACCTCGGATGGGGAGTACCCCATGATTGCAAGATTTGCCACGTCGCTGCCGGGTTCCATCCCCTCCGGCACGGTACGGGCAAGGCCGATCATCCCCGCGGATGCCATTCTATCCATCCAGGGCGTCCTTGCAGCTTGCAACGGAGTTTGGCCATCCAATTCAGGGACAGGCCAATCTGCCATTCCATCAGGGACGAGAATTAAGTACTTGGTTTCAGAATCCGAGGACATTCAACACCTTCTTCATGTCGGGTTCGCAGGTTACGGGCTCCGCAGACACCTTGACAGCGTTATCAGGGTCCTTGAGCCCGTGCCCGGTAAGTGTACAGACGACCCTGTCTCCCTTGCTGAAGAGCCCTTCCTTGCTCTTCTTTATCACCCCTGCAATGGACGCAGCCGAGGCCGGTTCGCAGAACACGCCGACGGTCGAAGCCACCATCTTATAAGCTTCGATGATTTCTTCATCGCTGACCATGTCTATCAGACCTCCCGACTCGTCACGAGCCTCCACGGCAGTTTTCCAGGATGCCGGGTTCCCGATACGGATGGCCGTTGCAATAGTATCAGGATTGTCAATCACGTGGCCTCTCACTATCGGAGCAGCCCCCTCAGCCTGGAACCCGATCATCTTCGGAAGCGATTTTATCTTTCCCACATCCTTATAGAGCTTGTAACCAGCCCAATTGGCGGTTATGTTGCCGGCATTTCCCACTGGGAGCGCATGATATTCTGGAGCTTCGCCGAGGACATCGCAGATTTCGAAGGCTTGAGATTTCTGTCCCTCTATGCGATGGGGATTGATGGAATTGACCAGAGTTAGCGGATAATTATCCGCTATCTCCCGCACCACCTGCAGCGCCTGGTCAAAGTTGCCGAGGACCTTGATGACAGTGGCCCCGTGTATCATCGCCTGAGCAAGCTTTCCCAGAGCGATCTTTCCTTCGGGAATGACTACGAAGGTCTTTAGTCCGGAACGGGCACCGTAAGCTGCAGCAGAGGCTGAAGTATTCCCGGTGGAGGCACAGATTATCGACTTTGCTCCGGACTCCACAGCGCGGGACACCGCCATGGTCATGCCCCTGTCCTTGAAAGAGCAAGATGGATTCAGCCCTTCGTACTTGAGGAAAAGTGAGATGTCCGGATTAATCTTTGCGGCCAGCCTCGGTGCGGGAATCAGCGGCGTGTTCCCCTCCAGCATCGTAATAACATGGTCCTGGTTGCTGAAGTGATAGAATTCCGGGTACTGCCTAATAATTCCTTTCCACATGTTTACTCTCCATTGGTATTGTCATTTGGCCTCTTGGCCCGCATCAAGCAAGGTTTTCGTCTTCAATCCTCATTATCATCAAAGGAGCTTCCACCACGTCCAGTTGTCCTATCTTGCGACACGCATCCTGAATGTCCGCTTCCCGGGCAAGATGGGTAAGAAATACCACAGGCACGGTCCCTGAACTGTCCCGGCGTTTCTGCACCACCGAATGGATGCTGATCTGGTGATCGGCCATGATCCCCGAAATTTTTGAAAGAACACCCGGGCGATCCAGGGCCTGTATCCGCAGATAGTAGCTCGTCACGATTTCTTTCATATCCATCACGCGGGCCACTGCTTTCCAATTCTCAGGGTAACCCAGAGGCGGCACACGCCCAGCCTCACCGCGGATAATATTTCGCGCGGTCTCAATTACGTCCCCTACCACTGCTGAAGCAGTTGGCTCCCTTCCGGCCCCTCGCCCGTAAAAAGTGTCTCCCCGACCATGTCACCCCGCAGATATATGCCGTTGAAGACACCATCCACCCGTGCGAGCGGGTGATGTTCCGGCAGCATAGTGGGATGCAGACGGGCTTCCACCACGTCTCCATGACTGATTATAACGGCTAATAGCTTTATTTTGTAAGCGAATTCCCTTGCCATGATTACGTCGAATGGCTCGATCTTGCGGATACCCTCCACATAGATGCTCTTGACCGGGAGACGAATCCCATGAGTGAGGCTCAGGACGAGAACCAGCTTATGAGCTGCATCGATTCCATCTACATCGAGGCTGGGATCGGCCTCTGCGTACCCGAGATCCTGGGCTTGCCGCAGCACTTCGTCAAACGAGATGCCGGGATTCTCACTCATAGCGGTAAGAATGAAGTTGCATGTGCCGTTGAGTATGGCAAGGACCTTTTCGAACCGGTTGGCCACCAGTCCTTCCCGGAGTGACCGAAGGATTGGGATTCCGCCTGCCACTGCGGCTTCAAAGGCTATATCCACGCCAGCCTCGTGGGCCGCGCGAAATATTTCAGGCCCGTGCTCTGCCAAAAGGGCTTTATTGGCCGTCACCACTTGTTTTCCGTTACGAAATGCTTCCAATATGAAGGTCTTGGCCGGTTCATATCCGCCTATCAATTCCACCACGATGGAAATGTCGGGGTCTTCGAAAATTTTCCGCGCGTCGGTCGTGAGCAGAGTAGGATCAACCTCCACGCCTCTGTCGGATTTGATATCGACATCTGCGATTCGCTTAATGCGAACGGGCAAACCGACCCGAGCTTCCAGAATATCCCGATTTTGCTGAAAGATTTTCACGACACCGGAACCCACAATTCCGAATCCTATCAGTCCGATGGAAATTTCACGCATACGCTGTCCTCATAACGTCGAAGACTTGGAGGGATCTGACGCGGGTCGCATCCTTTTTAGGGGCGCGGAAGACTCTCCAGATGGGGGCACGCATTAGAAATGAAAGAGGCCGCCTCCCTTTAGAATGGAGGAGAACAAAAAACTCCCTGCGTCTTAGGCACCAACATGACGCTGGGTTGTAATCCGGCGAGGCCCCCTTCCCCCTCCCCCTCCCGTCCAGGGAGGGGGAGGGGGAAGGGGGAGGGTGATTAGTAGATGGCATTTACCAAACTATTCCGTTATGCCAGCGTCTATGTCCTGCCCGACTTCTTCTGCCGTGGTATTTTGGCCTCGTTCGCCGAAAATCCGCTAAGAATCAAACAGCCGCGGAACGCGCTTCTGCCCCTGCGGTTTTCCCGTTCGATGTTTCCTGGGCCATGAAGTGCCTAATCCCACGAATCGCCTGATTGATCCGCATCCTATTTTCAACCAGCGCGAACCTGACGTATTCATCCCCAAACGGCCCAAATCCTATCCCCGGGCTTACGGCAACCTTGGCCTGTTCCGCGACAAGCTTGGAAAACTCGAGTGAGCCCATGGCACGAAATTGCTCAGGTATCTTGGCCCAAACGAACATTGTCCCTTTTGGGGGTGTAACTTCCCAGCCGCAATCGTTCAGGCCCGAACAGAGAGCGTCCCGCCGATCTTTATATTCAGCCACGATCTGTCCGACACATTCCTGTGCCTCATTCAAGGCTATAATGGCCGCGATCTGAATCGGCTGGAACATTCCATAATCAATGTAGCTCTTCAACCTCCTGAGCGCCTCGATCATTTGGGCATTGCCGGCTGCGCACCCGACACGCCACCCCGCCATGGCATAGCTCTTGGACATGGAGAAGATCTCCACTCCTACCTCCTTGGCGCCCGGGACCGCGAGGAAACTCGGGGCCTTATAATCGTCGAAGGTGAGGTCCGCATAAGCGAAGTCGTGTATCACCATGATCTTGTATTCATGGGCAAACTCGACAATTCTCTTGAAAAAGTCCTCGTCCACAACCATCGTAGTCGGATTGTGCGGGAACGAAATGATCAGCATCTTGGGCAACGGCCACGTCAAGCGGGCCGCAGCCTTGAGGTCTTCATAGAAATCGCTGTCAGGCCGTATTGGGATATGTCTCAGGTCTCCGCCCGCGATGACCACGGAGTAAGGATGAATGGGGTACGTCGGAGAGGGGACAAAGACAACATCTCCGGGCTGCACTATCGCTAAGACCATATGCGCCAACGCATCTTTGGCGCCCATAGTCGCCACAACTTCCGTATTAGCATCCAGATCCACCCCATAGCGTCGTCCCCACCAGGAGGCAAAGGCTTCACGTAACTTGGGGATCCCCGCGGAAGCGCTGTACCTGTGATTTCTAGGGTTCTGGACTGCCTCGATCACCTTGTTTACAATGTGGGCAGGCGTGGGAAGGTCCGGATTTCCCATGCCCAGATCGACTACGTCATCTCCAGAGTGGCGCAGCTTCATCTTCAGTTCATTGACCACCTGGAAGACGTATGGGGGAAGTCTTTTAATGCGTCTGAATTCTTCCACCTTCACCTCCCGTCGTGCCCGGGGGCCGACTATACTTGATAACCTGAACGAGCCTTTTTTGTCAGCCGCTTCATTTCAGACTGATTCCAAGCGCAAATCACAAGTCGTTCTATAATGTTTTCTACCCCATGAAGGCCGGAACTTCAAGCAGGCGGTTGCGCAATACCTTCGGGAAAACATCCCATTTTTTCCCCTGATAGAATTGCTTTTGCGGCTTGTGTTCTTTCCCCGCCCTGACCATAAAGGAACAACGAACCTTCTGTCGCTGTCAAACGGCCTAAATGCTTTCTCGCCTCGATGCAAACGAGGGATGGCTTGGCACCCTCATGGGGGTGAATCCATAGCATACGCTCAGCCTCAAATCCAGTCACTTTCATGGCCCGCTGAATCCTCTCCGTCCCCGATGCAGGATAGATCAATGATAGCCTTCCGCTACTCTTGAGGAGCCCGGCAGACACTTTGAATAAATCTTCCAGCGGCATCATCATCTGATGCCTTGACAGCGCCTTTTCCTCATGGTGGCTTATTCGCCCTCGGCCCAACTCGTGATAGGGAGGGTTGGACACCACCAGATCAAAAACGTTGACGCGAAAAAACTTGTCTGCCGCACGGAGGTCACCCTGAACTATGCCGACACTCGAAGAGAGTCGATTCAGTCGCACTCCTTTCGAGGCTCTTTCCGCCGGTCCTTCCTGGATCTCGAGACCCACGACACTGATTGAAGGCTCTCTGACCGCGAGTCCAAATGCGATGGCCCCGCACCCGGTCCCCGCGTCCAGAACCAGTTCGCCCGGACGGGGACAGGCAAACCAGGTCAGGATAACCGCGTCCTCAGAAACTCTATAACCCCTGAGGGCCTGAATAACCTGGACCTTGTTTCCGAACAGACCGTTGACGGACTCATCTGTCTGTTTCATTTGAAGATTAAGTGTCAATAGCCCTGAGTTCGCTTCCGCAGGGGTTGCAACGCGGCAAAAGACCTCGGACCGGGGGTGTCAGAAAACGTTCAACACTAGACCCGAAGAGATTTTCGGATAAAAATACGTGGACTTGTGGGGTAATTTGTGTCCCAACTCCGCGGCCGCACGCATCTGATCTACACGAGTCGGGTTGAGAATAAAGCTCACCTGGATTTCGCCCTTGAGAACCCTTTTCAGGGCTTCGCTCACCAACGGGGTATATTCAATCTGACCCTCGGCGTTCTCTTTGTCCAGCCCCAATGCGTGGCCCAATATGATCTCTCGCAGGATGGTGACGTCCAGACCTCTCAAGCTGGACGGAATATCCACATCCATGAGAGAATCGACCGCCTGATAGTTCTTAAGTCTCAATAACCGAAAACAGTTCTCGCCCTGAACCACCATGCCGAATTTTCCGCCCACATTGGAATACGAGCGAATCCTCTGCACAAGCGTGTTCGAGACCTCATCACGGTTTTCGGCTGAGAAACACAACTCCTCGATCGAGAAGTAGGGTTCCAGAATCGTTTCGATTTGACCCAGGTCAAGGTCGGTAAGTCCTTTGACCAATCGATGCGCGGGAAGAATCATCAAGCCGGGGTGGGACATTGACGTGATGTACATCATGACGTACTCATGCGGTCCCCCTGCCTGCGCCCGTCCGGCGGCGCGCTCCTCGTTCCTGAATGCCAGGGCGGTTTCGTACCGGTGATGGCCGTCTGCGATGAACAGGCTCTTGTCGGCAAGAACTCCTCTGATCTTGGCGATGGATTCTTCGTCACGAATGGACCACGTCCTGTGAACACTTCCATTTGCGTCCGTGGCCTCTTGTTCTGGTGGCTGGGCCATCAAACGGCCGTACTCGCCGCCCACTACGTTGTGATCGTCACTGAATAGCGCATGGATGGGCGTAAAACTCGCCCGGCAGGCGCGAAGAAGGCTTAATTGGTCCTGTTTAGGGCCTTTGTATGTCTTTTCGTGAGGCAGAACCTTGCCTTTGCCGTAGTCGTCCACCTTAACAAGAGCAACAATGCCGTCTATGGAGCCGCGACCTCCGTCAGGCTCTTCGAATTCCATCTGGTAGATGGTAAATGCAGGCTGCTCTCCCCGAATCAAAGTCCCATCTTGCAACCAGTGCTTCAGAGTGGCGGCTGCTCTCGTATAGCGATTATTGGACGGAGAATCGTCCGAATACTGCCTACCCAGGACCAACCGAATAATGTTGAGTGGGTGGGCAGAATAGAAGCCTTCCTGTTCTTCAGCCGAGATCACGTCGTAGGGCGGGCTAATTATCCGATCCAGGTCCTTTGCACAGCCGGGGCTGTAATGGACTGGCCTGAAAGGTTGTATCTCTGCCATAGTCTCCTCGGTTTAGCGATCCGACGGGTCCAATCTGAGCTTGCTCCGATCCTCTGCTCCGCTATCACCGTTCAAACATACAATCGTCCGAAGCACAAAGAGTGCCTTGCCGCAGGCTTTTGAAGGTGACGTCGTCTCAGACGATGGAATGCCGAGTCAGACCGGCCGGAAAATATCCGAATTTTGTAACATGGTGGGAGCCGCGGGGTCAAGTTTTGAGGATCCCCTCGATTCCTCGATCAGGGTAGCCCGGAAGAGCACGGGGAAATTCAATTTTCAGGGGTATCGCTATAGATCATGAACGAACAGCGGCTCCTGACGCGATCGAATGAGTTGGTGCTGCACTTTCCCTGATACCGGCAATCCGTCCGCGGCCCTTGCCGACGCTGTGCACTTGCGGGTCGTGCGGGCATGAGGTATGATTTGATGGCGGTTACGGAATGGCTTTGTGGGGAAACAGAGAACTGATGCCGCAAGTCGAGGTCATATTCTACAAGGAAGATAACGAAAGAGTCCCGATGGATGAGTGGCTGGACAGTCTCCAAAGCAAAGCCAGGGCCAAGTGTGTTGTCGGGATTGCACGACTGGAGGCGCTTGGCCATGAGCTGCGACGCCCCGAGGCGGACTACCTGAAGGATGGGATTTATGAGTTGCGAGTGGGTTACCTGGGCGTCAATTACCGGCTTCTCTATTTCTTTTTCGCTAAGGCAGCCGTCGTACTCTCGCACGGTTTGGTTAAGGAACAAAGAGTGCCCCCAGGGGAGATTGAGAGAGCTTTGACGAGAAAGGCACGATTCGAAGAAGATCCGGAGAAGCACACTGCCAAGTGGGAGATTTCATGATGGAAAAGAAGAGACTCAGTTCCGACGGCCTACAATGGGCATACAACAAGTACATCAGGGATGATCCCGAAATGGTTCAGTTCTTCGAAGAAGAACTGCTGAAAGCGGAAATCGCCCGACAGATCTACGACCTCCGTAATCAAGCGGGGCTCAGCCCGGAGGAGTTGAGCGAATTAGTAGGGACCTCGGCGTCCGTAATCACTAACATCGAAGAATCCGACTATTACGAAGGGGATTATCTCTCCATCGTGCTAAGAATCGCTACCGCGCTGAAGAAAAGGGTCGATATAAGATTCCTGCCCGCTGCTGAAAGTAGTGCTGCTGCGAGGGGCGTTTAGTTTCTGCTGCAAAGCTTGACGATCGTCGAGAAAAAACTCTGTCGTAACCGTATTTGTGGCTGTGTAAGCCATGTATAGGGTATGTGCAGGGTATTAGCATAATGCTGGACCTCCGTCCGAGCGAAACGTTAAGCATGGGGCCGCTGAATCGAACGGGTCAGCAAGTCCAGGTTAAACCCTTATCGAGAATCCTGAAGTTGGAGCGACGGGTCATTTCTCCAGGGCGGGGGAATCAAACCAAAGGCCGGTTATCTTCGAGTCGTCCCCATAACCTTCCATAACGAGCCTAATCAGGTACATCATCCTTATCTTTCGAGAACCGCGCTTTAAACAGGGTTATGAGGTTTCCGTACTGGCTATAGATCCGAAGTACTCCAGAGATTGAAACTTTCCAACCGCTTTTTGTAAGCTCCGTTGAAGATCCAGGAAGTTTTCCCTTGTTTGAGACTGCTTCATGGGCTTCGAAAAGTGGTGGGAGTACAAGCTGTAATCGCCTTCGGAGATGCCCTGAATAATTTCTTCCACGAGGGTAGTGGCGTGCGCTTTAATCTGCTCGGGATCAGCACTCACCGTGGCTGCCCGCGCCGAAGGGCATGAGAAGACACACAGAATCAAGAGTGGGAATATGCAGCGTCTTGCATTTCTGAATATATGCGCTTGGAGAGGGAAATGCAGCAACCGGCCTCCTTCAAGATGAAAGCGCCAACACGACCGAGCAATATACGAAATCTTGAATCCCCCTCAATCCCCCTTCAGCAAAGGGGGACTTTCAGGAACGTATCAAATTCCGAGCGAATCCAAACGGGCGCTACTTTTTGCCTTCTTCTTTTACCTCTTCAAAGTCTGCATCAACAACGTCTTCATCGGGCCTCGCGGACGTTCCGGCCGCGCCTGCCTGTCCAGCTCCCCGCAGATCCACCGGCGGCTCCCGGTCCGCCTCCGGCACCGGCAGCGGCCTGCTGGTACATGGCCTCCGCAAGCTTGTGGGACGCGGTCTGCAATTCCTCCATCGCGGCCTTGATCGCGTCAGTATCGGAACTTTCCATCGCACTCTTGGTTTTGCTAACAGCCGCTTCTATGGCGCTCTTTACTGAAGAATCCACCTTGTCCCCATGCTCTTTCAGGGACTTCTCGGTCATGTACACGAGCGAGTCAGCTTGGTTGCGAGCCTCAATCAGGTCTCGCTTCTTCCGGTCTTCTTCAGCGTGCGCTTCAGCGTCCTGCACCATCTTCTTGATTTCTTCTTCGGACAAGCCGCTTGAAGCCGTGATTTTGATGGACTGCTCCTTGCCGGTCCCGAGGTCTTTGGCTGCAACGTGAACAATGCCATTAGCATCTATGTCGAAGGTAACCTCGATCTGGGGGATACCTCTGGGCGCAGGCGGGATACCGACCAACTCGAAGCGGCCGAGGGTCTTGTTGTCTCCGGCCATTTGCCGTTCACCCTGTAGCACGTGAATTGAAACTGAAGGCTGATTGTCGGACGCAGTTGAGAATATCTGGCTCTTCCTGGTCGGGATAGTGGTGTTCTTCTCGATGAGACGCGTGAATACTCCTCCGAGGGTTTCAATACCCAGCGACAGAGGCGTCACGTCCAGCAGGAGCACGTCCTTCACATCACCCTTGAGCACCGCGCCCTGAATGGCCGCACCGATAGCTACGACCTCGTCAGGGTTGACCCCCTTGTGGGGTTCCTTGCCAAACAGATCCTTGACTTTGGCCTGCACTGCCGGCATTCGGGTCATACCGCCCACCAGAATCACCTCGTCAATCTGATTGGCCGAAAGGCCCGCGTCCTTCATTGCCGTACGGCAGGGTCCTACTGTCCTCTCGACGAGGTCTTCCACCAGCGCTTCCAGTTTGGATCGCGTGAGTTTCATCGTCATGTGTTTCGGCCCGGAAGCGTCGGCTGTGATGAACGGAAGGTTGATGTCCGTCTCCATCGAGGTGCTTAATTCGATCTTGGCCTTTTCCGCGGCTTCCTTCAGTCGCTGGAGGGCCATTTTGTCCTTGCGGAGATCTATCCCCTGATCTTTCCTAAACTCGTCTGCCAGGTAATCCATTACTCGCTGGTCGAAATCCTCGCCGCCCAGGTGTGTGTCGCCGTGCGTGGACTTCACCTCAAACACGCCTTCGCCGATCTCCAAGATGGATATGTCGAACGTTCCGCCACCCAGGTCGAACACGGCCACCTTTTCTTCTTTCTTCTTGTCCAGGCCGTAGGCCAGAGAAGCAGCAGTCGGTTCGTTGATGATCCGCAACACGTTCAAGCCGGCGATTCGACCAGCGTCCTTGGTGGCCTGGCGCTGGGAGTCGTTGAAGTATGCGGGGACCGTGACCACCGCATCCTTCACCTCTTCTCCCAGATAATCTTCGGCGGTTTGCCTCATTTTTTGAAGGATCATGGCCGAGATTTCCGCGGGACTGTACTCCTTACCCTTCACCGACACCGCAGCGTCGCCGTTTTTCCCTTCCACGATCTTGTAAGCGGTAATTTTCACATCAGCCTGAACCTCTGCGGTGCTAAATTTTCGGCCGATAAGCCTCTTGATGGCGAACAAGGTATTCTCCGGGTTCGTAATTGACTGCCGTTTCGCCACCTGTCCTACAAGGCGTTCCCCCGAATCGGTGAAAGCGACCATAGACGGGGTAGTCCGTCCACCTTCCGAATTGGGGATGACAACAGGATCCCCGCCTTCCATAACCGCCACACACGAGTTGGTGGTTCCAAGATCTATCCCGATTACTTTACCTGCCATCTTCTCCTCCTACCGCATTTGTGAATAATCACGGTTTGTTATTTCCAATATCGCTTCCCGATCGCCCTACTGCTCCGCGCCGACGGAAACTACCACCTTTGCAGGCCGCAACAGGCGATCTTGATACATGTATCCCTTTTCCATTTCCTCGACGACCTGATTAGCCGTCTTATCTTGGGCCGGCACTCGCGCGATCGCCTCATGCAGATGCGGGTCAAAAGGTTCACCCAGTGCTTTTATCTCCTTGACGCCGTATCGCTCCAGTATTTCCCTGAACATTTTGGTGATCATGCAAACTCCGTCCGCCAAAGCATCGGATCTGCCGGCTGCTTCACAGTGCATCAGTGCCCGCTCGAGATTGTCGACGACCGCCACGAGATCCCTCAAGAGTTCTTCGTTTCTGTACTTCAGAAGCTTACTCTTCTCTTGCATGGCCCGTTTCTTGTAATTCTCCAGGTCCGCCACCGCCCGAATCCAGCGATCTCGATTCTCCTCAGCTTCTTTCAGGGCCTTTTCCAGGGGATCGAGCTCGGGCAGACTTTCCTCAATCTTTTCGCCTGGCGACCCCTCTCCGGATACAGGTGTCAATTCGGTGCGAGCATGCTCTTCAAGGGCCTTTTCTTTTTTCCGACGGATCTCTTGTAAATCGATGGGCTCTGATCCTTTCGGTTCGTTGCGGTCCCATTCAGTCACCTTGACCTCCACCAAGAGCGGTGATCTTTCATCTTCCTTTATGACAAATAACTAATAATACCCAACGCTTAGGGTGCCGTCACGCTCACACATACATTTGGGCACAACTCTCTCCATTGTCAAGAGGCTTTCGTCGATGTGACCCGAGAACCGATGCGCGTGGGCTATGCGGAGAGAATGCAGACGGCGGCCTTATTTCCTTGAAAAGTGGGTCCTTTCCTCATAGTAGTCGAGGAGCCTCTTCTTTACCCGATAGGACTGGTCGGAAAGAGAGACTTTATAGATATGAGGGTGGGAGAAGCGCTTATATTCAGGTTCCAGACTGCTGACCTGTGATTCGGCTCGCGCCCGAATCTTGTCCAGTCCGGGTGGTTCGTAAACCTGGCGGCCATTGAGAAAGATCGGGACCATCAGGTCAGTTGCCGTATAGGGAGGCCGGTAAACCTTTTTCATGTAATCGTACGTGGGATGGTGCGCCCTCACAAGCTCACCGTTGGGCAGGGGCTCGTCCACCTGTGCCAAGAGATCGCCCACCATTCGATCGTTTCCATTATAAAAGCGTATGATCTTCTTCACTCCCGGGTTAGTAACTTTCATAGGATTCTCGGAGATTTTGATTTTCGGTACAAGAACCCCGTCACCCTTGTCAGCAGCCATAAGCTTGTAAACAACTCCGAGGGCGGGGGTTTGGTACGAAGTCATAAGGCGCGTACCCACGCACCAGATATCAATGGGAGCGCCCTGATCCCGCAGGCTCTCGATGATCCACTCATCCAGGTCGCTGCTCGCAAGGATCTTCACCTCGGGAAGACCTTCCTGGTCCAATATGTAACGGGCAGCTTTGGCATAGTAAGCCAAGTCGCCGCTGTCTATCCGTATTCCCAGAAGCTGCTTGCCCGCGCTTCGCATCTCTTTTGCCACCTGGGCTGCCTGGCGAACGCCCTCGCCGGTGTCGTAGGTGTCCACGAGCAATACGCAATTGTCGGGGAAGACTTTGGCAAATCCCTGGAATGCCTCCAACTCATTGTCGAAGCTTTCAACCCAACTGTGCGCATGAGTTCCCCTCACGGGAATTCCGAACAGTTTTCCGGCCTTGGCATTGGAAGTTCCCGCGCACCCTCCGATGTACGCGGCTCTGGCTCCATACAGGGCTGCATCCACGCCGTGCGCACGACGGGTGCCGAAATCCACCACCGGTTCGCCTCTCGTTGCAATGCACATTCGGGCCGCTTTTGTCGCTATGAGCGTCTGATGCCCTACAAGAGCGAGCATTGTCGTTTCCAAAATCTGAGCTTCCGAAATACGGCCCACAACTCGTATCAGGGGTTCGTTCGGGAAAACCACGCTTCCTTCAGGCACAGCCCAGATATCGCCGGTGAAACTTATGCCCGATGCCATCTGTTCCAGAGACGACGGCGAAAAGATTCCGAGGCTGCGCAAATAATCGATGTCGTCCGGATAAAGGCCGAGCTTGTTCACGTAATTGATGACACTTTCGAGGCCCGCCAAAACGCAAAATGCCCCATCGTCTGGATTCTGACGGTAGTAAAGGTCGAAACAGGCGAGCTGGTTCCCCTTACCCAGGATTTTGTACCCCGCCACCATCGTAAGTTCGTACAGATCGGTGTCCAGGGTATGATTTCGGCATCTCAGGCCAACCATGCCGCACGCGCCATCAACCTCCCCAATGGTGGACCCTGTGTCGCAATCAATTAATTCCACTCTGTCCAGTAGTCGGCCGGTGGAAGGATCTCTCAGGACCGGCTTCATGGCTTCCCTTCCTTGTTCTGCCTTTCAAAATACTCTTTAAAGGCTTTCTCGTAAGGGTCGGAGGCCGTCCCCCATTCGGTGACGATACCGGCAATTAATTCATGAGGGGTCACATCAAACGCTATATTGCGTACCTGCACTCCCTCGGGAGCAATCGAGACGCCACAGAGGTGGGTGACTTCCTTGGGATCGCGCTCCTCTATGGGGATTCCTTTCCCAGAGGAAAGGGACATGTCTATGGTGGAAAGAGGAGCGGCAACATAAAAGGGGACATTGTGGTAATTGGCCAATACCGCCACGGAATAGGTGCCTATTTTATTGGCCGCATCTCCGTTGGAGGCTATGCGATCAGCCCCCACGATCACTTTCTGGACTTCGCCGCGCTGCATGAGTGCGCCGGCAGTGTTATCCGTAATCAACGTCACGGGAATTCCAAGTTTGCGGAGTTCCCACGAGGTGATCCGCGCTCCTTGATTGAGGGGCCGTGTCTCATCTGAAATGACCTTGATGTCCTTTCCGTCTTCAAAGGCTGCTCTGATCACACCCAGCGCGGTGCCGTACCCCGCAGTGGCAAGCCCGCCCGCGTTGCAATGAGTCAGAACCGTATCGCCGTCCTGCAGAAGCCCCTTGCCCACACGGCCAATCTGCTCACACAGCTCCCGGTCTTCCTTCTCCATGAGCACTGCCTCCCGGACGAGCCGTCTCTTGATTTCCGTTGGATCCAATGCCTTGCTGGAGCTGAAAACCTCTTTCATCCTGGCTATGGCCCAGAAAAGATTCACGGCCGTGGGCCGCGTCGCCCCTATTTGTCCGCAGACATTTTCAAATCGGCAGGAAAAAGACTCACGGTTGTCGTCCGGGGCCTCAAGCATGCCCAGAGCAACCCCCATTGCCGCGGCCACCCCGATCGCGGGGGCACCTCGCACCGCGAGACGCCGTATAGCGTCACACATCTGCTCCACGGTACGGATCTGTATGTATTTCTCCTGTTGAGGAAGGAGGGTCTGGTCAAGAAGCCTGATATGATCGTCTTTCCATTCGATGGTTCTGAAAGGATCCTGCACTGTTCCTCCTTGTGGGGCCTCGGTCACTTTGGTAACCGTTTACCGGCAAAGCGGTTTACCAAGTCTTAAACGTGGCCGGTAGGGACGCCGGCCCTGCCATGACCCGGTAGGTCCGGCCTCCGTGCCGGCCACCAAATGCCCGGTGAATGGTCACCGACCATTAGTCAACGCGTCCACTATGGCTAATCACACGAGAGTAAGTTAGCGGGCGGTGAAGAAATAGTCAATCATTTGGAACACGAAGGAGGGGCGGGGAAGGGGGTGGCGGCTAGTTGTTAACGTTTAGACAATTAAAAATGGAGTATTATATAAAATAATTAATAAAATACTTGAGATTTTGGCGTGATGCTGCTATATGAAGAGAAAAATCGAGAGGGTCTGCGATGAACCTCAAATTCGCTCTCATCGTCCTTGCTATTGTCTCCTCGCTGCTATTTTCGGCCACCGGGCCGGTCCATTGCGCAAGAACCTTGTCCCTTACCGTATGTCAGGAGCTTGTCAATTCCGCTCGTTCTTACGAGGCACGCTCCGCGTATCACAACCGCGTTGCCAAAGCCCTTATGATACAAATCCAGACCATGTCCAAACAGCCCAGCAATCAGGGAACGGCCTCCGCCATAGACAATCTTTTCTCTCAGTACCGATGAGAACCGGGTGATGGAGCAAAAGTTCATGGATCTCTATCGGCAAGTATCCGATGAAGCTAACAACTGCATGAAGTCGGTCCAATAATAGTCGGCTGCGAGCCAATCCCGCTAGTCTGGTGACAGAAACCAGAGAGTCTCAGCAAGTGAATTCTTGATGCAGGTGCTTTGATCACTAACCTTGGGGGAAGCTTTATGCTTCCCCCATCGCCCACCTTCACACACATTCCCTAGATATCCATTAGGTACCACTCTTTTTTGTGAGAATACGTCACGAGTAGTGGCCGGTCTCAAGAGACTGTTGCAAAATTCCAGACGAACTTCAAATCGTGCCAGGATCTCAGCCACTTCATGAGTTTAGCGACAGTCTCTGAAACCCGCATCTGCCGCGCTCCAATATCGCTCCAAACCTAAGATTACGAGTACCACCTTCCGCAGCGCAATGGCCTACCGGGTCGATTCATAACCTGCTATTAAGACACTATGGACAAGACGCGCCCGAAACAGGCATGGGTCACACTGAAAGTCACCGTACTGCATCAAATGATCGATGCTGTGACCAACTTTTGTAACGAAAACGGCTCGAAGGGCGTGGTCATAGACGACGCACATCCCTATGTGACCTGCATTACAGCCTACTTCCCAATCAAAGAATGGGACGCCGTATACCACCGGTTTAAGAAGTACCTGGCCGACTTGCACGAAATTTTCCCCGACCTGCCGCTCCCTGTTGTGGAGACCGCGCCGCTTCAAAACGAGAACTGGGCGCTCACATGGAAGGCACACTTCAAGAGTGTGAAGATCGGGAAGCGCCTGATCGTGACCCCACCGTGGCTAAAACCCCGGCGCGGGAAAAGAGAAGTAATCATCATCGAGCCTGCCGAAGCCTTCGGCACGGGAACACACGAGACCACCCGAGGCTGCCTCGTGCTGCTCGAAGAGGCCCTTGAAGATCTCAAAGAAGTCAATGATAGCCCCTCGCTCCTTGATGTGGGCTGCGGCTCCGGAATACTCGGGATCGCAGGAATCAAGCTGGGAGCGCGCCTTGTCCTGGCAGTGGACAACGACCCTATAGCAGTTGAGGCCGCGGCCAAGAATGCTCTTCTGAACAAAGTGGAGGATAAGCTCAAGCTCAAATGTGCGCTTGTCAAAGAATTGGCCGGTCAATACGACATCGTCGTCGCGAATCTGGATCCCATGACTCTTGCCGCAAACAGGGACAAGCTCATCTCATTGGTAGGTCGTTTGCTGATTGTCTCTGGAGTGCCGTTGGACCAGTGGGATGGAATCAAAAACCTCTTTGTCAGCCGCAACCTTGTCCTCGAGAAGGAGATTATGCAATCCGAGTGGGGATGCGGGATGTTTGGAAATCGTCTCGAAAGGGGCGGGTCTTGAGTGCCTAGGATGTGGTGAGCGAAGCGTACCCGCGAGTTTGACAGGCTTAAACGAGAAATGGCCTAAGCCCGTTCCTTCCGCAGGAGAAAATGGACAAAGAAAAGCGCAGTGCCGACACAAAGCGATGCATCCGCCACATTAAACGCAGGCCAGTGCAAGTTGCCGACATAAACATCGACAAAATCAATTACCTCACCGAACCTCACACGGTCCACCAGATTCCCCAAAGCGCCGCCGAAGAAGCAGGACAATGCAATCAGCAAGAGAGAGTCAATCCGATTGGATGCAACCACAATCCAGATTATGCCTGTAAGGGCGGCTATCGAAACCAACACGAGGAATAGCCGGCGCAAACTCGATGTTGAATCCGCAAGAATTCCCCACGCTGCTCCGGGATTCCGCGCGTGCACAAGGTTGGCAAAACCTGGGACGATCTCCACACCGCCATGCAACGGAACAAGGGCTGTAATAAGATACTTTGTCGCCTGATCCGCAACGAGCACTACCAGCGCAATAATGATGAGTGTGAGAAACTTTTTCTTACCGGCGATGGCCAGCCTCCTTACCAAAGTGTAGCTGATACGAATTCGAAATTTAAAGCGGTTCGAGGAGGAACTTCTTACAAGAAGTGCCTCCCCGATTCTTCCCCTTTTAATTGCGAATTCGTATCAGCTATAATTTCCTATTCACCCGTCTTGATGCCCGATTCTTTCAGGACCCCTGCGCATCTGAGGCACACATCAGGGTAATCCTTGGCCGCGCCGACGTCCGCGGTCCACATCCAGCACCTGGGGCATTTGTCACCCTCGGTTCGCGAGACCGTGACTTTAACTCCAGCCAGCGCTCCTTCAGCTTGGGCTTCCTTCGCGGGCGCAGTTACGGTCTTGACCTCCAATTGGGAGACGATGAAGAACCCTTCGGAGTCCTCCATCTGCGAGATTGCTTCAGCCACCGCCGGCGGCGCCTCGATGAGGACCTTGGCTTCCAGCGAAGAGCCTATGAGTTTCGCAGCTCGTGACTCTTCCAGAGCTTTTGATACTTCCTGCCTCAGCGCCACCATTGTTTCCCATCGACTGCGTTCAGCATCGGCCATTTCCGCGCCCCGGATCGGCTCCGGAAAGGATGCCAGATGCACGCTCGATTCTCCGCCGCTTTCCTTGCCGAAGAGAGACCAGACCTCTTCAGACGTGAATGATAAGATTGGGGCCATGAGCCTTACCAGCGCGGAGAGAATGTGGTACAGAGCGGTCTGGGCGGATCTCCGCATTGCGCCGTCCGCTTTTTCCACATAGAGACGATCCTTGAGGATATCCAGATAAAGAGAGGATAAATCCACAGTGCAGTAGTTGTACAAAGTATGAAACACTGTATGGAATTCAAAATCGTTGTATGCGGTGCGGACTCTTTGAATGATCCTGTTGAGCCTCTCCAGCGCAAAGCGGTCCAACTGTCTCATCTGGGAAGGCTCCATCAAATGCTCCCGGGGATTGAAATCGGCAAGGTTCCCCAGAAGGAATCGGAATGTGTTGCGGATGCGTCGATAGGCTTCGGAAAGTCGTTCCAGTATCTCCGGCGAGATCCTGATGTCGTCGCGGTAGTCTTCCGCTGAGACCCACAGCCTCAAGATGTCCGCGCCGTATTTGTTGATTATCTCCTGGGGTTGAATCACATTTCCAAGGGACTTGGACATTTTTTTCCCCTGACCGTCAACGACAAATCCGTGGGTCAGCACACTCCCGTAAGGAGCCCGCCCCCTGGTCCCGACTGAGGTCAGTAGCGCACTGTGAAACCAGCCACGGTGCTGGTCGCTCCCCTCCAGGTACAATTGGCAAGGGTACTCCAGTCCGTTGCGCTGCTCGCACACCGCAGCCCAACTGACTCCCGAATCAAACCAGACGTCTAGGATGTCTGTTTCTTTGACAATCGAGGAACTCTTGCATTTGGGGCAGGTCAGACCTGGAGGCGCCAGGTCGGCAACTGCGGCCTCGAACCATACATCGGCGCCTTTTTCCTCGAATAAGCGGGCAGCCTTCGCGAAGAGTTCCGGCGGAGCAATAATCTCATCACAGTCCCCGCATCTCAGTGCGGTGATAGGGACCCCCCACTCCTCTGGCGCGATATGCACCAATCGGGGCGATGTTCGATCATCCCATAGATCCTGTCTCGTCCCCATCTGGGTATCCACGTAACGGTGTCGATAGCCTTCAACGCATTGTCACGGAGCCCGGTTAGTTCCATGGAAATAAACCACTGGTGCGTAGCCCTGAATATAACGGGCTTTTTGCAGCGCCAACAATGGGGATAGCTATGTTCCATGGTCTCGGACGCCATCAGCGCGCCCACTTCTTTGAGCTTCCGGATTACATCCTCGTTGGCGTCAAACACGAATTTGCCTGCGAAGAAGTCCACTTCCTCAGTGAAGACGCCGTGATCGTCAACCGGGGCATAGACCTCAATGTTGTATTTCAGGCCAACTTCGTAGTCCTCCTGGCCGTGACCCGGCGCGGAATGAACGCAGCCTGTGCCGGTATCCAGAGTGACAAAGGGCGCCAATATAATCACCGACTCGCGATCGTAAATCGGATGTTTGCACTTGAGCCCTTCCAGCACGCTTCCTTTGAAGGTGGCGATGATTCGGTAGTTTGCTATCCCGAACGATTCCATGTTGATCGCCACAAGTCTCTCGGCGAGGATGAAAACCTCATCCCCGGCTTCAACCGCTGCGTAGGATTCATCAGGATGAAATGCGATGGCCAGGTTTGCGGGAATCGTCCAGGGAGTTGTAGTCCAGATGATCACGGATACACGCTTTCCCTTGAGTTCCGGGACTCGCGTGGAAAAGTCATCGATTGCCGGGAACTTGACGTAAATCGACGGCGCGGAGGAATCCGTGTACTCAACCTCTGCTTCAGCCAGGGCTGTAACGCATGAAGCGCACCAATAAACAGGCTTCTTGCCGCGATACACGGAGCCGTTTGCGAAGAACTGTCCGAGTTCCCTGACAATTGTGGCCTGGTATCGGTAATTCATGGTCAGGTAAGGATCTTCCCACTCGCCAAACACCCCAAGCCTCTTGAACTCCTCGCGCTGCACATCTATGAACTTTTCGGCATAGCGCCGGCAGTGCTGACGGATTTCGACACTTGTCATCCCCAGCTTCTTTTCGCCCACTCTTTATCCACCTGATGCTCGATGGGGAGGCCGTGACAATCCCAGCCGGGCACGTAATCCGAGTCAAAGCCGGCCATGAATCGCGATTTGACGATCATGTCCTTGAGGATCTTGTTCGAGCTGTTCCCAGGTGTATGTGACCGTTGGCATACGGGGGGCCGTCATGAAGTATGTATTTTTCTCTGCCGCGGCCGGCCTCAAGGATCTTGTGGTAAATATTTTGTGATTCCCACTGTTTCAACATGTCGGGCTCTCTCTTGGGCAGACCGGCCTTCATGGGGAATGAGGTTTTGGGAAGATTAAGCGTTTCCTTGTAATCCATTGGCGCCTCCCGACGAATCGTAATCAATTTACGCTCGTTTGTAGAAACTTTTAACTTTACCAGGGGACAATGCAAAGTCAACTAAATCCCACGGGGGACAGTGCGCCGTGGTCGTTGCCAGCCCGTTTCGCGCGGAGTATATTGATGATCGGCGTTTCGACAGGCAGGAACAGGTCAAGTTGGCGCATATAAATTTTAGGAATTGTGCATTTGGCATACCTTGGCAAGACTAGGGATAGTTTCATCTCAAGAATCCCCCGACACGCCTTCGAAAAGGATGTGAAATGGAGGATTTTATTGCTCGTGAGAAGGAGACTTATGAGCCCGGGATGTCAAGTAAACCTTGTCGCGTGGTTCTTCATAGCACTGCTAATTCTGACTCAAGCCTCGTGTGCACTCCATTCCTTTACGGAAAAGACACCCGACGTCGCAACCCCGACCAGCGGCTATGTTACCGTAGACAAATTGCCTTTCCGAGAAGCATGGTACGGGACGTACCTAAACGACGACAAAATTGGGTACAGCCATTTGAAGATTGAGCCCTCAAATGGAAACTTCATTATTAGTACCGACACCCTATGGAGATTCACACGTCTGAAGAAAGTTGAGGAAATCAAAATGAAAGAGAGGGTCGTGACACGGCCCGATCTCTCCCTGGTATCGTTCCATTCCGTAGTCCGTCAGAACGACAAAGATATGACGATGATCGGAAGGAGCGAGGGGGAACGATTTCTTGTGGACATAACGGTTGACGGAGAAAAGCTGAACCGCCAATACCCTTTGCCTGCAAAGCTGTATCATGAGAGTGCGATTGGGTTGATGCCTGCATTGCGTGGATTGAAAGAGGGACAGACGTACACGTTCGACATTTTCAATGAAGGGAAACTGGAAATGGAAAAGGTCGATCTGCAGATATCTTCGGTCAAAGGCCCGGCTGGGCCCAACGGGGCCATCTGGAAGGTGAAGAACAATGTTGGGCCGTCGGTCGTAAATTCTTGGCTCGACAAGAAGGGGCTCACTGTGCTCGAGAGGCCCGGAGAAAGCTCTCTGATCATAATGATCGAGGACGAAACCGCGGCCAAGAAGTTCCTCGACCAAAAGGTCCCAGGTAAGGACCTCGCGCTCGACGTCAGCCTGATCAAAATTCTCAAGCCGTTGCCCCATTCGGAAAAGCTTAGATTCCTAAAGGCCCGATTGCAGGGAGTAGAGCAGTCCCTCATCCCCGAGGATCACCGGCAAAAGATTACGGCTCCGTCGGATAACTCGTCAAAGGACGCATTCGACGTCACGGTCCGCTCGGAAGATCCCTCGCGCTTTAAAGGACTGGCGGAGAATCCGTCAGGTGCGGGTTCCAGCGCTTACCTGGCTTCCACGATCAAAATTCAGTCGGACCACAAAGAGATTGTTGATCAGGCAAAAAAGATCGTTTCGCCAAATGATTCACCCCTGGAAAAAGTCACGAAGCTCACCCGTTGGACAGCGGAAAACATCAGGAGCGAGGTTAAGGAGTCCTTTACTGCTCTTTCGGTCTTACACAGCAAAGAAGGCGAATGCAAGTCCCACGCGGCCCTGTACACCGCGCTTGCCAGATCGCAGCACATCCCGACTAGGGTTGTAACGGGCATCGTGGCACTCTAATCAGGGGGGATTCTTGTATCATGCCTGGTGCGAATCGTACCTTAACGGTTGGCTCGCCATAGATCCTACTTTGGATCAGATCCCTGCAGATGCCACACATATTAGAATAGGCGCCGGTGATCCCGACGATGATGCAAGTGCGGTACCTAAGATGGTAGGAAAAGTGAAGCTCGAAGTGCTGGATTACAAATAAAGCGGAACCTCATCCGCTGCGGCAACGTTTAGTAGGACCGGCATCCTGCCGGTCATTCGCATTCCCCGACCGACCTCCGTGCCGGTCTTTCGTTCTTCGCGTTGACCGGCAGGATGCGGGTCGTTCGTTCTTTCCACTGACCGGCAAGATGCCGGTCCTACTGTGCAAATGGCACCATATTGTGAAACGCAGGTACCTTAAGGCTCGGCAGCATTCCACGCTCTTGTAACTCGATAACCGTCCTACTATAATTTCTGTGTCGTAGGTGAAGCGATCATTGTGTAAGGAGGTATCAAGGCGCCATGGATGTATGCAAGATTACTTACTGCGGACAGTGAAACTACAAACCCAGGGCCGCCGGTCTGGCGGAAGAATTGAAGAACCAATTAGGTGTTCAGGCAGAGCTGATCGAGTCCGGAGGAGGCGTGTTCGAGATCAAGTACGGTGGGAACGTCGTCTTTTCGAAGAAGAATCTCGGCCGTTTTCCCAACGAGGGGGAGGTTCTGAGCCTGATCAAGCAGGCCACCTGATCTCTGTGATTTGAATTTGGTGCGACCTGACAGTCGGAATTGAAGGCAAGTTGCGCTAACAGGCCAGTTTAGTGCGACCGTGACAGATTTGCAGTTGTAGGGCGCCCCAAGGCCGCCGAATCAGATAATGGGCGGGCACGGCTCGCCGTACCTTGGGAATCCCGCTAATTTGGAGGATTCGAGATCATGGTATCGGTGGGACAGGCATCCGCCTGTTATTAAGAAGACAGGCAATGCCTGTCCCACCAAAGTCTTCCGAAATACGTCACAGGACTTTTGAAACCGAGTAATTAACAAGGGTATCGACAATTGAATATCACCGGAGGGTTCGCGGGTCGATTCCTGCCTGCCCCATTCTACGTGATCAGGGGGGCGTACTTTCTTTGGAACCCATCGGGTGATGTGGAAATATGCCACGGCCCCGACCGCCATCGGCGCATTGATTCTTGGGGGTTCTTACTGGCTCCTGTATTATCTTCTGTCTCGGTTTCTTTAATTCGTTTGCAGAGGGCGCCTGGTACCAGCAGGTGCTGTCCTATATTTCTTGCTGGTGGTCGCGACTGTGCTTTTGTCGGTGCTTTTTTTCTTCGTGCTCACACGAGTGGCCTCGGCCTTAGCGTGGCCATTCAACGATCTGGTCTCGCAAAAAACAGAGGAAATGTACGGGGGACTTTCCACGATACACCTTTTTCCGTGCTTCAGCTTCTGAAGGACTCGGCCCGGTCCATAGGACATTCCTTGAAAGTGGTCGCAATCTACGTGGCTTTTATGATTGGCGCTCTACTTCTCCTCTTGATTCCGGGGATCGGCGCCATTTTGTACACGGTTGCCGGATGTCTGCTATCGTCTTACATGTTTGCCTATGAATATCTGGGGTATCCCATGGACCGTAGGCGATTCACGTGGAAGGAGAAGCAGAATTTCCTGCGGTCCCGGTTCCGGTCAGTCATAGGATTCGGGCTCGGCAATGTGGTGGTGGCCACGATTCCATTCTTGAATTTGTTGTTTATTCCCGCGGCCGTGGTTGGTGGAACGTTGCTCTTTCTTGACTTGGGCGCCGGGTCGGAGAGCGGACCAGGGCAGACGCATGAGTCGGCGCCAGGAATGGCGCTTTAGGCTCAAGATGATATGGCCTTGCATTTTCAAGGGATTCTACGGTCTCCAGGCAAAACGATCGCCTTTACGACAATCTTCACGGGCGATTGACACCTGTCGCACGGATACGATAATAACCACGAAGCAGAAGGTTACGCGTGCGGCGCGAACCGACAAACGGTCCCTTCCGCGAATCCCTTGAAAAAGCAATAGTTGACATGAAGAATCCGGCTGTTAAAGGCGTCCTGAAGGGTATCTCGCTGGATTCTGTGAAGCACGCGGAACTTTACTCGTCAGCCGTTACCCTGCTCACTGGTACTCCTACAGCATTAACGCAGGAGCATCTTGATCAGCAAAGAGCACTCGTAGAAAAACACATTGAGATAGAATCTAAGCTAATTAAGCGCCTTGAAGCCATGATACCTAATGTTGAAAACAAGAAGGTTGTGTTTCTCTTAAACTCCATATTAGCTGATGAATGCAGACACCACGCTATGCTAAAGATGGTTTTAGAGATAATTGTTCACGGAGAAACCATAACAGAGGAAGATTGGTGGAAACTGCTGTGGGAAAACGTGCCGTTTCACGGAGCTCCTGGCGGAGGATAACCAAAAAAGAAAGCTTAGATTGTTTGCTAAGAGTTAGCGTTGTTATGCATGACTTGTTCAGAAGAGCTCCATGTGTCTTCTACTATCTGCTGAAGCTCCTTTAGTACTGACGCTAACATTTCACCTTTGCAGGTCAAACCATAAGCTTTTGGAGTTTTCCTTATGAAAACCAGTTTTTTGCCTTTTAAGCTTCTGAGGTACTTGTATGTTCTTCTCATTGAGAGCTCTGTTTCTTTGGCAAGCCTTCCAGCTGAAATTCCTTCATTCGGGATCATACCGTAAACTTTTCGTTCGGAAATTGTTAAGGTTTCTCTGTTTGGATCTCGTTTTGATTTAAAGAAAAATATGTAATCCCTTTCAGCGGGGGTTTCTATCAAACCTGCGGAGCGTAAGCGTTTTAGTATTCGCGAAGCGATTTTTGACGAG
>CAWHDO010000056.1:0-78085 GCA_963828085.1 uncultured delta proteobacterium
GCGGCGCGAACGATTTGGGGACATAAGTATGGACAAGAATTTCATAACGGAATTACGCCTTTGCGAAAGAATCGGGTCCCAGGACCAGTGTCATTGCGAGGAGTGATCGGTGGGACAGGCTTCCAGCCTGTCTATTAGGGATGACCGGTAGTCCCGCGTTCCGCGGGACGGTCTCGCCAGCAATCCGATCTCGCTGCCAACCGATCTTAACTTTTTGACAGCGCGGTGGTATGAGATAGAATAGACAAGCCCAGAATCTCGTGCAAGGCCCCGCGCCTCTCCGGGGTCTTGCGACATGCGGCAAGCATCCGAGACCGAGCTTCCGCGCCATTGCAATCCGCCACAGGAGTGAATCCACCATGGAATACCGAGACATTATCGTTGATACCCAGAATCAGATCGGGTCGATCACGCTGAATTCTCCGAAAACCTTCAACGCGTCGTCCAAGGATCTCATCGCTGAGATCATTTCCGCTCTTGGGAACTCTTGGAGCCGATCCCGCTTTGAAGGTGATCATTATCAAAACAAGCGGCAAGCATTTCTGTTCCGGGCACAACCTTACTGAAATGGTGAATGGCACTGACCACGAGTACAAGTTTATTTTTGACCAATGTGCACGAATGATGACCATGGTTCACCAGATCCCTCAAATCGTGATAGCCCAGGTTCACGGAGTGGCCACCGCTGCCGGGTGCCAGCTTGTGGCCACGTGCGACCTTTCCGTGGCCGACGAGACCGCGAGGTTCGGAACGCCTGGCGTTAAAATCGGGCTCTTTTGCACTACTCCGATGGTCGCGCTGACTCGGGCTGTGGGGCGTAAGCATGCCTTGGAGATGCTGATGACAGGCCGGCTCATATCCGCACAGGAAGCGGAGCGGTACGGTCTTGTGAACAGGGTGGTCCCCGAGGCTGAATTGGAAAAGACTACACTGGACCTGGCCCAGTCCATCGCGGATGCGAGTCCGTTGGTCTTGAAGATCGGCAAGCAGGCATTCTACAATCAGATCGAACAGGATGAGCAACACGCGTACCGACTACGCGGGGAATGTCATGACATTGAACCTCATCGCGGAGGACGCGAAGAGGGGATCAATGCCTTTCTTGAAAAAAGAAAGCCCACCTGGAAGGGCCGGTGAGCGGGTAACCATCCTGAACCAAAAGAGTAGAACCGGCATCCGAAGTTGTCTCAAAATCCTTGAGCCGACAGAAATCGTAGCACGAACTCGCCCTCACCCTGCCCTCTCCCAAAGGGCGAGGGAACTATAATGCGGTCTCCAAGTGCTCCCTCTCCCTCAGGGAGAGGGTCGGGGTGAGGGCAATAAAATACAGTCCAGCCTCAACCGTGGCACGATTTCGCGATCCTCAAGAGTTTTGAGGCCGTTTCATCTTGCCGGTCAACGTTCAGCGGCCGGCAGTTCTCATGTTTCCCAAACCGACAGCAATTCATCTATCCAGCCGTAAGCCGCGATCATTGCCGGGAAGCCGACTATTGTCATCGACATGGTACGGTCTGAGTTATTTCTTCTTTCGTGGCGCCTAAATCCAGTGCACGCCTCGCGTGGGAGCGCACCCCCCCCTTGGAGGCCATTCCAATAGCGATCCCAAGTTGAATTAGATGCTGGGTCTTCAGGTCGAATGGGGCCCATTTCCGTGCACAGATCCCCCACCTTACGGTACGCATCTGCTATTTCGCTGTGCCTCTCCATAAATTTCTTGAAAATTTCAGGTAGGTACATCTTGTCTCCTCCTTGCAAAGCAGCATCGGCAGTGTCTCAGCATTCAGCAATCCATCACTGAGATTCACGGGCTGGAGCTATCGGTCCCTATAGCTTTCACCCGTCCCATGACAGCATTCCACACACCTCACGCTCTCGGCAATTCATAATACTACATACTACATTTCAGATCGATTGCGTGGTCAGAGAAAATTGTTCGAGGGCCTGGCGACTATTTCTCGTACCCGTGTTTATCCCCGACGGTCAGCAGATTTAACTCATGGTGCCACGGATGCGGCCTGCGCATCGCAGGATTCATCCGTGCTTTTCCATCAGGCACGGACGAGCCAAAGCACACGTCCGTGGCACCAATGTTTCAAGCATTTCCATGCTTGGTTGCAGCTTTCCAGCTATGGGAGTTGGGCTAATCACTTCAACTGAGGGAATGATCGGACGGGCAAGGGCGCTTCAGAGCGTTGACACCGGACCGTGGAAGTCGGATATTCTTAATAGAAGTTGACCAACCTGACTCGAGACACGTTCCGCGTGCCCAAGCCAAGCAGGTGCTCTATTTATAGAAATTTTAGCGGGAATCTAAGGCGGAAGTAATGAATCATCCCGGAGAAATAGCGAACCAACTTGTCCGATCGATTTCTCAGGTCCTGATCGGCAAGGAAAGGCAGATAAAAAACGTAGTTGTGGGACTGCTCGCACGGGGTCACGTCCTTATCGAGGATATTCCGGGCGTTGGCAAGACTCTCCTAGCGCTGGCCACGGCGCGCTCCATGGGGGTCCGCTTCAGGCGTATCCAGTTTACGAGCGATACGCTCCCTTCGGACGTCCTTGGCGTCAACGTGTACGATCCCAAGAATTCCGATTTCGAGTTCAGAGAAGGGCCGATCTTTACGGAAGTTCTTTTGGCGGATGAAATCAACAGAACATCCCCACGCACGCAGTCAGCCCTCCTGGAGGCCATGGCAGAAGGAAAGGTCTCAGTCGACGGGACCACGTAAATTTGGCTTCGCCTTTTTTTGTGCTGGCCACTATGAATCCGGTTGAACGATTCGGGTCATTTGAGCTTCCTGAAAGCCAGTTGGATCGCTTCATGATGTCCATTAGCCTGGGGTACCCCGATCGCGGCCATGAACGGGAAATCTTCATGCGAGACATTGAACATATACACGCGGAACAGCTTGAGCCTGTGGCCGATGCACAAACGGTAAGAAACCTTCAAGAAAAAGTCCGCGAAGTTAAGGTCGAATCTTCAGTTATGGAATATCTACTGGATCTTGTGAGAGCCACAAGGGAGAATTCAGCCATTAGGCTCGGCCTTTCATCCAGAGCGGGTCTGCACCTGAAACGCGCGATGCAGGCCACAGCCCTTCTCAACATGCGAGACTACGTTGTACCGGCTGATCTTCGAAATGTGTTTCTTCCTGTCACCCTGCACCGGATTCTGCTCCTGGGCGGATCAATGGACGGGCGGGGACGGGAACGCAAGAAGGACGTGGTAAACCAGGTTTTGCACGCAGCAACCGGTCCCGTGTGAGGGGGAATTTTGCAACCCCTCATTCCCTATGAGTTAGCGCCAATGCGACCAACCGCCTCGCCCGATATCGGTAAATTGCCTGACCGGGTTCCAGAATGCATGCCACGACTCCTCATTTAATGATCATGAGCGCTACTTCGACCATCAATAAAGTACATCCAAGAGACAGGCTCCGCATCCGGCCAACTCGATTCGGATGGATCTTGATTTTCCTCCTCTTTTGGATCCCTCTCACAGCGATCGGCACCGCGAACAACTTTCTGTTGATAATCTTTGCCATGATGGTCGGCCTGGCATTGGTCTCGCACAGGCTCGCGCGGCAAAATGTCAGGACCGTTAGCTTGTCGAGGCGCTTTCCTGAGGAAATCTTTGCGGGAAACGTTTTCACCGTCCGGTATCTTGTCAGGAGCGACAGGCGGCCGTGGGGTGGCGCTGCATTAAAGCTTTTGGAAGCACCGCCCCTAAAGGGCTCAACGGAAGCCGTAGCACTTTCCCGTATCCCGCCCGGTGAAGCAGTCAGCGTAAACGGATTCTTCTCCGTATCCAGCCGAGGGGACCACCGAATATTCCCCGGACTTTTGACCTCAGAATTTCCGTTCGGGCTGGCTTCGTATTCACGAAGCTGCGGACTCACCGAATCGGTGCTCGTTTTTCCCCGGATATATTCTGTGGAAGAAGACGTCCCTCGTTGGGTGGGGGGATCAGGAAAAGGACTGGAACGGCCTGATCCTTTTGGGACGATCCCATATCAGTTCCGGGAGTACGTGCCCGGAGACCCTTATAAGCATATCGAGTGGAAAAAAACTGCCAGTACAGGCGTGCTGATTACAAAAGTGCTGTCGGACGAGGGAGCCCGTGAGATTACTATTCGTATGCCGAGAGAAGCCTCCGAGGCAAGCATATCAAGGGCAGCTTCGTTGGTGGTTCATTTTGCTCACTCCGGTCGACCTTTATGCTTGCACGGGCCGGGTCTGCTGCTCGGGCCCGGTCGAGGCAAAGCTTTTGCTGTCAAACTTCTCACAACGCTTGCACGGTGGGAAAACACGGCAGGGGAACTAGCCTTGCCGGATTCTTCACCCGACATTGTAGTAGAAATAGGCCAAGCAGGTGAATTCACTTGGAGAGGCTCGAGAGAACCTGATGGACGCTCTTTCTGACACAGCCAGGACTGGATGGAACCGCGGATGGCGAGGCAGATCTTCTGTAACGATATCGTCAGTCTCCATTTTGCCGGGCACACACAGAGCATTCAAATACTTTCTTAGCACGCTGATATGTCTGTCCATAGGCGCGGCCTGTATCGAAAACGGCTTGCATCCATCAGGTCCTATTGATCCTACCGTTGGTGATTATAGCCCTCAATCGAAATGATTTCTCACAACCATTTTTCTTTTCAGAGGGAGCAGTCACGGTTTCTCTTTCTGTTATATGTGCCTCTTTTTTCACTGGGCATCCTGATTTTCTACGGAAATTTGTCTCTGCCTCTCTTTGTCGTCTATTTCACGTTCGGAACCGTAATGGCCAGAGTTATGTCACCACTGACGGATCGCAACGTCGCTCAATTGATTTTTTTGAGTATTGGGCTGATCCTCATAAACTGCATACTTACCAACCACTTGATCTTCGGGCTTATTTTGCCCTTCTATCTCTTCGCGCTCATGGGCACTCTGCTCTCATTCCATCTCGCTCGGAACGCCGCGGCGGAGGATGAAACGCTGGAGACCGCAAGCGACCACGGATTCAGAAACCAGTGGCATGCTCATCTGTTTAAGTATGTCATCTTTGCAGTGATATTGACGGCATGCATGTTCGTGATCCTGCCACGGCCATTTTTGACGATGCCCGGCCTAAGGACGGCAATGGCCCAGACCGGCGGACTTTCCGATCTGGAACGACAGATCACGTACCGGGACATGGCGAGCATGTCCGGGAGGCAAAGAATCGCTTTCGTTGTAAACGTGGAAAAAGGGGCCCTGCCGGAGATTCCATATTGGCGAGGCCGCGTGCTGGACAAGACTGATGGACGTGTATGGTCGCCTTCCGAAGAAAAGGCCCCGATGACAAAGCTGATTCATGCTGATCCCTCAGAGAGCGTCCTCTATCGGTTCATACCTTATCGACTTCACTCTAAAATGGTTTATGTCTCCGGCCTACCGGTCAGAGTGACTGGCCGCATGGGAGGACTTCTATATATAACATCCGGTGGAGAAGTGATCATTGACTCCCCATTCCTGTTTGCAGATTCGTATATGGTTCGGGCTGTTGATCGCCCGATCCCTATAACCGGCAAGTCGCAGTCAGTCAATTTGGACGCATCAGGGGTAACACCGCGGATAAAAGGGCTTGCCGAGCAATGGACTTCGGGCTTTTCGTCACCGCGAGACCGAGCCGGCGTTCTGCTGTCAAGGCTTCGAAGCAGGTTCAAGTATGCGCTTCGAACAGTGCCGCCGCCCGAAGACGTTCATCCCATTGAGCACTTTTTGTTCAAGACGCGCACCGGCAATTGCGAGTACTTCGCGGGTGCGCTCTGCTTGATGCTCCGGTCCGTCGGGATTCCTGCTCGCGTGGTGGAGGGATTCATGGGCGCGGAGGGAACACAGCAGCCCAATGAATTCATCGTACGCTTTTCCCGCGCTCATGCCTGGGTGGAAGCCGATCTGGGTGACGCGAACTGGACACGGCTCGACCCCACGCCTCCAGGTAGCGAGGCATCCGAGAGTTATCTCTGGAGGCTGGCCGCGGACCTCTATGATTCGCTGGATTACAAATGGACCAAGAATGTGATCTACTTTGATCGTTCAGATCAGGCAATGATCTTTGGTGCCTTCACAAAACTGGTTTCAGGGCAGGTCTCTCTTCCCTTTGCAATTCCCCCAACGTTGAGGTCTTATGCGCGGCCCTTAATCGCGGGCGCTTGCGTGATGTCAATCGCGGCTTTAATCATTCTGCGATATCGCCGCAAGGAAGCGAGTCTTTCGGGAATATACCTGATGACGATGCGAGATTTAGTTAAGAGGGGAATCTTACGGCGCGTGTACCCCTGGCATGAGGAGAATGTGACCGAGGTAATTGAAAGGTCACCCACACTAAAGGATCCTGTTTTGAAGTTTATGGATAGCTACTTGAATGCCAGATTCGGAAGCGAGGAGAAGGCTTCAGCGGAAACCCTTAAAGACATGCGCAGAGAATTGCTTGATAGCGCTACAAAACAAGGAACATGCGCCTTTCCGAAAGAACCTTAGGGAAATGGAAGTTTGTAATCGTCTATTATGCAGAAGTGATACCAATGTGCATCCAACATGGGCTCCCGCCGTTGGCGGGACTGATAGCGGTTCCGGGTGGATCTCCGAAGCGCGGTCAGGCTATGCAGTTTGCAACGCCGGAGATCTGCCTGAAAGTGCATGCACTGCTGGGGCGAAGTACCACTCGCTTGAAAGAGCACTGATATGAATTCATGCACCGGGAGGTCAATGGATTCTTAATACGCGGATACCGTCCATATCATAAATCGGCGGGAAAGCCTTTCTGTCCAACACTGCGAAATAGTATCGGGACTTGACGAGATCCCTGATGTAGGTGTCAAAGGGTTCAAAATGGATTCGGCCTTTTTCCAGCCGGTTGGCAAGAAAGTCTCTATCTCTCACGATCAAGTAATCAATTCCGTTCCGGTGGCAGAAATCGCGCACATCTTCCGGATTATCTGAATAATAGGCCCGGTAAAAGTCGAAGGTCCTTTTCTTGATAATCTCCCAGAACCGCGAGGACCACGCGTGAGAGAGTTTGTACGTGACAAACGCCTTTCTGCGGCCAAAGGTCAGCACATTATCCATCAGATCGGGGGGACCGGCCATAAGACTTGCTTTTGGGGTTGACTGCACGAACGTGTAGAGCGCTGCGTCTTCGGAGTAGTCATATATCCCGGCGTGGTACAGGGTGAGAGCCGCAAGGATAACCAGAAGAGTACTCACCCCCGGGAATGCGATGCGCCTGGATACCACCGCACCCAGCGCCGCCCTTATGCACGCACCAATTGCCACGCAGTAAAAAATATTCAGAGAAAATTCAATGTAGCGTCTCGGAACGAATAACTTCAAGATGAACGCGCAGGCCAACAGATAAAGTAGGAAGGAAGCGGCAAAGAGGTAGCCGAAAACCCGGAATCCGGATGACAGATCCAGGTCCCATTTGCCACGAGCCAGCGAAAAAACGATTATTGCCAGCCCCAGACATGCCAATATCCATGCCGGAAGAGGCCCCCACGTTAAGAACGGCAGATTAAAGATCCACAGACGAATGTACTCATAGAACAGAGATGGAATAGGCATAAATTCGTAGCGGCCGGCAGATGTGTATCTATCTTGCCCACCATATCCGCCCACGTCACTGGCGACCCGAATTCGAGGGGACTGTAAAAGACATATTTCAACAAAATCAGCACGCAACCGGCCAGCACCAGGACGACGCTAACGATAATAGTCCAGGGGGGCATTGGTGATGCTCGAAGCTCACCTACCAGGCTGGAATAAAAACCACTCTGACTCGCTCGCGGTATTTCTCGCCGGCTACAGACGGGAGGGGTAGCAGAATGACAAGTCGAAAGGGCATGCCCTGGCAAGAAAGGCGCTATCATCTTCCCAACGTTGTATGTCAAGAAAAACCCCTGGGTCACCGCGCAGAGCAGGAAAATGTAAGGGTTGAGCAATGACTCAAGTAAAATTACTGCCGCTGACACGACCAGGTTATTCCGACCCAGGAAGAAAAGGTATGCTGCGAGCAGAGGAAAGGCGAAGCTCTGGGCCAGGCCTCCGGAGATCTTGTACATGAAGCCGCCCATAGCGCAAAAAGTGCAGGCAATAAATATCGGGGTCAGATCATCGCGAAATTGGAGGCCAATCCCAAATAAAAAACCTGCCGTGACTACAAATAGGAATCCGGTGAGAATCTTAGTAAACTGGACAGGATTAATGAAAGGTGCGGCGGCAGCATAGATGGCTTGGACGCCCCACGGAACATAATTCTTGGCATATTCCGTCAAAAGATCGTTCTGATACAGTTCCGGGTCACGCCACTGCTGCATCCAAAAAATCTGCTGGCGCACATCGTCGTCGGTGATGTAAGGGTTTGTCAGAGCCGGCCAGTGAGCGAAAACAAAAACGGCTGAAGCTGCAACCAATACGTAGAGTAGATGAATTATACGGCTGTAACGTGCGTCCATTCGAGAACCTTGTACCAGTGCGCTGTCAAACCAGTAGTCCTCCTGTCCGCGTGATTGATCGCCGTTTCGGGCGGAATTCGCGAACTCAGACAGGTCGTGGCGTTCGTAGCGCAGGGGATCTGTCCGGAACAGCGCGGACTACGGGAATGTGGTACCACTTGTTTGAAAGCGCTTTAGTGTTAATCAGCGTGAATTGTGCCGCGACTCTTCCAGGCCGAGGAATTCTTGACGTCCCTCTTAACGGTCTTCGACAGGTCAACCCTATAGCTCGGATCAAGGCGCTTGGTATTTTTTTTCCAGCAGTGGTGTCTCATACCGACAATCGTGTCCGGGTCCCGGGAATTTGAACTCAGGCCTTTTTAGCTTCCCATGCGTTGGTCAGTACCTTGAACAATGCCGCAGACCAACTTTTCTTGTAGGCTTTTCGCACATACCTGTGGAAAGCCCAGAGAAAGCACGCATCGTAAAGCCGCCAGACCTTCAAATCGCATAACCGGCGAAACAAGCCACCCATTTCAGGATGGTTGACCCACAATTGAAAGAGCCTCTGCAAGTTGGACCAGCGGTGAGCGTCTTCGCGCAAGAGAATACTCTTCTCAAAAAAGCTGGCCGGAACCTCTTCAAGCGTCTCCGGTTTTATCGACCCCTCCTCCAGAAGTTTCAGGGTAAGGTTGCTTCCTGGATAAGGCTGAAAGAAACGAGCACCAACTCGTTGTAGGCTGAATTTGGCTGTTCAGTCGCACGGTCTCCAATGCCTCCTCGAAAGTTTCTCCCGGAATTCCCACCATGTTATATGCGTTCACTTCGATGCCGGAATCTTTGAGAATAGCGCAGGCACGGACAATTCTTTCGTTGCTCATCAGCCTCCCCAGAATCTCTTTCCGCACGCGGGGTGAGCCGCTTTCGATGCCCACTGAGACCATGTGACATCCTGCCTCGCTCAGCAGGCGGGCCAATTCAGTGTCAACGAGTTCGACACGCATCTGACAACAAAAGGGCAGAGCTATTTCACGCCTGTACTTGTCGAGAAATTCCAAGGCAAAGTCCCTTTTCAAAAACAGGTTGTCGCTGGTAAAGAAGGCGGACTTGAATGGATACCGTTCGTATACGTAACGCAGTTCGTCGATTGCCTGATCCGCGGTTTTGGAACGCAATATCTCGGCACCGTACATCGCTTTCAAAGACGGTCCATTGCAATAGGTGCAGTGAAACGCGCATCCTCTGTTGAGGCTGAATTCCCGATTTTCCTGGTTCTTGATTCTTTCGCTGGCTTGGCAATAGAGGTCTATATCCATGGGGGGCAGTTGCCGTAGATCGGGAAGCGGCGCGGGTCCATTATCGATGATCCGACCGTTCTTAGTCAGCCAGATGCCGGGAATGGAATCGGTAGGCTTGCCCGATTCCATACTCTCGATCAGTTCGACGAACGCCAACTCTCCTTCGCCGACACAGATGAAATCAACCGCCTCATCCTGAACCACGTCGGGGCAATGGGTAGGATGGGGTCCTCCCAAAACAACTGTGACGTCCATCTTGTCCTTCAAGAATCGGCAAAAACTCAATACGCCGCGTTGCCAGCCCGTGTAGAGGGGTACCGCAACCACATCCGGTTGGTATTCGGTGATTTTGTCGAAATCCCGCTGAGAAGGACGATTCAAGTCTAATATTTCCAATTTGGTGACGTGTCCGTGGTTACGGAGGACCGTGGAAATGGACATGACCCCAATGAATGGATAAGTAAGTGATTGAAGAAACAGGACTCTCATTCCAAAACCCTCTCCCACTCGAACCAAATGAACGGTAATTCGTGCAACTTCTTTCGAGACTCAAGACTCCCGAAACAAAGTCATTCCGCAGCGACTTTGCCGGCACTTCCGGAATGGCCCCACGCCCTTTGATCCGGATGCTGGACGGGGTCGGTGAGGTCGTGAGATTCTCGAATGTTAGCGGCGCTCCGCTTCTGAATCTCATCCCGTAACAAAAGCATATTAGCGGCGAACCCGCAACTGTCCAGATACTGCAAGAGCCGGCTCGGATGCTTTTTCCACATCATCAGAATGTTTTTCCAGAATCGAAAAGCGCTTGGGGGGCGCAGCCCCATCAGGCGCACGAGTGTACCAAAAGACTTCATCTTCCGGATGAATTTCGTCGCTGCCTTCTGCCGAGTCTCGGTACGCTGGGACGCTGGTTGCTCCTTCGCTTCAAGGCCCAGCGCGCTGCGAGTGGGACGCATCGGATCGAAACCCTTGAAAATCCGCTCCAGACAGCGGTCAGGCTCATAAAGCCTGCTCCATGTGTTCGCCCATTCTTGCACGATCTCATCCACAGGTCGACTCGGAACAAAATTCATTCTCGATGCAAGGGTTTCGCCACTCGTGACCTGTGGAAGGAGCCTTCCTTCATTCTGGAGCCGATTCCATAATTTCGTGTTAGGCATGGCTTGGAGAAGATTTACGAACACCATTCCTAGTTCCGACGCATCGGCCAAGGCCACAATACGTTCATCAACACCTTTTTCTTCCCCGTCGAAGCCGATAACAAAACTTGCTATCACCTGAAGACCTCGGGAATTTAACACACGAAGTGACTCAATGAGAGGATTCTCAATATTCTGTCTTTTTCGGTTGTGTTCCAGCACAGATCGGTCCGGGGATTCTACACCGACCAACACGAACGAGAAGTTTGCCGCGGTCATGAGGTCGATCAGATCAGGATCGGCGGCCAGATTGAGCGAAGCCTGGGTTATGAAACCAAACGGCTCCCCATGCGACTTACTCCACGTGAGTATTTCCTGAAGTATAGCCCGAGCGTTTATTTTGCTTCCTATAAAGTTGTCATCGCTAACGAACACAAGGCCTGTCCATCCGAGGCGGTAAAGCGCTTCCAATTCACCTATTACCTGTTCAGGGGTTTTGTACCTCATTTTCCGGCCGTAAAGATTTATCACGTCGCAGAATTCACACTCGAAAGGGCATCCTCGGGATGTTTGTATTGACATGGACATGTAATGGGAAAGGTTAAGCAGCTCATAACGTGGCAGAGGAGAACTGGTGATGTCGGGCTTGGTAGATCCCTGGATTACTGTCCCGCTGCACCGCGCCTTTATGGCTTCCAGGATCTCATCAACCAGATTCTCGGCTTCGCCACGAACCAGGATGTCCGCGCCGGCCTCCAAGGCAGGTTCAGGAACGGAAGACACGTACGGCCCACCGCAGACGACGAACTTGCCTCGGACCTTTGCTTCACGGACAAGAGACAAAAGGCTCCGGCTATGCAACAACATTCCCGATATTAGGACAGTCTCAGCCCACTGCCAGTCCCCATCTGAAACAGTTGCGCAGTTAAGGTCCACAAGGCGAACCTCCCAGTCCGCAGGGAGGAAGGCAGCTACAGTCAGGAGCCCCAGTGGCGGAGTGAACGATTTCACTCCCATGATCTGGCAACTACGGGGAAAAGACATCAATGAAAGCGGCAATTCGGGATTCAAAAGAAGTAACTTCATGCTCGTCCTTTCTTATGCGGCTCACAACCCCGAAGGGATTTGGTTGCCGTGAGCAGCCGGAGTCAACTTGACGGGAATGTTCCCATACCCGTACTCGGCCTTTTCCCGTTCCCAGATAGGATCCTCAAGCGCCCTGATTCTTCGACCATAATCGTCCAGTTCGTTCTTGATTTTATTCAGGACATCTTCGGCCCCTTCATGGGTGGGATAGGCATTGCAGGAGTGTACCAACCTCTCGGTAAACGTCCGGATTATCAATAATCATGCAGGGAGTGAGGAGATTGTCGGAGTATGGCTGCTTGGAACGAATTGTTCTGAAGAAATCGCTTTTCAGCACTTCCAGCAAGGTTTTGTCGTGGATTTTGTCCACTGCAAAATGCGTGAAAACACAAGGTTCGACGTCTCCATTGGCGTTAATGTGAATGTAATTGCGGCCACCGGCAATGCACCCCCCCACATGTGGAGCGTCGTTCCAGAAATCTGCGATAAAAATTGGATATTTCGCTCGGAGTCGGCCGCCGCGCTGCCTCAGGTATTCCCTCTGTTCGGGGGTAGGCATTAAAGACACGTCGGGACCCTTGCCCACGGGCAGGAAGAGGAACAGCCAGCAGACCATCACACCCTTATTCAGAAGGTGTCCAAAGAATGCATCGCTGGTAAGGTCGTCGACATTGTGGCGTGTGACCGTTAGTGAGGTACCGAACGCAACTCCACGCTCCTTCAGACGATCCATCGCGTCCATAACCTTCTTGAACACACCCTTACCGCGACGTGCATCTGTGGCTTCTTCAAATCCTTCCAAGCTCATAATTGCGCCTGCGTTTCCCAAACTGTACAGCTTGTCGGCCACAGATTCATCAATCAGAGTTCCGTTCGTGTAGAACATAAAATACATGTCGCTATATTTCCCGACGAGTCGGAACAGATCTTCCTTGCGCGTCAGGGGTTCGCCCCACTCAATACGATGAACAGGGACCCCATGTCTCTGGCTTCACCCACAATGCAATCCAACAGCTCGTAGGATAATCCCCGGTAGCGGGTATATTTTCCCGAATAACACCCCTTGCATTGCAGGTTGCATTGCATGGTAGGGCTTATCAGCACAGTAAACGGAGGCCAAAATCCATGTTTCTGCGCGAATTCGTCGCGCATGACCGAACTGCCGAGAAGCCCGTTGACAAAGAGATTGCGAGCCACTGCTCTCAAGCAGTGCGGCGAAAGCTCTGTCATTACCCTCCGGAACATTTTAGTTGCCTGGCCGCTTTCTCCCTGCTTCAAGCTGTCGATCACGGCGTCCACGGCCGCGCCGGCATCTCCTCCGCCGATCAGGTAAGAGGCCATCAAACTCAATCTCATGAAATTGTCCGGTGAAACATGATTAACAAGGTTCACCATGCTGTTGGCGACTTGCTCCCGAGTCATAGTCTTGATACGTTCCATTAGTTCCATAAGAACCCCTCCTTAGTTATGGATTATGGATACACAAAATGAGGTTTTTGACGCGACAAGACTTAAACACTAGTAAAAAACCGCGCAGGCTTTTTCTATGCAATTTTTTGACTCGTTTATAAAAATATTAACCTTCATTACAATTTTAATCAACGACTAAGTTGGTCGACAGGCTCAAAAATGAGGTAACCAGTCACTTAAACAGGAGAGAGGCTCTATCCGAATATGTTATTGCAAATGCAGCGATGCAAGCTCCGGTGGGACGGGCGTCCCGCCCGTCGTCATTCCCGAGTACACAGTCCCGCGAGTCGCGGGACAGACTGGACCCCGGATCGGAGTCCGGGGTGACGAACGATCCGCGATCCCCGGCCCGGCACGGATGAACCCCGTATGGTGACGGTCGGCGTCCGTGCCGACCATTTTCAAGGGTGGGCAAGGACGCCCACCCCCACTGTATAGGCATATCCGTGGCACCAAATTCCCATCAACTCCTGCACAATGAGTACGGACTTTCAGGCAAAGCGCGGGATTCCGCTCCCCGCAATGACAAGCCCCCAATGATTTCGCTGCGTATCTAAGTGGTTACCAATCAACGCTGTATCAGCAGCATGGTCCAACAGAAAATTCAAACCCGGAATCCGCTAGCATCGAGGTCAGTCGCCGCTCTGGGCCCCCACCGCCCGAGCACGCCGCAGATGAACGGCGGCAAACCATATCGCAACCGCAACGAGGCCCACAGCCATCAACATGTCCAGTTCACGAGAATACTGTTCCACAAGCATCCAATTCTGCCTCAACTTGTAGCCGCACCACAGGAGAAACGAATTCCACATTGTCGCGCCGATGAGAGTATACACACAGAAAGGTAATAGCCTCATCCGTCCCAGACCCGCGGGAATGGAAATGAGGTGGCGAACCACCGGAACGAACCTGCTAACAAAGATCGTCCACGAACCGTGTCGGCCGAACCACCGTTCGGTCCATTCCAAGTGCTCTTCATTTAGCAAGAGGTAGCGCCCTACCTTAAGGATGACCGGTCTACCGCCAAAGTAGCCCACGTAGTATGAAATCAGCGAGCCGGTGATGGAACCCAGGGATGCTGCGAAGATCGCGGCCCAGAGTGAAAACTTTTCCTCAACGACCAGGAAACCCACAAAGGGCATCACAAGTTCGCTCGGCACCGGGGCCACCATACTCTCCATTGCCATGAGAAACGCGGCTCCCACGTACCCGGCCTGTTCAATGGCATACGTGAAGTATCCTGCCAGATGTTCAACCATTCTATCCACCTTCTTATACACAAATAGTGGCTGTTGCCACTCAGCCGCCCGCCCATCGTCATTATTAAATTGGGCCGGCAGCGTTCTTTTTAGCTCTTACTGCGGCCGCTGTCCATCACAAATTCATTCGAGACAGGGACCAGGCGGATATTCTAACACAAACGAGGATCTCGGGTTGACCCTGAAAACAATCTGGTGCATCTTGCTCGCTTGAGGCGCGCATCGTCACAGACATACTAACCGACGCGGAATGAGAATGAAAGGAGACCGCCTTGAGAGTTCTATCGGGCATCCAACCGAGCGACCTGCATATCGGCAATTACTTGGGCATGATGAAGCCCATGCTTTCTTATATGAATCGCGAGGAGTTCTTCGTATTCATCGTAAATTATCACGCTTTAACCAGCGTAAATGACAGTGAAAAATTGGCGAGGGGCACGTTGGAAGCCGCGGCCGACTTCATGGCCCTGGGCCTGGATCCTGACCGGTGCTTCTTTTGGGTCCAATCGGACGTTCCTGAAGTCGTGGAGCTGGCCTGGATCTTGACCTGCATTACTCCGATGGGACTGCTGGAACGGTGCCATTCGTACAAGGACAAGATAGCCAAGGGAATTTCCCCGAACCACGGCCTATTTGCGTATCCGGTGCTTATGGCCGCGGACATTCTCCTCTACCAGTCCAACCTAGTGCCCGTTGGAAAAGATCAAAAGCAGCACATCGAAGTGACGCGCGATATCGCCATGAAATTCAATCACGTTTACGGTGAGACCTTCGTCATCCCTGAAGGGGAAATTAGTGACGAAGTTGCTGTCATCCCGGGAATCGATGGACAGAAGATGTCCAAATCATACGACAACACCATCGAAATCTTTTTGGATGAAAAGACGTTGAAGAAAAAAGTCATGAGCATCATGACGGATTCCACCCCGGTGGACCAACCCAAAAATCCCGAGACCTGCAACCTCTTCCAGATCTATCGCCATTTTGCCCCTCCTGAGAGAGTCACCGAGGTGCTGCTGTTGTACAAGCAGGGGGAGCGTCGTACGGCGCCATCAAGAAGGAGCTGGCCGGGATCCTGTGGGATTTTTTTAGTGGCGCCAGAGCGGAAAGAGCGCGGCTCATTGCGGAATCCGGGGCATATTCGAAAAGTGTTGGCCGCGGGTGCGGGAAAGGTTCGGGCAATCGGCGGACCAACTCTGGAGCTAGCGAGGCAGAGAGTGGGGGTAAAGTATTGACACCTCCTCGCGAAGAGCGAGTACCCGATATCGATAAAATAATTGCTGTCCTTCGGCGAGAAATCCGCGACATGGACATTCCCATTGTTACGGAAATCTCCCACCGGAGCCGAGATCCGTTCCACATTCTGATCTCGACAATTCTTTCATTGCGCACCAAGGATGAAGTCACCCGTCAAGCCGCTGCTAGACTGCTGGGGAAGGCCCGGAGCCCCGAAGAATTGCTGCTCTTGCCGGAAGAAGCGATAGCTCGATTGATTTTTCCTGTGGGCTTTTACAAAACAAAGGCCCGAACGGTGAAACAGATCTGCCGTGACTTGATCGATAAATACGGGGGAGAGGTCCCCAGCGATCTGGAAGAGCTCCTGAAGCTCAAGGGGGTAGGGCGTAAGACGGCCAACCTGGTCCTGACTCTGGGGTTTCACAAGCCCGGCATCTGTGTGGACACTCACGTACACAGGGTCAGCAACAGACTCGGGTACAGTCAAGACGAAGACCCCGGAACAGACCGAGACCGCTCTGAGAGAGAGGCTGCCCAAAGAGGTCCTGGATAGAATACAACGACCTCCTGGTAACCTGGGGTCAGAACATTTGTAGACCCATCTCGCCGTTCTGCTCTCGATGCGCTGTGCTGCCTTACTGCAGACAAGTGGGGGTGGTCCGAAACAGATGAATGCCACACATTATTGTTAGGTGGAATCCACCGCGGAGATCGCAGAGTGCGCGGAGGATTTAGTTGTCTCGGAATTACTCGGAGTTGAGAAATAACGTACTCGGATGTGTGAGAATGCAAGCGACGACACCCTTTTTTGTATACCCTATTGGGTGATGCGACGGCTTGCAAGCCCTAATCCTTCTCGGCGTTCTCTGTGCACTCTGCGGTAAACGATTGGTTTAGATGTGTTGGTTTGTACGGCAGGTGAGAGGTAATTGATGTCGAACGCTAATTGGCCGCGGATTAAAGAAATTTTGGATAATGCTGTGGATCGGTGGAAACTTGAAAATGGACGCGAACCGAAACTGAAGGCCAGCCATGAAGGAGACATCGGATGGGAGACAAAAGAAGACCTGGCGGCGAGCGCTCCCTATGGAAAACGACTCATCGACGCGGATAAGGTTGGGAACGGACGGGCATACGAAACCAATCTGTTGCGGATTCTCAGAGGCCCCATTGGAGGCTATCGCAGAATGCCCTCAGGCGGGCCGTATCTGTCCAGCGATGAAATCGGCGAGATAGCCGAATGGATCGACGCGGGAATGCCGGATTAGAATTGGAACAGATCCGCGACGAATTCAGCCTTGGCCTCTTTCGACTGAGCCTTCGAGTTCCGAAACTAGCTTTTCGTAGGTTATTCCAAGGTGTTGAGCCTTTCTTCTGCAGCGCTTCATCCACAGCCGATAGCTGACCACGTATCCGATCAGCCCGCATGTCGCTGAAACCGTTAAGGCAGCGATAAACCACCGCACCACGATGTCCCAACCCAAGTAGACAAAGGCTTGCACGGAGCGCCAAAAATACTCAGCGTGGAGGATCGGCTGCATAAGAGTTCGGAAGTCCTCGGCGCTCATGATGACCTGCCTTCCAAGCAGTAAGGAGCCGAGGCAATAATACCCGTAATACATGGGGATAATGGAGATGGGATTGTTGACCCAGGTGAAGGCAAAGGCGATAATTGCATTGAACCTGAACAGCAATCTGAGCAGTCCGAGAAGCATCATCTGGGTTCCCACGGGAATGCCGAAGCCAATGACAAGCCCTATGGCAACGCCTCGGGCATCGAACCAGGGCGGATTCCTGGAGGATGTAAACGGCTCAACGAAATATTTTCGAAATTTGCCGCGACCCTTGTAACCGGGTTCACTCTGCCACGTGTCCATGCAAGAGCCGGTGGAATCACAATCTTTTCCTGATAGTTCCTGACGAAGACTCAACTTTGCCTCATTTTTCGGAAATCCGAGTCGTGTGTTCTTGCCAAAGTGCGATCCGTCAATTGAAGCTTGCAAGACACTGCTCCGGTCGCACGTCGAGATCACCTATATCAGATGTCTCGCCGCTGTCCAAATAATGGGAAAAGGCTGGCAATAAAGAAACGAATCGGCTATAGGCTATGGCCGAATCGGAGAAACAAAAGCCACGTCCTATCCGATGTTCGCATGATGTAAATCGCGGATTCGGCCGGACCTTGATGTTCCATTCAGGAGAAGCACCATGAAACCCATTTTCATTGAGGCGACTACAATCCCGGACGCATGGTTCCAATGCCTGTATACTCTTATAGAGGAGTCGCGAAAACCTGACGGCGCAGCCCGTCGCTATACTGTAGACACAGGCTCAAACCCGGGCGCGGACCGGATCGAATTCGATATGGCCACGATCCATATAAGACAGCCTGGAGTGCGGCCCCTGTTGCCCCAAATCCCGGAGCATCTTAATTTGCCACCTGTTGCGGATGAAAAATATCTTGCTGAATACATGCCTTACCTGCTCTCCTCCCAAAAAGCCCCAGGGGAGCATTATACTTACGGCGAACGATTACAGATCGCCTGGCAGTTCGTAATTGATTATTACAAGAAGCATGGACCTCGCACAAACCGGATGTGCATGGAAATAGGTCGGCCTGAAGATGTTTTTTTCTACGAACAGCCTGACGGCTCCAGTCCGTGCATGAGGCTTGTGGACACCCGAATCATGGAGAATAGACTCCATTGGATAGTCTATTTCAGGTCCTGGAACCTCTGGTCGGGCTTTCCGGTAAACCTGGCAGGATTACAGCAAGCTAAAGAGGTCATGGCAATGGAGGTCGGGGTGGACGACGGTGAAATCGTAGCGATATCAAAGGGGCTTAACATCCGCGATTACAACATAGAAGTAGCTCTTATGCGTTTGCAGAAGGACAGTGGCATCAAGCTGGGGGCTCGAAAAGAATAATCCCGATTACTCGGCAACCACGACGGGCGCACCTGCAGGTCGTGGTTGCTTATAGGGTGACGCATTCTTGGATTTGAGACGATAGAAGAAATTCTAGATCATGGTACTGGTGGGACAGGCATCTTGCCTGTCCCACCGAAGCTTTCCGAAATCCGTGACCGAATTCAGGAATCAGAGTGCTTGGTACACAATGGCTCAAATGCGGTACCGTATTCAGTGCAACTCCCGAGCCCCGCAGGGGCTGACCAACGGTAGCCACGGGCGGAAGCCCGTGGAAAGCAGTCCACACAATCATTTGAAGAACCGACCCTGGAGGGGTCGACCAAGGATGTGCTTTGGATTGCAGGATTGGGCGACCCCTTCGGGGCCCGACCACTTTATGAGGGCCTTCTTACCGTGGGTTCCATCCCCGTCCCGCGGGACTACCCCTGGGCCGCGCCGTACGGGGCTACGACGGCTCTTGGCAATCCGTGACCGAATTCAGGAATCAGAGGGGAGATGGCATCAAAACCCGGCCCTAGCTGATTACTGTTGTCCCCACTGAAACTTGCCTTTGGGTTCGGCCGGCTTCACGTCCACCTGTCCCCACTTCATCTTTTTCTGACCGGCCCTATCCAGTTCGTCCACGGAACCGGGTACCGATGTGCTTCTCTCTTCATCACTCTGCTGAATTTGAGTAGCGGGAGACCCCTGTTCGTGCTGGAGGATGGATTCAGTGCTACCGGGACTGGTTTCCGCCGGCTGTGGAATAATCTCGGTAGACTTTGGTGTGAAGCCTCTGGCACGTGGAGCAACTTCCGCTGAAGGTCGGATCAGGCTCCGTGGTGATATGGGAGCGCGAAGCTGCGGTTCGGCCGGGGCGACCGGTGCAGTCGGTGTGGCCGGAGTTGCCGATTCATCTTCCGCGAAGATGTCTTTGGGCTGATCGTAAATTTCGAGGTCCCCCAGCGACTTTGCCGCAGGGGTTTTGAAATCCAGACGAAAATCCTTATCGGTGACGGTTGGGTCCGCGGGCGTTCTTCCTTCCCAGTAGATTTCCTCCGCCGCATAACTGACCGCCGGAGGAGAGCAGACCATCAAGATCGTAACTGCCAATAATAATAAGCGTTTCATGCTACACTCCTTGTGCAAATTCGCTAGGAATCCGGTACCGCCTATCTCCTCCCGTTAATCTAAGGCGTTTACATAATAATTCTATCATAAGTAACGATAATCGGTCAACATCCTTATCATAAAACTCTTCACGGCACGGGGGACGCGTTAAGGGTCAATCCTAGAGACCCTTCTAGTGTGGAGTGGATACAGAACTACTCTTCCGGAGGATTTGAGGGCAAATAAATTGTGAAAGTCGTGCCTTTGCCCACTTCGCTTGCAACATCGATTCGGCCGCTATGCTCCCTTATAAAGCCGTAACAAATGCTCAGCCCGAGTCCCACCCCTTTCACTTCCTTCTTCGTCGTAAAGAAGGCATCAAATATTCTTTCCACGTTTTGCGGCGGAATGCCAACACCGGTGTCTTCGATTGTAACCACAATGTTGTCATGTCCGGTGTCAAATCGGCTGCCGACGCGGAGTTCTCCACCGTTCGGCATTGCGGTATTGGCGTTGATGACCATGTTGATAAACACCTGTTTCAAATGGCTCCCCACGGCCATGATTGGGGGGAGTTCCGGGGCAAGATCGGTGATCACGCGTATATTTAAGTTCTGGAATTGCTTCTCATAGAACAATAACGTCTCTTCGAGAAGCTTGTTGATGTTCGTGGAACTCTTCTGCTCGTCGTCGGGTTTGAAAAACTTCAGCATTTTTATTAATAGACCTGATGTTCGCTTACACTCATTGAAAGCAAGATCAAGGTATTTCTTTTTTTCATAAGTGTCCGGCAGGGCGTCTTTGGTCAGCTCCAGGCAGTTCATGATTCCGTAAATGGGATTGTTGAGTTCGTGTGCGAGTTGGGACGCCATTTTCCCCATGGCGGAAAGCCTCTCGGACTGAATCAACTGCCGGCGCAGTCGCTTTGCTTCCGTAATGTCCCGCATCAAGCCCTGATAACTTAAGACCCCCCCTCGAGCGTTTTTCGTCGCGTAACCACTCATGGAGACATCCCGGACAGTCCCGTCCTTCCGAGCGATTTGCAATTCGTACTCATTGACCTCGCCCTCGCTACTAATTTTTCTTCGGAATTCCATTACATCATCTGCGTTCACGCACAAATCCCGATAATAATTCATTCCAAGAAACTCTTCGCGGGCGTAGCCTATGATATCCAAGAGGGCCTGATTGCAGTCGGTCACCGTTCCATTGGCATCAGCGATGAAGACACCATCGCGAATACTATTGAAAAGGTCTCTGTATTTTGTCTCGGACTCGGCGAGTTGGGCGCGCATCATTTTTTCCTGGGTGCGATCCACGACAAAGCCTCGGTATCCGCCTACGTTCCCGTCTTTGTCTCTCCACACGTAACTCGACAGACTAACGTAAATCAGCCTCCCATCTTTACGCCTGAAGGTGCCCTCGTAACCCCTGACGAACCCATGCTCCTCAATTATTGCTTGAAATTTGGGCCTGTCTTCGTGGTTGCCCCATAACTGAGTGTTGAGGTCCAGATCGAGCACTTCTTGTGTTTTGGAATATCCGAGCATGTTGACCAAAGCGTCGTTACAATCTATGAACTGTCCTTCCCGGGTGGAAATGTAAAATCCGTCTCGTGCCTCCGCAAAGAATTCTTTTTTATTGCGCTCGATGTCCAGAAGCCGCTGTCCAGCCTCCTCATCCTTGATTTCTTTAATCAAAAAGGGATTCCGATCAGACATGACTGCCTCCAGGCCCGTCCGCCGCGATTCGGAAGAGTATTACGATGAACATTATAGTCATGCCCATGGGTCCCCCGCCTTCTCTTATTTAATCCTGCCCGCAAGGCCTCGCTTGTACATATCCTTTCACAGTGTGGAACCACGTCAGAGCAGTAATAGCAGGCCGCTCAGAGGCCAAACATCGGAAATTTCGAAAAGGCACTGTAGAGACGTGCCGGAAGTTCCGCCCGAAGACGATTGCGGAGTGAATTCTTGGTCTACTCGGCCAGATCAAGAATGCGGGGAACGACCTCCTCCTTTCCTATAGCCATGATGTGGACTCCATCAGCGATCTTCTCCCTCCGGATGGTTTTGATCATGCGTGCCGCGATATTGATACCCGTCTCCAGAGCTTTACCCTTCGGTGCGCCGGCCAATTCGTCGATAAGTGCTTCCGGAACGAATATCCCCGGCACATTCTTGTTCATGAATTTGGCCATTGACGCGCTGGTCAAAAGCACGATGCCGGCGAGAATCTTTACCTTGAACTTCCTCGCATAATCCATGAAACTTCTAAAGTTATTGAGATCGTAAATCGCTTGGGTCTGAATGAAATCCGCTCCCGCATCGATCTTTTTTTCAAACTTTATTAACTGAGGTTCCAGAGGTCGGGCCTCGGGTGTGACAATGGCTCCCTTGAGGAAACGAGGAACACCATCCAACTGGTTGCCTGCCAAGTCCTTTCCGTCCGAGAGAATCTGGAGCGCATCAAGCAATTGGACTGAATCAAGATCGAACACGCCCTTGGCTTGCTTGTGATCACCAACGACCACTGCATCACCGGTGAGACAAAGCACGTTGGTTATGCCGCGGCTGTAAGCGAAGAAGAGATCAGCCTGCAATGCCAAACGATTGCGATCCCGGCACGTCATCTGGAGAATGGGCTCGCCTCCCTGCTCCTTAACCACAACGGCTCCTCCCAAAGAAGGGAATCTTAATACCGAGCTTTGATTGTCGGTAATATTTATGGCATCGACGCGGTCTTTGAGTAACGCGACGTGATGCTTCATAGGCTCGAGGTTGACCCCCTTGGGAGGACCTATCTCGGCAGTCACAACGAACTTTCCCGAGTCGAGAGCTTCCTTGAACCGGCTCATGTGGGCCCCCTTTCTTACTCGCGGCACACGCACTTACTGCCTGTCAGCCTCCTCAAGCGAAAGAACAAGATCCATGATTCCAGGTCTGAGGACAGTGTTGTGGTTTTTGGGAGGATGATATCTTCTCATGCGATCAAGCCTCCCCTGACTCTGCAGTCTGTTGTAGATAACCGTCCAGGCGCACTGGCGTCCATCGCCAACCTCACACATCCCCTCGTTGGTTCCTCCGCACGGACCATTGAGGAGCCCTTTGTGGCACAAGGTCACGGGACAGATTCCCCCTGTGTCGGCTAGGACGCACTGTCCGCATTGCATGCAGATCTCGGAATAGCGCCCGGTCGGCCCTTCTTTTCCCATGAAAAGCGTGTCGAGGGCCGGTACCACGGGTTTCTTGAGCTGCGAAGCGGCGGTCTGGACACCAAATGCGCACGACATGACCAAAACGGCGTCTGCAGCGCTAAGGGAATCCTTAAAAACGTGCTTTATCTCTGCGGTCACTTCATCGCACCCCGTAGGTGGAACGGCGCTCCCGGTAACAATCTTTCCTGCATCGGTCAGTTTCCCTGCCATGGCCGCCACTTCTTCAATTCCGCCGGTACGGCAGAGGGTGGCACATGTTCCGCAGCCGATGAGGAAGATGCTCGTGTCATCCATCACGCTTTCCAAGATCTGCTCGAAAGGTTTCTGTCGGGTAATAGTCTTCATGGCCAGCCTCTGTGAAGAAACGATGCGTTTACAAGTCAGTGTCGGAGCGGCTCTCAAGCTCTCTAATACGTTCCAAATCGCATCTGAGACACCGGGACGCCTCTGTTCGCGCCTGATCTTCGGTGAATCCGGTCTCAAGCTCACAGAAGCTCGATACCCGTTCAGCCGGAAGCAGAGAGGGCATTTCGACCCTGGGTCTCGGTTGATCCAGTTGCTCAGGCCGGGCAGGTGGTTCGGGAATGAGGTGATATTTTTCGTCCATGATGACCAGAGGCCCTTTGATTCCCCTGAAATAACGATCGATGCTCAATGCCGCTCGTCGGCCTGTCGCGATAGCATAAATGACCATTGATGGGCCGGTAACGAAATCACCCCCGGCGAATATCCATGGGATATTGGTGCACAACGTATCAGGATCAACTTTCAGTGCGCCCCATTTTACCCGCTCCAGTTGAGAATCCGCAGGGAGGAAGCTGAGATCCGGGGCTTGGCCAACTGCCGGCACCACCATATCCGCTTCAAGGAAAAAATCGCTCCCTTCGATGGGCAACGGTTGCCTCCGTCCCGACTCGTCGATCTCTCCCAGGCTCATACGGATGAACCTCACCCCCGTCACTTTGCCATTGGACCTTTCAATCCTAGTGGGAGAAACCAGAAACTGAAACTCTATGCCCTCTTCTTGGGCCTGGTGAAATTCGTAGGGCGAAACGGGCATCTCCTCCCTCGACCGCCGATACATGACCGTTACATGTCGAGCGCCTTTTCGCAGAGCACTGCGAGCTGCATCGACCGCCGTGTTTCCGCCGCCGATGATGAGGACACGGTTGCCCATGCGGACAGATTCGCCGGTTTTGACATCCCGCAGAAGGTGAAGCCCATAGGAAAGCCCTTCTATGCCCGCTTGTTCCCCTGGGATCCGAAGCTCCTGGCTTCGGTGCGCCCCGGCCGCTACAAATACCGCGTCGAAGCCTTCCGAGCGCAGATCTTCCAGAGTGTGGTACTGGTTGATGGGATTGTCATAAAGGATCTCTACTCCCTTTGCCCGGATGTATTCAATTTCTCCGCGGAGCACATCTTTGGGCAGGCGGAACTCCGGGAGCGCCACATCAAGCATTCCTCCACCGTGGGAAAGGGCTTCGAACACTGTCGTTTTGTATCCCATCTTTGCGAGGAAGTAGGCGCAACTCAGCCCGGCAGGCCCGGCTCCGACCACCGCCACTCGCTGTTTCCTGGTCACCGGAAAGGGCTCGGGGGTAGCTTGATTTTCATACGCCCAGTCCGCTGCAAAGCGTTTCAGATAACGAATGGACACCGGTTGGTCCACCTCTCCTCTGCGGCATTTTCCCTCACATGGATGGTGGCAGATGCGTCCACACACAGCAGGGAACGGATTTCTTTCCCGGATAACATCTATCGCCTTTTCGTAGTCACCTTGACTGAGGAATGCCACGTATGAGGGAACATCGATCCCCGCAGGGCAGGTATGCTGACAGGGTGAAAGGACCAGGGCCTCACACACTCCGGCCGGGCATCTTTTTCTGAAGATGTGAGCTTCAAATTCGTCGCGGAAGTACGTTAGGGCAGACAACACAGGATTAGGGCAGGTTTGGCCGAGGCCGCATAAGCTTGTGCGCTGCACAAGACGACCGATCCGTTCCAGACGCTCGAGATCTTTCAGTGTCCCGATTCCCCTGGTGATCTTAGTCAAGATTTCGAGCATCTGCTTGCTGCCGATGCGACATGGAGCGCACTGGCCGCAGGATTCATCGGCGGTAAAGGAGAGGAAGTAGCGTGCCACCTCCACTATGCAGGTATTCTCGTCCATTACCACCATTGCGCCAGACCCCATCATAGAGCCCACGGCCCGCAGAGAATCGAAATCTATGGGCAAGTCGAGAAATTTCTCCGGGATGCATCCCCCTGATGGACCACCGATCTGGACTCCTTTGCACTTCCTATCCCTGGGAATACCTCTCCCTATGTCGAATACAACTTGCCTCATGGTCACGCCCATGGGAACTTCCACCAATCCGCTATTGTTCACTTTTCCTGTGAGCGCGAGGATCTTTGTTCCTCTCGACCCTTCAGTGCCAATCAGAGAATAGACGTCAGGCCCCATGACGATGATGTGCGGAACGTTGGCAAAGGTTTCCACATTATTTACCAGGGTTGGGCAACTGAAAAGACCACGGTGGGCCGGGTACGGCGGCCGTGGCCGTGGCATTCCTCTTCGGCCTTCGATCGCCGCGATCTGAGCTGTTTCTTCACCGCACACGAACGCGCCCGCCCCCTGAAAGAGCCGAATGTGCAGGTCGAAGCCGGTTCCCAAAATATTCTCTCCGAGAAGCCCCAGCTCTCCAGCCTGGTCGAGAGCCGTAGTAATCCGTTGTATGGCCAAGGGGTAATCTGCTCGCAGATAGATGTAGCCTTCCCTCGCGCCCACGGCATACGCGGCGATTATCATGCCTTCAATAACAGAGTGGGGATTTCCCTGGAGCACCGCTCGATCCATGAATGCACCGGGGTCTCCTTCGGCTGCGTTGCATATGACGAACTTGCGCGGGCCTTCGGCAAGCAAGGCCAGCCGCCATTTCGTTCCTGAAGGGAACCCTCCGCCGCCGCGTCCCCGCAATCCTGAGCGTTCAATGGCGTCAACCACGCGTGCCGGTTCCCAGGACGCGAGAACTTCTTCCAACCCGGAATAGCCGCCGTGAACGATGGCTTCTTCGATGGAACAAGGGTCAATGAGTCCGTTGAGAGATAGAAGGAGTCGTTTCTGCTGTGCAAAAAACGGGATTTCAGGCTCGTACACGAATCTTTTTTCGCTCTCCGGGTCCTCGTACAGAAGTCTTCCGAGGATGTTGTACTTGCCGATAGTTTCGGAGACCACTTCAGGGACGTCTTCGGTGGAGACCCTTTGATAGAAAATGCCGTGAGGTCTGATGGCCACCAGCGGGCCCCGTTCGCACAGGCCCATACAGCCGACACGTTTGACCCGAACCTTACGGTTTGTCCCCTCGCCGCTCAGTTCCGCCTCTAATCGGGAAGCGACCTCTTCTGCTCCCCAGGCTTGACAGCCGGTGTCCGAACACACGGCTATCTCCGTCATATAGGGATCACACCTCCGCTGGAGCGCCAGACGAAACCTCGTCAAATCGGCTACCGAATTCAGACGATCCATGACGTCACCCTGTCATGGGAGGTTCTTGAGCACGGCCTCTATCCTCCCCGCGTTGAGCTTTCCGTAGTAGGCTTTATTTATGACCATCACAGGGCTAAGGGCGCACGCGCCGAGGCATGCGACAGTCTCAAAGGTGAAGCGCATGTCTTCCGAGGTTGCGCCGTCTTCGAGCCCGGTAAATTTCCTTACGGTTTGGTACACGGTCCTCCCACCTCGAACGTGGCAGGCCGTTCCACGGCATACTCTGATGACGTTTTTCCCCCGGGGGGTGGTCGTGAACTGATTGTAAAAGCTAATCACCCCGGAAACCTCCGATGGGAAGATCTTCAGGAACTTCGCCACAGGTCCCACCGCAGCGGGGTGAAGGTATCCAAACTGTTCCTGAACCGCTTGCAGTAAGGGGATTAGGTTTTCACGCACGGGTTGGAACTGTTTCAGGATTTCGCCCAGAAGCTCGATGTCCAATTCCTGTCCCATCACCCTTCCTCCTCGGATGCAACGGAAACATAGATGCGATCCCAACCTGGCGGACAGTATTCTTCCGGCCATGGAAGCAGTCTCTGAAAAATGTACTTTGGACCCGCCGCAGGAATGACCAGTCCGGATGAGGGAACTTCAAGGTCTTCAATTACTTGCGCCCTGGCTTCTCCGACGTCCGAACGGAGTAGCACCCAGGTCCCGGTTTTTGCCCCGATTCTGTGCGCATCCTCCGGGTTCATTCTCACAGACGCGGTTCTCCCGAAACGACCCAGCCGGCACGACCTACCGGAAACCACTCCGTCGCCGGGATGAGCCGTTTGTGCTTCCGGGTACACCTTCCAGGGACGATCAGGCGGCTGCGGCGGCGGAGCAGCAAACGAATCCGGCGGCGGATAAGGGACCCATTTGCGGACGCTGTCAGATTTCGCGTATCCGTGGCCGCTTCCGGAAATGCCGAGCAACGCCCCTCCCATCTTTCCGACGGAATCCCAGGTCAATTCGCTCCATGCAGGGCACGTCATTGTAATTTCTTCGAAAATATCTCTAGCCGTGACAAAGCCGAGAGGGAACCCCAGCAGGCCCGCAAGATCAAGAATGAAGCGAGCGGTCGGCCACACGTTACCCGGCGGGTCTGCGAGTTTCGAGACTCGTTGAACTCGACCTTCGGGTACCTGACGTAGGTCCCGTCGGTCTCAGTCATCGCCGCAATGGGGAGCAGTATGTGCGCCGTCTCTTCACCGGTTGCGGGGAACATACCGGTTCTCACGACCAGATCAGGCACAGTAAGGGCTTTTTGCGTCCTATCTGTATCGGGAAAAGCTGCAAGAGGATCCACTCCTAAAAGTAAAAGCGCCTTGATCTCGCCCTTTTCCGCAGCTCGGATCATGCCCATAGCGTCCAATCCTCTTTTCAAAGCAATGTCCGGCCGGCCCCATGTGGTTCGGAGAAGCTCCAGGGTTTCACGGTCCATGGAAACAAGAGATCCCGGTAGCCTATCCGGCGCGCATCCGACTCCCATGCCCCGACCTCGTTACACCCTTCAAACAGAAAGAGGACATTGTCCGGCTGCCCACAGAGAAGGGCTAGATCAACCAAAAGACGGCTAAGCATGTATCCCTGTGTCGCTCTGGCCACCCTAGAACCGAACAGAAAGAGCGATTTTCGCCCTCCACCGATGAGTCTGGCCACCTGTTTGATTTCGGCTCTCACGGGGACACCTCGCAATTGCCCCCTGAGGTCGGAAACGAATTCTTCTCCATTGACCACGTTGTTGAGAACAAAACTCTCGTCGTGAAGTTTGGTGGTGACGATCTCAGTCATCAATTGAGCGAGACCCAGCGGTAATTCGTCAATCCGTTCCCTCCAGCGGATTCTGGCCAATGGGCTGAGTGTGGTCGTTACCGGGTCAAGCTGGACAAGAGCTGCTCCGCGTTGACGTATAGCTCTGCGCATGTTACGAGCGACGATAGGATGGGTGTAATCGGGCCTGGCCCCCATCAACATTATGGTCTCGGCCTCCTGGATCCTCTCCAGGAAGGGTTCGAGAGGACGTATTCTGGACAAGGAAGCAGCGAGGCCGTCCACCACCGTTCCGGACGTAAACCTGGCGATGGAGTCTATATGCGGGGTTTCCAGGACCCCCCGCGCCAATCTGACAGCGAGGTAAACCTCCTCATTCGAGCATTGCGACCCTACGATAATCCCTACGCTGTCTGTGCCAAACTGCTCGATAACTCGAACCAGCCGGCGCGTGACTTCTCCGAGAGCCTCTTCCCACGAGGCTTCTCGAAAATTGCCGGTTTCTTCCCTTACAAGTGGCCGGGTTAACCTTTCCGCCGCTGACAGGGCATCTTGGCCGTAATGTCCTCTTACGCAAAGAGAGAGACTGTTCACAGGAGAACCGATCACTCCCCGGGCTCCAACCACGTGACGGTCAATGAGTTCATACTCGAGATGGCAGCCGGTCCCGCAATAAGAACAGATGCCCGTCGTTCGATCTTTTCCCGAGCTGAAGGAGGGACGGTCTTTCTCGGCCAGGGCGTCCGTGGGACAAATTGCAACACAGGATCCGCAGAAATTGCAGTCAGATTCGTCCAGAGACGAGCGGTGTGCCGTACCGGGATGACTTGAGTAACCGCGGTCGATGTACTCCACTACTCCCATGGCCTCGAAATCCCTGCACACCCGAATGCACCGGCCACAAAGAACACACTTTGTCAGGTCCCGGACGATAAAAGGATTGAGCTCCGCCATATGTCTCCAACGCCTGACGGGCTCCATATCGGGGTCGCACACCCCGTGCTCCTTTGCGAGGGAGCGGAGCGTGCATTCATTTCCCTTGTTGCAGACGACGCAGGCCGAAGGATGATCCGAGAGAATGAGTTCCAACACACCACGCCTCGCGGTAACCGCGTCGGCGGAATGCGTAAGGATCTCCATTCCGTCGGCTATGGGAGCGACGCAGGAGGTCAACAGTCTCCCTGTTTTCGCTTCTTCGACCAGACAGAGCCTACACGCGCCGGAGCTTTCCAGGATTGGATGATGGCACAGGGTCGGTATTTCCACCCCCACCTGCCTGGCTAGATCCAAAATCGTCGTGCCTGGCGTTCCTGCAACTACTCGACCATTAAGAGAAATCGTGACTGTCTCCACAATGGCCCTCCGTAAATCAGAATCCCGGAGAAGAGGTTTACGCTGCAAGCCCTTGGAGGTCCGTCCTACCCGATAGACGATACATCTCTCACATAGGGACCTCGGGCGGTACCAGTCTTGTCACTTCTCGCCTTTCGGCAGCATCACTTAAATTTCGATCGTTTGATCTCCTGAAGGACCCTGCCGATTTTGTCTTCCCATCCAAAGGGCAGGATGTGGACCCCCGCACAAATGTCTCGGAGCTGGTCCACAGTTTCGATCAGAATTCTCGCCGATTCGTCGAATTTCACCGGGGCTTTTTCGATCCGTTCGATAATGCGATCGGGGATGTTCACCCCTCCAACACGTTTCAACATGCGAGCCCCCATCCCCGAATGGAGCATAAGCAGTTCAGCGATGATGGGAACACCCAGGGGAGCCACTCGTTTCACGAATCTGGCGAACTGGTCCACATCGAAGACGGGAGTCGCGAGAAAATATTTAGTGCCCTGTTCGACCAGCTTCTCCATTTCGCGAAGCTCCATGTCCGGGGGATTGCCACCAAAACAGGCCTCTACTCCCGAGCCTATAAAGAACTCCTTTTCACCATCCAGATCTTTTCCGTGCACGTCGATTCCTTGTTTCAGAGAGTCGATCACAGAAAAGAATTTGCCCACATCCACGTGGAAGAACATCATCTCTTGAATAGAATCGCCGGTGATCCGATAGTCATCCGTAAAGACCAGAAGGTTATCCACCCCTACAGAAGATGCTTGGATGAGGGCTTCCTGTATGTCCAAGCGATTCCGATCGCGCGTCCCAACCTGGAACACTGGATCGAATTTTTTCTCTCGAAGCAGTCTACAAAGCGACAACGAATCACTAATGGCCGCGTCTGTGGCGAAGGGGTGAAAACGAACGCCATCCACCCGCCCCCAAAGGTGGTAGATTTCATCCAAATAATCCTGAGGGGCCTTTCCATGGGGAAGGTGGATCTCACACGTGACGATAAACTTGTTTTCTTCCAAAACTTGTTTCAGGCTCATGACACCACTCCCCTCCACAGCGGCAGATGGTCACTGGGGGAGCCCGAGGAGTCCTGCCACTTCCTTTTTGAGCTTCTCCAGGGGCAAAGGCTTCGAAAAACAGACATCTGCGCCGTATTTTTTCATTTTCTCGTGATTCTCCTCGTCCAAATAGGCTGAGAGGACGATGATCTTCATGTGGCAGGTAGCGGGGTCCTGCTTCACCCTCTTGCATACGTCGTACCCGTCAATATCGGGCATCATGATGTCCAGGATCAGGACGTCAGGCTTGAAATGACTCACCTGAAGCCCGGCTTCGAAGCCGTCAGCGGCAGATGTGATCTCGTAATCGTGAGGCTCTTCCTCCAACGAACGTACTATTGTCTCAACAATTAATTTGTCGTCGTCAATTACAAGGATCTTCTTGCGTTCTTCCTGGGCAAGCTCGGTCGAGACAGGGATACCCATACGCCGGAGAAAGACGTCCAGGTCCTCTCTTCTGATCCGTCGATGTCCACCTACCGTCCGGAAGGCCTTGATGTGACCTTCGTCTATCCAATTGCAAATAGTTTTGGGTGAAACACTGCAGTACTTGCTTGCCTGATAAACAGTTAATACGTCCATGGCCCAACCTCCGCCAAAGCAAGCGGATTGGTTCCGCTTATTTCCACTATTTCTGATTTTTCCAGTTTGCATTTGTCGTGCCAGATATTCGGCACCGAGAAAGTTAAAAAAATGGGCTCAGGAGGCGGATAAATGAGCGGCACGACGATCCGCAGGAATCTGCGAATGCCGCGAGTGTCAGGTTCTTTTACAGATTGTAAAACGCACTGTAAAAAATCTTAGCGAAATGGTTTCTGGGCCTCGACCTTACCACCTGGGGTAAAGGTGGTCTGAATGTTCGCTCCACAAATAAAATCGTTCGCCACAACGGGGGCATACGTGAATGTCTTTTCCATAGTCTGTTGACTGCGGATCGTTGTCCTTGTACTCGGTACTGTCCCTCAGGACCCTCTTCAATACTTATGGGGTAACTACAAAGAGAGCCACGGATAATGCCACCGCATAGTTTGTTCCGAATCATAGCTTCCCCCCTTTCTAAATTGTTGACCCGTTTAGTTCGATTTTCTTCTCAGAACGGCGAAAGCCCATGTGCTTTTTTTGCTTCGAGGAACCGCCAATGAAAGACGCATTTCTCAGAAACATGGCGAGTTCCTCTCAGCGGCATGAGGAAACAGGCACTTGTTGTGCCTCCTGCACATGGGCTTAGTTTGTGTGACACTTTCGCTCGATTTAAGTTCCATCCGTACTCCAATTTAACGCAACCGTTCACCCGCAAAGAAGGATTTACCGCAGAGTGCGCCGAGGTCGCAGAGGAATAATGGCTTAAACAAGGCCAAGAACGAATCGAGTCGCTGAATTCAGCCGGTGCAACTCTGCAATGTGATAGACTCGAAACCACTACGCCTGATTTTGAGGCAAGAACACAGAAAAATGCTTTCTCTGCGCTCTCTGCGATCTCCGCGGTGAACGATTACAATTTAACCTTTTACGACACCCAGCGGGTGGATTTTAGCCACCTTCCTGGCTAAGCCGGCTCTGTGAACCACGTCCACCACCATGCTCACGTCCTTGTAAGCTTCGGGGAACTCTTCTCGAAGTGTCTTTCTCCCGACCCACCTGGGATAAACGTTGTTGTCCTCTAGCTCACGCTCGATTGATCGCCCCTTGGTCCGCCTGAGCGCCTCGTGCCTGGATAGCAGCCGTCCAGCGCCGTGGCAGGCCGACCCAAAGGTCTCTACCATTGCCCCCGGCTCTCCGGCCAGGACGTAGGACGCTCGGCCCATGTCGCCTGGTATCAAGACAGGCTGTCCTGTGGAACGGTACTCGGCAGGGAGCACCGGGTGATTGGCGGGAAAGGCCCGAGTAGCCCCCTTACGGTGAACGCACAGCTTCTTCTTTTCACCATTTATCGTATGTGACTCGATCTTGGCTATGTTATGGCAAACGTCATAGAGCAATCGAAACTTCAGTTCACGCGGCGAAAGCCCGAGAGCTTCCTCCCAGGCGCCACGTGCAAGGTGCATTAGTATTTGACGGTTCGCAAAGGCAAAATTCGCGGCTGATGCCATTGCAGCAAAGTAGTCCTTGGCCAGGTCCGTGTTCAGGCGGGTGCATGCAAGCTGCCTGTCAGGAAGCTCGATCCCTTCTTTCCTAACACTCTTTACCATTCGAGCTAGAAAGTCGTCGCAGACCTGGTATCCGAACCCCCGGGAGCCGGTGTGAATCATCACCGTAGCTTGTCCGGTGAATAAACCCCATTGGCGGGCAGTAGGCTCCTCAAAGATCTCCTCGATGAAACCGATCTCGAGGAAATGATTCCCTGAACCGAGAGTGCCGAGCTGGTCCTTGCCTCTTTCAAAGGCTCGATCACTGATCACATTGGGGTCCGCTCCTTCAATAACCCCGTAGTCCTCTATACGATCGAGATCCGTGGCGTCTCCCATGCCGTTTTCAACTGCCCAGGCAGCTCCTGTTTTGAGGACCGCGGACAACTCTTTGCGGTTCAGGTGAATGCCGCCTCTTGACCCTAACCCGCTTGGAACGCGTGCGAAGAGGAGGTCCACCAATGGCCTGATCCTAGGCATGAGTGCTTCTCGATCCAGAGCCGTTGTAATCAGACGCACTCCGCAGTTTATGTCATAGCCCACTCCGCCGGGAGATATCACTCCTTCATCCAGATCAAAGGCCGCCACACCACCTATCGGAAAGCCGTACCCCCAGTGAACGTCCGGCATTGCAAGGGATCGGCCGACTATACCCGGCAGATGCGCGACATTATAGACTTGTTCAGCGCTCTGGTCCTTCTCGATGTCGGGCAGTATTCTGGAATCGGTAAAAATTAGACCAGGAACCCTCATCCCGCCCGTCTTGGGAATTTCCCAGCGAACCTCGTCGATCTGTACTAATCTAAATGGCTTTGCTTCGGTCATAATGCGTACCTCGTCGATCTGACTTAAACAGGAAGAGGGAGCGAGCAAGAAACAGATCTCACAGATTCGGCATCCTCTGGGCCGGACCTTAGGTTATGATAAGGCATGATTCCCTTATTGAGAAGGTGCGCAGGGGCCGCATCTGCCAAGCGCGTCAAGCTCGGCATCGAGTAGTGTAATTTTCTACTGATTGGATACCCTCTTATGATACACTGGACTCCTATGTCCTGCCAAAAGGGGGGCTTGCAATGGCCAAAAGACCTGTCAACGAAGGAGAGTTGTTGGATGAAATCCGGTTTGGCATGGATGACGCCGCCCTGATAGCGAAGTACGACCTTTCACAGCGGGAACTAGAGGCCCTGTTTGAAAAACTCGTGGAAAATGGGTCGGTGACGGTCGAGGAGTTGTATAGACTGGAGCCCATCGTTTCGAAAACCGCTGAAGCGCAGTGGAAATGTTCAAGATGCGATACGCCGCTGAGTAACGAATTTGAAGTATGTCCCAAGTGCAAGGTCTACGTTCCCAAGTCCTGGACGCAGGAACAGGAGAAACTGAAAGAACAAGGGCATCTTGAAGACCCCCGGGAAAAGCAATCAATCTATAGATGGACAAGATACGACAAAGTGCTGACAGTTGCTATGGTATCTTCTTTACCTAATAGGCTTAATCTCCATAGTGGTCCTCGCCCTATCCTCATCCGCTTTATTTTTGCTTATCCCCGTGGTAATTTTTGCGGGTATCAAACTATTTGGTTTTCAAAAGACCCAGCAAGCAGAAGACCTACTCTTTGATCTCTCGACCAAGAAGAAGTTGATTATCACTGTTTCATGCCTTGCTAGCCTTTTGGTTCTGATCGTCGTTTCTAAGGAACAGCAACACAGGGATGAACGAGCAAGAATAGCAGAAAATTCCAAAGCAGGTAGATATGGAGAAGAGCAAGCTGGAAAGAGACGAGGGCAAGAGCGAAACGAAGTGAAGGCATATCTGAGCCGTCTCACATCTTACCTTAAGTCCAAGATTGAATTTTGTAAAATTTTATCGAAAGAAGCCGACTCCGTTGATCGCCTCATCTCAATCAAGGGAAATTCTATCAGGGTTTCCCGAAGAATTACGAGAGATAGCCGGTTCTCCAACAGATCCTGGTCTACAAGTGAAGCTGGAACATGTGCAAGCCTTACGCTTCTACTCTAAGTTAATCCGTGCGACGATCGCAGAGTATAATGACGTACTGGCTGCGTTCAAAGCATTTGGGCAGGGGCAGATGACTCTAGAGGCTGCATTAGAAGTCGACTCTAGATTCAATCAAGCTGTCGAACAAGTTCACCGTGTAGAACGGGAATTGGTTCGGCGAGGAATTTTGACGCGCGAGTGAACGTATGACCGGGCACTCTTGGAAACGCGCACTTAGAAACTGGGATCAGACGTCTTGTCAGCAAACTGGCAATACTGGGGGTAGGCTGCTGGGTGAACCTCCTTGATTTGATTCGTGAGATGGCAAAGGGTGGAATTGTCTCGTGGAGTCCAAGGGTCAGGGAGTTCCCCTGACCCCGGAGTCAGCTTATTCTTCGTGCCGCTTCAGTGGAATGCAGCATTTTACAGCCACGTTGTTCCCTACGAAGTCCAGGACGTCTTGAGATGTCCGTTCCTGGTCCCCCTTCCAAACTCTAAACTGGCCATTTTCTCTGAGAGCCGTCCACCTTTCGCCGCACACTTCACATGGTCGACCTTGGTTTACTCCGTGTTTGTGATACAAGTCCGTCAAAACCATGACTACCCAGTCACCAATAGTACGCACATGTGGCATCAGATCGCTACCCCCTCATGTGTTGCTGTGGGGCGAGGTATTCCTCCTTTTTTGTCCCCTTGACGTGCTTCAGACAATTATACTGTCCAGATGTTCCTTGTACTGGATTGCCGTGTGCCAGCAGAAGCACCGAGTGCCAACGGAAAGAGTCCACTTCGACGGCTTCTCAGCCTGGGCGGAATCAATTTTCTGATCGGCGATTCTTAGAACTAGGAGGGGGAGAGAGGTGCCGGATGTTGGAGATTGATGAGACAAAGAAGGACCCTAATTTCCTCCCCACCTGATAGCCTTTTGTGATAGACTGCTCTCATAACTCCTGCTGAAGAGGGGGTTCATGGCAATCAGTACGGGCAATGAAAAGGGCTCCTCGCTATTATTCGTGTGGAGGGTAATATGAAATCCGAGTGTCCGAAGTGCGGCGCCAAAAATATTATGCGCGGCGTCTCGTGCACGACCGGCGGCGGTGGACTGGATGATTTTGGAATAGTTGTTTGGGGTAAAAGAAGTAAATCGTTTTTGAGCCTAGGCAATCCACACCGCAGCATAGTCAAAGCCGACGTATGTAGTGGCTGCGGGTTTATGGAGCTATATGCAAGATCCTCAGACTTGCAAGGTTTATGGAACCACTATGTGTCTGCAGGAAAGACACAACCTGAGTATTAGGCGACTCTAAGCCTAATTTCAGATTTGTGCTCCGTCTATCCTGATCTCCAACTCAATGGACCGCTTGGACCTGTAATCGGGGTGCCTGTTTGTTCAGTCTCTAGAGCCTAACGCGGGTGCTCCCTAATGAACTCAATGGAAGGGATGACTTCGAAGCCGAGTCGAGGTCGAACACGAAAAGCTAAATCCCACTTGACGAGAGTAAAGCCACCACATGATTAACGTCCCCAATGCCTATGGAGAATATGATGCATTACTTCAAAGCTAATGTCGGGAACCTTATGCAGCACTGGGTTCTTTGCGAAATTCTCGAAGTTCTCAAACGGCAGTTCAATAACCTCTTGTATATAGATGCATATGCGATGGCACCTTTTTCGATTCCCAAATTAATCGAGAAACCAGAGAGAAACACCACACGAAGGCTTTTTGAAGAAGTCAGGGATCGCTTACCAGGGCAGAAGAGCCTGTACGAATTGCTATGGCTGGAAGCCATAACTCACAGCGACGGCCAGAATAAAGAAAAATATCCCTCATCCACAGTTTTCGTCTACAACTTCTGGAAACGACGTTTGAACCGAAAGTTGATACTTCTTCTATGTGAGATATGCCCCAGCAAAGCCGAAGAAATCAAGACATGGCTATCAAATAACCAAATAGACGAAAATTCGCTGTCTAGAGGAGATTGGAGGATTAAATTTCGTGAACCTATTTCCAGTGCGGATTCCCACGTAATATTGATTTCTTTTGATCCGAATATGTACAACTACAATGAAGGCGAAAAGTGGTCTGAGAAGAATATGTATCCAAACGACCTAAACTACTGGGGCATCGAGTCTGATCTACCAATGATTGTCCAACTTTCAAGTTATGCTAACGTACACATTAAGGACGGTCAACTGATTGCAGAGTCAGACATCAAAAAAAGAATGGCTAACATCGGATTTTTGGACTGCTGTTGTGTGAAAGCAAATAAGGAAATGATGTCGCTAATTTTTTGGCGAAAGACCGATTTATCCAAACACTTCGAAGCCCTTGAGATGCGTTTTAAGACTTGGCTGGATAGAGCAACGAAGAAAACATGCGCGCTTAGTCAGGGGATATGCAATGACTGCGAATGAGTGCCGCCGTTGCAGTCGGCTCTATTTGGGAGTTGACATCGCAGGGGCGGACAATAGCTGGGTATGTGTATTGCAAAGAACTGGTGAAAATTTGTTTGTTCATGAATCCCCTTGCAGAAAGAGGCTCGACCAAATTGTCACCTATTGTGACGAGAAACTCGTGCTTGCTTCGGCCATTGATGCACAACTGACCTGGGCACCAATCGAAAAGGAAGACACAGGATTCAGAACTTCTGACTGCTTTCTTAGAAAAATGCTGGCACCAAACAGTAACTGGGTTCAATCGCAGAACGACTCAATGGCTGTGCCTGTCAGAGGAAGACAACTGGCCGAGATCCTGGCCCCACGTGTGGGGACTATCATCGAGACCCACCCAAGGGCGTGCTTGTACCTTCTTCGCACAAGCTACTGACAAATCATTAGTAGAATCAGTGAACCTATACAAGTACAAGTCCAAGGAGGGCGATTCCCAGGCGGAGAAAAACCGTGCCCTAAGCCGTGCCAATGAAGAAGCTAACAGACTCTGGAACCGGTGGACCCAGCGGTTCAATATTAGGCAGTCCGAAGATGCCTGCAATGTAAACGATGGAGTTCTCGACGCACTGGTGTGCGCCACGATTGCCTATCTGTTTCACGAGAGCCCCGAAGATCTCTGTCCGTTGGTTCATGAGGCTCGTGACAAGCGCGGGCAGGGACCATTTCTGGTTTTGCGACCACCTGAATGATGTCCAAAAACATGTCATGAATCTTGACGAATCAAAACGTCGGGTTGGCCCGCTTACTCTTTGGAAATCGGGGGACACCTTACTTAATTCTCGAGCTGAGGAGCAAATTGGGTCTAGTGTCCGCGGAATTGAGCAGCGGACACCTCTCTGTGTTCGGCAATCTCGCGTTCCAACTCTTCTGATATCAAGAGTTTGCCGCGCTCCAAAACGAATTTTTTGCGGATTTCCATTAACCGGTTGCCCAGAGAGGACATTTAAAGATCATCCAACCGGCCCGTCTCCCCAATTCCTTCCCAAGCTCTTTCAGCATCCTTATGCAGATGTCTCAACGGGGTCAACCACGCTGGATGTCACGAACCGGACATCAATTCTCTTTCTGAGCGCCGTAGCTATTCGAATCAGCATCGAGAGGGCATCACCTTCGTAATCAGCCTCTTCGAGATCGTCTATGACAGCTTCGGTGGTCCCCACAAGGTCCGCGAGCTGTTTCTGCGTGAGAGCCGCCTGCTCTCGAATATCGTAAACTTGTCGCGCAATTTCGGCTTTGATCCGCTCTTTCTGGTAGGATGCTATTCGCTCAGGGTCATTTCCGATGAATTCGTTGTACATCCATTTAAGTGCGTCTGAGCTGTATTTCTTTTCGTCCATCATGTTCTCTCCCAAACAGAAATGTGCGGTTCCGGATCATCCTCAAATTTCCGTTTTCTTTCAATGGCTTTGTCTATTTCTACTCCTGGAACTCTGTCTTCCTTGGCCAATCCGTGAGAAATCACTACAGCCATGCCGCCAAAGAAGAAATAGAGAATCCGCAAATTGAGTTTTTGGAATTTTACGCGTAATTCGTATATCCCGTCTCTTAAATAGTCTGCTTCAGGCCGTCGAAGTTCGTGCCCACTCTCCGCAAGCCTTTCTATCTTTACATAGCACTTGTCATAGGCTTTCGCTTGCAGGCTTCTGAGCCACTCGATCACGGGTACGGTCCCATCGTCCTCTTTGTAGAATATGACATCCACCTTCGGCATGTGTGCCTCTGCCTTCCGCCCTGGCTGGGTTCTATCCTACCATAGTTCCCTACGAAAATTTGGGGACAGCTTACTTAATTTTCGAACTGAGGGGCAAATTTGGTCCAATTTCCTCGGAACGGGTCACCGTCCTCCCCGGCGCTGCGCACATTCTGATTCGCTTTCAATTTCGTGACAAAGATTACCGGATTTGCGCGGTTGCTTCCGCGTTAATGATAGGCTGGTACCGACTAAGAAATCCAAATATATCTTGACATTAATTTGGGGCTCCCACATCTTGGACGGGAAGAAGGCTGCCGTGGAAAAGGCGTAAGGAGCGTTTCTATTGAAACTTGTCCGCTGGAGTTCTCACGCCCGTCTCATGCTGTCCAAAAGAGAAGTGGAACAGGCTCAGGCGGATCAAACTCTAATGAATCCAGACGACACCCAGCCGGCCGAGGCGTCGAGAATGATCTATCAGCGGGTTCCACATGAAAATTCAGTATGATGAGGAAACCGATACACTGACCATTACGTTTCGCGAGGCACACATACGAGAAAGTGACGAAGTTCGCCCGGGGACCATATTGGATTTCGGTCATGACGGAGGCGTCGTTGGGATTGAAATACTGTCGGCCTCGAAATTTGTGGAAAAGACGCGAGAAATTCAATTTGCCGTCGGGGAATAAGAAAATGACATACGGAGAAGCAGTCCCCAATGGGACGGGCGGCCCGTCGGTCGTCATTTCCGCGTACGAGAGAATCCTATTGAAGTGCGGGTTTTCTAACCTGCCATTGGCGGACTGGAAAGTCCGCCCCACACATCGGAGTCCGGGGTGACGAATGACCGGCAGGATGCCGGTCCCACTGGCGAGTGAGGTTTTTCTCTCCTCTCGCCATATGATTCATATCAAACGCATCGCCTGCCACTGCACCCTATGTCAGTGATATTCCGCTTCAATTCTGCCGGACTCCTTTTCGACCCCGGATGCTCGAGCCGGCTGATATCGCCCCGGCACGGACCGGAAAGCAATGCTCAGACGATTCCAGGTATTGATGAGCCCGATGGCAACTGTGAGATTTACCAGCTCCACCTCGGTGAACCACTTTCGCGCTTCTTCGTAAACATCATCGGGAACGTGTCCGTCCGATATCAACGTCACAGCTTCAGTCCAGGCTAAGGCAGCCATTTCCCGCTCGCTATAAAAGGGAGTTTCTCTCCAGGCGTCAAGCTCGTAGATCCGCTGTTCTGTTTCGCCTCTTGCCCGAGCGTCTTTCGTGTGCATGTCGATGCAATACGCGCATCCGTTGATCTGTGAAGCTCTGATCAACACAAGATCGATTAGAGAGGATTCCAGACCACAGTCGCGCACGTAATTGTTCAACGGTTCGATGGCTTCCAACAGCTCGGGTGCTGCTTTAATGTATTCGATTCGAGAGCGCATTCTTCTTCTCCTTTGGTAGGGCCTCTGTATCGTTGGAGTTTGTCGTCCCCTATCTGACCGCGTAATTAAGAATGAACGTCCTCCATTCGCCATTTCGACCACCCGGAAGGACGTTACCGGCAACGTTCCAATCGTCATAGCCTTAGACAATACTAAAAATAGTTTGTTCCTGTGGAATCTTGCCCAGAGGAGATTCTTCGATACCCGGCGGCAACGAAAACCAACACAACAAGAGCAACCAGTGCGCCGAATGGCGGAAGTTCCGCAAGGAACGGGGCGTACACGAAAAGGGCAAACAAGACTGCCAAAACCTCAAAGCACAAAGCTACTCGAAACCGTGGCCGTGAAAGAGACGGGTGCTCGGGCACGTGCTTTTCGAGAATCGGCCAAACAGCAATGGCAAAAACCAGAAATACAGTCAACGCGCAAATCATTCCTCCCAGCACGTCAGCGGGGAAGTGAGCGCCCACGAAGATCCGTGACAGACCAATTAGCAGTGCTATTGTAATTACTATTGCAACAATCACCCTTGAGCGACAAAAAAAAGCGATAGCCAAACCGGCTGACATGCTTGCCGCGGCATGGCCGGAGGGGAATGATCCGGATCTGAGCAGAGGCCCTACGACATGTACTGATGAAAGCAGCTCCGCAGGTCGCAAGGTCGGATATGCAGCCTTCACCAGATGCATGACAGCGGACGACAGTATCATTACTAAAATGCCCACGACTGTGACACGAGGATTTACGAGGAGAAAAGCGCCCACAATGATCCCTAGCAGCAGCCCATCCCCGAGAGTCGTGAACGCCAGCCAGATTGGGTCTGTGAAAGCGGAGTGTAGCCCGTTGATCAACAAGAAGAGCGAGTGATTGAAAATGAAGACTGGAATGAGACCGAGGATCAGAATGATGAGCGCTGCCAATAAGATGAGCGGCCGTTTTGTCTTCCGCGGGCATTCAGATGTCAAAAACAATTGTGACTGCATATCCGGAATCATTCTTCTGAACAGAAAGCCCGTGATAAGTGACGGCCTTGATCTCGATCTCCGGTTCCTCTTCGGGGCCGCGTGTCCGTCCGTCCAATTTGGCCCTTAGCGTGGTCTCGGAAAGCTCTTTGATGTCAACGGAGACGAGGATGAAACCTCTCGTCTGATGATGGAAGAGAAGCTCTCGTAGCCAGTCTACTAGCAGCTCTTCAACATTGTCCGCTGCCAGGCTTAATTCAAGCTCGGTGTCTGTAACGCCTCGAATTTCCGGCGCAAGAAGATTTGTGAGTCCACGTGCCACGTTGAGAAAAAGCTCCTTCAGCGAAGATCCGTGAACCGCCATACGGATATCCGCTGTGTGGTCCAGGAGGGTCCATCCCGCATCAGTCTTCGTCGGCTCCTTCGTCATCTTCTAAGAGAGTTTCCTCGCTTACGAGGCCGGCTTCGGATTCAACAGCGTCGGGGTCTTTATCTTCTTCTTCGGAGGGCTCAGCTCTGGCCACATCCACCACGTGTTCACCCGGCTCCATCCGCACCAGAGTCCTACCCATCGTGTTGCGCCCGATAACGGAAATCTCCTCCATGCGGAGCCTTATGATCCGACCTCCCGAGGTCACTATCAGCAGATGGTCCACGTCCTCGACCATCTGAATTCCCACAACGTCCCCTAGTCTGGCGGTGTTCTTAATTGTTATGACACCTTGGCCTCCACGATGCTTTACAGGGTATTCGGTCAGGGCCGTGCGCTTTCCGAATCCGCTACGGGTTATCGTCAGGAGCGTACCGCTGCCATCCGAAATCACCTCCATGCCGATAACCACATCGTCGAGCTTCATCCGTATCCCTGTGACGCCGCGGGCTTGCCGCCCCATCGACCGAACCTGACTCTCGTGAAATCTGATTGCCTTGCCCTTAGAAGTGGCCAGAAGAATGTCATCGTCCCCAGCCGTAAAATTGACACCTATGAGTTCATCATCGGGGTCGATGGTCAGGGCTATGAGTCCCGAGGGCCTTGGTCTGGAAAACTCCTCGATGGCTGTTTTCTTGATCTTGCCCTTGGCCGAAACCATTACCACGTACCCCGCTGTGCTCAGTTCCTGAACGGGCAGGATCTTCCGGATTTTTTCGCCGGGATCGAGCCGTAATAGGTTGATTATTGCTTTGCCTCGCGCGTAAGGCCCTTCTTCCGGGAGCTGGAACACCCTGATCCAGTAAACACGTCCGCGGTTGGAGAAGCATAGCAGCACATCATGGGAACAGGCATAGAGCATCTGATTAACTACATCCTCCGTTCCGATTCTGGTGCCTATTCTTCCTTTTCCTCCAGGCCGCTGGCTCTTGTAGAGACTCGCGGGTACTCTCTTGACGTAGCCTCTACTGGAAAATGTTACTACCATATCTTCTCGCGGGATAAGATCTTCGTCCAGCATGTCTCCTTCCGCGTCCAGGATCTCCGTCCGTCGCGGATCGCCGAACTGTTCTTTCACCTCCTGGAGTTCCACGATGATGATTTCGAGGATTCTCTGTTCGGAAGCCAGTATGGCCTCGAGTTCATCTATCTTGGCGAGGATTTCCTTGAGTTCCTGGAGGATCTTGTCCCTTTCCAAGCCGGTCAACCTTTGAAGCCGCATGTCCAGAATTGCTTGAGCCTGCACTTGAGTGAGCTGGAAAGTGTCCATCAGGCCCTGGCGTGCCGTTGCAGGGTTTTCCGCAGCTTTGATTAGCGCGATAACCGCATCCAGATTATCCAGAGCGGTTTTCAAGCCTTCGAGGATGTGGGCCCTGTCCCGAGCGCGGGCAACCTCGAACCGTGTTCTGCGGATCACCACTTCTTTGCGGAAATCAATGAACCGCTGCAGAATCTCTTTGAGGTTGAATTGCTTCGGCCGTTGGTTGTCCACGGATAGAAGCTGAATTCCGAAGCTGGTTTGAAGCTGCGTGTACCTGAAAAGCTGGTTAAGGACTACGTCCGGGTTCTCGTCTTTCTTCAGTTCAAAGACCACCCGCATACCATGGCGATCCGACTCATCTCTTAGGTCTCGAATACCGGGTATCCTTTTATCCTTAACAAGTTCAGCAACGTTTTCCACCATCCTGGCTTTGTTGACCATGTAGGGGATTTCAGTCACAACAATCCGTTGAAAGCCCTTGCCTGCATCTTCCACTTCGGCTCTGGCCCTCATTCGGACCGATCCGCGACCGGTGGTGTAAGCGTCCAGGATTCCCTGCCTCCCGTGTATGAATCCGCTCGTCGGAAAATCCGGCCCCGGGACGAATTGCATGAGATCCGGGATCGACGCGGACGGGTTTCTTATGAGAAATACGGTGGCGTCAACAATTTCTCCCAGATTGTGGGGCGGTATATTGGTGGCCATTCCGACGGCTATCCCCTGCGAGCCGTTCACTAAAAGCACCGGAAACCTGGCCGGCAAGACAACAGGCTCTTCCTGTGTGTTGTCGTAATTAGGGATGAAGTCCACGGTTTGCTTGTCGAGATCATCGAGCATTGCCTGGCAGATGCGGTGCATTCGAACCTCTGTGTACCGCATGGCCGCGGGCGCGTCGCCGTCCACACTGCCGAAGTTCCCTTGCCCGTCGACGAAGGTATAACGTAAGGAAAACGGCTGAGCCATTCGGACTACCGAGTCGTAAACCGCGGTGTCACCGTGAGGATGATATTGACCGATCACGTCACCAACGACTCGAGCTGCCTTGCGGTAAGGCCGGTTCCAGAAGTTGCCGCTTCTATGCATGGCATAAAGGATTCTGCGGTGAACCGGCTTCAGGCCATCTCGCAAATCGGGGAGGGCTCGGCCGATGATCACACTCATGGCATAATCCAGATATGATTTCTGGATTTCCTCCTCTATTCCAACGGTGGTCTTCTCGTGAAGCACTGCCAAATGCGTTTTCCTTCTCTAGTTATGGGGCAGGTACTTTGCGGTAGACGCGCGTAGAGGCACACCTGCTGCTTAAAGTTTATCTCCCCGAATTGGTTACTATTCTTGACAGCAATAAGGCCCTGGATGTTACACGCTCAGGTTGATTTTTTCAAGGGAACAGAGGCGGTGGAGTTATCTTTCAGGGTACCTCTGGCTAAAGTCTGTCATTGCGAGTCCCGCGTGCGCGGGACGAAGCAATCTACTGCATCGCCAAAGCTGAGATTGCTGGTGGGACCGTCCCGCGGCTGGAAAGCGGGATTGCCGGTCATCCCTAATAGACAGGCTGGAAGCCTGTCCCACCGATTACTCATGAAGAACCAGCCGCAAGGCGCTTATGCCTTCTTTAGCCTTGAGGTGCTTGACCAGCTCGTCCGCCTTCTTTTCGGACGAGAAATTCCCAAGGTAAAGCCGATATATGACCCCTGACTTTGGCCTTGCCACCGGTTTAAGCGAAACATCATATCCGCGAAGTTTCCATTTCTCTGCCCATTGCTGCGCTATGGCAGGATGTGTGAAAGCGCCTACCTGAACCGTGTAGGTTTTTGCCCCGGAACCGGCCTTGGGTAGGCTGTTTTGCTGAGTGGGCGCGCCCGCAGGTTTGTCGAAAGCGGCTTTAGATTGTTTCCGATCGCGCCCACCGGGCTTAGCAGCCCCCTTAGCGACGTCAGCAGTCTTTGGATCCGCATGGGTCGGGCCGGTTTCGGTCTCGGAACTCTGATCCCGAGTAACATTTCCCGTCACGGGTCTTTGCTCGTCCTGGGCGGTCAGTTGGCTGTAGAAAGTTACCTCAGGGGGGGCGTCTCCCGCACTTTTGTTGCAAGACATACGGCACCCGCGCCGTAACCGCCGATGGGATCGGCTCCGGTTGTGATGGAATTGATGGGCCAAAACTCTTTCCGGCCATCGAGCGATCGCGAATCAACTTCACGTTGAGAATACCCAAGACTATCATAATGATAACCAACGCGGCCACAGCCAAAGTGAGCCGACCGTTTTTCGGAGGGCGGTTATCATCGCTCGGAATCGGTCTGGAAGGCTTCATCCTTGCAGCAGGTGGCTTCCCGTATAGGAGTCTTCTGAGTCCCATTCTTCTTTTTACATCCGATCCGGCGCGGTCACTCCAAGGATGTTGAGGCCGTTGGCCACCACTTGGCGCACAGCCTCCACGAGGTAGAGCCGGGCCTTTTTCAGTCGTGCATCCTCTGTCAGTACCTTGTTGTCGTGATAGTAGGCATGAAAGAGTTCCGCGAGCTCCATGAGATAGAATGTTATCCGATGAGGTTCCAGTGCCTCGGCTGCTTCGGAGAGCGTGTCCGGAAAGTCGGCCAGATGCTTCATTATTTTCTGCTCTTCGGCAAGCGATAGAGCGGTGAGGTCGGGGTCTGTCATATCCGCGTCTATGTTCCGCTCCGCGGCTATTCGAAAAATGCTTGCCACACGCGTGAGCGTATTGCACATAGTAAACGGGGTTGTCGCGGGATTGTTTTTTGGCAAGGTCCAGGTCGAAATCGAGATGACTATCGCAGCGCTTGGTCAGGAAAAAAAGCGAGCGGCATCAGGCCCAACTTCTTCCAACACCTCCCTGAGAGTTATGAATTCAGCGGAGCGTGTTGACATTGAGATCTTTTGCCCCTCCCGCACGAGATTCACGAACTGGACCAGCAGCACCCGCAGAACCTCCGGCGAATACCCAAGGGCTTCGATAGCAGCCCGGACCCTGGGCACATACCCGTGATGATCCGACCCCCATATATCCACCAACAGATCGAAACCTCGGCGCAGTTTGTCCTGATGGTAGGCGGCGTCCGCCGTGAAATAGGTGGGCTCACCCGTCGCTCTGACGAGCACCCTGTCCTTCTCGTCCTGCTGCTCGTCCATACTGAACCAAAGGGCACCCTCGTGCTCCTCGACTGTTCCGCGGCTGCGAAGTTCTTCTAGTGTGGCAGCGATAGCCCCACTGTCATGTAGAACCTTTTCGCTGAAATATCGGTCGTACCTGACTCCAAAAGAATTGAGATCGTCCTTGATACCCAGGAGTATTCTATCGCAAGCATATTGTGCCGCGAGGAACCATTGCCTCGTTTTCCGGGACTTCCAACAGTTTCTTGCCGAGAGATGTCCCAAGGAGCTGCTGTGCAAGCTCTCGTACGGTACTCCCCTCGATAGTGATTTTCGGGAAAGTCGATCTCTTCGCCCAGTAATTCCTTGGACCCGAACAAGCAGAGACCTCCCGAGGATCTTCATCTGGTTCCCCGAGTCATTGACGTAGTATTCGGTTTCCAGCTTATATCCGCAGGTCTTGAGGAGTCGAGCCAACGTGTCGCCGACCGCGGCTCCTCTGCCGTGGCCGACATGCAGTGGCCCCGTAGGGTTGGCGCTAACGAACTCGAGGAATGCCCGAGGCCCGTCCATCCGTACGGCGCAGCCATACCCCTCCTTTTCTCTGTGAATGGTGTTCAAGACTTCATGCCATACCTCAGGAGCCAGAAAGAAATTTATAAAGCCGGGCCCCGCGATCTCAGAGCCGGCAAGGACCTTGGAGTCTTTTGTCAAATTGTCCTTGATCGCGGCGGCAAGCTCGCGCGGTTTACACTTTGTGACACTTGCGAGCACAAGCGCCGCGTTGGTGGCGTAATCGCCAAAGCGGGGGTCTTTACTGCGAGAAACTTCCACACTTGCGGAGTCTGCATCCGGGAGCGATATACTTCCTTGTTTGTCTGCTTTACTTATGGCCTCTCGGACCAGGGTTCTTATGACTTCTTTCATTCAGAGTTGACCTCAAATATGCTTAAATATTATTATAAGTTATGCGCGCTTTGGCAAATGTTGGATTAAATTACGCCCTATGCTGTCATGCTTTTCTCGATGCTGGCCACAACTCATTCCTCCTTCTCGTCTTTCTCTTTATCCGAAGGAGGTGGTTTCAGCGTGACATCTCTTGTGTACCAGGGCAACGTGTAGTTGTGGCGCCGTCCATGCAGAATTTTTTGTTACATGCTTGCCTCCACGCACACGTCACACATATAGTATGTCCATTCTCCATTATGTTCCTCCTTTGCCTAAAATTGATTTATCAATTCTAAGGCTTATGGTCAAGGTCTTTCATATCACTTTATGTAATGCCTCGGTTGGCCGGAGAAAATCCCCCATGCTCCCCCTTACAAAAGAGGGATGCTGACATGGCTGTCTCTCCCTTTTTAAAAGAGGGATTAACGGGGATTTTGAACGAAGCCCCAAAGGGCGTTCGAAAAACGGCTTACTCTTCCGCTACCCGTAACTGGTATGCGCTACGCACTTTCGCATATCCTTCGGCCGCGTCAGATGTCCGAGTGCCTCCAGTATGCCGCGTCTTCGAGAACCGCGGCGTCACTGCCTAAAAAGTTATCGACACAGGGGAACTTTTTACACGAGCCTCCTTTCTTAGCGTACGCAAGCAGTCGGCAAAAGTTAAGAGTAGTTCCTCGAATTCAACGGTTGTGAGTAGGAGGTCAAAATGGACTGGATGACTTTTCGGCTTTCTGGTAGAACTTGAACTGAAGGAGTGGGTTATGAACTTTGTCAATCCGGATAAAATTCGCCTGGTTCCCGGGCAAAGTATTGAAGCCATGTTTGCACCGGGTCCGGACAATCCAGGAGAGGTAGGATTTTTCATCCGTTCGGCCTCAGGCCTCGTTCGAAGAAACGGTGATTTGGATATAGAGCAACGTGCAGGACTTATAAAATTTGACGACGTATTGCTCGTGCTGACCATGCTCAGAGTAGAGGGGGATGAAGAGGAGCTTTTTGACATATGGTGGAATTACCATGCACGAGGAGGAATGGAACACTTTCGCCGCATGGCCGAACAGGAAAACGTGACGATTCATTTCTATAATGAAGAGGCCCAAGGGTTCTCAGTCAACAGGGAAAACGGCTTTCGAAGATTCTTCAACTCGGTACCGGATGTCATCCGACAATCGCAACAATGGACGGATATAGAATTTGATAGAGCGTTGAGAGGCTTTTGCGTGCAATCGTACCCGAAAGAAAACCTTTGGGACATGATCAAGTTAAGACCGGAAGCCCAGGATACAGATTCCGGCAGAATCCCGGATATTGAGGATTATCCGGACCCAATTCCCGACGAACTGCGACCGTTCTACACGTACCTTCCAGAGCAGGGACACTGCATCAGAATAATTCCCTCCATGTTGGAGGAGGAGGCAACGAAGGGAAATCCGGATAAGTATTTGTATCCTGCGCCGGTGAAAACCGTACTGCGTTGCGGAATCAGATGGGTGCAGGGGTATCCGGTGGCGCCGATTCCGTTCATTCCCGGCCATGGCCTGGCAGTTCCGCCTGACGATGCGGAATATTAATGGGACCGAGGCCTCGTCTGACTAACTATTTCCGCTCTCTTCTTAACTCCAGCAAATCCTTATTGCATTGGCGCAGATCTCTGTAGAGGGCGTCCACCTTCTCGGCGTCCGTCTCCGTCCCGGAAGGGGTTGATTCCAGGGTATTAATTTCACCTCGGAGTTTTTTGCACTCAGCTTCTTTTATTACGTCCGGCTTGCAAGCATCCTTGCAATCTTTATTCTTGTCCTTCAAGTCCATCAATTTTTTTCTCAGATCGGTGATCAGATTCCGGATCTCTGTGACCTTCTGGAACTCCTTTTTCTTGAACGAAGTCTCCAAGTCCTTCTCTTTCTGGGTTAGTTCCTGCTGATTCACAGCCTTATTCTTGTCAAGCTCCTGACACTCTTCGCACGTCACGCAGCGGGCCGGGCCGGCTGCCCACAACAGCAAAATTGCAACATTCGCGAAAATAGCTATACGGCGGACCAATTCTTGTCTCCTTTGACGTCCTCTAAGATTCCGATGGCTGTTGCTGAGCATCCTATCTCAACATGGGTTGGATATTCAAATATAATATGTAATGGGCTGGTACGTGTGGAGCATCGTGGAGCGGAATTCTCATTGCCGGCGGAGCGAAGCAATCTCTCGTGTGGGAAGATGAGGATTGTTTAGTAGTGTCACTTCGCGCTATGTCAAGGACTTCCACTAACCTCTCTCATACCTGAGCACTTTCATGCTCGCAAAGGACCATACCCGCGCCACTATAGGCATGCCTATTCTTCAAACCTCTCGTGGACCATGAATTGACTCCTGAGCAAAATACACTATACTGACAATATTGCTTATTGCCTCTGGTGGAGATAAACTTATGAAGTTCTGGCGGCTACCATTGGATGCTGAGGCCCATTCGATACCTCACGGCAGGGTTCACATTATCGAAAATCGATGTAAAGGCTGCGGGTTTTGCATCGAATTCTGCCCGAATGAATGCCTAAAGCAGAGCAAGGGTTTTAATTCCAAGGGCTATCACCCGCCGGAACTGATCTTCCAGGCCGAAGACTGCGTCGAATGCGGTCTGTGCAGTCTCATCTGCCCTGAATTCGCTATCTTCACCGAATTGAAAGAAGCCAAGAAGATCACAGAAGAGGACATACAAAGAGTCACCACTCGGTACTCCCGGAAAGATAGGAGATACGTTAAGCGATAACCGTTCACCAAGCCTGCGTACACAGAGACAGGCTGATCCCGTTTTGCCCGGCCCAATGACTGACTATCGGCGTCGCCCTGTGGCTGCTCCATGTTTGGCAGGCTCAGAGGAGTGCGACAGCCGATCGGTTGCAAACTGATCACCTCATTAGGATCAATACATGGCGGACAAAGACCTCCTGACAGGCGAACATTTTATCCACGGCGACGCGGCATGTGCAGAAGGCGGCCTGGCTGCAGGATGCCGTTTTTTTGCTGGCTATCCCATTACTCCGGCCACTGAGGTGGCTGAACGTATGGCCCGCCGACTTCCCGAGGTTGGTGGAGTCTACATACAGATGGAAGACGAAATAGGTTCAATGGCGGCCATTCTTGGCGCCTCGTGGGGTGGGGTAAAGTCCATGACTTCAACCTCGGGACCCGGGTTTTCTCTCATGATGGAGAATATCGGCCTGGGAATGATGACCGAAACCCCCTGCGTGGTGATCAACATTCAGCGTGGTGGCCCATCTACCGGCCTCCCTACTCTGGTAGGTCAGGCCGACGTAATGCAGGCAAGGTGGGGCGCACACGGGGACTACGGATGTATTGCCCTGGCGCCTGCGTCTCCTCAGGATTGCTTCGATCTCACCGTGCAGGCTTTTAACCTCGCAGAGATTTATAGACAGCCGGTTTTCGTAATAGCAGATGAAGTTGTCGGGCACATGACCGAAAAGGTAGTTATCCCGAAGCGGGAGGACCTAATGGTAGTCGAGCGGCTCACGCCCCGGCAGGGACCGGCCGAATACCTGCCTTTCGAGAGCGCGGGACCGTCGCCTGCTCCTATGGCGGTGGCCGGCCAAGGATATCATGTTCACGTCACCGGCCTAACTCATGACGAACGGGGATATCCTGTAATCACCGACGCTGTTCAGGAGCGAAACGTTCGTCACATCGTTGACAAAGTCCGCAAAAATGCTCATCAAATCGTTCAAGTTGAAACAATCGGGCTGGATGACGCTCAGGCGGTGGTAGTGGCGTACGGCTGGTACGTCCAGAGCAGCCCGCCAGGCTGTCGAGGATCTGAGAAAACGCGGCCGCAAGGCTGGTTTAGTGAGACTGATTACGCTGTGGCCGTTTCCGTCCAATCTTATCCGCGATCTGGCGAAACAGGTCAAAGCCTTCATAGTTCCCGAAATCAATTACGGCCAAATGGTCTACGAAGTGGATCGCACCTCGCGAGGGAACGCGGAAGTCGTTTTAATGGCCCTTATGGGCGGATCTATGCATACGCCTGGTGAGATTGAGGAAGCCCTCGGTGAGTACCTGTAATGCCAAGACGCTGTCTAACAAGTAATCTCGCCGTTGGCGGGACTGATAGCCGCTTCGGGCGAGTCTCCGTAGCGCAGGAGATTTGCCGGAAAGAGCGCGAACTGCTGTAAGTGAGCGCCACGGGTTTGAATGCGCAATACAATGAAAATGCTGCTCTCGCAACGTAGAGGCAGCTTCGACACGTGGTGCCACGGATGTGCGAAGCTCATCCGTGCACGGACGAGCCGGACGGCAGGCACCAATCTCCGGAGCATTTTCATTCTGCGTTGTGGTTCTGAACTATGGAAGTTGGTATCACAGGTAGTTGCCTCGATGGGCAGTGAAAAGTTTGCGAAGCGACGGCCGCGGCGAGCTTTGACGCAAAACTTAATGCGTTCCGTTACATTTTGCGGGGAGACCCAATGAAAGGTACGTCTTAGAGAGTTGCAACCGTTTGACAAAGCGGCTGAAGATGCGGCGATACAGAAGGACCACGGCCTTCATCCTGATGACAAGTATCTGAAACCAGGTAGAATTCCGCATATCTGGTGCCCGGGATGCGGCCTTGGGGTAGTTCTCACCAGCTTCATCGAAGCCATAAGGCGCAAAGCGATCCCCGTCGACCAATGTGCTGTAGTATCCGGCATCGGCTGGACTGGCAGAGTGGCCGGGTACCTGGACATGGATACTTACCACACTACTCATGGCCGGGCCATACCCTTTGCAACGGGGTTGGCTCTGGCAAAGCCCGATCTTAATGTTACCGTGTTTTCCGGGGACGGGGACCTGTTCGCCATCGGAGGTAACCATCTTATTCATGCGGCCCGACGCAATATCAATTTGAAAGTGACTGTGCGTAAATAACTTCAACTTCGGGATGACCGGCGGCCAGGTCGCGCCTACCACCCCTCTCGAGGCGAAGACCTCTACCACACCCACGGGAAACGCGGAACCGGGCTTTAACTTGCCTTATCTCGCGCATGCGGCCGGTGCGATCTACGTGGCGCGGTGGACTACGTTCCACCCGAGACAACTCGTTCATTCGATAAGTCAGACCTTCGAAAAGAAAGGCTTCACCTTCATCGAAGCCATTTCGCCATGTCCTACCGGTTATGGAAGGCCGAACAAACTCGGTTCAGGACTTGACGAGATGCGCTATTACCGAGAGATGTCGGAGGTTTGCAATGGCGCAGATTTAAGCCAGGCAGAGATACGTCTCAGGGAAAGGATTTTGGTAGGAACATTCATCGACACGGAACGGCCCGATTTCATGGAGAATTACAATAACAAAGTAGTCGCCAGAGTGCGGGCTAAAGCGAAAGGTAAGGAAAAGGGTAGGGCCGCATGACCGAGAAACAGGAAATAAGATTGGCCGGTTTTGGCGGGCAAGGAATCATATTATCGGGACACATCCTGGGAAAGGCCGCAGCCCTTTTCGAGAAAAAAAACGCCGTGTTCACTCAGAGTTACGGTCCAGAGGCTCGTGGCGGATCTTGCAGTGCAGATGTGGTGATTTCGACTGATGCCATACACTACCCCAAGGTTGGAGAACCGGGCGTACTGGTCCTGATGAGTCAGGGAGCTTGGACCACTTATGGTGATTCAATTCGTCCCGGAGGGATACTTGATCCTGGACGAAGACCTGGTCTCGTTGGACAAAGAGCCCCAAGCAGTCACCATTTACCGGGTACCGTGCACTCGCATTGCCGAAGAGCTAGGAAGGACCATTGTAGCCAACATCGTGATGCTGGGAGCAGTGGCGGCCCTGGGTGGAGTTGTGGCTTACGAATCCATGAAAGAGTCGGTGTTGGCCTCAATCCCGGCCGGAACAGAGGACCTCAATATTTCGGCTTTCGATAAGGGTTTTGAGTACGGCCAAAGGCTCCTGAAGCCGACCGATGCAAAATCGCAAAGCCCGCAGCATTCCGGGAGGAAACGGTCCAATTGAAAGAGATAACTGAAGGAACTGAAAAACCGCTGAGTTCCGGTGATCTGAGGATCGGCGTTTATGTTTGCCATTGCGGCAAAAACATCGGCGGAACAGTAGATTGCGAGGGAGTGGCTGAACACGCCCGCGGCCTCCGCGGAGTCGTGCTGGCCAAAGATTCTCTTTACACTTGTTCCTGAACCCGGGCAGGAGCAGATCAAAGCGGACATCAGGGAGCACAAGTTAAATCGGGTGGTTGTCGCTTCATGCACGCCGAGGCTTCATGAACCCACCTTCCGAGCGGCGTGCGAGAGCGCGGGCCTCAATCCCTACCTCCTTGAAATGGCCAACATTCGTGAACACTGCTCCTGGGTGCATCTCCACAACAAGGACGCTGCTACAGAAAAGGCCAAGGATCTCGTGGACATGGCCGTCAGCAGAGCGGCTAAGTTGACCCCCCAGTTCGAGTTGACAGTGCCGGTGGCCCGCAAGGCCATGGTGATCGGCGGGGGAGTCGCGGGGATCCAGGCGGCATTGGACATGGCCGACGCCGGATATCGGGTCTACCTGGTGGAGAAGACCGGAAGCATCGGCGGCAGGATGGCTCAGATTGACAAGACCTTTCCCACCATGGACTGTTCCATCTGCATACTCGCTCCCAAGATGAGCGAAGTAGGCCGCCATCTAAACATAGAACTGTTGACCGTGTCCGAGGTTACCGGTGTAGAAGGCCACATAGGGAATTTCAAGGTTAAGATCCTCAAGAAGGCCCGCTACGTCAAGAAAGAATGCACTGGCTGTGGAGACTGCATTCAGGTCTGTCCACAACTGGCCCCGGACGAGTTCAATGCAGGACTATCAATTAGGCACGCAATTCACATTCCTTTCGCCCAGGCTGTCCCGTCAAGCTTTCTCATAGATATGGACCACTGCCTCAACAATCAGGGGATTGTTGCTTGCGACAGATGTTTCCAGGCCTGTTCTCACAAGTGTATTGACTTTGCCGACAAGGACCAGGTGCTCGAGGTAGAAGTCGGTACCATAGTGGTGGCAACCGGCGTGGATGTGTACGATCCAACGTCCCTTACCGAACTGGGCTACGGCAAGTTCCCCAACGTGATCACCACCCTGGAATTCGAGCGTCTCATCAACGCCGGCGGGCCGTCATCCGGCGAATTGATCCGGCCCTCCGATCGTCAGAGGCCCCAAAAAGTGGCCTTTCTCCAGTGTATAGGCTCGCGAAGCAAGCGTAGCAACCCATACTGCAGCAATGTTTGCTGCATGAATACCATTAAAGATGCTCTTCTCATCAAAGAGCACTGGCCTGACACCGAGATTTTTGTTTTTTACATAGATATCCGGGCGTTTGGAAAGGGCTTCGAGGATCTCTTTCAGAGGGCTCGCCGCGAAGGTGTCACCTTCATTCGCGGATCCCGGGTGAAATCATAGAAGACATCGACACCGGAGACCTTACTCTGCTCGGAGAAAACACCCTCCTGGGATCTCATTATCGCTATACGATGGACATGGTGGTCTCTGTCCGTCGGCATAAGACCTCGCAGCGGATCAGAGGTGCTCCAGCGACTATTGAATCTCTCTACGGATACGGACGGCTTTTATATGGAAGCCCACCCTAAATTGAGGCCCGTTGACACGACAACCGGTGGTGTTTTTCTGGCAGGCGCGGCAGAAGGCCCGAAGGACATCAAGGACTCGGTCACCCAGGCATCTGCTGCTGCTTCCAGGGCCAATATTCTCATGAGCAAGGGAGAGGTGAAGGTTCCGGCCATTACCGCCCGGATCAATCCCGATGCCTGCACAGCGTGCGGGCTTTGTGCCAAGGTCTGTCCGTATCACGCGATCGAAGGGAGCAAGGAACAGGGTTACTATCACGTCATCGAGGCCGCGTGCCAGGGGTGCGGGGCCTGCGTGCCGGAATGCAGGTTTGGGGCAATCGATCAAACGCACTTTACCGAAGAGCAGATTGTCGGCCAGATCGACAAGGCGCTGGCGAGAGATCCCCACGACAAGATATTGGCTTTCGCTTGTAATTGGTGTTCGTACGCCGGCGCGGACTTTGCAGGCGTCTCGCGAATACAGTATCCCCCCAACGTCCGTATCATCCGCACCATGTGCTCCGCTCGAGTTTCACCAGGATGGATCGAGAGAGCCTTCATCAAAGGGGCGGCTGCGGTGTTGGTGTCCGGCTGCCATCCGTCGGATTGCCACTATAACAACGCCAACCAGCACACAGCTCGAAGAGTTGAGCGGTTTCTGGAGACGGATGGAAAAACTCGGGGTTAACAAGGACCGCCTCAGGCTGGCCTGGGTTTCCGCGGCCGAAGGAAGCCAGTTTGCAAGGGTGATTCAGGAGATGGAACAGGGTCTAAAGAAGTTGACGCCGAAACAGGTCCAGCGCGATGCCGAAAAGCTGGCCCAATGCCTGATCAAGAAGAGCGATGCGACATGACCACCATGAAGATCTGGAAGCGTTTCCCGAGGGAAGCTCTGTACGAATGCTATCAATGTGCCCGTTGCACCGGTTCCTGCCCTGCTCGGGAGGTGGCCCCGGCGTTCGGTCCGCGGGAAACGATCCTCAAATGTCTCAATCTCGGCCATGACGAGGTCGTGGAAGACGAGAGGCTTTGGCTTTGTTGCACATGCAACGTCTGCGAAGACCGCTGCCCTCAGAAGATCCCTATTACCGAACTTCTAGTCGCTCTGCGCAATTCAGCGGCACGCCGCGGAAACATTCCGGATAGGCTCAGAATGGCTATCGAGCTGTTGGCCAAGACCGGTCGCTCCATGATTGTCCACCAACTTGACGAGATGAGGGCTCACCACGGGCTGGTTCCGCTGCCTCCGGCGCCTGTGGACGAAGTTCGTGAAATCCTCAGAAAGACAGGATTAACAGAGGTGGTAGAGATTTAACTTGCCGTCGAACCGGCTCAGAACCCCGAAAAGGTTGCCATGAAGTATGCTCTGTTTCTCGGATGCGCAATTCCGATAAAATATCCAGGATTTGAAGCGGCAACGCGCCTCGTGTGCGAACGACTTGCCATAGAACTCGTGGATCTTCCCTTCTCTTGCTGCCCTCCCCCTACCAGCATGAAGCTGGTGCACTATGATTCGTGGCTGGCACTGGCAGCTCGGAATCTATGCCTCGCGGAAGAAGCCGGATTGGACCTTCTTACTCTATGTTCGGGGTGTGTCAATACTCTGAAGGAAGCAAATCATGTCCTGAAGCAAAGTGATCCCAAGAGGCGCAAGGTAAACAAGATCCTGGACGAACATAATCATCACTTCAAAGGGACTATAAAGGTAACACATATATTGGACGTTCTATATCAGGACACCGTTGCGGAAAAGATCATCAAAGAGAGGGTGCGAGACATACCGCTGCGTGTGGGATGCCATTATGGCTGCCACTATTTTCGCCCCCCCAAGATGATGTACCCCGAGGAACTTTCAGAGGCGGAGTCGTACGTGCCCGTGAAGATGGACCATCTACTTTCTCTGATTGGTGTCGAACCTATGGAGTATTCCCGAAAATTCCTCTGCTGCGGGTCTCCTCTCGGTGCGAATATGGATCAAGACGCGGGCTATGCCATCACGAACCAGAAACTCTCGTATATTCGCGAGCGGAACATCCAGGCGCTTTCCGTTGTGTGCCCCTCTTGTTTTGAGCAGTTCGACATGGGACAGATTGTCTTGGCCCGAAAGACCAAGGAACGACAGAAGATACCGACCTTTTATCTTACCCAACTTTTAGGGCTGGCCATGGGTTTCACATCGAAAGATGTCGGCCTCGATGTCCATAGAGTCAAGGCAAGAAAACTGCTGGAGAGCATGGACATAGCCTGATGCAGTAGGAGCCGACAAGGCCACTGTAAGGAATGGAGCGCAAATGACCGATCAACATAAGAAACCGCCGCTTTCCAAAGAACAGTTTCAAGACCTTCGAGAGGATCTCATGCTTGCCGACAGCCTCACCCGAATTGAAAATACGTTGATGATACTCTCGGGTAAGGGAGGAGTCGGCAAGAGCACCGTAGCGGTTAATCTGGCGACAGCCCTGGCAGCGGCGGATCGCGAGGTCGGACTGCTAGACATTGACATTCATGGTCCCAGCGTCCCGACTCTTCTGCAGCTTGAAGGAGTATCCGCGACCCAAAAGTCAGACAGAGGCCTTGTCCCTGTCCGTTACAACGATCGCTTGAAGGTAATGTCCATCGAGTTCGTGTTGAAGGATCAGACCCATGAAGCCGTGATTTGGCGCGGGCCAATGAAACATCAGATGATAAGGCAGTTCATCTCGGAAGTTGACTGGGGCCAGCTTGATTTTCTCATTGTGGACGCGCCGCCGGGAACTGGCGATGAGCCCCTTTCTATATGTCAGATGGCTCCACCACGTTCACAGGCCATAATAGTGACCACTCCTCAGAAAGTGGCACTCAAGGATGTCAAGAAGTCCATTCGGTTCTGCAAGACCCTTGAGATGCCTATTTTCGGCGTCATTGAGAATATGAGCGGATTCGTTTGTCCTGACTGCGGAGCGAGACACGATCTCTTCAAACGCGGCGGAGGAGAAAAGTTGGCAAGAGAGACAGGTTTCCGCTTCTTGGGCAGGATTCCGATCGATCCTCGGCTTGTCGTCGCGTCGGATGAGGGCAAACCCTTTGTCCTGGAGTATCCGACGTCTCCGACATCTGCTGCTTTCGATGAGATCATAGCCCCTATACTCAGCCTCTCGCCGCTCAGGATGAAACGACATTAAGATTTCGTGATAGTCCGCGCCGCACTCCCTCCCGTATTGGAAGCATTATCCGGCTAGAATTTGCTTCAGTTTGGACAGTCGTTGTGCAAAAATTGAAACAGCGCATTCTTATTAAAATGGCCGGCTCACAAAGAAGAAGCAGCTTTTATATGGTGCCTCGGATGTGAGAAGTTCATCCGTGTGCGGACGAGTCCAGCGCCGCGTCGGACACATCGGTGGCACCAACTCTGCGGAGGCATTTTCATGATTCCGCTACGAGACAGCACGCCTTCAGGTACAATTCCGGTGGTGACGACTGTCCTAATCGCCATAAACTGCGTCGTATGGTTGTATGAGGTCTCGCTAGGCGAACACGCTCAACGTTTCATCGTGGAATACGGCCTGATACCCCTCCGCCTTGTTAAATTCTATGGACTACAGGGCGGCTTTACGGACAATGCCCTGATACCACTGGTAGCCTCAATTTTCATGCACGGCGGCTGGCTCCACGTCATCGGCAACATGTGGTTCCTCTGGATTTTCGGAGATAATGTTGAAGACCGGCTTGGCCACTTCAAGTTCTTGCTGTTCTACTTGCTCTGCGGCATCGGCGCCTCCTTGATTCATGTGATGTTCAACGCGGACTCACGCTTGCCCACGATAGGAGCGAGCGGCGCCATTTCAGGAGTACTGGGGGCTTACCTCATAAGTTACCCGAACGCGCGTGTAACCACTCTTCTCATAATCATCTTCTTTATCCGCATCGTTGAGATTCCCGCGTTCCTGTTTTTGATCATCTGGTTCGGTTTTCAGTTCGTGAGCGGCACTTCCGAATTGGCAGCCCACCACGACACCGGTGGAGTGGCGTATTGGGCGCACATGGGCGGATTTGTCGTAGGGATCGTATTGCTGTGGCTCTTTCCGAAGAAGCCGGTCTATCGAACTCCCGCCTGGTAGGTCTATAGGGTTCGCTTGTTAAGTGGACGATTTGCAAGACGCCTTTAAGCTTGGTATGTTGTGCCCGAAGGTTTGGGGCGTTGCAAAGTTGCTTGGTACAGCAGACTGACACGTTTCAAGCATGTGAAATCAAGCGACACCACAGCCCGTAGAATCCACGGAGCACTTTTCGTATGATCGTAGAAGGTTTACTTACCAAGATCCTGAAACGTCAGTATGCAAACATCCTGCGGCTGAACGATTTTGAATATATTCAGCCTCCTGGCCCGCATGGGGGCACGAAATACCTCCTTTATGTGCACATACCCTTTTGCGAGGAATTGTGCCCGTATTGCTCATTCAATCGTTTCCCTTTCAACAAGGATTTGGCCCGCGAATACTTCAAGGCTCTCCTACAAGAAATCCGCATGTACGGAGACCTCGGTTTCGATTTTTCATCGGTGTATGTTGGAGGCGGAACCCCTACCGTGTTACCGGCAGAGATCGGCGACCTTCTTGAGGACTTGCATAAGCGATTTGGGATAAAAGAGATTTCTCTGGAGACAAACCCAAATCATCTTACGGATGAGATCGTAACGATACTCAAGGACGGGGGAGTAAACAGGCTTTCGGTGGGGGTTCAGAGTTTCCAGGACGAGTTGCTCAAACAGATGGAGCGGTATCACAAATACGGCAGCGGATTGCAGATTCAAGAAAGACTGGCAAAATACGCAGTACCTTTGACACCCTAAACGTCGACATGATCTTCAATTTTCCCACTCAGACGGCTTCGATGCTGGAGAAGGACTTGGGGGTCATCAAAGATATCAGGGCCGATCAGGTAACTTTCTATCCACTTATGGTCTCGGATATCACCCGCTCGGAGCTCGCAAGGAGATTCGGTGACATAAGCTATCGTCAGGAAAAGGCATTCTACAACCGAATCGTGGATCTGCTGGAAGATCGTTACACCTGGGGGACCGCCTGGTGTTTTTCCAGAAAAAAAAGCATGATAGATGAATATATAGTAGATTACGACGAATATGTGGGAGTCGGCAGCGGATCTTTCGGCTATGTTAATGGGGCCTGTTTTGCCAATACATTTTCCGTTCCTGATTACCTCGCGGCTGTGGGAAAAGGCCGATGGCCTATCTTGGCGAAGAAAGATTTCTCAAAAAGGGAGCGAGCGCTCTATGATTTCATGATGAAGCTGTTCGGGACTTCCCTTGACATCCAAAAAGAGGAAGATAAATTTGCTGGAGAATTCATGAAAACATTGTGGAAAGAGATATGGCTCTTCCGAATCGCCGGAGCCCTCGTCAATGACGACGGGATTATACGGCTCACACGCAGAGGACGCTATCTGTGGGTGATCATGATGCGGGAATTCTTCACCGGTGTGAACAACTTCCGCGATATCTGTCGCGCTGCCATCCAGGCATCGAATGAATGCATGCAATAGGACTCTCGGCCATGGAGAGGGTGGAGAGCGCTTTATGCCAAAGCCGACTTACGAAGAACTGGAAAGAAGGGTCAAGGAACTCGAGAAAATTGCCGGCGATCTGATCGACAACGCCATGGACATGGAGGAGCACGAACTTTTCGATCTTTCCATCCTTTGCAACGTTTCTCAGGCTCTCGCCTCTACCATGGACCTGGACAAGCTGCTGGCGATCGTGATCGATGAGGTGAACAAGGCGCTTCTCACCGAAGGCGCAGGGGTGCTCCTGTACGACGAGCACCGTGGGGATCTTTACTGGAGGCAGATCCGTGACGCAAGGCATATTCTCGCCCCTCAATCCGACGATCTGAGGTTGCCGCTCCATGGCAGCATCGCGGGTTGGGTGTTCCGACATAACAAGCCGGCCAGAGTGAAAGATACTTCCAAGGACCCTCGTTATTATCCGGAAATGACTCGAAAGAGTGGCTTTGATATCCGCAACGTCCTTCAAGTCCCCTTAACACCAGAGAGATGTCCATATCGCCTCCCGGGTTATACCGATGCCTCAAGCCGCAAAACGCTGCAAGTCCCGGTTGGTGGGCGCGAGAAGACCATCGGTGTGTTGATGGCCATGAATAAGATTGGCGGAGACTTCACAGAACAGGATGAGGCCCTGGCCACCTCGATGGCAGGCAGCATTGCTCTGGCCATAGAAAACGCTACGGTTTACAAGAAGCTGCAAAAATCACGGGATGACCTGGAGATGCTCTATCGGTCGAGCATGGCGCTTACCACCACTCTGGATCTGGACCATCTCCTGTCAGTGGTGGTCACGGACTACGGACCGCGTTGGATACCGAAGCCGCAGGGCTTCTACTTTACGACGAACGCCAAGGAGACCTTTACTGGCGTGAAGTTCAGGACGATAAGGGGCTTATTCCTCCGCGATCTTCAGACGTGCGACTGCCCCTGGAAAAGAGCATGAGCGGCCAGGTTTTTCAAACCGGTGAACCTGCCCTGACTAACAATCCTGTAGACAACCCGCAGTTTTTCAAGCCGTTTGAGACTCGAACAGGTTTTACAATTCGCAATGAGATCATCGTCCCCTTGAACACGCGAGAAAAAACCATCGGCGTACTGGTGGTGATGAACAAGAGGGAAGGCCAGTTCACCGAAGAAGACGTTCAGGTGCTTTCTTCTCTTGCCGGAGTTGTGGCGCTGGCGCTTGAGAACGCCACGTTCTTCGATGAGTTGATGAATTCCTACCGCGAGTTGGAAGACCTTAACCGGGTCAAATCCAAAATTTTGAATCATCTCTCCCATGAGCTGAAAATCCCCTCGCCATTCTCCGCGGCTCTCTCGTTACTATGGAAAAGAAACTCAAAGATATGGGCCTGACAGATTTTGATCGTGCGCTGGCACGAATGAACAGGCATATCCAGAGTCTCAACCGACTGGAATCCCAGGTGGAAAGCATCATAATGACGGGGTATTCCTTTGAGCGGCGATATATCACCGGCTTCCTGCAGGCCGCTCTGGACTTGATGGAAGTCCAGACGGAATGGACGCCGGAGATAAAACAGGCCGCGTCGACGATCCACAAATGGTTGGAGAAGACCTTCCCCACCAGACAGGACCAGTTGGAACGCATCAATATCAAAGAATTCGGCGCGAAAGTTTTTGATTACGTACGCTCCAAAGCCGAACACGAGTGCCGCAACGTAAGCTTGCACTGGGACCTTGAAAACCACGCGGAATTGTTAATCCCCGGGCATGTGCTTCAGGCAATAATGGAGGGCCTGATCCGAAACGCCATAGAGGCTACGCCTGATCACGGAGTGGTCAGCGTAACCGGCCGCATGAAGGGGGATAGGTACGTCTTCACGGTAAAGGACACCGGAATAGGTATTCCTGAGAAGGATAAGGAATTGATCTTCGAAGGGTTCTACCCGGTTCAAGAGACGGAGAGCTATTCAAGCCGTCGGCCGTATTCCTTTAACGCGGGGGGCAAGGGAATCGACTTGTTACGGATCAGGATGTTTTCCGAGCTCTATGGCTTCAAGCTGTCATTCAAGAGCCAGAGGTGTCCGATCCTCGCCGCTGCGGAAACGAATTCACCAGGAGATGTGGAATATTGCGAACACTGCAAGTCAGTTGAAGACTGCGCCAACAATGGCGGTTCAGAATTTGTGGTGGACTTCCCCCTGGCGGATAGGCAGCAGCCCCTCACAGAGGCCTGACAGAAGGCACGGAGGGTGGCTGCCGCACAATTCGGACCACCTTTCAAAGAAGATGCAATAGGACGAAGGCGTTGGAAGGGCTCCTCTGCCTCAAGGTCTCGCGTTGGTAGCATCGACAGCACAATGAGCCGCTACCTGCTTACTCTGCGTCATAATTGGCTGAACCGCTTCCCCCTCCCTAAACGATTCACTCGGATTCAAGATCACTCGATCCCCTGGAGATACCCCAGAAAGGAGCCAAATTTTCCGACCGTCTGTGTCATAAATGCTAACGCGACGAAAAACAACTTTGTCTTCATCAGACACGATAGGCGCGAATGCCTTGTTTCCACGCATAATCAGCGCCTGGGATGGTATCTCCACTGTTTCGGGCGACTGAACAAATAATGTAACTTGAACAAAACTGCCGGCAAGAATCTCCTCGCCCTCATTCTTCAAATCGATCTCCACCAAAAGGGTTCTAGTCTTCGGGATCCAGCTCCCTTGCTAGTGCGAGTTACACTTGCCGGGAACTTGGTATCCGGCTTATTCGGATCTGAGATCTCTACACGGTCTCCGATCTTCACCAGGCTGGCGGTTTTTTGATCCGGATAGACATATACGCGAAGTAGATCAAGCTCGGAAAGCGTTACTATCGGCAACGCAGTGGTTTGCGCACTTGTCGCGCTCTGGACCAACGCGCCTGGATCAACGTAACGAGCTGAAACAGTGCCAGAAAACGGCGCGCGAACCATCTCATAGCCTTTTTGAACCCCAAGGTAAGCCGCGGTCTCTTCAGCGACTTTCGCTGTTGTTGCCATCGTGTCGGCGCTTTGTTGTGAAACCGACCCTGACTTCAATAGCTGTTCGTATCGCTGCGCATCCAGCCGTTTGTTGTTGGCATCGGCTAAGGCTCCTTCATGTTGTCTGTGCAGTTCAGGTGAGTCTATGATAGCGATCAGTTGGCCATTCTCCACTTGATCACCTTTATCCACCTTAATCTCTTGTATGTAGCCGCTAATTTTTGCATATAGAGTGACTGTGGCATAGGGATGGGCTTCTCCCACAAGTTCAACCGGCCGTAATTGTCGACACTTTTCGGCACGGACTACGCGGACTTTCCGGCCATCGGCAAGAGCATTCTTCCGAACCTTTTCCTCATGGTCGAACGAAGCCTGTTGCTTCCAGATGAGAGTCGCGGCCATGGCCACCGACCCTATCACGACCAGAAGTCCTGTTATAAATAACAACCTACTTTTCCTCAGCATTTGGCGAATACTGTCAACAGGCATGATTAGGCACCTTCTGAGACTTCTCCTCTACGTGTTTTTGCATAAAAATCTTTGTCAAGCAAATACTTGGTGGGGAGTTTTTTGCGAAAGATGGAATATATGATGGGCACCACAAAAAGTGTGTAAGCTGTGGCCATGATCAGACCGCCTATCACAGCCCGCCCCAGCGGCGCATTCTGCTCGCCGGCCTCTCCCAATGCGAGCGCCATTGGCAGCATACCCAGAACCATGGCTAAAGCAGTCATCAGGACCGGGCGCAATCTGGTCTTGCCAGCTTCCAGAGCGGCCTCGACAGGCGAAATTCCTTTTTCCACCCTGATGTCGTTTGCGAAGCTCACCAACAAAATGGAGTTGGATGTAGCTATACCAATGGCCATAATCGAGCCCATCAGTGATTCCACGTTTATGGTCGTCCCTGTCACCGCAAGCATCCAGAGAATGCCCACCAGCGCTCCGGGAACGGCCGTCATGATGATGAAAGGATCCAGCCACGACTGGAAGATACCACCATCAAAAAATATACAAGCAACGTGGCAAGAACCATCCCCAGGCCGAGGCTGAGAAAAGACTCATGCATCACTTCAAACTGGCCCCTTAGAGTTACACGGGTACCCGGTGGTAATGGACCCAACTCTTTGATCTTTTTTAAAATGCCGCTGGACACTGATCCCAAATCGCGACCTTCCACTGAGGCATGCACATCCACAACCCGCTGCACTGTGTAATGAGAGATGCTTTCAGGCGAGGCAGTGTGGTACACCGCAGCCAAGTTTGCCAGAGGCTGAGCCGGGGTCGTAGGCACATCAGTAGGATCGATTGTCGTGAGAGCCTGTGACAATTTGCTTCCTGACGGCGGCGTGATTGGGATAGAGCGGAGATTGTCAACGGACGCAATATTCTTCAGCGGAACTTGGACTGCGACTATATAGTTAACGTTATTTTCGGGATTCACGAAGTATGAGGGCGCAACTAGAGCGCTGGATGATAGGGAAACGAGTAAACTGTTAGCAACATCTAATTGGCTCATACCTAGCAACCCTGCACGAGACCGGTCTATATCCACCTGCAAGGATGGATAATTCAAAACCTGATTAATATGCGTGTCTACAACACCCGGAATTTCCTTCATTGAATCTCTGACTCGCTGAGCAAGGTCGTATGCACGGTTCAGTTCACGATCTTCAATCTGAACATCGATCGGTGATGTAAGCCCAAAATTCATGACCAGGGTAATGATGTCGGCTGCCTGGAAATTAAAGCTGCAACCCGGAAAGTCCCTTGCTAGCACCTCGCGAAGCCTTTGTTTATACATGATGCTGGAATGATGGCCCTTCTTCAAGGCGATGAGAATTTCGGCATCCATGCCTCCAATGTTTTCCGTTTGAACAAAGGCGAGATTAAAGAATATGGGCACCCCTATCAGTGAATTCACTGTTTCAATTTCTTCCGGAGGAATAGTTTGTCTAATTTTATCCTCCACTTGGGCTACGATTCCTTCAGTCTTTTCGATCCTGGTTCCTATAGGGGCTCGAAAATGCAATTTAATCAGACCAGCGTCCACAAATGGGAAAAAGTCGGTTCCCACTACAAAGACCAAGGATAAACTTACTGTGGCCACTATGCCTGTGATGGAGAGGGTAAAAGTACGATGGTCCAAAACGCTTGCAAGTAAGCGCCCATAAGCCAGCCTAAATCGGTCAAAGGATTCCTCCCTACGCTTATTCAGGTCTCGGAAAAACTTGACGATCCGACCTGCGGTCTTATCTGGGATTGAAGCGCCTTTACTCCCCCTGTCATATTCCGCGGCCATGAGCATTTTTGCCATGGTTGGCACAAGTGTTCGTGATAGCACATAGGATGCTAACATAGCAATGACCACCGCCAGGGCAAGAGGCGTGAATAGGTACTTGGCCGGGCCATGCAAAAGCACCACAGGAAAAAATACCACGCAAATGGCAAGAGTGGCCACAATGGCGGGGACTGCGACTTGCTGGGCGCCGTCCAGAATAGCGATTATCATCGGTTTGCCGAGAGACAAGTTGCGATGTATGTTTTCGACTTCCACAGTGGCGTCGTCAACCAGCATACCTATCGCAAGGGCCAGCCCCCCGAGAGTCATGAGGTTTATGGAGTGGCCGAAGAGTTTCAGGCCTATAATCGAAGTGAATATAGCCAGCGGTATCGAAACAACTACAATTAGCATGCTGCGCCAGCTACCCAGGAAAATGAGAATCATCAGCGACACTAAAATGGAGGCAAAAACTGCTTCACGAAGCACGCCTTGAATTGCGCCCCGGACAAATATAGATTGATCGAAATCTACTTTTATGTCCAAACCCTCGGGCGCTGTAGCCTTGATCAAGGGTATTACATTCTTCGCGGCTTCAACAACTGCTAATGTTGAAGCGTCAGCATGCTTCAGAATCGCCAGGTAAGCCGCTCGCCTTCCATTAATTCTAACAATGCTGTTCTGCTCGGCGAAACTGTCCGAGACGTGGGCGACATCACCTAAGTACACTAGCCTGTCGTTCACAATCTTGATGGGAATGGCGTTAAACTGTTCCAGCATGCGAGGGTTTGAATTGGTCAGTACATTATATTCGACATCCCCTATGCGAGCAGTTCCTGCAGGCAGGATAACATTTGAAGATTGTAGAGCGCTCACCACATCGGAGGGGGAAAGGCCCCGCGATGTCAATGCGTTTGGGTCTATTTCAATCATGATCTGCCGGCTCTTTCCACCAAATGGAGCCGGTGTGGAAAGTCCCGGTATGGTGAAAAGCCTAATCCTGATGAAATTGAGCGCATAGTCGTAAATAGCCTGTTCCGTCAAATTCTGGCTAGACAAGGTCAACTGAGCTACCGGGACGTTGGAGGCATTGAACTGAAGAATGGTTGGCGCCTGTGTTCCAGGCGGAGCAATCCTAAGTAAGGAGTTGGAAGAGGCTGAAATTTGGGAAATGGCTGTGCCTAAGTCAGTGCCTTGTTGAAAGTAAATTTTTATCAATCCAGTGCTCGGTATACATTGAGACTCAATGCGCTCAATTCCATTAACCGTAGTGGAATAAGACCTTTCACTGATCAGGACAATCCGCCTTTCCATATCCTCCGGTGACAACCCGGGATAGTTCCATACTACCATCACAACAGGGATATCGATTGCCGGCAAGATATCGACAATCATCCTGGACAAGGACAGTATTCCCATAACGAAGATAAGAAAGCACATCACTGCAACAGTATAAGGACGGCGGAGGGCCAGGCGGACTATCCACATATCGAGACGCTCCTCGTAGCTATGCGTATGGAATCATAGGTCTAGAACCACCCAGAATCAGAGGGCGGTCTAGAAGTGTAAGGGTGAGCCGGGCCATTTATGAGGGAATTCTGACGAGTCATGCTCTATAGGGTAGTCTGAAACCAGACGAGTGGTCGAGGAAAGGTGTGTTAAACCCTGAGAATCCACCTGATCCTCTACAGGGAACTTCCGCAATTCCGCGGTTTGTGATGTGGCAACGATAAACCGCTTGTCCGAAACATCGTCAGTATACCTGACCGTTTGCTAACGGTCAACATGTGTGCTGACTCAAAATCTTTCATCGGCAGGGGCATGGGCGCGGTTTCCAGTCTTCAAGGTCATCCAAGATGGACTTCCCGACCGCATATTCGTCGAATTTGAAGGGACGTCCAATGTGGAGCGATTGAGGACGTCAAGTATGAGATCCTCTGCATTGTTGGCGAGAATCTCTTCCTCGGTTGAAATGCAAATGTTTTCCTCATAGACGCTTTGGCCCGCAGTTCCTGTTCGCCTCCCCCATGACTCTCGGGAATGATGATCGCCTTTGCGCCTGTGAGTAGGATCTCATTGACCGTATTGTAGCCGGCTCGGCAGATCAGCAGGTCCGAATGATGGACCAAATCCACGAGGTCCGGCACAAATGGCAGGAATCGCACATTCTTGCTCAAAGGATACTTACACAGCGCATCCGCGTCTCCATTGGCCAGGTACGGATCCATGACCATGACGATCTGATAGGCAGTATTCATCCCGGTTTTCTCGAAGACCTCCAGAGTCGCTCGGACAAGTCAAACCGAGACAATTCCTCCCCAGCGAAATCAGGACAATTTTCTTGTCCGGCAGACCGAAGCGGTCCAGGGCGTCGCTCCGACTGGGCAATTCGCCGTACACTTTGTTGGTCACTTTTCCTAGGTAGCGGATTTTCTTTTCCAGGTCAGGGTCATTTCCCAAGAATTGCTGATTGATATCAATAACTTCCCTGTCCTCCAGGACATACATGAAATCATACAGCTCACCTATGTTAATGGATTCAGACCTGTGCCTGGGATTCTGGTACGGGGTACTAACCGTGGAACCCAATTCGTGATTCCCAGAAAATGTGAGCAACTGCAAAATCCACCGGGCCGCCTTTTCGCATCCACTTCTTCATGAGCAGGGGAATCAGTTCGCTCATTTGACCGGTCATATTGTGTTCGATGATAAGAGCGTCCGGCTGGAAAAAATCAAAGCTAGCCATAATTAATCGCTGGCGAAAATCAAAAATGGTCTCCCGCTCAAAGCCGGTTAGATACCGGGGCCGCATGAGGTTGTCTTCGTGATCGATATCAATTTTCATGGAAGGGAGCTTGATCACTTCAATCCCTTCCTTAAAAAAGATCTGAGGAACCGACGTGCTGGATACCACGAGGAAATCTATGTCGGGCCGCCACTTCTTCATTCCCGTGATTACGGCCAGAGTGCGGAAGGCGTGACCCAATCCTATGGAATTATGAGTATAAACAAGAATTCTCTTAATATTCTCCACGACATGGGCTTGACTTCCTGTATCAATAGTGCGGCAGTTGCTTTTTTACCATAAAATAGGGCTTTAGAGCAACATAAAGCCCTGTCATATAACGCAGCCGAGGGCGTCGCACCCAGTCAGGTTCAATGTATTCTTGAAATGGCATGCAGCCAGGTGTCCTGGCTCCACCTCTTCCAAAGGCGGCACGACCTGCGAACAGACCTCCTCCCGCGTAAAGACACCACGGATGGAATGGGCAGCCAGGTGGGGGGCTAATGGGGTCCACGGGCTCCCCTCTCAGAATGATCTTACGACCCACCAATTCAGGCCGGGAGTGGGAACATTGGACATCAGCGCTTCGGTGTACGGATCGCGCGGCCTGGCAAACAGAGGCTCCGCAGGAGCGTATTCGGCCACGCGCCCCACGTACATGATCACGATTCGCTTGCTGAAATGCCTAACCAAGCCCAGGTCATGAGAGATGAACAAATAGGCCAGGCCCAATTGGTCCTGAATCTCCAGTGCAAGGTTGACAATTTGCGCTTGGACCGACACATCCAGGGCGGAAGTCGGTTCGTCGGCCACGACGAGTCTGGGATATAATGCCAAAGCCCGAGCTATGCTTATGCGCTGCCGTTGCCCGCCCGAAAAAGCGTGAGGATAGCGGTTAAGGTGCTGGACCTTCAAACCCACCAGCTCCACCAGCTCGCGACTCGGCCTTCCAATTCTCGGCCTCGGGCAATTTTATTCACCACGAGAGGTTCCGCAAGAATTTCCCTGATAGTCATTCTCGGGTTCAAGGATGCAAACGGATCTTGAAAGACCATCTGGATGTGAGGACGTAGAGCCCGCATGTGGGAAGGCTCAATATTAGCTAGATCGACTCGAGGCTCTCCATTTGGCGGCTGAAACCATATGTGCCCGGCGGTAGGTGTGTAAGCGCCCATGATCATACGACCCACCGTGGTCTTTCCGCAACCTGACTCTCCTACCAAGCCCAGAGTTTCACCGCTGTGCATGCTGAAGGTTACGCCGTCCACAGCCTTGACGTGGCCCACCACTTTTTTGAAAAGCCCTTTATGGATGGGAAAGTGCTTTTTTAGGTCCTGCACTTCGAGAAAAACTTGCGGTTCAGACACTAACAACCCTCATAATGAGATGCACGCCCTGGGGCAGGAGACATAGTGACGCTCTCCAACCTTGGTCAGTTCATATTTGTCGTCTCGGCAAAGGGTATCGCCGCCGCACTGTATGCATCTTGCGAAAAAGGGGCAGCCCTGTATTTCTGCGAAAGGATCCGGCAGCGTCCCCTCAATGGTCGCCAAGTGAGTCCGCACCGGAGTGTCGATTCCCGGAACTGATTTCAGAAGGGCCCTGGTGAACGGATGCAGCGGGTCCTTGAAAAGGACATCCACCGGCGCATGCTCCATCACGCGGCCGAAGTAGATTACCAGAACATCATGACTGATCTCTGCTATAACCCCGAGATTGTGCGAAATGAAAAGGATCGCCATCCCGAACTCTTCTTGCAACTGCTTCAGGAGTTCAAGGATCTGGGCCTGAATGGTGACGTCCAGAGCCGTAGTGGGCTCGTCCGCGATCAGAATTCTTGGGTTGCACACAAGTGCCATGGCGATCATTGCTCTTTGGCGCATCCCTCCGGATAACTCGTGTGGATACGAATCTATCCTGTGCTCGGGCTGCGGTATTCCTACCTTACCCAGCATCTCGGTGGCCCGGTTGCGAGCCTCTTCATGGGAGACATCGGTATGAATCCGAAGCGCCTCTATAATTTGACTTCCTACAGTATGAACCGGACTGAACGAATTCATCGGTTCCTGAAAGATCATAGCGACATCATGGCCGCGGATTCTGCGAGCCTCACGACTGTGGGGATCGAGAGAGACGAGATCCAATTGAGTCTGATCACCGTCATGGTTGCCGGATCGGAGAAGGATTTTTCCCTGCACGATCCTGCCAGGGGGCGGCACGATTCTCAGTATGGCCTGCCCTATGACACTTTTTCCGCTTCCGGACTCTCCGACAATGCCCAGCGTTTTTCCAGGTTCCAGACTGAAGGTGACGCCGTCCACCGCCCTGACCGTGCCCTCGTCCAGAACAAAGTGAACTCGAAGGTCTTCAACTTGGAGGACAGGTGCCATCCAATCTACCTCGAATAAGGATCCACAGCGTCTCGGAGACCGTCGCCCACAAAGTTAAATGAGAGCACAGTGACGATAACGAACAAGACCGGTATCAACAGCCACGGGTAAAGAGCAATGGTAGTAACGTTTTGAGCCTCCTTCAGCAGCACCCCGAGGCTCGTGATGGGAGGTCTCAGGCCGATCCCAAGGAAGCTGAGAGCCGTCTCAGCCAGCACCATGCTCGGTATGGCCAAAGTCACTGTAACGATAATATGACTTGTAAACTGAGGTATCAGATGCCGGAAGATTAATCTTGCGTGGCCCGCGCCCACAAATCTGGCAGCAAGGACAAAATCTTCCTCGCGAAGTGCTATGAGCTTGCCCCGCACCACCCTGGCCAGATCCGTCCAACCGATAAGCGACAGAATTATTGTAATGACAAAATAGACCTTTAACCCGCCCCAGTGGGGAGGCATGGCCGCGGATAGTCCCATCCACAGAGGGATACTCGGGAAGCAGCGTATGATTTCTATGGCCCTTTGAATCAAGGTATCCGCCCAACCTCCTCTGTAGCCCGAAATACCGCCTAATACCAACCCGAGCACCAGACTCAATAATACTCCCATCATCCCGATGGAAAGGGAAATCCTGCTGCCGTACAGACACCGGGAAAACATGTCCCGCCCCATCCTATCCGTACCGAACAGGAAGATCCTCCCAGGTGAATCCACCCCGAATAAATGCCGCTTGCTCCTCCAAAGACCCCAGAACTCGTATGAATCTCCTGTTACAAAGAAGCGAATGGTGTGGCGCCGCTCTGTAATTTCTTTGTAGCAAAGCTGTTGCGTCTCCTCATCCACGTCGAGCGAGAGCTCTACACAAAGGGCCATCGAAGGCATCTTTCTTGATCGAAGATCCTTATCTTCGAGGGACACGAGTATATGGAATTAAAATGGCGCGTATCTTTGGAGTAAGGCGCGAGAAATTCGCAGAATGCCGAGCTGAAATAGAGCAAACCGATTAACCACAGGCCGACCATGGCCAGGGTATGCTTCTGGTACCGCCACCATATCAACTGCCGTGTTGAGGCGTCGAGATACCTCTGCTCTTTCTTTCGATCCTGACTCATGCTCCCTCACGCGGACCGAAACGAATCCTGGGGTCTACCCAAGCCAGGAGAATATCTGAGACAAGCGTTCCAATAACGGTGAGAAAGCTGAGCAGCATGATGAAACTGCCGGCAAGTTGCATGTCTTGGCTTAAAAGAGCGCCAAGCAATAAAGGCCCGGAAGTGGGAAGGTTCAGGACCACTGCGGTAATTGCGATCCCCGAGATGAGTTCCGGCAAGGTCCAACCTATTGTGCTGACCAAAGGGTTGATGGCGACTCGAACGGGATATTTCAGGATCAAGCGGGTTTCTGGAAGACCCTTTGCCCTTGCGGCCGTAACGTAAGGCTTCTTGAGTTCATCCAGAAGGTTTCCTCGAATTATACGGATGAATTTTGCTGTATGGGCCATGCCCACGATAATGACCGGGATCCAGAGGTGTTGCAGAAGATCGAGGAATTTGGCCAAACTCCAGGGCGCCTCCAGGTACTGGGGGAAAAAAGTCCGCCGATGCTCATTCCCAAATAAGCGTAAGAAAACCATAGCAATACGAGCGCAAAAAGAAAATTTGGTGTGGCGAGTCCAATAAACCCTATGAAAGTGAGCAGATAGTCAACCCACGAATACTGGCGAACAGCAGAGTAAATTCCGATAGGGAGCGCAACCAGCCACGTGAAGAGTAGGGTGGAAACAGAAACTATGATGGTCAAGGGGAGTCGCTCGGCAATTAGTGAACGAACCGACCTGTTCCATTCAAATGAATGGCCGAAATCGCCATGAAGAAAATTCCATGACCAGCGGAAATACTGGATGTAAACCGGTTGGTCCAGTCCAAAGCGCTGTTTTAGTGCGTCCAGTTCGGCTTGATCGACCGTTTCTCCGCTTTCCTGCAGTCGGCCTGCGTATATAGTGAGAAAATCACCCGGAGGCAACTGAATGATAGTGAAAGATATTATGGAAATAGCCACCAGAGTCGGGATCATGATGAGGAGGCGACGGATTATGTAACTGAGCATGATCGCTTTCCTCTAAGATAGAGTTCCGGCTCTGGAGGACCGGCTTTCTCCCCCTTTTTAAAGGGAGGCAGGGGGGATTTTTATATAAGCCGTTGAAAATACCTCAAAATTCCTCTTTAGAATAGGGGCCTTGAGGTGATCCCAGCAATGAAAAAAAACATGACTGGCAAAATGAGCTTGCTTTAACGCCCATGCTCGGAACGCTTGCTAAGCTATTTTTTGTCATCTTTGCCGTAGGAAAACTGTTCGGGATGAATCGGACCCGGATTCGGGTAAGTCCAACTCTGAAAATCCGTCTTAGGGATATTGTACATGTTCTTTGCCACAACGTAGTAGTCTGGAGGATCGTGAACGAGGCCGATAACCCATAGATTCTTTTCATTTGCGGAAATAATCTTTCCGAACAGTTCTTTCTGCTTGTCCTCAGAGGTCGTGCGCAGAATTTGGTTGTAAGTTTCCATCATCTCCTTAATTGTCTGCGGAGGCTCTTCTCCTCTTTTGCCCCCACTCTGGAACCATTGGCCATATAGCGGAGCGTTGAGGCTTTCGCTGCTATACGGGAAGTACCAACGAGGTTCGAGTAAGCATTCTATTCCGCCGTCGCCAGGCCACAGAGCAATATCGTGGGCTGCGCTTTGAGTCCGCTGCCGGAAAAGCTCCATGGTTTCAGACTTTACTTCGGCCTCTATTCCGAGGCTTTTCAGGTTTGAAGCCAGGATTTCCGCTGTATCCACCCATGATTGAATTTTTACCATAACGTCCAGGGACAACTGGAGAGGCTTACCGTCAGGCCGCATTCTCTTACCGTCCGGGCCGATCTTGAGTCCCATTTCGTCCAAAAGTGATGCCGCCTTTGCCGGATCGTATTCCACGTAAGCCTTCTCATACGAAGGGGAATAGAAGCGGGATTCTTTCAGGGGCGCCGCCTGTCTTGGATCGCCTTTTCCCCGATACACAATCTTGTTGATCTCGTCTCTGTTGACAGCATGAGAAAGCGCTATGCGGAACCTGGGATCTGAAATGATGGTTCTCATTACCGGGTCTTTGTGGTTCAGATTAGGCGCCAGCAACACTCCCACGGAGGCAGTCCCTGTCTTGGGTACCAGTCTATACTTCCCCTTTGCTTCACTCGAGCGAAGCAGGACGGAATTCTGCATTCCTCCAAGGCTGCGACCCTGAAAGTCTATCTCGCCGGCGATAGCCTTTAAGAGAATCGTTTGAGCCTCGGCTTGGAGATCACTGACTATCCGATCGATATATGGAAGTTGATTCCCGGCAGTATCGACCTTCCAGTAATAAGGATTTCGCTCCAGGACGAAGCGTTTAGCCGGGGCCGGCACCTTGATGGTCCATGCCAGGATGGAAGGTAGGTCCTTGTCCAGGAAAATGGCACGTTGAAGGTCCGAATGATCCTGAAAGAGCTTGACCCATGTGGAGGCCTTTGTTTCCTTCATCAAGGCTTCCAGGTCCTCGGGTTTGGCATACTTTTTATGAAACTTTTTTAAATAGTGTTTCGGGTTCGTCACCAGGGCCATAGCGGCGGGACACGCTAATTGCTCCAGAAAAATGCTATATGGCTGGTCGAACTCAACACGGAAAGTATAGTCGTCAATTTTCGTGACCTTGGGCTGTGATCCCGACGGCGAGATCCACTTGGGCAAGGATGGGGTCACTTCTTTGTTGAAAAGAATATCTTCGAAGTAAAACATGATGTCATCAACTGTAAACGGCGCGCCGTCTGACCACCGTACGCCTTTCACCAGATGAAAGGTGAAGACACTGCCTTTTTCGTCCGACTCCCATTTTTCGGCCAAATTGGGGACAATTTTGAGATCAGGACTCCAGCGGACCAGTGGATCGTAAAGAACGCGCCGAAGGCCCACCAAATCGGAAAGCCCCGTGTAAGCGCGTCGCCAGTCTCCGCCGTAGGTCCCCGGTCTATCAACGGGGGGCACGACCACAGGAGAGGGAGGCAAGCGCTGGTCAACCGGAGGAAGCTCCCCGGACGCTACCCTTGCGGCAAACGCAGGGGCCTCATTAAAGGCCCAACAGGAACTGCACGCAAAGTGCATGAGATACAGGAAGGAAAGCATTGCGGCCAACGCCGCCACTCCCGCCGTGAACCTGATACTCCGTTGCATAGGTCCTCCTTGGGTCTGCAAAACAATACTGATTCAGGTGATCTCTATCGCCAGGCACTGAAAATGCCCAGATTCTGCAATCAGGAACGGTCGGTTATTCGTGCAAACTCGATTCTCCCGAGCCTCTAAAAGGGAATGTCATCCTCCGGGGGCGGTGGCTGCTGGGATCGCCCGACTTCTCGTTTGCTGCCTTGCTCTTGACTTCGCGACTGAGCGGGTGCCTGCCGTTTTTGGCCCTCACCGGAACTGCGGCTTTGGGAGGGGCTTCCTCCGCCCAACATTATCATGTCATTCGCGATGATTTCGACCGTAGTCCTCTTGTTGCCTTCCTGATCTTCCCATTCCCGGCTCTGAATACGGCCTTCGATAAATACCTGCTTCCCCTTGCTCAGATACTCTCCGCACACCTCACCAAGACGACCCCAGGCGACGACCCTATGCCACTCAGTCCTTTCCTGGTCATTGCCATCTTGATCACGCCACTGCTGAGATGTGGCTAGGGTAAAAGTGGCGACGGCCCTACCGGATGAAGTATACCTTACTTCCGGGTCTTTGCCCAGATTGCCGAGCAACAGCACCTTGTTCAAAGATCTCTGGGCCATGAATTCCTCCCTGAAACGGTTTATAAGTTAAGCCGGAAAATCGTTGCCGCGATCACGCTGAAGGATTTATCCTCCATGAAAAGGCAACAAGTTGTCAAGAACGAAAGGTCTCATTTCGGTGCATTGAGATATGCTTAGGTCGAGGTCACACAGGTCAGTCAGAAGCTGACGCCTGCTTCGCGGAGTTTTAGTGCTCCGACGCAAGTCAAGGAGGGGTTCCCTGACCATTCGTCAGAGGCTACAGCAAATCCTTAGAGAAAGCGAGTTGACCGCGCGAGACATATCCCGCCTACTGGGTATCCGCGAGAAAGAGGTGTACCAGCATCTTCCCCATGTGGAGCGGTCCATTCGCAATGAAGCCACCTTGATTTGCCGTGCAGCGCGCTGTCTTGACTGCGGCTTTGTCTTCAAAAAACGCAAGCGCTTCACGACTCCCAGCCGATGTCCCGTTTGCCGCTCTGAATCCATCAGCGCTCCGGTTTATGCAATCAAAGGACATGCCGGCAACTGATATCAATCACGGTCTCAATGAAAGGCCAACCCTTACCGAGTATTACGTGCTATCATATAGATTAGCACTTTGGCGCCCAATGGGCCTGGACGCCAAGGGACCGTATCACAAGGAGTGGGACCGACAATGACAAAGCATCTTGATTCCGCAGCGACTAGAAAGAGTTTATGCGAATTCGAAGAAGACGTTCTTGTTCCGCTACAGGAAGACCGACTGAAGGCCGCCATTGCTGCGACGGTCCATTCGTGTGCGGATGAGACAACTGTCGATCACGTAGGAGCGGCGCTAATCCCCTCCAAGGATGCAATTATCCGTATCCTCGACGTGCTTCAAGATGTCCTCTTCCCGGGCTTTTTCGGACGGCAGGAGTTGACCACGTCGACTCTGGAATACCACTTGGGCAGCGAAATGATGATTATCTACAATATTCCTTGCGGCGCAGATTTCCAGGAGTATACGTCATGAGTGCAGACGTACAGGACAGTCTCTGTGTTGAATGCATTCGAAAAGGGCGGGAGGAGGCGGTAATATTCGTAGAAAAGGTGCCTGAGTTGCGGTGCAAACTAGCTCGTGACGTTCGCGCTCACTACGACGGCGATCCACGTCGAAGAGCTTGGATGAGATCGTGTTTTGTTATCCGGGCCTCTACACAATATTTGTCTACAGGGTCGCACACGAACTCTTTATTCGTGACATACCCCTTATGCCGCGCATTATGACGGAGCGCGCTCATTCCGGTACCAGGCATAGACATCCACCCCGGCGCCAGGATCGGTTCGGATTTTTTCATCGACCACGGAACAGGGGTAGTTGTTGGAGAAACAACAGATATTGGGGATCGTGTCCGTATATACCAGGGCGTAACGCTGGGCGCGTCTCCATCCTCAGGTACCGAAGGGGGCGACTACCTGAGAGGCCGTAAACGGCATCCGACCATTGAAGATGATGTAACCATATACGCCCAGGCCACTATACTTGGAGGAGAAACTGTTATCGGAGCCCGCTGCGTAATAGGCGGCAATGTGTGGCTCACCTCATCGGTTCCACCAGACAACAGGGTCCTTTTGGAGACCCCTAAGCATGTTTTTCAAGGAGGACAAACTGGGGCAACGTGCTCCAAGATGTCCAGGTAGAGGTAGGCGCTCTCAAATGAAATGAAAAAAGTGTTGGTCTCCTCCGGGAGATACCACCTTGCCTGCCGATTGCGTGTATCGAGCCGAAGGGTGTCGAAAAAAAATTGATGCGATTGCGAGCATTTCTTGAAGGTGAACTACATTTTTGATACAATCCGGTCGCAAATTATGAAGCGGACTCAATCTAGACCTTTAAGGAGTAAACTTGGCAACCATATTCTATGACCGGGACGCAGATCCAGCGGCCTTGGCAGGCAAAACTGTGGCCGTTATAGGCTACGGCAGTCAGGGCCATGCTCACGCCTTGAATCTCAAGGACTCCGGCGTAAAGGTGGTGGTGGGTCTCCATCGTCAGAGCCGTCGTTGGGACAAGGTAGGCCAAGACGGACTGGGGGGGATGGCGGTGGATCAAGCGGCTCAACTTGCCGACGTGATAATGATTCTCGTCCCGGATGAGCTACAGGCCGCCCTTTATCGAGAAAAAATAGAACCTTCGTTGAGCAAGGGTAAAGCACTGGCGTTTGCCCACGGGTTCAACATTCATTTCGGGCAGATTTAACCACCACGGACACGGATGTTTTCATGGTGGCCCCAAAAGGGCCGGGACATTTGGTCCGACGTATGTATAAGACGGGCTTCGGTGTTCCTGCCTTACTGGCAGTGTATCAGGATGCCGAAGGTGATTGCAGGAAAATCGGGATGGC
>CAWHDO010000057.1:0-36723 GCA_963828085.1 uncultured delta proteobacterium
TCGAATGTCGACGGTGAGAATGCCGTTGCCGATGGCGGAGCTGGCCGCGCCGACGCTCAAGTCCATCAGCCCGCGCGCCGACTCGTTCGCCACCAGTTCGAAATGATAGGTCTCGCCTTGGATGACGCAGCCGAGCGCGACCACGCCGTCGTAGGGCGCGCTGCTTGCGCTGCGCGGCGTCGAGCGCCATGGCGATGGCCGCGGGAACCTCGAGCGCGCCGGGCACGGCGATGCGGTCGTATTGCGCGTCCGGCCTCGTCGAGCACGCGGGTGGCGCCGCGCGAGCAGCGCGTCGGCGATATGCTCGTAAAAGCGCGCTTCCACGATCAGCACGCGCGGCTGCGCTCGCGCTTTTTCGCGGCGCTTGTCTTTTTGGCCATGTCTTACAGTTCCTTGTTACGGCCGCGTGGTAGCAAGCGCCCGCGCGGCGAACAAGGGTGTCTATTTTCAGCGCCCATCAGCCGCGCGGCATAGCGCGCCATGGTGTCGATTTCGAGATTGACGTCGTCGCCCTTGGCGCAAGGCGCCGAAGGTCGTCACCGCCAGCGTGTGCGGGATGATCAGCACCGAGAAGGTATCGCCCTCCACCTGCGTTGACCGGTCGAGCGAGACGCCGTCGAGCGCGACCGAGCCTTTGGGCAACCAAAACGAAGGCTTTTGTGGCCAACTCGAAGAGGAAAAGAGTTAGGCATAATGTGACTCTCTCCTGATATTGTACTGTCATCCTTCTGCCGAGCAATCAGCCGCATTCTGCGAGACGCAGACGAAGTCTTCCTGTTTATTGTTATCACAAGCCGCGGCAATTCCCTAATACAGAATAGTCCCATTCCGTTCACTATTGACAGTACAAAGTGTGATCTTCGAAGCAAAGATGCAAAGGTGAAGACCTCAGGGAGCATCAAATGAGACTGCGTGTGGACACCATTACCTCGCGAAATTGGCAATGGGAGGTTGAGCCAGAGTGCGTTCCTTCTCTGTCGATTGGCGGGGACGGTTACTCATCACCCTCATCGTTCGTCGGTTATAGCGTCAGTATATTTGGGACCTAATTGAATTGCTCAAACTGCTCCGTCTTCTTTGTTGTCGCCCCGGCGATCTATCACGTCTTTTTCGATTTCCTTGCGAAGTCTGTTCAATCCTATTACGATGTCGCGAATAACATCAGGAGCCTTATTGCAGTACATAGTGGCTATATTAAGAATAACGCCAAGATCATGCATATCCACCCTGTCCATCCACCCTTGCTTATACATGAAAGTCTGGCCGTCTCCAGGGCAGAAATCATTCGGATTGCCATAATCCTTCTTTGCTCTTCAATATCGTAAAGCTGTCTAAGCCCAACTTGAAAGTTGTGTTCAGAGTGCCGATGAACCAATAGGAAAATTTTGAGTAGTCATTTGTTATCGCTCTGCGAGCTGCAAAGAATGAATTTGCCAAGTTCGAGTCCCTGAGGGCACCAAAGAATTCCTTCGTAAAAATTACCGCGTCCGAGTCAAAGATGCTCCAGGCGGTTCCAATTATTGCTCGGGCGCCAGCAAAACTAAGGAGTTTCCCACAGTTTGCGAGAGATCCACAGGTATTTAGAAACAAGACTGGGTTTCCAGAGTTTGCGAAGAAATGGATATTTCCCATGAAGACGCCATTCGACAACACCAAGCCTTCCAAGCTATTTACACTGATTTCCTCGGAGGAAACGAGCTTTTCCCGTCCTCCTTCCACAAATCTCTTTATGGATAAGCGGCGCTTGCGAATTTCTTCCTTGTCTTCCCAGTCCACTCCGTCTACTGATAGAAATTCATATTTCGACTCGACCTGGACCTTGTCATCAACCATCCTGAGAAACTGATAAAACTCTCTTACCTTAATTACATGCGCACTTCCATTTTCGTCCTGATATTCATATTCGGCAATCCGAACATATGGACACCCCCCGTGACCCGAAACCATTAAGAAGTCGATAGGGAAGAACTGGCAGAACAGCTTAAAAGTGGGCACGGTGGCTTGTTTACCATTGAGGTGAAAGCGCCACTGCGCCTGCTTAGATATGTCCGAAACGACTTCCGGAATCTCGGATTGAAGATCAGTTTGTTGCAAATCTACAAACAAATAGGAGGGAAGAGAAGAATTGACGGGTTTAGTTCTGAACTCAACAACGTCCGCAAGCAGTTTCATCGTTGCGTCGACCCGAAAGAGGTGAGCTGCCGGAATACTCACAAAGAGGATTCCAATCGGGATATCTTTTACGATCAACTGGATTCCTTCATATTCCTCTTGGATATCCTCGACAGGCAGAATTGCATAGATCAGCGATCTTAGAAATTCTCTGTGAACACCAAAGGCTTCAGACCCGTCGTTAAATGCGACAAGCCTTCTTTCAAATTCGTTCTCGAACTGGGAGGCTATTTCGGGGATGATTTTTAGATCATAACGAAAGTAAACAGCATAGTTTATGCCAGAAACGTCAATTACCTGGGAAGAGGATTCCAAGACCATGAGTTTGTTGCCAGCTTTCGGCTGTTCGTGTGTTTTATCAAGACTTAGATACTCAACCCCACTGTTGGAAAGCCTCTTCTTGTATCCACAGAATAAAAGGAAAGTATCCAAGGTTCTCGGCGTTACCGTGCCGTTGCCGCTTTTCGTTTCGTCTCTTAGGGTCTGGAGGAGTAATTTCGGTGAACCCACATCAAAGCCAGCCTTCCTGAGAATGTCCGCCATGGGTGTGGCGTTATCGTCGATTGTGAACACTTTGTTGATTCTTGCTCGTTGAAGGGTAACGATCCTTTTCTGGACCTCTATGATCCAGTCTGGCCTGAAGAACCTTGGCATATCGAGCAACGGAAGGTAAATGGATTTTTGCCAGCACACCGAGGATACCTCAATAGCCAGCTCGACATCATCTGACATCAACGCATAGCCTGGGAAGACAGGACAGTCAGGCATTTCTACACCCCCCCTCTAATCCATCTCATTTAGCGGCATAACAACAAGAGTAACAAAGACCCTTTGGCCGGGTGGAAAGTTACGCATGACAACATCATGGACAAAGCACACAGTGTTTACTGAGCAGCCTTCATTAATTGGTCAAGTGTCTGGCCATGAAGAGGAACGGCGACCGCACTTCTTGCCGCGAGCAATACCCGAGCCATTTTCCTAATTCCGCGAGCGAATCCCTCGCATGCCTCAACAATAGGCGGTACCGTAAATCGAGGAGACAAGAGGCTAAATGGTTGGTCAGTCACGGTGATCAGCCAACCTTTAGAAACTATGGCCGAAAGTCCTTCTTCTATTGCGTCCTGCCATTTTGAGGAGATTACGAAGTTGAAAAGGACAACGTTGGCGTAGAAGCGATCTCTAGGGTCAAGGCTGTTTTGAACCGATAAGATGGCTGACGCAGTTACCCTCTTATCATAGCTCTCACTTCCGTCTGTGATGATTGTCATCAGTTCCGACAAATTCATTTCTTGGGTTTTTCCTATAAAATCAAGTAAGGGAGAGATGAACTGAAAATACTCTTTCTTTGCGGCCAATTCCTTTTTCCAGACGTCCACTGTTTCTCGTATCGATTTCTCCCGCAAGACAGCCAGAATAATAGCTGCAACAACAAGAGCCAGGAAGGATTCAAGAAGGTCCTTCTTGCTGGATGCAGCACTTGTTGGTGCATCTTCTGTCTCGACAAATGGGCTCGCATTCCTTTCAATGAAGGGCTTTAAAACCAGTAAGGATTCAAAAAATCGTTCAAAGTCGTCGATCATGGATTTCACATCCAACCTGTTAAGAGCCCGGAGAATGCGCAGGTAATCTCTTTGACACTTCAGATAGGAGAATTTCGTGTTACTGACTTTCGCGTCGAACCTCTCGAAAACATCCGTTCCCCAACTCGCCCGTGTATCGAGATCGGCAAGGAGGAACCACAGAAATACCTCTGGCTGAATTGGATAGTCTGTGAGGCCAATCTTAAACTCTTGCTCCGTTAAATGTAAGTCACTGAAGCATCCGGCTGGCGGTTCAACATGATCCTCTGTGCGGGACATCTCAAAGTCCTTTAGGAACCACGTGATAGTATGGCCTACTCGTTTCTGGAGCAAGTAGGACGGCATGTCGGTCTCAGGATTCGGCAAGCCAGTGAACGCGTCAAGCACCAGAACGAAGTCCTCCACCGCAGCCTTTCTGTTTCCTACTTTCCACATTACAAAACCGTGGTTGGCACGAAAACCGAGTGAAAGTGTTAGCATGTTGGAGCTCCGCGCAGCTTCTTCACCGAATAAGGCGAATTCCGCACTCTTCTCCCACTCGCCGACTGCGGCAGCAGCTTTCACGGCACACGTGAACGAAATCATAGGAGCACCGAAACCCTTCCATTTAGGTAATGCCTCAAACCAATTTTGGATCGCTTCTTTGTAAGATTGCTTCCGATACATCACCATGGCCTTTGCATTCTGTATGACTTTGTTGCCAGGGCCTAACAGGCCCTCGGCACGTTGGGCAAGCTCCAGGGCGCGATCCGAATCATCCCTGTATTCATCCTCGATGACCATCATTGCGTGGAGGGCTTCCTCTACAAGAGACGTTGCTCCCCATCTGGTCGCGGTAGCTATTACGTTGTTGTACACCTCCATGCACTCTACCCATCTGGGATCTTCCGATTTGCTTGCGAGGAGCCATGCCTGGTTCATTAGGATGTTCGCCCACACCCCTTCTTTTGCAAACAGCGAGAGCAGTTTCGCCCTATATCCCGGCGGTTGTTGCTCCAAGACCGTGAGCAGCCGCCTGATGGCATCGATGCCTTTACATCTCTCAATCACGGTCAAAAACAACATTTCAGTTAATGTGAACCCTTCCTCGCCTGCCTCTGTTTCCGCCAGAACCGGAGCACGGAACTCTAATTCCTCAGCCAGCTGGTCTACTTCCTGGATTCTCGCGATGAGAAGTTCGGTAGAAAAATAGACGTTGTACCGTAACGTCGTCGTACAGAGAAAAAGGAATCGGGTTAGCTTTCTAGCTTCCGAATCGCCGATATTTTCGATCTCTCGCTCCCAGACTTCAGAAGCATTTGCGGCAATCGATGCGTGGTCGGTTTCGGCAGCGATAATGAACTGGAGCTGTCTTAGCATGCTATTAGCGACAGCGTTACCAGGGTAAATCGGCTTTGTCGGATCCAGCTTCAGCAAGGTGATCCACAGGAAGTCATTGGCAATTAGCGGTAGAATGGCGGTCACCTGGGTCAGCAGTGACCGAGTCAACCCAAGTACAACAGAGTCCGCTTCTCCGAAGATTGCAAAGAGAAGCGCATTGCTCGCTTCGCTTGGGGTAATGTTGCTCTTCGCCGTCATAGCTCGCGCGGCCGTAAAATGGAGGGCCTTGATCTCCTCGTCGGACCAGACTTCCGCCGCACTTCCTTGAAGGAGAGGCGATATCCGGTAGTAACTCGCCCCCAAATGTTCTATCCATGGACCGACCAATAGATCAAAGAGTTCACCTGGTCTTTCGAGAGAAGGCGCTTTTTCAGCCATCTTTATGGCGTGGTCTCTCGTGAACGGGCACGAAAAAATACTTAACCGATACGCCAATGTTCTGGCCGCGTCTGACGGCAAAGTCTCGACCAGGCGCTTGCGCGCGGTGACTCGGATACCACCAACGTCTTTGCTTGGTAGAAGATCATCTGCCGTGAGCTTGGGCCATCCCCTACGCTCAAGCTGTCGGATCTCTGCATGCAGTAGCTGCGGATGGCCGCTTGTTTTCGCCAAGAGGATAAGAGCCAAAGGTTTCACGAGATCGGGCCGACATCCGTAATTTTCGAGGACCTCCTGAATTTCTTCGTCGCTAAAGGAGGGCGCAACTACAACAGAAGTGTCATCCCTCATTATGGATCGGATTCTGAAAGCCGGCTCCGATGATGTTGTTGCAATGAGCCACGTGCCGGCGAAGTCGACAGCATATATGATGGCAGCGAAGGCTGTCTCAACCTTTGGGTTGTCCAGATTGATGTCCTCTATCACTAAATTGCCGGCCGAAAATGCAGTGGCGAGGAGGTGATAAAGAATGCTAGCACTTTGCTCCGAACTTAGACCTCGCAACTGCAGCCAGCGCCAGTCCTGACCGATATTATCAGTAATCAACTTCGCGATTGTGGACTTCCCTATCCCGGTGGAGCCTTGGACAATTAGCTTGCCGGACTGGCTCATAATCGGTAGTAATTGCAAGACCAAGCTTTTCCTCGCTGAGGCACGATCCGGCAAAGGAGACGAGAGAGTCTGAAGGGAAAACGAAGGCGCAGAGATGGTCGATAGGCCAGTTTCTGATAGAATACCAACAAGGCTATCGGCTGCCGGAAGGTGGCGCAAAAGAATATTCAATTCCCGCTTGCCAACTCTCTCTGTGGTAGCTTCTTCAAACAACTCCATGAAATCGATGCGTTTCAGGACTCGATCGGCCACTTTATCTCTGCAAACCACCTCCCAGGCCCGTTTGAGCAGGTGAGGGATGACCTTTCGAGACTCTGAAGGCTGAAGCGACAATGTTGAGCCGTAGTAACAGATGGCTTCGTCAACCAAGGCTTCAATAAACTCCTTTGGCTCTCTTCCCGTGTCCCAGACAATTCTCTTTATAAGACCTTCCCGCAGCTCCTCGTCGCTCGATTCCACGATGAATTTTTTCACTGTCTCGGGCAGTTTATTGTGGTCTTGGAAAAATTCTCTGAGGGGCACCAAAGCTACATCCGCTCTCCTCGCCCGGTCCCAGTAATCAAGTCCTTTACCAATCGCGAAGCGGGGGTCCTTTTCCGTCCCTCGTTCTGACGTCGTCAAGAAACGGAGACGGACCACTCGGCTAGCATTCATCTTTTGGTGGTCCCAAAAATGAGCTATTGCGTCAATTACATCGTTAGAATTCAGGGTCACCGTCCCTGAAGCCTTCGTCTCCTTCGTCTGAACTGTCTCCGCTCGTGCAGGCCCAAGAATGTCGACATCTTCAGCTCCTTCTAGGACCAACACTTCGTCATTCTTCAGGTTGATCCAATGATGAATGCTCTGCCAAATTTGATAGGGATAGCCCTTGAGCACCGGTATTGCTTGCCGAATAGCATCAGATTCTAGAGGCGTTAGCTGATCTTCTGTCACTTGAAACTTTCCTTCGCAATTTCTCTCGTTCGAACATCTTGGCCAAATCTACACCGAGGGTCCCTCTCAGGCACCTTCTTTGCAATGTACTCAGACCACCCCTGATGTGAGTCCTGGTCGCCCAAGGGAGAGCTGACCGGCAGGCAGACGCCGTACCGTACCTTTCGATCCGCTGCGCTTCGTTATCCGCCGCATTAGTCTAGCCTGAGAAACACAGGGACGGTGCCATTCGGCTGCAGAGTCCAATACTTGCTATTCTCCGGCACCAACTTGCCATCAACAATGGAAAACTTAAAGATTTCCGATTCAATTTTCTTCAGAAGCGAGACTTTCTCGTAAGCCAAAATCTCAAGCTTCTCGCGGTCCGTTTCTATCGTAGGATTCAGGTGGTGATAGTCGTCTCGTTTTTCCCAGAGCGATAGGAACTCTTCTTTCATGCTTTTCGATATGAACTCTCGGGTTTCCAGCTTTGAGAGATTCTCTTCAAAACTCTTCTTAGGTTTAAAACCGTTCTTTTGACAAAGAAACCTAACGATAGCTTCCCCGACCGCTTGGGATAGAGCAATAGAGCCATAGAAGTGACCGTCCCGAAAGAGAAGGGCACACTCTGCCGAAACCAGCGCGAATTCTGTGAGAGGAATTATTCCATGTGGCTTTACTTTTAGGTAGCGTTCCACTCGAAACGAAAGTGTCTGATCGAACTCTTGCTTGATCCCATCCCGGGTAATCACTCTCAGCAGGATTTCTTGAGTATCCACGTCTTTATTCCCTCATAACACGCTGATCAGCCTTGAGTTTACGATGTCGGCTCGATCAAATTGTTATGTGGCCGGGTCCTCCCTTGATTTGCTTAGTATTTCTTCATTTCACCCTCCACAGCCGCCTTATGGGATTCAATTCTCTCTTGTATGGTTTCGAGCACATACTTGTAATCGTCTTGTCCCAGCATGGTGGTCGAATCAACCGATGCAGCAAAGAGTATGCTGTACTTACTCAGTAGCCTGTCTGCCAGACTCAAGAGGTGCTCGATTTCATCCCATGACAAATCAGCAACCATTTGAGGCCCACGTGAAGGCAATAAGACTCCAGGGTCTTTGTGGGCCAGGTATTTATTTCTTATGTTGATGAATTTCTTAACCACATTATCCGTGCCCTTCTTTTGACTAACCACAACTGACCCAATATCTTGCTCTAATTCGTACTGGTCTGGCTTTCGGAAATCCTTTGCTAAGCTTTCGACAAAGGGGTTGTCTTGAAGTCTTTTTCGAAAGTTCGACTCGTCAAAAAAGTGCAGGTTGGATTTAATGGTCTGCAGCCAATTGCCAAGGCTTAAAGCACCTTTCTCCTGGTCAAAGATACGACCTAATCTGAAAAGCGTAGCATCTTGGTGCGCCTCCAATGTGAGATGCCAGAAAGTCCGGCTCTGATTGAACACTTCCCAATACTGATCGTGGGCATCCTGCAACGCGCAAAGGAGCTTGTAGTGGAAATGGGCATGACCTATGTCAGAACTTAGTGCATTACGAAGCAACGAGAACTCATCGTCGTTAGGTATATGAATACGACCCATACTAGCTATTCACTCTTTTGTCACATAACAACCAATAGGCCAATCTGTCTTTTTAGGATTTTACGCCTATCGATGCTGAGAGGCAACAACAAACCTCCTATGACATTAAGCTCTTATCGGACGCACCAGGTATTGCCCTAAAATTGTACAGGCCAGGTTGGCTTTTTTGTCGTTTCTCTTGAGGCAGAGGAGGTCCCGTCACGAATACCATATCTACTCTTCAGTTTCCTGGAGATTGTTGGCTTGTGCCATTCAGTCAACTATCACGCAAAATCGTCAACTACCAATTTTCAAAATCAGAAAACGGAGCACCTTTGCTGACTGTACTCGCATAGCGAGTACCACAGGACACCGCCGTTCGGAAGATTACCGGGGAAAAGAGACATCTGGTGGCATTACCGAGCATTCCAGCGGCGTTTTAGTTCGACTAGTCGGCCATCGGTCAAAAGAGATGGGTCTGCCGCACCGATCCGTTCGAGCACTTCTTCAATGGCATAAGACCATGCAGGCGCATCATCGGGCAAAATGGCGAACAAGAAGCGCTAACACTTTTTCCGGAAATCGGTCAATGATATTATTCTGAGTGTTTCTGAGACTATGCAGTCCAATATGCTCCATGATTGAGCCTGGGAGATCAAGGGCAAAACGATATCCGCTATCTCCGACGGATTGACGGTATCTGAAAAGACAAGATCGAGAAGTGCAATGGAAATCCTCGGACTCTTCGCCTTCTTTTCTCGCGGCCAAACCTCACCGAGAAAACAGGCAGTTTCGCTCTCCACTGTCCCCTCATCCCCTTTCGACGACCATCCCTTCAACTGCGATAATGTTTGTAGCCGAAAAGCGTCATCTGCCTTAAGCAGAACATGTCGCATCTCAGCGTTCGTGATGTATCGTTCACTGGTCGTTGATTGATGCTTCCCCAGCCAGCCAGAAGAAAGCCTGACAAAATATGAACATGGCGTTGGCTGCTTGAGGACCTCCGCTCGGCAAGATTCAATAGATGGGGCTTGATGCGTCGATAAAGTTTCGGGTCGGGAATCCTCGCACTCCAGAAAATACCGTCCCAGACGGCATCCTGATCTTGACCTTCCTTATCGAGCGCGGAGATCAAATTTGCCTCAGTCCAATCAGGATCAATTGCATAGAACCAATTCAGGTTGAACGTAAAGATGACCAGGGCGTGTCGGCGGGGGTCGCCGTTTAACGCGAGCAAATCTTCGACGCGGCCGGTCCAAGAGCGCGGAAAACCCTCTCCGTCTCCCGATCCGTTTCTGGCGGGGTCATGCATCAGCGTCTGGGCGAGCTTGCCGGCCGGAGAATTAAGCGCTTCCGTCGCCCAGTCCGGCTCTTCGTTACCTCGGACAATGGACGACTTTGCTTTTTCTGTATTAGACCTGAGCACCGAAATCAATTTGTCCCACACCCGTTCAAAACGAGCTGGATAATTCGATAGGAGAACCTCTACCGAAACCAAAAGCCAGTCAGAAGCAGACGATAAGAATCCTGCTATCGCTTCTGAGGGCGCTCTGCACAGCCTTTCCGCGATAACCGCGGTAAACCTGGGTTTGTCGGATTTTCGTGCCTCTGGATTCAGAAAGGTTCTCCACGCCCATTCAGGATAATCATTATGTCTCGCAGAAACAACCAATGACAGAAAGGCGCGGATGGGTCTTTCGAATGCGAGGCCTTTAAAAGGATCGCTTTCAAGTCTTTTATACTTGTGGCCGCTGGTTTCTGCCGCCTTATTGATAAGAGTATCTAATGGTTCATCGAGAAGAGTTGCGTAACTGGTGTCCGTCTGAATCCAGCCGCCCCTGCTCTCCATGGAGGCCGCCGCACTGGCCGCAAACTGCGGGCTGCCATTCGGGTGCAAGCTTGCGAAGCTTGTTACTCTCATCATTCAAGTCGAAACTGAACTGGCAACCATGGGCCGTCAGCCAATGAATGCGGTTCAGCGATTCCCATGCGCGCCACTTGGCGTAATCTTTCTTCTTCAGTCCCGGCCAGTTGGATGGCCCACGCAGAAGTCGCGTCTCGATCTCTTTCTCAGAGACGGGGAAAATCACTCCATCGCTTGCTCAGAACCAGTAAAAGATCTCTTTGGTGATGATCATCCCAGAACGCGCGATCACTGAGATCATGAATCGTTCGCCCAGCCTCGCTGCCAGAAAGAACCTGTTGATGCCCACATGCCCAAATCCTCAAGCGTGCAAATACCGTGTCTTCGTCGCTCCACCATGACAGAAATTCCTCCTTGGCGGCTCTAGGATCTTTTTCGATAAGTGTTTTCATGAGATTCACGTAAAACAACACGCTACGTGCCAGACCATACGATGCGCCCAGACGTTTCTCCGCCCAGTTCAGGGTCGGGTTCGATAGGGCAAAAGCTAATGAGTCCCAAGGGAGCAAGCTCCTTCTCTAAACATACCGCATGCTCCAGGTTCTTGCGAAATTCCCGAATCGCCGCCCGAAGGAATTCCTCGGGAATTTGAACATCGTCAGTAGGGGTAGGATACTCTACGTCAACACGAACCAAGTCTTCCCTGCGCATGGACCCGTCGTTTTCCGGTGGTTTTGGTCCACCCCAAGAGGGCCTGTCTAGCGCTTAGATACGGTCGGCTTATTACAGCCAATTGTCTGACTGCCGCATCGGTCCATCCGTCAAGATCGATCCATGCCTTAAGGGGATACCATTCCTCGTAGAAGTCGTTCGATCTGCGCCTTCCGTGCCTCAAAAATATAGCGCCATGCTTGCCGGACCTCGGCGGAACACTCTGTTTTGGCTCGTTCCAATTCAAGCCGAATCAAAGCTTGGAGGTCCGGGTGGATGCCAGCTTGAGTAGATGCCCACCACACGGCTGCGGGCTGGTTTGCAACTCTTGCTATCCATCCGCCTAATTGCCATAGGCGATCCGGGAGTTTGGGCATTTCGACAGACGAAGGTCCATTCAAAGTCGCGAAGTTGTCATCTCGGAGGCTCTTAACGTCCCGCCCGGCGGCCGAAAAACAATTCCATACACCCTTGGGAACCTCTCTTTGGCTCAAGTGATGGTCCGGGTCAATCTTGGGAGGAAAAGGATCGTCATCTAACCCGTATGCATCGAACGGATCAAATATGGGCCCTGTTCGCGAAAACGGAAAAGATGACCGGGCCGAGAATATCTTATCGTTGGATCAAAGACGCACAACCACTCTGCAGGAGGTGGATCAGTTGAGGCCAAGAACTTCCGTGCCCCATGCAAGGTCGAAACCACGTGAGCCACCTGGCCTCTTTCGTGAGGCAACAATGCTTCAGGGCCTCTCTGGGCCATACCGATGACATCCTGGTACCATGCATCGGGGTTTTGCGCCCTGACGGCCCACGCTCTCAAAGTGTCCCAAAGCGCCCTGTGGTTGTCTCGTTCGTCGTAGGCGATCGGGCGAACGCCCTTATGTCCCCACTTGGCCTCTGCTTCGTCTTGCGAGCCAGCCTGTAAAGCGTATACTTCCTTCAACGACGTGGAGTCGGAATTAAGAGCCTCAAGCAGATACTGCACGGGGGGATCATCGGCCGTATATCCGACAAAAACCACTACATATCGATCGAGAATCGATTTCATGAATGATGTGGCCCATCCTTCAGATAGATAGGCTCGACCGAATGCAGAACTCGACAGGACAAAACCATCCCCCACAGCCCCTGCATAATTCTGGTCCACATGGCCATGTAAATGGATGATTCCTTCGAATTCCTCGTTGCGCCGGGGGTCGGGCAATCGAGGCGGTCTTGAGCAGAGCAACGAGGTGTCGCAGGACTCGAAAAGAATATCAAAGTTGGTCGTAACTAATCTGATTCTTCCGTCAGGTCCCCTCGCCAAATCGAGCATGATCCGATGGGCCGAAAGGTCTGCGTCGGAGGTCTGGCATTAAGGCCTTCGCAACAGCTGCCTCAATGTCTTTGACCACAAAACTACGCTCCAGAAGCCCAAACACCCTATCAGCCGGAATAAGACCGCCAATTCCGCGTTCGACGTTCCATCTCCCGTGCTTCCTCGATGATCCTTCTCGGCGGATCATCTCGACTCACCCCCAGTATTTCAATTACCTTTTGTGCCAATCCGAAGAAATCCGAAAGGCCGGCGAGTGCACGGGACACACCGGCGCCGCAGAAAAAAATGACTCTCCCCTCGTCTCTTGCGACGAGAAGTTCGGTGGGAATTGATGGACCGTTTGCCAGAAATCTCATTGATTCTTTCCCATCTTAGCGTTCTTAGCACTCTCCATATTTCTCTCCGCTACCACCGGGATAGCGGCTATTTTGCGCGGGAGTTTACCGGTCATTTTCCAATCGAGATCGACCAACGGATACGACTGCCTAAAAGCGATCACGATGGCAACGGTGCTTAACCTTAACCTAAGGTGTTTATTTGTCCTCATCGGCAAGTTTATCATGTCTGTAAAGAATTTTTCTCAGAGATGATTTTGTACCAATTTCCATCATGGCTCGGCATAAGCTATCCCAGCTCACACGCAGTATGTTGACACTATTTCGCCCTGTGGCTTCGTTAATCCGGCCACTTATTAACTCTGAATTCCATGGATTCGGATCGACTATAAGCGCGTTCTTGGCATAACGTTTAAGTAAATAACATAGCCACTCGAAAGTTGGTAAATCGTCAAATGATTGCTCAAAAATCCCAAACGAGTAACCTATGATAATAACCAAGTTTGCTTCTATGAAAAGCCGTTCAGCACACCAACGTTGTCGCCTTAATAGAACCTTCCTTGGTTCTGGTCCTGGCGGAGTCCATCCCGGGATTTCAGGAAATTGGAATTCGTAAAGGAATGAAGCGTCGACTAGCTCGTTCCACCAGGAACTACGCGTAAACTTCACGCACCCATGCCACGGAAAATAATGATGTCCAACCCAATACATCGCTCCCAATTCCATCGGTGTTTAAAGAAAGGATTGTAGAGGGTTTCGCCATCAACGAGAACATTACATATTGGTATTTCCTTTCAACGATTTTGTCTTTTGCCGGTGTCAACGCCTGAGCAGTTAGACCGTACAGCGCCCCAGGTGGTATACGACGTAAGTATTCAGGAATAATTATATTTGCATAATAACCCTTCGAGCTGCTAATTAAATCCAGATACCAGGAAGGATGGGCCTCTCTAACTGCTTCGGCAAAATCCTTATATTTGACGGCCAAATCATATACATTCGCTCTTCGGCCTATTACGCGCCGGTATAAATTGCATGAATCCTCATCGTATTTGGGAGGGTCTACGGGAATCCCCGGCGACTTGCTGAAAACTGATTTCAGAATCTCTTTCGATAGCTCCTTGTTCAACGGTACTATGCCTTTTGAAACTCCTGCGCCTATTACGTAAAACGACCTGCAGTCTCGGAACGCGCTACTAAGCAAGGATAAGTTATCTATTCTTTTATCTACTTTCGCACACGTCCCAATTATACAATTATATCATAGGTTTCGATGTTGGTCCTTTGATTACCAATCGAAGGCTTTCAGCTCTTTCCAAATTGAAAAAGCGATCGTTAAGGAAAGAAGCACATGCCTCTGCCCTCCCCTTTGCTCAGTTATCGGAACCTACCCCTATTCTCTATACAGAATAGTCCACGACGCGCATCATTGCCAGCACAAATGAGGTATTCAGATCAAAATTGCGCCGTTGACACTTTCAGGAAGGAAATTTGTAGCTTCAACGCCAGCACAGGCATAATTATTGCCAAAACGATCAATTAACAGACAACGGTCTCAAGAAGAATATGTCTTACGATAGTATAATTTACGTTACAATATATGTGAAAATATGACGTTTTCATTCAATCAGGAGAGCCTGGACGATGGCCGCATAGATCCATCCAACGCAAGGCCTCAGTCTCACTTACCAGAGTCTGGAGACGGAAGGTTGACAATGTCGGCATTGCCGTCCTGTGCTGCTCAATATAACAGCGTGTATCCACACTCATCCTTTGCATCAACAGGCACTCCCCGGTCGCGGAACGTGACAATGCTGGGTGTTTTAGCAGTGGAGAGATTTTGACGATAATGAGAATAGTGTCGAAAAAGGGCTCACGGGAGGGTTATGGATATCACAGGTCAGAAATGGTTGAGCGCCATCACGCGTTATGAGGACGCGGTGCGTCTGGTGCGACAGCATATCGAGACGGGCCGGAAGCAGCTCGCGAGCGAAGCTTTGTCTCTATTCTTCGACTGGCCGGCGATACGTTCATTCGGCGGAGTGGGCAGCGTTGGTATACAATGGACGTTTAACGACCGGTCCCTGCCCTGCTGGCTCTCGCTGTGCTTGGACCTCGAGTTTGTCCGCGAATTCATCAGAAAACGTAACGCGGCGTTGTCCCGTCACCGTGTCGATCAGCTCACAGACCAGAAGGCGCAGCGTTTCGTTGATACTGTGTTGAAGCGGGATGATGCCGCGCACTTTGTGCGTGGCGACCTGAGCAGGCTGTGCGCTAACGTTCCGCTGGAGGACGTAGTGGAGGGAATATGCAAGGTGGCCCCCGCCCACCGCGGCCTCCTGCCGTACGAATGGGAGGACATGTTTAAAATCGGCCGGAAGCTGATCCCTGACCGTCTTTTCGATCTCTTTTTTGAGACGGTACCGTAAGGGATTAGTATAAGAAGGACTGGCACTTGCATGTATTGAAGAATCGGGACTAGCTGGACTCTTCGAGGAAACACCCGCCCCACATTGCAGATCACTGCGGAAAAGAGCCCTGCGACCTATTGCGAAGCCTAGCAAACGACGGGCAATGGCATGACGTGCTGACGTCTATGAAGCGCCCAAATCATGAAACTTGGTGGCTTCTTCCGGCGCAACCTTTCGTGCTAGTTCCACCAATCTCGCATGATGCGTAAAAAACAATACCTGCGTGTGAGACGCCAGTCTTACCAATTCCGCTAAGGTCGCCTCCGCACGTTTATCGTCGAACTTGATGAGGATGTCGTCCACCACGAAGGGCAGCGGCTCACCTGAGGCCAACTGCCGCTCGAGGCTTGCGAGCCTCAACGCCAGGAAAAGCTGGTCGCGCGTGCCGTCGCTCATGCCGCTGACTTCCACCTCTTCGCTCGAAGGGCGTACGCCCTGCAGCACAGGCCGATCCTTCTCATCGAACCCGGTTTTGAGGAGCGCGAATGACCCGAGCGTCAAGCGTGAGAATATTTCGCCGGCTCGTCTTACAATCGGATCCTGGTTCTGTTCCCTGTAGCGCTCGATGTGGCGGCTGAGAATTTCGCGAGCGAGCCTCAACCGCACGTAACGTTCCGCGTGCTCTCCCAGAGCGGCCAGTGCGCTCTGGGCTTCTTCGGCTGCTGCCGCAGCCTGGTCGCTACCATCCATCATGGCAAGCTCCGCCCGGTCGCTGCCCGACTGCCGTTCCAGCCCGGAGCGCTCGTTCTCAAAAGTCTCAAGATCCCTCACCATCTCCTCTATTTCATACGGGAGACGGTCCGCGTCCACCGTTGCTATGTCGGCAAGGAAAGCCTCCAAGGTGGCGCCTGCGGTGAACCCTGTGAGGGTCGCGTTCACGTCGTTGAGCTCCTTGGCCAGCGTGCGGGCGCGGGCGGACTTCTGTTCCTCTGCCTCCAGCGTGGCTAGGTCCGGGCAATGGGCCTTCTCCATGAGCGCCTCGAGATCGCGCTCAGCCTCGCTCAACTCACGTTTCGCATTCTCAAAGGCCTTCTGCTCCTGTTTGATCTGTCTCGCGATGTCCTTACGGTGCACAGCCTCCTGCTGAGAAGTAGCAAAGAGCGCCTGCAGCCGACCGGCGGCTTGATCCGGTGGCAGGTCGCGAAGCCCGGGCACCAAGGCCTCAACCAGCGCGGCTACATCGTCATTGAATTGCGTTATGTGCCGCTCCATGTCCCGCACGCGGCCGTCCCGGTCGTCCCGGTCTTCGATGTTCTTGAAGAGCTCATCGAGCTTCTCCACCACCGCGCCGGCCTCCTCGACACGGGTGTCACCCGGCAGGCCCAGGGGAACCAGAGCCTCCTGCCAGTGCTTTTGCCATTCGCCCAGCTCATGCTGTGCCTTGGCCAGGTCACGAGAGGCCCTGTCGCGCTCTTTCGCAAGCTGTCGCACCTCTTTCTCCAGGTCGGCGCGTTCCTGTGCGGCCTTGTTGCAGCGATCGAGGAACGACTGGCAGCGCTCGATAAGGGCGGCAAGTGTCTCCAGCTTGCCGCGCGCCGGCCCGGCAAGCGCCTCAAGAGCCCGGTTCAGTTCCTCCGTCTGCTCGCCGATGCGCTCCTCCAGTCTTGCCACCGACTGCCGGCGCTGGCGCAGGTCGCGGATTGCGGCCAGTAGGCCACCATGACGGCTGAGCCAACCCCGCATTTCCTTGGGTGACAGCGGCACAATGCCGGCAAGCTGCCACTGTTCGCCCCACCGCTTCTCGCAGTCTTCCAGCCTCGATTGCAGTTCGGACTGCCTCGCCTGCAGATCAACTTCCCGGCCGCCACGGACTTCCTCTTCCGCCAGGAGTCCAGCCAGTTTTGCCACGCGGTCTGCTTCTCGGCGTAGGCGGTCGGCGACGGCATCGGCATCGGTCACGCTCTTTTTGTAACCATCGACCAGGGACCGCTCGGGGTCGAATGCCTTCTCCTGTTCAGGCTCACATGCCCCTCCAGCCAGGCCTGCCGTACAAGCAGCCAGCCCCGTTCCCGGTGTTCACGCGCCTGCAAGAGGTCCTGCTCCGTTGGTACAGCCCCGCCGATGTTGAGCGTCTGGATTTCTTCTGCTACCCTCACCCTACGCTCACGGTTCTCTTCCTGCTGTTTGTTCAGCAGCTTCTGTTCCTGGGCCAGATCGTTGAGTTCGCCTTCAAAAGACTCGACCGTTTCCAGGGTGGGAACCGGCAACGTCTCCACCTGTTCCAGGGTGCCGCTCCACAAAGGGAGCCGCTTCATGTCCGCAGCGGTTTGCCCTTCTGCCGCGCGCAAATCACCGGTCTCGTTGCTAATAGCTCTTCCAGGTCATCCTGCCTGCGGGCGCGCTCCAGGACACGCCCCAGCTCTGTCACATCCATGGGCGCGGATGCGCTATCCAGCGTTCGCTTCTTCTCCTCCCACAGCTCACGGGAAGATTCCGCCCTTTCACCTGTTCCCCGCAAGCGCTCCTGCAGCGTGTGATGCTCGGCGGCAAGAGTGCGGATACGTGAGCGTTGCACAACGGTCAGCCGCAACGCCTCGGCCTCTGCCAGGGCCGACCCGGGCTTTACCTCACTGAGGATCGTGCGGGCCCTGTTTTCCAGCTGTTGCTGTTCGGCGCGCACCTTCGGCAGGTCACGTACAGCTTTGCGGTAACTGTCGAGCCGCTCGTAAACACTGGCTATGGCACTTTCTTCGGCCAGGAGTTCCTGCGGCGACTCGAGTTTCTCCAGCTCGGCGCGCAAGGCCACGAGCTTCTCTTGGGCTTTCTCATTGCGGCCTTGGGCGTCGCGGCTGCGGCGCTGGGCGTCATCGCGGTCCCGGGGTGCTGACTCGGGCAGGAGGGTTACCGTCCCCAGCGTGCCCAGTTCGAGGAGCAGCTCGTCCCGGCGCGTGACGTGGGGCAGTGCAAGGAGGAAGCGATTCAGGCGCTCTTTGCGTGCACGCAGGTCGGAGAGGCGGGTCTTGAGGCCCTGTAGTTTTTCCTCTTCCATCTTAAGCGCCGCAGATTTCTCGGTCCATTTTCTCGGCGGCACGGAAAGCTCGCGGCTCCGCTTGCGCGCGGCCTCGTAAGCATCAAGCGACCGGTTGATGGGCGCGGTGGTTGAGCGCGGCCTGAACAGCTGGTCTGTTTCCGCATCGAGCCCGGCGAGAACCTGACGCAGACCGGTGATACCGGTTCCGGCCTCAAACAGGCTTTGAGCCACGTCGCCTTTGCCGGCCAGTAGATCGTTCCCGCCTTGCACGAGCGAGGCGTGATCCAACCGGAACATCGTGACGAAAACCTCTTCGCTCACGCCGTCAAGGAACTCAAGGAGCCGTGCATCGGGCAGGGGCCTGCCCTCGACATCGAGCAGCGTGTCGCGGTTACCTTTGCGGCGGACGAAGGTGAACCGAAGGCCATCAGAGCGTTCCAGTTCACCCGAAATGCGCAGGTCCTTCATGTCATGAACAAAAGAATCAGAGGTTTTCACGGGGATGCCGTAAAGGAGGCCGGTCAGTGCACGCAGAGCCGTGCTCTTGCCTGCCTCATTCGGGCCGTAGATGACGTGGAAGTTGCGTCCCGGATCGGAGAAATCCAGTTTCTCGTCGGTGAAGCAGCCGAAGGCGATGCAGTCAAGGGTGAGGAGCTTCATCCGGAGGGCTCCTCCCCGAGCAGGCGTGGCAGCAGGATCTGCTCGGCGTCCTCGAGCAGCGAGCATAACGAGGCCGGATCCTCAAGGTTAAGGGCCTCGGTACCTTCGCGAAGCTCGACAGGGAGCTTCTGCCTGAGGTCCTTGAAAGCGGGAAGCAGCTCACGCAGTCCGGCTTCATCGGCTTTCAGCCCGCCGACGTAGCGGAGCAGATCCCCCAGGGGGTCGAACCGCCTGGCCAGATCCTCGATATCCACTTTGGTGCGCGTTTGCACCAGCACCTTCTCCACCCATACCTGTCCGTCACCAAGGTCATTGGCGAGCGCACGGCATTCGTTGATGAACCGCTCGTGCTGTCCGGAAAGTATTTTGTGCGCACCGCAGGCTCCGGAGAAAATCACCCGAGCGGCAAGAAGGCGCCCCTCTACGAGGTCGAACTCTGTGCGGAGCGCGCGTCCTGCCCGATCGAGCACGTCCTCGAGGTCCGGTGCTCCGCTCGCGTCCACCCGGCACTCGCACCAGCGGACTATGTCCAGCGCCCTGTGCTCAGCCGACTGCACGCGTCCGTCGTCGGCCACAACCAAGGTGCAGCCCTTGCTACCGGTTTCCCGCGCATGTCGACCCTGCACGTTACCGGGGAACACGATCCAGGGGTCCCGGACGAGCACCTCACGCTTATGCACGTGGCCAAGCGCCCAGTAGTCGTAACCCTTCGAAAGGAGCTGGGCGACGGTACATGGCGCATAGCTTTCGTGGCCTTCACGGCCGTCGGCGCTGGTGTGGAGCACCCCGACGTTGAAGAACCCATCCACTGCCCGAGGATAGTTGACTGCCAGGTCTTCGATGACCGCCCTGGTCGGAAAACTCTGGCCGTGGATGGCGGCGCCAACGTCATCGAGACGGAAGGTTGCCGGTTTGCTCACGGGAAATTCACGCACGTTTTCCGGCAGCCTCAGTTCCTTGGTGATCTGGCTGGCCGCGTCGTGATTGCCGCGGATGAGGAAGACGGGGATGTCAGCCTCTCGCAGCCGGGCCATCTGGTGACTGAAAAAGAGGCCGGTGTTGTAATCCTTCCAGTCGCCGTCATATACATCACCCGCAATGAGCACGAAATCTACGTCCTCGTCCAGGGCAAGGCGTACGAGATTTTCGAAAGCTTTGCGGCTGGCGCCGCGCAGCTCGGCAACGGGCGCACCCTCATAGCGCTCCAAGCCCCGCAGGGGACTGTCCAGGTGGATATCAGAAGCGTGAATAAACTTCATGTGACTGCTTACTATAAGATGATTACCACGAGAGAGGTGAATTTTCTACTATATAGAAAAAGGCGAGGGAGTAATAGCCCAATTTTGCCGCAACAAATTGTCGAAAAACTGGCAAGTTGAGAGACTATTTGACTCTGCGTAAGCAGATTGAAGGCAACGGCCTTTCCTTATCCCTTCCGAAAGCGGAATGTGTCCATATCGTAGCCAAAAGAGTGCCTTCACGTGGTTGTATCGACATTAAAAATCGGATCAGGCTTATCCCACTTTATGAGGAGATCAAGCACATTCATCAATTTGACGGGATATTGTGTAACGTCCAGTCCATCGTATTTATTATACGCTGCTTGGACTTTTCCGTGTTTATCGGTCTGGGTTTTTGAAACCCCCGTTACGTTTTCGAATTTAGGAATAACAGTTATAATCCGCCCAACGCTTTCATCAAGGGCCGCCCTAATTAATCCGTTCTCTTTGAACGTGCCCAATTCCTGTTTTTCCTTGTCAGTTTTGTCTGGCTTGTCTTCGGGAAAATCGATTGGATCGGCATCATGAAGAACCACATAAGGTATCTTGAAGCGGTTCAGAACCCTCATGAAGATATGGATGTTATTCTTCCCGCCACACTCAACTATGCATATGTTGTTCGCGGACAGGTCATACTTCTTGTCAAGAGCGACTAATTCGGAAAAACAGAATGGTATTATAAGCTTTTCAGTGTCTCCTTCAACAAGAATGACTTTCTTTGCAAAAAACATCTCGCTTCTTGAAAGGTCAAATAGACTCAAGCAGCGGAAGACTTTTCTCAATCTTTTCTGACTCTCTGGATCTTCTGTATCGAATATGTCGCCTCGGTGCTGGCATAACCGAGTGGGACCATTGTTTTCCCTATTTACAATAGCAATATTTTGATAGTTGTGCATATTCACGAAAAAATTCGAGTGGGTGCATATGATCACCTGGTCCGTACTGGATATCTCATCAAGGACACTATACATTTTGCGCTGACCGTTCGGATGCCAGTACAATTCCGGCTCCTCAATGGCGAGGATAAAGTTTCCGAAAAGCGGGCCTTTACCTTGTGACTGCTCAGTTTCTCCAATGAATTTTGCATACGCCCTGATATAGGCAAAAACAAGCGCTCTCTGGAGACCGTGCCCTTTGGCAGTTATGCTTGTTGGAAGCGAATCGTCAATACTGACAATGGTATCTTTGAACAGGTCAATCAGCTCAGGAGTGATAATTTCGATCGCAACTTTGGTATTCGGGAGGTTCTCGCTGATCATCGAGGACAGCGTGCTTTCGAGGTCCTTTATCTCCTTGAGACGTTCGGTGTCATCACCATCCGGTGTCTTATTGAGGTATTTTCTCAGGCCATCTATTTGTTGCTTAACCTCTTCGAATTTCGGATTTTTGCTCACGATCCTATTTGTAAGGTCACCGATTAGCTTGCCGAATACCGTCTGCTGGGTTGTTTTGGATTCATCCTGTGCGTCCTTAACAGCAGGAACTAAATAAAACCTTGGTAAAAGGCTTCCAAATACTTCCTTGTACCCTCCCGGATTCGCGATCCATCCCGGTTCTCCCATCACAACAAGGCCTCTGTCGATATGCTGCTTGACACCATCCTTGTATGATGTCTGGGTCACGGTTCCTTTATCGGTCTTAAAATAATCAGGAAGGCCCTTTTCCTCGACGAGTTTTTTCAAATTTGCCTTGTAGTCATCGAACCTGCTTAGGTCGAAATGCTCCTCAATTGGCTTTGCCTGCCACCCAAAGAATTGCATGTTATATTTTCCGGAATTTGCTTCCAGCTGGATGACCTTTTTGACTTTAATCGTGCCGTTGTGTATCCAATTTTTCAGGATGGGGTGATTTTTCTCAGCCTCTTCCAAACGATCATAGGTTAAGGTCAATGATATAGGGAAAGAGCAGTCCTTGAAACAGAAGCACTCCTCATCAATGCTACGCACAGAGTCTTCATAGAAAAGCTCCAGTGCGCGCAGGATATTGGATTTTCCACAATTGTTTTCGCCCACCATGATCAACATGTCTGACATCGATACAGACAGATCCTCAATAGTCTTAAATTTTTCTATTTCAATATCCGTGAGTTTCATCTGAACGACCCCCCCCTTTTGTCATCTCTTTCGATATAGGTGCGCAAAGTCAGGCGACAGTTTTGCCGGAGTCCCTCGTTTCCTTGCAGAGCGGAAAATCTCCAAGCTCATCATCACCCATGGTGTTGATCTCACCATAGAGGAGATCGAGCTCCTTGCAAGGTGCTCTCTGATACAGTGGGCTCCCTCTTGCCCCACCTAGCCCACATAGTCCTTCCCAAGAAGATCGTGCAACTCAATCGGAAGGTTGAACGTGACCCAAGTGTCCAGTCGGTCGAGGTCAGATCTCCGGCGAGGCAGCCCACGTAGCCAACTTTTCGGAGGCGCTTATCAACGGTGGGCCCAGCCACGTCTTCGAGCAAGGACAACGTTCCTTAGATCAGTGTGAAGTCGGTGCTAACCATCCCCTGGGTGAAGGGACAATCGTTCATTGCTCACTTGGCGTTTCGGCGTCGCCGGAGATACCCTCTGGCTTACCTACGCTAGACTCGGCGTCATTCTGCAGCTGCACTTGTTCGGGCTGGATTCCCAACCTGCTTGCGATGTCGATGATCAATTTGTGTCCTTCATCATTCTCGGGGGCTGACGTCTCGATCTCTCCCTTGAGGCGAGCTCTGAAATCCTGCACCGATGCAACATCGGCGTATTTTTTTAAGAGGCTCGGGTTGTTAGAGAGCACATCTCTCAACCAACGCAGCCCGCCCGCTCTGTGTTCTCGCACCAACGGTGTGAATAGCTTGGCGACTATCCTCGCTTCTCCGGTCAATGTTTCGTTATCTGAGATTTCCTCCCCATACATTTCAAAGAAACTGTCTCCACATTTGCCGTTAAGCCCCATCGCTTCGTCACGCAACCGACCACGTAGAAGCTTCCTCTCTCCTGCCGTCCCTAAAGCTTTCAACACCTTCGATCGCCATGAGACGAGGTCATTCGGTAGCTTTCTTCCCCCGAGGGCAGCCTTGGCGTGCTCCACAACTGCGTCTTGATACTTGTAGTCTAATACGAGGTCCACCCCAGTATCCATCAAAGCGACCATCAATTCTAGGAGCGCACCCTTTTCGTCTAGCTCGGCTTTCCACGCTTTGGCATCAACGCTACGAAGACCCTCCCGACACCATTCACCAAAGGACTTTGACGACGACGCGTGATAGATTGCTAGGTACAGCCCGGCATCGTCCCTATTGAATCCAGCCTCGTCCTTCTTCACTTCCTCCACAAGGGACGGCCTCTCACAAAGACGGCGGATAAGCTTATCGAATCTGTGCGACCCTTGATCATCATCGCCCAGATGGCTCTTAAGGCCCTTCCAGATACCTCCTTCTTGGACGACATCAGGAGTGAACAAGACTTCGGGGTCTTCGCTGTCGGCCACAGTACAAAGGCAGCGAAGGATGAGAGCATCGGACAGGCCTCTCTTGTCCACAACTTCGAAGAGGAGATCCAGTCTCTTTTGGGCACGGAGTATTTCTACGATGCGCTTCGCGACATCAACATCATCCGTAGCGAGCAACACTCCAAGTATAGTGTAACCAGCGTCTGAATTGCCAATACTCTGCGGCTTTTCAGCTCCTGGCCGTTGTTCTAGGAACGCAACGAGCAGTCGCGCCTCACATTGCACATCATTCGAAGATCGAGCTTGATGTAAGAGGTGCATCAGATGCCCATAGTCCGCAAGAAACTTTAATGCCGCTACGGCTCGGGCATTGTCGTATTGCTTAAGCAGAAAGAGTCCCTGTAGGAGAAGGTCCACCTCATCGCTCTTTGTACTCTGACCCGCATTCAGCCGCTGCTCGATTGCGGCGAAAAGAGGATCCCAGTTGCAACCGGCGAAGGATTCTCGCGTCACCTCGATTGCCATCAAATTTGCCTTCGAAAACACTCCACTGGCGACCGACGCACACATAGTCCAGATATCACATCGAAAATAACGGATGGCTGAAACAATGACCACCACTTCTTCTCGTAGGTAGCCAAGTGGGGACAAATATCAAGCCATTCCTTCCCGTCGGCTAACAGGATAAATGGGGTGTCAAGTGCGTCTTGGTGGCCCAAGGCAGCGAGTTCCTCACAAATTTGAAAGTCCCGCAAGACGCCTCTGGTTGATATCGGTTACCTCTGCTGCCAGCGGCAATGTTTTGATTGTGTCGCGAAGGATAGCGACAACTCGCTTTGAAACATTTAGCTTAAAGATAACCCGACAAACCGCGCAGATTCCCTTGGCGATACTTTCATCAAACGGTGACCAACTCGTCACCCTCCCGGTCGCTTGCTCCAATTTTTGAATCACGGTTCTGATCTCGCTTCGAGATTTATCCCCAAAAATCTCCGACTGCTCTAAGCACGAGGCTACATTGGTCACCATCCTCGCGTCTGGGCTGGCGGGCCACGACATCGCGACCATCTGGAGAACTGCCCAAAATCCATCCTTGTGAGACTCCTCTAGTGTTCGCAGCCTTCCGGGGTTATTGCTAGTTAACGCACCATTGATGGGATCGCTAAGAAGCAACTGCTGGCCAAGAACAGCTTTAACATTGAAATACAGGCCAGCGAGATTAGGTACGAGATTTTCCGGTAATGCAGTCCTCGATGTTCGATTCAGGGGATTTTCCAGTCAACAACCGCTTTGGGATATCTTCTGGCGCCCTGCGACGAAGGATGACGTAATACGCAACGTGACCTATCGGAAACTCATCTCCCCACTGCCGATGGATCGCCCCAATCTGATTTACGTATGTTTTCAGCTCCCTCGGCGTAGGAGCTACACTATCCTCAGCTCTACACAGATTAAAAATATTGTAGATCGTATACTTATCCTCTGCAGGATGCAGTGGAAGCGCTTGTGCTGCCAGATTCTCGAGATAAGCCTTCCAGTTGGACAACACCGGAGGTGGCACATGGAACCGCAGTTGGAAGCTCTTGTCAATGAAAGAGTCAGGAATGGCTTCGGCCTGCTTCGCGTCGGCAAGTGCTTGCGGCGCTTCCACGCCGGACGGCACGATGGGTATACCGCGATTCACCCAGAGTTGGCGCAAGCCAGTGGGATCGTATGGAACGATGATCCAGACTTTTTTAAAGCACTCCTCTGTTCTACTACTCTGGCACTGCAAGAACGTTTGGAGGGTTGCCCAGATGGACAGCGCGTCTTTGGGATCAACACGGTCAGATTGTCGAGGACTACCACGACCTTGCGATTGGTTTCGGCGGGCAATGCCTGCTGCATCAAGTCGCGAAAACGACCTTCAAACTCAATTGACGTAGGCTCGGGTCCTCCCATCGTGTCCTGTTTCGTTTCGGTAATTGCATCTCCAACCAGGAAGGCCCAATCGGATAGGTCTCCATAAGGCTCCGCCGGTGTTGTGGAGGATTTTCCACGACTTTCTTCTTAAGCAATCGTTTGTCGAAAACGCGAATGCCGTTGCAAAGGAGTACAAAAAATGGGAGCTAACGTAAGCGCGAATCCTATAATAAACATCCAGGAAATCGGGCGACCCAGGCCAACTCCAAACCCTGGCGTAGTGCTGTTAGTAAGAATGGGACACCAACCGGAACTAGAAGAGCCGAGATAGCAAACACTTTGCCAAGGGTCGTTGTATTGGGGATGGTGCGAGTATTCGTTACCTTTCGCCTGTTGGCGAGGTTGTCTAACACCGTGTTCCACTCCGGCCTGTTAACCCACTCAATTTGAAAATGGTGTATCAACGATTCAAGAAAGGTACGTCGAAGCGGGTCGCCCTCATGTGCCCAAGCGTCGAAGGAGAAGACAGTGGTGTCCTTGTCATCCTTCAAGGACTTTCGCAGTAGATTAATGACAGTCGTCTTGCCTGCACCCCAGCCTCCCAACCAATCATCTTGCCACCTGATTCCGCGGGAGACTGGATAATCTGGGCCATCGCCTGGGCCACTCTGTGTGGACCGATGCCCCCATCAAATGCAAGTGAATCATCCTCGGCAGGGGTGTCTTCGATTAACCGCGTTGGACACGCCTCTGACTCGCTGCTCGTCACAGCTCCGGAGGCGTCCTTGCGGAGTCTTGGGCTTGATTCTGATTCAGATTCCATGTCTTCTCCCGTTTTTTCTAACTGATCCTGAGATGGCCTCCAAACCACGTTGGTAACGATTTTAGGCTTTCTTGAGCAGGCGCTCTCCTTCGATCCGCGCTGCCTTTATAGCAATCTTCTCTCCAGTGTACATAAATGAGAACTAAATTATACACCGTCTCGGGCAGCAATTACCATTTTCAGCGACTAGTTACGGTCAGTACTTTCCGCTTAGAAGCGACATCTCCGGGCAAAAATCGCATTCTCGACTGGCTCAGTCTCCGGAGAGCCGCCTCGGTACGTTTTCCTTTAAAGCCCTAATATCCTTACGCGATTCCCCTCCCCGCCCGGTTTATGCTGAGGATAGGCCGAAAAAGAATATGGCTATCCGCAGAACCGGACCCACATATTTTTTTGGTCCCGCCCCATCCCGTGGGCAGACAATAAATTGATTCCATCATTTTTTCTCTGCCCCCTCGTTTGCCCCACCCCTGTTCTTGAAACAGGGTTCGCAGGGCCCCACGGATCATACCAATCCAGCCGGGCGGTCCCGTCCACCTCAACCCTTATTTTGATTGCAAAAAGGGACCGACAAGGATAAGATTTGAACGGTTACAAAAAACCGAATCCACCGCGCAGATCTGTTCGCGGCAATGCCAGACGTGGCCAGCAGGCGACGTCGGATAGGATGATCAATACGAGAGGCGATTTATGGCCCAGATACAATTCAAGGGCAAGGCCTTCGTCCAAACCACCACCTGCTGGTGAAGTATCACGAGCTTGTCCCGGTCAAGAGAAGAGCCTTACTGACAAAGTGAGCCTTCACGACAATCTGATCATACACGGCGACAATCTCAAGGCGTTCAAGGCCCTCCTACCGCTTTACGCCGGAAAGATCAAGTGCGTCTACATCGATCCGCCATACAATACCGGCAACGAAAAATGGATCTATAATGACAACGTGAACTCCCGATGATGCAGGAATGGCTGGGCAAGGTCGTGGACCGCGAGGACCTGACCAGGGCACGACAAGTGGCTCTGCATGATAATGCCGCGGCTGAAATTAATAAGAGAATTGATGACTGACGACGGTGTAATCTTCGTTTCGATAGATGACAATGAAGTGCATCATCTACGTGTGATGATGGACGACATTTTCGGCGAGGATAATTTCGTTGCAACGGTGATATGGGAAAAAGTGTATTCCCCCAAGAGCTCTGCGAAATTCTTTTCGGAGAACCATGACTATGTGGTCGCCTATGCCAAGCAAAAGGAGCGCTTTATTCTTGGACTCTTGCCCCGTACCGAAGAGGCGAACGCCAGGTATGAAAACCCTGACAATGATCGCCGCGGACCCTGGAAGCCGGGTGATGTATCGGCAAGAAATCCCTACAGCAAGGGTGTTTACAGCATCACGTGCCCCGGCGGGCGAATGATAAAAGGTCCACCTCCGGGGAATTATTGGCGGTATTCTGAGGACAAATTTTGGGAGCTGACGCAGATAACCGCATCTGGTGGGGTCAAGATAGGAACCAGGTCCCTGCCATCAAACGGTTTCTTGCGGAAGTGAAACAAGGGCTCGTCCCCGAAACGATCTGGACTTACAAGGAGGTCGGCCACACCCAAGATGCCAAGAAAGAGTTGTTGACGATCTTTGGAAAGGACTTTCAAGTCTTCACGACACCCAAGCCCGTGGAGCTTCTCAAGCGGATTGTCCGGCTCAGCACCGACACCGACGAGAGCGCAATAGTGCTCGATTCTTTCGCAGGTTCTGGCTCGGCTGCGCAAGCGGTATTGGAGCAGAACGCCGAGGACGGTGGCAGTCGGCGTTTCATCCTGATCGAATGTGAGGACTACGCCGATTCTATCACAGCGGAGCGAGTCCGGCGCGTCATCAAAGGCGTACCAACGGCCAAGGACGAGGTTCTAAAGAAAGGACTCGGCGGCACATTCAGCTTCTTCGAACTCGGCAAGGCGATTGAGCTCGAGAGCATCCTCGAAGGTGACGGCTTGCCCTACTTACAATGAGCTCGCGCGTTACGTATTCTATACGGCAACCGGCGAGGAATTCGACGAGAAGGCGGTTAACGAGAAGAAGCACTTTATCGGCGAGAGCAGGAATTACCAGGTCTTTCTTTTCTACGAGCCAGACATCGAGAAACTAAAGAATCTGGCGTTGACACTGGACATGGCGAAAAACCTTCCGCCGCTCAAGAAAGACAAGAGGCGGCTGGTCTTCGCGCCAACAAAGTATTTGGATCAGGAGCATCTTGACCAGTACCGGATTGATTTTGCGCAATTGCCCTTTGAGATTTACGAACTGACGCGGTGACGGATGCAGCTGAAGGAATACCAGCAAAGGGCCTTGACGACAATCAGGAGTTATCTTGAACACCTGGCCGCCTGGCGCAAGAAGGCCGAGGATAACCCCGACCTCGAGATTGATTTCCCGGCAAAGGCATGGGAAAAGGCTCTGGTCCGCGCCGGTACATCTCGACGCAAAAACGGACTGGGGCAGCCATTGCCGACGTTCTGCCTGAAGGTCCCGACAGGCGGCGGCAAGACCCTCTGGCGGTCAAGGCGATTGACCTTGTGAACATGATCTACCGAAAACGGAAGAACGGGCTTGTGCTGTGGATCGTGCCGACCACACAGATTTACCGGCAGACGATTCAGAACTTGAAAGACCGGGATCATCCTTACCGCCAGCACCTTGACCTTGCGAGCGGCGGACGCACGCTGATTCTCGAAAAGACCGACCGTTTTTCGCCGCAGGACATGCGGGAAAATCTGGTTGTGCTGATGCTCATGCTTCCGTCGGCGAACCGGAAGACGAAGGAAACCTTAAAGGTCTTCAAGGATAGTGGAGGCTTTCAGGACTTCTTTCCGCCCGAGGATGACATCAAGGCGCAGGAGGCTGCTCAAACGCTTCCCGAATCTGGACACCTACGAGAAGGAAAGCGGCTTCTGGGGCAGGCAGATCAAGACTTCACTGGGCAACACGCTCAGGATGCTTTCGCCGCTGATCATCCTTGACGAGGGGCACAAGGCATACAGCGAAGGCGCGCAGGATACCTTGCGCGGGTTCAATCCGTGCCTGATTGCCGAGCTTTCGGCGACGCCGGCTCAAAGCAATATCCTTGTGGACATAGCGGGCCGGGAACTGCACCGCGAGGAAATGATCAAGCTGGACCTCCACGTTGTGAACAAGGCAAGCCCGGACTGGAAAGACACGCTGCTTGCCGGGGTCAATAAGCGCAACGTGCTGGAAGAAAAGGCGCGGGAATACGAGGCGAATACCGGCATCTACATCCGTCCGATTTGTCTGATTCAGGTTGAGCGTACGGGAAAGGACCAGCAGGGCGGGCGATGGATCCATTCGGAGCAGGTGCGCGAGCACCTGATCAAGATCATGGGTGTTCCTGCGGAACAAATCGCGGTCAAGACAAGCGAGAAAGATGAACTGAAAGAGGTGGATGATGTTGGGGGCTTCTGGCCCGCGACTGCAAAGTCAGGTACATCATCACCAAACAGGCCCTTCAGGAAGGCTGGGACTGCGCCTTCGCTTACGTGCTTGTGATCCTCACCAATCCGTCATCGAAGAACGCTTTGACACAGCTTGTCGGGCGCATTCTTCGCCAGCCTTATGCCCGAAAGACGCAAGTCCGGGAACTCGACGAAAGCTACGTGTTTTGCTTCCAACAGCGCGGAAAACAACTGCTGGAAAGTATCAAATAAGGCTTTGAGCAGGAGGGCCTGGGTGATTTGCGCGGGCATATTGCCACCGAAGACGAACGCGGCGGATGCCGAGTGACAAGACGGACGAACTTTTCGACGATTCGGACGAGTTCAAGAAGGCAGCAAGCCGGACGATTCTTCCGGTCTTCGTGGTCAGAAACGGGCGACGGCTGGCGGCCCGGTCAACTACGAGATGGACATTGCGGGCCGGATTCCGTGGGGCGAAGTCAATCTGAAGCCGGTCATGCAGTTGACGCTTTCGGAATATGAGGAGAAGGATATTGAAATCGGCGTTACACTGACTGACGACAAGCACCGTCTCATTGAGACCAAGGGGATAGAAGAGAATTGAAAGAGGGCGGCATCCGTGTCGACCCGGTCTTCATGACACGCCAGCTTTGCGACATCGTGCCCGAATCCCTGGCAGGCCCACGAATTCGCCAAGAAGGTCTTGAACCATTTCCGGAAGACTGTGGGCGAGAAGCGAGGACGCCGAGCGGCTCATTGCCAACAACTTTGTCTTCCTCATCGAAGAACTTCGCAAACAGCTTGAGGCGGAGAAAGAGCGACTGGCTGAGCAAGTTTTTCAGACGATGCTGGAAAAGGATGAGCTTCGTTTTCTGATCATCGGCAACAACTTCGATTGGGCTCTACCGAAGTCGATCGCCGTTAAGCCCACTGCGAAGACCCTGACGCGGAAGGATGGAAGCCCGCTTCAATTGAGCCTCTTCGAGTTTGTGCCGGAGGAGGACTTTAACGAGACGGAGAAGGCGGTGGCATGGTACCTGGAAAACCAGCATCGGCTTTTCTTCTGGTATCGGAACCGCTCGCGGCACGACTACTCGATTCAAGGCTGGCGCCAGCACCGGATTTATCCCGACTTCATTTTCACCGCCACAGACAAGGATACACAAACGGACTTCGAGCGTGTTTACGTCGTGGAGACGAAGGGGCTTCACCTGAAGGACAACGACAAGACTGAATACATTCGTAAGATCTTCGACATTTGCACGCGACAGGCAAAGTCGCGGAACTGGACCGAGTTCGCGCTCGAGATGAAAGACAAGGTTCTTCGTTTTGAGGTCCTGTCCGAGGACGAGTGGGAAGCAAAGCTGAATGAGATGTTGCTGGAGTAACGAAGTGCAGAAGTATATCTCCAACCCTGCCGGGCCGTAATTCTCACGGAACTATGCCAACTCCAACATAAGGCCTTATGGGCAACAGACACTCTGTCATGACCTGGCCCCAATGCAACAGTTCACATTCAATCATGCAATGATGTGGATGGGTGTGGCCACCTTATGGAAAGACCAAGTGAGTGCATCTATACGTAATACAATAGATGTATAAAGTAATACGGTACTTTACCTGCCACCCACACTTACGTTAAATGTTAATCTAACTAAAGGAGGTCGTTACGGGTTTTGAACGATGGGGTATACATTTGATGCAATGGCTAGGCTTTGGTCCGGTCGGACCTGCCTACTACAGCCTGTGGCGCACCGACTGGGTAACTCAACGAGTTTCAGAACCTCCTTTCATTCATTCTCCACGTTTCGGATTTATCTTGGCGCGAGGATGCCGCGGTTAGGCAACGTATATGTTAAAGGCAAAAACGTTAACGATGACTTGCCGAAGGTCATCCTCAAGTGATGTCATCACAAACCGCCACTCTCCTTCCGTTTTCTGACCAAGGTCTTTCTTGAATTTGGGGTGGGATCGTAGTACCTCCGGTATCTTGCTCAGTATCTCGGTGAATTTTGCGTTGTTCTTGTTGAAAATCACAATAGCTGCCTTGCAGTCACGCCACGTAAGGTAACTTAGGAGCTGATCGATGGCATCCGCCAACTCCTTGGCACCTCTCCATACCTTGCACTCTGCGACAAATGCGGCCCGATTATTGTCTTCAATCCGGATGTCAGTTTTTCCCGACCGTCGAAAAGTCTCGCCCGTAGCCCCTCCTTGATAGTGGCCGTTCAAGTGTGCAAGCATGATGTCACGCAACTCTTCTTCGTCGTGCACGGCATATGTCTTGGGAGTTGCCTCAAATGTGCGGCCCTCATGACGTATGACAGACAACATGTGTTCATAATCCTCGTCTGTAATCCCCGGTTCAGGCTTATAGCCAGATTTAGGAGGGGGAGGGAGAGGCCTGATCAGTTTTCTCGTGATCGATATAGGTTGTATCGAGGGAACATCGTCTCGTTTCTTAAGCGGTATCCCCAGGAGATCTACAACACCTTCATGCACTTTTACACGTTCTTTCCTTGCTTGAACAGCCTGCCGGATCCTGCCAGGTAGTGTGGCGTTGAATTGTTCGATTTGAGTTTTTTGAGATTTCAGGTAAAATCTGATCGTTTCTAGTTCTCTTTCGAGTCGTTGCTTGATCCGTTCCTGTGGCTCATCAGTGGGCTGTTGCATAACGATGTCGATGTGTCCAACTGCGTTGTGGCTTGGATGGCTCACATTTGCGCGAGGGAACACTGACTGCCAACTGTTGGGTCGCAGCTTCCAAAGCATGGGGTCCCCCATGTACGGGATACTCACAACGACTCGTATGCCAGCCACGTAGATTGGCCCACGATCACGAAAGGGATTTCGTTCTCGGTTACCGCTTACGTCGATCTTCGTTTCATGCTGTTCCATTTCAGCAGACGCCTCATGCAGGGTTATTGGCTCAATCTCCATGCCGTCACAGATATGCTGAACCAAATCATCTTCCGGCGTTGCGAGTAGCTGATCCTTCTGGATTTGGTCGACTTTGAGTGTGATCTGATCTAAATGATTTCGCAGTGTTCCATCCAAGTCACCCTCATAGAATAGCGGATCATCGCCTCTGTACAATGACAGCCCTCCTTATGATTTTGGATCGTTGCCTAACGCCCGAGTTGAGCCGGAGCGTAAGCGATCGGCTCCAACGAGTTGCTAGCGATTTCTTGGGTTAAGTAAAAGAACGAGATCAATGGAGCCTCCTATCGTCGGAAAGACCAAGGAGCATTCAACTCAAAGGGAGTGTCTACAAGGAATTCCCAAAGATCACGAACTAGAGTCTGGCAATCCCCCGAATCCTTGGGGCTGATGTGCACACCCTTATGCATAAGGCTATTTCTCTTGTTTCTGGCATCCTCAAGACGTTGATATAGGTAATTGTTAAGCAGAGCACCGCTGTGTAGCGTCTCCAAGACTTTATAGAATTTCATGCCGTCAAAGGTTCTCCTTGAGATTCTTGCTATGCTATGCGGTTTTGTAGCAAATGGCTTAGCTATGCTGCCATCGACCAAGCCGTAGGCTGTCAATACCTCCCGAGCCAATGACTCTATGACTGAGAAATTGAGGGCAAAGCTTGCCGCAGCATGCTGTTGGTTGTGAAGAATGGCTGCCTGGTAGTTCATGACCATACATGATTGTAGGTCAGCATATTCAAAATCGTGTTGGCGCTGCAAGAGATGTTGGATGTAAAGAAGGGCATCGTCAATATCCGCGTTCTTCAAAACATAATGATCCGATTTTCCCGCATTGAAAGTGCTTATTTTGTCTCCCACTGCTCGGTCAAGAATTGCTGTCCATTGGATAGCAACATTGTCCTTCACGACAGCAAAGGCAGTGATCTTATCTTGCCCGTTATATACAGCATCGGCCAGAGATGTATGCGCTTTGGCGCAAATCCTTCCGAAAAATGCTGCTGATACGAAATTGATAAACAATATGCGCTTTTCCTGCAAGTTATGGATAGCAACATCGTTATCCATCACCTCTTGTGGTACACTTCCTGGACCTGTAAACCTGAGAATGTCTATAGACGCAAGCGAGCTCGAATCAGGAAATATGAAACCAAACGTCCCTACAGATGCAATGACGAGCTTCGCTACCCCTGCGCAATCAAAGATACGCACTACCTTGAAAAAATCATCTGTTGTTTGTGGTTTCTCGAAAAAATACCTGGTATTGGGCAAAACAAGAAGAGTAAAAGGAAATTTAGATCGTTCAATGGACATCGGAAGCCTCGTCATCGTTTTCTTTCGCTAACAATTAACTATGCGGAAAAAATTCTACCTTGCCCGGATATTGCAGAAAGAATTCTGTATAGCACCGTTTAAGTCCATTTTTACAGAATCCTTCTACCAAGTCAGACAAGAGCTCGCATCAATCGGGCACTTGTCTTCCCCGCAGATAGACGGCCCATTCCCCATTGATTACCACCTAAAATCCGCCATGGCAAGGGGAAAATTGAACAGGGGAAAATTGAATATGAAGGAGGCAAGTTGATAGTCTGTACTTATCCCAATGAACGCTTCTGGGACCATTGTCGGTGGATCTTCCTGCATAAACAAACGGACGTTTGTTGTTTACCTTATCGGCATAATTAAACGTTCCTTTCTTGTTACCTACAGCGGAATAACCAACTAGTAGTTTTTCTTGCCGGTACCTGTAAAAAATAACTACCTGCTTGGCTATTACTTATACAATGGAGGGTATGCCATGGTGATTGGGTACGTGAGAGTGTCAACGGAGCAGCAAGATGTGAAAAACCAGCACCACGAGATCCTGGAGTATGCGAACCAGCATAAGCTTCATGTCGACAAGTTTATCGAGAAAGAGATCTCGAGCCGGAAGGACCTGAAGGCCCGCGGCATCGAAGAGCTCCTGGGCAGCCTGAAGAAGGGAGATACTTTGGTCGTTTCCGAATTGTCCAGGTTGGGGCGGTCAATTATAGAGGTGATCTCCATTATCAATGAACTCATCAAGCGGGAGATACGATTCATCAGCATCAAACAAAACCTGGACATCAAAGGCAGTCATGATGTGCAGTCAAAGGTAATGGTCACGATATTCTCTCTCCTTGCAGAACTGGAAAGGGACCTCATTTCGGAAAGGACGAAGAAGGCGTTGGCCGCCAAAAGGGCCCAGGGGGTAACGCTGGGAAGGCCCACGGGTAGCATCGGCAAAAGTAAGCTCGATAGCAAAGTCCCGGACATTGTCGACCTCCTCAGGGATAAGGCCAGCTACAGCTTCATGGCCAGACGGTTCAGGGTCTCTCGTCCTACGATAATGAACTTCATCAAGACGCGGAAATTGAAGGGCGATTGAGAAGACGTCACGAGCCGGGATGAGGCGGGACCGGCTCTCAGGGGGATACATTGCAGCACTCGAGAGAGTCGTAAACCTGCCAAGGATGTAAGATTGAAGCTCATTTAGTACACCTAGAAAGTGAGCGTGTGTGGTTGCATCGGGACGCAAAGATTACCACCGGAAAGTGTTTCTCTGTCGTACTGCAATCTATGCGACGAGGTATCCCATCGTTAGGAGACTTTCCTTATGGTCATTCGCCTATTTCTCGGAAATAAAATAGTAAACTGGGGAGGTAAGTTACTGCCCGACGGCAATACCGTCGCCGAGGAAGTGCAGTCTAACCGACTCACGTAATTTAGCATACTGATCTTCAGTAACGCTCCAAAAGGTAAAATTCGGTGCATCAGGATAAGGAAGCGCGTCAGCGTCATCCTTCCATGTCAGCCATTTGGTCGGTACGCGCCACTCTGGAGTATCGTCATCTTCTTCGTTGAACCAGAGGCGGTCAGGGTCGGTTGAGGATAGAATCTCACATGCACCAGTTGCGACACCTATCCCTGCGCACGGGGAACGTAGTCTTTCTGATATTGCGCCCCTGCTGGCCCAACGTTGCGTTCTGGACTGTCCCTATAGTGCCCCATTTGCGGGTGTCCTTGATAACCTTCGAACTGAAAAATGCTTTTCCTGCCAGCCCTTCATGATACGTGAGCTGCCACTTGCGATGACGGTGCCTCAGCTCAACTGGTGACGTGCAACTTTCTCGGCTCCCTCTGACGCTTTCTTTGCGGGTGCAACGCGAGGTGGAGGCCCTTCCTGTGAACTTTGATTCTTTTTTTCTTCGATTCTTCCGATAGTCACCACTAAGGTCCTATTGTCCGCCCTTTGACGCTCGAAGTCATGCTTTCCTATCTTCGTGGTCAATTTCACTTTAAGGTAACGTCCCCGCCCGTGACGAGACACTTCTTCAAAACTGATCATTCCCTCACCCCCTCTCGCCGCGTCACATGCTCTGTCTGCACTGCTTCAGCACTGCTCCTTGCTTTAATCTGCGGAACCTGCCAGCCCTACCAACGTGGCCCGATAAGTCTTGCCGCCTGCCTGGCCACGGATTGACGGCCCACACGTTGTGCGTTAAGCGCTTCTTTCCCGCTACCGCGCAAAGAAGGTGAACTTCATAGCCTCCGACTTTCCAGCGCGGCTAATATCGATGACAAACGTCCACTCACCGGCCATGGAGAGATCCGTTGTCGCTTTGTACTTCCTGTCTTCACGTGTCGCGGTTGCCTCGTACTCCATCATGGGTGGTTTGCCCGGCAATGAGGGCATGAGATACTTCACGATGACCGTTGCGTCCGTGACGGGTTTCATCTCGGCATCCATTATGTTTATTTCAAGTCTGTGTTCGCCTTTCACGGATGGATTCTTGTCGAATCTTACCTCTACGCTATAATTTCCTGCCTTGCCTTTTACCTCATACTCCTTCGCATAGCCAAAGGCAGCTGTGAGAAGGA
>CAWHDO010000058.1:0-53818 GCA_963828085.1 uncultured delta proteobacterium
GCTTAATGATAGTAGCCCGGCAATTCATTGCCGGGTAACCGATGAACAATTATCCAACTCTGCGTCCTGTATGGGCGTCTGAAGGATTGATCCTTCAGACGCCCATACAGGACGCAGAGCGCTCTCTTAGCCGCTCATTCCCGGCGATAAATCGCCGGGCTACTATCGGGATGTCCCTCCGGGACAACCAACTTCTCACAAATCGATCACCTTATTTTAGCGCCTATAGCTTTAAACCTTCTCTTACACATTTCACACGCTCATCAGTTTGCAGCTATGCCCTAATCTCCATCCGGTCGTTGATAGGGCTCCTAGCGTCCGCCCTGGTACTGCTGAGGCCCGGCGGGATAAGTTTGCTGAGGGGCCCCTTGATACTGCTGTGCCCCAACGGGGTAAGCCTGGGGCAGGGGAGCCTGCTGCTGGGCTACGCCCTGGTAGCCCTGAGGGGCTCCCTGATAAGCCGACGGAGCCGGATATTGCTGAGCAGAGGGCTGGTACTGTTGAGGCGTCTGCTGGTACTGCTGGGGACTCGCCTGGTACTGTTGAGGAGCCTGCTGATACTGCTGGGGACTTGCCTGGTACTGTTGCGGAAGCTGTTGATACTGCTGAGGGGTGGCCTGGTACTGTTGGGGCTGCTGGTACTGTTGAGGAACTCCGCTATACGAGGGCTGAGCCGGCTGTGCAGCGCCCTGGGGCGCCTGTTGCGGGTAATAGTTGACGGCCGGCGGTTCCGAATAGGATGTCCCAACCGAAGGCGGGCCCATCGGGCTATAGCCCTGAGTGCTCGCTGGATTCGTAGGATTTGTCTGCTGACCCTGCTGACCCGTAGGCTGGTTTCCGGACCAATAAGGGTTGAACTGGTAGCCGGGATTGCCGGTCCACCAGGCGCGCAGATCTCCGAGGGCAGAGTTGTCAATAGCATCCCTGCTGGCAGAACCCGAAAAGAAATAATCAAGAAAAGCGTAGCTAGGAACGGTCGAAGTTATCAAGAACAGGATGATGCCTATCAGCACACACTTTTTCATGGAGAGGTCCTCCTCTCTAAATAATTTGAACCTATTATTACCTGGCAATCATATCGCGGACAAAGGAATCCGTCAAGATTTCAAATATAATTGGCCCTTCTCAAAGAGCGGAGATGAAAAGAATGCCCGGCGCAAAGGTCGGCCCACAGGGCCGGAACCACATTCATTGTCTCAATGGGGAATTGGCTCGCAATGGGAGCAGTATAATTTTCACGAAATGTATTTGAGGGATCGGGCTCAGTTCAGTTCAGTGAAGAGACGCCAGATCTGCTCGTGCGGCGCGATGTATCAGGGCCATTCCCTCCAGAGGTTGCAGCCGTTGAGCAGCAACCGTCTTGAAACGTCCCCGCAGGGGGGTAGGACCCTTGCGGAGGCTCGTAACCATTGTCTTGGCCGAAGGGGGGGGCTTGTGCACGCCATTTACAAGCCACTCAAAATGAAGGTGCGGGCCGGTGGCAAGACCGGTCTGGCCGACCAAACCAATCTTCTCGTCCTGCTTTATGCGCCTGCCCTGCTGTACACTGATTTTGCTCAGATGCCCATAGCGGCTCTCATGACCGTCATCGTGTTTGACACACACGTAGTTCCCCAGTTGATCGTGCCAGCCGGCAGAAGTAACCACACCATTGGCAACGCAGCGGACCGGGGTTCCCTTTGGGGCGGCATAGTCCACACCTTTGTGGTGGCGCCAGCTTCCCAGAATCGGGTGAATGCGAGGCCCGTATCCGGAGCTGATTCGCAGTTGATAACCTCCGAGGGGTGATTTCAGGAAATTCTTCTTTAATTCGGTGTAGTCCTCGTCGTAGTACTGGCCGTTGAAGAGAACCGCGGTCTTCCTCTTCGTTTTCCTGCCTTCATATACTGCGCAGAGGATCCGGCCATAGCCTGAGGGCCGATCATCAGCATAGCGTCGTTCGAACAGAACTTTGCATGTGTCACCCCACACGGCTTCAGACTGGAAATTAATGTCCCATTTAAAAACTCTTGCCAGTTTCGAGGCTAAATCCTTTCCCTCGCCAATGCTGGCCAGAGATTTCTCCAGATCCCCTCTTAGCCGGAAGGACAGACACTCAACCTTAAATTCGAGAACAACTTCTTCTTTCCAGGAGCGAATTCCGTTGTCCTGTCTGGCAGCGTGGAAAACTTTGTCGGGAGCCAATTCCAGCTTGGCCTTGAGGAAGCGGCCTTGGCCATCGACAATTATGCTGTAACTCCGTCCGGGCCTGAGCACTGTGTGCCCGTCAAAAGGCAGGTCTTCGCTTGAGCGGATGGCAGATGACAGGCTTGCCACCACTTGTTTACAGTCTGATTCATCGGTGAGATTGTCATTCATCAGAGAGAAGACCGTTTCTCCCTCACCTGTGACTTCCGCCATTTCCTGACAGCCGTTGCCGGTTTGACAAACGGTATCATCATTGACTGAGCAAACGGCTGCGTCTTTATTATCACTGATAGATTGAGATGGGAGATTGCAGGACAACTGCGAGGGGCCGGCGCTACCGGGAGAAAGGCACAAGTAGCCACCTGCTGCAACGCCCCCCAGCAGAACGACGAACAAAATCATAGCCGTTCCCGCGGAGAAGCGCGACTGACGGCCAAAATTCAGGTTAATAGAGTGACGATCTATTCGCACAGCCGCTTATCCATACCTCTAGCTTCAAAAATGTAGCATCAATCAAAATATCGGTCAACGCCTAATTATAATGCACCGAGAAGAAAACGCCTAGACATTTCTTCCGATAGGAACATTTCAGGAATAGGAGTGTCGAGTACCATACCAAACGGTTACGGGCAGAGCAACATTTGTGGGCCATCGGCAAGAAGACCGTAAAGCGGACCATTTCTAGCGTCTGGAAGGGAGTGGGGCGCCATGAAAGCGATGAGGGCAGACAAAAAAGTATGGTTAGATGAGTACGCGGTAAGCTGCAGAGTGTTCAAAGGCAGATGGAATATTCGCCATTGTATGAAGATGTACAACGATATAAAGGACCTCAAAATTCACATGTCTTCGCGGGCCAAGGGAAAGGTAACACGCTACGAGTCAGCCTATAACCCGTGTGAACGTTGCAGAGTCCTGACTCGCTACATAAGTAGTCTTAATGAGGAGCAGGAACGTTACACCAAGACCGGAGAAAGCTCTTATAATGAAGTCTGGGCCATCTGAGGGATGTTGCGGTATTGGTGACCCTCGAGTCGGCCGGAAATGCGTCCAGCATGCGCTATGCCTACGTGATTAACTTAAACTGAGCCTTTTATACCACGATTGAGCGCGTGGCGGATCTCCATCACACTCTCCCATCGTTTTTCCGGATCTTTTTCGAGACATCCGAGGATTATAGGTTCCAACCAATCCGGGACGGTCGGATCGATCAGCCTGGGAGGCGCCGCAAAAATCTTGCTGTGCTGATATTTGTAATCCTCGAGGGAAGGCCCCTCGAACGGAAACTCACCTGTAGCCACAAAATAGATCAATACGCCTAGCGAGTAAACATCTGCGGATCTCTCCCGAACGGTGCCCGCCTTCGACCGGAAGAACTCCGGCGGCATGGTGGCGGCATTCATACCCGGATCCTGCCATCTGGGTTGCCGACCTCGGGACAGATTTCGGAAAGTCTGCGAATAACCGACCCCCACTATATAGCATTCGGAAAGATTATCGCCGAGCACTATGCACGATGGGTGGAGATGCAAGTGATATGTTCTTCGCAATTGGCCGTCGACCCCTTTATAGTTGTGAGCATACACGAGCCCATCCATTATTTGTCCAATGAGCTTCATCCGGACATCAAATTCCGGCCTTCTTTCTGCTTTCATCACTTGTTCCAGATTCTTTGGAGCAAACGGATGAATAAGGCAGGTGACACCGGCGGGGCTGGTAACTACTTCCAGGATGGGTAGAAGATTGTTATGAACCATATTGAAACCGAGCTCTGTGACCTGGGTCACGAAGTCCCTCAAAATGGGCGGATCGAGTAAATCATCCCTGAAAATTCGCATTAAGAAATGGCGGCCGGTATTGACCTCGATCGCGACGCTCAGATCCCCCCACCCGTCACGCATAAGAGTTTCCATCTTCTGATACGCGAGCGATCCCGATATGGGGGTGAATAATTCTTCCCGAGCGAATTCCGCCACCGGCCTCTTTGAGTAACCGGAAACGAAAGTAGTCACAGACCTTTCTTCGAAGGACGTGTCCACGTCCGTCAGGTCAATTGTCTGATAGGGCTCAATTGGCAGCGGTGCGTCCGTTTGCCGACGTCCGCGATCCAGTCCAATTTCTTCTGATACGGGTTTGACGAGTGCTTTCCCGGGGGCCGCTGGAGCTTCCGTTCGTCCGTTGCCAGGCTTAAGTTTAATGTCCCGGTCGCCGGCCGGCTTAGGTTCCTGAGCTTCCAGCCCCCTGCCCGCGGGTTTCGCGCTCGTTCTTTGGCCGGAACTCCTGGCGCCGTGAGACTTTGCAGGCGGGGCAACTTTTGGTTTCGTTTCTCTCGCAGGGGCTGGCGTGGCTGATGGCTTCAGTGTTTTCAGATAGCTGAGTATTCGAATGTCATTAGGCCTTTCCTTGAGAGCTGCCTCCACTATTTCCCGGGCCACCGGCCCTTCAGTTTTGCTCTCTGCGACCTCCAGAGCCGCCGCTACGAGGAGGGCAGCCCCACCTTCTTCGAGGATTTTTGGTAGGAGGTCGTGATCTATGGCCATCCCGGCCGCTCGCCGGCACAGTTCCTCATCGTCAGGCTTTTGCCTGATCAACATCAGCAAGTGCTGGAGGCTCTTTCCGTATTCTTTCCGACTCTCATGGGCTGCGGCCAATGCACCGCGGATGACTACATTATCCGGTTCGTACTTGATGAGCTTCTCAAACAGCCATATTGCCGTATCATGGGAGGCGCCTCGCTTGATCAATTGTTTTAGTATCTTGGCGTTCAAGGCCCGATTGCCTTCCTTGATGGTCTGCTCAATTAAGTCGTTGTCGATGAGGCACTGGGCCAGGTCGGTCAAGTAATCCTGATTGTCTCCGTCAATCTCATGGAGAAGTCTGAGTTTGGCTATATACTTGTTGAGGTCTCCCCTTGTTAGATACACGGGTCCTGAGCATCTTGTTGATTCCAACTGCATTAGGTTGGAATTCCAGGACCTTTTCGTAAATTGCCACAGCATCGGGATGAACCTCGGATCTCGCCAGAAATATCTGAGCAATTTTCTTTATGATTAACGGATTACCCTCTGCCAAGGCGTCCTGCACACGCTTGTTCTCAACATATATCTTAGCTGCTTCTTCTATGTACTCGTCCGATTGCTCCTTATCGAGTTGGTGAAGCATTGTGAGCTCGCTCACAGCGCGCCGGAAGTCGCCTCCGCGACTATAGATGTCTGCAAGAATTCTATGAATTCTCGCGTCTGTACGGTCGTATTCAAGGCACTTCAGATAAATCCGCGCAGCCTCCGGAGTCTTAGCGCGATCATCGAGATACTCGGTACATATCCCGGTGATCAGATCCCTGTGGTTCGATTCAATTGCCAGATCGGTTTGTCCTTCCGTAATCAGGAAGCGCGCAACGTCCGAAATGACTCCTGAACCCCCTCCGGAAAACTTTGCCAGTTCAATGGCGTGAGCGATGAGCTTTTTCGGCTCCTTAATCTTGCGATATGTATTGAAAAGCTTTTCATGAATCTCATATTGCCGGTCTTCGTCGGATTGGATTTCCAGCAGCGACTCGTAGATTTCCGCAGCGTCGGCCTCGCGCCCCTGGGCCACCATCAATTCCGCGCCGAGCGTGTAGTCTTCCAGGCCCTTCAACCCTCCCAGGGACCTCATCTTTTCCCAGGCCTTCGCTGCCTGACGCGTGTCATCGGTCTTTTGGTAACATACGGTCAGCCGGCGGTACACGTCGGGGGATCGAACTTCTCCTCCCTGCAAACTGATGTAACGATTGAACGCCTTGATAGCCTGTTCATAATCTCCGGACCGATAAAACTCCTCGCCCTGTTTAATTGCCGCGGGAATAGATGCCGCATGCTTCTCCGCATCCTTTGTTCTTCTCGTCCTGAGCACAAGAAAAACAATCACGGCCCCGATTACTATGGCGACCACCGCGAGAACAATCAGCCAGGCCATTGACCGCTTTTTGACCGGAGGTTGCCACGGCACAGCGTTGTCTTTGGCTACGTACCCGACTTTTTTGTCCGGGAGCCGGACTTCAATGAAGCCATCTCTGGTGCCGCTGGCTTCGAGGACATCCCCGTGAAGAGCAATGGCGAGCACCTCTGAGCCCAATTTCGGCTGAGTGTAAATCTGTACGGAGAGACGGTCCGGCGCTACAATCTTGATCGCATCGGGGAATTCTTTAGCGCTTGCCGAAAAGCCCAAGAGGTGGCAAAGGGAACAGACCAGAATGATTAGGGTCTTTGCCTTCTTAACAAACCGTTTCAAGGAGATTCCCTCGTTTTCAGATAGTGGCGATATTAGGATTGTTTCATAAGTCTTAATAGCTTAACATGAATGGCTGCCACGGGCAAACTCAAAGCGAAAGAATTGGCGTGGCACAATCCGACTCGGAGTGATGAAAAAGCCATGAATACAGCGGTTGAATTCGAGCAAGGACCGATTCGCCCCCCGAGTGAGGCAGGAAGCTTGCTCATACGCGTTACCCGCAACTGCCCTTGGAACCAGTGCGCTTTCTGCAGCACCTACAAAGGCAAAAAGTTTTCTCGCAGGAGCCTGGAAGAAATCAAGACCGATATTGACGCGGCCAAGGCCGTGATGGATGAGATCAGCGAAATTTCGTGGAAAATCGGAGATGGAGGAAAACTCACCCAGCGGGCTTTGGCAAGTATATTGAAGGATGCGAGTCTGCCCGACTCCTTTCGATCGGTGGCCCTGTGGATGGCCTCGGGAGGTGACACGGTTTTCCTTCAGGACGCTAATTCGCTCATGCTATCAACAGACTCACTCATCTCCATCTTAAGCCATATTCGCCGGACTTTTCCACAGGTCCAAAGGGTGACCTCGGTACGCCCGTGCGGCGACGCTGAAAGGAAAATCAGTAGACGAGTACGTGCGACTCAAGGAGGCCGGTTTATCGCGGCTTCATGTCGGGATGGAATCTGGCTCTGACCGCGTCCTGAAAACGATCAACAAAGGGGCGCGTGCCCAACAGATAATGGACGGCGGACGGAAGGCGGTCCAAGGGGGCTTGTCAGTCTGTCTCTATGTCATCCCCGGTATAGGGGGGATCGAATTGTCTGAAGAGAACGCGCTCGAATCCGCCCGCGTAATTAACGCCATCAATCCGGCCTTCGTGAGGTTCCGCTCGCTCTATGTCAGACGCGGGACCCCCCTCATGGAAATGGTCGAAAACGGGAGCTTCCACCCGCCGGACGAAGATTCGATGGTGCGTGAAATAAGGATGCTCATCGAGAACCTGGACGGCATATCCACTTCACTTGTGAGCGATCATATTCTCAACCTGCTCGAGGAAGTCGAAGGAAAACTGCCTGGAGACCGGCAGCGCATTCTCGACATTATTGATCGCTACCTGAATCTGTCGGACGATGAGAGACTGCTATTTCAGCTCGGCCGGAGAGGAGGGGCACTCAGATCTTTGGATGATTTCAATCAGCCCGTCGTCCGGGGCCCGCCTGGAAGAAGCGAAGCGGCAGATCGAAAGTGAAGTTGACGGCGGAGTGCCCAGCTACATCCAGACCATGAAACGACGGTTTGTGTAACGTACGAATAAGTGTTCACCGCGGAGGTCGCTGAGATCGCAGAGGATTCGGTTTTTTATGCATTTCCCTCAGTTGAGCCTGTAGAGCGGCCCGTGGCAGCCGAATGGGTCGGGCACGGCCCGACCTACTTGCCAGAGTGGGGCTGGTTGAAATTCGCTGGAGAGTTCAACCAGTGTCCAACGGCACACACGTCTCACAATGTCATTGCGAGGAGCAAGACGACGAAGCAATCTCATTGGTGGGACCGTCCCACGCGGAACACGGGATTGCCGGTGATTCGTCACCCCGGACTCCGATCCGGGGTCCAGTCTAGATTCTCGCGTACGCGGGAATGACGACGGGCGGGACGCCCATCCCACCGGCGATTGCCGCGGGCTTGCGCCCTCGCAATGACAGTTTACAGCCTTCTGCGTGGGTGAACCGTATCGTTCGAGTTCTTTCCGCGACCCATGCGGTTCATTTCGCTCACCGCGTCCTGCGGGCTCTCGGCAACTGATACGTTTCTCCGACGCGGCCTTGGGCCTTCCCAAGAAAAGACATCGTTTTCTCTGCGATCTCTGCGGTAAAATCTTCTCTGGGGACGGATGGCTGGCCCCGCAGCCGCTTTGTCCTTGCACGAAATGCGCCGGTGGTTTAAAGTTAGAAATTAGTTATGAACCGGTAAGCAAAATTTTAGCCGGTTCCAGGATCGCTAAAATAAATTGGTACATTGGAGGGATGATGAGCGCGACCATGAAAGTACTGCTGACCGGAGGCACCGGCTTCCTGGGTGAATATCTTCTCGCCGAATTACTGGAACGGGGCCATAGCGTCTGGGCGCTCTATCGGAGCGAATCTCGCAAGCTGGATACCATCCATTATTTGAGTAGCATGGGCTTGCCCCGAAGCTCGGGGAGTCTGCGCTGGTTTAAAGGCGAAGTTCTCGATGCGGACATTCAATGGGATAACTGGTGCCGTGAGTGCGAGAGCCTTGAAGAAGTGGACACGCTGCTCCACAGCGCGGCCGCAACGAGGCTTCACATGGACGCCACCGGTGAGCCCCTGAGAACCAACCTGGGCGGCGCCAAGGCATTTCGCAGACTCGTGGACCGCAAACCCATGAACGTCCATCTGATCAGCACAGCTTATGTATGCGGTTATATTCAGGGTCAGATGATGAAGGAAATCAACCATCCCAGGGGTGATTTCGTCAATGTTTACGAAGAGAGCAAATGGGAGGCTGAACGGCTCTGGATGGGGGATGCGACCATTCTGCGGCCATCCATCATTGTGGGTGACTCGGAGACCGGAAGGTGCAATTCGTTCGGCGGCTGGTACATCCTCTTCCAGGCCGTGCATCTGCTTGACAGGCTTATGCGGGACGCCGACGGCGCCAATCGCCTCCAACTGGAACTCAATGTTCCGGCGGATGCAAGTGGCACCACAAACGTCATCCCGGTGGATTCTCTGGCCAAGGCTGCGATCCGCATCATAGAAAACCCGGCCAATCACAAGAAGATCTATCACCTCAGCCACCCCGATCCGCCTACGCATCAGTGGACCCTGGACTTTATCTGCAACAGATTCAAAGTGGGCGGGTTCAACTTTGCCGGCTCAAGCGCCCCCTTCACTCAGCCCCGCAACAGAATTGAGCGAATGGTGTGGCGCCAGATGCAGACCATTCTCCTTCACTTTTCCAATAACCCTTCCTTTGATCGCACCAACACCGACGCGGCTGCGCCGGATCTCAAACCCGCGCCGATCACCGAAGATCTGGCCAACAAGCTGCTTGACTACGCAATAGCCTGCGACTGGGGCCAGTCAGGGCAGTAGGTTGCAGGGGAAACGCTAAGGGCAAGTCAAAATGTCGCGATCGTTCGTATACTGGGCCAAATCCCGCGGGGCCGGCGGCCGAATCGCCCCTACTCTTGAGCAGAGCAACCAGGGGTCATGATGACTTATTCGCCGGTTTTTTGCAGTCGCCGCGAATGACTGTGAACAAAACCACGGGAATTTAAGCTGGTGTTCCTCAAATTCACACAAAAACTCTTGACTGGAACAAACCGTAAGCATATCTTGTCATAAAGATTAGTTATTGTTCCTCCTTCACGACGGAGTTATCCGTTACAGCATGTGAAGGAGTGTTAGTGGTCCAGGGGCCATCTTCGGATGATCGCCCCTGTTTTAGTTTTGGAGGGAATGAATCATCTACGCCGGCCTTGGACATCAAGGAGCGGATCTAGCGAAGGCCTGCTGGGCCCACATAGGCATGGACCGGCTAAAAACTGAATTGGATAATGCAAACGCCGCATACTCGTAGGTCGGGCGATGCGCAACACACGTCAAGTGGCCACATCCGGACGCTTCTGTAAAAGGCGTTTAGCAGACGCGAACAAAAGCGCTGGAGCGCATCAGCGTACAGTTTCACGGCAGCATCCCTTTCATGAGATCATCGACCGTGGTGGGATCACATTGACCCTGCGCAAATTCCTCCTTAGCTTCTCGAATATCCTGAGCCAGCCTCTTTCGCCCCTGCTCGGCTAATCGGCGCCGGACGATAACGAGCAACGTCTCCTGTTCGTCCGGGGATAGCTTACCCACCGCTTCCAGCACTTCTCCGAAGAACGCCGAATTTTCCATGATTCTTCTCTTGTGCGGCCCTATCTTTCCGTGGGGCCGATTTAAAGAGCCATCGTCTGACGACTCCCGCATTTTTCCTCGGCCTGCTTCAGGCGAAGCCAGGCGATGAACCGGGACCCACGTTGATCTCTCAGGGAGAGCCGCTGTTCTCAATGTGGCGAATGATCTGGTCGCTGTCAAGCAGAAGAAGGTCTGCTATTCCTCATTCAATTCTGGGAACACAATTCCTATTTCTTTGTTTCGGGTTATGGTGAGTTCTTTGGCTATAAAGAGGACCGCAGAGAAATAAGTGTCTTGTCCCCAGAATTACCTTAACCCCTCCCTTGATCGCACAAACACTGATGCGGCCGTGCCGGATCTCAAACCTGCACCGATCACCGAGGATCTGGCCAACAAGCTGCTCGATTACGCTATAGCCTGCGACTGGGACGAGTCAGGACAGTAGGTTGGGGCAGTGGGACCGGCATCGTGCCGGTCCTGGGGTGACCAGAGCGTCAGCATAGTAAAGCCTGGAAATTGGTATTGGCTTGCCGTTCCCATGGGCTTTGTGGCTTGACCGGACAGCTCGCACGGCCGAAGAGCGGATTTGACGCGTGAAGCCACGGACTCTCGGTTAGTGTTAGTCCGTAACCGGGTATCGAGTCGATCCCTCTCCAATGCAGTAGCATTTAGCAGTGGATTTCCTCACTTTTGCAGCAAGACAACCTCGTTCTCACGCAGATGGTTCAATGCATCCCTGATATCATTGCTCCATGTAGCATGACTGGACTCATAGGGTCTAAATTTCCCCAGCATGGAATCAGTCGCCGCCCAAAGAAAGAAGCCGGCATAATAAGCATATTCCAGGAGGTTCTCCCGCCATTCTAAGCTGGTGGCTGAGGATGGTTCCATCAGATAATGCCTCAAAGTAACGAGATAGATCTCCTGCATGTGTGTGCGTCGACCACTGCGGATAAACCGTAACGTATATGGACTCGTAAGACAGGTGTTCTGCAAGTTTCCTAATGTTCTGGGGTCCGTCAAACAGCGTATACCAATAGGGATTTTTTATGCGCCGTTCTTTTTCTAGTGCGCTTGTATTCCTCTTCTACGTGTTGACTAATCGACTCTGTTGACCTGGACCGTATGTAATCAAGGTGCTCCTTTGAGACCTCAGGAAAACCCGATTGCGGGTATTCTCGGTCCACTGCCCCTCGAACCTTTTTGCCTTCTTGCGATACCGGATCGAGCAGTGAATATTTCCGGGACTCTCTTTTGTGCTCCATGAACAGCCAGCATAGGGCACGGTTTTTGTAATCTACTTTGAGCAGATACTCCAGTGACAGAAAAGCCTCGAATGAGCTACGAATTAGAGGCACTGTAGGCTCGCTGCATGACTGCGACACCAGGATCTGAACGCCATCTGTAATCTCTATGATGTGGAGATATAGCGTCAATGCGGGGAGATCAAAATGGGTTCTCTCTCGTCCCGATATGCAGCGCCGAAATACCCACGTTGAATAGTTGACTATCTCGGAAAGTAATGGATTGGCTGCCTCAACGAGATCCCTGGCATCAGCGACAGCCTGAACGCGGTTAAGCATACCGGTCACGGGCTCTGTAATCGGATAATCCTCGATAGCCATGATCTAGTCCTGGTGAAGGTATTTATGATACCCGTCTCGTTTTTCTGGCGTGTTGTGGATTACGTATCCCCGGTTCTGGATCATGTTTCCCCTTTTTTCCTGAGGACATCGTAGTCGACTCACTCCGAGCCCTGTCGTTGAACCCACTTTCCGAAAGTCGTATATCTGCTTCGCCCATTCTCCGCAGTCAGTGGCTTTCAACTACCCACCCAGTGCTTTGGGCTTGTATTCAGCTTTAATTGTGTATCTCAGGATCAGTCCACATGTGAACTCACCTCCACTGCTCATACGCCGTCCATGACAGACAAGTTCCCCTGAGCGTTCGCTTTCACCAGACTCAATCATCGCGGAGACTGCTCCCGCAATGTCGCAATCGTAACCGCCTCTAAAGCAGCCCTCGTATGGACAATTCTGATCAAAAAAAGCCTTGTCCTTTGGAGTTAATTCGAGGGTCCTGGGCTTCGGGGCGTGCGAAGGCCACTGGAGATCGTGGGTACTCGAACTCAAAGATAAGCCTTGCCACATGGGGCCATTTGCTCCTGATGAGCGGAGCTTCACGACGCTTTTCCGATCGCCAGTCTTTCTCCATATCAATACGTTGAGGTTGTTTCTTCGCCATATGACTCCACCCCCACACCGGTTTTCTCAAAGATGGATCGGCGTCAATGCCAATCAAGTAACAGCTAATCATTATGGGAACATAACGCAACCCCATCATGGACCGAAAATGCGGTCAGGTCTTGAAGGTTGGCTTTACGGCAGCAAGCCGATAAATGTCTTGCCAGGCCCATTCGCTGATCCAGTTACTCCAGGGCCGTAGGATGCGGTGAGCAACGCGAACCGCATCGCTCGCGGGCTTCAGGTGCCACGTAATCGAGGGCTGTTGCACAGTAAAGTCAATTATAGCTGAATAACCCCACAAGTACCGCGGTCACAATAATTTGCAGTGCAACCACGGTCGTGATCCACATCGGCCTATGTGCCAAGAATCTTTCCGGGCCGGGTATGGCCTTCAAGAAGAACGAGGCATTAGCCAGATTAAAGAGTACGATTATCCATAACAGCGCCCCGCTGCCTCCGTATAACCACCAGCAGAAGATCCCATAGATGGTCTCGAACACGAAAGCAACAGCAGGCTTCTCATAGAGCCCCAGGCCGAACTTCCTGCTGTCCAAAAATGGTGCGAGGGTAATATCACGGGCATGACTGATCAGGTCGAGCACAAGGTGAGAACATATCCCCAGCGCAACTGCGGTTCCTACGTCAACCTTCTTGAGTGGCGTAGCCTTGGTTCGTCGTCATGCCGACTCATACTGGACCTCCGCCTCTCTCAGAATCTGGTCCCGAACGTATTTGCCCAGGAAACCCGGCGTATTGAGGTCTACTTTCCTTCCAAGAAGAAGAGAGAGTTCGCGTTCAATGGAAAAGAAATTCAGCCCGACCGCGACGCCTGGCTCAAACTCGACGAGCATGTCAATATCACTGTCTTCATTGAAGTCGTCGCGAAGGACAGAACCGAACAAGCCAATCTGCGGATATCATGACGCCGGCAAAATTCTGCGATCTTTTCGGGAGGCATGTTAAAGCCTTGGTAATTCATGGCCCTTAACCTCATCCCCGTTTCGGGAAGTCGTCAACCGAGAACAGCGGTCCTTTGACCGACTTGTTTCGTTAAACTGCCTGATGTTCCACTGGTCTGTTGTGGACTTCCTTGGGTTCGGGTGCTTCCTGTTGATATTCTTGGGACAGCACCTCCATCGGAATATGCAGCAACTTACTCAGCTTGCGGATGTCATTGAGAGTCAACGCCCTTCTACAATTCAGTATGTCCGAAATCCGCCCGCTGCTCTTCCCCGAGATGTTCCATTAAGTCTTTTCTCGAAATCCCATGTGCTTGCATCTGGATTTCGATTGCCTTGATAGGATGAGGCATTCCAATGGGGGAACTTTAGGGACGGTCCGGTTGACAAAGGTTTGACCGGGGTATATACCCGGCAATTGAATCGCCGGAGGGTACATGAATACATTGTTTTATTTGTGTTTTACCGTACTGGGATCTTTTCTTCTGGCGGCGACTGTCTCCGCGGGAAACAAACAGATAGTCGGCTGGGTGGAAAAGGCCCGAATTTCACCCGGTAATTTGGTCCTTCAAGCTAAGATGGACAGCGGCGCGGACAATTCTTCCTTAAACGTGCCGGACGTTGTTGAGTTTGAACGTAACGGTGAAAAATGGGTTCGGTTCGAGCTGGTCAACGATCGAGGCCAAAAGGTGGTCGTCGAACGGAGACTGGTGAGGACCGCAAGGATAAAGCGTCATCGAGGCATGCGTCAGCAAAGGCCTGTCGTCCGTATGGGAATTTGCGTCGGGAACTACTATAGAGAAGCTGAAGTGAATCTCGTGGACCGCAGTAATTTTAAATATCCATTGCTTATCGGTCGCAGCTTCATGGGGGACAGGCTGTTAATAGATCCTTCCACACAATTTACCCTGGAACCCGGGTGTGGGGAGCAACCGAGCGTTGAATAAACTTCATTTGTATCTGTTAGCGTTTATCCTCGCTTCTGTTGGTCTGGGGCTTTTTGGTTACAAAGCCTACGTTCTTGGCTTCCCCTTGGTGCCCCGAACCAAGGTCCAGGTATGGAATGTTGAGGCGCGAATAAGTTTCGTGGCCGAAGACAAACCGGTTAAGCTTTCCATGTTTATCCCCAGTAGCACGAAACGTTTCGCGCTCGCCGACGAACACTTTATTTCCAGCGGGTACGGACTTGTGGCATCCATGGAAGAGGGCAACCGGAAGGCGGTCTGGTCGATCCGCCAGGCCCGCAGAGAGCAAAAGATTTATTATCAGGCAGTCGTGCGTAGGGTGCGCACCAAGGCCCCGAGAATAGAAGAGGAAGCACCGGAGGTCACTAGCCCCGGTTTTGAGGGCCCACGTCTCGAAGCGGCAAAATCTTTGATAGCAGCAACCGAGGCCAAGTCCGCTGATACTCCAAGCTTTGTGGCGGAACTGGTCAAGAGGCTTAATCGCATTGATCCCGGCGACAACGTGACCTTACTTCTGGGGCCGAAGCCAACTCTTCCCACGAAGGTGGACGTCGCTGCACGAGTCCTGGCGCAGGCCGGTATACCCGCCAGGGTGGTGCAAGGCATTCGTCTTCAGGAAGAGGAGCACAATTTCTCAAAGAAAACCAATCTGCTGCATTGGCTGGAAGTTTACGACAAAAAGCACTGGCTCTCCTTCGATCCTTTACGCGGAAAGACTCCCGTCCCGGATGATTGGCTTCGCTGGTGGAGTGGACCTCAGAATTTGGTTCAGTTAGAAGGCGGCACCAAGCTCAATGTGGTGGTGTCGTTGAGCCCCAAGGTGGAAGAAGGGATCTCAGCAGCGGTCTTGCGCGGAGAAATCTCTAAACCGCTCCTGTTGAAACTCTCTCTCTTTGGTCTGCCCGTTAATACTCAGGCCGTTTACCGGGTCATGCTCCTTGTCCCCATCGGGGCATTTGTCCTGGTAATATTGCGTAATATTGTGGGAATCAAGACTTTCGGAACATTCATGCCTGTGCTCATTGCCCTATCCTTTCGGGAAACCGGGCTATTATCGGGAATTGTTTTCTTCACTTTGGTGGTTGCCACAGGTTTAGCCATACGATTCTACATGGAACGTCTCAAGTTGTTGCTTGTACCTAGGCTTGCCGCTGTGCTCATTATTGTGGTTCTTTCGCTGGCTGCCCTGAGTATTGTGACGCACAGTCTCGGCATACATCGCGGGCTGTCAGTGGCCCTGTTTCCCATGGTCATACTGACCATGACCATAGAAAGAATGTCTATTTTGTGGGAGGAGCGAGGCCCCGGAGAGGCCTTCGTTTCAGGATTTGGCAGTCTCCTGGCTGCGGCCCTGGCATTTATAGTTATGAACGCGAAATATTTGGAGCATCTGGTGTTTGTATTCCCTGAACTCCTTCTCGTGCTTCTGGCTGCCACGCTGCTTCTGGGACGGTACTCGGGCTATCGTTTGATGGACCTGTACCGATTCAGAGCACTGGCTAAAGGCTGAAATCGATGTTTAGAAGTGTAAGAGCATTAAAGAAGAAAGGCGTGCTGGCCATAAACAAGCGAAATGCGGATTACACTTTGAAATACAATCCGCGAAGACTCTATCCGCTCGTTGACGACAAGCTTCGAACCAAACAGCTCGCACTAGCAAACAATATCGCAGTGCCCGATCTGTATGCAGTCATCGAGGTGGCCGGACAGGTCCACGCATTACCCGAAACGCTAAAAGAATATTCCGATTTCGTAATTAAACCGGCTCATGGGAGCGGTGGAGAGGGGATTTTGGTCATCGTCGGCCGCCTTAACGGCAAGCTTAGGAAGCATGATGGCCTTATCATCACCTGGGAGGATCTGTACCCCCATATCTTTAATGTGCTCAGTGGATTATACAGTTTGGGGGGTCAACCTGACCAAGCGCTGGTCGAGTACCGGGTCAAATCCGCGTCGGTGTTCGAAGGGATCAGCTATCAGGGCGTCCCTGATGTTCGCATCATCTTGTTGATGGGCGTGCCCGTCATGTCCATGGTTCGTCTGCCTACCCGAAAGTCGGAAGGGAAGGCAAATCTGCATCAGGGGGCCGTAGGTGTGGGAATAGACATTGCCACAGGGACAACTCTCACAGCGGTCCTGGGAAACGAGATAGTGACTGACCATCCGGACACAGGACAACCGGTGGGCGGATTGACCATTCCGCACTGGGATGACTTGCTGAAACTGGCTTCGCGGTGTTTTGACCTGACGGGACTGGGATATCAGGGCGTCGATATTGTCCTGGACAGAGACAGGGGCCCACTTATTCTTGAACTGAATGCCCGTCCGGGACTGAATATCCAGATAGCGAACAACGCTGGCCTTCTATTGAGGCTGAAACTTGTGGAACAGCGCCACTCCGAATTGCCGACCGTCGAGCAACGCGTTGCATTCGCGAAAGACCATTTTCGCGCTAGCATCCCGACCTCATAGAAACTGTTGCAAAACTCAGGTCACGGTGAAAAACGTGGCACGATTCGTGCCTCATCCCGAATTTTGCAACAGTCTCCATAGCGTCGGTCAAGAGTTTTGATCTTGTCAGGTGGCGTCTATATCACTCAACACTCTTCCTGGTTATCCCGGCAACAACGGGTCGCGTATGCATGCGAACGCGGCCGGGTTCAATTCTATTCAGGCGTGCTTGATAATTTCGACGGGCTTGTGCCAGGGCTGACGCGCGTGGATTCGCGGCCGGTTTGCGAACCACTTTAGCAACCTTTGTCCCTGTGGCTGCCTGCACACGCATTTTTCGAGGGCCGATTTTTTCACCTTGGGCAGAAGGTTGCGCCCAACTCGGCGCCTTCCCGGCCAAGGGGTCGCTTCCACTGCGCCGTCCCCCGATCGGATGGATATTCGCCCCATTGAAGCCAAGGTGCTGCAAATCCAGCCCCAGGTCAATCTGGTAGACCCGATGGGGATCGGTGCGCTTTGCTACTTTGAGAGCGATGGTTCCATTAACCTCCTCCACAGATTTTATTAGGAGTTCCGAACCGGCAGTATTTGCAATATGTTGGGCGTTTTGGGGGCTCGCAGAAATAGGACGTTTGGCAGGCGCTTTTTCCGGCTCCGCGGGAGCCTGGACTCGCGGCTGGGGTTGCCATTCTCCAAGAAGAACAATAAGATAGTTGTCTATCTGGCGAACCCTGTGATCAGGCACTGGGGTTGAACCGAAATCCAATGCTACCTGGGCACCGGAACCGGTTTTGGAAATTCGGACCAGCAGGGCCGAGTCCTTTTCCAGTCCCACGATCCGCGGCTCAGGCCCCACAACCGCTGCTGGAATGTCTATTACCAGTCTGGAGGGGTGGGCCGTGACAGTAGCAGTGTGTCCGGCAATTTGCCCGTCTGACTTTATGGCCACGCGGCGTAAGTCAGGAGAGACGCTCACCTCAGTGATCGCATTCGAAGCGAACACCTCGTGTGTACAAATGATAGTGGAAAAAACGCATATCGCAAATAGGAGCAGAATGAGGACTTTGATCCGGAGAATCATGGCAACCTCCCATGAACAGCAACTCTCATAAAGAGAGTCAAGCTTGGCGCGATACTATCACAAAGGGAGGAATTAAGTCAACTAATTATGTAAATACAATAAATTATGCTTAAAATATGATGTAAAATAGAGAGTGATCACTTCCCCGGTCCGGCCACTTGCCCTCCAGGGGCTGTGGACGGCAGTTCCATTTCCTCACAAGCCTTGCCGGGCTCTTCCTCAGTTAAGTGCTGTTGGAGACGGGCTGCGGGAATTCTTTTGAGAACAAGGAAAGGTTCGAGTCTTTCCGATTCGTTGTTCCAGATAAACTGTTTCAGTTCAAAAAAGCCTTCGCCTCGTTCATAGAGAATGACCCACCATTCGTGTTCCTTGACGGCATAGCAGATCTTTATCTTTTTCACCTCCGGAGATGCCTTTGCCAATTCAGCGGCCGCATCTCTGACTTTCTGATCCTCCCATTCCTGTTTTGGGGGTCCGTTTTGGCTTCGTGCTGGCTGAGGCGGTTCATATTGTTTTGGTGGCTCGTCTTTTGGCCTAGGCTTCTCCTCGAACGGGTTGTCAGTTGCAGCCGGCATCTGCGCAGCATGCTCCGGTCTGGTAGAAGCATCTTCCGGAGTCTGTGCCGCCTGTGAGATTCCCGTGGACTCCTGGGGGATAGTGGGTTTGATCAGAGGGCCGCTGCCAGTCCTCGTTTCCGGTTGGGAGTCGCTTGGGTTTTGCAGCGACCAGCCGGCTTTTCTCATGCTTTCCTGGGAAGGAACTATGCATCCTGAACCAAGCAATGCCACGATCGATAATAGACCTGTTGTGAGAAGCGCACGCCTCATGGAGTTTTTGCTCACCTCATTTCTACGTGGTTTTGCGTGACCGACGTGCCAAAGGAGAAGCCTGTCAGTGGCCGCGGCCCTTATGCCCGGAGGGTATACTTAGTCTGATTTTCCTGCGGTGGCCAGAGAAAAATGCGCGGTACGGTATCCGTTCAGTTACGCGGGGAGATCGCAGAATAACATTTCATAGCTGAGAACGAGACAAGCCCCATCAATGTCCGTCCGCGATCTCTGCAATGGGAGATTTCTTGGCTACTTGGAGTGAAGCCTCCCGCTTTGCATGCAAGAGGCCCTCAAAAACCTTCTGCCTGGATGTAAATCCTGCGCGGCGTCTGGATAGACGCTCCCAGCGGGACCTGAGGGATTACAACCCAGGGGGGGTGCCTTTGGAATAGCCTTGGGAATCGGGCCTCGATCCAGACCGAGCTGGTTGGATATAGCGTCAAAAACGTACCTGAGAAGTCCGAACGCATGGGATGAGGCCGGAAAACTCAGCGTCACGATCAGGATTCCTATGAAGATTTTGGTTTTCATTACAAACTTTCCATTGCTATTTTAATATATTAAATATAATATTTAATGTAATATGTCAATAGCAATTTCGCAGAGGCCGTAATTCCTAAGTTACGCGGGGGAATCGCTGATGCTGTCTCACTGCGAGGAATGAAATCCCGTGTTCCGCAGGAAAGCAGTCTCATCTTTCGCGATGCAGCAGATTGCCTCGCTGCGCTCGCAATGACATCCTTTAGCCACGGGCAAATGAAAGCTTACCAAGCGCCTTGTCCCATAGTCCCACGGACGAAGGGTTACCTAAGCTTGCCCGTTTTCTGCCGCACGGGCACGCAAGGTGGGGGACAACACGGAGGTGGCGGCGGCCCGTAGGTCTGATAATTCGGAGGAATCCGACAGGGAAACATCGGCGCTACACACAAGAAGTACCAGGCGCCATGCTCTTTCATGCCCATAAGGGTGGCGTCCAACGGAGGCGTGGCCGCGGCCCCGGTACCACCGGCATGCGATGCCGCGCATAGTTGCAGGAGAGCGATAACGGTAACGAAAGCTACAGTGAGAGTCTTCATTTGATCACCCTGTGATTATTTAAATGTAATTTAAGTCTATTATATCAAAATATAAAACTGTTTTCAAGGATATATATCTGAAGGAACGCCATGTCCGTGATTTCCGCTGTGCGCCGCTCGTGGCTGCATGATTACCTGCCATGAGATCATTTGTGGCCGCGAAGGCCCGGATGATTTACAATCGTGAGCCACCGGTTCTATCAGTGTGGAAACACCAATACCCGGCTAATAGTTCCGCGAAAGGGAGCAAGCATGGAATGGCCGTTGTTCGTGGCGAAAAGCCTTATTGCCGTGACACTCAACCCTGTATGCATATCACTCTTGCTTTGCCTCACCGGCGCAACGCTGTGGATCTTGAGGCCGAGAAGACGTATCGGCTTCGTCCTGGTGTTGAGCGGATCATTCGTGTTGCTCGCCATGTCACTCCCTCTGACCGGGGATCTGATGGTGCGCTCACTCGAACTCAAAGCTGGGGGGTACACGGATCCGGAGGAACTTTCGCGCAGCCGCGTGAAGTGGATCGTAGTACTTGGAGGGGACCTTCGGCAAGGGGATTTAACACCCGCGGATCGTGTAGCCTGCACCTCCCTCGTGCGGGTAATGGAAGGAATACGTTTGTGGAAAAGCGTGCCCGACAGTAAGCTGGTGCTTTCCGGCGGGACCTTCTCACCGCGAAAGATGGCCACGGGCCTTGGCATGGCCTTGTTGGCACGTGAATTGGGAGTGCCCCAGGACGCGATTGTCCTGGAGAGCCGTTCGTGGGATACCACGGACGAGGCACGGCTTCTGAAGCCCATCCTGGGGGAGAACAAGTTCGCTTTGGTGACGTCCGCCTACCACATGAGGCGGGCGGTCCTGACTTTCAAGCGAATGGGTCTAGACCCGATCCTCGCGCCGGCGGATTTCATGACAAAGGGGGTGTTTCAAACACGGGTCGATACCTTCCTGCCATCCCCAATGGGCATGGGCTTGTCCCAAATGGCAATACACAGGGTACCTCGGGACCGGGTGGCTGTCGATAAAGGGGCTGTTCAAGTGATTAATCCAGGGGTTCGTATTGGTCGGCAAATTTTTTGTCTGATTTGCTTACCCCGCGAGACGCGGGCTCATTGCGAGGAGTGAAACGACGAAGCAATCTTAGCTGGCATGGGCATCCCGCCCGTCGCCATTCCCGCGGCGGGAATCCTGACTGGACCCGGATCGGAGTCCGAGGTGACGAATGACCGGCAATCCCGCGTTCCGCACGGGACGGTCCCACTGATGAGATTGCCACGGGCTTGCGCCCTCGCAATGACAGTATGCAGCTTTGTGCCCGATCAGGATTGCCGAAAATTTTCGGGCCTGCAGCTTACTCATCGGTCGATCCCGGTGGCGTTGCCAATTTCTTATAATACGAATTATGAAGATAAATTGCGGCCAACGGGTTGTGGCCGGTTACTCGATCCTTTACAGCAAGAACGGTTGTGTAGGCTTCTGCGTATTTGAAAAAAAGGGAATCATGACCTACGCAAAGGCCCAGTAAAATGTTCAGATCGGTCTTCTCTTTATTCACTGCCATAGCCTGAAAAACAGGGTTGCACATTGCTTCATCGGTTCCCTGAAAGACCTTATCCCCGTCCCCCAGGCCGAGAAGATCTTTTGAGGTTCTTCCAGCCTTACAACAGACCGACACTACGTCAAAGTCATTCTTTTTCAAAATGTCCTCTACAATTGCAGCTTCGCTTTTGAGTCCGACACAAAAAACAAGCCCCAAGCGCTTGTAGCCCATGCGTTTGGCAAACTCGCAGATTTCGGTCATGCGAGTCTTGGTGGGCTGCATCACGTACGGACGCTCGTGTCGATTCGCATAACACGCGGCCTCTTGGAGGGATGCCTGGCGAGCGAACCGATGGGTCTCGGAATTTTCGTATTCCTGGTTTGCCCGTGCCAGAAGGTCTTTTCGGGTCAGAGTTGGGCAGCCTTTATGACCTGAGCCATTGCTGTGCATGCAGAGCATATTCGGCATTGTTTGGGGACAGGCGGCGCAAGCAGGCGAGAGTATTTTCTTGTCCTGGCTCACAGGGGTCTCCTTTCATGTGTTCCGAAGGCGTCAACTGATTTCGGCGCATATTTTACTATTATCCGGGACACACCTGAGGCGCCTCCAGAGTGCAAATGCAGCACAAAAACTGCCCTGGCTGCGAGCTGCTCATGTTTCGCATGCCATGTGGCTCCAAGCTTGGAACATACACCATGTCCCCCGGTCCGCAGACTTTCTGGACAATTTGCTCGGTATCCGGATTCATTTCCCAGCACTCGAATTCTCCGGAAACTATGTACATTGTCTGGACGTAAGCATGGTTGTGAATCGGGATTTCTCCTCCCGGTCCAACGGTGAATAGTCTTAGGCCGTAGGCCGGTGCGCCTTCAGAGTCCCGGCCCACTTTTGACAACCAGCGAACGCTCACGTCTTTGGCCTCCGAGACTTCTCCCTTATAGGGAACAGAACCTACTTTCACTTCTTCTACATCATTGGTGTTCATGGCGATCATTTCGGTCTCCTCAGTCCGCAATGTAATGGCAATCAAAACTACCCGACCAGCGCGCTGGTCCGGCCGCAAATAGCACCCAACACCTTTCGATTCCATTCCGCAGGTGGAACAATCCCCCCGATCTTCCCTGGTGCGCGGGAATCTCGGTAAGTAGTGAGCGTACGTCACCACCCTCTCCCGAGTCAATCGCTTTCACTCGGTCGGACGCGACGTCATTCGTCTCCTGATCCGCCCGCCATTTTAGGGGAGGCAGGGAAGATTCTTCCGGCTCCCATCTTACCAAGGCTCAGACGAACTGGCGCCGCGCAAAAAAAATCCCTTTTAACACCAGAGGGACACCCTCGTCTAATAAGACAGAAAAACAAACGAGGAGGCTTTCGATGAAGAAGAATGCTTTGCTGGCTGTTATCACAGCCGCCTTATTTACGATGGGAGCTTTGGCCGCTTATGCTCAGAGCGCTCCCGCTGCTCCGGGTGGCCCACCGATGATGAAAGGCGGGATGATGGGTCAGCCCGCGGGTCCATCGGAACAATTTGTGGGCAGAGGGCATTGCGGGCCCTCATTGGAACGTCTTGCAAAGAAACTCGGTATAACCGATGAGCAGAAGAAGCAATTTCGAGCACTGTATACGGGTTTCCAGGATCGCACACGCAAGACGCGTATGGAGTTGATGTCGATCAAGGACGAAAAGCGCACGATGATCCTCTCCGGAAAGGTGGACCAGCAAAAACTGGCCCAACTGGATGACCAACTCGTTAAACTCAAAACCGACCTGCTGAAGGAACGGCTAAAAATGCGAAGAGACCGACTCGGGCTCTTGACGCCGGAGCAGGTTAGCAAGGTAGCTGACATGATGGCCGCAAAGGCCTTTCGCGCCAAATTTGGAAAGATGCACCATCGTTGGGAGGGCCGAAGAGGCCACTCTGAAGGCTAATCCCCTTCTCTTCAGTCTCCTTCAGGGCATGCGATAAACAAGCGTGTCCTGAAGTACCATTCGTAGGGGTATCCCTCCCAGGCGGGATGCCCCTACTGTCATTCCACCGGAATCCGGGTCGGAGTTCCAGGGACACTATAGTTGATCTTCTTGCTTGAGACCGTGAGCCAAGGTTTCCCTTCCAGCGCATACAACCGCCTCCTCTAATTCTCCCAGAAACGTCTCGCGTCCCAAAGGTCGCTTCGAGTGGTGGTGACGTCTCAGAGTGCGCACACCCTCTGGAACATGGACTGAAATAAGTGCCTTGTGCCTAGATTTATTACAGATATGTCGGGCCACGTCTGACACTCGGAGGAGCTGGTTTCTCTTCTTATCGGTACGCGTCTTTGCGGTGTTTCACCGAGGTAATGTTCACAAAGAGGTTGTCGTCATCAATTTCGTAAACGATGCGATAGGGACCCTGGCGAACTCGATAGCCGCCACCATGAAGCTTCTTGACTCCTGACGGTCTGGGGTCTTCAGCAAGTTGGTTGATTCGGGTGCGCAAAGGGTCCCGAAAGTCCTTGGGGACTGATTCGAGGGCTTTGAGCGCTTCCCTCCGGATGTTGACCCTGTACACAATCTAGGTCCATCCGAGCCGCTTCTGCGCTTCTTCCCACGGGACGAGTTCGTCCTTGCCCTCTTCGAGACGCTTAAGAGCTTTCAGGTGATCAATGAGGTCTTCCCTGTCTTCCGGATCATCGAGGGCTTCCCAGGAAGCTCGGACATCCGGGTCAGCGAGGATCTCTCGCGCTTCAGGATCCAGATCCGCTGTCGAATCGAGTGCTGGAGCCGTGGACATTTTTTTGGACCTCCTGATAAAAGGATATCATCGCTAAGCAACGCTTGCAAATGCTTCACGCGGGAAAACCAATTTCTCTGCCGTCTCTGGGATCTCCGCGGGCTCGTGGTCCTCTGCGGTGAATTCCGTCCAAGCATACTTCTCCAGAGGCTCTTCGATCAATCGAGATTTGCATTAAAGCAGTTTCCTAGACGGGCCATACTCTGAGAATCACACAAGATCTAATACAAGGCACTAATTAAGTATCGTGTCCCCAGAATCCCCCGCAATCACCAATCTCGTCTTGTTCAAGCCATTTTTTCTCCGCGATCTCAGCGTACTCTGCGGTAAATTCTTCTTTACAGGTCAATGGTTGCTTTCCGAGAGTTTCGCTTAGCCCAAAAACAATGACTGCCCTGACGCAAGTATGCTATTCATTTAAATGGCGAGGTGAGGTTAATCCCCAGAATTCTCCTGAAAGGAAAAACCTATGGATCAAAAGACCTTTAGAGCAATGGTTGTGAAGGAATTGCCGGACAACAAATTCGTGCGGGAAATCACTACTAAATCAGTGGATGAATTGCCTGAAGGAGAAGTTTTGATCAGGGTCAAGTATTCATCCTTGAATTATAAGGACGCTCTATCAGCCATAGGAAATCGCGGCGTCACAAAAAATTATCCTCATACGCCGGGCGTGGATGCCGCGGGGGTAGTTGAGGAGAGCAGCGTAGACGAATTTCAACCGGGGGACGAGGTGATTGTCACCGGTTACGATCTGGGAATGAATACTGCCGGCGGTTACGGTGAATACATAAGGGTGCCGGCAAACTGGCTGGTCAGGCGTCCCGAGAATCTGTCATTGCGAGAAAGCATGGCCTACGGCACAGCAGGTTTTACTGCGTCGTTGTCTGTTTTCAAGCTCTTGGGAAACGGCGTGACACCCGACCGGGGAGAAGTGCTCGTCAGCGGTGCTCCAGGCGGTGTAGGGAGCATTGCATTGTCAATTCTTGCCAAATCCGGCTATCAGGTGGTCGCGGTGAACGGCATTGTAGACGAGAAAGAATACCTTATGAGCCTTGGGGCAAGAGAAGTCATCAGCATCGATGAGGCCACTGACAATAGCGGAAGGCCCCTTCTCAAAGCGAGGTGGGCAGGCGCGATAGACACTGTGGGCGGGGACATCCTTGCCACCACCATAAAGTCGGTCAAATACGGCGGGACCGTCACAAGTTGCGGCAACGCGGCCTCCGGTGATTTGCCTCTTTCGGTATATCCGTTCATCCTGCGCGGGATAAGCCTTCTGGGCATTGATTCGGTCAATTGTCCTGTACATATTCGGCGGCAGATCTGGCAAAAGCTTTCAAATGACTGGAAACTCGAACCCCTTGATCGGATCTCTACTGAGATCTCCCTGGCAAGAGCTGGATCAAAGGATAGATCTGATCCTTCAAGGAAAACACAAAGGAAGGGCCATAGTGAACTTGCAGAAGTGAGCATCGAAGTGGCCTCCAAGCAGGGGAAGGGATAGCGTAGGGGCGGTCAGCGGACAAGGTATCAATTTCAATGGGCGTCAGTGTAGTTGTCACAAGGTCTGCTTGTGGACGTCGCAGGCCGCCGAGTTAGGTAGATCGCGGTATGACTACATGGAAATCTCCGCCCAAGGCAAAAATATATGAGGCGCTGAGCGCTGTGGCCGACGGCAGGGTTACGCTAATGGGCGGAGAACAAGCCGAAGTTGTGTCATCTGACGATACGAAGACGTACCATGTCGAATGGTCCCCGGATCTAGACCGAATCACCTCGAACGATAACGCCTCGTACTGGCAAGGATACATGGGGTATCCAATCATTGCCGTCCTGATGCTATTGGGAAAACTGGAATATAAGACCGAGGTGGCCAACTTCTTGGCCGGCGTACCCTGGAAACAGATTAATCGCCGGTTTCGCAACGACTACACCAGGGCGGTCGACTCGGTCCTCGATGCGTTGGAGACCGAAGGGACGCCACGACAGGTTGTGGAGGATGAGGTTGACCGGATAATGGCAGACATCGAGGACCTGAAACTGGAAAAACTTCCCCGCCGTAAGCGCCCTCCAAAAGGGTAGCACCTTTGGCATGCGGTTTGAGACCTGAATCCGAGAGGTAAGATTGATGACTAGTTCCGGAGATCGAATCCTCATCGTAGATGACGAAAAGGATATCTGCGATATCTTGTTTCGCCTGCTCAAAAAAGAGGGATACACGCCCCTCATGGCTCATGACGGAGAAACGGCCCTTGAAATGATTCGTCTGGGCATGCCCGAAGCTGTGGTGTCGGACGTCATGATGCCCGGAATGGGCGGCATGGGGTTGTTGAGAGAAGCCAAAAGGTTTGCCCCGACTTTACCAGTGCTCATAATCACGGGATATGGCGGGATCGAAGGGGCTGTTGAAGCAATAAAAGAAGGAGCGTACGACTATCTCGCCAAACCTCTCAACAGTCGGGAGCTGATCGACAAACTAAAGAAAGCCCTTGAAGACCGGAGGCCCTCCACGAGGAAGCCCGACGTCTCAGATAAAAGCCATGATGCGGTGATTTCCAGACTTCGGGAAATGATGGGCCCGAGCAACGCGGTCCGGAGGATTAGCTCGGATGTTGCTCTCGTGGCGCGCTCCAACTTCAGCGTCGTAATTTATGGAGAGACCGGAACGGGAAAGGAGTTGGTGGCCGGGGCCATCCACAAGGCGAGCTTGAGATCACAAGCTACGATGATACCGGTGGATTGTGGAGCAATCCCTGAAACTCTCTTTGAGAGTGAGCTGTTCGGTTACGAAAAGGGGGCGTTCACGGGAGCAGGATCCGGTAGCCCGGGGAAATTCGAGATGGCTGACAAGGGGACTCTCTTCCTGGACGAAATTGCGAACATGCCCCTTTCTTCGCAGATCAAACTCCTCCGTGCGATTCAGGAGCGCAGCTTCTTCCGGGTCGGCGGGAGAAAGCCCGTAACCGTAGATCTGCGTCTGGTCGTGGCAACCAATCAGGACTTGAACACGGCAGTGGGGGCTGGTTCATTCAGCAGAGACCTGTTCTACAGGCTGAGCGAATTCACCATCGAGATTCCGCCAATCAGAGAGCGGAAGGATGACATAGTGCACCTCGCTGACCGTTTCTTGAAGGCGACAAATGTGGAATTGGCAAAGAATGTCCGAGCGTTTTCCCAACCGGCCACAGATGTGTTGCTAAAGTACCATTGGCCTGGCAATGTCAGGCAGGTGATGACGGTGGTTCGCCGGGCCGTGCTCCAGGCGGAAGACGTTATCACGCCCGACCACCTCGTTCTGGCGGAGGCTCCTGTAACTCCTGTAGGCCCGGAGCCGGAAGCCTACGAATTCAAGTGGGACGGAGTGCCTCTCAAGGAAGCGGTGCGCCGCAGCATCAGCGAAGTGGAAAAGGCCTGCCTGGTGGAAGCATTGAGAAAGACCGGGGGCAACAAGGCCAAGGCAGCCCGTCTACTGCGAATCGACCGCAAAACTCTTCATACTAAGATACAGCAGTACCGCTTAAAGACCGATGAAGAGGATGACAACAGTTTGTAGTCTTGCGCCCACCCACTTGTGAACGCCAATTTGCGCCTTGGCTGCCAGGCTCCACCCTAAAACATTTTGACCACCACGTTGCTTATGATGTTCGCGGCTTCGTCCACCCTGTCCGCACTCCTGTTGAAGTGCCGGTAGATTTCCCTGAGGCTGAACATGAGGCGTAGGTCGTGCTCAGAAAAGAGTTGTTTCGAGCGCGGCCAGGTACCTGTCATTCATCTGATTCTCGATCCGCTTGGCCCTTACCGCATACTCCACCGCTACATTCGGGTTCTTCTTGAGATGTCGCATGGCCCCCACAAGTTGTTCCGCCCCTTTTTGCAGCAACTCTGCCATTTGGCAGAGGTGTTCATTGCTATCAACCTCGAATATTTCCATCTCCTTCACGGTATTATTGGCGTGATCTATGACGTCGTCGATTGCACGAGAGAGGGCGAAGATATCCTCCCGATCTATGGGTGTGATAAACGTCTGGTGCAGTTCATCGATCAAGATCCGGCGGATGTCGTCCGCTTCCCGCTCCAGGTGGCTGATTTCTTCCGGATCGCTGTCACCCTCAAGAAACTTCAGAAGCGCCTGACACCCGGCACTGGTCTTTTCCGCCTGATCCAGCAGGAGACCATAGAAGTCTACCTCTCTTTTGGATCTGAACAATTTCCAGAACGACATGAGAATTGCCTTTCTGTCACTCGATGACTATGCGCTTCAAGAGCCAAAACGCTCCGGCCCCGATGCCGGCGGACACAGGCACGGTCAAGAGCCAAGCGTACACAATGTTGGCCGCCGCGGACCATCGCACGCCGCTGAGACGGCGGGAAGCCCCCACTCCCATAACCGACGATCCCACTACTTGGGTAGCGCTCACAGGGCCGCCGAGCAGCGAGGCTACCAATATGACTGAAGCCGCGGTCAACTGGGAAGCGAACGAGTGAACCGGCTCCATACGGCAAATACCGTATCCTACGCTTTTAACGATGCGCCAGCCGCCCGAAGCCAATCCCAGAGCAAGGGCTCCCGTGCAGCCGACTATCACCCATTGGGAGATATAAAGCCCCGTGCATCTCACCGCTGCCCGCGGCCAGGATCAGGGTAATTACCCCCATAGACTTTTGTGCTTCGTTGGAGCTACAGCTTGCCGCCAAAAAGATCATGGTTGGCTTCTGCATGGTCACGAAGAATTGTCCTACCCCTCGGTCCGCTCTATGAAACATCTTCCGGATGATCGAAAAAACAAGGAAACCCACTACAATCCCAATGAGAGGCGAAAGAAACAAAGGCAGCACAACACTTTTGATGATCATCTCGGATGCCACTCCTTCAGTCCCCATGGCGGCAAGCCCGGCCCCGACAAGCCCCCCTATGAGCGCATGGGAGCCACTGGAAGGCAGCCCCAGAAACCATGTGGAGAGCTTCCAGACTATGGCGCCTCCCACGCCGGAGATGATCATGAGATAAACGGTTGGAGCGCTAAGCTGCTCCAACAAATCGGGCTTCAGTATGCTCGCGGCCACGGTATGTGCCACTGCGGTACCGAGTACCAGCGGGCCGACAAACGCGGCTATCGACGCCAGGACGAGGGCTCTGAGCGGACGCATGGACCTCGAACACACTATGGTGGCAATGACGTTGCCCCCGTCGTGGAATCCGTTTACAAATGCAAAACAGAGGGTAATACCGATAGATATGTAGCGTAGCGGTTCGTTCAAGGACCGGCACCGGACATCGAAGTAAATGATCGGCAGAAACAGCTAGGCTTCCGACAGGATAGCTCGCCGGCTGGGAAGCATTGTCTGCTGCAATCATATCATGGTCATTAATCCGGGCCTAATATTATTCGCGTTAATAGAACAAAGCCCGGAGCTATGCGGGTGAGCGAAGCGAACCGCATCGCTCGCACGAAAAGAGACGGGAAACGCAAATCCCACGTTTCGCGGGAGACGGTTTCCGTTGGTCACCGCATGCGTACTGCGAATCCCGTCACGTGCCGTCAATTGAATCTCGTTGTTTCTTCGCCTGGTCAGACTCACAGAAAAGGGCCGAAAGCCATAGACAGGCTTCCACCTACCATGTAGATTGTTCGGTTAAGATCCACGTCGAATGTCTGAATCAACGTTTGTTGACCATTGGTTGAATTAAAGTCGCTCTCAGAGTGAGCCCACAACGTATTCACGGTGGCAAAGGCCCCCACATTGACGAGGCACGACATCTTGACTACGTAAATCAGAGAGAGTTCGTGAAAAGCCGCACGTTTTGAGACCGTGTCCGTATTATCTCTTATGGGGGTGCGAATCCCTGTGGGATCGCCGAAAGTTACTCCAAAAATCGTTCTGGTACTCACCCAGGGCGAACCGATGCCTTTCAGCACTAATGCGCTCCTATTTCCAGCCCAGGCAGCTTCAAAGCCAAGATAGGGCTCTATGGCGCTGATGGTCAAACCAGATTCATCGAAAATGCTGGAAAATCCCGGAATGTCGGGAGGATTCGTCAGAGAAACATTAAAAGAGTCCCAGCGCAACCCGCCGAGGACGGAAAACCCTGGTACACAGTTGATCGCCAGTGCGCCATCGGCAATTCCCCACCGGTGTTTTGCCGAAAAATCTCTGCTCACGGGGGTCCCTGCGGGAAACTGAGTCACGTTGGTGGCGGTTTCCGTCGATGGGATGAGAATCCTTCCTTCGGCTCTGGCGCTGAGCCAATCGCCAAGGGGCACGCGTGCCGACCCACCGACCCACACTCCATTCACGTTGAACTGGATCGAAGTTGCCGATTCATCAAGCATAAGGTTTGTCCCCTGGGTGGAGAACTTGATTTTCCCAGGATCACTATTGACTTGCCACGCCGCATAGAGGCCGAATAGAGCCGGTGTTTGAGGACACGGTGGCACGGGCTGACACAGAGATGTCCCGCAGCCGGGGCCACCGACCGAGGCCCCCAAGCCCGGAATCCCGACTCCCGGTGGGCCTCCAAAACCCGGGCCTGGCATCCCGGCGGGCCAATTCTGAGCGCCTGCATAGTTGGCGCCGGCGCAGAAGAGCAAGAGGCATGAGGCCACGAGGGCGAGTCGTTTCATGTCAACCTCCACGAATCAGCGTTGGATCCGCTTCTATAGGTAATAGATAATTTCTAGAATGACTTCAGAAAATTACCTTTGTTTCTTATATCAAATTGAGCCTAAAATGTCAAGTTATGAATAATATATTATTAATAAACATTTGATTTAGATGAATAATGCTATGAAGAGTCCTCAAGAGATGCTTGGTCGTGTAGCCGGCCGACAGAGTATTGGCCGTGCAGTCACTTCATCGGAGCCGTGTGTACGGTCCGCCGGCAAAACGCACTTGCATATTTCACCGGAGAGAATGAAATTAAGGCAAGAAAAAGGGTGGGGAATAAGAAGTCACGAATAGAGGAACAGTCTAATTGGTAGAGGGAGGAAACAATGACCAAGAACAAAGTGGAAGCGAAAGGAACTGTAGAGTTCCAGAGGGCGATTGGCTACCTTGAAGATATACTTGAAGGCATGAAGAACGGTAGGGTAGTGGTGCGCCAGGGCGATCAAACGGTCACGTTCCGCCCTGTTGACGCTGTGGAAATGGAGATTGAAGCCAAAGAGAAGGACAATAAGCAAAAACTCTCTGTTGAGATGACATGGAGAGAGAGTCCGCGTATGGGAGAGATGACTGAATTGACCATATCGTCACAGGAGTCGGGAGCGGCCTGAAAGGTAAATCAACTGCATTTGAGCACACACGCTCACCCCCATGCGGTATTACAATTCCTCAGGCTCGGACGTCAATCCCCGGGTGCTGCATGGGGGGGGGCGGTGCTGGAACCTGAGAGTTCTTTGTAGAAGTGAAGTTTCTTGCGTTTGCCATTGACAAGCGGATGCCCCCGTCGTAAAGTAACTTTGAGCTATTAGTCTTTATTCAAACGTGTCGAGTGACTGCTTCACCGGGAAGCCGGCAACCAGGTTATGGGGGACGCCATGTATTCCGGGAAGAGACTTGATGACTTGATAGAGGCTGGGTGGCATGTGGTAGACACGGAATTTGATGCTGAGGCCCTTTACTATTGGAAGAAGAAGGCTCTGGATTTTCTAACTGATTTTGTCGGGCCGGACCACGCATACACCCGAAGCTTCAAGGACTGCATTCAACAAACCGAACAATTTGATCCCCTTGACGGCAGCGACATCCTCACGGCTGCAACGAAGGATCTCCCTCCGATCTCGGAGGGCATCGAACACCCGATTTAAACAATTCTAAATTGCAAGGCGTCTATCTTTTCGCAAGGCCGAAGCCGGTTGCCAGTGTCAGGCGGCGAAATTCGCGGTCTCAGTATTTGCTAACTCACTTGACACCCGTCGTTAATTCCAGAATGTCTCACACCAACTCCCATAGCTAGAGAGATACAACGACGCATGGAAATGCTCGAAACCTTGGTGCCACGGACGTGCGCTCTGGCTCGTCCGTGCACGGATGAGCCTGCGGCACATCCGTGGCACTATGAATACAATCTAGCTGCCCCGGGGGATGGGCATTTCATAGGAATGCGCTTTCAAACAGTTTGTAGGGCGGGCAGGGGCACGTCCCGCCGTGTTGCGAGTCCCCCTGGCGGGTACCACCCGCTCAACGGGGGAAACCGATCGTGGAGACACAACACTACCTGACCTGCTCGTCTTGCTTGTTCTTCTCTTATCCCTCGGCCTCGTGCTATGTTGGTCCCTTGCTCCCGAGCGCCACAGTGGACTGCATCGAGCCGCGGGCCTTGCTCAGACACTGTACCGCTCAAAGATGTAGTGGAGGTCGTCGCAAGTGTTCCGCCCGGCCATTATTGATAAGTATGTCTTCCAAGAAGTAATTATTTCAGTTCTGTTTTGTTTTGCCGTTTTCCTCATTACAGGCATTATTGCAGGTTTTCTCCCCCTTCTGCAAAAAATCATGGAAGTCGGCGGCCTGGATCTGACGCTCATATTGTTTCTGGTCTTGATTAGCGCCCTTCCGGGAACCCTGATAACGGTGTTGCCGCTTTCAATGATGATCGGGATCTTGCTGGGCCTGGGGCGTATGGCTGCGGACAATGAGGTTGCAGCCATCAAGTCCGCGGGCATCTCGATACTGCGTCTGTTTCCGCCGGTGCTTCTCGTTGGGATGATTGGCTTCACCCTTAGTCTTGCATGCACTCTCGTCCTGATTCCCCAAGGCATCTCCGATGGGCGCAGGCTTATGCGAGAGGCAGCAACCAGGCGTGTCGACGCGGGGATAGAAGAGCGAACCTTTTTTGACTCGCTCAAGGACCTCATCCTGTACGTCGAGAAAATCGATTCAGCGACGGGAGTGATGAGCCACGTATTCATTAGAGAATCTTCACAGCCGGACGAGGTCACCACTATCTTGGCTCAAAAGGGGAAGGTAGCTCCTGATCCGTCGGGCAAAGCATTCATTTTAAAGCTGCGTAACGGGACGATCCTCAAAGAGGACAAACGGGGCGATTCGACCGGCAGCCTTGCCTTTGAGAGCTACGTCTTCCGCTACACTCTGGCACGAGCCGGTATAGAGAATGCCGAAAAACCGTTTGAAGAGATGTCGATTGCGGGCATCCGCAATCGGGTGAGAGATGTCGTCATGGCGAAATCCGCCGATGATCCCGAAAAGCTGGCGTACCAACGGAGAGTAGTGAACTTCGCACACATTCTTATTACGCAGCGATTCATTCATCCGCTTGCCTGCCTCGCTCTGGCGCTCACAGCCTTCCCGTTGGGGCTGTTGAACATTGGTAATAGCAGGCTAAACAACGTGTCCCTGGGCCTTGTGATGATCTTCTTTTACTATGCCTTCACGTTGGCAACGGAGCGAATGGCCCGTTCAGGCTTGGCCCCCCCGGAACTCGCTTTGCCGCTCCCGCCGCTGGTGTTTATGGCCGCCGCAGCATACTTCATTCGCTGCGTCCAAATGGAGCGCATCCCCTGGCTCATCCGCTTTCTCCAGGGCATGATCCTACGTCTTCGGCGGAGGCGATCCTAACTCCAAATTTGATGTAGGATTAGATTGTGAGTAGGTATTTGGTTTTGACAGCACGCGACCCATCACGACAACCGGTTTCTCATTGCATAGCATTTCTCTAAAATTTTTTGCCGAATGCCACACCTTCGTCCTCCCGGCGAACGCAGGATCTGTGTCCGGGCCGACGCCGAGACCCAGCTTCTTCTGGATTCCGTAAACGTTCACCGCGCAGACATTTGTTTTCTGTTACCGTTCGCGCAGAAAGCGGTGTACCCTATTTGAAACGTGGCCGGCAGGGACGCCGGCCCTACCACAATCCGGTAGGACCGGCCTCCGTGCCGGTCACCAGTCGCTGTGAACGGTTACTGGATTTCGGTCTCCGCGAGAATGACGGATTTACGCTATCAGAGATTATTTTCGAGAATCGGTATATTGAGTCGGATCAAGACCCTTGGAATTTCCAGGTCATGTTGACCCTTCCGGCAAAAATATAGGTCGAAAAGATCCAAACCTATAGTTATCGGATATTAAACTCATAATATTAATAATTCGACAATTCATAGGTCATTATGACCTCAAATTCTTCTCCGATATCTTTTCACTTATCTTGGTCCCTCTGCCATAAATCTCAACCGGCTGATATTACAAGATATCAACATTTCGGTCTTTCCGTCGCAGTTATGGCACGGTGAATGCTTCTCAATTCAATGCTCTGTCAAGCAAGTGACATCGCTGAGTCAATTGTTCTTGATTTCGAGGAGTTGCGTATGTTATAGTGGAATGCAGAATAATAAAGCCTGAAACTAAAACCAGAACCTGAATTGCTGGCAATATGCCGTACGGAATTTTTTGCCGTGACGGCGGTCGGTTGAGCTGCTGAGGGTGGGCTCTTTTCAGAGCGCCGCTCGATGCTGCTGCGGTGGTTCGCGCCTTTGGTGCCGGCAAGGTCTCTGGGGAGGACGTACACTGCCTCAAGGTAACGTAACGGATTCCTCCCAAGCTGACAGTCACTTGGAGGACGATGCAAAGAACAAACATCCCGAGGATCTCGCGGAGGTCATGGATTTTTCCAGGTACGATCTCTTTACGACAGTTCGATTGATAGTATGCAGTGGAGAGTCAAGAAAAATCCAAGTCAAGAAGGGTAGCCGGAAGGGATCCATGTTTATCAAGGAGGGAGAAATTTACTGCGTCGAGACGGATGATCGCTACGGAGACGAGGCATTCTTCGAGATCGTTTCCTGGAAGAATGCGTCCCACACTGATGTTCAAGAGGCTGATCCACCTGAAAAGAACGTTAGAATATCCACCAATGTCCTCCTTGACCTGATGAAAAGCCGAACCCAACGCTCTGAATAAGCAGGTAATCGTGATCTCCGGATCGAAGGAAGCAGCCTTATTAATCCCCTCTGGTGGGCAGTCCGCCACCAACTGAAACGGCTGTCTACACTATGCATTTTGGCGTAGGCATTAGAAGAGAAGACTAAAGGAGCCGCCGTTGTCGGACAGAAGGATCCTCATCGTAGAGCACGAAAAGATCCTCCATAGGTTTGTCGAGGCATATTTTTTGGAGTTGGGGCCACGATATGTTGTTTCGTCGGCCGATTCAGTTTCTGCTGCCATTGAGATGCTCAAAAGCTCACCTGTCGACTTGGTGGTTTTGGACCATCAGGGCCCCGGCAAGCTCGACGGCTTGGAACTGCTTCGGGAAATCCGTCGGAAGGGGCTCCCTGTCCAAGTGGTGCTCGTAGCGGACAAGGGGTCGGAAGGTGACGGGATCACAGCCCTTGCCATGGGCTGTGCCAATTTCCTCATTAAACCATTCTCTTACGAAACAATGGCGGAACTGATATTCAGCATGCTTCAGCCCCAACAGGGGTTCAAGGGTCGAGTAGTAGGAACTAGGCTTGAAGACGTAATTCAGATGTTCTGCTACCGGAAAGAGAGCACGCTTCTCAGAGTCTTCAGTGATGGTAGCCGAGGCTCTATTTATGTTTATGACGGCGGAATCGCACACGCGGAATGCGGGTCAATTTCAGGAGTTGAAGCCTTTTACGAGATGCTGGGATGGGAGGCCGGGGAGTTTCTCTCACAGGTCGTTTTCGCCGTTCCCGAGCAGACCCTGTTTATGGATTGGCAGAGCTTGTTGATGGAGGGGATACGCCAGCGTGATGAGATCCGCCATGCACTCGAACCATTCCCTCAACGGGCCGGCGAACCCGTCAAGGTTGAAGATGCCGGAAACGGCAAAGCGCTACCCGTGCTACCCGCTCAGGGTCAGGTAGTAGCTACGCAAGCAGAGGCGACAAAGAGAATAATGATCGTCGACGACTCCCGTTTTATACGGAAGATCGTTCAGGAACTGCTTCAATCGGATCCCGGCCTCGTAGTCGCGGGCTACGCGACGAACGGCCAAGAGGCTCTGGAGAAAATAGACGAACTCAAGCCCGATCTCATCCTGCTGGATTGGGACATGCCGGTGATGAAGGGAAGCACCACCCTCATGCACATCATGATCAGGAGCCCCTGTCCCGTAGTGGTTCTTAGTGGGTTTGTCGGTGGGGTAGGAGCAAACCCCTTTGATCTCTTGTGCCTTGGCGGGGTGGATTTTCTTCGCAAACCTCAGAACAACTGGCGCGTTGATGGACGAGCGGACGATTTGGTGAATCGCATCAAGGAAGCCTGTGGCATCAAATTCCATAGAATCAGGCGGGTAAAGGTCCCTCCTCCTGTCAAGCAATCCCCGGGATCGTCAGAAGAATTTGTCCCAAGCAAGTTTCTGTCGGTATTTGCTTCCTCTACCGGCGGGTGCACGGATTTGATCCGCATAATTCCATTTCTTCCCAAGGAGTTGCCGACGTCTATTGTGGTCGTTCACGACATGCAGCAAGAGGCCATCGGCGCCTTTGTTGATTATTTGAACAGAAGGAGCAGACTGGAAGTGCGGTCCGCGGAATCCGGCGCCACCTTGCTTGACGGTGTTTGCTACCTTCATCCGGCCACGGTGCCTCTGGATTTGATTGAGGAAAACGGCAGGTTCATTCTGAAAATCACATCCGACGTTTCTCGCACGGATACCCTTGACCGCTTTCTCATGTCGGCCTCTAACGTCATTGGCGGGAATCTGGTTGCAGTACTATTATCCGGAGGGCCGAGCCGGGGGATGGCAGGCCTCAGGGCGGTAAAACAATCCAGCGGTAAGACAATGGTTCAAGACCCCGTCTCGAGTGTGGATCCCAGGATGGCAGAGGCTGCCTTGCTGGAAGGAATCATAGATCAGAAGTGCCCGGCTGACAGCTTGGCCGAGACCTTTCAAAAGCTAATCAAGTAGGTGGTGTTGGGTATGCAAGCCACGCCTGGAACAGGAGAGATCTCATGAACGGTAGGGAGCAAGCTAAAAAGAGGATCCCCGAGACAGAAGAATCTGTCCAGATGATCAGCTTTACCATTGGATCCGAGCGGTTCGGCGTGCAAATACTCGTGGTCCAAGAGATCATCATGATGTCCAACATTACGGAAATCCCTAATTCGCCGGATTTCGTAGAGGGCGTCATCAACCTTAGAGGGAACATAATCCCGGTCTTGGACCTTAGAAAGAGGCTCCGATTACGGCACCATCCTCAGCCTGACGGACAAAAGCCAGGGACCCGAATACTCGTGGTTGAGATAGAAAGCAATGTGACGGGCTTCATCGTGGATTCCGTGGCCAAGGTCATAACAGTCCCAGCCTCGAAAATCTCGCCGCCTCCGGATATCATTGTAGCCGGGGTGCAGAGCGCATATATCAGCGGAGTAATCCATCTCGAAGAGACCATTCTAATCGTCTTGGATTTCAAGAAGATTCTGTCGCTAGACGAAAAACAAGCTCTGGACGGGGTAACCCGAATGATCCCCGAGATCGCGGAAGAGTAGGCAGGGTCCGATGGAGCGACGAAAAGATGAATAGAGGTTTGTTCTAGTGGGACGCGATCTCAATGAACAACCTCTGAGAAATTTCTTAACCGATAAGAATCCCAGGAGGAAAGGCCATGAGTATTTTCAGCAAACTACGTCTCGGCAGAAGTATTAGAACTAAGCTTCTGTTCTGGTTCCTCTTGATAACTCTCATCCCGTTGGGCGCGTCGGCGTTCATTGGTTATCGGACGATCACGAATGAAGCGGAGAGCTCGGCGAGACGGGAAATGACAACACTCGCCGGATCTGCGGCTCAGTCCATCAACATCTTCATGAACGACCGTGTCAGTGACACTCTGGTTTGGGCGGACTTGCGACCGATCAAGGAAGCTATCGACGTGGCCGAGGTTCGAGAGGACGCCTCTCAGATGCTGCGAGAGACGGTCAGGCTCTACGGCGCGTACGAGTGCATTTTTCTCCTTGACTCAAAGGGGAACTGCATTGCTTCCAGCGCGCCTGCGCTGGTAGGGATCGACTTTTCGAAAAATCAGGGTTTCAACGGAGCCAAGGGCGGCAAACTATCCCTTATTGACTTTGAAAAATCCCCTGTCGTGGAACAACTCGACCCGGCTTCCGGGGGCTGGACAGTCGGGATCGCTGCGCCGGTAAAGGTGGGCGAAAATGTTCAGGGCGTCATGCTGGCATATGTCAAGTGGGCGTCGGTAGAGAAGATGATATCGGAAATCCCGGTGGCTAAGACGGGTTACATCTGGATCGTCAACAAGAAAATCCAAACAATCTTAACTCCGAACAGAGATCTGTACTTAAAGGAAGTTGCTGCTGCCCCGCTGAACCTGGGAACACTGAGTGAGGCCATCAAGAAAAAAGAGGCCAGCCACATCTATTCGTCCCCTAACCTGAGGACCAAAGAGAAAGAGATGCAGGATAACGTGGCCGGTATAGCTTATCCCGGAGGTCTCGGTCAGTTCCCAGGGCTGGGATGGGCGGTGGGTGCCAGGGCGGACAAGAGGGAGATCATGGGTTGGTTGCCTGTGGTTATCTGGAACAACACATACCTGGGCCTCGGCGTTCTCTTAGCGGGTATCATTGCAGCCGTAATCGTCGCGGGAACGATCTCCCGGCCTGTTGCACGTTTGGCGCAGGCCATGGGGCAGGTGGGCGAGAATCTTGACCTCACTTTGCGATCCCCGGTTACGACAAGGGATGAAATCGGGAGGGCATCAGATACGTTCAACACCCTCCTTGAACGGCTCCAGGGAGCGTTCTCGTCCGTCCTCGAAGGCGTTGCAAGGGTGCGCCAGTCTTCAACCGTCGTGAACGATACCACCCAGAACATCGTGGTCAACGCTACAGCCCAGGCCGAACGTGCTCGTAACGTGCTCGAACGGGTCGCGGCTATGGGTGAGACGGCGCAGGAGGTCTCCAGTAACGCGGAAGATACGCTCAAGACCGCTACCGTGACGTCTCAGTCACTTCAGAATATGGCCGCTGAAATTGAGGGAGTGGCCAAGAGCGCCGGCGATCAGGACCAACAATCCCGTGAGGGTGAGGACATCGTCGATGCCATGGGCGCTACAGCGAGAGAGGTTGCCGGTAAGGCCGGCGAGCAGTACTCCGCTGCTCAGGAGACTGCCGAGGCGGTCACACGTATGGCCAAGACGATTGAAGAAATGGCCCAGGGCGCAGCGGAGGCTGCACGTCAGTCGGAAATGACGGACCGGTTCGCCCGCGAAGGAGGTGTTGCGGTTGAGAAGGTGGTGCAAGGTATGAGAGGCATCGCTGACAGTGCCGAGCAGATCAACGACATCATGGCCGTTATTCAGTCGATCGCAGAGCAGACCAACCTTCTGGCCCTTAATGCTGCCATTGAAGCGGCCCGAGCCGGCGAGCACGGTAAAGGATTCGCGGTTGTTGCCGATGAAGTTCGAAAATTGGCGGAAAGAACCGCCGAATCAACCAATGAAATCGCTGATCTTATTAAAGAAAGTAATAAGAGAGTTGAAGAAGGAGAGCGCCTGTCGGCCACCAGCCGTGATTCCCTCTCGCAGATCCAGGAAGCTGTGGCCAGAACCAACTCTCTCATCACCGGTATTTCCGAAGGAACCGTTCGGCAGACCCAGGACGCGTCCAATGTCCAAAAGGCTATGGATCGTCTGACTATTCTGGCCCAGGACATTCTCGGTCTTACGGCTGAGCAGGGCAAACGCCGGGAAAGAGCAGCGGATATCATGACAGAGATTCGTACGCTTTCCCGGAACATTCTGGAGAAAGCCGGTACAGAGGTGGAAACCTCTAACACCGTCACGCAGGAAATGACGGGAGTTACGGCTCGTGCAGACAACATCACCAAACTCACCGGTCTACAGACGGAGAGAGCCGCGGTTCTTCGACAGATCATGACGGAAATGTCCGACGTCGCGTCCTCAAACGCGAGAGGGGCCGCTGCCGCTTCGGAAACTACGCAAGAACTTTCGAGGGTTGCCGATGAACTTGGTGAGCTCGTTGAACAGTTCAGGATCACGCGAGACATTTAGGAGGTTCCGGATGGGTCTGCAATAAATGAAAGGATTGTTCATCTTGCTCCGCTAAGGAGCACCAGCGGGGCGATAGAAAGCAACCAGGCGATTCAGTAACTGTCTAGAACACTTAGGGATTGCGAAATCGTGCCACGATTGAGACATTATGCCGAGTTTTGCAACAGCTTCTGAATCGCCAGGCTACTTTTATAGGTCCCTACGGGACCGAGATGACCGCGACAGGGTACACATGAATCCTGTTTCAGCAGGGCAAGAGAAATAATACATAAATGAAATCACGGCAAAATTCAGTATTGCGAGGTGTGTAATGGCCATGCGGGTCCTTGTGGTCGATGACTCGGGCTTTATGAGGAAACGGATCGTTGAAGAGCTAAAAGCTCAGGGCCATTCCGTGGTCGGTGAGGCAAAAGGCGGCAACGAGGCCGTCGACATGTACAGGACCCTCAGGCCCGATCTGGTCACCATGGATATCACCATGCGAGACAAAGACGGGATAACGGCCGCGAAAGAGATCCTCAGCGAGGACCCGCGGGCCAAAATCCTGTTTCTCACCATTCTTAACGATGAGAAGTACAAAGCTGAGGCCGAGAAGTTGGGTGCCAAGGGGTTCATAAATAAGACTGATCACCTGTCGATAGCGCAGGTGATCCGAGAGATGGAGTTAAAGCAGTAATAGCGATGATTTCCCAATCGCCCAGAGATCAGCCGTTTTCCGGCTGCGGCCATCACCCATCTCCTCCGAGTGAGAAACGGCTTTTCACGTTGCTCGCGGCAATGGAACGCAACAAAGTTCTGTTGGTTTTCTGTTTGTTAGCGTTGGCCGCAGTGATTGTGGATATGAAGTTCGTGTTCGACGTCCACGATGAAATGACAAAGGCAGGGAAAGTCCGCGTGAGCAACCCGGTAAGCAGGACTCTAGCGAATGACCCTATTCAGGCGGAGACACTCGATTACGTGAGAATGCGAATGTCTCTGATTCTAGGCGTCATGATTCTTTGCTTCGGCTCCATGATTTATCTGTACATGCTCAAGATCCATCGACCGCTCAAGAGACTGACGAGAGCCACCAAAGAAATGTCAAATGGTAATCTCGGCGCTCCGATCCCATCAGACGGTCATGGTGAGATGGGGGAACTCGCTGAAATAATCAACGATTTGGCGGCGAATTACCAGGAAGTCCTGCTGTTAACCGGAACTGCCGTGGGCAAGTCTTCGTCGGCAGTTGAAAGGATCGAAAAAGTGCTCGACCAGAGCGGCGAATCGGCAGGTCAGGAGGAGCTACAGAAACAGGTCGGACTTATCAAGAGAGATTTGGAGATGCTGGGCTCCGTGGTGAAGGACTTCGAGTTTTATCAAACTCGCTTCGATGGCCGAAAAGTCGTTGCCACATCGAGAGGACCTCGGGTAAAAAAGGGGTAAGCGTTCAACGAAAAAGCGCTCTCTCCGGTCCGAAACGTGGCCGGCAGGGACGCCGGCCCTACTTTGAATCCGGTAGGATCGGCCTCCCCGCGGGACGCGGGGTTACCAAATGCCTTTTCGGCAAGTGTGGAACACTCCATTCGGTCGCATTTGGAGAGCAGCGGCCGACCGAGAGGAAAGAAGATGATTGACACTGAAATTCTTCAGGACTACAGCAGCGAAGCTCGAGAACTGCTGGAAGAGATGGACAGCAGCCTGATGCGGGTCGAAAAGGAAGGCGGATCTCCGGAATTGCTGAACAGCATTTTCCGTGCGGTTCACTGCATAAAGGGCTCGGCCGAATACATAGGCCTTGAACGTTCCAGCACACTCACTCACGGCATCGAGAATCTTCTGGATCGTGTTCGCGAAGGAGCCATAGGATTAGACGCTCCGATCATTGACTTTCTATTTCGCGCGAAGGACCTGATCCTGACGCTAATTGCAGAAGTGTCAGAGCAACACCAGGAGAAATCGCTTATCTCAAACATGATGCAGGAATTGGAGCGCTTTCTACCAAATTCTTCCGTGCGTTCCGCCGTGGCGTCTGAACCTGCCGACGAGGCTTTCTTGGCCGAGCAGGCACAGTCTGATGAAACAAATTCTCAAGAAGAGACGACATTTGAGGCGCCAGCGAGTACAAGCCCGGAAGAGACGTCCACCGGGCCAAGTGCTGTCGAAGAGGGAGCTTCCCAGGCTGCGGATCAGCCCATGGGCGAAGATGACCGATTTTACGAAATGTTTCCAACCGAGTCGGACAACCGGGGTCTGGATGATGCAAAAGAACCGCCGGTTGATATGGAGATTTCAGCTTCCATCCCTCAGGAGATCACTACTTCCGCGGAAGAGACAGTCGTCGGAAATTCCGATAGTGAACCGAGCTTGTTCACCGCCGAAGAGTTGCGGAGCGAACTCCGTGCTGCTGCGCCTCCCGGGCCGGATGTCGGAGCCTCTCTGGACGAAACGGTGCCCCACATTCTCAATGTTTCTCTATATCTGGACGACCTGGAGGACGGTTTGCAACCTGCCGAGGTAATCTCACCAATTGTTGAGATGATCGGCAGTTTAACCGAAGCTATGAGAGGAATCGGAATCGTGGAGGCGGTAGGCTTACTAGAATCCATGGAACAGCGCCTTTCGGCCATTCCGCCGGACATCGAGCGCCTCTCTTCTGAGGAGATCCAGCACCTGCGGGGTCTGCTGCACGCGCTGCGGCCTTGGTACCCGGAAGGCCTTTTCCCTTTGCAAGAAGACATGTCGTCTGAATTGGCGGACGTTACCGGGACAGAACCTTCTCTCGACGAATCCTTCGAATCTTCTGTTCTTCGCAGATCACTGGAAAAGATTCCGGGTCTGGACGCGGCTGTAATAGAGGCTCTCGAGAATGCCGGGTTTACATCGGTGGAGCAGTTGGCACTGGCGGGATGGACGTACCCTGACGGACATTCCCGCTGTGACTCCGTCCACTGCCGAGTTCATTCTAAGAAGTGTGGGTGGATCTCCGGCTGCTCCCAAGCCGCCACAGCCTTCCCGCAAGCCCGGTGACCGCTCCATGTTGGCCGATGTAGATGACGAACTTCTTCGCGAATTCGAAGGAATTTTCGGTGATGGAAAGGCATTTGCAGAACCCTATGCTGCCGGACCCAATGGCTTTCAGTCTTCAATGGCCTCCGACTTGCTTGAGGAGTTGGACACAATCGGGGAAGACACTGATCGTGAAATCATAGAGATCTTTCTCTCTTACGCCTGGGAAATCACTGACAAGCTCCGTCGTCTGGCTGACAAAATGAAGCAGGGGACCGCGGATCGCAGCGATATGGAGGCCTCGGGAGACTTGATCAAGTCAATCCGGTCATCGTCGAGCTATATGGACTATCAAAATCTTGCGGCGTTCCTCGACGCATGGCATGAAAAAGTGCTCTGGTGCTCGGAGAGGATGGACTCGCTCTCTGCCGTGAATTTAACTTTCATGGAAGATAGTATGCAGAAGTTCGAGCATTTCCTGAACGCCCTGGAAGCGGCCCTGAGTCCGAACGGTCTCGCTGAACTCAACGGCACGACGCAGGTCGACGTCAAGAAGCCGGAAGCATGGGAAGTCCAGCAACCGCCACCTCGTGCAGCAGACGCAAGAGAACGCCCGAAAGCTGGTATTAGTGAACAAGGATTCGCAGACGATTGGAGACCTGCTGACTCAACAGCCAAGACCCCTACACAAATTGTGGTTCCGGAAACCACTGCCGTGCAAGGCGTGGAATCTCCGCGAGAGGCCACTACGGAAGAGATATTGCGTGCGATGAAGCCGGCTCCGTCAATGCGAACTCCAGCGACGACGGAAACTTCGGCCGCCGCGGAAGAATCCACCACCTCGGAGATAACCGGTACCCACGACGCAAAACTCTTTCAAGATCTGGCCACGACCAGAGACGTCCGAGAAAGCGGTATGGTTCGGACCATGCGTGTGGACTCAGCCAAGGTGGACGTACTGCTCAACCAGGTGGGAGAGCTGGTGGTTAATCGTTCATACGTGGAGCAGTTGTCACTGGACCTGAAAAACCTGCATCGGATACTGATGACTACTCGGGAGGTCAGTAAGAAGGAAATCCAGTCGGTCAAAGATCTGAGTTTGAAAGTTGGGGAAGCCAGCCTCTCATTAGGGCGCGTGGCAAACGACATTCAAGAAGGTGTCATGAAGCTCCGGATGCTTCCCGTGGGCCAGCTTTTCAATAGAATGCCTCGTCTCATCCGAGATCTCTCGCGGAGAGTGGGCAAATCGGTGGGCCTGGAGGTCCACGGCGGGGAGACCGAGGTAGACAAGAGGGTTATCGAACAGATTTATAACCCCCTGGTCCACTTGATCAGGAACGCGGTCGACCACGGGATAGAAGAGAGAGACGTACGAAGAATACTGGGCAAAAGCGAAGAAGGATCAATCGTGCTCAACGCTTACTCCCAGGGCAATCAGGTTGTGATCGATGTGGAAGATGACGGAAGCGGAATAAATTACGAGGCCGTATTGCAAAAGGCCACGGAAAACCACCTGATTGAACCTCAGGAAGCAAAAAGTGTGTCACCCCAGGAAATATATAATTTCCTGTTTATGCCCGGATTTTCGACAAGCAAGAGGGTAACGCGAACTTCCGGCCGCGGGCGTGGGTATGGACGTGGTGAAAAAGGATGTAGAGAAGATCAACGGGCACATAGAAATCGAATCATGGGAAAACAGAGGCACACGAATTTCCATAAAGATACCGCTTACTCTCGCCATCATCCAGACATTGCTGATCAAGATGGGGAAACACATGTTTGCCATCCCTCTCACGTCTGTAAGAGAGATCATTCAGGTTTCTCCCGCGGACATCTCTACCATCGAGGGCTTTGAGGTAATCAAATTCAGGGACGAAACAATACCAGGTACTGAAGGATGAACGAGGTCTTCAACCTGAAAGACTACGATTCTTCAGGGAGCTTGAAATTCCTTGTTCTCTGCCACCACGGGTACGAAGACGGTAGGATTCCTCGTGGAAGAGCTTGTGGGCGAACAGGATGTGGTGATTAAACCGTTGGCGGACCACGTGTGCGAAAGCAGGGGCTTGGCTGGGTCTACGATACTTGGCGACGGTACCATCGCACTGGTTCTGGACGTCATCGAAGTGATTGAAGACGTCATTTCCAGACAAAGACAGTTCGCCGCAACAGGGATCGATACGGTCAACAAGCGTATCACACCCCGCTTGTCGGCACTCAGGACATGTGAGAGGATATCCGAGCCTATGGGCCAGATCATTGCCATTGTCAGCCAGAAAGGCGGGGTGGGCAAAACCTCAACAGCGGTGAACCTGGGAGCCTGTATTTCCGCGATTAAGAGGAAGGTTTCTCTTGATCGGCTTGGATCCCCAGTGCGGGTTGGCAAAGAGCTTTGGCCTGGACCCCGAAGATACTCCCACCGGCCTTCTCGATGTCTTTAGAGACGGTGCCGCTCCTCACAGAGCAATCTACTCGGCTAATCCCCGTCTGCCCCTCCTGAGCCTCATCCCTTCGAACATCAGATCCATTGCCGATGAGGCATTTTACTGCGGCATCCTGCAGCGAGACGTTACCATGTTCAGCCGTGTCCTTGGGCAGCTCAAACCCGCCTACGATTTCATCTTCCTCGATTGTCCCCCCAGGATGGACAATCCTACCTATGCTGCGTTGAGCGCAGCCAATTCGTATTTGGTTCCCATCCAATGCGAGGACGCTTCCATGGGAACTGTGGGCCGAGTTCTGCGTGCCGCACTCGAAGTGAAGAGGCTGCACAATAGCAAACTTGCAATCTTTGGCTTTCTGTTGACAATGGCCGACAAGAGAGCTGGATTCACCATCAGAGTGGTTCAAGAGGTCCGGCAAGACCCTCAAGGATCGCGTCTTCAGAACAATTGTTCCCAGAGATCCGCGATTGGCGGAGTACCGTACCGGCAGGCACCCGTTATTGCTTTCGATATTCAATCTCCAGGTGCTAAAGCCTACATTCAATTGGCAAGGGAAGTGTTAAAGGGAGACATTGGACTCAAGGGCAGATCGGATGACTCAACAACGCGGTAACAGCAAAATCAGGGTTCTCGTAGTGGACGATTCGGCGCTCATGAGCCGGCAGATAACCGGCATCCTGCAGAGTGACGAAAAGATCCAAGTCGTAGGGTGGGCCAAGGACGGGCTGGAAGCACTCAACATGGTCCGTAGTCTCAGGCCGGACGTGGTCACGATGGATGTGGAGATGCCCAATATGAACGGTATCACGGCGCTCAAACACATCATGGTGAAACAGCCGGTCCCTACTGTCATGATCAGCTCCTCACAGTGGAAGGGGCCAAAACCACTTTCGACGCCCTCAAATATGGCGCAGTCGATGTGGTAGCCAAACCCTCGCGGCGTGAAGAGGCGAGCCTTGGTGCTCAACAAGATGAAATTATAGCTAAAGTCAGCGCGCTGCTACAATCAGGACAGGCAGATCCCGGTATATGAGGATCTCGCCCAGGGAACCGCTTGAGAGCGGAAACGCACAAGGGATGCCACCGGATCCGGGAACCCGGTTCATCGGCATTGGTGCAGGAACCGGCGGGTATTATGCTCTCTTACGGATAATTCCTCAGCTTCCCTCTGGTTTTCAGGATGTCCTGGTCGCGGTCATTCTGACCGGTTCGCGCTATGTGGAACCGTTTGCCGCCTATCTTGACGCACACAGTGAGATTCCCGTCAAGAAAGCAGGTGACAACACCCTTATCGAAAAGGGAACTTGTTACGTTTGTTCTGGAGATTCCGGACCGCTCCTTGATTCTGACGGTAACGGAAGCGTGAGGTTTAGCTTCGTTACTAAATCTTCTAACAACAGCTCACACGGCGCTATCGACAGAATGTTTGAATCCTATGCCCATGTCGCGGGCAGCCGGGCTGTGGGAATAATAATGTCCGGTTCAGGGATGGATGGAGTCATGGGCTATATCAAATTCGGGAAGCTGGTGGAATCACTGTGATTCAGGACATAAATAACTGCATGGTATCCTTCCATGCCTTTGGCGGTCTTGGAGAAGGGATCAGTGACAAAGATGCTACCGGATTACCAGATCGCTGACTTCCTCACTAATAAAGTAGGCCACGACGATTGAATCAGCCTTGTCTGCCTTGACGGGCGACTGAGTTCAGATCGGTCGGTCCTTTAGGATACGATTGCAATGCAAAGCGCGAAGTTGTCTAGCAGTGAGGCTCTGGACATGCTCAGAGAGGGAAACGCTCGTTACGTGGCTGGCGCGGCGCAAAAGCCCAATCAGGACCGACAACGGCGCAGCTTGACAGCTTGGCAGGGGCAACAGCCATTTGCAGCGGTTCTAGCTTGCTCGGATTCAAGGGTACCGGTGGAGCTTCTTTTTGACAGGGGAATAGGAGACATATTCGTGGTACGCGTAGCCGGGAATGTGGCCGGCCCCACAGAAATGGGTTCCATTGAATACGCGGTGGAACATTTGGGGACATCTTTGTTCGTAGTGCTGGGCCACACGCGTTGCGGAGCCGTAACTGCAGTTGCAAAAGGAGAAGGAGTCCCCGGAAACATGACTGCATTTGCGGAACTCATCGCTCCAGCCGTGGCCAAGGCCAAGGCTGATTATCCCGGGGCAATCGGAGATCTCCTTGTTTACGAGTCCATCAAGGCTAATGTCTGGATTGCAGCCGCAAAGTTTTTCAAATCCAGCGCTATTATACGGCGCGAGGTCAAGAACGCCAACCTGGCGGTAATAGGCGCGGTATATGATTTAGAGTCGGGACAGGTTCAATGGATGGGAATGCACCCTGCAGAGCAGCAGCTTCTCTATATGTCCGGGTTGAAATAGGAGGCCAATAGCTTGCCTGGTGCAACAAACAAAGGTTTGTTGCTGCAATGCCGGCAAAACCATTGCAACGTAATGTTCGTCTGAGTATTATGGAATAAAGGTGTAGTCTGCCTTCCGAGCCATTTTCCAGCTTTTGTGGCGCTGGCGGGCACAGATTTAAGTTCTCGGGAGAGCGGTATACCCTGTACGGAAACTACCGGATAAGCAATTGGTGTAAGGGTCGATGGCCAATGCAGTCCGTGGGTTCCATAGTTTTGAGAGGCATAATATGAATGGTAGCAACCAGGATTTCGGGATAGGCAACCCTGCTTCGCGAGGCAACAGTCCCGGCGAGAATGGTCAGTCGCCGTGGATGGAATCGAATCAGGGGTACGGTCAAGTCCCCGGGTTCATTGACGTGCCTTTCGAAGAGCGCAAACCGCTCACGGAATATCTATACGCGATACTATATCGAAAATCCCTGGTAATAGCGATGCTAGTTTTGGGTGCAGGGATCGGGGCTCTCTACGCTTACAACGCCACACCTGTCTACCGCTCGCGTGCAGTCATAGAAGTTGAAAAGGTATTTCCAACTTCAAGTAATTTGAATGACTTGTTTTCGTTTTTTGGGCAATTCGATCTCTACTACCAAACTCAGATTGAGACTTTGCAGAGCAGGCTCCTGGTGGAACAGCTCCTGAAACGCATGAAAGGACTCCCGCCCGCTGAAGCGGGGGACAAAAATCAGGGTGAGCCGGCCGCGGCTACCCCACCCAGTCCCACGGCGGTGGATGCATCAAAAGATCAAGCTGCAATCAAAGCCGGTGAGGTTCGGGAACGCGATGAAGACGCTGCAATCACCTCAATCCTGTCGCAGATTGAGGTCACTCCCATTAAAGGGACGCAGTTGATACAAGTAGAAATGGGGGCATCAGATCCCATGCTGGCAAAGAGGACGCTCCAGGCTTACATGGAAACATATATAGACGATACCTACCGAAGGAGAGGGGAGGTTGCTACCAGAATCAAGACCTGGTTGAGCAGGGAGCTTGCCGGAAGCGAGAAACAGTTGAAAGAATCCCAAGCTGATCTCCTCGAATTTACTAACAAGCATGGGGCATTTTTTTCTGATAGAACTGCCGGGCAGGTGTTCAACTACTTTGATAAAGCCGCGGAAAATGTTTTGGAGTCGAAAGACCAGCGGATCAATCTTGAGGCGCTGCAATACGAAAAGGAAAAGGTCCTGCCGCCCAATGTCGGCAATGACTATTTGCAGAATCTGAGAGGTCAGTTGGCAGGTCTCAATGCCGAATATACAGGAATGAAGGCCATATATTCGCCTGAATATTTCAAAATGGCATTGCTGAAAAATAAAATTCGTTCCATGGAAGAAAACATAGCAGAACTCGAAAAAAACACTTTGTCTAAAGCTTTGGAACAAGCGCGAAAAAAGGAAGTCGTGTCCGTGGAGGTGTACGAGAAGACAAAGCTAGAAGCCATGAATACGAAATCCTTATCGGTTCAATACGAAATCCTCAAGAAGATGGTGGACGCCAACACCCAGTCGTACCTCATGCTTCTCCAGAAGGCGAAACAAGTGGAACTGGACCAGGGAATCCTGGGTCACAACGTTTCTATAAATAGTTCCGCGACTCTGCCCCTCGCACCAATAAGCCCCCGCAAGAACAAGATCATTTTAATGGGCGCGATGTTAGGATTGTTTGGTGGGATTTGTTTGGCAGTGGGCCTCGCCATCATCGACACTTCGGCCAAGACGCCCGAAGAGATTGAGAAGCGCCTCAATCTGCCGATTTTGGGGATAGTTCCAAAGCTGGACCGAGGCCGTGGACTCATGCAAATCAACTCCAAGAAGACCCCGTTTGAATTCATGGCTCACGAATTTCCCTTATCTCCTTTCACCGATGCGATAAGAATTGTCCAAAATACTGTCTCGTCTTGCATGTCCTCCGACTCGGGTTGTTGTGCCATGCTGTGTGTTTCCAGCGCTCTTCCGCTTGAAGGCAAGACGCTTATTTCCATCGTCATGGCCACGGTTATCGCATCGGAGCGCAAGAAGGTGCTCCTCGTTGACTGCGACTTGCGGCGGCCTCGCATTCACGAAGTGTTCAACACCGAGTCTGTCCGGTCCCGGCCTAAGCGACCTGATAACCGGCAAATGCATAGACATCAAAGACGCGATCCGGAAATCCCACGTTCCCGGGCTGTTTTACATGACCTCGGGGACCATACCGGAAAACCCTGTCCCGATGCTCAAAACCAAGACCCTTCAACAGATTTTTGACGCGTGTAAGAAAACGTTTGATTACGTTATTCTCGATGCTCCTCCGGTGCTGGGACTGGTTGACGCCACAATACTTTCCGGCTATGCCGACGGCCTTGTCCTTGTGACGAAGGCCGGACAGACCCCGCTGGACGTATTGCGTCAGGCAAAAGAATCCGTATTTAGGGGCCAGGGACACGTACTCGGAATAGTACCTGAACATGGCCGGGGGAAAGGGCTCGGGGTACAAATATTACGGCTATTATAGGTACGGCCAAGGCCGATACGGTTATCACTACCACAAGTACTATCAGAAGCGGAGCGCTTGAGGCGCGAGAACAAGGATATTGTTCAACAGTACGGCGCGAGCGGCGCTCGGCCTCTTTGGGCGACCACCGGCCGCGCCGTACAAATGTGAATTCCCGGATTCGCAAGAATAACCGCCGGGCAATTGGATTCCGGCTTTTGCAGGAATTACGGAGAAAAGGCTCGTCACGGTGGGCCTTCCGGATTCTCCATCTCGGATGGCCAAATGGACATTATTTTCGGCGATTACTCTCATGCACAATAAAGAATCATCTGAAATGTCGCGCATCTCTTGCAGGTCGGTGGTGGTGGCAGCCAAGGATCAGGTCTCTTGCGATTTGAGCGGCGAGGCAGCAATCCTCAATCTGGATGACGGTATGTACTACGGTCTGAATGAAGTGGGGGCGCGAATTTGGAGCCTCTTAAGCGAACCTACCACAGTCAGCGAAATTCTAGATCAACTCGAACGCGAATTCGACGTCGATAGCGAGCAGTGTGAGAAAGATCTCGTAATGCTCCTGAGCCAACTTCAGGACGCGGGTCTCATTGAGGTCAGGAATGAGGGCGCTGCGTAAGTTCTGATGTTCGCCGCCGGATGATCTACGACTCTTGTTCAGCGCCGCGCTAGTGTTGGGATTGGTTGGAGCAGCATTGCACCTGGTATCGTTTAAGAAACTGCTGCGTCTGACCGACAAATTTTCGAACATGCCTTTGCATCGACAGAATCCGGTTCCCCCGCCTTCAGAGCGTATAACCTGGGCTATTTCGGCTGTAAGCAGGCGCATCCCTTTTCTCTCCAGGTGCCTTATCCAGGCGATTGCTACAAAGATACTTTTGGCTCGATGGGGGTATCCTGCCCTCATGCGGATCGGCGTAGGCAGAGGCGAAAACGGGCTGTTGGAAGCCCATGCGTGGGTGGAAACCCAAGGACGGGTAGTCATGGGCGCGCCGGCGGCCGGTCATTTCATTCCACTGCCGGGTGTAGACAGGGGAAACCGTTGAGTGGAATTGTGGGAATATACTTTCGTGACTCGGGGGCCGTGGATCCCTCATATCTCAAGTTGATGATGCAAGTTCTCGCTCACCGCGGGCCTGACGGCAGCAACTTTTGGAATGAAGGACCTGCCGGTCTGGGGCATGGCATGCTCCGGACCACCCCTGAATCGCTTCACGAGAAGCTCCCTCTTGCCGATTTATCAGCCGGAACGGTGATAACAGCCGACGCACGTATCGACAATCGTGAGGACCTCATTGGCACTCTATGGGGTTCAAGGCGGCCTGCGAAGACCATCTCCGACAGCCAAATCATACTCGGGGCATACGAAAAGTGGGGTGAAGGCTCTCCGGAGAAACTTGTGGGTGACTTTGCCTTCTGCATCGTTGACCGCAGACGCCGCCTGGTTTTTTGTGCCAGGGACGCGTCAGGCGATAGGCCCTTCTATTATTACCTGTCGGACAAACTCTTTGTCTTCGGATCTGAGATTCGAGCGATCTTCGCCCTGCCGGAAGTCAAGAAGCAGCTCAAATGAAACCATGGTGGGCGACTATCTCATAGGAATGTTCGATGACCAGACCATCACCTTTTACCAAGGGATCCTGCGACTGCCTCCAGGTCACAGCATCACTATCGGACCCGATTGGCGCCGGCCTCAGTGCTACTGGTCCCTTGATCCCGGCAAGGAATTGCGCCTCGGCTCCGATGAACAATATGCAGACGCATTCCGAGATATCTTCACCGAGGCAGTACGCTGCCGTTTACGGAGCGCCTACCGCGTGACGTCCACTTTGAGTGGCGGCCTCGATTCCTCGTCCGTAACGTGTGTGGCCCGTAACCTGTTAACCGAGGCTGGAAACGGACGACTGCCGACTATCTCGATGGTGTATGGCAACGTCCCTGAATGTGACGAAAGTGATTATATAAATGCAGTACTGGCCCAAGGCGGAATAGAGCCTCATTATTTTCACGGCGAGCAGGTGGGGCCTTTGCCGTATGTGGACTGTGATCTCTGGGAGCATGATGACCCATTTGACGCTCCCACTTCGTATTCTGCTTCGTTGGCGGAGTTCGCCCTGGGACTGGACGCGCGCATAGCTCTTGACGGGATTGACGGTGACACCACGGTGTGTCACGGATTCGGATACCTTCCGGAGCTTTTCCGCACAGGACGTTGGCCTGAGTTAATACGTGAAGGTACGCTATCTTTCCGGCAGTCTGCAATGCGGGTTTTCAAGTTTGCTGTGGCGACAGGCTGTTAGACCGCTGACTCCCGCGAGGATTCGGAGCGTGTGGAGACTTCTGTCCAGACGGAGCGGGCGACCATGGGGGCGTGACACGTTTATCAACCTCGATTTTGCAACGCGCATCAGCCTCAAGGAACGATTCCGTGGTTTGCAGGCGTACAGGCTGGGCCTCCAGGGAATTCGAGGCTGGCGCACTGGTATGAGGTGACGTGGGGCGGTATTATTCATCAAATAGAGTCAATGAATAAGGTTGCGGCTCGGTTCGGGATCGAACTCCGGCACCCGTTTAGAGATCGGAGGCTCATGGAGTTCTGTCTGGCTCTTCCGGCAGAGCAGAAATTGCACCGGGGTTTGACTAGAATGGTCATGCGCCGCGCAATGGCCGGTATACTGCCTCAGGAAGTCCTGCGCCGCGGTGATAAGGTGAACTTTCGGCCCAGCATCAGCTATTGGTTATTGAAGTTGGACCGGAAAATTGCGGAGGACGCGATACTGGGAAGCTCAAGAGCGATCCCGCAGTACGTTGATGTGCAGGCTCTTTCTATGGCATATTCACGATTCCGCGAGGACCCGCCGTCCGTGAACCAGCATTACATGCTGTACACGGCCTCGCTTGGACAGTGGTTGACACGCTCGGGTCTGGATGCCTGACAAGGCATACACTCAGCCTCGTGGGGCAAAAGATGTCATTGCGAGCGCAGCGAAGCAATCTCCGGCGGGAGGGGCGTCCCGCGGTGGAGATGGGCATCTTGCCCGTCCTCAATAGACAGGCACGATGCCTGTCCGACCAGGAATCCAGACTGGACCCCGGATCGGAGTCCGGGGTGACGAATGACGGGCTAGGAGCCTGTCGGACTTACCCTGACCGTCCCCCATTCTAGCGACATATATTTGTT
>CAWHDO010000059.1:0-71385 GCA_963828085.1 uncultured delta proteobacterium
CGTCAGCGACATCATGATGCCGGGCATGTCCGGGATCGATCTCCTCACATGCGTTAAGGACTTGTTCCAGGATGTGGCCGTGATCCTGGTGACAGCGGTGGACGACCGCAAGACAGCCATTTTAACCTTGGAACTCGGGGCTTATGGGTACGTGATCAAGCCCTTTGACCGAAACGAGATCCTGATTAACGTCGCCAATGCCCTGGAACGCCGGCGCTTGACCCTGTTGAGCCACGAATATGAACAGTCCCTTGAGAGTGAGGTCCGGGAGAAAACCCGTGAGATTAGAGAGCGCGAGGAAGAGATCGTACTCAGGTTGATCTCCGCCTCAGGGTTCCGTGACGATGAGACAGGTGCTCACATCAGGCGCATTGGTCTGTATGCGGCAGTCATAGCCTCGGACCTCGGATGGAATCAGGAATCCGTTGCCGACATCCGGCTTGCCGCGGCAATGCACGATGTCGGCAAGATCGGGATTTCGGACAGCATTCTTCTGAAGCCCGGTAAGTTGACTGCGGAAGAATTTGAAGTGATGAAGACACACACTACTATCGGAGCTCAACTTCTTGGGTCTTCAAATATACCCCTGTTACGGATGGCGAAGGAAATCGCCTTGTCCCACCATGAGAAGTGGGATGGATCAGGCTACCCCAACGGATTGGCCGGCGAGGCTATTGCGCAAAGCGGACGCATAGTCGCCATAGCCGACGTGGACCATGCTCTTGGTGATGAAACGAGTCTACAGGCCGGCGATACCTGAACCGGAAGCCCTGGCAATGATGACCTCTAACCGAGGGGCATATTTCGATCCCCGGATATTCGACCGCTTCATGGCCTTGCTTCCGGAAATAAGGCGCATCCGGCAGGAAGTGCGAGATGAAGAACCTGTGGGACCTGATCTTACGAAGTATCGTGTTTGAGACATGTCTTCGCATTAGAACGCAAGTGATACGGTAGGGGCGAGCCGTGCTTGCCCTCTGTATGCGACCGCTACTCGCGCCGTGCAATCAGCTTCTTGATTCCCATTGTTCCCTGCATGCAACGCAACTCGACAGGCCAGAAGGACCCTCGTGAAGAACTGGTCCACCCACGGCCCTCCGATACCCCAATTGTGTGGAAGACCTTCCACACTTCTGATCCCCACGTTTCCCACCGGCATCCGCCAAGACCGCTTCAGTATCAATAAAGCGCCGTAGAGCCAACTGGTTATCAATCATCGCCTTGCCCCAAGATCATCTGGCACGCAAGTTGCGAGAAAGGTGTGCAGGCGAAAGCCGGACTGCCTGGGGACGATAAGTCCGGAAAGGGGAAGAATGATGAAAACCCAATTGAGAAAGATCCTTTGGATCGTCCCGGGGGTATTGATTCTCATGGGAGGACACTACGCGAATGCCCAGGATTTCAGCAGAATGACCACGAGAGATATACTCCTGAAGATTAGGACGATGAATGTGGACCAAATGAGCCAGATTGTTCGGAGCATGGATCGGGAAACGATGACTCAGATCATCCAGAACATGGATTCACAAACAATGAGTCAGATTGTCCGTAGTCTCGACCCGAACACTATGTCCGCAATAGCCAAACGCATATTGGTGGAATTCGCGAAGGCCCGGCCGAAATCAGTGACTGCGGCCTTGAGGGCTCCTGAAACTGTTCAGTCGTTACCCGGAACTGCAAGGACTGAGAACGCGGCGATACCTCCGTCCGGTCGAGATCAACAGAATAGCGCCCCGGATGTCCAGGTGCCGGAAGATCCTCCCGAAGAGCAGATGGACCTGAGCGGCCTCGCTGTTATTGTTCATCCTTCAAATCCCGTGAATGAGCTGACGATGGAGCAGATCCGGAAGATCTACTCTGGTGAATACACCAACTGGAATCAGGTGGGCGGCCCAGATCTGGGCGTCAATGTTATGACCGTAGGCGAACCTTGCGGAGGTCAGACAAAGTTGACCTCTAACGCGATCGTCTCTGCTTTCGCGAGCAGTGTCTTCATGGGCGTGGCCAGTAGGACCGGATCTTTCGGCTTAGTCCCGAAGATGCAGACCCGGCAACTCAGATTCATAGGCGGCCACGATGCGGTCAAAACAATGGCGGTCAAGATTGATGCGCCATTGCAGAGGGCCAGAACAGCTAGTTCCGGTTCAGCGACGGAAATGGCCGACTTTGTTCTGGCCTTTGGTCGGTAAATTTCTGGAGGAGCCATCAACATCCACTCGGGCGGGCGCCCCATAGCTTCATCTCCGTCCCTGGCTTATGGAATACTGTATTTCGGGAGCAGTGACGGCAATCTGCACGCGCTTGATTTCACCAGAGGGCAGCCCAAGTGGAAATTCAAGACAGGAGGGCCCGTCTACAGTTCTCCGGCGATTTGCGACGAAGCCGTCTATTTCGGAAGTGACGACGGATGTTTTTATGCGCTGCACTGACCCTTCCGGGTTCAAGAGTCAAATTGATAGATTCCGTAAGTGACAATGAATAGAGAGGCTGAGATGAGCAACCTCCAGAATCGCTATAATGTCGGATTTAAGGCCAAAGTGGCGCTCGAAGCCATAAGAGGTGCGAGGACTATACCGGAGATAGCCATTGAGTATGGAGTCCCCGCGAACCAGATCACGAAATGGAAAAAACAGGTTATAGACGAGTTGCCGAGCATATTGGCCGGCGAGGCCAAGAAAGAAGATCGAACAGACCATGATTTGATATTTCAGTTGTACGAGGAGATCGCACAGTTGAGTGGTGAGCTTGGCCGAGTGAAGAAAGAAGAAGCCGACACTTGATACAGACTCTCACAGCTGGAGAAACTGTTGCAAAAGTCATGAAGTGGCTGAGATCGTAACACGAAGACCCTCACCCTGTGTCCCTCTCCCAAGGGGCGAGGGAAGCGTAAGACCGCGGCAGTCTTGCTCCCTCTGGGAGAGGGCTGGGGTGAGGGGAATGGAATACATCTTGGCCTCAATCGTGGCACGATTTGGACTTCGTCTTGAATTTTGCAACAATCTCTGAAGAGCTGGTATAAGATTGGCCCATCCCCATCATCGTTGCTACTTGTAACAGACTATTGACCCCCTGTCAGAAGTCTCGGACATCACTTCCGTGGATGTGAAACCTCCACGTTGGAAAAGCGCCCTTAACCCGGTCATGTTGGGAAACCACCAATTGTAGTTTCTTTCCCCTTCGTCGGCTCCCTGTGAGGAGTTTTCATAACCTGGGAAGACAAACTCCCAAACAGCTTTGTCAGAAAGCAGAGAGGAGTTCATCAGCGCCGATTCTACAATCGCCGTGTGGGCGGTAACGGAAGCCACATTTTCTGCGGCCCGAAAAGGATCGGTACAATGATAGATGACCCCGAGACACAACACGATGTCAAATGTCCCGGTCAGGGTAGGAAGCTCGTAAATGCTCATCTTTCTGTATTCGATGTCCAGCCCGAGGACGTCCCGCACAAATTCGGCCTGCTTGAGGAAACCGGGTGACGCGTCAATCCCCAGCACATGATCCGCGTTTCGCTGTTTGGCCGCCACGCTGAAAAAACCCGCATTACATCCTATGTCCAGAACAGACTTGCCCGAGAGGTCTGCCGGGATGTGCAGTTGAATTCGGGCCCACAGGTCCTGAAGGTGCGGGACCGGCTCTCTGGTTTTGACGCCGTTTCCTAAGTCTATGCAGTGGAACCAACTCTCGGTGTGGCCCAGATCCTGGATCTTCTTAAGTAATTCTTCGGGTGTGTAGCTTTTTGCAGATTCGCTCATGTTCTTGATCTGCCCTCTGCCTGGTTTCCAAGCTCCAGCGATTTATCGCCGGGAAAGTGGTCAAAGAAGACGACCGATGTCCCAACAGGCTCCAATTCCAGAAGGATCTCGGTCGTATAATGCCACCACGGAAAGCGCCTTGCAACATTGTTGAATGCAGGCTCCTCGTCAAGATGTCGTGCGTTGAAATCCTCGGCTTATTGGGCAGGTCCCATATATCTCGCGTCCGTGGGCATCGATGTCGGCAAAGCGGTCAATGTAGCTTCCTTATTCAACTCTTTCCGAGTTCTTTCGGGAAATCGTATGCGGAATTCCGTCCCGTCGGCATTATTCACCCTCATGTGTCCCTGCAGTTGTTGGACCAGAGTACTGACCAGCCGAAGACCAAGTGTTTCGGCATTCTCGAGATCCAGGTTTTCCGGGAGGCCGACCCCGTCGTCTCTGACCACAAGCTCAAACTCGTGGCTGCATGATCCGAAATATACCTCTATGACTCCTTTTTTCTGCCCTGGAAAGGCATGCTTGAGAGAATTGGAAATCAACTCATTGGAAATCAGACCGCAAGGCATGGCAACATCGATTCCCAACGGAGCGGCAACGATCTCCGTTTGCAACGTAATCTGGCTTCCTGGGACCGAAGAGGCAGCAAGCAGCCTCGCGCCCAAGCTTTCAATATAGGCTTTGAAATCAATGTCGGCCAGGTTCCCGGACTGATAAAGTTTTTCATGGATAAGAGCCATCGATTGCAAACGGCGTTGGCTCGCCTCGAAGATATCTCGGCAAGCCGTTCGTTTGGCGCATCGGGACTGAAGCTTGAGGAGGCTTGATATGACCTGAAGATTGTTTTTGACTCTGTGGTGAATCTCCCTCAACAGGAGATCTTTCTCTTTCAGGGACTCTTTCAATTTCTCCTCTGCTCTTTTGCGGTCATCAATATCGCGGCCCACCGCCTGATACGCTATCAGACTGCCCTCGTCATCGAATATAGCCCGGTTGGTCCATTGAACCCACCGCAGTCTGTCCTGAAGGTATCACAACTCTATGTTCGTGGGTGGCCACAGGCTGGAGGCTGAAAACGACATCAAGATGCTTTTGCAAGCACACTTGATCGACATCCGGGATGAAGCGCACCAAGCTGTGCCCCACTATGTCTTCATACTTCTTACCGATAAAGCGGCAGCAGGCTTCGTTGACAAAGGTTAGAGTCAGGTCCGGCAAGAAGCGGCAGATAAATTCCGTCTGATCTTGAACAATTTCGCGATACCTCGCCTCGCTTTCCTGTAGGGCCGCTTCCGCAAGCTCGCGTTCTTTCATTTCATTCCGGAGAGTTTGGCTCAGCTTAACGGCTTCGGTCTTTTCCCGAGTGAGGGTCTCCATGAGTCCGTGATTCCGGAATCTCAGTCTCAGCGATTCAATGATCGTCGCCTGCATCCTATTGGCAGACCACAGGAGGTACACCATAAAGACAACCAACAGGAACCCCATGACAATCGGGATTTCGCCGCCCTCGTGGAAGAACCTGACGATCAGCGGGATATACACAGCCGGTATGAACGGCAGGTAAGCTTCTTTCACTGCTGTGTGCGAGGCGGTTATTCCTATGCTCATTCCCCCCAAAACGAACGTTAGCAATGCCTGGTGAAATATCGAATCCGGAGGCCACAGAAAGACAGCGGTTGCGCCCCAAAGCAGCCCTCCGGCGATTGATAGAGCAGCAAATCTTCTGCCCCAGGGAAGTATCGGCTCTCCACGATCTCGGGCTCTGTGGAATGCCCACACCAGCCCCTCTCCAATCCCGCAGGCAGTCGCATAGCAGCAGAACCAGACGATCAGATTCAGATTTGACACGTCGTTCCACAGGGCGACACTCAGGATGACTGCGGCAATTAGTGATCCGCGTATTCCGGCAAGTCCCTGATAATAGAGGTACTCAACCAGGTCATTCCGTAGCTGTTCAGGCCCAATCGTAATTTCAGGGTTTTGACTTGCTGTCAGTCGGTCGGAATTCATGGGAACCCCCCCGGTCAGTGCTGGAGTATTCTGGGAAGACCAAGAAAAAAGCTCCGAGGTTTTGACACCCTATTGCAATTGGGGCTAGAGGTCAAACGAAAAGGTAGCGCCGTAATTTGGGACATCATGAGCGGTCTCTACCTCGCGAAACGCGGGGTCACCCCGGACTCCGATGCCATAGGCGCTAACTCAATAGAATCAGATTCGTGACTTCAGTCTCTTATCACCCTCCCCCTTCCCCCTCCCCCTCCCGTCGAGGGAGGGGATTCTTAAAACCCTCTCCCCTGGCGGGAGAGGGCAGGGAGAGGGGGATCTTGGAAGATCAAAACAGGGGCTTAAGTTAGCGCCGATGGGACTCCGATCCGGGGTCCAGGCCCGCGCTTCGCGGGATGGATTCCAGTTTCCGCCGGGATGACGGCCGGTACACTAAATTAGGACACTACCATCGAAAAGGTGCGGGCAGGACGTGCTCGTTCGACAGATGTACGCTGGTGTGATTCTTCATGTCTGTTCCGATCGACAGCCTATGGTCTTCCTACAAAAACCTTTCCAGGACGTGACAAAACCGGTCGATCTCTTCTTCGGTGTTGTAATAGTGAACTGATGCCCGAATCACCCCGTCCCTGAGGCCCCTGTCTTCCATGTCCATAAGTGTGTATTGGGCCGGAGAAACCGAGACATTGATACGCTTTTCGGAAAGCGCGGACCGAATTTCCTCGGGCTTCTTTCCCTCCACTGTGAAAGTCACGATTCCGCATTTTTTCCGTCCGAGGTCCCGGACAGTGACATGGGGGAGTTTTGCCAACCGCTCTCGTAATTGTTCTCCCAGACCGACAATCGTGGGCCAGGTCACTTCCAGTCCCCATTGAAGAGCGTAATCTATGGCCGTGCCAAGGCCAATCTTGCCCGCGCAGTTGGTCTCCCAGTTCTCGAAACGACGAGCGTCTTCTCTTATCTCGTACCGGTCCTTTTCCACCCAACGGGCCGCGTGCAGGTCCAACAAAGGCGGTTCAAGCCCTTTCAAAATTTCCCGCCTGACAAAAAGGAATCCGGTTCCACGAGGTCCGCGCAGGAATTTTCTGCCGGTAGCGGAAAGCACATCACAGCCGATGCGCTGAACATTGATCGGCATCTGGCCGACTGATTGGCATGCGTCAAGCAGGTACAACACACCTGCTTGTCTGGCGATTTGCCCCACTTCCTCTGCCGGGTTGACGAGGCCGCCGTTCGTGGGGACGTGCGTCAGGGCGATGAGTTTCACTCGATTGTCGATGCTGTTCTTTAAGGCGTCTGTTGAAATTGCGCCGTACTCATCGTTGGGGATAACTTTGATTATGGCGCCGGTACGATGTGCGGCTTGCAGGAACGCTATGAAGTTGCTCGCATACTCAGCCACGGACGTTAGGATAATGTCCCCAGGTTGAAAAGTTAGTGGAATAGAAGGCCATGTCCCACGCGCGGGTCGCATTCTCGACAATGGCTATTTCGTCCGGACAGCAAGAGATGAGCGTTGCCGCCGCGGCGTAAACGTGGTCTATCTCCGACCGTGCCAGATCGGCCGCTTCGTATCCACCGATCTCCGATTCCAGCCGCAAATGCCCGATCACCGAATTGAGCACCGGTTCAGGCATCAGCGCTGCTCCCGCATTATTGAAATGAAGGACATTGGAGCAGCCCGGGGTTTCCGCCCTGGCACGTGTAAGGTCGAAAGGCATGCGATTGGGTCCTTTACAGTGTGTGGTTTGGCGGTCTTACGCTTGACAAAAGGTTGCTGAAAGTGATGCCCTAAACAGACAATGACTCAATGGGGACGGGTATCCTGCCCATAGACATTAAATTGACAGATGAGGTCGTGTAATTCCAGTTGGTTATCACACTCCCCCTTCCCCCTCCCGTCGAGGGAGGGGGCTATGAAAACCCTCTCCCCTGGCGGGAGAGGGCAGGGTGAGGGGGGATTTTCCTACCGATACATTGGTCTTAGCCCAACGCCTATGGGCTCCCTACCCGACCTGATCAAGAAAGTTAGTATTCAGCTTCTTCTTCCTCCAATAGTTCCTGGAGCTGTTCGTCCGTCAAGATTTTCCACGCTTTCATCTTTTCCGACACTAGTTGCCGGCTTTTGACGGGTGACAATCCTCTCGACTGCCAATGCTCCAGTTTTCGATCCGATAGCTGTTGCAACAAGGCTGCTCTGTCCATAGATCATCCCCCATCCCCCGCACGGGATTTCAGTTGATTCACCCCAAGACGTGAGTTATTCAATAAAATAGCACCAACTCGTGTGCTCTCCAAGAATTTCCGAGCTTCCCGGTCCCCGCATAACTGGCGGATTGACCGGCTTGTTAGAATCATTTTGTGTCCATCCATCTCGAAGGGGTCTGTGGATCATTCCTTGGGTCTGGTACCGGGCCGGCTTCCGCGAAGAGATTGGAGAGACGGTTTGTCGGACGCCACGGAGATGAAATTTCTGCCAAAAGTCCGTCGGCAGACGCTTGATGGTTAGAGGTGCGCGAGGGATGCCAGTTCCTGGTGTAGGGGTGGCCGCCGGAATCCCCGGCGTTCGTGGTCTTTTCACGACAGATGCGGTTCGCTTCGTGAACCGCATCCTCCGCTGGCTACAGCCAGATTGTGGTATCTGCAAAAACAGGTGCTTGGACCAGCGCACTTTCAGCGTTTCTTGATTTGGCTCAGATAAGATTCCACGAACGCGTCCCAACCGGTTTTTTTGCTGAATTCCAACCCGGCGTACAACGGCGATACGGATTGGAGCGGGAAATAGATCGCCACACCATTGGAATTTTTCATGGCCGAGCCCTTGTAGCCCTGTTTCATCACATAAGCGGTTTGTACAACCTTGATGACGTTCTGGCAGGCGGTCGAGACGGTCGCGCCCAGGGCGGCCTTGTCCAGCAACGAACATAAGTCCACCAAATCGATGTTGTCCGGGACTTCATAAGTACTGGACTTTGTTGCGAACCGACTGGATGCGCAGTTGTGAGGCTTCATCACTCAGGCTCGCCTTCAGAGCGGTAGCCAGGCCCGTAACCGCGGTAGCTAGAGCGTCGGCTTTAGATAAATCGCACGCCGAGTACGTGACGCCATCTGCATCGCTGTACGAGTCCAGATACTTGTCTACGATGAGCGCGCTGAGATCTGGCGGCGTCATGTCCGGATTCTCCGCTAAAGTGCCGAGAATGGTTTGGTACGGCCAGCCTTCTCCCGGTTCTGTTTGCTCCGATCCGACCGTGTAGTTAGTGCTATCGCAGATCTGGTAGCCCACCTCGGCCATGCTCATCAAGCAGGCGTCCATGCCGAGGATATCGAGTTTCCGATCCAATAGCTTCGCCGTGTCGTCCAGCACCTTCTTCATCTCCTGGTTGTCCAGGAAGTCCTTAGCATTGTCGTCGAATAGGATCGCGCGGGCCTCGTGGTCGCCGCCTGCCTTTTCCAGCATGTCGCGCACAGGGCTGTGGAACAACGCGTGACGACTGCGCCCAGTGGTGAGCCGCCGAAGACTTAGATTTCGTTGATTAGCGTAGATGTCCGTGTCATCCCACCCATTACCGTGGTTCCACAGGACCAATAAATAGTGGTCTGCAGGGTAGTTTGCGATGCCCCATTCAATGAAGTCGATGAGAAACTTCGGATCACCGGTGTCGACATCTCCTAGAGAAGCAACCGCGTCCCCCGTTACGACACCGCCCTTGCGCAAATAGTAGCGCTTGGCAGCGTGGCCGGCAGCACGGTCAAACTCGGCGATGATGTTGAGCTCGTCGGTCGAACCGACCTCTTTCATCTTATTCAGATCGTGCACGCCTTCCGGATCAAGGTTGTTATCGCCAGCCATGTAAACCATGACCGTCCAAGGCTTCTTCATCGTCTTCGTTGCCATAGCTCGTCTCCTTTCGAAGTCTGTGTTCCCGTAACTAACAATGTTGATACAGCCGGTATAATGAGGAAAAACCACACTGTCCCATTCTGTATAAGAAGTTTCCCCTTCAGCGTGGTCGCTGGTCCAATTCCTGTGACGTCGATGGATTACTTACTCATGTCGCGTCGCTGCGTCCCGGCCCATGCAGACTGCATAAATATGAATTATGAGGCTGTCGTGGCGAAATGACCTCTTACGGGCCACCATCTGTCTTACTACCAGACCATCAGTGCGGTTTCCGTCCCTCGTTCTCGGTGAATGAGACGCACCCTCAAGATGTAGCGCTGTCCTTTGGTCAGCCTCGCGCGCAGATAAGCGTTTCCTTCCTCACCAGTGTCGTCAGCGCCGTTGCAATATCCATTCTTATCGTCCTCCCCTGCGAACAGTACCAAGTGGCAGTCCGCTTTCCCGAATGTGCGCATCTCAAAATAGCGCGTTTCATCGGGGACAAAAACGAAATTGGTCTGGTCTCCAGGGGCAATGTCGAGCTTGTTAAGTTTCATCGGCTCAATTTCGGGATACTGATCGGGTCGGAGCGGTGGGTAGAATCTCAGTGCCCACTGTTGGTCTAACGGGGATATTCCACCGGCGGGTGTCAGTCCTTTGGCGTACTTCTCAGGCTTCTTGATGAGCCCTGCCGCGAAGGGGTAATGCATAATAGAATCGGGGTCCCATTTTGAACCGGCCATCGACCGAGGCTCGAGTTTCTTTATTATATTGTAATGGGTGGTCTCCCGCTTCCAGGCATTCGGCGGTTGGGCGTAGTAATTGTACACAGCTTCTTCGTTCCAGACTATTCCGGCGAAGGGGTTCTGGTGTTCATGCGGCAGACCGATGGTATGGCCTATCTCGTGAACCGGAACGTCAACGCCTCGCCTATCTTGTGTGAGATCCGGATCGAAATTCATCGTTCGCTCATTCGGTCTCCGCTTGAGGATGTCTTTTCCGATGTAAGACCAATAACCGTCACCCGACATAAATGCGATGCGAACTTCAGCGTCTTCCCGGTTCGGGACTTCCAGAAACTCCAAACCGATTGCCAACTCCTTCCATACTTCGAACCCCTTCCGGACCATTGCTTTCTGTTCGTCTCCGCCCACCCAGGTTATCCATTCCTTGGTTCCATCCTCAAACGTGACATCCTCGCCATCGCTTTCGCGATCGAAGAAGTAGTAGTGAAGGGGAGTCCCATTTACCCATTTGGACCCCACCTCTAATATGAGTCTCGCCCTTTCCGGGCTCACATTAGGCCCAAACACACGCTCAGGCACCTTCGGTAAGCAGCAGTACCTGTGGCCCTGTGACTCACATGTTTCCTTGGCATTGGTTCGCCCGGCTCGTCTGCTATGTACCTTTCCTTTATGTTGTGTCATGTGCCATGCTCCGTAGACAAGCGATACGAATGCGAGGAGCGCATCGCCATTCACTCTTTTGCGATTGAATGACCACACTTGGTCACGAGCGTTTGCGTCCTGGACCACATCACGGCATTCAATAACAGGACTAACTCATTGCAACGTCCAGACGTAAAGCGAGTCGCCTGAATGTGGGACGACAATTACCACTGTGTCAACAACAACCGCGCAAACACCCATCTAGAAGTAGCTTTCCGGGGCAGCTTTATGTATTACTTGCTTGAGTATACGCACTCCGAAATTCAGCCTCAGTGAAGACGTGAAACCACACGACGAACGGCAGTATTCGTCAAACCTCTGTTGCTGCACGCGGTCAAATTGCAATGCCTCGTATGAAGCTTGCGACCAGCGATAAAATGCTCCCACATTAAAATGTGCGAGGCTGTCCCCCTCATCAATCAACTGCAGTATTTGCATTTTGGTTTGCTCTGAAATTCTCATGGTCACCTCCCTGGCAGGCGAGAATACAGCTCCTGCATCCATGGGAGTCGGCGGTTGTCTTCTTAATGTTGCAGACGATAATTCTGAATTCGTGAAATGAACCAGGCTCCCTTCGCAGGCGTTCTTTGGCCGTGTCGAGACACTGCTTATCTCTGTCATCGTTACCCCCCTTTAACGGGTTGCTGTGGGTTTGGTTATTGTCAAACAGAGACGACGTACGTTTCGGTTGAGTAGGAGTTCCAGACGTGGGATGAGAGGAGACGGAACTCCTCTCATGCCTTTGCGCCATCATCATGGCTCGTCCCCCCCCTTATCCAACTGTAGTCGCATCCAGTTTAAGGAGCGGCTTGTTCTCGGAACTGTAACAACCTCGACACCAAATATTCCCGCTCCTCTCTTAAGCATGAGGTGTGCCAAAATAGTTGTGTCATTTTGTGGCTCTATTACTTAGGAAATTGAACGACTTGCCAAAGTTGGTGTATTTGGGCAAGGTAACCGAGAGAGGTGACGATGTCCGGAATGAGTGTAAATAACACACCCGCCGAGCGACTCATGCAAAATGCCGCAATAATCAACACTTATCGTATGTGATTTTCACCGATATCTGAATGGTCAATAAGTGGTAATCACTTGCGTATGCGTAGGAAATCAATGTGGTGTTCGGGCAAGCAGGATTCACCGCAGAGTGCGCCGAGAACGCGGACAAGAACAGAGTAACATCCAGTTATGGGCAGAATTAGGACGTGCGGTCAGTATTGTCATTGCGAGGAGTGAAGCGACGAAGCAATCTCCAGCGGTGGGACTTCTAAGATTGCCACGGGCTGCCGCCCTCGCAATGACATGCCTGGGACCTTTGCTCCCCCCGTAACTGAATGCTTACAGAACAGGCTTCTACGAGCCCACATAAGTGTCGCCGTGCCCGGTAGGGCGGTATTTTCTTCAGTATCAGAGACCGGAATGCTATCTGCCGAATCTGAGAGAAAGGCAGAAAAGACAGAATCTTCTACGGCCTCTACGATCTTCGCGACGAACGATTACGTTAATCATATCTCCTGTCGAGCGATCTGTATTGGATGGCCTCGGCAACATGCGGCGCTTGAATATCTTGTGTGCCTTCGAGATCCGCGATGGTTCTCGCAATTTTTAGGATTCGGTGATATGCTCGCGCGGATAAGCCCAGCTTTTCCACCGCTTTTAGACTGAAGACCTCACCCGCGTTGTAATCGAACTAAAACCGCCCGCAGCGAATCTGGACGGCAAGCAAGCATCGCACGGTGGCATGACGCCGATTGAACAGGCATTTTCGTACGTTCCCAAATTTGACGGTTGTCGCTGGGTCATTGTGTCCAATTTCATTACACTCCGGCTTTACAATAGCGCACGTGGAGAAGGGTATTTCCAGCAATGGAATATCGCCCATTTGGAGGATCAGGAGAGCGCCCGTGAATTTATATATTGCCTGCACAAAGATCATCTTATTTCAAAATCAGGGGCCAGTCTTATTGACGAATTAGCGCAGGCGACCCACGCTCAAGAAGAGGAAATCACCAAAGAATTCTATAAGTTTTACAAAGGACTGAGAGGCAGCCTATTTGATGAACTCGTGAGGGACAACCCGTGTCCTCCGGAAATCGTAGAGGCCGAGCATGAGATCCGACTCGTGGAAAAGGCCCAAAAAATCTTGGACCGAGTTCTGTTCATTTGCTTTGCCGAAAGCAGAGGACTTTTGCCCACTGGTTTGATCCGTAAGGCTATGGAAGCGGCGCGTTCGGGGTTTGTAAAAACCACTCGATGGCAACAGTTAGTAGGGCTCTTTGAGGCAATTGATAAGGGTGACCTGGAACAGAAGATTAACGGCTACAATGGCGGCCTATTTGAGCATGATTCGGAGCTTGCAGCGCTCATAGTCAGCGATCAGTTTGGACAAGTTTGTGCGCCTCTCAGAATATGATTTCCTGACGGATCTGAACGTCAATATTCTTGGCCACATCTTCGAGCAGTCCATAAGCGACTTGGAAGCGCTGCGAGGTGAGATTCAAGGATCGCAAGTAGACAAGAAAAAGTCCAAGCGCAAGAAAGAAGGAGTTTTCTACACTCCGGATTTGATCACGCGTTTCATAGTCGAAAGCACCATCGGATCTTGGCTGTTTGAAAGATTTTCTGAGATCCAGGCTCGTTACTCCCTGGCAACAGTACGGGGGAGAAAGAAAAATCTCAACTGAGATACGCATGTGGGAGGATTATCGAGAGGCGCTGTGGAACATAAAGGTGCTTGATCCGGCCTGTGGTTCAGGGGCATTTCTCGTGGCAGCGTTCGATTATCTCCTGGCTGAATACACGCGGGTCAATGATCAGCTTTCGCATTTGAAGCAAGGTCAGACGAGCATATTCGACTGGGACAAACAGATTCTCCAAGAAAATCTTTATGGAGTGGACCTGAACTCTGAATCCGTTGAAATTACCAAACTATCCTTGTGGTTAAAAACTGCGCGGAAAAATAAGCCTCTGGAAAATCTCGACGCCAATATCAAATGCGGCAATTCCATCGTCCCGCTGGTCCACTGCACTTGGAGTGAGAGTGTAAAAACTGCTTTCCGTGATCTTCCAAAAGACATAAGAGACCGAGCTTTTGATTGGAATGCAGAATTTGCCCAGGTGCTAGCCCAAGGTGGCTTCGATTGCGTGGTAGGTAATCCGCCGTACATACGCCAGGAGCGACTTTCCTCGTTACAAACCTTATTTGCAGAATACTTACAAATGCTTTTCCAGCGGGGCCGATCTGGTACATATATTTTTTTGAACAAGGCATGGGGCTACTAAAGCGGCGAGGACGGCTCGGCTACATAACCTCGGGCACTTTCGCTCGCACGCGCTTCGCGGTCCCTTTCCGCCGATTGGCTTCCACAGATTGCCAGATTCGAAAAGGTCGTCAATTTTGGCGAAAATCAGCCTTTCGAGGATGCCGAAATGGTCTATCCAACCATTTCGGTGTTGGTAAAGGACACCAAGCCACGAACATTTCAGACTCTGTTTATGCGTGGTCCCGTGCCGAATTCCATCTCCGCGGCACTTGAAGCGGATGGCGTGGACTGCAACGATGAATTATTGTTCCGGGCTCAATGGCTGTTTCAACCTTCGCGAATAACTAATCTCTGTGATCGAATCATGGCACAAGGCCGCCCATTGGGGGAGAGGGGGGCTCCGCATGTATCGGGGCTTGCTAACCGGCCTCAATGAAGCGTTCGTTATTGATCAAGAGAGCCGTGATCAATTCATCGCGAAGAGCAGAGATTGTAATACCATAATAAAGAAACTGCTTGCCGGTCAGGACCTTAGGCCGTGGCATCAGCAGGACCGAAGCACTTGGCTAATCCTCATTTACGATGGCATGACGGCCGCCGAATGTGGGTCGCCCACAGAAGCGATTGCGTGGAAGTGGCTGGAAGAGAAGTTTCCACCTGTGGCAGAGCATTTGGTTCAGTTTGAAGCTAAATGCACGAACGCGCTGATCAAGGACAATTTTGGTGGGAATTGCGTTCCTGCGACTATTACGGCGAGTTCGCGAGTCCGAAAATTTTGTGGCCGGACATTTCAAAGCTTCCTAGATTTTCATGGGACACTACTGGGGCCATTTTGAATAACACCGGATACATTATGGCGACCCTCTCACCATGGATTCTCAGCATTTTACAGTCGCGGCTTATTTGGTTCTGCATATCCCAGATTTCGACTCCGCTTCGGCTCCGTGGCGAGCTGTGGCAGTATCGATGCATAAGGCAATTTATCGAGAGGCTTCCAATCATCGTGCCGGATGAGAATGAACGGGAAACGCTCGCGACACTTGCCATGCGGGCGACCTCGATTGCCAACCAGCGGTATGCACATCACCAATCTGTTCGTCATCGTATCCGGACCGACCTCAGAGATGGCAAAAGGGGGCTTAACCAGAAATTAGAAAAGTGGTGGACGACAGATTTTTCGAGTTTTCGTAAAGAGATCGGAACAGCGCTGGGAAAAGATATTCCCCTGAAGGAAAGAGCGGACTGGGAACAGGCGCTAGGCGATTGGCGAAGGAATCATGACAATCTGACAAGCGAACTTATCAGCATCGAAGAGGAAATCAGCAATCGGATTTATCATCTTTACGGTCTGTCAAAGGCCGACGTCGAATACCTCGAAGACCATTGTCGGCGAGACATGATTTACTACCCGTACGTCGAGGAATTTCATGGAATCGGTGCCCAGGCGGCAGTGCTTCTTGAGGAGCGAGGCGCGCATCTGAGCGTTAGAAAATAGACCCGCGCTCCCCAGGCGGTCCAGTTGGATCTTGCGTGCCCGGTTGACACGCTGCCTGATGGTTTCAGACGATTCTCCGTCAATCACTGCGGTCAAATCACGCCATTCAATGGAGGGGACCTCAATGTGAATATCTATCCTGTCCAGCAGCGGTCCAGAGATTTTGCTCCAGTAGCGCTGAATGGATTGCCTGGAACAACTGCACTGGTGCTTGGGATCTCCACGGTATCCACAGGGGCATGGGTTCATTGCAGCCACCAACATGAACCTCGCAGGAAATGTAAGCGCAAGTTGGGCCCGCGATATGGTCACCTCACCGTCCTCGAGCGGCTGACGCAGCACTTCCAAAACGTTCTTGCGGAACTCGGGAAGCTCGTCCAGGAACAGCACACCGTTATGGGCCAGCGATACCTCTCCCGGCCGCGGGATCATTCCTCCGCCGATGAGACCGGCATCGGAGACCGTATGATGAGGCGAACGGAACGGGCGCACAGTCATAACCGAACCGTTTCGTCCCAACAATCCGACCGCGGAGTATATCCTAGTGGTCTGCAGCGCTTCCTCGAATACCGGTTCGGGCAATATGGTCGGAAGACGCTGGGAAAGCATTGTCTTGCCCGATCCGGGTGGACCGATCATGAGCACGTTATGGCCGCCTGCAGCCGCCACCTCAACGGCCCTCTTTGCGTATTCCTGCCCTCGCACTTCTCTGAAATCTACGTGGTATGCGCCATAACGAGCCGGTTTGACTTCAGCGCGAGGTTTTGCCGGTTCGAGAGCCACGCGGTCCATCAGGAATCCGGTAGCAGTCAGGAGGCTCGGCACGCCGAGCACTTCTACACCCTGCACCACTGCGGCTTCAGACGCGTTCACCTCCGGCAGGATCAGGCCCTTGAATCCGAGGTCCCTGGCAGCAAGCCCGAGAGATAGAGCGCCGCGCACGGATTTGATGCGGCCGTCAAGTGCCAACTCACCAACCACAATGTAATCTTTGAGCTTCTCCGAGGGGAGCAGATTCAGCGCGGCCAGTATCCCCAACGCTATGGGCAGATCGAAGCCCGAACCCTCTTTCCGCAGGTCTGCGGGGGCCAGGTTGACTGTTATACGACGGGCAGGAAAGGGGTATCCGCTGTTCACGATAGCGGACTTGACCCGTGCCGCGCTCTCTTTGACCGCATTGTCGGGCAAACCCACCACAGCCACCGATGGCAGGCCCTGGTAAACGTCGATTTCTACCTCAACCGGGTGGGCGTCGATACCGATGAGAGATCCTGAATGAACTCTGGCGAGCAAGCTGAGCCCCTTTTGTCACTTGTCCGTGACCCTACAGGAATGTCGGCCATCAAGAGGTAGACCATCATAGCACAGAGGAGAAAGCACCATTAAGACAAATTCGCGTTAAAGGGCAGCCATTGGAGTAGGGAGCGTTGGAGACCTTAATCCAACTGCAGATCGCAAGCCCAACTAGGTATGGTGTCCGCGAACTTGGACTGTCGCGCAAGGGGATGTTGACGTGGTTAGTTTCCATTGCTAACTTCAGCCCAGAACAATCGTACCGTGGAGTTGCTCTGGCGGTGAGAGGAGGACCTAGCGACATGGCCGCCCCTACTAGCAAAAGCAGAGAAGGGAGACCCCTGCCCGGAGATGAATATGTGAATGATCACCTAGTGCAAGAGAGCGAAAAACCTGATCAAGAACTGATGGAAGCCCTGGAAGATATGAAGCAAGGGCGTTATCTTGAATTTGACAACATCGAGGACTTGATCGCGGAGCTGAAAAGTTAGCACTAGGAGGCTGTTGCGTAATCCCGCGGTCCGCGGGACTTTCCCGAATTCGTGGCACGATGGCGCCTATTGCGTCGACATATCTCAGAGGCTACCAAGGAAAAAACTTAGTATGACAGACTCCTAGGAGCCTGGGTGGCGCGTGGAAGCGGTGGGCATTGCCTCCGTGGTAGCACGATTCCGTAAATGTCTGAAGTTACGCGACAGGCTCCTAGGTTCTCATGAAGTTCAGACGCAGTAACCGCTTTAAGAAAGATTACAAACAGCTTCCCGCAGCCATTCAAAACAAAGTGGACGAAAAACTTAGGATTTTCGGACAGAATCCCCGCCACCCATCACTGCACGATCACCGAATCAAAAGCCAAAGCGAACTTAGGGAATTCCGGGTCACTGCAAAGTATAGGGTAGTCTACAGGCTAGCGGGTGAGAATTGCGATCTGCTGCGAGTAGACAAGCATCGGGTCATAGATCGAATGTAAGGACGATTGCGCAAGCAAGAGCTTGTTCCAGAACTCGATGCAGCCGAGAACGTCAACAAATAGGAAACTGACTCTCTTCCATGCAATGATCTTGAGGCCGCACTACATTTACAGTCTCCATTTCCGCGCAATAAATTGAGGTAACTTGGAACCATTTCAAAATTATTAAAACAACCCTTCTAACGTGAGCGTCTCAACGGCACAATATGTTCCCAAAAAACTTCTTTGCTCCTCATGGTTCATGGGAAGGTGACCTCGACATCTTGTGCCGCCTCGCATATCTGTCAATTGCTTTGTGAAAAAAACTTGATCACTAGGAACTTTTCCTTTATTGTATTGACAGTATATTTACAAGGAATGATCTATGGATGTGGAGTATGTTTTTCAAGACGCCGTATTCACGTGGGATTCTGACAAGGCTGAAGCAAATCTCCGCGACCACTCTGTTTCCTTTGAAGAAGCCAGCGAGGTATTCTTTGATCCCCTTTATGAAATGATCGAGGATGACAGCGTTGAGGGAGAACAACGTTGGGATCTCATAGGTTACTCGAAAGCCAACCGCGTCCTCTTTGTGGTTGGCGCAGAGCAGGAAGAAGACGCCTGGCGCATTATCTCCGCTCGTGAACTCGAAAACAAAGAGAGGTTTCGCTATGAAGAAGAAGATGATCCCTACTAAAGATCGCCCGACCAAACCAATTACGATTCGGATGCCTGTGGACGTTTTGGAGGACCTGAAGCCGCGTTGCTCCGACCAGAGATTTGCCCGGCTATCAATCTCTTATCAAGTTTTACGTCAGACAGGGGCTTAGGCTAGACCTGGAACGACTCTGGGAACTCGAAGAAAAGCCCAAGAAGCTGGAAGATATTTTCACCGAATACGGGCTGAAGAAGGAGCAGAAGAGCAGGATTTGGGAAGTTCTAGGTGGTGAACGTGCGCGGACAAAAACAGCTTAGGAGGTTTTTTCAGAGTTCCGCAGAGTTCCGGGTACACCATACATAATTCTTGCAATTTAGTATGGTGTACCCGGATCTTGTGCGGGGAGTTGGGGCAGACTTTACTCCGCTGGCTGATCCTAATCCCAATTAGATATGGTGTCCCCGGATTCCACGTGGTGTTCCCGGATTCCACGGATTCCAAAATCATTTAGGGGAAACATCGGGAGCCTTCAGGAATTGTAATTGCTTCTGATCGCATGGGAACCAAATCGCAGGTCAAAAAGTCTCCCGGTGATACTGAGCCGAAGCCGTGTGCCCAAAGGTAAAGTTCCATACCGACTGACGACGGACCAAAAGCGATGCCATATGATTGAAATTCGGCTACTTTAAGCACTTGTTCTAGGTGAGTAGCGTGGCCAACGGCCCACTCGGCAATCAATGCCTCGGTGTGTAGTCCATGCATCACATGCTGTACCAAAATAACCGGATTTTCCCCGTGTTGGAAATCCATTGCGCTCATGTAGACGGAAGCCGGTATGAACAACCGAAACTTGCTCAGCTCCTCGCCGAGCGCCAAGTTCGCGCTCCGACCAGAACACAAGTTTCGGAAAATGGTGTAAAAAATAAAATGGGTTCGGATTTGATACACGGAAAGCCTCCCGATCAGTCCAACAAAGGCAGCGCCGCGATCATCGCGAAATATCCCACTCCGGGAAGAGGCTAAAAGTCCGCCGAAGTACTGGGCTGAAAGTTCGTCCTCGCAAAAATAGCCCTCTTGCAGTATTTCTTTCAACACCTTAGGAGGGACTTGACCTGGCTCGTCAATTTTGCTGCCCAACGTCTTCTCTGCATGCTTAAATATTCGCCCCAGGTTATGCACGCCCCTTTCTGCATAATTCCTTATCTCTCCGCCCAGGTAATCAGCGGTAGGTCCCAGAAGTTTATCCAATAACTTCACCGAACCAAGAGCGGTTCCCAAAATAGAGAGACCCGTACCTGTTTCCATAAGCCTCAGCCCTTTCTACGGGATATGAACTTTGGATCGCTTCTGCCTCATCGGTTGCGCGGATTAACTAAGGACATAGCTCCAGAACATTGTGGCCGCCCGCGGCAGCCACCTCCTCTTCGACGGGATAGGCGTCGATTCCCATCAGAGACCCGGAACGTACCCGTGCGAGCACCGCGGCACCTCCAAGTTTCAGATTAGTGCTTGGATCGTATCAGAATTGCAAGGGAATGTCTTTCTCTATGTCGAAAATAGTTCTGTCGAGGGACACCAAGGTTTCGACGGCTCTTGGAGACGAGTCCTGTCTTCCAGAGGGAGAGTTGGGTATGTATTAGGTAAGAAACCTACCTGACATATACCATATTTGCAGAAGGCAAAATTGTCATTTATCAACAGGTGTTTATAACTGATTCGGCTCCAGGAACAACTTTGTGCCAAACCCAAGAGAATTGGGAACCTCGTTGCTTGTCTATGAAATAATTAACTATTTTTTGGTGTCCCGACTTAACGCAGTTTGCTTCCGAGGCAGTGATTTCCGAGCCATACGTGAGTTATCCACTGGGTTACAAGCAAGTTATCCACAGGATCTGTGAGATTTCGGTTAAGGCTCTGTGAGGGCCACTCAGGCCAACTCAGACGGGGTATGGTTCACCACTGAATGAATATCGTCGAGAATTTTGGTTCTATATTTGTAAATGGAAGCTTCGTTGGACATGACCATATCTAATTGGCGGGTATGGATGATGAGGTAGCCAAGTATCCGGAGTCTTTCCTTCATGACTTCTTCGCTTTCTCCTTCCAGCCTTGCAAAGAGGCTGTCTTCCTTGACTTGCACCCTGAAGCCGAATGCTTCAAGGATTCTCCCAATGAAAAAGGCTCGTCTGACTCTGCGCTCGCGATCCGCGGCGCCCCCTTTGAAACTGAAACTGGCGTAGTTCTCAAGAGGTCTATCGCTCACAAGCGCCTCTACTGTGGAAAAATGGAAGCCGAACCTGGAGGTCAGGCTGCAAAAATTCTTGGAAATCATGAAATAGTTTCGGGCAGCGTAAGGTGATTTCATGGTGGGGTCCAGCGCGGGATTAGCGGTTGCTTGCATCAGAACTGACATAAAGCCCTTGGTATCTACCGGCGGCGGGCCTTCCCATGGGACCGCTACTACGCCTTCCCAGAGGGCCAACATAGGAATGGAGACTATGTTGGCCAGGTTAACGAACTTACCATCCACATCTTCCTTGAAGCCGTCGTCCAAATTGATAATCCACCACTGCATCGGCACATGGCAGACTAACTGTTTACTGGAACGCTCGGAAAAACGGTGTTCCTTGCCGAAATTGAACATTTCGTGAACAGATTTTTCATGACAAAAACGAGTGATGTCGTGGAGAGTGATGCACTTCTTGGGCTGAAACCGAGGTGAATCCGGATCCAAGAGATTCAATGGAACGATGTGCGAAGTCACACGCTGAAGGATTTCGTAGACAGGGCTGCCTGCCATCAAGTTCTTTTTCTTCTCCTGCATCACTAGCAGGGATTCGACGCGGCCTTCGTAAATAGTCAGCCCATCGGCATCCACCGTCACCAGATCTCCATTCTTCAAATTCTTTGTTGCCGCGGCAACCCCAAACAGCGCTGGTACGCCGAATTCTCTTGCCACGTTGGCCAGATGTCCGGCGACTCCCCCGAGTTCAGTAACCACTGCTACCGCGCGACTAAGAAGGGGAGCCCATCTCGGAAGTGATTGGGAAGTCACCAGCACCGCCCCATCAGGGAACTTCAGCTTATCAATGGCGTTCCTGACAATGAAAACCTGCCCACAGGCTATGCCCGGCGCGGCTGTTACCCCGCCCCGCGTTATCACAGGGCCAGCTTCCGTCTCCTGGTTGGCTCCTGCGGGGACACGCCCTTTGGCATCCATTTGTTGGAGGGGCCGACACTGCAAGATATAGATAGCGCCCTCAGGCGTTACAGCCCATTCGATATCTTGGGGCCCACCGTAATACTCGTCCAGCCGGACAGCCATTAAGGCCAGTGCCACGACCTCCTCGTCACTTATGGACTGGGACGCGCACTTTTCGCCGGTCAACTCCATACGGCACACGCCTTCGTCAGGATAACAGACAAATTCCCGGTCTTTAATGCTCACATCTTTTTGCACAATCGTGGCTGAACCGTCCACGGAAACAACAAAGACGTCCGGAGCCACGCTACCATCCACAACTGCTTTGGCCAACCCCCATACAGAGTTGATAGTGATCGAACGATCCCTGATGTTCAGGGGATTTCGGGAGTACATGACACCCCCTGCCACAGCATTCAGCATCGCCATGCAACCGACGCACATGGCAACATCGTAGTCAGGGATCCCTCTGCTCAACCGATACGTTATCGCCGGCAGCCCATACTTGCTTGCGACGACTTCTTTGTAAGCATGGACAAGATTTTCAGGACTAATATTTAATCTGGTCCGGAATTGCCCGGCGAATGATGTGCCCGCGCTATCTTCGCCAAGGGCGCTGCTTCTCAGGGAGACTTTCACATTCTGCCCGCACTCACTCTCAAGTTTCCGATAAGCCTCCTTGATGGCTTGCTCCACGTCTTCGGGGACCTGAGATCGAATGATGAGCTGCTGAATGTCCGCGCTCAGCCTGTACAAGTCATCTATCTTCTCTGCATTGGATGCCTGGATGCGACGATCTATTTCGGCTTGCAGATCGTTGTGCTCGACAAACCTCTGAAAGGCAAGGGCAGAAATCACAAACCCGTTTGGTACTGGCAGGTGGATTTGATTGCTTATTTCCGCCACATTGGCCATCTTGTTCCCCACTTGATCGGCCATGTTTCTATCAATGGAGCCAAGTGGAAGGACCAGGCGATCCCCTTTGGGGAGTTTTTTTTGACCCAATGTCCTGTTGATCGCTCCCTGGATAAGCCGGAAGCGTTCGTACAGATCGGAGTATTTGCTTGGGGCAAGTGCGTCCAGGTGCTTGATGATTCGGAAAACGTTGACGGAAACGGCGGTAGATCTGGACCTGACGAAGGACATCCCAAAGGGCTGGCTGCCTTCCAATGCTTTCTCCAGCTCGCTCATAATCTCAAGGGCTTTGTTATTGGCGGTGAGTAAGAGTTTGAAGTTGTGATAACGGCTCGTGAAGGCGACACGCAACTCCTGAACATTAGCGTAATAAGGTTCTGGGCCTCCATGCCTTCGTTGAAATATCCTCCGCAAGAATTCAGTCAGCTTCGTCATGACTGTCCCGTACGTGAGATGCCCTTGTCGTCCAAATCCTTGGACCAACGGGCTCGGCTACTTGTTTCGGGCCATTTTATACGGGGACGCATCGAAATTGAGACAAGCATGTCTCGGACATAGGCCAGTAGTAGGGGCACGGCATGCCTTGCCCCTACTACGCGATCCGTCGGTTACTTAGGGCCGTTTTCAACGCAGCACTGTGCTCATTATCATCTTAGCCGGCTCTTAAACCTCTTTCTTGGCCCCTGCTTTCATCTCCAGGCCAATGCCTTCAAACAGAAACAATATCCCGATTCCCCACCAGAGCGTATATATGACATAAAAGACGAGCGAGAAAGTCAATATTCCTGCCTTCGAACGAGCGCTTTGAGGCGAAATTTGGAAGAAATTGTAGCCAACTTCCAGCCCCTTTTTCATAACATCGCTGAGAAATGCGGCTTGCTTGAAATTTTCAGGTTTCCCCAACTTTTTCAACGGCAGTTCCATGGCCTTGAAACAGCTCCACCAGGCGTAGAGTGCATCTTTTCCTTCCAGGCCGTACCGGGATTTCAATTCCGAATCGCGGTCGTAGAACATGTCGTCCGAATCTTTGAGAGCAGCACTGAGCGCTTTTCCCAAGTCGCCTTTAATTTTGAATTGGCCGGCATCTCCGCTCGCTTCGCAGCCTGCTGTTGTGAATACCTTCTTGGCTTTATCCACTACTTCCTGATTTTTGAGTTTGATGGTCACGTCGAAAGGCTGGCCATTGAACGCGGCGCTCTTCTTGGTTAGAACGCCGATGTAATAGGTTGAATGTTTGGCAATTGAATTAAACAGTTCGTCCGCCGCGACGAAAGTATTGTGACCCTCGAAAAGTGGCAGGAACATAATGACCAGGACTACCAGAAAACTGATTGCCAGGAAGGCTCCCTTGGTAAATTCCTTCTTATTTTTAATTAGCATTTTATCAGACCTCCCCTCTGAGTTGTCTAGTGTTGCCCAGGAATTTCATTATCACCCAGAAGGCGAAAATTCCGATGACCAAAAAGAAGACCACCAAGCCGACAAAGTTCAATCCTTTGGCAAGTGCATCGGAGATATTGATCACTTCCATCTGGTTTAACTTTTCCGGCAGGGCAAAGAACCTGTTAACAAAACCTGCGAGTATTGAGAGCGCATAAAATCCACGGATATGAATTCCCTTGACCACTTTCGTGGTAAGCGCCCCGACCTGTATTCCCAGCAGAGATCCCAGGAGCATCCCCATGGCCAGGGTGTAGAAGATAAAGCCGTAAATCGCGTATTGAGCGATCGAGGCCAGTCCCGCGGTAAAAATGATCTGAAGGATATCTGTGCCTACAGTGGTGAAGGAGGAAACGCCGAGAATGTACACGAAGATCGGAAAGGTGAGAAAGCCTCCGCCAACACCCATGATAGCCGCTGCGAACCCTACAATGGCTCCGCAAATGGCCACGAACAGGGCTGGTATCTTCTTCCCGCCCGGAACGAGATCTTCATCAAAGGTGATGGTAGGCGGGATTTTGGCGGCCTGCAATTTAGCCGGTAGCCCCACTTTTCCTGAGGCCATTTCCGTCCCATGGGCGCTTTCACCCGAGTGCGCGCCCACGTCACCCTGGGCCTTTCTCAGCTTCAAGAAGTCAATGAGTGAGTAAAACCCCAGAAATCCGAGCAATACCACGTAAACGACGCTGATAAAGAGGTCGCTTACAACAGGATTGTATTCGTAAAGAGCCCTGTTGATGACCCCGCCACCGGTTACTCCCAGGCCGGACCCCACGAGAAACGCTATGGCAAGGCCGACAGATACGTTCCCCAGCTTCTTGTGGATTGCCGTCCCCATGATCGCCTTAGCGAAGATGTGAAAGAGGTCCGTTCCTACGGCAAGGATGCCTTTGACGCCTGCACTCATGAGGGCGGGGGTAATTATGAACCCGCCTCCGGCTCCGATGCAGCCTGTTATCAGGCCGGCACACAAGCCGACAGCAATGGAGACCAGAAAAATAAAGTTTGAATAGAAAGCCGGAGTGTAGGCTTTTTCACCACCCAACTGAGCGGGTAGATCAACCGCGAAGGCAAGCGAGGTCAACGCGGCGGGCACCAACATAAATGCCAGAATCCAGAGCTTCTTCTTGTCTCTCAATATGTTCATGGACGTCTCGTAGTCCCATCTTGCGTGGGCAAGCGAGGCAGCCATGAACATCCGGTACAAATCTTTGCCCCATTTCATTTGCATCATCCTCCACGTGCGACTGAAGACATAGAGCAACCCAAGGGGTTGAAAGGCGTATCGATTATCGGGTTGCTTTTGAAAAAAGCGCTTCCCTGTTGTTGTCGGCGGGGATCCTCTAAACCGGAGACCTCCGGTCTCAGGAGCGCACTCTGATTCACGAATCCGCGCGACGTCAGTACGGTAAGCAATCCTCATGCCAAGGCAGGCTACGTGTTCCTATAGTTCAAGCTATTGAAAATAATGACAATATTTGGCCAGCCGCTGTCAAGGGTTTGGCTATCTACGACACGGGGGTGTTACAATTTTTGACATCTTGTAAAAAGAAGTGAGGCCCAAAATGTATTCGCGTTTTAGGAAGGATAAGGATTTCCTGACCTTGCTCCAACGGCGGCAGGCACGATTGTCAGGACAACAACAAGTCAGGAGGCAGCGGTAATCTCTCAGTTACGCGGGGCAATCGCTGATCCTGTGTCATTGCGAGGAGTGAAACGACAAAGCAATCTCAGCTTCGGCCACGCAGAAGATTGCTTCGCTGCGCTCGCAATGACAGTCTTTAGCCACGGGGAACTCAATGCTTACGAGGAGCGAAATAGTTCGGCTGACGGGTCCGGAATTTCTCGTCTGCCGGCTGGAGCGAGGTCCCGCTGGTCAATCCATGGGCCGCAGCCTCAAGATCGGTCGGATGGGACGTCCAAAGCGTTGGGTATTCGGCACTCTTGGTCTTCGTCGGTACAGCACTTTTTCTTATAGGCATCCTGAAGTTTGTAAAGCAATTCGTCAATGTCCATAGGCTTCATCAGATAATCAAATGCACCAAGCTCCATCCCCTGGACAGCGACCTCAACATTAGCGTGGCCCGTGAGCATGATTACCTCGACCGACGGCCTGAGCTTCTTGATCTCCTTCAACGTCTCTATGCCGTCCATATCGGGCATTTTCACATCCAGCACGATCACATCCACATTTGTCTCATTCAATATACGAAGAGCTTCCTTGCCGCTGGTGGCGCCGACGACATCCAGCTTTCTTTTTGTCAGCCGTTTGACCAGTGTTTCAAGAAATTCCGTCTCATCGTCCACCAGCAGGACCTTGAAAGCAGTCACTGTCTCACCTCCTATCTCACGCGTTCATTTCCCATTTTCCCTCTGAGGTGCCGCTAATACCTCGTTACGAAGAGGGCAAAGTCGTCGGGATTTGTGGCTGCCCCGAGGGCCGTCTCATAAGTCACCAATTTGCTTTTGTACAACGCCATGAGAGATTGATCGAAAGTCTGCATGCCGTAGCTGATGTGCCCTTCGGCTATGGCGTCTCTTATTTCACGGCTCCGTTTTTCATCGGCAATGCATTCCCGCATGCGAGATGTCGAAACGAGCACCTCCACGGCGGGAACCCGCCCTTTTCCGTCTGCTCTCGGAAGAAGTCGTTGGGATATGATACCTTTGATTATACCTGATAGTTGTAATCTAACGGAGTTCTGGTGCTGGATTGGAAATGCGGAAATAATGCGGTTGATGGTCTCAGTCGTATCCAGCGTGTGCAGGGTGCTGAAGACGAGATGCCCCGTCTCAGCGGCCAACATGGCAATCTCGATCGTCTCAAGATCGCGCATTTCCCCGACCAAAATGACGTCGGGATCTTCACGAAGTGCCGCTCTCAACGCACTTTGGAAAGACAGGGTGTCCTGTCCGACCTCCCGCTGGTTTATGATGCTCTTTCGGTCCCTGTGCAGGAACTCGATGGGGTCTTCAATAGTGATAAGATGACAATTTCTGAACGAGTTGATGTGATTTATCATGGCTGCCAAAGTCGTGGTCTTTCCTGAGCCGGTGACTCCCGTCACCAGCACCAAACCCCTTTGCTCCAAGGTCACTTTTTCTATTATGGACGGAAGGTTGAGATCCCTTATCTCAGGCGGTTCTGACGGGATGGCTCGGAAGACCATGGCGATAGAATCCCGCTGCGAAAAGACGTTGACACGAAACCTGGCCAGGCGGGAAACCCCGTAGGCCATATCCAGCTCCTTGGTCTTTGTAAATAGTTCGCGCTGGCGTTCGTTCATGACTGATAGAGCCACTCGCCTTATCTCGTCGGGCGTAAGGCGCTCTTCACCTTTCAGGGGCGCTAACACACCGTTCACCCGCGTGACAGGAGGCAATGGAACTTTCAAATGAACGTCGGAAGCCCCCATTTCCATAGCTTTTCTTAAGACATTGTCGAGATCCATATCACTGCCTCGTTTCGGAGATCTCTGCGTCGTGATCTACGTCTGATTCCCCGACCACGGGAATGCCTTTTTCCTGCAAGAGCTTTATCCGGACTGCATTCATAATTTCCGGATTCTGTCTAAGAAACAGTTTAGCGTTCTCCCTACCTTGCCCGATGCGTTCGTCCCCATAGGAGTACCAGGCCCCGGATTTGTCGATAAACCCGGAATCGACTCCCATGTCCAGGATCTCGCCGGCTATGGATATGCCCTCATTGTAAATGATATCGAACTCCACCTGCTGGAAGGGGGGGGGATAGCTTATTCTTGACAACTTTAACCCTGGTCCGGGAGCCGATGACATTCTCTCCGTCTTTGATCTGTCCGATGCGCCGTATATCCAGTCTGAGTGAAGCGTAGAATTTCAGAGCGTTGCCGCCGGTCGTGGTCTCAGGGTTACCGAACATGATGCCTATTTTTTGTCTGATCTGATTGGTAAAAATCACGGCCGCATTGGAACGTGCGATAGCAGCGGTGAGCTTTCTAAGAGCTTGAGACATGAGTCGTGCCTGAAGCCCCATGTGTGAGTCTCCCATCTCTCCTTCGATCTCAGCCTTCGGCACGAGCGCAGCAACCGAGTCGATCACTACAACTTCCATGGCGCCCGACCTGACCAGGATCTCGGTGATTTCCAGGGCCTGCTCACCGGTATCCGGTTGAGAAACCAGCAGCTCATCCGTGTTGACCCCCAGTTTCTTCGCGTAGCGGATATCCAGCGCATGCTCGGCATCCACGAAGGCTGCGAAACCTCCTCTGTTCTGCGCCTCGGCAATAATGTGGAGGCACAGGGTCGTCTTTCCCGACGACTCAGGGCCAAAGATCTCAACTACGCGTCCCTGTGGGACGCCGCCTACACCGATGGCTATATCAAGACCCAAAGATCCTGTCGGGATGGTTTTCACGTTCGGGATGACGCCGGTGCTCCCCAGTTTCATGATCGCGCCCTTGCCGAATTGTCTTTCAATCTGGCTCACTGCCATATCCACGGCCCTTGATTTTTCTGAGTCGGAAGGGTTCCCCTCGATTGGTTCCCGTCCTTTCTTGGGTTTGGCCATTAGATTTCCTTTCTATTCGACATTGACACTTGCTCCGGGAGTATCAAGCCGGATGCCTGTCCCGCAGCCGAAGTCAGGCCGAAGTGGTTTCATCTTAAGGATGATCCATTATACCACGGCAGTCTCAAAATCCCTGAAAAATTGCTTCGATGAAGAGATTCGCACCGTCCACGTCATGAGGGCTCCAGAGGAAAACATGGGCTTCTCAAATTCCCGCGCACTCCCGGCAATGCTGCTTTAGAAGGTGGTTCACGTTGGGATAAGGCTAGCCTTGTGATTCCACGCAGGCAGGCCACTCTCTGGACAAGGATTCTGCTCTAATGGTAGACCGATTTCAAGCCTTTTGATCCGTGAATCCGCGGTCCGGCTGACGGGGCGGTATTCATGGAGGAATTTATGCACGTGATTTCAGCTAGCAGACGCACAGATATACCCGCCTTTCACGCTGAATGGTTCATGCAGAGAATACGGGACCGGACTGTCCGTGTACTCCTTCCATTGGGCGCGGGGTACCAGGATGTATCTCTGGCTCCGGAAGATGTTGTTGCCATTGTCTTCTGGACCAAAGACGCCGTACCCCTGATTCCCCACTTGGATGAGCTGGCAGCAATAGGACATTGCTTCACTTTTCTCTACAGCATCAATAATTATCCCGCTTTCTTGGAACCAAAAGTTCCGGAGAGGGGTCATACTTTGCAAGCTGTCGAGCTTCTGGTCCGGCGATTTTCGGCCTCAATTTTCAGATGGCGCTATGATACAATAGTTTTCACGGACGTTTTGAACCGTGGGTGGCATCTGCAAAACTTCCGCGAGTTGTGTCGTTTGCTTTCGCCGTACACGACGGAATGCATCTTCAGTTTTTGTGACTATTACAGGAAAACGATAAGAAATATGGAGTTGAAGGTACCGAATCACCGCAAGCCCGGCGAATCCGAATGCCGGGAAATGGCGGCAGAAATGGCGGATGTGGCCAAAGAGTGGGGCATTTCCTTTGCATCGTGCGCTCACGATTTTCTCGTGTCTGAGACCGTAACCAAAGCCAGGTGCATTGACCCGGTGTTTCTGGCTGGCGTCGCGGATTCGACGGAGCGAAAGGCCGCACTGGCAACCCTGAAGACCTCCCCGACCAGGAAAGACTGCGGCTGCGTGGCTTCGAAGGACATAGGGGCCTATGACACGTGTGCGCACGGATGCGTTTACTGCTATGCCAACAGCAACCCCGAACTTGCAGCAAGGAATCGAGCGCTTGTAAAACCAGATTATCCTTGCCTTGATCCGAAAGCTGTGGATAGTCAGGCCCGCACATGATAGCGAGAACCAGATACCGCGGTGTTCGCGGGTATGGTGCTCGTGATGCTCCTCCAGTCCCCAATCGCTGCCATGAACCGGGAAGAAGGTAATATAAAAGGACTGTGGCGGCTTGTCAGTGTGATGCCCGCCGGCGTCCTATCAGAGGAGAGGCCGGAAGTTATTGACGGTTACCTCTTTTACTGGTTCCTCGGTGACGGGACCGTCACTCTTTTGAGCGACACGGCTGACGGAACAAAGAGTCAGCGGGGAATGTGGAGAAAGAGCGGGGATCAGATAGTTATCATCTGGGAAACCGGACTGCGCCTCTCGATAAGGGTTGTCAAATCCGAAAAAGACTCTATCATATTGACAGGTTTTGATGTGCGCCCCCTGTGGTTTCGGTTTATCCGATTCTTTTGAGCGGGAAGTCTGACAAAGGCGAGAGCGTTTTGCAAGAGTCGGAACTATTAAATAATATAGACGAAATTGAATACGATTACCATGATGCGGGTGATGAGGCTTTTGATGAGCCCGTTATTGATGCGCGCGGCGGGACTGAAGAGGCTGAAGCCGTTGTCACCGACCACAAAGACAGAATCTTAAAATACTGCATCGTCGCGTCCTGTGTGCTCCATATCGCCCTGTTTACGGCTCTTCCGCACATGGCCGGATTGGCGCCGAAAAAATCCTTTCTCAAACCGGGTGAAAAAGTGATCTCGGTCAGACCGGTGGAACTGCCTCCCGAGGAGAAAAAGCCGGAGCCGCCGCCGCTTCAAGCTTCAGCGATTTCTGACAGGGATCATACTGCTCTTCAGGAGAAACTCCCCAAGGCCCCCCCTGCCTCCGTATCGCCTCTGGGGAGGATGGAACCTGTCCAGCAAAAGATGGCCTCTTTGCCACCTCCCAAGACCCCCCACGATCTTGTGAAGCCAAAGGAGGAGACACCCCCCAAAGAAGACAACCACAAGCCATCGGCAGTGGAGAAGCCCGCGCAGAAGAATCACGCGAAACATGCAGATCCCGCCGACCAGCAGGCCAAACAAAAAAGCCTCCAACACCCTCCCATTGATCTGAGGCCAACACCCCAGGACATAGCGTCAGGTCTCTCCGCGCCCGGAGGGTCAACCGAGTTCTTTCCGGAAGGAAACATCGACGAAGCTGTGGTTGACATTAATACGCGGGACGACAGATTTTTTTCTTATCTTCGCCACTTGAAGGTAAAGATACAGGATGTTTGGGTTTATCCCTCGGCAGCCGCGCGGTCTGGCATAGGCGGGAGCTTGACAGTGGAATTCTCGATCGCGAAAAATGGGCAATTGCTGGGAGTGAACCTGCTCGACTCTTCCGGTCACTCAATACTGGACGAATCCGCCATGAGAGCTATCAGGGACGCCGCCCCTTTTTTTCCGTTTCCTGACAGGATGCGCGCGAAGAAGCTGCGAATCAAAGCCAATTTCATTTATGTTACAAGCAATTATTTCAGGAGCATAATGTAGTAGTTTGAGGTATGCATTCAGTCTAGCGGGGCAGGGGCTGTCCCTGCGAACCCAGTGTCGCAATGACACACGAGGCGAATGCCCAGCCACAATTCCAACTGCTATTCTTCCTCCTGGCTGTTAACTAATTTCTCGTACGCCTTATGACTCATCAGTTCGTCGATTTCGTCCGGGTCGGAGGGTTCCACGATGATCAGCCAGCCGTCACCATACGGGTCGTCAGTGAGAGTCTCCGGCGATTCACTGAGCAAGTTGTTCGACTCCACTACTATGCCCGAGATGGGGGCTACCAAATCTGTGACGGCCTTGCTTGTCTCGACAATTCCGAATGGTCTATTCTTGCTCAAGGCCTCGTCGACTTGGGGCAGTTCGATGTAATCTACCTCCCCCAATTCTTCTCTAGCGTAGTCGGTGATTCCGACCACAGCCTGATCCTTCTCTAATTTAACCCAAAGATGGTACTCCGAGTAGAGGCGATCATGAGGCAATTCCATAACACTCTCCTTGAACCGTGGAACAGCGGCGCTATATTGCCTAAAACCCTTGGCCTTGTCAAATAATATCCGAATTACGGAGGTTCTTGGTACTCACGCTAATCAGCCACGGTTTGTGCGTCCGACAAACATACCGCGAGTGCGGTTTTCTTGACAACAGGAGACAAATTGCTTGATCTGATGCTCGGTACAGTTCTTGCGAGATGTTGAAAGATCAAACCCAATCGATTATCATGGGCTAGGAAGGTTTGGGAATTCGACATTGCTCTATGAGAGCCGTTTCTCTCATGGAAGGATTCGCTTCGAAATTTCGGCCAAGTTGCCGTAGATAGCTGGTCAAGGGATGGGTGAGGAAATTTGGGTCCAGGCGGACATTGGCCGCGACAAACCGCAAAACCCAACTTTGCTTTGGCGCAAAGCGTGAACGTCGTCCAGGTGGCGCCTCTTTTCCGGCAGCAGCTTGGTTTCAGTTTGGGTTGAATGGAGGAAAAGATGCGGGATCGTTGTGTGGGAATACTATTGATCTTTGCCGTGTTCGGCCTGTGCCAACCGTGCCTCGCGGAGGAATTCGCCGGTAAGCTCGAGCGGGTCGATCTGGAATCCGTGACTCTTTTGGGGTCTGACAACCAGAGGCTGGTGATCCGGGTTGACAGCGGCAGTCGACAGGCCGCGGCTCCATTTCTGGGCAAGTGGGTGACGGTCGACTTCAGAAACGACGGCGGTCAATGTCGGGCCGTGCGGTTCAGGTCTTCGCGGTAGGCCGTGGCGGTTCGATGTCATACGGCGCGGGTTTGGAACCCACGCCGTACAAGATGAGCCCAGCATGCGCCTCATTCGAGGAGATGCCGCGCACTTCCTCCAAAGGGCCATAATCAGCCGTTATATCCCCGTTATCCTCAGAAGCCGCTGTCCAGCGGTAGAATCTCGTAGCCGGTCCTTACTTCCTGCCTTGCCGCCATCTCATACTTCTGAAGCCGCTGCTCCATTTCCTTTGTGCATGAGCCGTCAGGGCATTTTTGCGATCCGAGTTGAATCGCCTTTTTTTGGTGTTCGGCAGCTTTCAGTGGGTCACCCTGCCTGAAATACGCTTCGGCAAGGGTCTCATGAACCAGCCCGTCTTTTCCGCCAGTCAATTCCAGTGCCTTCTTTGCCCACTCCATAGCTTTGGAACTGTCTTGAAGGGTCTCATCAGGGCATGTGAGCAGAAACCATGCATAATCTTGAATGGACCAAGCATCATTGGGACTCGACTTCTCGACCATCTTAAAGTCTTCTGAAGCGTCTTTGCACCTTCCCATACGGTTGAACACCCATGCCCTCAACCGGTGGCCTTCAACGAAGTCCCGCTTTGCCAGGGCCTTGTTAATGTCCTGAAGAGCCTTGTCCTGCTCTTTTTGTCTCGAATATATATCGGCCCGCTGAGCGTAGGCCCACGAATAACCGGGATCCAGCTTAATCGCTTCGGAAAAATCCCTGAGTGCATCATCAGTTTTCTTCTGCAGCTTCCCTACGATCCCTCTCTGGCCATACGCCTGAGAGCTGGGCTCCTTTTCTACGGCGGTATTCGCATCTTCCAGTGCCTTGTTCAGGTTTCCCAGTTGCAGATACGCTCTTGACCGCCCGACGTATGCGAGCGCATTCGTAGGGTTTGATTTAAGAGACTTGCCGAACAGAGAGACAGCCTCTTGCCATTGCTTCTCCGCCATGGCCTTCTCTCCGGCCAAGTAGTCCGGATCCTGTCTAGCCTTGAAGACTTGAGCCCACGGAAAGAAAAATATCGTTGTAATAATTACCATCGCAATAATCACGATGCCCAGAAAACTGTACACGGACGAGCCTCGTTCGTTCCTGACACTGCTTTTGATAATTGGAATGACCGCGCAACCCTTCATCTGCATCACCTCTTTACAGAGCGAAATCGTACCATTATAGAGTGCTGCCTTCTGCCATTGAGCAGGCGGCTGTTGACTCTCCCTGTTGAATGTTTAATTATACTTTTTCACTGCCAGAAATCAACGGGGAGATTCGTCCAGTCAGCGTGAGCACGCCTCCTCATCTGTGCAAGAGAAAGGTTTAGTCTGTGGCCGATCAGATCTCTGCCCACGTCAAAGTCATTTTGTTCGACTATGGAGGGGTGCTTGCTGAGGAGGGGTTTCGGGAGGGCCTGATGGCGATCGCTCGCTCAAATGGCCTGTCGCCGGAAGTTTTCTTTGAATTGGCTTCCTCGGCGGTCTACGAATCAGGATATATTGTTGGAACCGCGAACGAAGATTCGTACTGGGACCTGCTAAGGCAGCGTTTCGACATTAGACAGTCAAATGATGATTTACGAAAAGAAATCCTGGAACGCTTCATTTTGCGGTCATGGATGCTGGAAATTGTTCGCGGCCTTCGGCAGAGCGGCTATTTAGTCGGGATCCTAAGCGACCAGACCCAGTGGCTTGATGACCTCGATGACCGCGACCACTTCTTTGCCGAGTTTAACGTCGTTTTCAATTCCTATCACCTCGGGCGGGGCAAGAAAGACCCTCGGGTATTTGATGAGGTCGTGAAAAGGCTCGGGGTCCTGCCGTCAGAGATTCTCTTTATCGACGACAACGATGGGCATATTGAAAGGGCCCGCTCCAAGGGCTTGCGGACTATACTCTTTCGTGACAAGGACTCGTTTATACGAGAAATGGAACGGCTTAACCTATCTCAAAGCCGGCCTGTCTCACCATCCTGAGGTCGTCCTCTACCTCACGGCCGCCAGTTGTCAGGTAGCCTCCTATAATCATTCCGTTGGCACCCGAACGCAGTGCCATGGCCTGGAAATCTCCGAGGTTCCGTTCGCGTCCTCCGGCTATTTTGATCGTCGCCGTAGGGAGTATCAATCGGAAGAGCGCAACTGTCTTCATAATCTCCAACGGTTCCAGAGGTTCGGCGTTCTCAAGTGGGGTGCCGGGTCTGGGATTAAGGATATTGATGGGAACGCAATCCACTCCTAGTTCTGCGAGCGAGAAAGCGAGATCCAACCTCTGCGCGGGCGTTTCCCCCATGCCGATGATGCCTCCGCTGCATGCGGAAAAACCTTTACTGATAACCGTTTCTACTGTTGCGACTCTTTGATCGAACGTGTGAGTCGTGCAGATTGTCGGATAATAATCAGGCGAAGTTTCCAGATTGTGATTGTAACGAGTCACGCCCGCGGCCCCAAGCCGAAGCGCCCTTTGCTCGTCCAGGAATCCCAGTGACGCGTCCAGGGCGATGTCTACCTCGGACCTCACCCGTTCCAGGCAGTCGAGAAGCGCATCAAACTCGTTGTCAGAAAGTGCTCCTCCACTGGTGACCGTGCAGAAGCGCGCGGCTCCTATTTCTTTCGCGGAACGAGCCGCAGCAAGGATATCATCCGTGGAACGGAGCCCGTATGTCTCGCAGTCTGCACCGTGGTGGGCCGATTGAGCGCAGAAACGAGCAATCTTCTCCGCACCTTCCGGAGCGGGCGTTGATAAGCGAGCAGGAGTCGAATTGCCGGCCCTTGAATGTAATCCTGATCCGATCCGCCGCAGCCAAGAGGTGGAGAAGAAACTCATCGGGTGTCGCGAGGAGAAGTTCAGTCTCTAACCGAAGAATCTCTTCTCCGGCTAGAATCTTCTCTTCTACGGAATCGATCAGCTTTATATAGGAAATGTTCTGTAAATTCATAAGGGACCTCCGTCGAAGGTTCTTTATACACTCGGTAAGACCGGAAATCCATAGGACCTGATATTCTGAAGCCATGAAAACTGCGCAAGGCCAATTCGAAGTCTGCCGCCAGAGGAGGTGCTATACTATGTTGACTTCCCTAAATTCGGGAACAAATTTTCCAATAGGTTGACAATAAGTCAATGAGTGATTATTCAAAGTTGTGAGCTATTGCGGAGGGATTAGTGCGCGAATCGGGCCAGTGGAGAAATTCTGGAACGATTCTGGAGAGGACAAATGAACTATCCGGTTGTATCAAATCAACTAGACCATTTTCTCAACCAGGTCAGATCTATCAAACCGCTGACCGCAGAACAAGAATACGAACTTGCCGTAAGATACAAGGAATCAGGGGAGATTGAAGCCGCTCACGAGTTGGTGGTTTCTCACTTGCCTTTTGTAGTGAAAGTTGCGTTTCAATACCGTCATTACAAGATCCCGGTACAGGACCTGATCCAAGAAGGAACTATCGGCCTTATGAAAGCCGTGAAGAGATTTGACCCTTACAAGGGGTTCCGGCTGGTATCCTTTGCCGTCTGGTGGATAAAGGCCTACATCAAGAACTACATCCTCAAATCGTGGAACCTGGTGAAGCTGGGCACCACCCAGGCCCAAAGGAAACTCTTTTTCCGAATGGGTGAAATCGGGGAGCACCTTGATAAGGAGTCACGGCAAGAACGCATTGATGAACTTGCCGCCGAATTGAAGGTCAAGAGCGACGATGTCATCGAGATGGAGGCTCGCGTCAAGGCCCGGGAAAGGTCGTTGAACGAAACGATCGGGGAAGATAATAATCTTTCGCCCATCGAGATGCTGGAAGATAGCTCAGCAAACCAGGAAGAACAACTTATTGAACGAGAAACCGAATTGGAGCTTTCTCACGCAACGAGGAAGGCCCTTAAAAAGCTAGATGCACGTGAACGCTTCATTATCACGAAGCGATTTATGGATGACTCACCGTGGACGCTCCAAAAACTGGGGGACCACTTCGGAACGAGCCGTGAGCGTGTTCGCCAGTTGGAAAAACGAGCGCTCGCCAAACTGAAGAAAGAATTCTCGCCGCAGTCGGAGGCGTTAGCCGCACCCGCGTAAGAGATAAGATTAAGCTTTACTGCAAGCACCACTTCGGTAAAGACGCCGCCAGACGCTAGGACCTCAAAAGACTTCAATGTAGTGGTTTATTATGTTCCGATACAATGGGTGACCGGGTAGAATCGGTTACCCAGATTTATGCGGAAGACTAAATTTGTGTAAGGGCGAGGAAGAGGAAGGGACGGCATCTGTAGCTGTCAAGGGGGGTCACTTGCTGGAGAGTCCTATTTCTCTGAAGAAACGTGTGATGATCAGAAGAATACCTGCTGGGTCGTATTTTCTTCCCAATTTGGGAACCCACCACCTGCCGTGGGCCAGCCAGTGACGGTAACCCATTGCTCCTCGCAGTTCGGCAATACGGGATTTGGACTGAGGCACCTTCTCGGCCCATGTCGCAAGGATGTCTTCATCAAAAGCTACCTTGGCCTTGTTGTGATTACGTTTGCTTCGGTATGTGGTGCGAAACTCTTGGCTGACATCGTCCCTCCTTCGCTCATAAACTCTCTGGAAGAAGTCAACCCGCAGATCTGCCTCAGCCGAGGCAATCAGGAATAAGCAGGCTTGTTTGTCGGTTTCATCGAGCATTTCTTCAACGTAATCATCAACTTCTTCGGCGCTCAAGGCAAAAAACTTGGAATCAAACGCGGTCGGATGGTGCAACATGTTTCGTTTCGTGAGTTCGGCTGCCTGAATAATGCTATCCCTCGTATTCTGGTAGTAGTCCCAAGCGTCATCGATTGTGATTTGGTCAGTATTGATTGATACTCTCTTCGTCACTCCATTACCTCACTGAGAATATCTTGGAATGAATCTTCATTGAACGGCAGTGTTTTGAGCCTCGGAGATCTTTCGACCACCGACCATTGGCCCTCATTGAGGATGATCGTTCGAACTGCCCTCTGGCCCTTTATATCTATTCGTCCCTCGGCTCCAATGATGAGGGTCCCCTTGGGATAAAACTCGACTTTTTGGTTCCCGATAAGAATGGTCAGCACCCCCACATCGTAGGAACCAATAGGGTCTTCCTTCACCGTCGTCTTTTCAATGGAATGACTCAACACACGTTCTTTTTCCAACGGTTCCAGCCAACTTGAGATAAGCTTGTATAAGTCCTCAATGTTCTCGAGCCATCGGTTCTTCTTCTCTTCCCACTTGACAACCTCTGCTTTGGTTTCAGATTTGGCTTTTGTCCTAAGAAACACATGAAGGTCCTTGGCATCAGTCATGCCCTTTTTCTCCTTTCGAAAAGCGAGCAATTGCTCGTTTTCTGCTCAGCAGGCTTCTTGTGAGTTCACGGCCAACGCTCATCCGGGTTCAGCGTCTGACGTGGCTCTTCGATCTCGACTCTTAACCCAGGGCCAACAGCTTTTCCTGTGTTTCGCACTGCCTGTTACGAAACAGAAAGACCACTTATAATCGGATCGTTATATAGCCAGCGCACAATGTCAAGGCTGACCTAGTATCATGTCCCGCAAATAACATACATAACCGAATAGCCGTACCCCGCTCCTGAATTCCACCCGGGGTAAATGGACCCGCTTTGTCATTGCGAGCGCAGCGAAGCAATCTAACGGCCTCGTGCAGCAAGCGCAGTAGATTGCTTCGTCGCTTCGCTTCTCGCAATGACACTCCCCGCGGGCCAGCGAAGTCAGAGATTGGCACTTTATTTGAGGGACAGCACACTAGCCTAGCTACTCTAAATCGTTATGGGCTTCATGCAGCAGCTTCGCAAACTGGAGGGCCGCCCTGGGCACCCAAGGCGTTGACATTCCGTGCCGAGACGGTTATCACCACCTAAGGATGATAGCTCGCAGAAAATATTTCCGTTCAAGCCCTTCCATCGGAAAGTTTCAATTCGCAAGGTGGGGGCTGAGTCTTCTCCTGGCAACCTCATCTTCATTTTTGCAGAGTTGCTTGGTTGTCCAAAATGGCCGTTATGGCGGTTCGGACAACGCGCCGGCTTTTCAGGTCCGAGGATTATCGAACAACCGGTTAATAATTCCGGAGATGCCAAAATCAGGGGTCCGTTGAATAATTCTGATTCTGAACAATTTATTCGAGTCTGATTGACGCGTTCCGTACAGTTTCTGTGCCAGATCAAGCCGTGTTGAGAGGCGAATGCGCAAAGCCGGAAATATGATCAGCTTCAGCGGATCAACCCCCGGAGCAGCTTAACGGGCACAATATCGACGTTCCCTGAAGGAGACCAATAATGCCGGCAGACGGAATCCAAGTTATTCAACGTGGTGATAGCTCGGGCAACAATATGACTATTCGGATAACCCTCTCCTCCGGACGACATATATATGGATTTGCAACCGAAAACTCTTATGGCGGCGATTGGGATATAGGCCCTACGTGGAACTACCTCGTCACCGGCGATAGGCCTTTTCTAGTTGATTCAGGGAGACGGGGAACCGGCATGCAACTCCTTAAGATGATCGAGGGCGCGGGCTTCACCGGACAGGATATCGAGTCTGTATTTGTCTCTCACGGCCACGAGGATCATGACGGCGGGCTTTTCGAACTCGCCAACCTGATCGATGTGCGAGTAGTGGCTCATGAAGTTTATGGCGCTCTTGTGCGGTCCAATCCCAAGGCTGCACCTTCGGACGAGAAAGTGGAATTCCCCGCCTCATGCTGGTGCTGCCCCATGCCGGAGACCTTTTACCACCGCAATTGTTTGGAATATCACAAAGAACGTCAGGCATTGACTATCATGGCCATGAGCCATTCGACCGAAGAGTTGGGCTCAGGCGTCCAAGCCTTCCATACACCCGGACATTGCCCGGATTCGGTGGTTCTCCTCGTAGACGGCGAGGCAATGTTGGCAGGGGACACGGTTCTTCCCGAGATCACGCCTCACCCAACACTTGAGAGCCATTTTACCGTCATGAAGCCCGCGCTTCCGGAGAAGTTCGCCGAAGCGCAGCAACTCTTCGGCCTCAGAGCTTATATTCGCTCCCTTAAAATGTTGAGGGCCGTGCCCGAATTCACGGACAAGTTTTTGGTATTGCCCGCGCATCGATTTACAGTCAGGACAAATGGAATCAAATTGACCTTCGTGGCCGGATTGACGAAATGGTCCAGCATCATATCTATCGATGTTACGGGATCTCGCGGACTCTCAGGTACCGGGCCCAAAACACCACGAGAAATCGCGATGGAGTATTTCCAACCCGGCCTCCTGAAGGGCTTCGGAATTCACCTTGCGGTCAATGAAATCAAGAGCCATTGTGAACTTATGGAGATCAGCCGAGATGTAGTTGTTTCCGAAGAGGGTAACGTGTCGTCAACAGGAGGGGAAAATTTTCGATCGTTGATAAGTGATGCTGAATAAGGCGGGTGTAGAGTTGCTGGAGTCTGGACTTTGAACAAAACCTACCCAGGGAATGGCCGACAGAGAGAAACTCTCTCAAATTCGGAGTGAGGTTTAAGTCGTGCCACGATCTGGCGTCTCGTTTGTTTCGTTTCCCTCACCCCAGCGCTCTCCCAGAGGGAGAGGGAGCCACTTGTAGCCGTTGCACCGTTCCCTCTCCTTTTAGGAGAGGGGCGCAGGGTGAGACAATTCGTGCTACGATCTCAACCATTCTACTAGTTTAGAGCAATCTCGGGACGCCGACCTCACCACTATATAGTAGCGGCGGGCCTCGGTGCCCGCCATTCCTCAAGAAACCCACGTATTTGAGCACAAGTCCTATAGCCCAATTTGATTGGCATCAGCCACAAGGATCCCGTCATGATTGAAGCTCCGATCACTATCGTTCCGCATGCGGACAGGAAAGATTGCCTCAAGATCCGTCCAGACAGTTTGTCGGGCTTGGTGGCACTCCTATCGAAGGATGCCGTCCAAGATTCCTGACTCAACCAACATGGCGATGACTATCAGTAGGGCCGCTAGGGCGGTTGCCTCGATAAAGGTCTCACGCATGACCATCTCCTTTCTCTGCTGATTCGTTCATGCTGACTGTTTAGACGAATTCTGTTGTGGTTCGTTAAAGACAAAACAAGAAGTGTGCCGTTGGACAAAAAGTTGCTTTAACTATTAGACAAGATTGGAACTAATTTATTCGCTCTCAGTTGGGTAGTGCCCGGCGGCACTTCAAAAACATACCTATGGGTAATACTTTAGCACTATTGCTACCCGGAAGTATGATAGCTTCCGCAGGGGATAAGTGCAGGCGAATAGCAAATAGTCCTTGACATTATATTAACATCCTTATATACATATATTCTCAGTCTTGAATGAGATGCCGGTCAAAGGAGGATTTTCGTGAAAACAAAAGTGGTGTGGTTTATCGCTGCCTTTGTCATGGCGCCGCTCCTTCCGCTGTGCTATGGGCAAGCGAATCAGCCTGCTAATGTCCCAGGATACAACCCGGGAAACAACCAGACATATACGTACAGTGTGACAAATTCGGGCCAGCCTCAATACAATGGGACCGTTCAATACGGCGGTGCTGGAGCTTACACGGCAGCACCCACTCGTGCCCGGCAGCCGGTTGTCGCTCAAACGCCGGTTCGGCCACGGGTCTCTTATCAGCAGACTATTCCTCAAACCCTGGAAAATCCGCGACTCCGACCAACGGCCAAAGCTCTGCCAAAGAAGAAGCCGGTCCAGAGCGCTCGCGCGGCCAACGCAAATCGTTTACTTGCAGCGCAACCCGCAAATCACCGCCAACAAGTACCTGTTGCCGGGCAATACCGGCCGAACTATCCTGCCCAACCGCGTCCCGTCGTCCAACAGGGGTACTATCAGCAGCCGCAATCAGGCTATTACTCGAACCCGTATCAGACACAGTACCACGCCGAGTCCTAATTATTACCAGGGCTATTACAACAACTGGGCCTCGTCCGGCCAGACCTGCGCCCCCGGCAGGGCATGAGGCTTCTAACGGAGCCCCGGGCGGGGCTGAAGAACAAAGTATATTTCATGGAGCCGGTCCGTGACCCTCCTTACGACGGACCGGCATCCGTTTCTTCGATTCCATCTGGTATGACAAAAAGCGCTGCCGCTGCTATAGTGTTCCTATGATCGAGAAAAGGAAACTGGGCAAGACCGACGAAGAGGTCACAATACTGGGGCTTGGCGGAGAAGGTATCCTCAGGACTTTTGGTCACGATGAGCAGGCTTATGACTTGATAAACAAGGCCATAGACCTCGGCGTCAATTATTGCGAGTCAGCGCGGGCGTATTCGGGCAGTGAGTCGTACTACGGCAGAGCGTTAAGAGAAAGGCGCAATGAAGTATTTCTTACGAGTAAGTCACACACGCGTGATAAGAAAGGCGCTCTGGCGCATCTATCCGAGACCCTGATGAATATGAAAACCGATCATTTGGATCTGTGGCAGGTCCACGACGTTCGGATCGAAAGGGACATCGAAGAGATATTCGGCCCTGAAGGAGCCATTGAAACATTCATCGAAGCAAAACGGATCGGACTGACAAGATTCATCGGTGTTACCGGCCATCACGACCCCGCTGTACTCCTACGATGCATCGACATGTTTGATTTTGACACGGTTCTGCTTCCGGTAAATCCTGCGGAGCCTTCATACAAAAGCTTTGCTCATACCGTTGTTCCTCGGGCAAATGCCAAAGGCATGGGTATTATCGGGATGAAAGTCTATTTTCGGGGTTTTGCGGCAAGGCTCCCGTGGTACGCGTCGATGGAGCCTTTTCTCCATTATGCCCTTTCTCAGCCCATTACCACTGTGGTAATCGGATGTGATTCGGTGCAACAGCTTAAGGAGAATGTTGCCTTCGCAAAGTCTTTCCATAGTATGTCTGACCAGGAAAAACAAGGCATTGAAAGCCGTCTCGAGCCTTTTGCCCACGATCTGATGTACTACAAGCATTAGGACACTGTTGCGCGTCCATACCGTAGCTCTGTTACCCTCCTTGAACGCGAAATGATAAACTATTATCGGTCCCAATATCCAAGTTGCCGTGCCCACCGTTCGCGATAATGAGCAAGGTCCGCAAACCAAATGCCTTGACCCTCCCTCGCGACAGCCTGCATCCGCACACGGAAGCTCACGGTGCTCCCCTGCTTGGCGCGCACGTTTCCATAGCAGGAGGCGTTCATCGTGCTCTGGGAAGAGGCGAAGGTCTAGGATGCAGTGTTATCCAAATATTCACAAAAAACGCTGCACAGTGGAAGGCCAATCCCTTTACTGAAGAGGAAGTAAAGAAGTTCAAGGAGGAGCGTGCCCGAACCGGGATCATGGTGGTCGTCCATGACGCGTACCTGATCAACCTTGGTTCGCCGAACACGGCCCTGTTGAAAAAGTCGCAGGCAGCATTTTTTGAGGAGATGGAAAGGGCAGAAGAGCTTGAAATTCCATACCTCATAATGCATCCGGGCGCTCACAGCGGATCCGGAGAGGACGCGGGCATAAGATCTGTGGCGAGATCATTCAACATAGTGCTTCGCAAGGCTTCCGGTTTTCGAGCCAAAATTCTCGTAGAGAATACAGCAGGTCAGGGAACTGCCCTGGGCTATTCCTTCGAGCATTTGCAGCGCATCATCGAAAGAAACGGCTGAACCTGAGCGCATGGGGGTCTGCCTGGATTCCTGCCACGCGTTTGCCGCGGGTTACGATCTTCGCACCGCTTCAGATTATCAGAAAGTGCTGGAAGAATTCGATAATGTGATTGGTCTGGATCGTCTCAAGGCATTACACCTGAACGACTGCAAGAAGGGATTGGGACTGAGGGTCGATCGCCACGAGCACTTGGGAAAAGGTACATTGGGGCTTGAATTCTTTCGGCTCGTAATGAATGATCCGCGCTTCCGCAACGTTCCAAAAATAATCGAAACGCCTAAATATCTTGAAGGTGAGAAGCATGGATCCTGTGAACCTGGACCTCTTGAGAGGATTCATAAATTGAGGAAGTTAAGCCGCTAATTCGTGACCGATGCGCGACTCTTGCCCGATGGATCTGAAATTCGTCCGCCTATGTACCCCTAATTTCTGATATAGTAAGAACCGCTTAACGCAATATCGTTAGAACTCAAGAGACAGAGGCGACAGTTGTGAAAGCTCCATTAATCGTGTTGAAGACCTCCCGTGAAATAGAGACCATGAGAGATGCGAACCGAATCGTGGCGGAAATCCTGGAGCGATTGGCGGAAATGGTCAGACCCGGTGCCACGACAGGCGAACTTGACAAGGTTGCTGAAGCGATGATTGTCCAGGCCAAGGCCAAAGCGGCGTTTAAGGGGTACCAGATGCGAAATAACAAGCCCTACCCCGCGGCTATCTGTTCGTCTGTCAATGAGGAGATTGTCCATGGAATCCCAGGCCCTCGGGTTCTCAAGGAGGGGGATATTGTCGGAGTGGACGTTGGAGTCATCTACAAAGACTTTGTAGGAGATGCCGCAAGAACCTATCCTGTTGGAGAAGTGTCCCTAACAGCACTGAAGCTGTTGAACGTCACCCGAGAGTCGCTGTATGAAGGTATACAGAAAGCCGTGGCTGGCAATCGCCTCCAAGACATATCCGGGGCCATTCAGCGGCATGTGGAATCACACGGGTTCTCAGTGGTGCGCGATTTTGTGGGGCACGGCATAGGCAGAAGGATGCACGAACCTCCTCAGATTCCAAACTATAAGGGTGGAGGCTGGAATCCCCGCCTGCAGGTTGGAATGGCGCTTGCCCTGGAACCGATGGTGAACGAAGGAACGTGGAAAATCAGACTTCTTGAAGACGAGTGGACCGCGGTGACAGCGGACGGCAAACTTTCGGCTCACTTTGAACATTCGATCGCTATCACAGACAACGGGCCTCTGATTCTGTCCGAGATTTGATTGTCCCGATATGACTGAAAAGGTTGCCCGGAGATGCCGAAGGCCCGGAACTCTGTTCACTAAGTACAGCGTGGCGCAAATACGATGCCGCATTCGGTGCAACCCCGAGCCCCGCAGGGGCTACGACGGCTCCTGAGAATACGTCACCGCATTTAGGAAATTGAGCACCAAGTGCCCCGTTTCATAAATCCGGTGATGTATTCTGATCGGCCTGGTACCCGTATCCGCAAGCTTTTACCGGTAGGACCGGCCTCCGTGCCGGTCATTGATCCACGGCCGGCAGGGACGCCGGTCCTACTGATCCGGCAGAGCCCGTGACTTATTTTCGTCGGTGGCTGGGAAGAACGAATGACCGGCAAGATGGCGGCCCTACTGTGCAAATAGCGCCATATTCGCGAAACGCAGCCCTCGGTAACGCGCGAAAACGGAAGGAGGAGCTTTTATTGGTCTTATGAGTCAAACTGAGCCAACAGGCATACAGAGGATCAAGCGTTACGATATCATTCGCCAGGTGGGCGAAGGTGGAATGGGCCAGGTATTCCTGGCAATGGACAGGATAATCCGGCGACCCGTCGCAATCAAGACCTTTTCCCTGGAGACCCTGGCCGAAACTGAGATCACCAAAGAGAGAGCCATGCGGGACTTTTTCTTGGAGACTCAGACCGCGGGCGCACTTCTCCATCCTAATATTGTGGTCATTCACGACGTGGGCAAAAAAGGGGATTTGCTCTACATTGTTATGGAGTTCGTTTACGGCAAGACTATTCTGGACCATATACGAACCTCTCCCTTGAGTATCAAGAAGTCTATGGAGATAATTTACGAGCTGGCTCTGGCTTTGGATTATGCTCACACAAAGGGTGTCATACATCGCGACATCAAGCCTGAGAACATTATTGTTTCCAGTCAAGGTGTCCCCAAAATCACTGACTTCGGCATAGCCCGGTTTCGAAAGCACCTGAAAGGCCAGCGCTCACCCCTTATTGGTTCGGCGAGATTCATGGCTCCCGAACAGGTCTTGCGTCGAGAACAGGACCACAGGGTAGACATCTACCAACTTGGACTTGTTCTGTTCGAACTGTTGACGGGTCGGGCCCCCTTTAAGGCCGCGACTTCCGAAGAAACTTTGGCCAAAGTCTGCACTGAAGAGGCTCATCCGCCGGGACGGATCAACCCTGAGATCCCACGCGAGATTGATGCAATTGTGCTGCGCTGCCTGGAGAAGTCACCTGCCAAACGATTCCCCCGAGCAGGCGATTTAGCTGTGGCTCTCGGGGAATGCCTCAGATCCGGCTTGCGCACCGCCATCCTTCCGGACAAAGAACTTGTCCAAAGCTTAAAGAAGTTCGAGATGTTCTCTCTGTTCTCGGATGAAGAAATTCAGCAACTGGTCAAAATGGGAGAGTTCATAACATGCCGGGCCGGTGAATACATAATCAACGAGAATGAAAGCGACTCGAACTTTTTCGTGCTTCTCGAAGGAAACGTGGAGGTGATCAAACGAGCACGCATCCTCTCAGACTTTCTACCCGGCGCTTGCTTTGGAGAAATTGGGGCCTTTGCCAGACAGAGGAGGTCGGCCGGCGTGGTCGCGAAAGAGGATTCCAAGTTGCTTCAGATAAACGCTTTGTTGTTCAAAGAGTTGGACCCTTTGTTGCAGCTCAAGATGCTCCATATTGTCGTAAGGAATCTTGCAAGCCTTGTCATTTCTCTGGATGGTGAAATAATGGAATTGACTGAAGGGAAAGGAGCTATACAGACATTTCCTTCGGTGTGCCCACTTTGCGGCTTCGACAATGGCGCGCCCATAGAAGTTTGCGACCGGTGCGGAGTGATCCCGTCCACTCTGCCAAAACCAGCGGAATCGGCGGAGCCTGACGCCGCGTTCTAAGGCGAGAGTTATGGTCAATCCCCATACAATCTTCAAGGGGAAAAAGGTCACGGTAATGGGACTCGGACTACTTGGCCGTGGCCTTGGGGACACCCTATTCCTTGTCCGTTGCGGGGCCCGAGTAACGGTGACGGACCTCAAGACTCGCGACCAATTGGCCCCTTCATTGAAAAAACTTGAAGGGCTTCCGGTCACGATTCATTTGGGAGGCCACGATGAAGCGGATTTTATCAACGCGGATATGATCCTCCGTAATGCCGACGTTCCGCGCTCCTCGAAGTTTCTCAAAATCGCCGCAGAGCATGGCGTTCCTGTTGAAATGGACGAAAGTCTGTTCTGCAAGAACTTCCGTGGTGAGGTTGTCGGAATCACCGGCACCCGCGGCAAGACCACCACAACAACCCTGATCCATAAAATACTCTCAGAGGCCAGGTCGCGGGTATTCCTCGCCGGCAACATCATGGGACACGCGACGCTCCCGCTCCTGGACCGCGTCGGCAGCGAGGACACTGTGGTGCTTGAGTTGTCAAGCTGGCAACTTCAGGGTTTCCATGATGCTAAACTGTCCCCGAGGGCCGCGGTGTTCACCAACATCCATCCGGATCACTTGAATCGCTACGCGGGCATGGACGAATACATTCACGACAAAAAGGCGATTTTCCTCTACCAGAGCGGCACGGACTACTGCATCTTTAACGGCGATCAGGCCCGGACCAGGGAATTGGCCAAGGAGGCCCCCGCAGGCAAGAGCTTCTTTAGTACCGCGGACGTGCCGCCAACTTGGAATATCCCGCTTCCGGGCCGGCACAACAGGGAAAATGTGGCCGCAGCAATATGCCTTGCCCGGAAAATGAATGTGCCGGAGGAGGCCATACGATCGTCGGTGGAAGCCTTCAGAGGCGTCGAACACCGCCTCCAGTGGCTCGGAGAAAAGAGCGGCATAGGCTTTATCAACGATTCCACCAGCACTACTCCTGTGGCCGGCTGCGCGGCATTGGAATCAACCGAGGGGAAACGGATACTTCTTATAGCCGGAGGCTCCGACAAAAAGCTGGACCTCCAGCCTTTTGCCGTTGCCGCCGCTTCGCGATCCTACAAAATCGCCCTGCTTCAAGGTGATGCTACAGACGATCTATACGGGAAGATCGCGGCCGCCGGCGGGGAGCACAAGGTAGTAGGATGCTTCAGCAATCTCGAAAATGCTGTAGAGCGGCTACTGGAGCACGCTCAACGCGGCGACGTCGTGTTGCTGTCTCCCGCTTGCGCATCGTTCGGAATGTTTCGGAACGAATTTCACCGAGGGGAGACATTCATTCGCGTCTGTACAGGAAATCATTGACAAGGTCTGACATAACCTAAAAGATGGAGGTTATGGAATAACCACGAAAGCCACGTAACCGTTCACAGCGAGAGGGGTTTACCGGAAACGCGGCGGTCTGGGACGCCGGCCCTATCATGAGACCGGTTAGCACCGGCCTTCGCTCCGGTGGCCATACGCCCGGTGAAAGGTAACAAAGCCACACAGCCTCCTGGGAGATCCTCCCGATGAAAACTTTAACCCTTTATCAAGCAAGCAAATACTGCGGTGTTTCTCCTCACACCGTTTCCGACTGGATCGACGAGGGGCAGTTAAATGCTCTGAGAATCGGAGGAGTGCATCGCCGTGTCAGGCGGGAAGACCTCGAAGAGTTTCTCAGGCGCCGCGGCATGCCCATCGCCAGCGATGTGGTGGAAGGGGTCCCCAAGAGGATACTTGTGGTGGAAGATGATCCCCTCATTATCGAGACCATCGTACGGTCCCTGGAAGAAGAGCCTTATGATTACGAAATTGTCTCCGCGTCCGATGGCGTTGAGGCGGGATCTGAGATAGGCCGTTCCAGACCCGACTTGTTGATACTTGATATCATGATGCCTAATGTCGACGGCCACGAAGTGTGTCGTAAAGTGAAGCAAGATCCCTCGGCGACTCACACGAAGGTCATCGTCCTCTCGGCTTTTATGAACGAAGAGAATTACGAGAGAATGAAGGAAGCCGGCGCCGACGTCTGCTTCTCGAAGCCATTGCCGTTGGAGATGCTGAAAAAAGAAGTGGCACGCGTGCTGGGAATGTGAAGCAGACGGGATGCCGGATAAGCCGGAAATGAAGACCGTTCCGGCGATACGAGCCACAACCCAATGGAGGCCCTATGAAATCGGTCCACCATATGACGCCTGACGAGATCGACGACCGCATTACGGAGATCCAGCGGAACTATATCGGCTTCTTCAAGGACGCACGCGACGGGTTTTACATCAGCACTCGCGAAGGACGGTTCTGGATTGCAACATGGCTCTAGTAAGGATGATGGGCTATCGCATGATAGAGGAGGTTCTGGCACTGGATCTGAACAGAGATCTCTGGATGCATCCGGAGCATCGAATCACATTTCAGGAAATAATCGAGGAGCACGGATACGTTCAAGATTACGAGGCCATATTCAAACGCAAGAACGGGCAGCCTCTGTATGTGAGCCTGTCAAGTCATGTATGGAAAGATAAACGAAGTCGAGTCGAGGGATATCGCGGGTTCGTTGTCGATCGCACGGAAAAAAAACTCATGTGCGACCGATTGGCCGCTACCGAAACCAAGTATAGAGACCTGTTCGAGAACATGCAGGACGGGATGTTTATAGCAGACTCCAAGGGGCATGTTACAGACTGCAATCGGGCTTTTTGCGACATAATCGGCTATACCAAGGCCGAATTCCTGGAAATGAATTACTACCGTGACCTCTTCACAAGTGCGGCGGCAGTAGTGGATTTCAGGAGAAAGCTCACCAGCACCGGTGTGGTCAAGGATTATGAATTGCGAGTAAGGCATAAGGATGGAACCGTGCGTGGTATTTCTATGAGCGGATATGCGGGCCGTGACGGTTCAGGTCGAATTATAAGTTATCAGGGGCTCGTAAGGGACATAACGAAACGAAACCGGCTCCATAAGCACCTCATTCAGGCCGAGAGGCTCTCGGCGATGGGAAAAATGGCTTCCCAGTTGGCTCATGAACTCAATAATCCCATTTTTGGAATCATGAACTGCTTGGAACTCATTAAAGATGCAGTGCCGGAAGACAATTACAAAAGGAAATTCGTGGATCTGGCATACAATGAGTGCAAGAGAACGTCGATATTGCTTCTGAAGATGCTCAAGTTCTTCAAACCGGACGATGAAAGGAGAACCAGCACCAATATCAACAAACTCCTGGAGGAGACACTGCTGTTTTACGAAAAGCAGTTTATTAATTTGAACATAAGGGTGCAGACGGATCTTGACCCGGATCTGCCTCCGATCACGGCAGTTGAAAGTCAGTTGAAGCAAGTATTTATCAACATGATCATAAACGCCAATGCGGCCATGGAGTCTGGAGGTCAACTACGGGTGTCGAGCGGCATGGATGCCGACGGCGAAAACATTGTGATCCGCATAGAGGACACAGGGGTGGGAATATCTCCTGAAAACCTGGACCGCATTTTTGACGCATTTTTTACAACCAAGAAGGAGGTTCTCAAAGGGGTGGGCCTCGGGCTCAGTGTCTGCTACGGCTTCATAAAAGAGCATGGGGGGAACGTCGATGTGGAGAGCGAACCGGGGAAAGGGACCTGCTTTACAATCTACCTACCTGCGAACACGTATAAAGCCAAAGCCGCCGACGAACAATCCGTCCGACAAAGTTCGCAAGGTGGTTGATATGATCTACCTCGCGGGTTACACCTTTCCTGTTTGACAGCCCTAGATAGAAAACGACCATAACCCTCTCAGTCACGGGCGCCGAAAGATTGTCATTGCGAGGGCGTAAGCCCGTGGCAATCTTCCAACTGCCAAGAACAGATTGCAGGTGGGACCGGCATCTTGCCGGTCATCCCTGATAGACAGGCTGGAAGCCTGTCCCACCGATCACTCCTCGCAATGACACAGGATCGCCCATTTCCCGGCGTAACTGAGGGAGTACCGGCAACCCCACGGGGTCCGATTGACAAGAAATCCGGCCATGAGATCTGCGGTCAGGGAGTCGTCTTAGACAGCTACTTCAATTGAAAACTTCCGGATTCCAGAGTGCACTGGCTAAAATCTATGGGCTGTGCACATCCCGAACAGGTGTGTGGCCTGTCGAATTCATCGGAGAATATTTCTTTTTCTTTGCCACAATTGGGACACTTGCAAGTAAACGACGCCAGGTTTCTCGTTCGCCTGTAAGCCGGGACAATGCATTGGGGTGTTCATAGTTCAACTCCTTCGGTGTTGGCATCAGTAATTTGACAAGCCATTTAAAGTTCAGCCTCATAAAGAATATAGAGCAGTGAGCGGATTCTGGCAACAAGAAACCGGGATGTACAGCAATCACTCGTTTACGGGGGCAAGTGGTGGGAAGGAGTATTGTGTTCGGAAAGCCCACAAAAAACAAAAAAGGATTGAGCAGTGCACAATCCTCACATAACTCCGGGTGATTGCCCCAAGTCCCGGCATACATAATCGGGGCACAAAATATGTCGTACAGGTCACCCTTCCAGGATGGACCTGAGTTCTTTCAGTTCCTTCTTAATATCGAGAAGGATTTCCCTGTAATCTGCATTGCCTGAGTGCGGCAGATTTTCCATTCTCAGGTTCGTCGCCTCAAGTTCTTCTCTGGGTCTAGCCGTCCTGGCAGCAGGCCTTTTTGCTTTTTTTTCAGCGGACACCTGCTTCTTCATCTCCTGGAGGCGTTTCTTGGCGCCCGCGATGGTAAATTTTTCATCGTACAGAAGATGTTTGATCTCGAGGAGAAGTTCTAAGTCCTTCTTGTGATAAAGACGCTGCCGAGCTCGCGTCCGGGTCGGCTTGAGGATCTTGAATTCCGACTCCCAATACCTTAGAAACATACGGCTCGACGTCCAGGATCTCACTTACCTCACCGATCTTAAAATACTGTTTCTCCGGAATTGCGATAGTCATAACGCGACCACCCCTCACATGAGAATCCAATCCATTCGGATCCAATGGTCCCCCGGAGGACGAACCGATCAAGCCTGCCTAGTCAGTGACTTGGGCATCGACCGCTCCGGTTCTCATTCCCTCATCGTGGCGCCTAGTTCCCTCACAAGGACGTCCGCCACACGAGAATGGACCTCTTGGACTTCCTCATCAGTCAGAGTGCGATCTTCTGACTGATATCGGATCCGAAAGGCCATACTCTGGCAGCCCTCCGGAATGGATTTTCCTCGATACAAATCGAATAGGATCACGGAGGCAATAATATCATGGCCCAAACGTGAAATCAAGTGTTTAATCATATCACTTGAAACTTTTTCTTCAACGATGAATGATAAATCCCTCTCTATATAAGGGTAGCGAGGAATCGGCGTGAAAACTCTCTCCTTGCGCATCCGAACAAACAGAGGCTCCAGCAGAACCTCAAACATGAGGACCCTTCGTGGCAGATCATGTTCCCGAATTTTCGCTGGAGACGCCTCCCCTAGAAAACCTATGTTCTCCCCCGCAAGAATTATATCCGCGGATTTGCCCGGATGGAGGAAAGGAACTCCGGACGGGACATAGGCTACCTCCGGGACTCCCAAGCCTTCCAGAAGAGTCTCCAACACCCCTTTCACGTCGTAAAAATCTACTTCCTGATCCCGTGGTAGGTTCCAGAGTTCCGAGTATAGAGCGCCTGTGGCCAGGCCAGCCAGCCTCAGGTCCTCCCTGGGGAGATCTTGTCCCGGTAGCGGAGCAAAGGTCTTACCCACTTCATAAAGCTTCAAATTCTCGGAACGGAAGTTCATGTTGCGTTTCGCCACAGCTAGAATGCCCGGCAAGAGAGAAGTCCGCATGACGGTGTGATCCTCGGTCAGCGGATTGATCAGGGCCAGTTCACTGCTATCCCCGGGTTGAGTGCTGAATTCACGCGCAGCTTCCCTGGATACGAAAGACATCGTGATGACCTCGGAGAATCCCGAGGCGTTCATCAGTGCATTGACCCTTCGGATGCGATTCAGGTTCTCGCCGCTCTTATCCGGAGACGATCTGTACCAGGGCATGGACAACGGTATGTTTTGGAAACCGTGCAGCCGAGCCACCTCTTCTATCATGTCCTCTTCCCTGTCCAAATCCCAACGCCAGGACGGAGGGGTGCTAATCATCTCTTCGCCCTTTTTGCCGGCCGGTTTGACACTGATTCCCAGCCTCGTCAGATGGGAGGTAATTTCTTTTCCATTCAGTTCGAGGCCCAAGAGGCTGTTTACTTTGCTGATTCTGACCGAAACTGCGGGCCTGTCAATAGGAGCGGGGTAGACATCAAGGTGGCCGGACAGGATAGTTCCCCCGGCCAACTGACGAATCAGTTGCGCCACGCGGTGAGCAGCCCAAAGCGTACCATCAGGATCTACTCCGCGTTCAAACCTGTAAGAGGCTTCGGTAGCCATTCCCAGCGCTTTGGCCGTCCGCCTTATTCCGAACCTTTCGAAACAAGCGCTCTCGATCAGCACGCAGGAAGTGTTTCCCGTAATCTCCGAATTGATCCCTCCCATGATTCCGGCCAGAGCCACAGATCTTCTGCCATCTCGGATCGTAAGAGCGTTCTCGGGAAGTCGCCTTTCCGTACCGTCCAAAGTGACGAATGTCTCACCCGGGTCGCAGCGGCGAACCACGATCCTCCGTTCTTCCAGCAGATTATAGTCGAACGCGTGGAGAGGTTGGCCGCATTCGAGGAGAATAAGGTTGGTGGCATCCACAACATTGGAAATGGGGCGTACCCCGGCTCTGGTCAGCTTGAGCCGGATCTCCAGAGGCGAAGGTCCAATGTTCACGCCCTCGACCATGGTCACTACATAACGTGGACAGAGGTTCGCGTCGGGAACTTCCACCTGGATTCGTTTCTCGACACTGACCGATTTTTTTCCAACAGGTATCTCGGGAACTTTCCACGGTTTTCCTGTCAGGGCGGCCACTTCCCTCGCGGTGCCGAGGATCGACAGGCAATCACCCCGGTTGGGGGTCACTCCTGTTTGCAAAATGGCATCCTTCACAAACGGAAGAGCCTTGGTCAGAGGAGACTCCAGGCTTGCACGATTCGTCAAGGACAAGGATTCCCGATGCGTCATCTCCAAGGCCCAGCTCCTTTTCGGAACAGAGCATTCCGGGAGAGAGCACACCCCTGATCTTGGTTTCTTCGATCTTCTGGCCGGTAGGGAGCACTGCTCCGGGAGCCACATAAGGAACCATTTGACCCACGCATATATTGGGGGCTCCGCAAACTACCGTAACCACACGTTTGCCGAGGTTGAGGCGCGCCAGAGTCAGTTTTTCGGACTCCGGATGAGGCGTTAGCTCTTCTATGGCGGCGATAAATACATCATCCAGTTCGTGCCCGACATGGGTCACACTCTCCACTTCGATTCCACCCATGGTAAGGAGATCGGCGATCTCTTCAGCGGATCGATCGATTTCCACGAACTCCTTCAGCCAGTTTAAGCTGACGAGCATTTCGTCTTACCCCTTTTGGATGCGCGGAAAAGTCCCGCACAGAAAGCTTCACCCGATCAGGTGACTTAAGTGGTACATTCCGGTTCAGAATTGATTCAAGAAGCGGACGTCGTTTTCGTAAAAGGTTCGTATGTCGGGAATCCCGTATTTGAGCATGGCCACCCTTTCGACGCCCATGCCAAAAGCAAAACCTGTGAAAATTTCAGGGTCGTAGTTTACAAACCGATAAAGCTCCGGATCTACCATCCCCGAACCAAGGATTTCCAGCCAACCCGTGTTGGAGCACGTTCTGCAGCCGCTGCCACCGCAAATCACGCACTGTATGTCCACCTCAGCGGAAGGTTCGGTAAAAGGAAAGAAACTGGGCCGAAAACGCAGAGAGTATTTTTCCCCGAAATACTCGTGTACAAAGGCCGTGAGCACGCCTTTGAGGTCTGCCAACGAGATACCTCTGTCCACCCAGAGCCCTTCAATCTGGATGAACATTGGGGAGTGGGTGATGTCCGCGTCTCGCCTGTATACTTTGCCCGGACAAATTACACGCACCGGGGGCTGTTGCTTCTCCATTGTTCGTATCTGAACGGGTGAAGTGTGAGTCCTTAACACCACATTTTCCGAGAAGTAAAAAGTGTCTTGCATGTCTCGGGCCGGATGGTCCCGAGGGATGTTCAATGCCTCGAAGTTGTAGTAATCAAGCTCCACTTCAGGGCCTTCCGCCAACTGAAAGCCCAGTCCCCTGAACACCTCGATCAGTTCATGGGTGACCCTATTCAAAATGTGAGAGCGGCCCAGGAATGGATCTCCTGCCGGGGAGCGAGACATCTATGAATTCCGCAGCAAGCTTTTTTCGCTCGGCTCTGCTCGCGCAGAGACGTCTTCCTTTTGCCCGAATTTCTCTTCCAATTCAGCCTTGATTCTATTGGCCAGTTGCCCGATCTTCGAGCGCTCCTCAGGAGGCAGATCTCTCAGGCTTCTCAACAACGCGGTGAGTTCGCCTTTCCGGCCAAGGACGCGGGTCTTGGCATCTGCCAGGGCTTTTTCGTCCTTAATGCGGGCGATCACTTCGAGGGTATTTTCTCTGAGACTATCGAGTTGTTTTTCCATGGTCTCCTCATAAAGCAAAAAAAGCGGTCCAAAAAGACCGCTGTCCGTCCGCCCGAGCGTCATTCCAAAGGCTGAGTACTTTATTGCACTACTTTTCGAGCGCCATGCATCGAGAATTGCCTGCGCCTATTTACGGAAAACTCCGTCAGTCTGACCTCTCCCCATCGCGAGTCCCGGGGACCGCGGTCCATCACGCCCCTTACTTCGTAGGCGGAGATGGGGACAAAGCCTGTTGGCGCAAATCTCAATGCGTTTCTTTGCAGGACCCAGCTTCAGAAGACCTGTTTCAAGACTCCAGGGCAGTCTTTGCCTCTTGAACAACACTCGTGAATGCTGCTGCATCTGTAACGGCCAAATCTGCGAGAATTTTCCTGTCCAGAGCAATGTCGGCCTTTTTCAGCCCTTCGATGAAACGATTGTACGGTAGTCCGTTGATACGGGAACCAGCGCTGATCCTTGTGATCCAGAGGCGGCGGAAATCCCGCTTTCTTGTCCTGCGATCACGGTACGCGTAGCAGAGAGCCCTTTCCACGGTCTCTTTCGCTTGCTTCAGTGTTCTGCTGCGGCCACCGACATATCCTTTGGCAGCCTTCATGATCTTGTTTCGTCTGGCCCTACTGGCCGGTGCACTTCGTGCTCTTGGCATTATTGACTCCTTGGGTAGGCAGACAGTTTGGCATCTGCCGTCAAGAGTGTTTTTTTCGGTCGAGATCGGACGGAAGACTTTCCTGCAAAAGTGTGTTCCCTCCCCGCTCCCTTAACAACTTACAACAAATCCCACGCGTCGCGGCCTCACAGCGTGAAGATCTGAACCAAGCGGGAGCAGCGTTCACCCGTACGGCAATAACCGCCTGATCTGTTTCGCGTCCTTCGGGTCGATAAAGGCTTCCCCCCTTAGGTTGCGCTTCTGCTTGGTAGTCTTACTGGTCAGGATATGGCTGTGGTAGGCCTTCTTTCTCTTGATCTTCCCACTCTTGAGAATGGTGAACCGCTTGGCCGCGCCACGGCACGACTTCAATTTGGGCATCTTAAAATCTCCCTGTCCCGCGGCATGTGAACGGCGCGAAGCTGCGGGATGACAACATTAAACTTTTTTTATACTCCATTTATGAGAAGGACACAAATGCTTTGTTGCCGACCGGAGCTATTTCCGTACCCGCCTATCGGAACAGACTCAATTGGCGCAACCGGATCGGCTCGCCCGCGCCATCGCCGGAAGGAACGTACCTCACGTACCTGGCTGGAGTCTCCTGTGAGGAATAGTATTCGAAGCCCGGCCACTGGTCGTAACTGTCAGCAGTAGTTTTGTTGACATTGAGCCACGGTTTCCAGTCCTTACCGTCCTCGGAGAGTTCTACTTGCCAATTTTCGGGGACCGATTTCTCGTCTCCCCAAACAATCCTCAGCCTCGAGATCGGTACAACCTCGCCCAGATCCAGCATCGGCCTTGCTGCGCCGCCGGCGCCAGACTGTGGGATCTCCAGGAGTTCGGTGCCGGGATAGCCTTTGAGTATGTGCAGACCACGGTCTGTGGCCTTATTGTTGATCAGGACCGTTGCATTCTTTGCATAATCTTCGAAATAGGTGTTCTTCCGGTTTTCGATAGGATCGTCCGTAAGGAGGGGCAGGCCGAGCACCTGCGTTTTTACGCGGTTCGCCAGTTCTTTGGCCAGTATGTAATTGGCCCCGTTAGTGAGATGGCACCAGTCGGTGAAAACCCATTCCGTTACGTCGTCATAAATTCCCGTAAGATCGACCACTTCAAAGCCTATCTCCCGAGCGCGCTTCTTTATTTTGTCCACAACGGCGTCATAGGTTTGAGCCGCGTCATAGAAGCCTATTTTCTGCATGCCCGTGATCTGTTCTATCTTCTCTTCCATAGGTGTCCGCTTCTTCTTGCAGTTGCGAAACATCGGCTGCAACGCGAACACATGAGGCACACGGTCGGTCTCCAAGACCTTGTGATATATAGCCGCGACATCAGCGACCTGGGCGATGTTGCTATCGCGATATGCGATCATTTCAGGGGTAGCATCTTGGGGATGGGCTGCAAATCCACGGTCCTCCATGATTGTGCCGGGTCCCTCCCCTCTTCTTATCGCCAACCAGGTGAAAAAATAGGTGTTCCTTTTCAACCAGAGCGTAAGGTAATTCATGATTCCTTTACGGCTCATATCCATCACATCGTTCACTACCTCAAAATATTGGCCTTCAGTGAAGTAGTTCCAGTCTTTCAGGGACGCGCCACGGTATGGACTTCGTTGGCCCCGTCGAGCGCCACCACCAGATCGGGATGGAACAGTCGCAGTTTGGCAAGGTACCGCATAAGGCTGTTCTGATACACGTAGCCCGGCACCCCTGCGTTGATAACGCGGACCTTCTTGCCTTGCAGCTTCTCGCGCACCCTGGGATCAGCATTGAGGATCTCCTGCATGATATGCGGAATGGTCCACCGGAAGGTCACCTCGTAGTAATCTGCCACAGCGTCCGAAGGCGGTACAGGTCCACGGCCGTAAACCACAGAGGCGCCCGTAACCATCACGCGATATTCGTCCGCGGGCTTGTCCTGAGGGACATCTTCAAAATCCTTGAAGCTCTCTTCATTGATATATTCGTATGAATTTCCCAGCCGCGTGTTCCGGACGGCCGCGAAGCCGGGGGTTGGCTCGTACCGAACTCTGGCGCAACCGTCTGTGAACTCTGGCGCGCGAGGTCCATATCCCGATTCCTGTATGCTTCTCCGAGCGGAGACGATTTTATCTGGAGGTACGAGTAGTATTCGATCCCTACGAAGGCTGCGCAAACCACTGCGACAAGAAATCCCGTGTAAAGGCAGATCAGTAAATACCGGCCAATCCTGCGGCCCCACCCTCTCGCCGCGTCCGGCTGGGGCAGATACCACGGTTCCCGTGTCACTTGAAGGGCTTTTCACATTTTTGTCCAATGAAGTCGAATCCTTGGGCTGACCAGACTCTGTCATCCGCTCCTCCTGGAGCCGCTTCTATACGCGGCCTGCATGGCGCCTTTATCCCGTAGCGTCGGACAAGTGATGATGGGGGAGATTTTGAAGCCCGGTCTCACACGCCCACTCTGAGGGAGACCGCATATCGCGGCCGCTTTCGGCGGGTAAAATTCGCCGGTCACCGAAAACCGGCGCTTTCTGAAAAGCTCGCCTATGGGACTGGAAAGAGGGAGTCGGCGGGAAATCCCTTTTAAAGGAGGCTCCCGCACAACCCTGGCGTCTCTTTTGGACAATCCCTAGAAGAGCGTATAGATGAAGGGGGCCGCAACGGGCGAACTGGCAGCCAAAATAATGAAAGCCGACAGTATGACAAGCACAATCAATATAGGGGCCAGCCAGAAACTTCTTGCGAACCTTCATGAAATCCCAGAATTCTCTGACCAAGGACATTGTAGCTCCTCCTCAATAGCTCGATTTGCCTTATTAATTAGAATTGCTTCTCGTATCTTTCTATGGTTGTGTCCGCTTCCGGCTCCTTTCGGAGCCAGTAGGAACCGGCCTTGGGGTCCAGCTTTCTTTCCATCGGGATCCTTCCCGATGATGCGAAAGATCACTGCCATCGGGGTTATTACAATGAAAAAAATGATCGTCAACAGAATTCTGGATACAAAATAGCCCAGAATGACCGAAAATGCCAGCCAGGAGCTGTAAATCGACCGGAATAACGGCGTGATCAGCCTCAAAAGGCACAGAACAACTCCGGCAATGATCCAGTACCAGCCCGCGGCCGCTCCTTTCCAGAAGAGCTGGATATCCGCCCATGCCGGCTCCGATCACAAGGAATAGCAGGGCCAATATGTTTAGATCACGGCTCGATGGTTCCCGCTTTGCCGATCTGATTTCGCTTCTTATGTCTTCTATGATATTCATTTGGATTGAACAACTTTCTCAAACAATAAGCCATTTTACATTGCATTTCGCGATCAATCTAGGCTGAATTCCTTTCTCCAGTCCGTATCACCTTTTAAAGCAGGCTGCTTCTTCTTGTCGAGCAGGAATGGCCCCAACACGAGGTAATCCATCTCCGTGCGCATGAAACACAGGTACGCATGCTCCGGGCTCATGACAATGGGCTCACCCCGCACATTAAACGACGTGTTCACAATGACCGGACAACCTGTCTTTTCCTGAAAAGCTCTGATTGCTTCATGATACAGAGGATTGGTCTCCCTGTGAACCGTCTGGATGCGAACTGAATAGTCGACGTGAGTGATCGCGGGGATCTCGGAGCGAGCCACATTGAGCTTGTCAATCCCCCAGAGACGATCCTCCTCATCGGTCATACTGCGCCTGATCTGTTCGTCCACGTACGCAACGAGGAGCATGTACGGTGAAGGTCTGTCCAACTTGAAATACCGTCCGACCTCTTCCATGAGAACGGAAGGAGCGAACGGCCGGAAACTCTCCCGGTACTTGATTTTCAGGTTCATCTGAGACTGCATCCGGGGATTGCGCGGGTCGCCTATGATGGATCTTGATCCCAGCGCACGAGGTCCGAACTCCATTCTCCCCGAAACCAACCTATGACTTTTCCCTGCGCGATCAGGTCCGCGACTGTGCTTGTGAGCGCCCCATTCGCGAGGTAATCGTAAGGATATCCATTCGAATCCAGGAATGTCCTGATTTCCGCCTCCTTATAGGCGGGTCCGAGGTACGAGCCAACTTGCAGATCGTGAACCTCGTCAACAACTCTTTCCTTGTCCAGAAGCTGATGCCACACGAACAGGGCCGCTCCCAGGGCGCCTCCCGCGTCTCCGGCGGCGGGCTGAATCCATATATCTTCAAACGGCCCCTCTCGAAGGATGCGCCCGTTGCCGACGCAGTTTAAAGCGACCCCGCCGGCCAGGCACAAGGTCTTTCACCGGTAAGCTTGTGGACATGCCGGGCAGTTCGGATCATGACTTCTTCGGTGACCACCTGGACTGACTTGGCCAGATCCATTTCTCGCTGCGTGAGCTTGCTTTCCTGTTTTCGGGCCGGCCCGCCGAAAAGCTTGTCAAACGCTCTGTTGGTCATGGTCAGGCCGTGCGCAGTAGTGAAATAGTCCATGTTCAGCTTGAAGGAGCCGTCTTCCTTGATGTCGATCAGTTCGTTCAGGATAGCATCCACGTACTTGGGCTCGCCGTAGGGCGCGAGGCCCATCACCTTGTATTCGCCGGAATTGACCTTGAAGCCGGTGTAATAGGTGAAAGCCGAATAGAGCAGGCCCAGGGAATGGGGAAACTTGATCTCGTGATCAATCTGGATCTTGTTTCCTTCGCCGACGCCGAAGCTGGTAGTGGCCCACTCGCCCACGCCGTCCATCGTGAGAATACGCGGCTCTGCGAACGGGGAGGGGAAGAAAGCGCTGGCGGCATGGGACTCGTGATGCTCCGGGAAGACGATCTTACCTTCGTATCCCAGACTCTTACCGATGAGTTCGGGCATGTGCAGCTTCTGCTTGAGCCAAAGCGGCATGGCCATCAAGAATGACGCCCAACCTCTCGGAGCATAGGACATGTACGTCTCAAGGAGTCTCTCGAACTTGATGAAGGGCTTGTCATAAAATGCCACGTAATCGAGGTCATTCGCAGTGAGACCACCTTCTTTGAGGCAGTAACCGTATTGCATCGTGCGGGAAAGCGTGATCGTGCTTGACGCGAGAAAAGCGTTCCTGCTGTGCCGCCGCGAATATAACGCCGTCTTTGATCAGACACGCGGCACTGTCATGATAAAATGCAGAAATTCCTAGGATATTCATCGTTTCCTACCGAAATACGCTCCAGGATCTGAGTCTGACCGACCGCTGGGACGTCGTAATGGGCCTGTATCTCAAATACCTGGCCTGCACAGGCTCGGCCGCATAATGCTCGAATCCGGGCCATCGCGAAAAGCTGTCCGTCTGTTTGTTAGAACCCTGAACCAATGTTTCCCAGGTTTCCTGGTTCGTTGAGGATTCCATCGCCCATTGTTCCGGGAACCGCGGGCTTCGTCTGCCCATACAAGCCGCAACCTGCTGACAGGATATTCCTGCCCCAGATCCAATGCCACTTCAAGTTTCTCTTCCCCGGGGACTACACGGGAGGAATAGAGAGCATCCCCCGGATACCCAGACAGCATGTTCGGGAACGTTTTCCGCGGAAATCCGCCGGAGCGAGCTGTACAAGATGGTTCCAGACGCGGCCAAATCCCAAAAGAAACTGTCCTTATCGTTCGTTGCGTCCCCGCGATTCAGGCTCCGCCCGAGAACACGTTCCTTTACCAGGTTGGACAACTCTTTGGCAACAAGGTAGTTCGCGCCCGAGTTCAAATGGCACCAATCCGTAAAAACCCATTCAGACACATCGTCAAAGTAATCGGAAAAGTCAACCAGAAAGTAGCCCTTTTTGCTCGCTGCGCTTTCTCGAATCTTTTCAATTAGGAGATTATAAGCCTTGTCCGAAGGCACACCATAGTAGTGGCGGTATCCCTGAAGCCCTGCCAGCACCTTCTCCCTATCATGATGGGGCTTCTTGCTGGAATAGAACCACGGCTGTAAGGCAAAAATGTGGGCCACGCTGTCATTTTGAAGTGCCGTGTGGTAGTTTTCCACGATCTTGACCACTCTGGCAAATGTTCTGATCCAAGAGGCGGGATCTTTCTTCCAGCGACAATGATGAGGAAGAGGCGGCCGCCTGTCGATCGCCTACGGAACCCCGGTGCGGTTGAATATCCGTGTTCAGTTCCTGGAACACGTCTTTTCCGGACCAGAACCATGTCATGAGGAATGTATTGTTTTTGAGCCACAGGGTAAGGTAGGACGCTAGCCCCGGCCCATTGTAGGCATAGATGTCCCTAAGAATATTATTGAATTGTCCCTCATCGAAGTATTCCCAGTGGGTGTCTATTTTGCTCACCATGGGAATTTCATTGGCTCCGTCAAGAGAGACTATCAGATCGGGGTTGTATCGGCTGAGCTTTGTCAGGTACCGCATAAGCAGGTGCTGATACGCATAACCCCATACCGCCGTATTATACACCCGGATGGTCTTGCCAGGCACCGACGCAGAGGCATTGAGGATCATCTCCATCATGTGGGAAATGGTCTCCCGGTACTCGATGCCGTACCATCCCATGGATTCGGTCGCTTCGCCTATGGCCCCCAGACCTAACGCGGTGGAGCCGCCGGTGAGAAAGACCCTGTACTCGTCGTGAGGCTTTTCGACGGGGACATCCCTTGGTTCACGAAACCCCGCATTGTTGGCATATTCGTAACGATTGCCCTTCAGGGTATTGTATTCGAGACAGACTCGCGGGAACGAAATCGTAGTCATAATGCGAGACGGGCCTGGTAAAATCGTGGGTGTACCATCGAGAAATTTTTTTCGTAAACCTCTCCCAGATATGTCCTGCCCAGGAGAAACGCTGAAAGCCTGTCCAGCAGGACAAAAATCAAGCCCACCGCGGCCACGAGGAATACCACATATATTGGAATCTTGACAATACGCCAGATTAGCGTTCGAAGGGCAAGCCACTTACTTATTTTCCGGGGCAGATCCTCCCGAGGCACGTTACTCGGGGCCGGACTTTGATGGTCCGAACCTGAAGCAACTTCAAGGCTTGAGATCTTCTCAATACTCATGCCCCTTCTTTAGCGCAAACCTCTTTTGAGCACAAGGAGGGCGAAATTTTGTAATCGTTCAAAGCGAAAGCTTCCCCATCCTGTCAAAAAGCCGGCAGGGACGCCGGCGCTACCATCACTGGGTAGGACCGGCCTCCGTGCCGGTCACCCATTTCGCGGCGAACGTCTACGAAATTTTCACACTCCCAAAGGCTCTTGCCACGCCTTTTTCAGTTCCCGGATGTCCGCGTCCACAACTGCGTTCCCATCAAACCCCATCACGGTCACTCTGGGGGCCTCAATAACCTCCCCAACGAAAGCCATTGGGAAGCCGTTCATGGCCTGCTCGAACGCACCCCGTTTCTCCCGACGAACGCTAACGAGAAAGCGGCATGGCGTCTCTGAAAACAGAGCCACATCATCGCGGTGCACGCCATCGAGAGCCAGATCTCCGAGACTGAGCCGAGCACCCAGGCCCCCGGAAAAGGCACTCTCCGCTAAGGCTACCCCAAGGCCGCCGTCTGAGAGGTCGTGGCAAGAAGCCACAAGACCGGAGCCAATGGCTTTGTGCAAAGCTCTGTACATGTTTATGGCCAGTTCCGGTTCTGCCACCTTCGGCGCTTTGTTCCCGACAAACCCGCGAGCCGCGAAATATTCGGAACCGCCGGTCTCATCACGGGTTACGCCCAGAACATAGATCGAGTCTCCTGCCCTCTTGAAATCCGGAGTCACGGCAAGCCGAACGTCGGGAACTATGCCAACCGCGGTGAACAGCACAGTGGGCGGGATAGAGATCTTGGTCTCCCCTATATGATAATCGTTTTCATGCTGTCCTTGCCGGAAATACAGGGGATTCGATACACGGTCGTGATGTTGTACAGAGCCTCATTTGCTCGGACCAATTGAGCCAGCTTGTATTCACCGTCCGGAGTCTTATCCGACTGAACCGGATCGCACCAGCAGAAGTTATCCAGCCCTGCCATGTGGTCCGGATTCGCGCCGACTGCCACGATATTCCGCACAGCCTCATCTATGCATGCGGCCATCATCCAGTACGTATCCAGGTCTGAATAGCGTGGGGCTATCCCACAGCCGACCGCTACCCCTCGAAACCTGTCAAGGAGCGGCCGAAGCACCGCTGCATCGCCGGGCCCATCGTTTCCTGCACTCCGACGAGTGGTTTGACCACTGTTCCGCCCTGCACTTCGTGGTCGTACTGCCGAATCAGCCTCTCTTTGGAACAGATATTCCAGCGGCCCATCAATTCCATCAGGCTCGACGTCAGGTCCGCGGACGCGGGCAAAGGAGGGCTCCGGATGGAGCTTGGGCTCCCATCGGGCGGTGAGATGCATTCTGGGAAGTCCTTCGTGAAGAAAATCGAGCGGGAGGACTGCCGCGGGCCGGTTTTCCCACAGGACAGTGAACAGGCCATCATCGGTGTACTCCCCCAGATCCGTGGCTTCGACATCGAGGGTTCTCGCGAGGGAAAGGAACTCGTCCAGCTTGTCGGGTGGGACCGCGACGGTCATGCGTTCTTGAGCTTCCGAGAGAAGGACCTCCCAGGGCTGAAGACCGGGATACTTTAGCGGGGCGCTGTCAAGGTGCAGCCTGGCCCCACCTGATTCGCGGGCCATCTCCCCCACTGATGAAGAAAGCCCGCCTGCCCCGTTATCGGTAATTGACGAATAGAGTCCGCGGTCCCGAGCCACAAGCAGGAAGTCGGTCATGCGCTTTTGGGTGATGGGATCGCCGATCTGAACCGCGCTCACGGGTGATCCTTCGTGCAGCTCTTCCGATGAAAAAGTGGCCCCGTGGATGCCGTCTTTGCCGATGCGGCCGCCGGTCATCACAATGCGGTCGCCGGGCCGGGCAGCTTTCACATGAGCGGGCCGCCCATTGATCTCTGCGGGCATGATACCGCCGGTGCCACAATACACAAGCGGCTTGCCAAGGTAGCGCTCATCGAACACTACTGCTCCGTTGACCGTCGGGATGCCACTCTTGTTACCTCCGTGCTCGACTCCTTCCCTCACGCCTTCGAAGACACGGCGCGGGTGGAGCAGCCGAGGCGGAATCGTCCCTTGGAAATCGGGTGGAGCAAAACAGAAGACGTCTGTGTTGAAGATCAGACGGGAACCCATTCCAGGTACCGAATGGATCGCGGTTCACACCGACTATGCCGGTGAGCGCGCCCACCGTACGGATCCAAAGCAGACGGCGAGTTGTGCGTCTCCACCTTAACCACCAGGTTCCACTCATCGTCAAAACGGATCACCCCCGCGTTGTCCTTGAACACGGAGAGACAGAAGTCGTTCTTTCCGAGTTCGGAGCGAATCTTTTCGGTGGATGCCTGGACGCAAGACTTGAAGAGGCTGTCGATCTCCCGTGATTTTCCCCCCTCCTGGTATTGGATCAACGCGTTGAAGATCTTGTGCTTGCAGTGTTCGGACCACGTCTGGGCCAGCACTTCGAGCTCGCAATCAGTGACTTCAGGGCCTAAGCCCGCCTTGTCTCTTTGTTCCACAAACACCGGGGCCTGATAATAGTCCCTTATGGCACGCATTTCGTCCAGGCTGAGCGCCAGCACCCCTTCCTTGCTTATGCGCAGGAGTGCCTCATCATCCACATTCAGGTTTATGGTGCGTATTACTGCTTCGGAACGGGAGGTAACACGGGGGACCGTGATGGCGCTCCGGTCGTCGCCTGGAGCAAAGACAGCCCGCGTCTGGATGAGGTCGTTAGCCAGGAGATCTTTGGCAATGGTGTCGGCCTGTTCCCTGGTCATCTCCCCCTTGATAAAATAGAGCTTGCGCGTGTAAAGCCCTTCCCCACTTTGGAATTGCACGCCCAGGGCCCTCTCTACCGCCTCTCGTGCCGTCCGCCCCACGTTGTCGGTTACGCCGGGCCGAAAACCGACTTCGATGAGCCAGTCAAACGGTATCTTTAGGGGCTGATCGACCGCGGCCTCCTGTATAACAGGGTCCTGAAACACTTCTTCGACGACCATTTCGAGGTCTCTGGCGCTCAGATTGCGATCTATGATGAATTCGTCCGCCACGCGCAGATCATCCACCACAAACCCGAGGTCCGAGGCTATTCGTGCGGACATTCTGCGGCCGGCAGGGTCAGGCAAGGACGGCTTCAAAGAGACTTCTATTCTGTGGGGCATATTGGATTCCTTGAGGAATTCTCGATTCGTCTTGAGGCGCCCCCGGATTATACCCAACCCGACGCTCGGTCTCAATGGCAATAGCAGTTAACCGCCAACCATTGACTTACACGGGGAGTCTTTCCCAGATGTCATTGCTTCGCTCCGCTCGCAATGACCATTTGCACCCCGCGAGATTGAACCGTTACGTTGATGGAATGGACTGCTTCGTGAATCCTTTCTGATACCAATGGGCTTTCATACAAGTGAAAATGGCGGGCACCGCGCGTTCCGCGCGGGACCGCCACTATATTATGGTAGCGACCGGCGTCCCTGCCGGCCATTGCCGATGTCACTTCTTTGACCGCGCACCGGTATGAGACATCAGGCCACTTTTTGAGTGCCGTCCTCTTGATCTTGGCTCGAGCGGTATCTTGTACCTTTATCTACAAGAGTAGAGACGCGGAACTTATCAAAGCTTTTCCCGCTCACCAGGGCGGCTCATCCTTTGAAGATTCGGCGGGACTGGCACGAAAAGTCGGTCCGGAGGTTGTTAGGAACGAGACGAACCGGAGAGAGTGGGTGGAGAACGTCTGCCCCTGAGCGTTTCACCACTTTCACGACCAGAGATTCGTCTAACTGTAATTCGTCATATACCCATTTTGCTCTTGACATGAGACGGACAATGATGAACAGTTACGTAACTGTATAGTGCTCACCTTGCCGACGATTCAATCGACGTGTCACAAAGGCTATGCCAAGTTGTAGGTGCGGTTCGTTCCAATTAACCTGTGGAGACCAATCATGGCGGCGCAACGACAACTATTGCAAATTGGAGAAATTGCTCATCAAGCAGGAACTACAACACGAACCGTCCGTTATTACTTAGAGGAAGATCTAATAGCGTCCGCGAAGAGAAGCCCTGGTGGATTCTACCTCTTTGAATCCCGTACTGTGGATACGGTTCTCTTCATCCAAAAACTCAAAAGCTTAGGGATGTCGCTCAACGAGATTAAGTCTCTATACCAGATTAGGCGGGAAAAACCGACCGGCAACGAGGCTTATCCTCTGGTACTGAAGCGTCTTCAAGACCGCCTGTGTGACGTGAACAAGAAAATCGAGGAATATGAGGAACTCAGAAAAGAGATGGAGGAGGCTATTGATCTGGTTCAGCAATGCCACGGCTGTCAGACGAAGCCGAACCGGGAGAATTGCTTGGCCTGCGACATCGTTAAGAAACGATCTCGAATTCCTCTTCCGTTCGGGGCTATCCTCTAGGCTATTCAATGCTGATGAACGACAAATACTGGCGTTTGCCTGGTGATGCCAGTTAGATGAAGGTTTGAACCAGGAGTATGGATGCTTAGGCAAACGCTGCATACTATCGTGCGGAGGGAATGGCGATGAGTGGAAAGAATTGCTGGGAGTTCAAGAATTGCCCCCCAACAATCAGAGAGAAGTGTCCGGCTCACCCCAATCATTGGAGAGACTGTTGGCAGGTCATGGGGAAGAAGGAAGTTAGTCTGTTTGACTGCGGTTTTCCAGAAAAAATCGCCAAAGGCGAAGAATAAGATGGGTCTGTAGGATCTGGTCACAGTCAGCTTACCCGCACCGGCAATCGCCAAACAGGATTATCCGAAAAAATCGAGCCTTATCCTACCGGCAAGAGCGCCAAGTGACTGTCTCTCTGAATCCGTCAGAGCATCCTCTTGACGATCTGAGGCTACGAATCACAGCCGCGGTATTTTTTGGCTCCTGAGCATCCGTCCAGTGCTGGAGGATTTATGAATGTCCCCGAGATGAACCGGCACAGACTCTTCCCTTATTTTTGCGGGGAACTTGTTTGGTGGAGAACTCAAAATACCCCCGTTCCTGAACAAGGAGATTTTTTATGAAGAAGCGGTCGAGCTTGGAAAGAAGGATGCTAAACTATTTCCTATTGATAGCCGTGGCTTCCCTCTTGATAACCGGTGAGTTCATCTGGGCCATAGGAAAAACGATGCCCCAATCATCCCTGCCCGTATCTGAGTCGATTGACTCTGTAAAGCATGGAATCGAGTCCCTACGGAACAAGGCCCTGCTGATGTTCGTGGTTCAAGCGCTGGAGACCCTTATCGTATTGGTCATGTTCGTGAGAAAAATCACCACACCCCTCCAGCAGATGGTAAACGAAGCCGAAATCATTTCCGACGGCGATCTCAGCCGGATTATACCTATTCGTACAAGAGACGAGATCGGTCTCATCGGACAGACTATAAACGCCCTGACCAGTAACATCCAGGAATTCGCAGCCGTTGGATCGCACACCGAGGAAGCGGTACGAGTTCCTCTTGCAGAGCTTCGGCAACGATGGGAGACTGACCCGGTGTCAGTAAAGAAACTGAGTGATATTGAGGCAATCCTTGACAGTTTCAAGCATATCGCACGGCACGTGAAGATGTTGCCGGGTCCTCTCGATTCGCACGAGGAGGATCAGGCATGACAACGCAGATGCTGACCTTTCCTGTGGGCGTCACGATAGCAACCCTTGCAACTATGGTCGGACTGGGAGGGGGCGTACTGTGGGTTCCCTATTTGGTCCTCGTGGCTGGACTCACACCTCCGGTAGCGATAATGACATCTCTGGTTATCCAGATTGCTGGTATGGCCTCTGGTGGCGTGGCTACCATACGGCAGGAAAAGACCAACATAAGTCTGGCACTCATGTTGGCTGCATCGGCGCTTCCAGGGGTGGCTTTCGGTGTGTGGCTGCAAGGAGTGGTCAATACACAATCACTGGTTTTTCTTGTGGGTTTGGCTTGTATGGCGTGCGGTCTGATCTTTGTACTTGCGAGAGAGGATCAACAAGTCCTGCCAGCCAAAGAAGTCTCGTTGCGCACTGCAGTTCCATACCTGTGGGCACCCCCGACTCTGTCCGTCATGACGGGACTGCTTTCCGTCGGGGTCGGAGATTTTCTCGTTCCCGTCCTTAGACACCGTCTCAGGTTGAGAATGGACGCGGCCATCGGCGCTTGTCTCGTTGTAATGACCATAAATGCTGTTGCTGCCTTCTCACTACACATGCTTGCGGGAGGCTCATTTTCAGGCGGTATCGCGCTCTTCGGTGCGATGGGCGCTCTGGTGGGAGGACAAATAGGTCCACGGATTGCGGACAAAGTTCCGGACCAGACTCTCAAGGAGATATTCATTTACGGACTTTCACTAATTGGAATCCATGTCCTTTTTAATGCTGTGTAGGGGGGAAACCTAGTCCGGGCTGTAAGTCCTTCGTTTTCAATAAGCAAGGCCGGTTTGATTTCACCACAATCCAGGAGCTTGTCGAAGAATTCTTTCTCCGACTCCGTGAACCGGAGTACCGAATCCAGAGCGTCCCCCAATGGGCATTTCATGTAATGCTCTCGGATCGGCAGGCTGACGGCAAGTGCCGCGGGGGATATGGATGGAATATGAGTTCAGGGTCAGAGGGTTCAGGGCAGGAACGAGGACTGAGAACACACCAAGCGGCTCTCAGGCATTCACAGCTCGCACTGAATACTCTTCCGGCTTCATCCGGGACGCGGGTATGATGACCTCTTTGATCCACCTTTCGAAGGCTCTATTGATCTGCTCTATTGCTTCGTCCCAGTTGCCCTCGTAATCGGTTTCCTCCAGGTCTTCGATGGTCTCAGCCGTTAGCCCCGACAACTCAGCGAGATCTTCCCGCGACATTCGGAGTTTATTGCGTATGTCGTAGACCTGTTGGGCGAGACCAGATTGGACTCCCAACTCCTCAAAGTGCGCCTCCATCTCAGGATCGTCTTTGATGTACCGGTTGTAAGCCCACTCGACCACATCGGTACTGAGTTTTTTTTCAGTCATGGTCCCGCTCCCAGTGAAAGGCGTGAGATTTTGGGTCTGCTTGATATTTCATCCTCTTCTCTTTTGCTCTCTTGATATCGTTAGGAGGAACCTTGGTGGTGTCTTTGTGGAATCCGTGAGTTATAACCGCTGTCTCCCTTTTGTGAAAGAAATATGTAGCCGTTCTCAAAAGTTTTGTCCATTCGAACCTCACGTCTGGTGAGTCGGCATTGCACGCACCAGTGAAGCCGACGTTGCTTTCAGTACGCCTCAGCCCATGCGCTCCGGCATTCCCCGAAGCGTCTGTGTTTCATGTCAAGCAAAAACTTCTGGAATCTGAAAAGGTCTTTTGGTTTTGACCATGGCGTTGAGAATGACCAGGATCTTACGCATACATGCTGTCATGGCGACCTTGAACAGTTTACCGGCCTTCATGAGCCGTTCGTACGAACGGCTTGATGACCTTGTTGTATTTTATGGCAGAAAGTGCGGCCATGTACAGAGCGTCGCGTACGTCCTTGCGGCCGCCTGAGATCATGCGCTTTCCCCTCATTTTGCCGCTATCCTTGTTGAGGGGCGCCAATCCGACCAGGCAGGCGATTTCCTGGCGGTCGAGCTTTCCGAGTTCGGGGAGTTTTGCCAGTACTATTCTGCTGACGACTGGGCCGACTCCTTTGAATGTTTTCAAGAGTTTTTCTTCCTCTCGCCAGAGCGGAGAGTTTCTGATCAGGTCATCTATGTCTGTGTCAACCTCTGCGATTTCTCTGTCGAGAGTGGTTATGACGGTATCAATGCTTTGTCGCACCCGTGGAGAGCGGGCTGAATGGCGGCGATTCTTCTCTGACGCGCGCAGATCGACTAGTTGTCGTCGTCGTGTCACAAGTTCCTTGACCTGTTTTTCCTGATCGGTTGGAATGGGCTGCGGTTCCGGCCTGTTTGTCTCACCAAACCGCGCGAGGACAAAGGCGTCGATGGCGTCGGTTTTTGCGAGCTTTCCGATGCCACGGGCAAAGTCCCGCACTTGCCGGGGATTGACGATGGCAACAGGTAAGCCGGCAACGCTCAGTTCTGCAGCCAGAGTGATTTCATAGCCTCCCGTGGCCTCCATGATGATCACGGTGGGATCCTCTTTCTGGAGGCGAGAAAGAAGAGAGGCGATGCCGTTGGCATCATGTTCACAAGTAAAATGCACAGCCTTGGGCAGGACGTGCACATCCAGTTGATCTTTGGCAATATCTATGCCGACAAAAGTTTCCTTTGGCATGTGTAGTATCCCTACCTTGTGATTGCGGACTCCTAGAAGGGTCCAAGCGTCTGTTCGGGCTTATTACACAAGGCTTCCGGCGATCCAGCTTCGGGACTGCCTCTATGGGCCAAGGGGCGAACGATCTACCGGTGCCTCTGCTTGGTTCCCCGCCGGGAACCAGACAGGCGTGTACCCCCCTGTACCTCGGAACTGCCTTTTAGGACAAGTACCGGGTATCTCTATCAACTACCAAGCCCCCCATCGTATGAGGTACGTTCTGGAAAAGAACTGGTACCTGGGGTAAACATA
>CAWHDO010000060.1:0-11337 GCA_963828085.1 uncultured delta proteobacterium
GGCCGCGATGTCGGCCGCAGTGAGAGATGACGTTGAGATAGTGAATGCCCTATTGGACAAGGGGGCGGACATCAATGCCAAAGACGACGAGGGCAGGACGGCACTGATGTGGGCTTTATATAAAGGGCACGATGGCGTTGAGGTAATGAAGGCTCTGTTGAGCAAGGGAGCGGATGCCAATGCCAAAGCCGTCTTGGACTGGACAGCACTGATGGATGCTTCGAGTGCTGGTAACGTTGAGATAGTGAAACTTCTATTGGACAAGGGAGCAGACAGGGACATCAATGCCAAGAATGGATTTGGAATGACAGCACTTATGTTGGCTTCGAAGGGGGGTCACGTTGATGTGGTGAAACTCCTCAAAGCCCGCGGAGCGAAAGAATAGGCCAATCCCTGGGGGCCTATCAAGCGGAGAGACGCTCCGGAGATCCTTTACTCACCAGTCAATCGGTGTGGTTGGCAGTCACTTACGCGGACGCGGCCTCGCAGATTAATCCTTCGGATTCTGAGGCGGCGGCTCTTTGTATTACGGCTTGTTTCCAGCCTCTTATCAATTCCTCCTGGCACGCGGCCCTGAAGGAGCACTCTCTTCGGAGCAATCATTGTAGCCCCGGTTGAAACAATCAGAGTACCCCGCTTCCCGCTGTGACTTGTGGATCTTGCCAGTGTACCGAGTGCGTATGCATGTGGGACAATATCCGTGAGAAATATCAAGCTCACTCGCTCGTGGGTCTCCCCATTCGATTCCGCACAGAAGGCATTTGTATTTGAGCATAACTGGTCAACTCCTAACACAAAACCCCACCAGCACTAGGCAACCGGCAGGGTGAATCTCATTGGAGAGATCCCTAGCATAATAGATCGGAGAATGCAAATAGATCCTTGGGGAAAGCGCTCAAATTGCCGGTGTGGGCACGTCTTTCCAGGCAGTCGATTTCTTGACTTCCTGGGCGTTGATGATCTCGCCGGTTTGAACATCCACGTCCAGGAAACCGACCGGGGTTCTCTTGATATCGAATGCAAGCGCATCGGACCCGGTCAGGGGGCCATTGCGATCGTTGGTTATTTCAACAAGAATTACACGCCGATACGGGCAGTTATCGCAATTCAGGTCCGGGCCGTCGATGCCGAGCGGACAATGGTGCCTTCTGGCCATGTTAGGATCGACATTGTGCATCTTGGCCATATGGGCAGATGGGGGCCGTCTTAAATGCTCAAAGGGGTGCAGGACCCAATCCGTAATCATGGCAATGGTGTGGTGCTGCTTGAACAGGTGAAATCGTGAACCGGTGTCGGCAATCATGCCTTGCATGACGTAATCCGGAGGCATGAGGTATCCGAGGTAGTTTCTTGTCTCCCTGGATGAATGCCACCCTTTGGGGGCTCTCGGAACGAACTATCCCGTCAAGGACCTTTCCCGAATACCCCGCGTCTTCCGGCAAGATGGGGAGGAGCGTCAAATTCTTCTCGGTTGCGAAGGGAAGAGAATGCACTGTTAGCAGTCGGCACAAGAAGCCTGCTCCCATAACTACGATTACGATTGACACAGGAATCACAACGTTCCTGAGACTGGAATTGGGTAGCCACGCCGTGGCGAACCTGAATCTGCCGGCAACCGAATACGGCAAGAACATCCCTGTTCTTTCCATGTAGCGCCGATAATCATCTCCGTACTGGCCCAACATTCTTTGCTCTTCGTCTTTTGCCAGGAAGTAGTAAAGAATGAGCATGAGTGACAGTGTAGCCAGTCACAATGAACCTCGGCCACAATATGACCAAACCCGCGCCCCATAAGCCGAGGAACAGATACTGGGGATGGCGGATGTACGCATAAATCCCTTTGGCAGCGATTCCCCACTTAAAAAGTTTTCCTAAATAGACCTGCGTTGCGCACACCAGAAAGCCTACAAAACCAATTACAAACAGCAAGGACCCGGCGATGCGGATCGCCTTCAGGGACAATGTCGGCGGCAAAATCATGTGAGGTAAGAAGAATGAGGTTAGCCATCTTGTCATGGTGTACTGGTCCAGCCAAGAAAAAATGGGATTGAATACAGAGTAGAACAAGAAAGCAAAGGGGCTGATCATTATCATGACTTCAAAGGCCATGATAAAGAAGGCGATAATCCCTCCGCGGGCAACGATTGTCTTGAGAAGTCCTCGATTGGCTTTGACGGGTTCTTGTTTTGTACTCATACTGTGCCCCTCCGATAGTTCACGGCATTGAGAATTGCGTCAAAAATCACCCTCCCCTAGCCCCTCCCGTCGAGGGAGGGGGTCTGAAAACCCTCTCCCCTGGCGGGAGAGGGAAGGGAGAGGGGGGAACCTCAAAAACGGTAATAAAGCGTAATCCGCGATGCAGTTCACTATAATTCCATATTACAAGACTTTTGCTAGCAGCAGTCTAGTCCCCGTTGCAGCCCAAGCCCTCGGTCTTTTCAACGTATACCCGTGAAGAGCCGAAAACTTGCGCCCGGTATGACAAGAAATCCACGCGGTCCTGTAGTACAAGAGACAAAGAAACTGTTGCAAAACTCTCGGGGATTACCGAAATCGTGCTGCGATTGACGCGGCGCATGTACCTTCACTGCCCTCACCCCAACCCTCTCCCAGAGTGAGAGGGAGCACCTGGAGACCGCTTTACAGTTCCCCCGTCCTTTGGGAGAGGGCAGGATGAGGGTGCGGTCGTGCTACGATTGCTGCGGACTGAAGAGTTTTGCAACAGTTTCACAAATGCGTGCACTTTGTAGGGGACTCCGGGATCGACCTCGCAAAGTCTATTTGATTCTTGTCCCAGGCACTGCGGAACCGGCTTCCGGGTCTCCAATGGGCACCCGGTACCATTCATCGCGTTTATAGTCAGGGATTCTCACTGCGTCGCCCACAAGCCACCTAAAGGTTCTCGTCGCGGCAGATATGTCGACTTTGTACACGCTCCATCTTCAAAGGTCACGGTCGTCCCGTCTTTTGAAATCTGCATTATCCTTTTTTCTGTAGCGCCTGCCGCGGATACCGCCACGAGCAGAATGACTATTGCCAGGCTCATTATTGTTTTCATAGCCAGGACCCCTCCGGGCAATATTTCCGATTAGCACGGCAACAAGTTCCTCTTTAATTTAAGACCGCTTGCCTGAAGAGGTGTTCAACTTGTTGGGAATTATTCCTTGGAAGCAAAATATCTTGGCGCTTATCTCTTGACCGCGCCCCATCCTTGACTTATAGTCACTTTAGACTGAAGGTCGAAGCTGGAGCTGGATATGAACAATTCCGTTGAGCAAACAAGTCCGGAGCTTTCACGTTCATGCGAAAGAACAGTCAATAGGCGGGAGCGGCGTCGAGCTGAGACACGCGAGCGGATTATCCGCTCAGCGTTACGTCTCTTTTCCGAACGCGGAGTTACCGCTACAACGATAGAAGACATCACAAATGCTGCGGATGTCGGCAAAGGAACCTTTTTCAACTATTTCCCCAGCAAGGAACATATCCTCGCGCATCTTTGCCAGTTACAGATGGGTAAAACCAGGGAATTCGTTTCGCGGGCCATTCATTCCACAGAATCGATGGATCGGGTGCTATATAAGCTTGCTTTGATAATTACCCAGGAATTTGCACGGGGTCCGGCGCTGGTGCAGAGCATCCTTGCCCCGTTTTTTTCCAGCGAGTCCGCGGGTCACCAGATGGCGGAAGATTTCGAAAAAGACCGGCGAGTGCTCGCGGAGTTAATGGCAGCCAGACAAAAACGCGGCGAGATCCGAGACGATTTCACGCCGATTCAATTAGCGCTCCAGTTCCAACGGGCCTTCTTCGGGACCACGGTCCTGTGGTCGCTGGATCCCACGAAACCCTTGCCCGATTGTTTAAAGGAAATGTCGAGCGTCTTGTGGTCGGGTATTCAAACTCAGACGAGGAGCCGAGGGCGCTCGCTCCCCGGGCAAAAGCCTTCATAAGGAATTGACGGAGACTACTCACATGCAAATACTTTCTGTCAGGGCATTGGCTGTGGCCTTTTTGTTGGTCATCATGTTGGTTGGGTGTGATAAGCCGAACCAGTCCGGGTTTCTCGGCCGCCCGCGCCGGTATCCGTCGCTGCAGCGCTTACGCAGGACGTGCCCGTGTACCTCGATAGCGTCGGGAAGACGGTTGCGAGGGAGTTGGTCTCCATCCAGCCTCAGGTGTCGGGCCGCATTACCGAGATTCATTTCACCGACGGAGCTGACTTGAAGGCCGGCGACCTGCTCTTCACCATCGACCCACGGCCGTATGAGGCCCAGCTCCACTTAGCCGAGGCCACTCTTGCAGAGAAAAAAGCTGCGGTGGAGCTCGCTAAGATCAATTTCGACCGCTACGCGGAACTTCTGAAGACAAAGTCCTGCTCCCAGTCGGATTACGACCAGAGGAAGAATACCCTCGATGTAGATATGGCCCAAGTCGAGGAGAGCCAAGCTCAGGTTGAAACCGCTCGCCTGAATCTTGAATACTGCTTCATCCACTCGCCCATAGATGGACGCGCGGGTCAACGGCTTGTGGACATCGGTAACGTTGTGGCGGCAAACACCGGGTCGCTCCTGGTCATCGAGCGGTTGGACCCGATCTACGCGGATTTCACTATTACCGAGAACGATCTCACAGCCGTACAGAGGAATACGCAGAACGGAACGCTCGAAGTTCAGGTGCGCTTGCCGGACGAGCCCAATCGGCCCCGGGACGGAAAGCTCACATTCGTGGACAACGCGGTTCAGGACGGCACAGGCACGGTCAAGCTCCGAGCCACTATTCCGAATAAGGATCACTATTTCTGGCCGGGCCGGTTCGTCAAAGTCCGACTTGTCCTGAATACACTGCGAGGAGCGGTGCTTGTTCCCGCTGCCGCGCCGCAGAGGTCTGCCAAAGGCCCATTCGTGTATGTCATTAAAGAGGATGCCACGGCTGAATTGCGGCCGGTGAAGCTGGGGCAGCGGCAGGATGAACTCGTTGTTGTCAATGATGGGGTTAAGCCGGGTGAGCGGGTGGTCGTTAACGGGCAGCTCGGAGTGATGCCCGGGAGTAAAGTTCACGTCGAGGAGTCACCCGCGGTGATGAGTTCGCCCACGGCGGACAGTGAGGATAAGTCATGAACTTCTCGGAACCCTTCGTCCGCAGGCCGGTAATGACAGCGGTCTTGACGGTCTCAGTGATTCTTTTCGGCGTGCTCAGCTACATGAGGCTCCCGGTAAACGACTTGCCCGCCGTCGACTACCCGGTAATTCAGGTGGAGGTGGATTATCCGGGAGCCAGCCCCGACACAATGGCCAACAACATCGCCACTCCACTGGAACGTCAGTTCATGCAGATTCCCGGTCTGGAACTCGTGACCTCCAAGAGCAGTCAGGGCCACTCGAGCCTCACTCTCCAGTTCGTGCTGGAGAAGAGCATCGATGCAGCTGCCACGGACGTGCAGACGGCTATCACTCAGGCCACAGGCAGCCTCCCGATTGATCTCCCCTCGCCGCCGACTTTTTCCAAGACCAACCCCAACGACCAGCCGATCATGTACATCGCACTTACGAGCGACTCGGTTACTCGAGGCGAGCTTTACGATTACGCCAACACTCAGGTCGGTGAACGAATCAGCATTTTGCCGGGCGTGAGCAGAGTGGCTGTGTACGGTACCAAATCAGCGGTTCGGGTCAAAGCCGACCCATCCAAAATGTGGGCTCGCGGGATATCCGTGGATGACTTGGCTCTTGCCATCAAGAACGGCACAAGCTACGCCGGCGCGGGCCAGTTTGATAGCTCCGCGGGCACAGTGTTGCTTCGCCCGAAGGGCCAACTGGAAAGTGCTCGGGCCTATGGAAACCTCATCGTGAACTCCCGGAACGGGGCCCCGGTGTATTTGCGCGATGTAGCAAAGGTCGAGGACTCGGTGCAGGATGAACGGATCAACATGCGGTTCTGGCTCCGTGGTTATCCCGCTCCGTCTGCCACCGTCGTCGTCGCGGTCTTTAGACAGGCCGGCGCAAACGCGGTTGCGGTAGCAAAGAGCGTACGCGATCTACTACCGGTGATTGGCGCGGAACTCCCCGGGTCGATACGCGTCACGCCGATCTACGACCGTTCGCGGACTATTGTCAACAGCGTCGACGACGTGCAGGCGACCCTCGTCATCGCCTTTATCCTGGTCGTCATGGTAATTTTTCTATTTCTCGGGCGAGCCACGGATACCTTGATCCCTGTCGTGGCGCTTCCGTTGTCGCTCCTGCTCACTTTTGTGGCTATGCAAATCCTCGGGTACAGCCTTGACAACCTTTCACTCATGGCGCTCACGTTAGCCATCGGATTTCTGGTTGACGACGCAATCGTGTTCCTCGAAAACACCGTGCGCCGCATGGAGCAGTATGGGGAGAAGGCCTTTCAGGCGGCCCTTAACAGCGCGCAGGAGATCAGCTTCACCATTCTCGCCATGACAATTTCGCTCGCGGCGGTGTTCATACCCCTCGTATTTATGACCGGACTCGTCGGCCGGATCTTTCGCGAATTCGCCATTACCATCGTGGTCTCAATCTTCGCTTCCGGCCTTGTGTCGTTGACACTCACCCCTCTCATGTGCGCGAGAATGCTCGCGGCCCGTGGGCATGGCGCCAAAAAAACCTGGATGGAACGCGTGGTCGGCGGGGCTGAGAAGCGGGTCTTGGGGCTTTATGGCGCGTCGCTCTGGTGGTTCTTGCGGCGGCGATGGATCTCCGTGGTGATCTGGGTCGTCTGCCTTGCGGGTACGGTCGGGCTCTTCGTGGCTATTCCAAAGACCTTCCTTGCTCCGGGCGACAGCAGCTTCATTTGGGGCGTCATGATCTCGCGCGAGGGCTCGTCTCCCGAGCAGATGCATGCCCTCCAGGATCAGGCCGATGAGGTGATCAGGCAGAATCCCGCTGTCGATGCTACCTTCACAATGACGGGGAACAGCCAGTTCCTGGCATCCAACCAGGGATTGCTGCTCTGCTTCCTCAAGGGACCCGAGGAGCGTGCTCCGATTCAGGCGGTCGCGGGTCAGTTGATGGGCAAACTGGGGACTATCCCCGGTGTATTTCCGTTCTTGCGCCCTTTCCCTGTCCTGGAGATCAGCACAGGCGCAACAAACCGCAATCAGGGGCAGTATGCCTTCTCCGTCTCCGGCGTGAACGCCGATCAAGTTTACGACGTATCCACGCGGCTTATGGGGAAGCTGAGAGAGTATCCGGGCTTTTTCACCATCTCCTCGGACTACTTCAACAACACACCCAATCTGGACATCGATATCCGCCGCGACCAGGCGAAGATGTATGGAGTCTCGGAAACGCGAATTTTGGCCCTGTTGCGGAACGCGTACTCTCAAAACTACCTCTATCTCATCAAGAAACCGGAGGACCAATACCAGGTTATTCTGGAAGTAGCGGATTCCGAGCGAGCGAAGCCCCAGGACCTCTCGCTCCTGTACATCAAGTCGGATGACGGGAAGAACCTCGTGCCGCTCAATGCCCTCGTGAAGTGGCGGACTACGCTTGGTCCTCAGAGCGTTAACCACCTCAACCAATTCCCGAGCGTCACGTTCTACTTCAATCTCAAACCCGGCGTGGCCATGGGGGACGCCACCGACTTCATCAGCAAGGCAGCGGAAGGGATTGTGCCATCGACCATGCGAGCTACCCTGCAGGGCGAAGCCCTGACGTTCAAAAACACGGTCAGTGATTTGACCATTCTGATGGCGCTTGCAGTGTTCGTTATGTACGTTATCCTGGCTATCCTATACGAGAGTTATGTGCACCCGGTCACTGTGCTTTCGACGCTTCCTACAGCCCTGGTAGGAGGACTGCTGACGCTGTTTATATTCGGGGAGCAGGCCTCGCTCTACGCATTCGTGGGGCTGTTCATGCTCATGGGGATTGTCAAGAAGAACGGGATCATGATCGTTGACTTCGCTCGTCAACGGGTTGAGGCCGGGGAATCGGCCGAACAGGCCATCCACGATGCGAGCATGGACCGGTTCAGGCCCATCATCATGACAACCCTCGCGGCGGTCATCGGGGCCATCCCCATCGCAGTGGGATTCGGGACGGATGCAGCGTCTCGTCGGCCGCTCGGGTTGGTCGTAGTTGGAGGCCTCGTAGTGTCTCAGTTCATCACATTGTATGTCACCCCGGTGATCTACTTGTATCTCGAGGAATTCCAGGAGAAGGTGCTAAACCGTACATCTTTTTTCCGGACGGGACACTCTCCCATCCCCGCGCCCGAGGCTGTCGCTGTCGCGCCAGAGAGCGCCCGCCAGAGACGGAGCGGTACCGCATGATTTCTGCGCCGGCCGCCGATGAGAATAAGATCTGTCAAACTTGGTGTCAGGAGAGGTAACCATTCAGATATGAGCGGGATTAGGACGTGCCGTCAGTATTGTCATTGCGAGGAGTGAAGCGACGAAGCAATCTCCAGTGGTGGGACTTGTAAGATTGCTGGTGGGACCGGCATCCTGCCGGTCATCCCTAATAGACAGGCTGGAAGCCTGTCCCACCGATCACTCTTCGCAATGACATGCCTGGGAACCACTGCTCCCCCCGTAACTGAATGCTTGTCAGGAGAGACTTTCTTCCCTGGATTCCGGGTTTGCGGTTTTGCTACACTCCGGATCTGAGATCACCTGGCAAACGGCTTCGTCGAGTTCCCTCAGACCGTACGGCTTCGCGACCACCCCATCAAAGCCGTGTCGTCGGTAATCGGCCAACACCGGATCGGTAGCATATCCGCTCGACACGATGACCTTGATATCCGGGTACCTGTTCCGAAGCATCCGAACTGCTTCTTGGCCTCCTATGCCGCCCTGCACCGTGAGGTCCAGAATGACGCAATCAAAAGGTTTGCCTGCCGCCACTGCTGTTGCCACCATTTGAATGGCTTCCGATCCGTCTTCGGCCAAAGTTACCTCGTAGCCGAGAAGCCCCAGCAGCTCGCCGGCGAGAATTCTAATTGGCTCCTCGTCATCCATGACCAATATTCTCCCTCGTTTTGTGATCGGTTTGGGAGTCGTTCCTGAGTCCACTTCGAGTCGGTTTTCTGATGCCGGCAGATAGGTATGGAATGTCGTGCCAACTCCTATCTGCGATTCCACCGTGATGAGGCCGCCATGATTCTTGACGATGGAATACGATGTGGCCAATCCCAGTCCGCTTCCCGTTTGCTTGGTGCTGAAATAGGGGTCGAACACTTTGGACAAATGTTCTTCAAGAATCCCAACGCCCTGATCTTTGGTCGATACTCTCACGTACCTCCCTGGCTCAAGGGACAACCCACTGCCCGCGGTCACAGTCACGTTCTCGGCTTCTACCCGGATAATCCCTCCCTGAGGCATGGCCTGATCAGCATTGATAACGATGTTGTGAAACACCTGGCCGATCTGGCCCTCGTCTATCTCAACCGGCCAGAGGTCTTCCGAAAACTTGAAGTCACAGCGGACTTTGGAGCCGCCCAAAGCGAACCTGCAGGAATCCCGCGTCACCTTGACAACCTCAGAGGTCTTTTTTACCGGAGCGCCGCCCTGGGAGAACGTGAGTAGCTGCTTGGTGAGGCTTTGTGCTCTATTGCACGCCATTTCGGCATCGCCCAGCCTTTCAAATGCCTTATTGTCGGCTCCTACGTACATCTTTGCCAGTGTAACATTGCCCAGGATCACCGTCAGGATGTTGTTGAAATCATGTGCAATGCCCCCGGCAAGGACGCCGATAGATTCAAGCTTAGTTATTCTTCGCTGCTCTTCTTCCATTTTCTGCTTGGACGTTATGTCACTAAGAAACTTCAAGGAAGCGGCTCTGCCTTCCCAGTCGATCAGAACCGCATTGACTTCCAAGGTCCTGATGGCCCCCTGCTTGTCGGTTAATCGGAAAGAGAAGACGTCTGGAATCCCCTTGTCGGCCAGGTTTTGGCTTTCCCGATCAAGGATCATATCGACGTCGTCGGGATGGACGAAGTTGGTGAACGGCCTGGAAAGCAATTCCTGAAGTGAATAACCCAGGAGCTTCTGCCCACTTAGATTTAAGAACCTGATTCGCCCGTCCTGAACAACGCAGATCCCTTCCTGGGCGTTCTCGACCACCACTCGGTATTTTTCCTCGGATGCACCAAGCGCTGTCCTCCGCTCGTTTTCGCTCCGCGATCTCCAGAAGAAGCTTGCGGTTTATTTTTTCTAATGCTGCCGTTCTTTGCTCGACCCGTTTCTCGAGTTCTGCCTGAGCTTTCAGGAGATCTTCTCGGTGTTTTTTGATAAGGAGCAGTTGTCTCCTTTCAAGGGTGAGATTCTGCACCAAACAGATTATGGACCTTTCCGCGCCGATTCTGACGCACCGAAAATGCATTCGTGCGAATATCTTATCTTTTTCAAGCTGCATAATCCGCGGTTGCAACTTGCGGCTTTCTCGTCATGAAAACCTTAGCTATCAGTTGTTCGGCATCTTTCCTAACCTGGGGCTTAACAAAGAGTGATGCAAAGGAACGACCGAGCATCTTTTTGTACGTGGCCGAGATTTTTTCCAGGATTGATTCGCATAGCCCACGTTTCCCGACTCGTCAATCAGCAAAGTGGGCACAGGCAGGGCCTGCAATAGCCGACCGAAAGAGGTGGCATTGATACCTTTCAAGTCAAAGGAGGCGGAAGTGTTCAATTCATCAATAAGAACATTGACATCAATAGTTTCCGTTGCAAGGCGCTGAGGTCCCTCATCGCTCTCATCCAGAAAGTCAAAGCTGGGCAGATCCTTCCCCTCCATTGGTGCCTCCACAATTCTGGCGTCTCTTACAATTTCATGCTGTCTGAGTTTGCCCAATTGCAATTGAACGTGGTGCGGTGTCCCAGGGACGGATCATTGCTGCTTGCAACCGGAATCATTCGGCTCCACCCCCAACTTCGTGGTCTTCGGGCCATCGACGGACCTTTCGATCTGTCCTCAAATCCCCAGTAATATCCGGCACGTTTCAGAAAAGTTTCGACGGGCTCAAAATTGAGATCAACTGGTCCAGGAAAGCGAATTTCCCCCTACTCCCTGAGAATACCTCTCCATGCTGCTACGGTCAACCATAATAATCCTGGGTGCGTGTGCGTGCACCTACGGTGGGTGGAAGATGTCCATCGGACCTGCTGTCTGGACTTCCGACGGCACAAATCTGGCTCACTGGTCGTCCTGAAAAACAAATCCCGCCTTGCCGTCATCGACAACTGAGCGGGATTCTTGAAACTTTATGGTGCCGAGGGGCGGAATCGAACCACCGACACAAGGATTTTCAGTCCTCTGCTCTACCGACTGAGCTACCTCGGCTCCAATGGCAGAGCATCATATATAGGGAAGG
>CAWHDO010000061.1:0-38758 GCA_963828085.1 uncultured delta proteobacterium
TGCCCTCGAATTCATTCGGTGGAGTATCCGAGCATCCGACAAGCCGCAGGATTCACAAAAGTCATCTTGGCCGTCTACGCTCACACCGATGATCCCCTCGCCTGCAGATTCCAAGGAGCAGCCGGGTGCGTTCTTCCGAAACTCGCAGCTCTTCCGTGCCATCTTTGACCAACTGCTCCAGATGATCCCTGTATTGGTGTGAATCCCGCCACGGGCGATTTCTGCATCCTCGGCCAGACTCAAAGCCGTGGCCTGGCTGCGGCGAAGTTCCTCGGCCCTCCTTTTCAGTTCCTCGGCTGCGTGTGAAGCGCGGAATCGGTCTAACGTGAGGGAGCCCACGATCTTGGCGAAGCCTGGCTAGAAGCCCGAGAATGCTGGGCAGCTTCTCCCGCGGGACATGATTGGCACTTCCTTGATGGAATGCCAAATAATCCTCTTCATCGTAACCGAGGTCTCGAGCCTGGCGACGGAAGAAGTCCAGATCAGGTTCCTGCAAGTGGAACTGGCCGATAAGAATATTGGCCAGATGCTTCCCGTCTATGATCAGCGGCGAAGCCGCGTCCGTCAGGCCATTTTTGCATTGATAAATAGTGAAATCCTGACCTTCCATCGAGTCTGAAACCCAGTATTGCGTCGCTTTCGGCACAGCGTTGAGAGGAAATTTCGCCAACACGATGGAATTGGGTGCAAGCTCGCCGAAAATTTGCGAATGCCAGCAGGTTGCCTTTGAGGTCTGATATAGCTGAGGCAACCCCGACTGCGTCGCAGAAGTGGCTGAGAAGGGTCTGTAAATCCTCAACATTCAATAAGTCCGCCGCCTGCAACTCTTCAGGCCAGAGCCTACACTTTCACCTCGGACCGTCATGGGCAGGACCAGATCGTCCAATGCCTCATCCTTCTTCAATCTGCTCCAAGGAGCCGTAAGGTGCGGGCATGCCGGAAGCTTTTGCCAGCGCGTTTGCTTCTTTTTTTAGGTCAATGATCCGCTGTTCCCTTGCCATGACCAGGCGGTTGAATCGTTCGAATTCCAGGATTTTTTCCTGCAATTCAGTTTGGGCGGGCCGTCCTTTTTTGGGCTCTATCGCTGCATTCTTCCGTGTCGCTGCCAGCGGCTTTTTTACAGGAAGGCGGTCCTGTTCAGTCACGGTGCGCTCCGAAAATTGTTCGACCATTCACATGCGATGATTGGAAGTCGTTAGAGTCGTTGTTGTCTAAATGACCAAGTTTTCATGGCTGCCAATGTCCACAAAGTCACGGGCACCAAAGGATTGAGGATCAGAGCTTCAACCTCTCATGATTCAAACAGAATTATGAAGCGACCTGGCATTTCTGTGGTCTTTGCGCCGGTGCCCGTGCGTGGGATGATTCCTTTGACCCCGAGAAGGCACCCGTGTTGTCCTCCACGAGGCCGAGCAAACCAGAAGTGTCCTCACGTTTCTCCAAAAGTCTGTTATGTCCTGTTGTTGAACGGAACCTCACCGGTTGCCACTCAGTCCAGCAGAATGTTGTTAGTGGATGCTTACTTGAACACAGTAGGTCAGCTTCGGGCAGAAGGGAACGATCAGGCAACAGAAACATGCCATCCTCTCGCCTGAGCGCAATTCGCTGTGATCTTGATAAGATGCTACCGTCTTTGAAACACGCTTCATAACCATCGAGTCGACCATCTGGCAGATTGGTTGAATCGAATCGGGCAGAAAAAGCGGAGAAAAAGTCGTGGGGGAAAATGGGCGGCGGCAATCGAAGTGACGGCTCAGGAAGCTGCTTATGGGGATGAAGCCTCGTCTTGGCTCATGTGCGAACCTCGTGAGTTCAGGCGACAGCTTAACATGAGCCAAGCAAAGACTTGACCGCTACCCAATAGAGCACACTCGTGGCGGGTTCATCTGAGGCAGCTACTCGACCAGTGGACTGCTCTCAATCTGATAAAGATCTGGTGTCCGAGGAGCAGACCTATCCTGTGGCGGAGAAGGAGCAATGTCAGGCGGGCGTGTCTCGGGAGCTTTTGGGGGGACTGAAGGCGTTACATCGGGAGTGTCTGGAGTCACTAACGGAGGAGTCACCTTGGGACTCTCAGGGGACATTGGAGGGACAGCTTGAGGAGTCTGAGGAATTAATTGATTCTGACTGGACGTGATGCTATTCGACTTCTGAGGTTCAGGCAAAAAATACCATGTGCGGATTATTCCTACGCCTATGGCTATCACTGCAATGGCGGCAGAGGCTATAACAACTCTCAATGCTCGCTTACTGTTCTTCGCACTGGCACTATTTCCTTCCACCATGACCTCAATTGTTTTCTGCTGGGCCTTTATATACTCTTGCTGTTTTTCTATCTGTGTCTCTTGATTGTCGGCTAGAGTCTTCAGACCATTAATCTCATCCGCCTGTTTGTCGATTTGTATCTGCTGATTCTGAGCCAGTTTTTCCAGCTTCTCGATCTGCTCCCTCTGATTACTAATCTGTATCTCTTGATTATCGCCCAGAGTCTTTAGACCATTAATCTGTTCCGTCTGTTTATGGATCTGTATCTCTTGATTTTCCCCAAGTTTTGCCAAACTATCGATCTGAGCTTCATGCCTCTGAATTATGATCTTTTGCCCCGCAACCAATTCCCTGCTCCTCTTTTGTTGTTCGGCCATGTACCTGATCTCGGGTGGCGGAGGCATTGGCGGCAGATCGAGCCTTCTAGGTTGATCAATGTCCTTTATACTAACCATTTGTGGTTTTTGGTTTCTGAACCACTCCTCGAAAGAGTTTGCAAATATCTGAGGTTCATTTCCCGCAAGCCAGAACACTCCTTGTGTAGCAGTATCCAATACGACAGGATCTCCATTCAACTCTTCGTCATATCTTAGAACGACATAGGACTGCTGCACATTGGGGTTATTCTCTCTAAGTTGGTTCGTAGCCCGAATGACAGAGAGCGGATCGTCCGTATCCATCCCGACAAAATAACCATAAACTACAACCCTTATGCCCGCCTTGGTTTCCTGATCGTACAAGGATTCCTCCTCCACAAACGTGGAGTAATCTTTGGGCAGAATCACGCCGAGTGCTTCTTGAACCACCTGAGTAGCCGTCTTTTGAGGATTATCTGAAGTCATGGCTTATCTCACTGGAAGATGGTTTACAATATTGGTTTTCCCTGTTGCCGGTCTTCGTGCCCTAGCAGGCTGTCGCGTTAGTTCCCGCATTTGAGAGGAAGAGGGGTCACGTCTGCTCTTGACTCACGTTGCGCGTGTTACTCAATGTCATGGTGCGCCGAAATGAGCCAAGAGCAGATTTACCTCCCCTTTAAGCCATCATCGTCCTGGGTACAGGAGGTTCGCAATTTTTGAGTTCATCATACTTCATGCGAAATGAACGATAATCCGCGCCCTAACTCCGGGTGGATAAGTTTGCAACCATCCGAGTCGTCATCTATATCATCCAGGAACATTGGAACTCAGCTCTGCATAAACCTCCAGCAGGTGGATCAGCCGTATCCTGGTCATTGCAGCCTTGATAAGCCTATCGAACTGATTCAACAACTTCCCGTCGGCTTCCCTCTGGGCTATATGATGGCTACGATTGACCATGTACGCTGCGAGGTCGGCCAATTGGAGTCCCTTCTCGTCACGAGAATCAGCGAAAATCACCCCCTCATAGAGGCCCTCCGGATAGCGGGAGGCGTGGATCTTGATTACATTTCTGAGCCGCTTAGGTGAGTCAACGACGACGGCGTAGTCCTCCCCCCGCTTGCGGAAAACCTCGATGAGGCAGTCGAAAAAGACCTTCCACAAAGCAGTCTTTTGGGTCATTCCGGGGTCCTTCGCAGCCGCAGCCAGCATTCGATGGTAATCCTTCCCAGAAACGTAGCACAGGCCAACGAATTCAGCATTATCGGCTAGCAGGCCGATAAGTAACTCCAGAAGATGTAGGCGTATTTCAGGAGAAACGCTCTTCCATTCTGATTTAGATTTCGGGTTTACTATCTCTGTAGCATGAAATTCGTCAATACGTGGACTCAACTTGCCCAGAGCAGCGGTCATTTCGGCCTTTACGCTTGGGTACCTCTCCGATGGTATGGTGACCCCGCACACCAAAAAGAAGTCACGGGCTAGTTTGGGTAAGGGCTTCCCGGAAGTGCCACTCTCATCAACGAATACGAGAATTCGTCCCGGATCAAGTCTGCCCTTGACTCACGTTGCGCGTGTTACTCGATGTCATGGTGCGCCGAAATGAGCCAAGAGCAGATCTGGCCCTTCTTGATAATGCAAGATAGTTGGAAATCGCCAAAGTGAGTGTTGCCTCATGAAATCTTATCATGATTGCGACGGATTACAACGTCACGCGCACATTCTCATGGTCTGCGAACGGGAGTTTTCAGGCGCGCTATGGACCTCGATGTTGAAGTGGCTAAGAAAAGACGGCTTTCAAAAAGCGGGGGAAAAGTCTCGGGGAAAATGGGCGGTGACAAACGGCAAGCTGGCTCTGGAAGTTGGTAGCCCCAAGGGGTTTCCAACCCCCGTCTCCGCCGTGAGAGAAATCTTGCATAGTTTAGATATGTTATTATAAATGCCCCTTATGCTAAGAATTTACTGACTTGCCGATTTCATGCGTGAACTGTTTTGGGACCTTTTTTCCCTTTTTAGGAGGATTTTTTCCAAAAAAGGCCCCCAAGGCAGCCCCCAAGAAATGATAGGTCAATTGCCCTCCCTCTCCCGTCGTAGCTGCCATGCCACTTCCCCAACCTACGAAAAACAATCCCATATCTCCGAAGGATGACACCTCCCACGCAACCACGGCAGCAGGCAATGAACATAGAAGTGTCTGCGTTATTGTGATCCCTCCGCATTCCGAATATCCGGCCGATTCAACGTGAGGACTGCAATAGCCCCTTTCTGTTCGAAGATGATCTCCTGGTATTCTGTCCTACCAGCACGATTAGGTTTCCCAGAGCGATGTGGCGATCGGCTTTCCTCTTTGCGATTCACCTGTTCATCACCTCTAGTCACCGGTCCTCCCCTGGCCTGCTCCGAAGTTGTGTACCACTTGCTTAGACCGAGGTATCGTGTTAGGTCCACCCATTGAGGTTTTGCAGCCGTCTTGAGATGTCGAAGATGCCCGAGATAGTATCGGGTGATTCAAGGGAATACTGAAATAGTCCCTATAAGGAATACATTTGCACATGAGCATGTAGTAGATCGGGGTGGTAATGTTCCTTTCTTCGTCCAGACTGTCGAAGTTCCCTCCTCCCTTCGAGATGACCAGATCAGCACTTGACCACAGCGCCCGCAGTCGCTCCGAACATCGTGACAAGACTGTTCCGGGCAAAGGACCATCGATGCCGTTTTCCACTATGCTAGCCACATCACCCATTCCAATCAGCTCGGCTTCTCTAATGGTGGCGTCGTTAAGCGCGGGGATGCTGCGGACTACGAACGCAACATCTATCTCATAATGGGCCTTGATCGTTTCTATGAGCAGCTTGTCGAAGACTATCTCGCCACAATTGTCACCCAAGTAAATTACCAGCCTGCTCTTTTCCAGTCGGTCCTTCAGGTCCATGAACCCGCTTCGACACACGGCATGTTCGAGACTTCCCCTTATCGCTTGCTCGACCTCCTGTGAGTTCAGATATCCCATCGGATCGATAGAATTTCCTGCAATAGCGAGATTCACTGCTGTGAACAGTGAATCTTCGGACTCGACCACAAGGCCTTTCAGCCAGGGGTACAGTTCGAGGCATTTCTTATTCTGCCTGTCTTTTTGCGTCCGGAACGGATCGGGGTTTTCGCAAGCAGCCGTAATCCTTCTGAACACCTGTTCGATTAGTTGTGAGCCTGTTAGGCTCCAGTCATGCCCTCGCAGCGCCGGAATCTCCATAATCTCGGCAACGAGTTCCCTCGTTGCGTTTTCTTCAGTGGTCAGTTCACGAATCACCTTAAGCGCTGCGTTGATGTTACACGGAATACAATCAGTCGTCAGTTTCACGGTTTCCCTCCGAAAAAGGTGCACTACGTGTATCGCTTTGGACGAACTTTCTCATGGACAAAGTCGTCAGGCGCTTTCCGGTGAGCCTTGGGAAAAGGACCTCATCGCTTGAAGTGGGTTCTTCATAGGAGATCTATCATGATCATACCCAACAAGATGTAATGCTTCTCTTATGCGGTGCCGTGCCCTCCTCCGTCTCAATCCTGTTGGGTCTGGATAATAAGTGTCTCTCGGTAAGCAACCAGTAAGGACTTCGCTGCTGCGCCGGGACCGGTGTGACACGCATTCCCCAGCTCATCCTGAACAGTGCAAAGGCGGCGAATTGTATCCAAGATGGGTTCAATTGCTTCGAGATAAAAAGCTGCAGAAGGCTTTCCCGTCTTGGCACTCCGGACGATAGATTCGGCGGCCAAAATTCCGCTCTTGAGCGCAGACCCAATCCCCTCAAACGTGACAGGCAGAATCAAGCCGGCAGCGTCCCCGATGAGCAGGATATTTCCTTTGGCGGGCACAAATGCTCTTGACAGAAGTTGCTCGTGCAACAGGGCGATGGCACAACCGTCCTTCCATTCGGCTTTCCCCTGAGGATGAAACCCGTAAGGTGCCAGCGTCTCACCAATCTCTCTCCGCAAATCCGGAATGCCACTACCTTCGATAAGGAATACGTGGTCCTTATGATTAACGTTGAAACGGGGCCTCGGACGCCCTTTGGGAAAGAACCAGTGGATGACGTTTTTCTCAAGTTCCAATGTGCCTCGGTAACATTCCCGGATCGGCACTGAATAGCGGACTTTGATTTGGGGAAATATAGATCTTCGGACAATCGAAGTGCCGCCATCGGCTCCTACAACGAACCGTGCCGGAAAGGCTTCCGTGCTGCCATCCTCCCGGCCTATGACGAAACATGCACCATCTTCCGATATGACACGGACAACTCGTAGACCATCACGAACGATCACTCCGGCTTCCTTGGCCCGCTGCACCATCCAGAAATCCAGATCCTTTCTCCAAGCTAGAGGCGTATGCCATTCAAGGGTCTGAGGCTCTGCTCCCGGCAAGTGAATCCGGTGACCGCAAAGATAAGGTGGATCAGCCAGAACAGTCTCAGGGATTTGGCCGTATTCCTGCCTGATGATGCTACTGGCCCAGTGTCCCATCACCATCCCGGTACAAACCTTGTCCCGCGGCAGTCTTTTCCTCTCTATCAATAGAGTGGTCAAGCCGCTTTCTGCACAACGCTTGGCGACCATAGAACCGCCAGGCCCGCCGCCTACCACAATGACATCGTAGGTCTGAGAATTGCCCACCTGGAGCCATCCTCCTTGTTTAAGGTGCTTTCCTCGAGAAATGAAGCCGCCTTGTGTAATAATGGAAGTCTGACGCCGTGCTGCAAAAGCTACTGGGACGCATGGCGATGCTGTCTGAAGCCTTCCGTCTGCCGCGACTCTAAGAGACGCGGCCCAAGGCTTCTGTGCCTCCAAGGTCATACTCTTGAACAGATCAGCCAGTGGACTCTGGAAGCATCGAACCGTTGCGGAGCGTCAGGTCTTACCCGCTGGTATGAACCGACCAGTCAACCCCAGAGCCGGCGAACCTCTGTTTTCCTTCCCACGTTATGTGGTACACGCAGGTCGGGTCTCCTCTCTTGACGCACTGTATCTGCCTTACGGCACCATCTGCGATTCCACAGATGTGCAGAATTCCTTCAAAGACACCCTCGATCAGAGTGCAGTTGTAACCGGGGGAAGGGGCGTCAACCACTATGTTTTTGTCTTCAGTCTTGATGAATTTTCGCGGGATCACATCAGATCCTCTGTGGTTCTGAAGGAAGCCCTCTGCCTCGAACTTAACAAAGTCGAGGGGCATTTCAGCTGCGGAGGAAGGCCGACGGTCGCCTTTATCGTCGGGTAGACGGGCCTGTCCTATAACTTTTATGGAAGCCCATCCCATAATCCCCGTGGTATTGGACTCAATTGCAGTGAACACGGCATCGAACACTTTTGTGTCGTACCAGCCCTCCGGGTCCAGTTCGTACGGGTCTTTGCCAGCCAACTTCCTTACGGCGTCGATAGCCGCTTGTCTGGCTTCAGGTTTTGACTTGATCAAGTCACAAGCTAGCGTGATGAACTTTCCTTTGACTTCGGCCATGGTAGCTCCCCTTTCTTGATGAGCGTTTGCCTAGGAGTACAAACGTTGGACACACGGTTCAGCCAAAACCCGACACAGGATGATCCCACAGGCGGTTCAAAATCCTCCGCTTGAAGTTGCAAATCAGTGATATGACCACACACGAATGTGGGATTAATAGGTTCCGCAAATAACTTGCCGAACTCGCTGACCTCCGAAGTGACCGATAGTTCAACTTCCTAATGGAGGTTGTAGAAAGGACACGAGATTAGTATCCGGTGGTAATGGCACGAACGGCTGACAACGTGGACGAGATATCTTCAGGCGTATTCAACGGTCCAACGCTGAAGCGTACCGCCCCGCGGGGACTCGTCCCAAGGTCCTCATGCACCAGCGGCGCACAATGGAGGCCACTTCTGGTTGCTATATTGAAATCGCCGTCCAAAATGGCCGCGAAATCGTCCGGATCGAGATTCTCCGGCGTTACACGTCATCAATGCGACATGCCGGTCGAGCGTCTCGGCGCAATACATCCTTACCCTCGTCATGGAGGACAGGCCCTCCCGAAGCGTTTGCGCGAGCAACATCTCGTGGCTGTAGATGTTCGCCATGCCGCGCTCAGCAATGCATTGCAATCCCGCGGACAGCCCCATGATTCCCATAACATTGAGGGTGCCGGCTTCGAGTCGATCTGGATAGGCCTCAGGGTGTGCGGCGCGCCAGGAATCGGAACCGGTTCCGCCGAATCTGGTGGCTCGGATTTCGATCCCCTCTCGGAGCACGAGTCCGCCGATCCCCGTTAGGCCCATAAGGGACTTGTGACCTGTGAATGCCACTGCCTGGACATGCATATCTCGCATGTTAATGGGCACAATTCCTGCACTTTGGGACACATCGAGAATTAGCGGAATCTCCCGCTCGGCACACATTCGGCCGACTTCCTGGACAGGCTGGATCGTTCCCAGGACGTTCGACACGTGGTTGAGAATAACGAACTTGGTTGAGGGCTTGATGAGCTTCGCCACGACCTGCGGGTCTATGAACCCGCGCCCGTCAAAGGGAACTAGATCAAAGGTGATCAATCCTCTTTCGCGCAAGTGATAGAGAGGTCTGAGGACCGAATTATGCTCCAGTCGCGAGCTCAGTACGTGGCATCCTGGTTCGATCAGACCAAGAATAATGGTATTGAGAGCATCGGTCGCGTTGCAGGCGAAAACTACGTGATCTGGACTGTCACCCCCGAAAAAGTTGCTGATCTGGTGTCGGACCCCGTGCACGTAGTCCTCACACTGAACCGCCAAGTCATAGCTGCCGCGGCCCGGTGAAACGCCCAGCCGGGCATACGTCTCGAACATCTCCTCAAGCACGGGGAGAGGCTTTGGGAAAGTTGTCGCTGCATTGTCCAGGTAAATCATTGGTGAGTCAGAAACCATAAGGTTATCAGCAACTCCTAGGATTGGGAAGTCCAGCCAGACGCCGTGCGCCGTGTCGTATCCCTCCCGGGAAAAGGCGCTCAAGTTCGAGTAAGCTCAAACCGCTTTGTTTCTTGATATCGCGATTTAGCGGAGCCCTGCCGTTGTCCAGATAAAATCTGCGCAGAAAATAAATCATTTCCCATTGGCGGTCGGTGAGTGCTGGAAGTCCAGTTTCCATCGCGATTGTCTCAGCAATTGTCTCTGTCCAACTTTCCGGATTGAGAAGAAATCCTTCTTCGTCGAAAATGACCTCCTTGCCTTCGATTACCCTGATCGTGTGGTCGCGGGCTCGCATGGAGTCTTTGCTCCCCATCGGCGTCAGCTCGGCACCTTTCGTTCGGCTATGGACCGGAGGACTTTTTCCGGAGTGGCGGGAAGGTCGCAAATGCGTTTCCCGCCTGTGGCATCTTGAATAGCAGTGATTATGGCCGCGGCTGTTGGCAGGAGAACGAATTCTCCGACCCCAACTGCGCCCAGCGGTCCTCTTTTCCGCGGAGTCTGGAGCAGTATAATGTCCATGTCAAAAGCGGTCTTCATTGTCGGGAACTTGTAGCCGATCCAATCTTTCGTCTTTCCGTGCACGTAATGCTCCCGTAAGGCCATTCCAGCCCCCATGTCCAGTCCACCCTCGATCTGGCCTTCGACAATGCACGGGTTGATGACCGTCCCCGCATCGACCACGGCAGTCATCTTGAGCAAACGGACTTCACCCGTCTGCATGTCAACTTCGACTTCCGCCATCTGGACTCCGTGCACGCGTGACTCGAACGGTACGCCCTGCCCTGTCTGTTCGTCGAGGAGGGTAGTATCCGCCACTCTCGTTCCAAGATACTTTACCGGCGCCCCCGTCGCCACCAGTTGTTCGTAGTTATTTCTACCGGCTTTCGCCATAGCCTTTTTCAATGCCTCAATCGCATTCACTAGAGCCCCTCCGCTCATATACGTAACGCGGCTGCCTGAGGCCGAACTTGAATCCGGAGTGCTGTCAGTGTCGCGAGTGATGAGACGTATCCTCTCGCGCGGAATGCCCATCAGATGGGATGCGATCTGGGTTAGCATGGCATCGTTCCCTTCGCCTGGATCGGCAACCGATCCATAGATGGTGATGCCGCCATCAGGCATGAGTTCCACTGCGACCTGGGAACGGTCCGGACCGCCCCTGCCAATCCCGAAGCTACCCCCTGCAAGTCCCACTCCTCGCCTGAATCTTCCGGTCCGCGTTGCAGCACAATTTCTCCGAGCCCTCTCATAGTGTTCTCTGACGGCCTCAAGGCATCCCGGATATGGCCATTCGTCCACCACCTGCCCCGTAGAGATTGATTGGCCGGGCGTCACCGAATTCATGAGGCGAAAATCCAGCGGATCCAAGTGGAGCCGAGCTGCCAACAGTTCCATGGCCGACTCAAGAGCGAAATTCACCTGAGGTGGTCCCGCTCCTCGGGCGGCGCCTCCCCATGCATTGTTGGTGTAGACGAGGCTGCCCATAGCCTGTACGTTGGGTATATTGTACGAGCCGCTCAGCATGTACAGGGCGCGATTGACGATCGACTTCCCTGCCGAAACGTATGCCCCGTTGTCAACGGTGAAATCAATCGAGTATCCGGTGAGCTTTCCATCACGGTCGGCCCCTAGTTGCACCTTCATGTCGAAAGGGTGACGTTTCGTGGTGATCCACATGGACTCCGTGAGGCTGCAAACATATCTCACCGGGCGCCGCACGTGGAGGGCCGCCGCAGCGGCTAACCCCTCGGCGGTGATGTCCATCTTGATGCCGAACTGTCCGCCGATGAATGGCTGCTCGTACCGCATATTCTCCCACCCGAGGGCATCTTGTAGGACCTTCAGGTGATAATGAATGTTGATGCTTCGCCCAGACACCACCAGTTGAGGCTCATCGTCGTCCGGCTGCGCTTCAAAGTAGGCCACGGAGGCTTCCGGTTCCAGCGGTGACTGATGGATAAGCTGGGTCGAGAACTCTGCTCCTACCACTACATCGGAATCTGCCAACGCCGCTTGAGCGTCCCCTTTGATCTGAGGGTGGGTGTAGCACAGATTTTGCGTTCCTTCATGGATTTGGTAGCTCCCCGTCGGACATGGCTTCTTCCGGCGTATACACTTCCGGCAACGGTTCGTATTCGACCATCACTGCTTGCGCACCTTCCAAAGCACTCTGCTTCGAATCCGCAATCACTGCCGCTACCGCATCGCCCATGACGTGCACCTTGTGCTCGCAGAGAATCGGTTGATCTTCTTTCAGGCGATTGGTTCCCTTGATATCCTTTGCAGTGAGTACGCTTACCACACCCGGGACCTCCTCTGCCCTCGAGATGTCGATGGATTTTATCAGGGCGTGCGAGTATGGCGAGCGCACGGCCGCAAGTTCCAGGACCCCGTCCTTTTTTATGTCGGCCGTGAAAAGAGCCGTGCCCGTTGCCAAGAGCAGGGCATTCGGGCGGGGCCATGAGACCCCTATCGTCCCTTCTCCTGCGTCCGGACACACATCATGGGGCCTGGACTCCCCTCGCAGGAAACTTCCCGCGAGCTTAACTGCATCGATGATCTTCTTGTAACCGGTGCACCGACAAAGATTGTGGGCCAGTGCTTTCTTGATCGCGTCTGTATCCGGATCGGGATTCCGGTCCAGGAGAGCCTTCGACGCCATGATCATCCCGGGAGTGCAGAAACCGCATTGAATGGCCCCGCTGAGAGCGAAGGCCTCCTGAATGAGGTGGGGATTATGCGGCGTGCCCAGTCCTTCAATAGTTATGACGTCAGCCCCACTCAGGTTCACAACCCTGGTGAGGCAGGAGTGTACCGCCTTCTTGTTGACGATCACCGTGCAGGCGCCGCATTGCCCTTTGCGGTCGCAGGATTGCTTGGCCCCTGTCAACTCTCTGTCATTTCGTAAGAAGTCAAGCAGTACCAGGTCATCTTCCGCCACGCAGGTTTGCGGACTTCCGTTGAGAGTAAAGATCACCTGTTTCATGAGTGCTCCGCCTATGTACCTACGCTCTTTCGAGTGCCTCTGTTCCACAGTTGTAAGCCGTCTCCACCAGTCAAGCAACTGCCGGCCGTGGCAAGATTTCCAGGCAGGCATCCACAACTGCCTCCGCGAACGTGACGTCTTCGAGATTCGCGTCCACCTCGCGAGTTATCACTTCGGGATTCACCCTACTCTTGAACACCCTGTAAAACACCTCGTCTTCCTCTGGGATGAACATTTCACTGGTCGGGGTATCAATTGCAGACCATCCTTTTTTCGGAAAGAGAAATATCGTCGGCCCATTGGAACTGCTCAGCTTGTCCGCGAATATCTCTGCTACCATCTCCATTTCTTCTACGGACAGGCGCAAAAACGTTCGCAGCTCATCCATGTCGAACTTTCTTCGTTCGCTATATTCAGGCTTGTAGCGTGATTTCCGGGGACTCATCAGGTTTACTCCGCCCGGAGCTATCACCTGCGGTATTCCCAGCCGCCCCGCGGCAGTGAGACGGTGCGGCCCAGCGGCCCGCATCCCTCCAAGGGCCTCTTCGCCCACTCCTCCTGGCGCCAGGTCCACCACCGCGTCAAAAAAGTTCCTGGCGATCATATCTTCCATTGCGCGATCGCAGACTCCCGCAGCAGAAAATCCAATCACCTGGAAGCCGGCGTTCTCGAGACGCTGCCGCACATGATGAGCGCACTTTTCCGTGGGTCCGAACATTGACATCGCCACGAGAGGCTTGCCGCCCCGGTGAGCGGACTCAACGGTGAAGGGCTCAAGTTGTCCCATGGAGGCTATGGCCGCGGCGGCTCGGTCAAGGACATTCTTCAGGGGATCGGTCAAGCCCGAAATTTCGATTACCGTGTGAAAAATGGCGAGATCGCCGGTCCCGATGTATCGCGTGGAGAGCCCAGGCAGGGCCGCTGTGGAAGACACCATGACCTTGGGAACTCCGAACGGGAGCGAACGCATCACATCGGAAGCCATAAGACTGGCGGTTGATCCACCCAAACCGATGACTCCTGCCAGGCGGTCTTCCTCCAGCATTTTCAGCGCAATGGCGCTCGCTCCATCGATCATTTGCCGGGTGATCTTTTTTCTTTCTCGAGAAGCGCGGATCTCGCTTATGTCAGCCCCGGCAGCTCGAGCTACCGCTTCCGGAGGTATGTCAGCCCCATCCGAAGGCCCGGACATCCCCATGTCAAGCATCAACGGATTTCCGCCGCACTTGCTTATGCGGTCTCGAAGATAAAGAGTTTCGGGACCTTTGGTGTCCATGGTGGATAATATCAGAAGGACTCGTTCCATCAGGTTTTCCCTTCAGCGGCAATCTTTTTCTCTATATCTTGTTTGAGCACCTTCTTGTCCACCTTCCCCGAATCTCCCACTGTCGGCATTGCATCAATAATCTCCAGGTGTTCCGGGAGTTTATACATGGCGAGCTTCTTGGATCTGAGAAACGAGACCATGTCCTCAAAGGTGAATGTCTCGCCCGGCTTGAGAACGACATACGCACAAGCCCTTTCTACGTATTCGGGGTCGGGCATTGCCACGATCGCAAGGGACTGGATCTTCGGGTGCTCGTTGAGCAGACCTTCCACTTCAGCCTGGATAGATGTTTTGACCCCCACGGATGATCATGTCCTTCTGCCGGCCCATGATCCAGATTCGACCGTCTTCCAGCGCCACAATGTCCCCCGTGGTAGTCCAGTTGTCGTCGTCGAAAACCTCTCGTGTGGTTTCCGGATCTCTCCAATAGCCAGCAGGGGAATGGGGACCTCTCAGGTACAGAATACCGGGTTCGCCGTCCGGCACCGGGTTTCCGTGTTCGTCCAGAAGCTTTATCTTGTTACCTTTGAGCGGCTTTCCAACAGTACGACGCCGAACGTCACCAGGATCCTCAATGGAACAGCCAGACACTGACCCCACGTCCTGAGTCCCGAGATCCGACGTGATGCGGCCGCCCAGGCGCTCTTCGGCCTCCATCGCCACCTTGGGAGGCAAATAGCCGCCCGCGGAACGTATGAACCTCAAGGAAGACAAGTCGTATCTTGAGATATCCTGTTCGAGCATCCGGATAATGTGTGTTGGAACCACGCCTATAGCCGTGACTTTCTCTTGTTGGATCATCTTCAGGGCGCCTTCCGGCGTGAACTCCTCCAGCAGCACTATTTTCGCCCCCACCAATGGAGCTGCAAAATAGGTTAGCGTTCCGGCCGCGCCACCAGCGAATGGTGCGATAGCAAGCGTCACGTCATTCTCCGTAAGCTGCCAGATTTCCACCCGGCACTTGGAGGTCATTACTCGGGGAGCAAGAGGCCATTCCACAATTTTAGGAACACCCGTGGTTCCGCTGGTGCTGGTAAGAGCTCCGACATCATTAGTTGAATGGAAACGCCTCTGTTCCAGGGCGGAAGAATCCACGGGTAGCCCTTTCTCGGCGATGTCCATCAAGGAATAGGTGTTCTCCGGATACGGTCCGAGAATCGTCCCATCCAGTAGAAACGTATATTTCAGACTGGGGAATTCTCTCTTCAGATCCTCTATCATCTCCAAGTAATTTAATTTACGATATATACCGGGAATAATGATGGCCCGCGCGTCGATTTTCCGGATGACATGTGACAATTCCTTGTGCCTGAGATATGGCATGACAGTGATATTGATGAGCCCGGCACGTTCGCAGGCAATCCTGGACAGAAAGCCGTAAGCGCAGTTTGGAGACTGAAGGATCACCCGATCGTCCCGTTCCAGCCCCATTTGAATCCAAGCATGGGCAAAGCGGTCCATGATTTTAGCCGCCTCACTCCAGGTCACCCGTACGGATGAGTCCACAAGGGCTACCTTGTCGGGGCGTTCTCGAGCGTTTTTCAGCCAGAAATCGGCAAAAGTTTCGTCTGTCCAGAGTGCCTGGGATCGAAATTCGTCTATTATTCTGTCTGTGTAGCGAATCGGCTTCATTGGCCGGTGCCTCCATCTATTGCATCACATTTTCAGAGCGCCTTCTCCTGGGATAAACGCCGGTTTGTGGAGCCGGATCAGAAGATTCTCAAAAGGATCGGCTCGGAACTTGCGGTCACCTCGTAAGACCTGAGGCTGGGGACTCCATTGTACATCTCGCTGAAAAGACCGCGAAGCCTTTCGTAATCCCCGCCCGCTTCGTATGCATCCAGGTCCGCCTTTGTGTCCCACGCAGTGACAGATATCCCTTCATTCCTATCGTCCAAGCCTTCCAAGAGGTGAACAAACCGTATGCCTTTGTGATTTTTGTGGGCCGAAACGACATTTTTGTTGTACAGATCCCGGAGGGCATCCATTTTGCCGTCCTTCACCTTGAAAAAAGTCATGCGTACGGTACATGCAGAAACTCCTTTCGGAAATGGGTCACGGGTACCGACAAACTTCTCAGGTGAGAATTTCGCCGGAAAAATCGAGAAGCTATTTCCCCCGGCTCGCCCCTACCAGGACCATGAATGAGAAATCTTCATGATCGCTCAAGTTCGCTGAGGCTCTGCAGAGGTCTACATAACGGCTCTTATCCGGCTAGAATCCTTTCATCATCTCTTTCATAAAGAACGGAACCTCGACTCTCCCCGTGGGAGCAAGTATTTTACTGCTGAAGTCTGTGGCGTAATTCTTCTTCATTGTCCGAACCAATCGCCTGAATTCCGAAGTGTCAATGGCCTTGGCAATGTCGACAATGCTGCGAGCACTGCACTCCCCTAAAATTATCGGCCCATTGCCGATTACGAGCCGCCATGCTCCGGTAATTGGCACCTTGAGTTCCTTCATTCCGGGGATGCATTCTTCTTTGACGAAGTGATAATGTTCTTGCTCCTTCCCTGGAACCACGTTGTAGTACTGATTGAATTTCCAGGCACCCGTTTGAATTCTGTAAGGCTCCTCAACCAATCGACCGGTGGACACCCACAGCTTGCTGTAGTATGCGGACACCAAGTTCATGAGTTTCGCAGATATGATCCGATATTCATCAGTGGCGAGAATCTTCCGCAGGTAATCCTGTTGCTCGACCGTAGCGACCGCTTTGATCCTTGGCCCTTGACCCACTGCAACGTAATAACCACCCAGAAGATGGATTCCCATTCTCCCCAAGGCGGGATTATATTCGTTCGTCATGAACTCGGAGTACTCATCAAATCTTCCCGGAATCACGTCCCAGGATTGGGTAAAAAGGACGGTCATAAGATCCTCCTCATAGGGGCGCCTTTTACATCTTGAAAATCCGAGACATCAGTTCCGCGAGGTACTCGGCTTCATTCTCTTTCTTTGAGTACTTGGCTGGCCGTGCCTGCACCCAGAGCACGTTTTCAGGAAATCCGAGATCTTCATCTATGACCCATTCCATGTCTTGGGGCAGGTTGAAGTGAGATTCAGCTTGTTTTGCAATGCGGGCTATCTCCTGCACCTCCTCGGGTTCGAGACACGGCCGGCATTGCATGTCCTGGGGCACCGGAACCACCCGGGTACCGGACGTGTGCCGACATACCATTTTCTTCTTGGTGCTCACGGTGCACTCGAACTCACCGCATTCCTTGTCCACTATAAACTGATCTGGCGTCATCTCTCCGCTCACGACACTTTCGCCAAGGCCCCAATTTCCTTCGACGATTATTTTGCTCATGTCGCCCGTGGTCGGTAACACGGTCAGCACCACTCCGGCGCACTTGGCGTTAACCATCTTGAGCACCGCTACCCCAATCGGGGCCTTCTCCATTTCCATCCCTTTTTCAACGCGAAAGGCAATAGCACGCGTGGTAAAAGCACTTCCCCATACCTGGATAACCTTTTCGGTCACATCGTTGTTCCCTTTGACGTTAAGGAACGTCTCCATCTGGCCGGGCATGCTCACGGCTCCGCTGGACCGAACCGCCACGGGCACATCCGGTATGCCCGCCCGTTCGCAGAGGATTTCATATCTACGATGGATATCTTCCTCCATTTCAGAAGGCATCTTTTTTGATTCTATGATCCCTCTGATTTCGCGGCCTGCCTCCACCTGCTGGTCCACCTGTTTCAGGAGATCTCGCTTACTTTGTACGTAACGCCTGATCTCATCACCCGCGCCGGTTTTGGTCATGAACTTCTCGTATCCGTCGACCGACACGGCAAAACCCGGCGGAACCCGCAATCCAAGCTTGGCTAGTTCCCCGAGATTGGCACATTTTTTCCCGACAAGATTATTATGCTCACTTCCCAATTCTTCAAACCAGTAGATCCATTGTTCCGCCATGGGAGTCCACTCTCCTTTTTGCGGGAGCAGGACACCGGGAACCCCCGAAAACCCGGCGCCTGCTTATGCTGAGGCCGATCACTTGTCCAGGATGTACACGGTGCCCATGTTCGCATCTATCTTGATTCTCTGGCCGGACTTGATCTTAGCCGTGCCCTCGAAGACGTTCATGACAACAGGTATTCCGTATTCGCGTCCCACAATTGCTGCGTGCGATAGGCTTGCCCCGCGGTCCACTACCACGCCCTTGATCATTGAGAAAACAGGAGTCCAGCTCGGCGAGGTGGTTGCTGCCACCAGAATGTCGTTCTCCTGCACGAGATGAAGCTCATCCTCGTTCAAGATCACACGAGCGGTCCCTTCGGCCACTCCAGGCGATCCGCACGTTCCATACAGATCGGCCTTTAATTCGGGACGGACCTGCGGCATGGCACCGACGACCACCTTGAGCGCGATGGGATCATTGGATTTCACGAGAACTCCCATCGCTTGGTCCAGGTCAAAACCCTCCCTAAGTATTGCTGGAGGATTGGGCTTCTTTTGCCATTCCTGCCAGTCTGCTTTCCTGCGGGCCACGATGTACCGGAGGTCGAATTGATCTGGAGCGATACCGGCACGGCGTATCTCGTCCGGGATGAGGAAGAAGATGTCTTCGTGATGGTCCAGGGACCCAGCTTGAACAAAGCGCCTTCCCAGTCCCAGGGCGCTTCTGCGTATCATGGCGTGGGTGTAGAGATCCAGATAGTGATCGTGTTCTTCGCTGAAGATACCGCTCTTCTGGGCAAGCCGCATCAACTGCTCAAACCAACCCCTTTGCTCGACCGGGACTTTCGCCAGTACCTCCTTTTCCGCTGCTTCGCGATTGTGGCTCAGTTTATTACGCTCGTCATCGAGGTTGAATGAACCGCCTTTGGTTGTGAAATGCTTTACCATTCCCAGTGCCGGGGTGGGATCTTCCACCCATGTGGGCAGGTTGATCTCTGACATGCGTTGCATACGCCAGCCGTCCTCATTCATGAACGCCATGAAATCCTTGATGAACGCTTTTCCCTTGTCAGATTCTTCCAGTCTTCCTCTAATTTCGGGTGCTTCATTTTTCGTGAACACATTGGACAGCCCATCCGCCTCAGCTCTTTTGGAAAATTCCCAAAGCCTGCGGTCTACCTGGAAAACCTTGTTGTCGAATCCGGAAACAACGCTATGGAAAACCGGAGACGTGTCGTCAATTCCGGCAAGTTCACGGCACATGTTCTCAAAGAGAATGTACGCTGTATACGTGCCGTACATCATGTACATGTGGATTTCCCACATGCGGCGGCAGGTGTTGATGGTATCCTCGAAATTTTGTAGTAGCTCGGAATTGGTCGCTTTATCGAGATCAAGTGATTTCAACGCCTCGTACCGACCGAGGATTTCCTTGACAAAGCCGTTCCACAGCCCGTCATAGTCCTGAATGAATGGCAATATGGCCTTTTTAAATCGAACTTCTCTCCTCTGTTTCTCTTCCTCGCTCTTGACCAGAAGAAGAGTGAGGTAACCGCCTCCGTTCATGAAACGCCAATCCCAGCCCTTCACCGTGGGCAGAGACAACTGTTGGGCACCGTACTGCATTCCGTGTCTGCAGAAATTGATCCAGAACCAACCAAACATAGGAGTCCATGGGGGAACGGAATGGGTTCCGTCCAGGAACCACGCCGGAGACTGGGCCAGGTCGTGTTCAGGGTCGAATTCCAAGCCAGGCACTACATCGTAAACCTTCATGATTCGCTCCTCCTCGGTGGGGACGTATGGGAAATGGGTGTGAACGATTAACCTGAGAATCCGAAACCATCTGAGTATATGGACAGTCTCGCGCGTGTGAGGGCCAGTCAGGAGAAGACCTGGGGAAAGCCGCAGGAGGAAAGTCCGCTTTTCGAGACTACTCTGCGAAAAGGCGGAAGAGGAGGAAGCGACCCTCTCCGCGGGACGTGGGTGTTCTTATCAGTGCATGGCTCTGCCTCCATCGACCAACATTGTTTGACCGGTTATGAAGTCACTTTCGTCAGAAGCCAGAAACGCGACGATCCCCACCAGGTCTTCCGGTTTCTCCAGTCTTTTGAGTGGGGTCTTGCTTGTGTCATATTTGCTTATTTCTGCAATCGTCCGACTCGCCTCCGTGTCGGTGTACCCGGGAGCTACTGCGTTTACGCATATTCCATGAGGTCCCAATTCCACCGCCAGAGCCCGGGTCAAACCGACGACGCCGCCCTTCGATGACACGTAGTGGACGAATCCGTGTGAACCAGTGAAGAAGACTTCAGATGCAAGGTTGATGATCTTTCCCTTTCCCGACTGTTTCATTGCAGGAAAGACGGCTCGCGAACAAAGCCAAGGACCTCGCACGTTTACGGCCATCATCCTGTCCCACTCTTCAACGGATATTTCGTTGAAAGGCTTTCTGGCAACGCCGTAGTAATAGGCAGCGTTGTTCACCAGGATGTCGATCCGACCAAACCTGTCGAGAGTCTGCTGGGCCATACTCAAGGTGTCTTTTTCGCTGGAGACGTCGACCATGCTTAGCAGCACTTCTTTGCCGAGAGATTTCACTTCCTCTCCGGTTTTTCCCAGTCCTTCTGCATCCGCTCGTGTGACGGCCACTATGTTTGCTCCGTCCTGAGCGAGCCTTATGCAAAAGGCCTTGCCCAGCCCCTTGCCAGCACCGGTGACAATGGCCACACGGCCCTCAAGTCGCCCCATAGTCGCCTCCTGATCAGTAGGGCCTTCCCTTTTGTTCCCAGATCTTCGGTAGACCGAAATCCTCGGCAATGACCTTGAAACAATTGTAACTGCTCCCCTTTCCGATCCCTGGCCCCGAATGTGTCGCGGCGGAAGCGATATAAAGATTCTTTACAGGGAGACGGTAGTTGGCTATCTCGGGAAAGGGCCTCATACGCCCGAACTGCGAACCGATCGTATCCTCCATGCTCCAACCGCCCTGAGGCATGTTGATGTTCCGCATCTGCACATCCATAGGCGTGGTGATGTGCGCCTCAATAAGATTGTCCTCGGTCATGTTAGGTGCATACCAGGACCATTGCTCAAGCATGATCTTGACGATGTCCCTCTTCATTCTGAGCCATTCACGGTCGCTGAAAAAACGATACGGCGCAGTGAACTGCTCGATGAGGATGGTGTGTTTCCCTTCGGGGGCTCTGGTTCTGTCCCAAATACTATCCGGCGCGACGATGGCTACCAGCTTTTCTGGTATCCCCTTAACAAAAAGCTCCGCCTGATGCCTTGTAGCGAAATAATCTGCATCCCTGGGTCCCCAGTTGAGCCTGGGGGACATGCCGATCTCAGGATTGTCTTTAGCAACCGTGTACACCGGAAGCTCGTGCAGGGCTACATTTCCCCAAAAAAGCTGTGCCCTGTTGAAAAGGACATTTTTCGCTCTATTGGCTATTTTCCGTGGGAGGTGTTCCTCGCCTATAAGCTGCAGAATGGTCTGAGGGGTGTTAAGATCGCTAACCACCACTTTTCTCGCGGCAATCTCCCTTCCGTCAGCCAGCTTTACGCCAACTGCCTTGCCATTTTCGATGATGGCTCTTTCCACCGGCGTTTCAACGACAAATTCCCCCCCCATGGAGCTAAAGGCCCTCTGAAGCGCGTGAGTTATGGCATGGGTGCCACCTATAGCTATGGAGGCCGGCTCCCAAGAGAGGATCAAGCCAAGCGTGTGCAGAGTCCAATAGATTCCGATGCAGTCGTTTGGGAAAATGCCGCTTGAGGTCATGCAGGACCTCATGAAGAGCGTCCTCAAGTAATCGCTTTCGAAAAGATCGTAGGCAACTTGTTGCGACGTGTAAAACTGGTATTCCGGCGGTATCGGAGCTTCAGGGTCTTTGATTAGCCGCTCGAACGCATCTGGGACATCCCACGATGTGGGAGGATTGAATCTCCATTCGCCGAACGCCGCTCGCCACTTATTGCGGTATTTTTCCAGGAGATCGTAGGCGGTATCAGCGTCCCGTTGAGAAAAACGCGCGATCTGGTCAATTGTTTTTTGTGCGTTTTCTTCGCTGAACTCGGCTCTCCCCGTGTCCATATCCACAACCTTCCAGGCCGTGTAGCCCAGGAAGCTCACACCGTCATCGTAAATCATTCCTTCGCTGTGGTCGGGGTAAACATAAACCAAACCTTTCCCTCGCAATTTGAAATCTTCATACGCAGGGTGACCGTAGAACCTGGTGAAATGTGCACATGGATTCTGCAAAAAACCGGGCAATGGAAGGGCCTCACCGCAAGCCCCGCCGCCTAATTCATGCTGCCTCTCGAAGATGACGGTTTGCATGCCGGCATGCTGAAGATAGCAGGCTATAATCGTTCCATGGTGGCCACCACCCACCACGATCGCATCATATGTTTTATCAGCCATGGAGAATCCTCCTATTTTCATCGAAGACGGGGCCCATCAATGGGGCTCCGGTGAGGTCAGTTTTTTGCCGAAACAGAGCAGCCACAGCACATAGAAAAGATTGGAAGGTTTGAGCATAAGACGTGCAAATGTCCTCAGATCGTCTCCTCCAACTGTGGCCTTGATGGACCAGTGTACGGGTTCCGTGGCCTCTATGTTCAGTCTCATGGCACCCGCGGACTCGCCATTTACCTTCTGGAGATCGGCAAAGGTGGCCACCATCGTAGTTTTGCCCAGACCAGTCGAATTTACCTTCATGGTTTCGTCTCCTATAACGTTCCTCTGGCCTTCGCCTTGCGGACGCACTCGGGTTCACCCCACCATCGATCCAGGCCCAGATCTCCTGCAATTTTGTTTGCCGCGTTGTATCCAGGCCCGAAGGTGATGAGCCCACCCGGAAAGGTGCTGGCTCCGCAAACGTAAAGATTCCTGATAGGGGTGGCGTGCTGCGAGCAGTCTTCGTTCGGACGGAGGTATCCCATCTGCAATGGCAGATAGGCCCCCTGTTTGTAAGATCCCTTGACCATGTCTGCGAACTTGTTACCGATGTCCAGAGGTGTGGTTACGTAGCGCCAGAGTATACTCTCCGGTCCCAGACCGTCTGCATACTCGCGGAGCAGGTCGATGCAGCGGTTGGCTTCCTGCTGTCTGATGCGATACCAGCGTTCGGCACCGCCCTCCTTGAGGTCGTGCGGGGCGTGTAACGAGATCAATGCCGTGTGCTTGCCGGAGGGAGCCTGTTTCTGATCGTGAATCGAAGGGAAACAGCAGTTGAAACCCGCTGGTGAAAGCTCACCCGTGTGTATAGCGTCATAATGGCGGATAAGGTTTTCCTCGGTCTCGTATCCGACCACTGTAATGAGGGCGTCGTTCAAATCCGGATTGGCTGCGGCAGCCTTGAAGCTCGGACGCCCATTTAGCGCAAGATGGACATGAAAGAAACTGGAAGACTCCCATTTCCAGTCATTGATCCGTGTGACGAAACGCGCGTCCAGGTTTTCCTCACCCACATACTTCAGAAAGGTTTGATAGGGGTCGAGACTGCTGGCCACGAATTTGTTGGCCTTGTACAAGGTGCCGTCCTGCAGCTCGACGCCGGTGGCAACGCCGTTTTCCACTACGATTCTTCGTACGGTGACCGGGGAGATGATCATCCCTCGGTTTCGATAGAGCACCTTCGTGAAAAGATGAGCAAGATGATGGGAACCGCCAACAACCAAGCGATAGTTGACTGCCCGGTTGATGAGTAAGGGCACCAGGTAGCTCACTCCCTCGAGGTCGTAGTTCAGTCCCCACATGCAAGACAAGTAGAGAAAAAAGCACCTTACCCTGTCATTCTCAAACAGTCTGTCGATGATTTCCCGTGGGGTCTTTTCCGTCATTTCGGTGATCTCGCGCCCCACATCGGTCTGTTGGAGGGTCACCATCTGCTCGAAGGCCGGCTTGGCCTCTTCGTAAGTGGCAGGTCCGAGGAAATCTTCCGTGAGAACTCTGAAGCGGTCAGCTATCTTCCGGTAGGTCTCAGCATCCTTTTGGGAGAACTTGGCAATCGATTCGCAGGTCTTTTCAACATCCTGATAGAGACGGAGGGAGGAACCATCCGAGAAAGGCATGGCCATAACCAGCGACGGGAAAACGAATTTTAGATCGTAGTCCTGAGTCAAATACTCGTCGAAGTCTCTCAGTGGAGGTGCATAATCGACCATGGGCATATATATGGCGTGGGTGTTGTGGAGAAAGCCCGGCAACGTGACCTGCTCGGTAGCCAGTCCACCTCCTGCTTCAAATCTCCTTTCCAATACGAGAATTTTCAAACCGGCTTTGGCCAGATACGCGGCCACAGTTAATCCATTCGGCCCGGCGCCGATGATTATGCCATCGTATTCTTCAGCCATTTAGATTTCCTCCTTGTTTTCGGTCGAAGGGCAAATGCTTTTTGACGAGAAAAATCAATTGTTGTAGAATAGTTAGTTGATGAACAATCGGCCGATGGGGGATCTTTCAGTTCAAGATTAGGATTGCAGGATTTGGCTTGACATGTCAAATCACTTAATTTTATGATCGTATAAAAAAAAGTTATATCATCGCCCAAAGGTATTCAGCATGGGAATTGACCTGAGTCTGAACCAGCTCAGAGCCTTCCACTTCGCAGCAAATTGTGGAAGTATTTCCCATGCAGCGAAGCAACTGTTCATCACCCAGCCGGGCGTAAGTGCACAGATCAAGACGTTGGAAATCAGGTACGGTACCCGGCTGTTTGTAAGAGGCAAAAAAAAACTCGAATTGACTGAGTGCGGCAAACGGCTGCACAAGATTACGGAAAGAATATTCGGGCTAGTTGAAGAAGCAGACGAACTGCTCAGCCACCCTGAGTCCGCCGTTCCGGCGATCCTGAAAATCGGCAGCACGAAGACTCTGGTGCGGTATCTTCTTGCCCGGTATATCCCAAGATTTCAGGGGTCGTTTCCTGAGATACAGTTTCAGGTGAACGAAGGTAGTTCCGCGGAAATGGTCCAGGGCATCCTGGAGAACCGCAATGAGTTGGCTATCGTGGGACGGGTTCGTTACGACCCAAGCTTGAAGATTGTCCCGTTCATCCAGGACGAGGTTGTTTTGCTGGCCGCGGCCGGGCACAGGCTGTGCCGGAAAGGCACAGTAACAATTGAAGATCTCAAGGGCGAAAATCTGATATTGCGCGAAATAGGGTCGGCTAACAGAAGAATTGTTGAAGAAGTGTTCGAGGCACATGGAATTGTACCCTCGGTGTTTATTGAAACGGGAAATGTGGACTTCATAAAAGAGCTTGTGAAAACAGCGAAGGGGGTTACCTTTCTCGCCCGAATAGGAGCCGATCAAGATATAGCCAAAGGATCCCTGCGAGCCATACCCGTTCGAGAAGGGCCGTTCATCATGCACATCGACGTTGTGGTGAAAAACGACAAGAACCTTTCCACGGCCGCAACGGCTTTTTTAAAAGTCTTGTTTTCAGGCAAAGAGGCGGACAATCGGACTCCCGAGTCACTGCTCGTGGATAACAATTCGTACGTGGTGCTCCAATCTTCCCTTTGAGCTGCCCCAGTTTGACGTTCAGCCCAGCACTTCCGGAGATTTCGCACATCATAGGTATATTCGCCTTGAAAATTGCGCTGGTTGTTTGTCCGGGTTTCAATGGCAATTCAGTCAAGCTGCAACTGTCCTCGTGTATCCGTGCAATTAAGTAAAGTTGCCCTTCAAAGGGGGCTCTGTGAATAGCCGAGAGGTGCGTGATTCGGCACAACGATCCAGTTCGGGTGCAATATGATTAAGAATGCGCTTGAATTCCGGATCGAGGTACGGCAGGTTTATCGAGAGGTAATCCATAGACAATATGGATGCTTTATTATTTCACAACCCCCGGGAGATCGTGCTCAGAAAGCTAATTGTTCCATGGGTTGATGCAGAAGATAAACTTCCAAAAGTCGGGATTATTAGGAGGATTTTGTGACCGTTCTTTTTACCCAGGTACCGGGATGTGGTTCACCGCAAATTTGATGAATACTCGGAATTTATGACGAATCAATACAATCCCACGCTTGAAAAATTGGGAATCAAGCTTGTTGGTGGATATTACGTTGCGGTGGGCCAAGGGCCTCGAATCGTAGCTGTTGCCACAGTCGAGGAACAAGATTACCTGCGCAAAATCCTTGCTACAGAAGAATACCGCCTCATTTCCGGCAAACTCATGAGTCTGGTGTGCGAATACTCGAGCAAGCTGTGGGTCTCCAGCGGTCGCCTCTTGGAGGAGCCCTACAGAATTCATACGGGAGCGTGGAAATTCAATCAATACTACAACGTGGTTCCGGGGCAGGAAGCGGCGCATTACCGCTTCGTCAAAGAAGAATGCATCCCAGGAATGAAAGAATTGCAGGTGCCCATCACTGGAGCCTGGCGATTGGTGATCGGCAGGGGCCCCACGATTCTTGGAGAATGCACTGCCAGGAATATCGTGGACATTGCCAAGGCTATAGACACCCACGAATTCAGGCGATTGGTCCGGACAATAAAGAAAAACTACGCCTCGGACTTCAGCAGCCGTATTCTAGCTCCCACGGGCCGGATCGAAATTCCGTACTTCATGAAAGAGATGATGAAAGGATTTTAGCCGGTTTGAGCCTTACAAAGAAGGTATGCAGGGCATGGCGGTGGAATCTACCTTCAACTGGTACTGGGTTGCGGATGCGATGATGGAAGCAGGATACAGAATGTATTTGGCCAATCCTGCCGCTATTCAGAAATGTAGTGGAATGAAACATTCCGATGACAATAGCGATGCGGTTTGTTTAGCCGAAATGTTACGCTTAGGCATTCTACCGGAGGGATATATATCCACGGGAAGAGCGCCCGGTAAGGGACCTGCTACGCAAACGGACGCATCTGGTCAAGCTGAGAACCTCACTCATTAACAGCCTGCAAAACATTCTTGCGCGTAACAGAGGAGTGAAGGTTGGGGCAAACAAGATAAAACAACTGACTAATGATCATGTTTCACCGCTCTTGGAGCTGGACGAGGACTTGGCTCTGACCGGCCGGGTGAGCAAGCAGACCATAGATTTCCTCACGCGACAAATCCAAAAAGTTGAAAAGAAGGTTCAGGGAAAAATCGAATTGAAGGAGGAATATACTTGCCTGACGACCATCCCCGGCGTAGGCGTCATCCTGTCGCTCACCATAGTGCTCGAAACAGGTCCTATAAGTCGTTTCCCGGCAGCAGGCAACTATGCGTCCTATTGCAGAAAGGTCCCGACTCGCTGGACCAGCAACGGGAAGAGCAAGGGAAGCGGTAACAAGAAGAATGGCAACAAGTATTTGGCATGGGCCTTTTCCGAAGCTTCTGAACTCTCGCGACGATTTGATCCGGCAATCAGGGCCTGGTTCGCGATCGGAAGGTATCCACGACCAGCCGTATGTGCGCTCACAGCGCGCTGGGCCACAAGCTTGCGCGGGCAGCGTATTATATCATGAGGGACCAAGTTCCCTTTGACAACAAGAGGCTTATTGGTTAGACGACTGGCGTAGGCGGCGACCCTGAACTAGGGGTTGGAAAAACCACCAGACTTGATTGGGCAGCCGCCTACCCCACAGATCCGGGCAGCCGGACTCTTCGCCGCCCATGCTGTGAGCCACCAAAGGGTTGGTTAAAAACCATCAGATTTGTGTAACTCTCTTGGACGCAGCATGGAACCGAAGATTTTCTGGTCCGCAACAAGCGGAAGGGGCAGGACCTCCAAGGTCTGTGCCTTGATCCTGATGGGTGACTGGTGCGGTGAGGAAAACTACCGACACCACCCGAGAGAAATGCCGGCAAAGGCGAAGAGCAGGCGCTGACGAAGACTGTGCGAAACACGGCCGTACCCTCAGTAAGGAAACGACCCTTTCCTCGCCATACGGATGTTTTTTCCCTTGACAGAGGGCCTTTTAATGGGTGCCCCTCTTGACGTTGCGATTTTCTTCGGTACCTAACCAAAAAATGGTAAGCCCCCGGCTTTGCCGGGGTGACTCCCCAAGGTTTGACCGTGTGAGGCAGTAGAGGGCAAACCTCCCAGAACACACCAAATTTCAATTCTGGGAGGTTTTCGATGAAAGACTATCAGAGCCTAAATCACACGAAGTGGGATTGCAAGTATCATGTCGTTTTCATTCCCAAGCGGCGCAGAAAGCAGGTTTACGGTGCCCTCCGGAAATACCTCGGGGAGATATTTCATGAGTTGGCTCGGCAAAAGGAGTCACGAGATAGTGGAAGGGCACTGTGCTCGGATCATATTCACATGTGCCTAAGTATTCCACCCAAGTTTGCGGTGTCCAGCGTGATAGGATACATCAAGGGCAAGAGTGCAATCTCAATTGCAAGGAATTTCACGTCGAGAAAGCGAAACTTCGCAGGAGAAAGCTTTTGGGCTCGCGGATACTATGTCTCAACCGTGGGATTGGACGAGGAAGCTGTAAGAAAATACATCCGTGAACAGGATGTCGAAGACGCACGGCTCGAACAACTCAACTTAATTCATGATGAGATCGTCCCCTTCAGGGGACTCATGAACTGTCCCCCTTGGGGGGCTAACAGAAATAAGCCCCCGGCTTTGCCGGGGGTCATTTAACTCCATGTAACCAAACTATTTCGGCAATAACTCGTGCTCAAACCCAATTTTGGCATTAATATCTTCGTCTTTAATATTTAATAACCTTTGCAGATCTGTATAGCCCTCAGCCTCAAAAGATCCCGGAATGCACAATATGAGGTGGAATGAATGCGGACCATCAAGGCCAGACTCTGTTCCAATCCCAATAGTGCGCTTCAAGTGACGGTTCTTCCAGGCATACACCATTGACAGTCCTCGTAGACGTATATTCAACTCTTCTGCCCATTCTTCAGGCGTTGGGTGGCTCATTCGTTGCTGAAACAAAAAAATGTACCCCGTATCAGGATTGGACTGAGAAAACAACATTCGCCATGCTCGAAGCGACTCTTCCGATTGGGCCATTCTCTCCAGAAACGCCCGCGTTAGTACCCTTCTCGATAAACGTGATTCGCTGGCCATAATTCTTAAACATGCCTCGACTTCGGATAAGTCGTTGGTACTTCCAGGCAGTAGGTTATCGCCGAATGCGGCCTCTGTGAAAGTATCTATGGTTCGGTCCCAAAATTCGCGGCTGGGGCGATCTGAGTCTTGTTCCGCTCTATAAACAGCGCCGCTTTTCCACGTTTCCCAATTGCCCGCCGCCACGGAAAAACGCTGGCGTGCCGCAGTCCTGAACACATGGTTTCCCTGATCGTCAACATTACGAAGGTATTCATACAGCAATTCTTCTTCGCCATCTGCAAAATCCAGTTTCCCTGATAAAATTCAGGTTCTCTTTCTCGGTAAGATAATTCTCTAGATCATCGACCGTGTCCAGTTCCTCCATCAGAGTGCTCAGGGTGTACTCGTCTGCCACATGAATGAAGCCTTTGCCTGGATCGACTTGGCCAACAGAGAAAGGACGGAAGCGCTCTGTGGTCTTGACGGCCCCCGTGTTGTCCATTTGTGCGATATGGTCACGACCTGTTAGAGCCGGTCGGATTTGTAGGCTACCACTACCTCCAAGCTCTAGTTTACATCTCTCTCTTGCTCCGATTGCCACAACAACTCTGTGGAATCTGCAGGAATTGATGTCGGAAATACTTATCGGCAAGGGATGCTTGCAATCGGGGCCGATAAAGACTCGGTTCGGATAATTCCTAATCCATCGTTCGGCTCCGTAAATCTGCTTTGCGGATTTGTAAATGGCCTTGTTAAACCATCGTGACCAGTCTAAACCGAGATTACCTGCATCTTTCATTTCACATGACTTATCGGAGAAGATAATGACGGTATCTCCGAACACAACCAACAGGTCACAGATTTCTTTGCCACTCTCGCCTTCGGCGGTTTGCCCTTGATCACGAAAGACATTCGGGTAACTCCACAATTTTAGGAAAGTTTGTTGGCATATCTGCGCCAATATTCGTTCTGAAGGCGTTGTTCCCTGTGATCTGGGGCCTATCATCTCAGTACCTTCAGCACCTCATTCAAGTCGTGACATATTAATTCAGATCCCAACGCCCGTAGCATGAGCCCTCCGATTCGAGTCAACCGTGAGTAAGTCCAAAGTAGGCCATCACTAACAAGCTCCTATCCCCCTCAGACACTGCTCTGATGGTAGGATGCATTAGCACCCTTCTACGGCAAAGAGTTTGGAAGCCACTCTTGGCAGAGGGGTCAAGTCTGCCCTTGACCCACGTTCCGGGTGTTACTCGATGTCATGGTGCGCCGAAATGAGCCAAGAGCAGATCTGACCCCTCTTTCTCCGCAAATCTCATAGACGCGATTGATCGAATGATATTCGAGAACGGAGACACGGAGATCTGGGTGATAGTGCTTAGACGCTGCCGTTCCATGCAGCGAAACGAGTACACAACACGTCGCAAATTCGCTCTGACAAACTTGGACATTCCGAATGAAGCTGCTGTGGAGTGAAGTCCGTGAATCGCGTGCCGGCTTCCCGCAGACTCCGAATCATATTAGGGCAAGCGTTCAGCGCTTCCTTCGCCAATCCTGCAGCCGTCGTATAGTTTGAAGTAGGCGGGTAATATAACTGATCAAAACGCTGTGCATACTCGATTGCAAAGAGGGTTCCAACTCCTTCTTCGAAAACAGATGCTTTACCTAAAGCAACGGGATCGAGTAAGTGGACACACTCGTGAGCGAGCTCGTGAAGCGCACCGACCTCATTATTCATGACAGACGTAACTTAATTGAATGACAATGTTGCCGCAGTTACCTGGAAACCAAATTTGTGGCCTTTGCTCACAAAACTCTATCCCCAACAAGGTGAAAGAGCGATCGCGCTGTCCATACCGGTCTTCCACTTCTACCAGGATTTGTCCTGTTCGGCTTGCTAACGTAAAGGTATAAGTGCACTTTTGCTCGGGAGTGACATGGGCGAGCCACCACCAAGTTGTCGTCGATTGTCGCCATAAGGTCCTTTTCCCTCCGCACAGATATGATTCTAGGACAGTGGGAGCAAGAAGAAATCGCTGGAAAGCCCTTATCTTACGATAAGCGACCAGGATCTCCTGGATGCGATTGACCGGATGAAATTCAATGAAGCGAGATGGGCGATTCAGGCCTGCTCCGGCTATCCCCTATGAGAAAATGGTTGTTTTTGTAACCGCCTCTGATGCCTATTCCTTTGCTTCCTCTCTGCCTCTTTTTGCTTGTTTCGCTGCTAAATTCCAATAACCAAAAGGATCACGAAAAAGGCGTATAATACCTTTTTGATCTTCGTATTTTTGTTTCTTGATTATGCCTTCTGATTCCCCTCCTACAGTGCGCACTTTGGCTTCGTAAGATCCATCCTCTTTGAATTCCTCTTTACTAAGATCGATAATCTCCCATTCAACCTTGAATTCATCAACGAATCTACCACTTGATATTTGTTTTACATCAAAATCTAATTTCATGGCTTAGGCGCCCTCCCATATTAAAAGTATGCCTTCGACTCATTCGCATCGCTTTAGTCTCACACTAAAGGGGCGTAGTCCATCCGGGTTGACCGTTCACATGGAGGGTCAGGTCTCTTAAACGCGGACTCCAACCGTGCCATGCATCTCGAACTCTCCGGCGCAGATCCGCAACGAGTTCATCGATCTGGTTGACCGGCCAGCGGATTTTCACGCCCGTTTGGTAGATTCCGTATTCGAACACCAGCGATTGCGGATAGAGCTCGACTTCATCGCTCTGAAACCGTGCAATCAGCTGATTCCGGTCCGCATTTCCTGGACCTCGGTTCCGGCATGTGGAAAACAACACGGACAGAACCCTTTCACAGTCCATGGCCAAGACACGAAGCCAATGTTGGTGGTCGACTGGATCCACTCGAGTAGGTCCCTGATCGTAATTATCTGGATCGAGAAAACCAATCCGGGTATTAATATTGGCACCTGAATGAGTAAGCCACTCTTGGAGGGTGGTAATTGTGCCTGGAAACAGTCCCAGATCTCCGGTTATGGTACCATTTGCAGGCGTTCCGGATAATGCGCCTGCAACCGCGAGCGATGCAGGGAGTTCCGATTGCGCGCTGGGCTCACTGGGTGGTTCCTGACCGTACCGACCCCCGTCATCGTTCACCCACGCGTGGATTGTGCGCCCACGTTGTGCGGCCAGGATAGCCACCAGAAGAGCGCCGTTTGGCCCGCCAGTTCCGTGGCGAATGTTGTCCGGCTGTGCTGCCCGGAAGTCGCAAATCGGGAGATCCGGCTGATTAATTATGCATAGAGACCATAGTTCCTGAAGGGTTTGGGTCTGTTCGGCATTTTGGCCCGCGGCGACTTCTAATAAGAAAGCATGGTTGAAAGCGGGGCTATTTATCGCGTCTTCGGATGTACACCAGCACTCGGTCAATGGAGGCATGGCGAACGAGCTGGCGAACGCAGTCGCCTCCGCTTGCGCCGAATGGTCGAAGCAGAGCCGAGTCACCTCAAGAACGATGAGGTTTTCAAGCAAAGTTCCGTAGTTTAGTCGGGGCATCTGTCCTCAGTGCCAGCCAGACTACTGCGTCGCGGTGTGTTGAGACCCATCCGTTGTCTCCCTTGAGATCATGATCTACCCGCCTAATGTTACGTGGAGGGTCCCTGGCGGAGAGGCGGGTCATGGTGAGTGGCTTTTCAACCGAGGGGCCCTAGGGGGCCCTGAAAGGCCGCTTTTAGAAACTACTTTAAGCTTTGGTTGCTTAGGCTTAGCTGTGATATCATTTGGTTACGCTGGTAGTCCCAAGGGGTTTCGAACCCCTGTCTCCGCCGTGAGAGAAATCTTACCTAGTTTCAATATGTTATTGAAAATGCCTTTTGTGCTAAGAATTTACGGACTTGTCGATTTCATGCGCGAACTGTTTTGAGACCTTTTTTCCCTTTTTGGGAAGATTTTTTCCAAAAATGGCCCCCATGAGGGCCCCCATTAATCGGTAGCCAGCACCCTCCACCTGCCCTGCCCGATAAAGTGAGATCAGCTTAGGAATAAAGCGCTGAGGAATAGCATCGCCCTGGATTATGCCGAGAGTTTTTCGCCCTTCTGGCAGGGGTTCTGTACCACTTTCGCCCGTGAGGAGCGCCACAGTGCCATGCGGATTCAACACGTTAAAGGCTGCTCGGTGCATCTTCCAGTTGCCGGTGGTTTCCAACACGTAATCAACGCCACCTATGATATGCGACTGGGTGTATTCCCGTTCATGGGCCAAAAAAAGTCCGGCAATCCGGCAAGAGCCGAGTTGGTGAGACACAGTCCTTATGTTACTCTGCGGCCACCACAGGAGGGTGTCAACATGACTGAGCACGGATCAGGCTTTGAACAGTTGACGTGGGACGATGTCACCTCGTGGGCCGGTGCCAAAATTCTCAACAGAGGCAAGTCCTACAAGCGGCAGGTGAGTGACCTACGCCGTACAAATGACGGGGGCATTCTTGCCTGGGTTCATGGAACGAAGCAGTACGTTACTTTGGTCAGGAGGGAATCTTCCGGAACCCTCTCCTCTGTGTGCTCCTGTCCGTACGACTGGACTCCGTGCAAACACAGTGTTGCCGTAGTCCTTGCCTATCTGGATGCCGTGAAGAGCAAGCAGGATGTTCCCCAGGTCTTAGAGAGTGACAGACGGCTGAAGTTGATCACGGACCTTTCAAGTCAAGAAATCACAGATGCACTTTGGGAAGAGGATGAGGATGACGAGAGCGAGGAGGACTTCCCCGAATCGGAGCAAGGAACAGCCGAGAAATACACGATGCATGATGGGGGCTCGCGTTCAATTGGGACAAGGAAAGGCAAACGAGCGGACGTCGTGCGCCAGAGAATCGAAGGCATGAGCCGGGATCAGCTCGTCGAATTCGTCATCAATCTGGTTAAGGAATATCCCGAGATCGGTCGCAAGATTGAAGAGGAGGAATCACTCAAAGCCGGTCGCGTCACCAAGGTCGTCAGGTCAATCCGGGCCGAAATAGAAGACGTCACTTCTGAACCGGCTTGGGCTAACTACTGGTCGGGCGAAGGAAGCATCCCCGACTATTCGCGGGTACGGGAGCGGCTGCAATCGCTGCTGAATTCAGGTCACGCCGACGAGGTAGTCGAGTTGGGCAAGTATCTATGGCGCTTGGGCAACAAGCAGGTCGAATCATCGGACGATGAAGGTGAAACGGGATCACAGATTTCGGAGTGTATGGCGGTTGTTCTGGAGGCCGTGACGAGATCTTCGTTGCCGATTCGGGACCGGATCTTGTGGATAATTGACACTCATCTCTCTGACGAGTACGGGCTGCTCGATGGTTCGGAGGATTCCCTTGCAAAGTTGAATGACGGGAAATCGTGGAGTGAGGTTGCCGATTCCTTGCTGGGTCGTCTTGAAGGCATGCCGGGTGCCCAAAAAAAAAGCGACTTTTCGACAGGCTATCGAAGGCAACGGATCATGAAATGGGCTATTGAGGCTCTAGAGAGATGCGGGAGACGCGAGGACATTATTCCTATGTTGGAGCGTGAGGCTCCGATAACGCAATGCTACGGCACTCTCGTGGAATACCTTCTCTCCGCGGCACGTAGGGCGGAATCCAGAGTGGTTGCCGTAGATGGCTTTCAGCATACCATAGACAATGCTCCCGGAATAGCATGGGACCTTGAGGCCAAGCTTCTCAGGATAGCGGAACAAGATAAGGACCTTCCGTTGGTTGCCGCATATCGCGGCCTGGAATTCTTTAATCGTCCATCTTTGGACTCGTACAAGACCCTCAAGAAAGCGGCAGAAGCCGCGGGCCAGTGGCCTGCCGTGCGAGAAGCCGCGATACGATTTCTTGAGACCGGAAGCAGGCCCGATTTGCTGGGAGGAGACTCCAATAGCAAGATAGCGTCCAAGAGTAAGGATCTGTGGCCATTGCCCTGTACGGAGATATCAGCGGCTTCAGAAAAGACTGTACGTCATCACTTTCCCGATACCAGCACCCTGATAAGAATCGCCATTTATGAAAAAGACACCGACGCGGTAATCCGAAGGTACGATGTGGCCAAGAACGCCAGGTTCTTTGGTGCCTCCATTCATGATGAGGTCGCTGAAGCGGTGAAGAAATCGAATCCAGATGTATCTCTCTCAATATGGAGGAATCTGGCTGAGGAGCAGATAAAGTTGGTCAAGCCCGCGGCCTATGAAGTGGCGGCAAGATACTTGCGCAAGATGCGGGACATTTATCAGAAAACTGATCGCATGGCCGAGTGGAACGCCCTAATCAGGAGCATTAGAGTCGCACACAAGCCCAAGCGCTCTTTGATGCAGATTCTCGACACCCTGGAAGCAAAGAGGATTGTTGATACGTGAGTCCTTTGCTACTTTCTTGTGTCTGGTTTTTTGGTTCACCCCCAGGTTCAACGCTGCACTAATGCTGCCTCGTCGGAACGGTTCGTTGGGCCGTAACGGCGGAGAAATCAGGCCGTTTTGATGGGATTCAATACACCCGCCGGCAATGGGCAAGATGCCCGTCTCCCGTAGCACTTTATGGGCCTGCTTCAAACATGGCATGGATCAATGGGAATCCGTTGCGCCTGGGCTGGTGCAAGTCCTCTTGGAATGTTATCGGGTTGGCTCCGACGATGCGAGCAGCCATGACCGCGGCAAGCCCGACCGCACCGTACCGAAGATGGCGATGCTTGAGCCCTTCGAAACTTTCAACGAGTTCATCACGGTGCCGGCTCCGGTTTGCATGCCGCAACCCAGCGGAGCTAACATCTCCAGAGGTAAGTCTTTGGGAACCTTGACGAGGTTGCGTTTAGTAGCAAGAGCGTGGCCCGTCGGAGCAAAATCAACTATCTGTCCAGGAACCGCAATCATTTCGATCCCTTTCAGTCCCTCAATTTGCGTACCCATGCGTTCAAGATCCACCCTCCTCATGAAAGACCAACCATCTTGTAGCACAAGAAGCGACGCTAGGCTCTGTGAGCATAAGGACAAACGCTCCCTTGGTCTGAAGAACGCCGGCGTGACAGGCCTTTCTCGAACCTCGTCATTACAATAGGTTACGCAAAATCCGGTGTGATACGGCGGCATATGACGCCATATTGAACCTTTTGAAGCCCTATTCCTCAGAAAAACGGGGGCAATTGCCCTCGTCTCTCATTTCGTCCTAGAATATTTTTGCCGCTCTACCCTATTCCAGTGTTATCCCAAGATATATTGTCCTTATCTTGACCTAATCTTCCAGCAAGGCTTCCAGTCCAAGTAATTTTGGATTGTCAAGCAATCATACCATTGGCCCGTAGCACGAATAGTGCCTTACCGCCAACTCCGAAATTCCCCCGAGGACTCCTCCGAATGTCCGCCACAGCGTCTCGTGCCACGTCAGATCTTTTCTCGTCCTAGCCCAAGCCCTCCTCGAGGGCCAACAGGCACGTCAAGATCATTAGTGATCCCATTTCAGCGTCGCCAACTATCCACTAAGGAATCCCATCTCGATTCCCAATCCCGTTGGGTACGATGGACCATTACTTGCATGTCAGCGATGGAGACCCGCTCGATGATTTTTCTGGACCGCCTTTAAGCCGCTCGGCCCGATCTCGGGTCCTACCAGTTGAGGCAATTTCCTCTCTAGTGTGCTCCGGGATGCCTCAAGCCATGGCGGCTACGTCAGGCCCGTTCCTAGTTTTTTTGGTTCTTCGTCAATTGCAAACCCCGGCTGGTCAGTCGCTATCTCGAACAGAACACCACCTGGCTCTCGAAAATAAATGGATTTGAAATATCTTCGATCTATAACTGGAGTGACATTCACCCCAATATCTACAATCTTTTTTCACCAGGCTATTTGTTGCTGGTCATTCGGTGTGCGCCACGCCACATGGTGTAGGGTACCCACTGCCACTATCCCCGGCAGATCATTCTGCACACGCACCACATCCAACGTGACAATTAAGAACAAAGTTGACATGCTTGTTTGTACATGTAACGGGTTATTGATGAGTGCGAAAGGACGTTTCTTTGTCAAAAGCGCGAGCAGGACGCTGCACGTTTTCGAGGCCTTTGCGGAGGCGGGCAGCTTACTGTCTCTCGCGGAACTCTCCCGTGCAATGAGCATTCCGCGTTCCAGCTGCCTTGCCCTTCTGCGCACCCTCGTGTCGCGCGGTTATCTCTATCGGATCGGGACAAACGGATACTATCCGACCCGCAAGCTTCAATCCATGGCCGAGGTGATAGCTCGTTGTGATCCGCTGGTCGACCGAGTACTCCCCATCATGACATCTCTACGCGACCAGACGAAGGAAACTGTCATCCTCGGCAAGCGCAAGGAGGAAGGGGTAATCTGCGTCGTGGTCGTCGAGTCGGAACAGACGATCCGCTACTCCGCGCGGCCAGGAGATTTCAAGCCCCTGCATAGTTCCGCTTCCGGAAAGGTCTTACTGGCGGCCCTGGGCGAGGAAGAACGCCACTCATTGCTGAAGCGCTTACAGCTTGTTCTCATAACTCCCCGAACCATCGCAAGCCTTCGTGCGCTGGAGGATGATCTGAGCGTCGGCTCTGCCCGCGGCTGGCAGTACGTGGAGGGTGAGAACGTGCCCCACGTGATCTCTATAGCTGCGCCTGTCAATCTCAACGGGGAGATTTATGCGCTCTCCGTCACAGGGCCGATTCACCGCATGAAGGACGAGCTTGATCGACATGGCCGGGCCCTTCTCGAGGCGTGCCGCGGTCTGGAGTTCGGCGTGAGGATCGTCATAACCCCCGAAGGGGATCATTATACTGCTGCCGCGTTGAAAATGGTCCTTAGACGAATGGTGCAATCAGGGATCGCAGGGATGCGGGATTGCCCTGGAATCGGTTGAATCGTCTGAACAGTCTTTCCTTGAGCATAGCCTCCTTGGGGAAGAACCTGTTATGGGTGGCCCATCTACGTGTTTCCTTCCATACCCATTCGGCGGCGTTGAGGTCCGGTGAGTATTTCGGAAGAAAGTGGAGTTCGATTTTGTCCTGATTGGCCTGCACCCACTTAAGAACTTGCGGAGACTTATGCCACTTTGCGTTGTCTGCGATGAGGTGTATTCGGCGTCCTTTGTACTGGCGAACGAGCTGTTTGAGGAATTCCAGGTACGTTACTGAGTTGAAGACCTCCACGAATCGGAAATGGAACTTCGGCCGTTTGCCGATGGAAACTGCGCCAATCACCTTGATGCTTGTCCTGCCGGGAAAGTTCTTCACCTGAGACCCGACTCCTCTGCGTGCCCAGTGACGATAAATGGAACCAGATTGTCTGAACAGAACCTCATCTTCATACAGCCGCACGCCGTGCTCCCTCTGAACTTTTTTTTATTGCCGGCAGATCTTTCCTGAGCCACAAGCCTTGGAGTGCTTTGTCGGCCAGGGACAACCGTTGTTTCGGATACTGAACGGAGAACCCCAGCTTGTGCAGAATCCTCCGAATCTGCGAAGGATGATACTTGATTCCAAACCGACGTCTCACCAGGTCCGCTATGATTGGGGACGTCCACACACCGGTATCAAGGCCGCTTGCCTCGGGACCAGCCTCAATGATGTCTTGCATCTCCTTCATCTGCTCGTCAGACAGCCTCGGCTTCTTACCTTGGTACGGTCCCTTGGAGATCAGCGCCCACGTCCCCTCGACCCGATACGTGTGAAGCCAGCGCTTCACTGTAGTTGTTCCCACCTCGCACATTCCGGCGGTTCGCTCGATCGAAGCCCCTCCCGAGAGGAGCTGGACAGATCTCAATCTCAAATCAAGGCGGTGTTCCCCCGCCTTCTTGAGAACCACTCGAAGCTTTCTGACATCCTCCCATTCGTCGGGGCAAAGTCTCAGTGCGATTCGGGGCATCTCCATACCTCCCAAAAAAAATCTTGGGAGGCTCTTATCAAATCCCCTCCAAAAAGTCGCGTTCTTTCGGACCAATCTCTCTACGCGGCA